>NZ_JACARE010000056.1:1244-81305 GCF_013386765.1 Pseudomonas yamanorum
GACAGGTAGATAAACAGCAGCGGCTCATCGCTGAGGATCAACAACCCTTTGGCAATCGCCTCGTTACTGAGCTTCAGCAGCGCCGCAAGCTCGGCCTGGGAGAGGTACTGCAGCAGCTTTTCGCTGTTGGGCTTGATGTCAGCCAACCATTGGTACAGTTGCGCAATACCGTCCCAGAGACCGTAAAGCACGTTGCCAAACCCTTGCGCATAGGCCATTTGCAGCGAGGTGTACCGATCGACATAACCGGCCTTGGAATAGCTCTCCCATATCGGCTTGAACGTGCTCGTCCACTCGCCACGCAGGCGACCTTCCAGCGAGCTGATCTCGGACTGATAGGAGGCATACAGCGCCTTGACGTGGTCCTTGGAAACGTTGGGATAAAAGCTGACCCGGTACTGCCGGTCGACGGTGCACTCGGTGACTTCGAGAATGCCGCTGGGGCCGATGGTTTTATGGAGGGGGTCGCCGAGCGGGCCGCCGTCTTGCGCGATTTCCTGGAGCATCACCGGCGTGTTGCCGATGGGTACGAACCGTGTGCTCTGGAACATGTGCACCAGGGTCAACGGTGAGTTGGCCTTGCAGGTCGCGACGGTGCTGCTGGGATACAGAGCGCGGGTGATGGGCGCGACCAGTGAAACCTCATCCCCCACCTTGAACACTTGCTCGACATCCAGTGCCGAAAAACTCCAGAAGCTCTCGGCCCATGCGTCGTAGGTGTTCAGGCAGTGTTTGAAGTCATTGAGAACCGCATTGACGTCGCGCGTCTTCGGGTCCATCGCCGCCACGACGAAAAAGCCAATGGCGGGAATCAAGAGGCAGCCCCACTGGGCAGAGCAGTAATCGAAAAAGACATCGGCGTTCCCTCGCGCTGTGTGATCAGGCGAGGGACTTTGCAGAGGTTTGTGAGAGAAAGAAGTCAGAGCTATCCACTGCTACTGATAGGACGTTTCGCCAAATTCCCGGCTAAACCGGCCCATTTTCGTAAGCCAAATCTCCGACAAAAATAAAACCCACAAAACCCACATACACAACAAATCCAACTTGACAGCCGCCATTCCCTTGGCGTCTATTGACGTACCCGCTGGACCATTTCGCAGATGTCCCAGGATGCTCAATGAAGACTGATACCTCACTCACCGATATGCCCAGCGTCCTGCAGGCAGCCGAACGCATTCGCCAAGGCTCACTCACTCCCGTGCAACTGGTGGAGCAAAGCCTCGAATCCATCAAAACCCACAATCCCACACTGAACGCGTTTGGCGACGTCTACACCGAATCCGCACTTGAGCAGGCCCATGCCATGACGGCGGCCGCCGAGGCCGGGCAGATAAAAGGCCCGCTCCACGGCATCCCCTTCGGCATCAAAGACCTGTTCTCCACCGCCAACCTGCGCACCACCCGTGGCTCGCTCACTGGGCTGGATAACGTCCCCACACAAGACGCCCCGATCATCCGCCGTCTCAAAGACGCCGGTGCGATCATCCTTGGCAAGACCGCCACCACCGAATTCGGCTGGACCGGCGCCAGTACCTCCCGCGTCTTCGGCAACGGTCGCAACCCGTGGAACCCGCAACTCACCAGCGGCGGTTCCAGCTCCGGCTCGGCCATCGCCGTGGCGGCGCGGATGGTCCCGGCCACGCTGGGCTCCGACGGCGGCGGTTCGGTGCGTATTCCGGGCGCCTTCTGCGGTGCATTCGCCCTTAAAGGCTCCCTTGGGCGAATCCCTACCTGGCCCTGGTCCGCCACCGAAATGCTCAGCCACGCCGGGCCGATCACGCGCACCGTGCGCGACAGCGCGTTGCTCTTCGATATCCTCTCCGGCCCCGACCCGCTGGACCACCAGGCCTTGCCCGCGCCCACCGAGTCCTACCTGGCGCGCTGCGACCAGCCGCTGGGCCCTTTGCGCGTGGCGTACTGCCCGACCTTGTTCGATACACCCGTGGACCCGGTCATCGCCGCCACCGTCGAAGCGGCGGTGCATTACCTCGCAGATGAGCTGCCGGTCACTGTCACCACCCTGACCCTGGACTGGCAAGACCCGCTCTCCACCTTCGAAACCCTGTGGGTCGGCGGGCGCGGGATTGCCTACGGTAAATCCCTGGCCGATCGCCTCGACCAACTGGACCCCGGCTTCGCCGCGCTGATCAAGCGTTCCGCCGACTACGATCTGGCGGCTTACCTCAAGGCCGTGCAGCAACGCGCACTGTTCGCCAATCAGGTACACGCCTTGTTTAACGACTACGACGTGCTGTTGATGCCGACGATGCCGATCCTGCCGTTCGCCGCCGATCGCGTGGCCCCGCAAGGTTGGCCAGGCGAGGAGGGTGCAGTGCCGTGGGCGCGCTGGACGCCGTTTACCTACCCGTTCAATATCACCGGCAACCCCGCCGCCAGCCTGCCCTGTGGCTTCAGCCCGAGCGGTTTGCCGATTGGCTTGCAGGTGATCGGCCCGCGGTTTGCCGACGCCCAGGTGCTGCAATTCTGCGCAGCCGTGGAAGCTATCGCACCCTGGGATCAGCACCTTCCCCCGCTGCTGAATCCCTGATTGATTGCACCCGGAGTGGGCTCGATAGAAGCCCGCCCGTGATAAACGCTTTGTGTTGTCCTGCCCTTTCACACCCCGATGAGTGAGAGGTACCCGTGACCCTGTCCATGGCCGTATTACGCTCTATGCTCCCTGCTGGACCGGCGTGTGCCGCGTCTCGCCGTGGGCCGCGCAATACCGGCCGCCTGAACCTGCCCTGGAATACCTCTTTTATGCTCAACCAGCCACGTCTCGACGAAATCATGCTCCTGCTCACCCAACACCAGCGCGTCAAGGCGTCGGACCTGGCGCAGACGCTGTTCGTCTCCGAAGAAACCATCCGCCGCGACTTCAAGTACCTGGAAGAAGCCGGCAAGCTGCGGCGCATCCACGGTGGCGCGATCCTGCCGCGGCTCAACGAAGAGCAACCGCTGCAAGTGCGCAGCCGCATCAAGCCCCAGGCCAAGACGCGCATCGCGGTGTGTGCGGCGAAGCTGGTGAGCGAAGGCATGGTGCTGTTTCTCGACACCGGCACCTCGACCCTGGCCCTGGCCCAGCAACTGATCGGGTTCAGCCAGTTGCGCATCATCACCAACTCCCTGGACATCGCCCGCCTGATCACCGAACAAAGCGCCAACCAGGTGCTGGTGGTGCCCGGCGATGTACGCCGTAACGACAACGCGCTGATTGGCGCCCACACCCTGGAATTCGTCCGACAGTTCCACTACGACATTGCCTTCATGGGCATCGGCGCCGTCGACCTGGAACTGGGGTTCATGGACTACCAGGAACCCGAGGCGCTGCTGCGCCGGGAACTGACCAAACACAGCCTGCGCAGCGTAATCCTGGCCGACGACGCCAAGTTCGGCCACCGCACGTTCATCAATACGCTGCCATTTAGCGCCATCACGACCCTGGTCACCAATCGTGCGCCGTCCGACGATTTTGCGACCCGCCTGGAGCAAGCCCATGTCGACATCCTTTACCCCTGAGTTACTGGCGCCCAGTGAACAGGACCTTGAAACCTTCGAGGCGCTGTTTCGCGACTCTTCAGCTATCGGAGCGACCAAGGCCGGTGGGCTGCACCGCCTGGCAGCGTCGGCCGAGGACGGCGCCGTACGCGACCTGTTCGCCGCCTGGCTGACCGAGCGTGGCTTTGAAGTGCGGGTGGATGCAGTGGGTAATATGTTCGGCTTGATTACCTTCAATCCAGACGCGCCCTACGTGCTGTGTGGCTCACACCTGGACAGCCAGCCCAGCGCCGGGCGTTTCGATGGTGTCTATGGCGTGCTGGCCGGCGCGGTCGCGGTGGCGAGCCTGGCCCGCCAATTGCGCGAACGCGGCGAAGTACCGGCGTGCAACCTGGCGGTGGTGAACTGGACCAACGAGGAGGGCGCACGCTTCCAGCCCAGCCTGATCGGCAGCAGCGTGTTCACCGGCGACCTGGCCCTACAAGACGCCTGGGCGTGCCGCGATGGCGACGGCATCAGCCTCAAGCATGCGCTGCAACAGATTGGTTATTTGGGAGAGGGCCGGGTCGAGCTGGACGTGGCCGGTTATGTGGAGATCCACGTTGAACAAGGCGACGGCCTTGAGCGCGACGGCCTGGCCATCGGCGTGGTTCGCGACACTTGGGCCGCCCTCAAGCAACGGATTCGGTTTATCGGCGAACAGAACCACACCGGCCCCACACCCATGGCTGCGCGCAAGGACGCCTTGCTGGCCGCCGCCCATGGGATCATCGCGGTGCGGGCCGAGGCCGACCTGCACGGCACGCAACTGCACAGCTCGGTGGGGCGCCTGGAGATCTACCCCAACTCTCCGAACGTGGTGCCCTCCAGCGTGACACTGCACGTCGAGTACCGTTCGCCAGACACCGAGTTGCTGGCCGCCGCCGGCGTGCGCCTGGACGCCACGCTCAAGGCCACAGCCACCGCCACGGCGACGGACTACACCATCGAAAGCCGCGCCTTGCGTGAGCCGACTCATCTGCACCACGGTTTTGCCGAGTTGGCCTACAGCGTCGGCCAGCAACTGGGTTTGCCCATCGGCAACAGCGTCACCGTTTCAGGCCACGACGCCATCAGCCTGAGCCGGCATTACCCGGTGTGCCTGCTGTTTATTCCGAGCAGCAATGGCGTGTCCCATAACGAAGCGGAGTTCACCAGCGAGCAGGACATGCGTAACGGTTTGCACATGCTGACTGCGTTGCTGCACCGCGCCTGTTCCACCCCCAACGCCTACCGCTGAGGTCTGCCATGTCGAGTCGTTTGCAAGCTAAGTCACGGCTGCTGGGCGCCCTGGAGGCGGCCGGTTTGTCCGCCCATGTGGTGGTCGAAGAGGGCACCGCCGGGATTGCCTCGCCGGTACGGCTGGCCACCGAGTGGGCCGGTTATACCGTCACCGCGCCGTGGGGCCAGTGTTACGCCAAGGTCTTGCATGACGACATGCGCGCGCTGATCGACATCGAACGCACCGCCCGCGCCACACAACTGGCGGCCGATTGCGACGTGACGCCGGGCGTGCGTCTGGTGGATGCAGCCGCCGGTGTGTTGCTGCTGGATGCGTTGCCCGCCAGTGAATGGCGCTGGGCCCGCCTCGACGAATTGATGCAGCCCCAGCGCCTGCAGGCGCTCTGGGCCCTGAAGAAACAACTGCACACCGGCACTTCCCCGGGTTTCAACCGCTCGCCGCTGCAAGACATTCAGCACCTGCGCGAGTTGTGCGTGCGCTACAGCGTGGCCTTGCCCCTCGACCACGCCTGGATCAGTACCTGCATAGACCTGGCCTGGACTTCCCTGCAACTGAACGCCAGCGCGTCGGTGCCGCTGCACGGCGACGGCGTGGCCAGCAACGTGATGATTGGCCCGGAGGGCGCCTTGCAACTGATCGACTTCGACTACGGCGGCTGCGGTGACCCCTGGTACGACGTGGCCATCAGCCTTAACGAGCTGTATGTCTTCGAAAGCGACTGGCGTGAAGGCATCACTGCCTGGGCCGGCCAATGCCGCGAAAGCGACTACGCCCGTTGCCGCCTCTATGCCCTGATCAACGATTGGTACTGGACCCTCTGGGGCCTGTGGGTCGGCGCCACCTCGGTGCGGCCGCTGGAGTTCTCCAAGGTGGGGCAGTGGACGCTGTTGCGCTGCCGCCAGAGTCTGCAAGACCCACGGTTTGAAAGTTGGCTACGTCAGGTACAGGAGGGGCAGGCATGAAAGCGTTAGGTGAGGCGTGTACGCCACAAGAGTGTCAGCTGGAAGCGGCGGTGCGCGGGGTCGCCAGTTGGGGCGGCAGCGGAATTCGCTATGAGCCGGTCAGCGGCGGGATTTCCAACACCAACTGGCGGGTGGAAGTGGCCGGCATCGATACGGCGTATTTCTTCAAGGTGCCCGGTGTGGGCACCGAGATGTTTATCGACCGCCGCACCGCCCACGACGCCAGCCTCAAGGCGGCGCAAACCGGCTACGGCGCGCCGGTGTTTGCCTTCCTTGAGGAATTCGGCGTGGAAGTCTTCGAATTCATGGAAGGCTGGCGCGCCTCGTCCAACCACGACTTCCTCGACCGCGACGTGCGCCACAACGCACTGCACGCCCTCAAGGCCTTCAACGACCAGCCGCCACTGGTGCAGACCAAAACCGTGTTCGACATGATCGCCGAGCACCAGCGCCAGGTGGAGCAACTCAACGGCTGCAAACCCGCCGACGACGCCTGGCTGCGCCGCCAATGCGATCGCGCGCGGGGCGTGCTGCAAGCCTCCGGCATCGACCTGGCGCCGTGCATGAACGACACCCTGGCGGGTAACTTCATGCTCAACGACCGTCGGCAGATTCGCCTGGTGGACTTCGAATACGCCTCCAACAACGACCGGCATTACGAACTGGCGCTGTGGTTCGGCGAGATGTTTTTTACCGACGACATGGAGCTGGCCCTGATCGAAGACTACTTCGGCCAGGTCACCCCGCAGAACCTGGCGCGCATCAAGTTGCACAAGGCCCTGGCGGACATCAAATGGTCGACCTGGGCGATGGTGCAGCACGCGGTGTCGCAGCTGGATTTCGACTTCTACAAATACGGCACCTGGAAGCACATGCGCGCCCGCAGCATCATCAACGATTCGCAATGGGAAACCTGGCTAAGACAGGCTTGAGCCTGCGCCATAACAATAACGACGACACCTCAGGTTCCGCCTTTGGCGCTGGTTTGCGCTGACGTTTCACTGCTTGATTTTTTGTTTGATCACATAACAAACCGATCCAGAAATTCAAGGAGCACCCGACTCATGAAATCCGATACCGCACCACCCGGACGCCTGAAAAGCCAAATCTTCGGCGTGTACTTTTTCCTGTTGCTGATGCTCGCTTTATTCCCGCCGTTCTATTTGAGCGTGAGCGGCAGTACCGCGTTGGTACTGGGCATTCCGTTGCCGATCTTCTACTGGATCGCCATTGCCGTCCTTGCAGGCCTGGGCCTGTGGGCGCTGTACGTCGCCGAGCTGAAAGCCGGCGAAATACCCGAAGAGGGGGATGCGCAATGATCAGCACCACCAGCGATGCCAACCTCTTTATCACCTTTGGCGTGATCGGCCTGTTCCTGGCCGGGATGATCGCCGTGCTCTACGCCACCAACCGCGAGAGCACGAGCTTTTCCGATTACGCCGTAGGCGGGCGTTCCTATGGGCCGTGGTACATCGCCATGTGTTACACCAACTCCTGGTGGCCGGGCTCGACCTTTACCGCGTTTTTCGCCCTGACCATCGGCGGCGCCCTGGGCTTCTACGGCATGGTCTACGCCACCCTCGGCGTCACCGCGATGTACCTGATGGCGCGCCGCGCCTGGACCTGGGGCCAGCGCTTCAACCTGCGCACCCAGCCAGACCTGCTCGGCATGCGCTTCAACAGCCCGGTGGTCAAGCGGGTGGCCTCGATCATCGGCATCATCTCGGTATTCCCGTGGGTGGTGATGGGCATCCAGGCCTTGGCGATGCTGTTCCAGTTCGCCAGTTTCGGCCGCTGGGGCGTCACCACCTGCCTGATCGCCGGCGTGGTGGTGGTGCTGGTGCGCCAGTACTGGACCGTGAGCATGGGCATGCGCGGGCTGATCATGACCGACATGTTCCAGGGCCTGATTGCCTACGTGCTGTGCGCGGCGCTGTGTGTGTTCCTGCTGTTCGGCGACCAGGCGTCGTTCTCCAACCTGTCGCACCTGCCGGCCAAGATGTTGCTGATTCCCGGCGCCAGCGGCACCGGTTATGGCCCGTTGTACATGTTCAGCCTGATCTTCACCGGGGTGATCGGTTCGATGTGTTGGCCCATGAGTTTCCAGCGTATCTACACCGCCAGCGGGGTCAAGGCGGTGAAGAAAGGCACGCTGTATACGATCCTGTTGGTGGGTGGTTTCTACGGCATCCTGATGCTGTTTGCCGCAGCCATCAGCCAGGACCCGAACGTCATCGCGCACCCGCAACAAGGCTGGTTCCTGTCGCTGTTCGACATCGGCGGGCCGTGGATGCTGGCACTGGCGATCGTCATCGTGCTGGCGGCGAGCATCGGCCACGTGGACGGTTGCGTGCAGGTCTGCGGAACGCAGTTCGCCAATGACCTGGCCACCTGGAACACCCCCCGTACCGACCGGCAACTGACGCTGCTGGCCAAGTCCGGAATGGTGGTGTTTATCGTCGCCGCCTCGGTGCTGGCGTACCTGACCTTTGACTATGCGCGGCTGCAGTTGCTGGCGCAGATTTCCTACCAGGGGATCATCCAGTTGGCGGTGCCGCTGTTCTTCGGGATCTTCAGCCGTCGTGGCAACAAGCAAGGCGCGATTGCCGGGATGCTGGCCGGGATTGTGGTGGCGATTGTGCTGACGACGATGTACCCGGATGACATTCCCGGGCTGGGCTCGTTGACCAGCGGGATTGTCGGGTTGGTGGTCAATGCGGGGATTTTTGTGGTGTGTGCATTGGCGATCAAGCCGAGCGCGCAAGAAAGTGCCCGGGTTGAGCAGCTGTTCGAGATGGCGGCGCCGGGTCGCAAAGTGCCAATGGGGGCAACGCCGATCCTGAACTGAGCCCATATCTCAAACCCGACGCAGTTCCAATGTAGGAGCTGGCTTGCCTGCGATAGCGGTGGATCAGTGACAGAGATGTTGACTGACACTCCGCCATCGCAGGCAAGCCAGCTCCCACAGGTTTAACCGTGTCCCTGACCAGAATCCCCGTTTTGCTTAAGGCGCTTGTACAGCGTATTACGGCTAACCCCCAGCTCCCTCGCCAAGTGCGAGATATTACCGCCCGCCGCCTTCAGCCGCTGGGCCAGGTCCATGCTGTCATCCAGCCGTTCACCGGCTGGCTCCGGCACCACCCCATTCAAATCCACAAAAAAATCATCCGGCAAATGCTCCGCCCGGATCGGCTGCTCTTCCGCCATCGCCAACGCGACCTGCAACACACTGCTCACCTGGCGCAGATTCCCCGGCCACGGATGCTGCTCAAACAGCGCCAGCACCTCGTTACTCAACCCGGCCCACTGCGTCGGCTCCCGATGCTGTTGCCACAACTGCTTGAACAACGCCTGTTTATCCGTGCGCTCCCGTAGCGGCGGCAATTCCAGGGTCAGGCCGCCGATGCGGTAATACAGGTCTTCACGAAAACGCCCGAGCTGCACCTGTTCTCGCAGCGAGCGGTTGGTGGCGGAGATGATCCGCAAGTCCACCGGGAACAACTCGCTGCTGCCGACGGGCTGTACGCAGCGTTCCTGCAACACTCGCAGCAGCCGGGCCTGGGTCGGCAGCGGCATATCACCGATCTCGTCGAGAAACAGCGTGCCTTTGTCCGCCTTGCGGATCAGCCCGATGCTGCCTTTCTGGTTCGCGCCGGTGAACGCACCTTTTTCGTAGCCGAACAGTTCAGACTCCACCAGTTCGGCGGGGATCGCTGCGCAGTTGACCGCGATAAACGCCTGTTGGCTGCGGGAGCTGGCCTGGTGCAGGGCTTTGACGAACACTTCCTTGCCCACCCCGGTTTCGCCGTGGATCAGCAGCGGGATGTCCTTTTCCAGCAAGCGTTCGGCCTGGCGTACGGCCTTTTCCACCCGGGCGTCGCCAAAGTGCAGGGTCTTGAGACTGATGGCTGTGGAGGCGGGTGCGCTGGGTTTCTTGCTTTCCACAAATACGCGAGCCTGCACCGGTGCCTGTTTCGGGCGTTTCAACAGGCATTGGAAACGGTTGCGCCCGGCGGCTTGCAGTGAAAAGGGCAGGCCTTCGGGCTGGTTGAGCAGTTCCAGCAGCGAGACCTTGAACAGGCTATCGATCAGCACCCGCGACAGGCTGATGCCCAGCAGATTGTCCGCACGGCGGTTGGCTGACAGCACCTGGCCGCTTTCATCGAAGATCAGCAACCCGGCCCACTGGCTATCAAGGTTGTTCAACCCGGTGTTGAACGTCAGCTGGAAATGCTCACCGCGAAACAGGTTGAGGATCAGCCGGTTCTCCACGGTCTGGCTCATCATCTTGACCATGCCGAGGGTGTGGGAGGGCGGCAGGTAGCTGTCGCTGGACACATCCAGCACTGCGATGATTTCCCGCTGGGCATCGAAGATCGGCGCCGCCGAGCCGGTCATGAAACGGTTGGCCTTGAGGAAGTGTTCGTCGTGTTCGATATGCACCGCCTGGGCACAGGCCAGGGCCGTGCCGATGGCGTTGGTGCCGCTGGAACGCTCCATCCAGCTGGCGCCGGCGCTGAAGCCACGGGCCAGCTTGGGTTCGATAAAGCGCTGGGTACCCCACGAGGTCAGCACCTGGCCCTGGTTGTCGGCGAGCATGATCAGGCAGTTGGAGTTGCTGAGGATGTTTTCGTAGTAGGGCAGTACTTCCTGGTGGGTGGTTTGCACGAGGGAATGCTGGCTCTCCAGCAACTGGCTGACACCGTCTGCGGGCAGTTGGTCGAAGCTCGGGGTGCTCTGGTGATCCAGGCCATAGGCCCGGCAGCGGCGCCAGGAGTCCTGGATGATGGCATCGTGCGCCAGCGGTGTGCTCATGGCGGTGACCCTTGTTTTATTGTTGTTCTGGGTTCTATCTCTACCTATGTAGGAGCGAGCTTGCTCGCGAAGAACGTCAACGATAACGCGCCCATCCAGAATGAACGCGGCGTCCTGAAGTTCTTCGCGAGCAAGCTCGCTCCGACACAAAGTGTTGTTCAGAACTGTTCATTGTCAACCCGCCACGTGTTCAGTTGTTCAGGCCGGCCTGTTCATTTCTGTTCAGAGGTGAACGGCCGTTTTGCCTAACCCGTTGACCGGCCTGGATTTTGGGTTTTTGGCACGGAACTCGCTCTGTGCTCCCAGCCAGAACCATTCCAATAATAAAAAGGTCGTGTCATGTCATTGACCCTGGAGCACGTCACTCGCGTCGTCGAAGGCCAGACCTGGATCGACGACGCCAACCTGCGTTTCGAAGCCGGTTCCTTCAATGTACTGCTGGGCCGTACGCTGTCTGGCAAGACCAGCCTGATGCGCCTGATGGCCGGCCTGGACAAGCCCGACAGCGGGCGCATCCTGATGAACGGCGTCGACGTCACCCATAAGCCGGTACGCCTGCGCAACGTGTCGATGGTCTATCAGCAGTTCATCAATTACCCCACCATGACCGTGTTCGAGAACATCGCCTCGCCGCTGCGCCAGGCCGGTGTGTCGGCCGAGCAGATCCAGAGCAAGGTCCTCGAAACCGCGAAAATGCTGCGCATCGAGAAATTCCTCCAGCGCCACCCGCTGGAGCTTTCCGGCGGCCAGCAGCAGCGCACCGCCATGGCCCGGGCGCTGGTCAAGGACGCCGAGCTGATCCTGTTCGACGAACCCTTGGTAAACCTGGACTACAAACTGCGGGAAGAACTGCGCCAGGAAATGCGCGAGCTGTTCAAGGCCCGCCATACCATCGCCATCTACGCCACCACCGAACCCAATGAAGCCCTGGCACTGGGCGGCACCACCACCATTCTCCACGAGGGCCGGGTGATCCAGAGCGGCAAGGCCGCCGAGGTCTATCACCAGCCGCAAACCGTGCTGGCGGCCGAGCTGTTTTCCGAACCGCCGATCAACCTGATGCCCGGACGCATCAGCGGCAATGAGGTGAGCTTTGCCAACTTTGTGCACTTCCCGCTGAACGTCGACCTGCGGCCCATCGGCGAAGGCGAGTTCCGCTTTGGCGTGCGCCCCAGCCATATCAGCCTGGTGCCGAGCAACGACGATGACCTGGAGCTGGCAGTGACGGTGGAAGTCGCCGAGATCAGCGGCTCGGAAACCTTCCTGCATGTGCGCAGCGAGCATTTCCTGCTGGTGCTGCATTTACCCGGCGTGCACGAGTACGACGTCGACGCGCCGATCCGCGTCTATATCCCCACCCACAAACTGTTTGTGTTCGATGGCCAGGGGCGTCTGGTCCAGGCCCCGGGCCGCCGTGTCGCGAGGGTTGCCTGATGGCAGAGATCCATTTGCAGAACCTGGCCCACAGCTACAGCGCAAAGCCGGCCGGCCCCGAGGACTACGCGATCCGCGAAATGAACCACGTCTGGGAGCAGGGCGGCGCCTATGCCTTGCTCGGGCCTTCGGGGTGCGGCAAGTCGACCTTGCTCAACATTATTTCCGGCCTGCTCAGCCCATCCGAAGGCCAGGTGTTGTTCGACGCCAAGGTGGTCAACGAGCTGACCCCGGAAAAGCGCAACATCGCCCAGGTGTTCCAGTTCCCGGTGGTGTACGACACCATGACCGTGTTCGACAACCTGGCTTTTCCCCTGCGAAACCAGGGCATGGCCGAGGCGAAGATTCACAGCAAGGTGCAGGAAATTGCCGAGGTGCTCGACCTGCAAAACCTGCTGGACAAAAAAGCCCGCAACCTCACCGCCGATGAGAAACAGAAAGTCTCCATGGGCCGCGGGCTGGTGCGTGACGACGTGTCGGCGATCCTGTTCGACGAACCGCTGACGGTGATCGACCCGCACCTGAAGTGGAAGCTGCGGCGCAAGCTCAAGCAGATCCACGAGCAGTTCAACATCACCATGGTCTACGTCACCCACGATCAACTGGAGGCCTCGACCTTCGCCGACAAGATCGCGGTGATGTATGGCGGGCAGATCGTGCAGTTCGGTACGCCCCGGGAGCTGTTCGAGCGGCCGAGCCATACCTTTGTCGGCTATTTCATCGGCAGCCCGGGGATGAATCTGATTGAGGTGCAGGCGGAGGCGGGCGGTGTGCGCTTTGCCGGCACGCATCTGGCGCTGCCCGAGGCGTTGCAGCAACGCATTGGCGAAACGCCTTACAAGAAGCTGCAGGTCGGCATCCGCCCGGAATTTATCCATGTGTGGGATGAGCACAATCCTGACGCGCTACAGGCACAGGTCACTCATGTGGAAGACCTCGGCACCTACAAGATCATGACCCTCAACCTCGACGGCGCCCCGCTGAAAGTACGCCTGGCAGAAGACAAACCGGTGCCCGAGGGCCAGGCGTCCATCAGCTTCCCGGGGCAATGGCTGATGGTGTATGCCGACGACTACCTGCTGGAGGTGCAGCCATGAACAAGGTGCAGAACAACAAGGCCTGGTGGCTGGTGTTGCCGGTATTTCTGCTGGTGGCCTTCAGTGCGGTGATCCCGATGATGACCGTGGTCAACTATTCGGTGCAGGACATCTTCGACCAGTCCAGCCGCTACTTTGTCGGCGCCGACTGGTACAAACAGGTGCTGCTGGACCCGCGCCTGCATGACTCGCTGTTGCGCCAGTTCATCTATTCGGCGTGTGTGCTGCTGATCGAGATTCCCTTGGGGATTGCCATCGCCCTGACCATGCCCACCAAGGGCCGCTGGTCCTCGCTGGTGTTGATCGTGATGGCGATTCCGCTGCTGATCCCATGGAACGTCGTCGGCACCATCTGGCAGATCTTCGGCCGTGCCGACATCGGCCTGCTGGGTTCATCCCTCAATGCGATGGGCATCAGCTACAACTACGCGGCCAACACCATGGACGCCTGGGTCACGGTGCTGGTGATGGACGTGTGGCACTGGACGTCCCTGGTGGCGCTGCTGTGTTTCTCGGGGCTGCGGGCGATCCCGGATGTGTACTACCAGGCGGCGCGGATTGATCGGGCTTCCAGCTGGGCGGTATTCCGGCATATCCAGCTGCCGAAGCTGAAGAGCGTGCTGCTGATCGCGGTGATGTTGCGCTTCATGGACAGCTTCATGATCTACACCGAACCCTTTGTACTGACCGGCGGCGGGCCGGGGAATGCCACCACCTTCCTCAGCCAGACGCTGACCCAGATGGCCGTAGGCCAATTCGACCTGGGCCCAGCGGCGGCGTTTTCCCTGGTGTATTTCCTGATCATCCTGTTGGTGTCCTGGCTGTTCTACACCGCCATGACCCACTCCGACGCCAACCGCTGAGGCCGCCAACATGAGCAAGCGCAAGGTTATCCCGCTGTTGGTCTACATCCTGTTCCTGCTGGTGCCGATCTACTGGCTGTTGAACATGTCCTTCAAGAGCAACACCGAAATCCTGGGCGGCCTGACCCTGTTTCCCCAGGACTTTACCTTCGCCAACTACAAGGTGATTTTCACCGACCCGAGCTGGTACACCGGTTACCTCAACTCGCTGTATTACGTCAGCCTCAACACCGTGATTTCCCTGAGTGTGGCGCTGCCCGCCGCCTATGCGTTCTCGCGCTACCGCTTCCTCGGCGACAAGCATCTGTTCTTCTGGCTGTTGACCAACCGCATGGCGCCGCCGGCGGTGTTTTTGCTGCCGTTTTTCCAGCTGTATTCCTCCATCGGCCTGTTCGACACGCATATCGCGGTGGCCCTGGCCCATTGCCTGTTCAACGTGCCGCTGGCGGTGTGGATCCTCGAAGGCTTCATGTCCGGTGTGCCCAAGGAAATCGACGAAACCGCCTACATCGACGGGTACAGCTTCCCCAAGTTTTTCGTGAAGATTTTCATCCCGCTGATTGGCTCGGGCATCGGCGTCACGGCGTTTTTCTGCTTCATGTTTTCCTGGGTCGAACTCCTGTTGGCGCGCACGTTGACGTCGGTGAACGCCAAGCCGATTGCGGCGGTGATGACCCGCACGGTGTCGGCCTCCGGTATCGACTGGGGCGTGCTGGCGGCGGCGGGGGTGCTGACCATCCTGCCGGGCATGCTGGTGATCTGGTTTGTTCGCAACCACGTGGCCAAGGGCTTTGCCCTGGGCCGGGTCTGAGGAGTCGATGATGGAATGGATGGCCTGGACCACCCCGACTGCACTGTTCTTCGCCGCGATCGGCCTGCTGCTGGTGGGCATGACAACCTGGGAATTGCGCTCGCCGAGTATCCCCCGGCGCGGCTTGTTACCGATCAGCACCACCCGTGGTGATCGCTTGTTTATCGGTCTTCTCGGCAGCGCCTACCTGCATTTGTTGGTGATCGGCGTAACCGGCTGGAGCATCTGGGTGGCGTCCGCGCTGTCTCTGGTGTGGCTGTTGTCTGTGATGCGCTGGGGCTAGTTGCCCCGTTTGAACCCCAAAACCAGGAGGTCTCTATGTTCGATAAAAACAATAAGCTGCGACATAGCATTTCATTGGCGGCCGTGCTGGCGCTCAGCGGGCTCAGTGCTGCGGCCTGGGCCGATGCCTATGAAGACGCTGCGAAAAAATGGATCGGCAGTGAGTTCAAGCCGTCGACCCTTACCGAAGCCCAGCAGCTCGAAGAGCTGAAGTGGTTTATCAAGGCCGCGGAGCCGTTTCGCGGGATGAAGATCAACGTGGTGTCGGAAACCCTCACCACCCACGAGTACGAGTCCAAGGTACTGGCCAAGGCCTTCAGCGAAATCACCGGGATCAAGCTGACCCACGACCTGCTGCAGGAAGGCGACGTGGTGGAGAAGCTGCAAACCCAGATGCAGTCCGACAAGAATATCTATGACGGCTGGGTCAACGATTCCGACTTGATCGGTACGCACTTTCGCTATGGCAAGACAGAATCCATCACCGACCTGATGGCCAACGAAGGCAAGAACTTCACTTCGCCGACCCTGGACATCAAGGACTTCATCGGTATTTCGTTCACCACCGCGCCGGACGGCAAGATCTACCAGTTGCCCGACCAGCAGTTTGCCAACCTGTACTGGTTCCGCGCCGACTGGTTTGAACGGGCGGACCTGAAGGCCAAGTTCAAGGAAAAGTACGGCTATGAACTGGGCGTGCCGGTGAACTGGTCAGCCTATGAAGACATCGCCAAATTCTTCAGCGAAGACGTCAAGGAAATCGACGGCAAGCGCGTCTATGGGCACATGGACTACGGCAAGAAAGACCCGTCCCTGGGCTGGCGTTTCACCGATGCCTGGTTCTCCATGGCCGGTGGCGGCGACAAGGGCCTGCCCAACGGCTTGCCGGTGGACGAGTGGGGCATTCGCGTGGAGGACTGCCACCCGGTGGGCTCCAGCGTGACCCGTGGTGGCGACACCAACGGCCCGGCGGCGGTGTATGCCACGCAGAAATACGTGGACTGGATGAAAGCCTACGCGCCACCGGAAGCGGCGGGCATGACCTTCTCCGAATCCGGGCCGGTGCCGTCCCAGGGCAACATCGCCCAGCAGATCTTCTGGTACACCGCGTTTACCGCCGACATGACCAAGCCGGGCCTGCCGGTGGTGAACGCCGACGGCACGCCGAAATGGCGCATGGCCCCATCGCCGGTCGGGCCGTATTGGGAAAAGGGCATGAAGAAGGGTTATCAGGACGTGGGCTCCTGGACCTTCCTCAAGTCGACGCCCGAGAAGCAGAAACTCGCGGCCTGGCTGTACGCGCAGTTCGTGACCTCGAAAACCGTGTCGCTGAAGAAAACCATCGTGGGCCTGACGCCGATTCGTGAGTCGGACATCAACTCCCAGGCCATGACCGACCTGGCGCCGAAGCTCGGTGGCCTGGTGGAGTTCTACCGCAGCCCGGCCCGGGTGGAATGGACCCCGACCGGTACCAACGTGCCGGACTATCCACGCTTGGCGCAATTGTGGTGGAGCCATATTTCGGAAGCGGCCAGCGGGGAGAAGACGCCGCAGCAGGCACTGGATGGCTTGGCCAAAGACCAGGACGCGATCATGACGCGCCTGGAACGCTCCAAGGTGCAGCCGATTTGCGGGCCGAAGATGAACGAGGAGCGGGATGCGCAGTACTGGTTTGACCAGCCGGGTGCACCGAAGCCGAAGCTGGCCAATGAGAAGCCGCAGGGTGAGACGGTCAGCTATAACGAGTTGCTCAAGTCGTGGGAGGCGGCGCGCAAATAACCCAAACGCAGCAGATCAAAAAATGTGGGAGCCAGGCTTTTGTGGGAGCCGGGCTTGCCCGCGATGCAGGCACCTCGGTCTGTCAGCCAGACCGCGGTGATGCCATCGCAGGCAAGCCAGCTCTCACATAAGCCCGGTTCCCACATTGGGTTTCTGGTGTTGGTAAAAGAGGGGCTACTTGGGATACAGCGGCGGCAAGCTGGTGCTGTCGCCCGCAGGGTCCTGCTCGCGCTCCGCCATCGGAATCGCCTTCACCGCCCGCCACAATTCCTCACCCTGCCAATACTGCCCCGTCTCGCTGTAGAGCGCGCCATTCAACCCGTCCAATGCATCCGACAGCGGCACAAACCGTGCGGCCATGTCGGCCAGGGTCTCCGGCTGTTGCCGTGCCCAGGCATCCAGTGCCTGGCGCGTGGCTTGCGGGTCGTTGGCCTGGCTCGCGCGCTTGAGGTCGTCCAGCAACGTACGCGGGCTCGGGCCGGTCTGGGCGGCACGCAGGATCGCCGGCTGCCAGCGCGCACGCCACCACAAGCCGAAGCCCAGCAGGGTGGTGCAGGCCAGGATCAGGCTGGTCAGTTGCCAGATCCACAGGCTGTCGTTGTCCGGTGCGGTGATCACGGTCGGGCTGGCCGGTGTGTCCACCACCAGGCTCGGGTTGGTCGCCACTTGCAGGGTGCGCGCCGGCAGGCTGGTGCGTTCCAGGTGGTCTTCGTGGGTGTTCCACCACACCACTTCCACCGCCGGCAGCTCCAGTGCTCCGACGCGGTTGGGCACCAGGGCTTCGCGGTCTTCGCGGCTGCCGATCAGGCCGCGGTCGTTGTTCTGGTTGCTCAGCACCGGCTGGTCCGGGTAGCGGCGCAGGCCGGGAATGTCGCTCAGGGCCAGTGGCGGCAGTTGCGCGCCGGCCAGGCCTTCGGCTTTCAGGGTCAGGCTGCGGGTCAGGGAGTCGCCGACCTGTACATGGTCCGGCTCGGGGTTCCAGCTTTCAGTGAGGGTCAGGCTGCGTGCCGGCAGCCAGGGTGCGTCCGCCGGGTAGGCAGCCGGCTTGGCCTTGACGGTCAGCGACAACTCCGGCGAGCTGACGTGGATCAGCTTGCCGGGCTTGGAGCCTTGGGGGTTGTTGTCCTGGGCGGGCCGTGGCTCCACCAGGGTGGCGCTGAATGTCTGCGTCGGGATCGTCAGCGTGCCACTGTGCTGCGGGTAGATCGCATAGCGGGTTTCGATCACGCCATGGCGAATGCCGTTGATGACTTTCTCGTAGGTGCGCGACTCACCCAGTTGCTCGATGCGGGTATCGGCGACCTGCAACGGCGTGAGGCTGCTGTCGTCATACAGCGACACCGAGTGGTAGACGCGCAGGGTCAGCAGCGCCTGGGCCTGGACGTAGACGCTGTCCTGGTCGAGGCTGGTTTCGATAAATACCGGGGCCAGTTGGGCCTCGGTGTTCTGGCTGACGGTTTCCACCACTTGCAGGGTGATCGGCTGGGTCTTGAGTTCGCCGATCTGCAACGGCGGAATCACCACGGTGCCGTTTTCCTTGGGCAGCAGGGTGATGATCCAGCGGGTGGTGGCGTGGTTGTCGCCCCCCAGGGTGGTGAGCTGGTTGATCTGGCGGGTGCCGCTGACTTCAAACAGCGGGTCGAGGGGCGCCAGGTCCGGTTTGCCGAACAGCGTGACGTCGTTGGACTCCACCGTCAGCTCCACTGTCTCCCCGGAATTGATGCGGCTGCGGTCGACACTGGCCACCAGGCCGGCAGCCTGGGCCTGGCTGGCCCACAACGCGAGGGTGAGAAGAAGGGCGGTGCAGCGGTTCATCGAGTCTTGTCCTGATGTTGTTGCTGTTCGTACCAGAATTTGCGTCGCAGCAGCTCACCGGGGTTGTCCGGGATCTGCCGCAGCCATTGTTCCAGGGCCTGGCGCTGTTCGCCTTCCAGCGTCCCGTCGGCGGGGCGCAGGGGCGGTGTGGTGGTTTGCTCGTCCCCCAACTCGCTGCCGGGTACCTCGTTGCTGCCGGCGTGGGGCGTGGCGCCGGTTTGGGTGTCGGTGGCGCCGGGCTGGCCCTGGCCTTGGGACGTCTGCTCGCCACCGGTGGCGGTCTGGCTGCTGGCGCCCGGTTGCGCAGTCTGGCCGGGTTGCGTGGTTTCGTCATCCTCGTTTTTCGCAGGTTTGGCCGGCTCGGTTTTTTCCGGTTCCTGCTGCATCAGACTTTCCACCAGGGCTTTGTTCTTCAACGCTGGCTGCAAGTCTGGCTGGGCTTCGAGGGCTTGTTCGTAGGCGTCGATCGCCGCTTCCAGCTCGCCGCTTTTGGCCAGGGCATTGCCTCGATTGTAGTGGGAATAGGCGTCGCTGCCTTCGGCAAAACGCTTGCCGGCTTCGGCGTAGTTGCCTGCTTCGTACAGTGCGACGCCTTGCCATTGCGGGTCTTCGAAATGTTCGGCGGCCTCGGCCGGGCGTTTTTGCTTGAGCAGCAATTGGCCCTGTTGGTCCGGGCGCAGCCACAGGTCCTGGAAGTCGAAGGCGTAGCTGGGCTGCGGCGCGCCCAACAGCAGTAACGGCAGGCAGAACAGCCAGCCGCGGCGCCCGGCGCAGGCGGCGAGCAGCAGCAGTGGCAGGAGCAGCCAATAACCCTGGTCGGCCCAGGTGTCGAGGTGCAGCAGTTGGCCGTCATTGCGCAGGCTTTGCGGGCCGTCCAGCAGGCCCAGGCTGCGCAGGTCCTTGTCGTCCAGGCGCGCCTGGCGGTAGCGGCCGCCCATCTCGCTGGCGAAGGCCTTGAGGGTCGGGCTGTCGAGGCGCGGCACGAGGATTGCGCCTTGGGCGTCCTTGAGGAATTCACCGCTCTCCTGGGTCACCGGCGTGCCTTCGCGGCTGCCGATACCGAGGATCGACAGGCTCGGTGCCTGGCTACCTTGCAACTGCAGGCGAATGCCCTGGCGTTCCTGCTTGGACAGCGACGAGCCAATCAGCAGCAGTCGACCCTGGCCCAGGCCGCCATGCTTGAGCAGGCTCAGGGCTTTTTCCACGGCCAGGTCGGCGCGGTGGCCGGGCTCGGGCATGATCGAGGGGCGCAGGGCTTCCAGCAGGTTATGGCTGGTGGCCAGGTCGTCCGAAAGCGGCACCAGGGTGTGGGCGCTGCCGGCGTAGACCACGATGGCGGTCTGCGCATCGCTGCGGGCCTGGAGCAGGTCGAACAGCTTGCGCCGCGCCTGTTCGAGGCGGTTGGGCGGGCTGTCGGTGGCGAGCATTTCCGGGGTCAGTTCCAGCAGCACCACCAGCGGGTCGGCGGGTTTCTGGCTGGACTGTTCGACGCGCTCCCAGCTCGGACCAAGCAACGCCAGCACGGCCAGCAGCCAGGCAATCCCAAGCACCACCCACGGCGATTTGCTTTCCCGGCCACTGCCGCCGCTGAGCAGCGCGGCATGGAAGGCTGGTGGCAGGATCATCTGCCAGCGCCCGGCGCGTTTCTGGCGGTGCCACAACTGCCACAGCAACCAGCCGAGCAGCGGCAGCAGCAATAGCCACCAGGGGCGGAACCAGTGGGGCCACAGGGCGATCATCGACGCCTCCGCAAACGCAGGCGTTTGAGGCGTTCGCGCCATTCAGTATTGGGTTGCAGGAAACGGCCCTTGCTCGAGAGTTTGTTGAACAGGCGTTGCAGGGCGTTATCCGGCCAGCGCTCCTGGATCACCAGCAGCATGCTGAGGATCAGCGCCAACGCCAGCGGCGCGCTGTACAGCGCCTGGGCGGGGCGGGCCTGGGTTGGTTGCTGGGCCACGGGTTCGAGCTGGTCGAGGGTTTCCTTGATCTTCAGCAGTTCGTTACCGTCGCGGGCGCGGAAGTAGCGGCCCCCGGTGGCCTCGGCGATGGCCTTGAGGGCCGGCTCGTCGAGGTCCAGGCTCGGGTTGACGCCGAGGATGCCCAGGGAGCCGGTTTGTTCCGGGTCGGCGCCGATGCCGATCGGGTAGATTTTCACGCCTTCCTCGGCGGCCAGGCGGGCGGCGGTCAGCGGGTCGATTTCGCCGGCATTGTTGGCGCCGTCGGTGACCAGGATCAGCACCCGGCTTTGGGCCGGACGCTGGCGTAGGCGCTTGAGGGCCAGGCCGATGGCGTCGCCGATCGCGGTGTTTTTGCCGGCAATGCCGATTTTTGCTTCATCGAGCCAGGTACGCACGGTGCGCCGGTCGAAGGTCAGCGGCGCTTGCAGATAAGCCTGGCTGCCGAACAGGATCAATCCTACACGGTCGCCTTCGCGGCCTTCGAGGAAATCCCCCAGCAGGTGCTTGACCAGGCTCAGGCGGCTGACGTCTTCTTCCTGCCACTGCATATCGGGGAAGTCCATCGAGCCGGAGACGTCCACCGCCACCAGCAAATCGCGGCCACTGGCGGCAATCGGCAGCGGTTCGCCGAGCCATTCCGGGCGGGCGGATGCGGTCAACAGCAATAGCCACAGGAATACGAACGGCGCTTGCTGGCGCCAGCCCGGCAGGTTGACCCGCGCACGGCGTCGGGCCAGGCCTTCGAGGTCGCTGAGGAAGCTGACTTTCAGCGCCGGCTCGCCGCTGTCGGCCACCGGCAAGATGAGCCGCAGCAACCACGGCAAGGGCAACAGGGCAAAGATCCACGGCCAGGCGAACTCAAACATGTTTGCGAATCCAGGTGTCGACGGCCTGGGTCAGGCCGGCGATGGCCTTGTCGTCGAGTTTGCATTCGGGCTTGTAGGCGCCTTCTACCAGCACCATCCAGCGGGTCAGGCCGGCGGCGGGGCAACGGTTGTCGAGGAACGCCAGCCACTTGCGGCCGTTGAGGGTGTGGCTCTGGCTGTAGGGGTAGTCGTTGCGGCACAGGCGTTTGAGCAGACCGTTGAGTTGTTGCAGCCAGGCACCGGCGGGCGCGCCGTCGTAGGGTTTGGGCATCAGCGCCAGCTCGGCGAGGGCAGCGATGCGCAGCGGGTCCAGGGGTTGCTCGGCGCGCGCCAGCGGGCGCTTGGCCGGCAGGAAGCGGCGCAGCCACCACAGGCCCCAGCCCGCCAGCGGGATGATCAGCAGCAACAGCCACCAGCCCGGCGCCGGCGGCCAAAAGCCGATCACCGGTGGGGCGATCAAGGGTTGCAGTTGGTCGAGGCCGCTCATTGCTTTTTAACCGGGCGTTGCGGGTTCAGGTATTCGCGCAGTTGCTCGACCATTTCACCCTGGGTGCTCAAGGGCATCAACAGCACCCGCAGCTTTTGCGCGAGCAATTCCCAGCGCGCGCTGCGGGCTTCGGCCTGGGCCTTGTAGGCCTGGCGCAGATCAAAGTTCAGGGTGTCCAGTTCCAGTTGAGCACCGCGTTCGGCGAAACGCAGCAGCCCGGCGGCGGGCAGGGCGTGGTCCAGCGGGTCGGAGACCGGCAACAGCAGCAGGTCGCAGTGGCGCGACAACAGGCTCAGCTGTTGCTCGGCGCCTTCGGTCAGGGCGCGTTCGTCGCAGATCACAATCACCAGGCTGCCCGGGCGCAGTACTTCCCGGGCCCGGCGCAAGGCCATGCCGAGGGCGTCGGCTTCGGGGCGACGTTCGGTGTTGAGGCTCTGGTTGACCCGCACCAGGCGGTTGAGCAGTTGCAGCAGGCTCTGCTTGCTGCGACGGGGTTTGATTTCGTAGTGCTCGCTGTCGCCGAACACCAGGCCGCCAACCCGGTCGTTATGGCCGAGCGCGGCCCAGCCGATCAGGCTCGCCGCCTGGGCCGCCAGCACCGACTTGAACATCTGCCCCGAGCCGAAAAACAGCCGGCAGCTTTGCTCCACCATGATGAAGATCGGCCGTTCGCGTTCTTCATGGAACAGCTTGGTATGGGGTTCCTGGGTGCGTGCGGTGACGCGCCAGTCGATGGTGCGCACATCGTCGCCGGCCTGGTACACCCGCACCTGGTCGAAGTCGACCCCGCGCCCGCGCAGTTTCGAGTGGTGCAGGCCGATCAGCGGGCTGCGCTGGCTCGGCGTGGAAAACAGCTGCACTTCCCGCACGCGATGGCGCATCTCGATCAATTCGCTCAGGGTGACACGGGTTCCATCGCCAGCGTTCATGGGCGTCAAGCGACGGCAACGACGTCGAGAATGCGTTGCACCACGCGGTCCTGGTCGATACCGGCCGCTTCAGCCTCGAACGACAGAATGATGCGGTGGCGCAGCACGTCGAACAGCACCGCCTGGATGTCTTCCGGGCTGACGAAATCGCGACCGGCCAGCCAGGCGTGCGCCCGGGCGCAGCGGTCCAGGGCAATCGAGCCACGGGGGCTGGCGCCGTAGGCAATCCACTCGGCCATTTCCGGGTCGAACTTGGCCGGGGTGCGGGTGGCCATCACCAGTTGCACCAGGTATTCCTCCACCGCGTCGGCCATATACAGGCCAAGGATTTCCTTGCGGGCGGCGAAGATCGCCTGCTGGCTGACCCGGCGTTCGGGCTTGGTTTCACCGTTGAGGGCTTCGCCACGGGCCTGCTGCAGGATGCGGCGCTCGACGGCGGCGTCGGGGAAACCGATTTTCACGTGCATCAGGAAGCGGTCGAGCTGGGCTTCAGGCAACGGGTAGGTGCCTTCCTGCTCGATCGGGTTTTGCGTGGCCATCACCAGGAACAACGGCGACAGCTCATAGGTACTGCGTCCGACACTGACCTGACGCTCGGCCATGGCTTCGAGCAAGGCAGACTGCACCTTGGCCGGGGCGCGGTTGATTTCGTCCGCCAGCACCAGGTTGTGGAAAATCGGGCCTTGCTGGAACACGAAGCTGCCGGTTTCCGGGCGATAAATCTCGGTGCCGGTGATGTCGGCGGGCAGCAGGTCGGGGGTGAACTGGATGCGATGGAACTGTGCTTCGATCCCTTCGGCAAGTTCCTTGATGGCCTTGGTCTTGGCCAAGCCGGGAGCGCCTTCAACCAGCATGTGGCCATCGGCGAGCAGGGCAATGAGCAAGCGCTCGATGAGTTTTTCCTGGCCGAGAATCTGCGTTGAAAGAAAGGTTCGCAGCGCAAGCAGCGCTTCACGATGTTCCATCGATGACGGTTCCTGGAGAGGTGAGCCCGGGCGTTGTCAAAAACGCCAGGGCCTGGGGGGCTTACTTTAATGCATCAGAGGGGGTGGCGACTAACGGCACAGGGGGTATTTTTTGGGAATTGTGGGAAATGTCCGAGGTTTTTACAGGCTGACTCCGGCCTGTGTGGTGAGGGAGCTTGCTATGTGGCGAGGGAGCTTGCTCCCGTTGGGCTGCGAAGCGGCCCCAAAACAGCGAACCGGGATCTGCCTGGAAAAATGCGGCGGCCTTATTGGGGCTGCTGCGCAGCCCAGCGGGAGCAAGCTCCCTCGCCACATTGAGCGGTTTTGGCAGTCAGGCCCGGATATAGGTGCCGGTGCCTTTGAGAATGTTCTGCAGGGTTTCTTCCACTTCGGCCAAATCCGACTCCGCCGTGCCGTGGGTGATTTCCAGATGATCGTTGCCGCCCAGTGCGTCGGCGTCCGCCGCGCCAATCTCCACGAGCAATGTCGTGGCACCGAGGGTGATCTTCAGCCCGTCCAGGGTCGACGGCTCGTAATCCCAGGTGATTTCCACCTCATCCTCATCCGGATAACGGGTGACCATGAACATCTCGCCCTTGTCGCCGTGGCAGCAGAGCATGGCCATGTTGTCTTCCTCGTCATCGCACGGGTTGACGATCAGGTGGGCGGTGGTCAGTTGCAGTGGCATGGTCAATCCTGTCTTGGGGGAGGGCGCAGCAGGGCAATTGTGCCATTGCGGCGAATTTTGTGCTGCATCGTGTGTCAGACCTTGTGGCATGACCTGGCGGGCAATATCAGTCATTTCCGGTACTCGGCGCCTCGGGATTTCTCTGAAAACACCCGGTTGCCCAAGTCGCAACCCGCCAGCAGCGTGCCGATGACCGAATATGTCGCAGCGTCGCAAGCAGCACGCTTCCTACACTCGTTAAGCTGCGCAACGGATGTGCCTCGCCAGGAGTCTGACCTGCCCGTCGTACCGTCACCTGGCAAGCTGTACATCTTATGGAAGTTGAATGTGACCTCATTGTCTTGTCCAGCTTCACCCACCTGTCACTCTGAATTCGTTACTGTAGACCGCGAACAGAGCTGACGGTCTCCCCGCAAGGGGATAACACGCGACGCTTCCATCAATAACAAGCCCAAGCGGAGTACCACAGATGGCGTTCTTCACCGCAGCCAGCAAAGCCGACTTCCAGCACCAACTGCAAGCGGCACTGGCGCAGCACATCAGTGAACAGGCACTGCCACAAGTGGCGCTGTTCGCTGAACAATTCTTCGGCATCATTTCCCTGGATGAACTGACCCAGCGTCGCTTGTCCGACCTGGCCGGTTGCACCCTGTCTGCCTGGCGCCTGCTTGAGCGCTTTGACCACACCCAACCGCAAGTGCGGGTCTACAACCCCGATTACGAACGTCATGGCTGGCAATCGACCCACACCGCGGTCGAAGTGCTGCACCACGACCTGCCATTTTTGGTGGACTCGGTGCGTACCGAGCTGAACCGCCGTGGCTACAGCATCCATACCCTGCAAACCACCGTGCTCAGCGTGCGTCGTGGCAAGAAGGGCGAGCTGCTGGAAATCCTGCCCAAAGGCACCCAGGGCGAAGACGTTCAGCAAGAATCGCTGATGTACCTGGAAATCGACCGCTGCGCCAACGCCGCCGAGCTGAATGTCCTGAGCAAGGAACTTGAGCAGGTACTGGGCGAAGTGCGCGTCGCTGTCGCCGATTTCGAGCCGATGAAGGCCAAGGTCCAGGAACTGCTGGACGGTATCGACGCCAGCGCGTACGTGATCGACGGCGAAGAAAAAGCCGAGATCAAGAGTTTCCTGGAATGGCTGGTGGGCAACCACTTCACCTTCCTGGGCTATGAAGAGTTTGTGGTACGTGACGAGGCGGACGGCGGTCATATCGAATATGACGCCAATTCGTTCCTCGGTCTGACCAAACTGCTGCGCCCGGGCCTCACCGCCGACGATCTGCGCATCGAAGACTACGCGGTGAACTACCTGCGTGAACCGGCCGTGCTGTCGTTCGCCAAGGCCGCTCACCCAAGCCGCGTGCACCGCCCGGCCTACCCGGACTACGTGTCGATCCGCCAGATCGATGCCGACGGCAAGGTCACCAAGGAATGCCGCTTCATGGGCCTCTACACCTCTTCGGTGTACGGCGAAAGCGTGCGGGTAATCCCGTACATTCGCCGCAAGGTCGCGGAAATCGAACGTCGCTCGGGCTTCCAGGCCAAGGCGCATTTGGGCAAGGAACTGGCCCAGGTGGTCGAAGTGCTGCCCCGGGATGATCTGTTCCAGACCCCGGTGGACGAGCTGTTCAGCACCGTGATGTCGATCGTGCAGATCCAGGAGCGCAACAAGATCCGCGTGTTCCTGCGCAAAGACCCGTACGGTCGCTTCTGCTACTGCCTGGCCTACGTGCCGCGCGACATCTATTCCACCGAAGTGCGCCAGAAGATCCAGCAAGTGCTGATGGATCGCCTGAAAGCCTCGGACTGCGAATTCTGGACCTTCTTCTCTGAGTCCGTACTGGCTCGCGTCCAGCTGATCCTGCGGGTAGACCCGAAGAACCGCCTGGACATCGACCCGCTGCAACTGGAAAAAGAAGTGGTGCAGGCCTGCCGCAGCTGGCAGGACGACTACTCCAGCCTGGTGGTGGAAAGCTTCGGCGAAGCCCATGGCACCAACGTGCTCGCAGACTTCCCGAAAGGCTTCCCGGCCGGCTACCGCGAGCGTTTCGCCGCGCATTCGGCCGTGGTCGACATGCAGCACCTGCTCAGCCTGACCGAAGCCAACCCGCTGGTGATGAGTTTCTACCAGCCACTGGGTCAGGTTTCCGGCCAGCGCGAGCTGCACTGCAAGCTGTATCACGCCGACACTCCGCTGGCACTGTCCGACGTGCTGCCGATCCTGGAAAACCTCGGCCTGCGTGTACTGGGTGAATTCCCGTACCGCCTGCGTCATGCCAATGGCCGCGAGTTCTGGATTCACGATTTCGCGTTCATCGCCGCCGAAGGCGTGAACCTCGACATCCAGCAACTGAACGACACCCTGCAGGACGCGTTCGTGCATATCGTGCACGGCGATGCCGAGAACGATGCGTTCAACCGCCTGGTGCTGACCGCCGGCCTGCCATGGCGCGACGTGGCGCTGCTGCGTGCCTACGCCCGTTACCTGAAGCAGATTCGCCTGGGCTTCGACCTGGGTTACATTGCCAGCACCCTGAACAACCACACCGACATCGCCCGCGAGTTGACCCGGTTGTTCAAGACCCGCTTCTACCTGGCGCGCAAGCTCACCAGCGACGACCTGGAAGACAAGCAGCAACGCCTGGAGCAAGCGATCCTCACGGCCCTGGACGACGTTCAGGTGCTCAACGAAGACCGCATCCTGCGTCGCTACCTGGACCTGATCAAGGCCACCCTGCGGACCAACTTCTACCAGGCGGATGCCAACGGTCAGAACAAGTCCTACTTCAGCTTCAAGTTCAACCCACACGCGATTCCTGAATTGCCCAAGCCGGTGCCGAAGTTTGAAATCTTCGTCTACTCGCCACGGGTTGAAGGCGTGCACCTGCGCTTTGGCAACGTCGCTCGCGGCGGCCTGCGCTGGTCCGACCGTGAAGAAGACTTCCGTACCGAAGTGCTGGGCCTGGTAAAAGCCCAGCAGGTGAAGAACTCGGTCATCGTGCCAGTCGGCGCCAAGGGCGGCTTCCTGCCGCGTCGCCTGCCACTGGGCGGCAGCCGGGACGAGATCGCGGCCGAGGGTATCGCCTGCTACCGCATCTTCATTTCCGGCCTGTTGGACATCACCGACAACCTGAAAGACGGCGCCCTGGTGCCACCGTTGAACGTGGTGCGCCACGACAACGATGACCCGTACCTGGTGGTGGCGGCGGACAAGGGCACTGCGACCTTCTCCGACATCGCCAACGGCATCGCCATCGACTACGGCTTCTGGCTGGGTGATGCGTTCGCCTCCGGTGGTTCTGCCGGTTACGACCACAAGAAAATGGGCATCACCGCCAAGGGCGCGTGGGTGGGCGTGCAGCGTCACTTCCGTGAGCGCGGCATCAATGTCCAGCAAGACAGCATCACCGTGGTGGGCGTGGGCGACATGGCCGGCGACGTGTTCGGCAACGGCCTGTTGATGTCCGACAAGCTGCAACTGGTCGCGGCCTTCAACCACCTGCACATCTTCATCGATCCAAACCCGACCCCGGCCAACAGCTTCGCGGAACGCCAGCGCCTGTTTGACCTGCCGCGCTCGGCCTGGACCGACTACGACACCAGCATCATGTCCGAAGGCGGCGGTATCTTCTCGCGCAGCGCGAAGAGCATTGCCATCTCGCCACAGATGAAAGAACGCTTCGACATCCAGGCCGACAAGCTGACCCCGACCGAACTGCTGAACGCCTTGCTCAAGGCGCCGGTGGACCTGTTGTGGAACGGCGGTATCGGTACCTACGTCAAGGCCAGCACCGAAAGCCACGCCGATGTGGGCGACAAGGCCAACGACGCCCTGCGCGTCAATGGTAACGAGCTGCGCTGCAAGGTAGTGGGCGAGGGCGGTAACCTCGGCATGACCCAACTGGGTCGTGTGGAATTCGGCCTCAATGGCGGCGGTTCCAACACCGACTTCATCGACAACGCCGGTGGCGTGGATTGCTCCGACCACGAAGTGAACATCAAGATCCTGCTCAACGAAGTGGTGCAGGCTGGCGACATGACCGACAAGCAACGCAACCAGTTGCTGGCGAGCATGACCGACGAAGTCGGCAGCCTGGTGTTGGGCAACAACTACAAGCAAACCCAGGCCCTGTCCCTGGCGGCCCGCAAAGCTTTCGAGCGAGCAGCCGAGTACAAGCGCCTGATGAGCGACCTGGAAGGCCGCGGCAAGCTGGACCGTGCCATCGAGTACCTGCCGACCGAGGAGCAGCTCAACGAGCGCGCCGCCGCGGGCAAGGGCCTGACGCGTCCGGAGCTGTCGGTATTGATCTCCTACAGCAAGATCGACCTCAAGGAAGCGCTGCTTAAGTCCCTGGTGCCGGATGACGACTACCTGACCCGTGACATGGAGACCGCGTTCCCGCCGAGCCTGGTGGCCAAGTTCTCCGAAGCCATGCGTCGCCACCGTCTGAAGCGTGAGATCGTCAGCACCCAGATCGCCAACGACCTGGTCAACCACATGGGCATCACCTTCGTTCAGCGACTCAAAGAGTCCACCGGCATGAGCCCGGCGAACGTGGCCGGTGCCTACGTGATCGTGCGTGACATCTTCCATCTCCCGCACTGGTTCCGTCAGATCGAAGCCCTGGACCACCAGGTGTCGGCCGACGTGCAACTGGAGCTGATGGACGAACTGATGCGCCTGGGCCGTCGTGCCACGCGCTGGTTCCTGCGCAGCCGTCGCAACGAGCAGGACGCCGGGCGCGATGTTGCGCACTTCGGTCCACACCTCGCTGCGCTGGGTCTCAAGCTCGACGAACTGCTGGAAGGTCCGACCCGCGAAGGCTGGCAGAACCGTTACCAGGCTTACGTCGAGGCCGGTGTGCCAGAGTTGTTGGCGCGCATGGTTGCAGGCACTACGCACCTGTACACCCTGTTGCCGATCATCGAGGCCGCGGACGTGACAGGCCAAAGTGCAGCAGACGTCGCGAAGGCTTACTTCGCCGTCGGCAGCGCCCTGGACTTGCCGTGGTACCTGCAGCAAATCAGCAGCCTGCCGGTGGGCAACAACTGGCAGGCCCAGGCCCGTGAGGCCTTCCGCGACGACGTGGATTGGCAGCAACGGGCGATCACCATTTCCGTACTGCAAATGGCCGACGCGCCAGAAGACATGGAAGCCCGCGTGGCCCTGTGGCTTGAGCAGCACCAGGACATGGCTGATCGCTGGCGCGCCATGATGGTTGAAATTCGTGCTGCAGTCGGCACGGACTACGCCATGTACGCGGTGGCCAACCGTGAGTTGCTGGACCTGGCAATGAGTGGTCAGTCGGTGCTGTAAAAAGCCTGATTGAGGGTTAACACCGAAAAATCCCCGTGTCGAAAGACACGGGGATTTTTTTTGGGTGGACGCTTACGTCGAGGGCATGGCTGCCGTGGGTCAGTTGCCGGAACCCAGCACGACTTTTGGTTCATTGAATTGAGCGACCAGCAGCACCTTGCTGTTCAACTCAGCGAGGATGGACAGGGAGGCGTCATATTGCTTCGGACTCATCTGGTGCAAGATTTCCTCGAGGTCAGCGTCGAGTTGATCAACCGATTCAATACCGACGTTTCTGTCACGTGCAAATTTCAATAGTGCGCGGGCTTTGGGCAAGTCTTTTTCGAGTCCATAGATGCGCGCTTTTTTGGCCCCTTTCCATGGCATGCCGGCCAGTGCGTAGCCGTATTCCTGTATGCCTTCCAGTTCGCCCGCCGCTACCAATTGTGCAAACCTTTGCTGCTTCTCGAGCGTGCTGGCTGTTGATGTCTGGGGGTAGACGCGATCGTACAGTGCCGGTGGATACCCGCTGTCAGCAGATTTTTGGCACATCTCTTCAATCAGTGCGTTGCGCTCTACGGCGTTGGTCATCAGCCCAGGGTGTTCCCGGTAGGCTTGGGCCAGTTTGAATTGCGCCTTTGAGTTGCCTGTGGCTGCGGCCTGGGTCAGCCATGCAATGTCCTGGGTCAGGGTATACATGTTTAACATGCCCTGGGCATTGCCAGCGGCAACTGCCGCCATGGACAGCTCCCTGGCTTTTGCCAGAGATTCGGTGTCCCCGAGCCACATCAAGGCGAAGACGTTGTTCTGTGCCGCTGCAAGCCTGAGCCATTTTTTGGTTTCCGGGAACGCATAGCGAAATGCCCCGAATATATAACCGGTGCAAGTGGCCATGGCGTATTGCGATTGCGCGTCGCCATTCAGCGCCGGGAAGGTCAAATAGAATGCCGCGTCGTCAATTTTGCCTCGACGAAACAACGCGCTTCCAATCTTCCTTGCGGCGTCGGTCAGTTCAGCCAACGTTGCATTCAAGGGGGCCGGCAGAGAAGCCTTCTGATCATTCAATTGAGTAATCAGGGTGGACAGCTTCGACGACACGTCTGGGTCAATGTACATTTTCGATACCTGTAATAGAGCACTCAAGCAGTGCGGGATACAGGTTATGGAAAGGTCACCTGGCGCAGGCGTTACATAGCTAGGGCGGGCGCGGATCAGGCGGTGCTGGAGTTGGCTTGGCTGATTAGTAGACAAAACCATGTGTCGAAAGATACCGGGCTTCTTTGTGTTCGCTTTACAAGATTGGCGATGCTACGAAATAAGTAGCTTGGCTTCCAGGTGGTCCAGATGCCGGGTCATCAAGGTGACGGCGGTACCGGCGTCGCCTTGCTCCACCGCATCCACAATCGCCCTATGCTCCTGCCCCGCGCAATACGTGCAGGCCGTCGCCTCAAGCTGCGCTATCACCAACGACGTCAACGGCACCAGGCTGTTGAGAAACTGCGCCAGCGGTGCATTCCCGGCGATGGCCGCCAGTTGCAGGTGAAACTCCCCTGAAAGCCGAATCGCCGGGCCGCGTTCGTCACGCTCAATGCAGGCGCGTTCCCGTGCGATCAGCTCTCGCAGTTGGCGGATCTGTGCCGGTTTCGCGTGAGCACACGCCAGTTGCACCACGGTGATTTCCGTCAGGCGACGGGCCTCCAGAATTTGCCGGGTTTGTTGGGCATCCGGTGCTGCCACCTGGGCCCGATGGTTGGGCCGCAGGATGATTACTTGTTGGTGCGATAGCCGCGCCAGCACTCGGCGTATCACGCTGCGGCTCACACCAAAACTCTGCCCCAGGCTTTCTTCGGTAAAGCGGCTGGCCGGGGCGATGCGTTGTTCGAGAATGGCGTCGAACAGCCGCGGATAGATGTCGTCCACCGAGAGTTTTTTGCCGGGCACCAGGCGTATCGGCGGCAGGACATTGACGACGCTGTTACGTTGCAGGGCAGGGGCGTTCATGGGCGGTCTCCAAAAAGTCAGCTACCCAGATGGTCATCCGGGATGTTCAAGCGAATGCCCATGCGCAAGCCTTCCTGGAGGATGTGCCGGCGCATTTCGGCGCTGGCCAGGGCGCTGTTCTTGTTGCGGATCGCGCGCACCACGGCGTCGTTTTCCTGCAGGCGCTCCGCCAGGTGCTCGGGGGAGTTGCGCAGCACCTGGGCGCTTTGCTTGAGGGCGTTGCTGGTTTGTTGCACCACGTTCTGGAAGATCGGGTTGGAGGTCAGGGCGAACAGTTCTTCGTGGAACGCGATGTAGGCGTTCATCCCGGCTTCGCTGTCGCCGGCATCGAGGGCCTCGCGCATGTCCATCAGGGTCAGGCGCAGTTGCCCGACCTCCTTGCTGCTGATGGATTGAGCCACCAGGCCGACGATAAAGGGCTCGAGGGTGTAGCGCAGTTGCAGGATGTCTTCGAGACTGGCGTCGGCCACGCCGCTGTCCTGGGCCTGGGGTTCGCTGAGGGTGGCTTCCAGCACCACCACGCCCTTGCCGGGCATGGAGCGCACCAGGCCGAGGGTTTCGAGCACGATCACCGCTTCGCGCAGGCTCGGACGGCTGATGCCCAGTTGCTCGGCCAGTTCACGTTGGCCGGGGAGCATCTCGCCGCGTCGCCACTGGCCCTTCGCCAGGGCGGCGCGCAGTTTTTCTACCACTGAATTGACGACGGTTGAGGTGCTGATCACGTCGATGCCTCCTTGATGATCTAGTGTGGGAGCTGGCTTGCCTGCGATAGCGGTGTATCAGTCAAAAATTCATTTGCCGACCCGGCGCCATCGCAGGCAAGCCAGCTCCCACATTGGAGTGGTGTGTTGTCGGGAAAGAGTCAGAACTCCTGGTGGGCGGGCACTACCGGCTTCTTGGCCTGGAAGGCATACCCTTGCTGCCCGTCCAGCACCTTGTTGGCGCGCTGGATATCGATGTCTTTTTCCCAGCGGGCGATGGCCACGGTAGCAACGCAGTTGCCGATCAGGTTGGTCAGCGCCCGGCCAATCCCCATGAACCAGTCCACTGCCAACACCAGCACCAGGCCCACCACCGGAATCGCCGGGATCGCGGTGAGCGTCGCCGCCAGAATCACCAGGGCCGATCCCGGGATCCCGTGGGCACCCTTGGAGGTGATCAGCGATACCAGCAGGATGGTCAGCAGGTCGGTCATCGACAGCGGCGTGCCGGTGGCGTTGGCGATAAATACGATGGCCAGGGTCAGGTAGATCGAGAAGCCATCGAGGTTGAACGAGTACCCCGTCGGAATCACCAGACCCACGGTCGAGCTGCCGATGCCCAGGTGCTCCAGTTTACGCATGATCTGTGGCAACACCGCATCGGAGGACGCGGTGCCCATCACGATCAACAGCTCTTCGCGCAGGTACTTGAGCAGCGGCAGCATCCGCAGGCCCGACAGGCGCATCACCAGGCCGAGAATCACCGCCACGAACATGAAACAGGTGAGGTAGAACAGGCCCACCAGGCTACCCAGGTGTTGCAGGGAATCCAGGCCGTAGGTGCTGGTGGTGAAGGCGATGGCGCCGAACACGCCGATGGGTGCCAGGCGCACGATCATGCCCATGATGCGGAAGATCACGTGGCTCAGCTCGTTGATCAACCGCGAGATGCCGGAGGCGGCTTCGCCCACCAGGTTCAGGGCGCTGCCGAACAGCACGGAGAACAACAGCACCTGCAGCACGTTGTTGTCGGCGAAGGCGCCGATCACCGAGTTGGGGATCAGGTCCATCAGGAACTGGCTGGTGCCCTTGATGTGTTGGCCTTTGTCGGCCAGTTCATTCAAGCCGGCGGAGGAGAGTTGTTCCAGGTGGATATTGGCGCCGGTGCCGATCCCGGTACTGAAGGCCATGATCAGGCCGATCACCAGGGCCACGGTGGTCAGCGCTTCAAAGTAGATCACCGACTTGAGCCCGATGCGTCCGACTTTCTTCAAGTCGCCGGCACCGGAAATACCGCTGACCACCACGCAGAACACGATCAGGCCAATCAGCATTTTGATCAGCTTGATAAAGCCGTCACCCAGGGGTTTGAGTTGCGAGGAGAATTCGGGAAGGGCGAGGCCGCAGATTATGCCGATGACCAGGCCAATCACGACTTGCAGGAACATCGAACGCGAGCACCATCTGAGCATGGGAAGGATCTCTATTCGGTGCCCTGGTGGGTCCAGGGCTTAATTGTTGTGGTCTGACCGGTATGTCCAGTGCGGGGCCAGTCTACGCTCGGTTTTTTTCCAGCTGCAAGTAAATATTACAGAGAGGATGGGTCCCGGTCTGACCAGTTGGTCGCCAAGGTCGGGGCTTGAGCGGTTGGCGGCCCGGAATTTTTTTCGCTTATCATCCCGGGCTCGGTTCACAAGGTGAGTTATGGATATTCCAGGTTTGATTACCGACGCGGCGGGCATCACGAGCTGTACGTGGCGCACGGCGGCGCCGGAGTACGCGCATTACCACGACCATGAATGGGGCGTGCCGGTGGCCGAGGACATTGCGCTGTACGAGAAGATTTGCCTGGAGGGTTTTCAGGCAGGCATGGCGTGGATCACCATCCTGCGCAAGCGCGAGGCGTTTCGGCGAGCGTTCGAGGGCTTTGATTTTCGCCGGGTGGCGCAGTACACCGAGCAGGACATCGAGCGCTTGATGGCCGACCCGGGCATTGTGCGTAATCGCGCCAAGATCGTGTCCACCGTCAACAACGCCCGGCGCGCCTGTGAGCTGGTGGATGAGACCGGCTCGCTGGCGGCGTGGCTGTGGTCATTTGAACCGGCCGCCGATGAGCGTCCGGCAGTGGTGGACATGGCGTACTGGACGGCCAATCCCACGTCAGCTGCGTCAACGCGCTTGTCCAAGGCCCTGAAAAAGCGCGGCTGGAGCTACGTGGGGCCGACTACCATGTATGCGTTGATGCAGGCGATGGGCATGGTCAACGACCACCTTGAAGGGTGCGTCTGTCGGCCAAGAATCGAACACCTGCGCCGCCACTTCAAACGCCCCTGAGCGCGGTCAAAACTGTGGGAGCTGGCTTGCCTGCGATAGCGGTGGGTCAACAAACACAACTGTGTCTGATACACCGCTATCGCAGGCAAGCCAGCTCCCACAAGGACGGTTAATGTGGCAGCGGTGTGAGCACGTCGGCCTTGTCGTCCATCACCATCACCACCAGCAGTTTCGCCGGTTGGGTCTGGCTGGCATTGCTGGATTCAAAGTGCCGCGAACCGGCGGGCTCATAGAACGATTGGCCCACCTTGTAGGTGATCGCCTTCTCATCGTTGACCCGCGAGGTGATTGCACCTTCCAGCACATAGGCCACGGCCGTGCCGGTGTGGCTGTGGGGCACGGTGGCCTGGCCCGGGGCGTAGTCCACGGTGAGCATGATGGTTTTCTTGCCCGGAACATTGGTCAGGGCATGCTCTTGCAGGACGTTGATCTTTTCCTGGTTGTACACCGGGTCGTGGGCAAAGGCGCTTAACGAGGCCAGCAACAGGGTGGTGCCGAGCAGTATTTTCATGGCGATGCTTCCGGGAAGTTTTAGACCTCTTCACCCTACGCGCAGGTCATGGGGCGACCAATAACCAATCCGCCGGAAAATCCCTCAGCCAATCTCTTGCAGGATGTCGCGCACCTTGTCCAGCGCCGGGTCGATATCCAGGGTTTCAATGGCGCCGAAACCAATGATCAACCCGTCGCGCACCGGCGCCTCATGGAAGAACACGCTCAAGGGATACAGGCCGACCTCGACCTTGCGGGCCAGCTCCATCAGCAGCGGGATATTTACCGGCACCTTGCACAGCGCCGCCATATGGAACCCGGCCACGGTGGGCACCGCTTCGAACCACGGCGACAGGTCTGTGGCCAGGCGCTTGAGAATGCGCTCCCGGCGCCCCGCGTACACGGTATGGCAACGACGAATATGCTTGAGCAGATAGCCTTCGCTGATGAACTTGGCCAGGGCCCATTGCGGCAGGGTGGAGCTGTGTTGGTCGGTCAGTTGCTTGGCCTTGAGCACTGCGCCAAAAATCGCCGGCGGCAGCACGGCGTAACCCAGGCGCAGTTCTGGCAGCAGGGTTTTGGAGAAGGTCCCGACGTAGGTGACGACACCCCGGGTGTCCATGCTTTGCAGCGAATCGGTGGGGCGCCCCTCGTAGCGAAACTCACTGTCGTAATCGTCTTCGATGATGATTGCGCCCAGCTCGAACGCCCGCGCCAGCAACGCCTCGCGGCGCGCCAGGCTCATCGGCATGCCCAGGGGAAACTGGTGGGACGGCGTCACATAGATCAGCCGGGTGCCGTCGGGAATCAGCTCTACCTGGATGCCCTGTTCGTCGACCGGCACGCCCACCACCGTAGCGCCCACCGCGTTGAACATCAGGCGTGCCGGGGTGTAGCCGGGGTCTTCCATGGCAACGATGCTTGCGGGTTCCAGCACCACGCGGGCGATCAGGTCCAGCGCCTGCTGGGCCCCATTGGTGACCACGATGTCGTCATCCCGGCATTTGACCCCGCGGGAAAACGCAATATGCCCGGCGATCGCATTGCGCAAGGCCGGCAAGCCTTCAGGCTGGCTGTAGTAACCGCTGTTCTGGGCGATGCGGCGCAAGGCGTCCTGGGTGCAGCGGCGCCATTCTTCCTGGGGAAACTGGCTGCGGGTGGTGGCACCCCCGATAAACTCGCAACGCAAGGTGCCGTCCCGGGTTGGGTGGCGCATGGGGGAAGGCAGTGATTGCCACTTGGCGAGGTTGGCGGCGCAGGCCAGGTCTGTGGCGGTTTGCAGGCGCTCGGAACGCGGCGCCCGGGCGTTGACGAAGGTGCCACGGCCGATCTTGCCCACCAGCAGGCCTTCATAGGTCAGGGTGGCGTAGGTGTCGGACACTGTCTTGCGCGACACGCCCAATTGCTCGGCCAACAGTCGGCTGGGCGGCAGCTGCGCGCCGGCCGCCAGTTGTCCCGACTCAATGGCCGCGCGCAGTTGCTGGTAAAGCTGTTCGGCCAGATCCTTGCGGCCATTGATGACGACGTGCAGTTCCATGTTTCATCCAGAGGCGATCAATCCCTGGCAAGGTTACCCGTAACCGTCGCGGCTCGGTACCGCCAAAGTGGTCCCCTCATAAACCGGCGTTTTGGCTATAGGGCTTATGCCACGCGGCCTTTAGGCTGGGCAGTCATTGCATTTGCCACTGGGGCTACACCGATGGAACCTCGCCTGGATTACTACACCGCCTCGCCACAAGCGCTCAAGGGCATGTTGATGCTGGAAGCGGCGACCTTTGGCTTGTCCATCGAAAAGCCCCTGCTGGAGCTGATCAGGATCCGGGTTTCGCAGCTCAATCAGTGCGGGTTCTGCACCGACATGCACTCGATGGCAGCGCGTCAGCGGGGCGAGAGCGAGCGGCGGCTGTTCGCATTGTGCGTGTGGCGAGACTCGCCGTTTTTTAACCCGAGGGAGAAAGCCGCCCTGGCCTGGAGCGAATCCGTGGCCACGCTGCCGACCTCCAGCGTGCCGGATGAACTGTTTGCGGCAATGCGCGTGGAGTTCAGCGAGCAGGAGTTGGTGGACCTGACCATGGCGGTGTCCAGCATCAGTGCCTGGAACCGCCTGGCCGTAGGGTTTCGCCAGCAACCGCCGAACGATTGATCAGGACAGGAAACCACCGTCCACGTTCAGCGAAATACCCGTGGTGTAGCTGGATGCATCGCTGGCCAGGTACAGCACCGCGCCGGCCATTTCGCTCGGGTCGGCCACGCGCTTGAGGGGGATCTGCGCCAGGGCCATTTTCAGGATCGAATCGTTTTTGACCAGCGCGGAGGCGAACTTGGTGTCGGTCAGCCCCGGCAGCAGCGCGTTGCAACGAATGCCGAACGGCGCGCATTCCTTGGCGAAAACCTTGGTCATGTTGATCACGGCCGCCTTGGTCACCGAGTAGATGCCCTGGAACACGCCCGGCGATATCCCGTTGATGGATGCCACGTTGATGATGCTGCCGCCACCGTTCTCGCGCATCAGCTTGCCGGCTTCCACCGACATGAAGAAGTAGCCGCGAATGTTCACATCGACGGTCTTCTGGAACGCGCCCAGGTCGGTGTCCAGTACATTGCAGAACTGCGGGTTGGTGGCGGCGTTGTTGACCAGGATATCCAGGCGGCCGAACTGTTCGCGGATCGCGGCGAAGACATTCGTGATCTGTTCCATTTCGCCGATATGGCAGGCAATGGCCGTGGCCTTGCCGCCGTCGGCGATGATCGCATCGGCCACGTGCTGGCAGCCGTCGATCTTGCGGCTCGACACGATCACGTGGGCGCCTTGCTGGGCCAGCAATTTGGCAATCGCCTCACCAATACCGCGGCTGGCGCCGGAAACGAAAGCGATCTTGCCGTCGAGGTCGAACAGTTGAGTCTTGGACATGGTTTTTCCTTGAAGAGGGTCAGAGGGAAGACTGTTTGATGACATTCAGGCTCATCTGCTCCAGCAGCTTGTTCATGTGGATGAACTGCGCAAAGCGTTTGTCCTGGGTCTGGCCATGGAAGAAGCGGTAGTAGATCTGCTGCACGATGCCGGCCAGGCGGAACAGGCCGTAGGTGTAGTAGAAGTCGAAATTGTCGATCTGGATCCCGGAGCGCTCGGCGTAGTAGTCGACGAACTGGCGGCGGGTGAGCATGCCGGGGGCGTTGCTCGGCTGGCGGCGCATCAGCTGCACCGGGGCCGGGTCGGCCGCTTCGATCCAGTAGGCGAGGGTGTTGCCCAGGTCCATCAGCGGGTCGCCGAGGGTGGTCAGTTCCCAGTCGAGCACACCGATGATCTGCATCGGGTTATGCGGGTCGAGGATCACGTTGTCGAAGCGATAGTCGTTGTGGACGATGCTCGAGGTGGGGTGATCGGCTGGCATCTTGTCGTTGAGCCAGGCACGCACGGCTTCCCAGCTCGGTGCGTCAGGGGTCAGGGCTTTTTCGTAGCGATCGCTCCAGCCGCGAATCTGGCGCTCCACGTAACCCTCGGGCTTACCCAGGTCGGCCAGGCCGCAGGCGGTGTAGTCCACCTGATGCAGCTCGACGAACTTGTCGATAAAGCTTTTGCACAAGGCTTCGGTTTTCGCCGCATCCAGGCCCAGCTCCGGCGGCAGGTCCGAGCGCAGGATGATGCCGTTGACGCGCTCCATCACGTAGAACTCGGCGCCGATCACCGACTCGTCGGTGCAGTGCACGTAGGCCTTGGGGCAATACGGGAAACCGTCCTTGAGCTGGTTGAGAATCCGGTATTCGCGGCCCATGTCGTGGGCGGACTTGGCCTTGTGGCCAAAGGGCGGGCGGCGCAGCACGAATTCCTGGCCGGGGTATTCCAGCAGGTACGTCAGGTTGGAGGCGCCTCCCGGAAACTGGCTGATGTTGACGCTGCCGCTCAAGCCCGGAATATGGGCCTTGAGGTAGGGATCGATGAGGCTGGCATCAAGTTCTTCGCCGGGGCGAATCTGGGTCGATTGGTCATTAAGCGCCATGCTTATCCCTTCTGCTTATTCTTAAGGCCTTGGACTATTGGCTAATCTAATGCGCGTAGACGCCCAGCCACAAGGTTGGGGCGGCTTAATAGGTTAGCGTGTTGGCCGATGATCAGCGGGCCTGATGTGCTCAGATCACCAGAATTGCACGCCCGCTTGGGTTGCAGGACAGGTTGGCACCGATCTCGACTTTTGCCAGGTCGATGCCGAGGCCGGCGAGGAGGTTGTTGACCAACGGGTCGAGGAGTGGGCCGAGCAGGGCGGAGACCGTAGTGCTGACGAGGTTGAGCACCGTCGTCAACAGCCCGACGACCAGGCTCAGCACCAACCCCAGCAGCCCGCCCTTGGTGGGTGGATGGTTGATCAATTGGATGCCGTTGAGGGTGTTGGCCAGGCTGCCCACGACGTTGTTGGAGCTGAAACTGAAGTAATCCGGCGGGCTTTTTACCTCGGGTGGCGACAGGTAGGTATGGTTTCGGGTGGTCTTGGCCACGCTGCTGTCGACCTTCAGGCTGATACCGCCGACGGCATATGGCTCCCGGTCACACACACCCTTGCTGCAGGTTTTTTCGCCCAGGTCCAGCAGCGCAAATTCATTGACCTTCAGGGGTTCAGTGGAGGAAAACAGGTTCTTCGGATCGATCTGGCCCACCATCAACCGCACGGCAGAGGTAGTGCCCACAACCGACAACGATTTGTCCGCAGCGCTCGTGCAACTGTAACCGGTGACGCTGCTGCTGCCGCTGGCAGCCTCCAGGGCAACATCAATTTGCGAGCCGATTGCCGGGTCCAGGAAACCACCCAACAAGCCACCCACCAGCCCCGTTATTGTGCTGATAATTCCGTTCAGTCCGTCGATTACCGGCAGTTTGACGGAGATCAACGTCCTGACTTGCGCGGTCCTGACATAGATCGGCTGGGTGGCGATCAGCTTCGGGTTGCCAATGGCGGAAACCTGCGCCGGTTCAATCACCTTGGTCTTGACTGTGATATTCAGCAGGCCCAATACATCGATCGGCAACTCCACCGCCACGGCGTTGTACTTGTTCGACAGTTGCACAAACCCCTGAATCAGATTGAACAGTTGCAGGTTGACGTCCAGGGCGCTTTTGTCGGTGCCGTTCTGGATGCTCAGCAGGTCGCCCAGGTGCAGGATCTTGGTGCCGGGGGCAATCAGCTTGATCGCTTCCAGGTTATTGATCACCACCTTGACCGCATCGCCCCCCAGCTTGAGCACATCAATCGCAGCTTGAATCAGGTCGCCGACGCTGGCGTCGGTCTTGAGCAGTTCGTCGTAATTGCCGGCACTGACGTTAAGCCGAATCGCCAGGGCGTCCAGGTAACCGAGCAGGTTGATATTGGCCTTGATCAAACCCTCCCAGCCCAATGCGTCGAGTTGCAATTTGCCCCCCAGCAGCCCACCGATCAAGGCGTTGAGCGCTGCGGACTTGGTGCTGTCTACGGTCAGCAGCGTGCTGCGGATGGTCAGCACCGCCACCGGTGGTGCGGGCACGGCGGCCACAGCCACTGCGCGCAATTGAATCGTCGGGTTGAACGGGCCTGGGGCGAACAGCATGAAAAGGCCGTTGGCGATGCTGGTGACCACGCGATGGGTAGCAATGACCTGGATCGCATCGGCCTTGGAGGGATTGGGGGAGAAGGTGCGGATGAAGTCAGCGCCGGTGACCAGCGTGCCACAGGCGGTGCTCAGGGTACGGTTGTCGTCGATCGGGAAGTCATTGCGGGCCGCGCTTTGTATCGCAAACTGTGGGGCGTTGGTATTCGGGGTCAAGCAGGCGCCGCCGCGGCTCACCACCTCAAGCGCTGCGGTGTCGGCCACGCGTTGCAGCTTGCGCTTTTCCAGGTACAACCGGCCGCTGTCGACCACCAGCAACAGGAACAACAGCGCGATGCCGAGGGTCATCGCGCCCACCAAACCTATCGCACCGCGTTGGCGGGCCGGGCCGGGTCCATGGCAAACCATCCTGCGTTCCTTCGCCGGTCCAGTACCAGCGTCCTGAGCATCCCCGCAAGCAGTGTAGCCAGGATTTGGATGATTGCTGGCTACTGGCCATTATTTTCGCGGCGGCAGTATCACGGGCGTCAGTACAGGGCGGCCGGCGAAATACTCCAGCAGATTGTCTGCCACGCGTTGCACGGTGTCATGGGCCGCTTCCGGTGACAGGCCGGCGACGTGGGGCGTGAGCACGGTATTGCTGAGGTGCTTGAGCGCGTCTGGCACCTTGGGTTCATCGTCGAACACATCCAGTGCCGCGCCGCCGATACGGCGCTGCTCCAGGGCGGTAATCAGGTCGGCGGTGACCACCACGCTGCCGCGGCCGATGTTCACCAGGAAACCGTTGGGCCCCAGCGCGTCGAGGGCCTGGCGGTCGATCAAATGCCGCGTGCTGGTGCCACCGGGCGTGGCCAGGATCAGAAAGTCCGAGGCCCGCGCCAGTTCCACGGCGGTGGCGCAGTAGGTGTAGTCCACATCATCGCGGGGCTGGCGGTTGTGATAACTCACCTCCATGCCAAACCCCAGGGCCGCGCGCTTGGCGATCTCAAGGCCCACGGCGCCCAGCCCGAGAATCCCCAGCTGTTTGCCGGCCAGGGAAGGGCGCATGACTTTGGGCCATTCGCTGCGCCGCACCGCCGCGTCTGCCCGGGGAATGTCACGCACCAGCGACAGCAGCAGGGCCATGGCATGGTCGGCCACCGATGGCGCATTCACACCGGCGCCATTGGTGACCACAATGCCCCGGTTGCTGGCGGCTTGCAGGTCCACGTGTTCATAACCGGCGCCGATCACACAGATGATCTCCAGCACCGGCAGCGCGGCGATTTCCTCGGCGTACAGGCCCAGCGGGCCACGGGTCAGTACCGCCTGGATCTGCCCGCCGTGGGTCTTGATCGCCTTGGCGCGCTCGGCCGGGGTCGGCGCGAGGATCACGTGAAAGCCGTTGCCTTCGATAATCGGCAGGTAGTCGTTGATGGTTTCAACCAGGACCAGAACGGTGACGGGCATGCGAGGGCTCTTCCTGAAGGGTTTGAGGGGTTCAGTATGCGACATTTTGTCGGTATGAACCCCGCGCCAGGTGAAGAAAAATCCGACGCCCGCTGGGTATTGATACTCCAGCGGGCGCTCCGGAGAGGATGTTAAAAGCAGATATCTGCCGCCTTAATACGTTTCACAAACGCCCCGGCCAACGTGGCGTTGTGATGCTCGATAATCGCCTCGGCCGTTAACGCCGGCGTGTCCATGCACGTGTGACCATCCTCCGGCAGCACCACCGAGAACCCCAGTTCGACGGCAACCCGGCACGTTGTGTCGATGCAGTACTGGGTTTTCATCCCGACGATCACCAGCTCATTCACCTGTGACGCCGCCAGTTGTTGTGCCAGCCCGGTGTCGAGGAAACAGCTGGGCCTGGATTTATCGAACACCGCGTCGCGGGCTTCATCCACCTCCAGCGCCGGCCATAGCTGCCAGAGCGGGCTGCCCGACTCGATGGGCGAGCCCGCAGGGCCGGTGTGACGTGCGGCGAAAATCGGTACGCCGGCGAGGCGGGCTCGCTGAATCAATGAGTTGATGGTGTCGAGTACGCGCTGGCGTTCGTGGGGTTTCTCCGGGCCGTCGTACAGACCGGTCTGCATGTCGATGACCAGCAGGGCGGGGCGCTTGGCTTCAGGCATGGTGTTGCTCCTTGTAGTTGCCAGACGGGCGGAGCAATAAAAAGGCCCCGTCCATTGCTGGCGGGGCCTTGGGTAAACCTGGGTGGCTTAGTTTGCGCGCCACTCACCGCTACCACACGACCCGCCATAAGCGGTCGTGGTAGTGGTACGGGTGAGGGCCAGCTGGATAAGGTTCATGGGCCGATCATGCTGGCGCTGGCGTTTGGCTGTCAACGCATCAGACGAGGTTTTTTTCCGGGAGCAGGATATTTCTGGCGGCGGCGAGGAACTCCTCGGACAGGCTGTCGCCTTTGGTCGCACGGGCCAGGGTCAGGGCGCCGAACATCATCGTGTACTGGGCAATGGCGGCCTGCCGGTCACCTTCGGGTGTGCCGGTAGCCTGGGTAGCGGCCAGGATCCCCATGGACTCTTCAAAACCCTGGATAAAGCTGCGTTGCAGCGCGCTGTCGGGCGCTTCATGGCACATTTCCCCGGCAAACGCCGCCACCGGGCAACTGTCCCCGGGGTTGTCGCGATTGGCGGCCGTGAGGTACGGATCGATCAGTGCCAGGCGCGCAGTCTCGGGGTCAGGGCTTTGCTCGACCCGCGCTTGCCAGCGCAGGCTCGATTGCTCGAACGCCCGGTTGCAGGCTTCCGTGGCCAGCGCCTCGCGGGACTCGAAGTGCCCGTAGAAACCGCCATGGGTCAGGCCGGCAGCCGCCATTACGTCCGACACGCTGATGCCATGGATGCCCCGTTCACGAAACAGTCGCGTGGCGGCCTCGACGATGATTTCGCGGTTGAGTTCGGCTTGTTTGCGGGACACGCGTGGCATCGAAGGCTCTCTGGATCAGGTTGTGGCAGGAATGGGCGGCATCATAAAACGTTTAGCTGGCGTACTGCGCAATCCCGTTGCCGAACGACCAGTTTTCCTTCTTGACCTCCACCAGGCTGATAAACACGTCTTCCAGGCGCACCGCGAGTTCACGGTTCAGACTTTCGGCGATGGTCTTGTACAGCAGCTTTTTCTGCTCGGTGCTGCGGCCTTCATTCAGGGTGATCTGGATGATCACCAGGTTGTCGGTGCGCTGGATGCCCAGATACTCCGGGTCATAGATGAAGTGGTGCTCATCATGCTCGGTGAGGATCTGGAAATTATCGTGCTCGGGCACGCCAATCGCGGTGTGCATGGCGTTGTAGATCAGGACACCGACGCGTTTGGCGTAGGTGACGTCGGGGTTTTTCCGAAGGTCGATGCGCACGATTGGCATGGCAGTGATTCCAGTGAGAGGCGTGGCTTAAAAATACATGACGGTAGGCATTTATAAAATAGATTTCTTGTGAAATGTAAAATTAAAGGCGTAAAAATCACCTTCAACCCTCTGCTCCGCACAACCATTCCTCAGCTAAGTCTTTGCTTATTCAAGCGAATCCCGGACAATCGCGCCCCTGTTTCGGTCGAGGCGCTGCCTGTCAGGTTTTTCTGACTCGTCCCGACTGAGTGAATGCGGAGATCCGAACGGATGAATGATCAGGCCAATAGCGTCGACGAACGCTACGCAACGACACCTGCAACCCTCACAAGCTGGAGCCGCCAGGACACCACCTGGATGCTCGGCCTGTTCGGTACGGCCATCGGCGCCGGCACCTTGTTCCTGCCTATCAACGCCGGCCTTGGCGGTTTCTGGCCGCTGATGATCCTCGCGGTACTGGCGTTCCCGATGACGTTTTTCGCTCACCGCGGCCTGACCCGCTTTGTGCTCTCGGGCCGGGAAGGCTCGGACATCACCGACGTGGTCGAGGAACATTTCGGCCTCAAGGCCGGTGCCGCGATCACCTTGCTGTACTTCTTCGCGATCTTCCCGATCCTGCTGATCTACAGCGTGGCGCTGACCAACACCGTCGGCAGCTTCATGGAGCATCAACTGCACATCGCGCCGCCGCCCCGGGCGATCCTGTCGCTGGTGCTGATCCTCGGCCTGCTGGCCGTGGTGCGCTGCGGCGAGCAGGTGATCGTCAAGGCCATGAGCCTGATGGTGTATCCGTTTATCGTCGCCTTGCTGTTCCTCGCCGTGTACCTGGTGCCGCACTGGAACGGTGGCATCCTCAGCACCGCCAGCACGGTGCCGGCCCCTTCGGCGCTGCTGCACACCTTGTGGCTGGCGATTCCGGTGATGGTGTTCTCGTTCAACCACTCGCCGATCATCTCGGCCTTTGCGGTGGACCAGAAGCGCCAGTACGGCGAACACGCCGAGGAGCGCAGCTCGCAGATCCTGTCCCGGGCGCACATCCTGATGGTGGTGATGGTGCTGTTCTTCGTGTTCAGCTGCGTGTTGACCCTGTCGCCTGCGCAACTGGCCGAAGCCAAGGCGCAGAACCTGTCGATCCTGTCGTACCTGGCCAACCACTTCAGCAACCCGACCATCGCGTTTGCCGCGCCGCTGATCGCGTTCGTGGCGATTGCCAAGTCGTTCCTGGGCCACTACATCGGCGCCAGTGAAGGCCTCAAGGGCCTGGTGTTGAAAAGCGGCCGTCGTCCGGCTGCCAAGACCCTGGACCGCATGACCGCCGCGTTCATGCTGGTGGTGTGCTGGATCGTCGCCACCCTGAACCCGAGCATCCTCGGCATGATCGAGACCCTGGGCGGGCCGATCATTGCGTCGATCCTGTTCCTGATGCCGATGTACGCGATCCGCAAGGTACCGGCCATGGCCAAGTACCGTGGGCAGGCGTCCAACGTGTTTGTGACGGCGGTGGGCCTGGTGGCGATTACCGCGCTGATTTACTCGTTGGTGTCCTGACAGCACCCCGTTTCAATGCAATGATCACGGCCAATTCGCAGACTGCGGATTGGCCGTTTTTTTTGCCAGGGAATTAAGGATTGATCACCAAGCCTGAGAGCGACACCACGCCGAATCGTGCACAAGACTTGCTGGCCGGGCTGTCCATCGCCGGCCTGCTGCTGCCTGAGGCCGTGGCCTATTCCAGCATCGCCGCATTGCCGCCCCAGGCGGGCGTGATCGCCTTGTTCGCCGGGTTGCTGTGTTACGGCCTGTTTGGCACCAGCCGCTTCGCGATTGTCTCCGCCACCTCGTCCTCGGCCGCTGTGCTGGCGGCCGCCACCGCGAGTCTGGCCGGCGACGATCCGGCGCTCAGGCTGGACCTGGCGATGGGCCTGGTGCTGGTGACCGGAGCCTTTTTCCTGCTGGCCGGGTTGCTCAAGCTGGGCGGCCTGACCTCGTTTATCGCCAAGCCGGTGCTGCGTGGCTTTGCCTTTGGCCTGGCGCTGACCATCATCCTCAAGCAACTGGCCAGCGTGGTCGGTGTACACCTGACCGACAACAACCTGATTCGCTTCCTGCCTCAGCTCCTGGAGCAACTGCCGCGCTGGAACTGGGCCGCCGCTGCGGTGGCGGCTGTCGCGCTGCTATTACTGTGGCTGTGCGCGCGAGTCCGGCGCCTGCCGGGCGGTTTGCTGGTGGTGATCCTCGGGATTGCCGCCGGTCAGTGCCTGGATTTGCAGGCCCATGGTGTGGCGTTGATCGGGGTGATTGACCTGCGCCTGGAGTTTGCGCACTTGCCGGTGTTGCCGTTTGCCGACTGGTTGCGCCTCGGGGAGCTGGCGTTTGCCATGGTGATGATTCTTTACGCCGAGTCCTACGGCTCCATCAGTTCTTTCGCCCTCAAGCATGGCGACCGGGTGTCATCCAACCGTGACTTGCTGGCGTTGGGGGCTGCGAACCTGTTGTCCGGGCTGTTTCAGGGCATGCCTGCGGGTGCCGGGTATTCGGCGACGTCGGCCAATGAAGCGGCAGGCGCCAACTCCCGGTTGGCTGGAGCGGTGGCGGCGCTGGTGGTGTTGGCCATCGTGCTGACGGTGTTGCCGCTGGTGGCATTGACGCCGGAGCCGGTACTGGCGGCCATCGTCATTTATGCCTTGGGCCGTGGCTTGAGCCTGCAACCCTTGGGCCGCTATTTCTCCTGGCGCCGCGACCGGCTGCTGGTGATTTGCGCGGTGGCCGCCGTGCTGGTGCTTGGCGTACTGGATGGTTTGCTGGTGGCGGTGGGCATCAGCGTGGTGCTGATGCTGCGGCAGATGTCGTCGGCGGATGTCCGTGAGCTGGGGCGCATCGATGGCGGGCATGATTTTGTCGACCTGCAGCATCATCCAGGTGCCGAACAGATTCCGGGTGTGCTGATCGTGCGTCCCAGCGAAGCGTTGTTTTTCGCGAATGCCGAGCGGGTGCTGGGAGCGGTGTTGCGCTTGATGCGGCGCGCGTCGTCACCGGTTCACAGCGTGGTGCTGAGCCTGGAAGAGTCCCCGGACCTGGACGGCACCAGTATCGAGGCTTTGCAGGCGTTTTTCGTGCAGGTGCAAGGGGAGGGCAAGTGCCTGGTGCTGGCCCGCGTAAGGCATGAGGCACAGGAGGTGTTGCAGACGCTGCCTGAGGCGTGCGCGCCCCAGGTGTTGATCAGCGGGTTGAGTGTGGACGGCGCGGTGCAGTTGGCCTTGCAGCCAACTGCCTGAGCCCGGAATTAAAACGTCTCGGCGCTGACCCCCGCGTGGGCGAGATAGCGGTGCAGCGCCTCAAGGTTGTCATGCGTGATGATCGCACCGACATAACCATCCGGACGCACCAGCACCCATTCGCCAGGGGCGAGGTTGTAGGCATCCTTGAACTGTCGTTGATCATCCACCAGGTCGCCGCCTGGGCCAAAGCGATGGATATGCAGCCCGGCCGCAGGCTTCAGCGACCCGCGCTCCACCTCGTAGCCTAACAACGTCCAATGCGCGCCCTGGAACAGCTTGAATAACCGGGACGAATGGCCGGCGGCGTCGCGCAGGGTTGCATCGGGCGCCCGGTCACCGGCGAGCAAGCGCCCGTCACGTTCTGCCGGTTGCAGCGCGAGGCTGGAGTGGGGATACCCGATATCGAGTTGGTGCACTTCGCGGCCACGACGCATGTCGCCGTTTTTCATCCCGTCCAGCAGCTTGGTCGACAGGCCGAGCATCGACGCGGCCACAGGCCGCCGCTCTTCCTCATAGGTGTCGAGCAATGCGTCGGGCGCACCGGCAATGACCGCCGCCAGCTTCCAGCCCAGGTTGTAGGCATCCTGTACGCTGGTATTGAGGCCCTGGCCGCCGGTTGGTGGGTGAATGTGCGCGGCGTCTCCAATAAGAAACACCTGCCCGACGCGATAGTGATCGGCGAGCCGCGCATTCATCGTGTAGGCCGACGCCCAGGAGACAGACTGGATGTGAATGTCCTGCCGACCGGTGCGCTGCGCCACCATGGTCATGAGCCCTTCAGCGCTGAGGTCAACTTCTGCGTCCAGTGGAATCGGCGCCTGTACCTGAAACAGCTCGGTCCCCGCCAAGGGGCAGATTGCGATCTGCGCTGTCATGCACTCATTGCTGAACCGGTGCCAGTAGTCCCGTGACAGGCCGGTCATTGCAACGTCGGCCACGATGGCGCGAACGCCGAGGGTTTGCCCGGGAAATCCGATATCCAGCGTGCGCCGTACCACACTGCGGCCGCCGTCTGCGCCAACGAGCCAACGCGCGTGAACGCTGTGTTCGCCGTCATGGCCGGCCAGATGTGCGGTCACGCCTTGGCTGTCCTGCTCAAAGCCCACCAGTTCGTAGCCAAACTCCGGGCGGTGCCCCAACTCCTGCAGGCGGTCGCGCATCAGCCCTTCGGTAAGGAACTGCGCCAGCATCAAAGGCTGCTGATAGGGCTCCGCTGGCGTCGGCTCGGACTGCTCGACCACCTTGGCGTCTGTGTGGCTGCCGTCTGCGTTGTATCGCCGCTCGGGCGGGTAGACGCCGCCCGTTGCGATGATGCGGTCGAGAATGCCGAGGTCTTCGAAGATTTCCTGGGTTCGCGGTTGAATGCCCTTGCCCCGTGAGCCATGAAACGGCGAGGGGGCTTTCTCGATCAGCCGGAAGGATACGCCCCGTCGCGCCAGCTCGATCGCCAGGGTCAAGCCGGCCGCACCCGCACCACAAATCAGAACGTCGACTGCGCTTTGCTGTTTCATCTGGATCGCCTTTATATGTAATATGCACATATATTTGAGCAAGGAAAAATCCGTGTCAATAGAAAGCGTGCAAAATACACCTATTGGTCGTCAGATTCGCGAGCTTCACGGGGCGTTGATTGAAATTGTCGGCGCCATGAACCGTCCCCAGCGCGACGAAGTGATGGTCCGCGAGGCCGGGATAGCCCTCGATCGGGCACTGTTTCCGCTGGTGGTGCTGGTGGAGCGGCTGGGTCCGATCGGCGTTGTCGAGCTGGCCGACCGCGTGGGGCGCGACTACACCACCGTCAGTCGCCAGGTGGCGAAGCTGGAGAGCCTTGGCTTGGTCGACCGCCAGGAAAGCGCCAAGGACCGCCGCGTGCGCGAGTCGGTTATCACCCCAGAGGGCAAGGCGATGACGGATCGGGTGGATGAGGCGCGGACCCGCATGGGCATGGCTATCTTCGCCAACTGGGAGCCGCAGGATATTGATGACCTGGTGCGGCTGATGGGCAAGTTTGCCGCCGACCTCAACGACGATGCGCTGGTCACGCTCAACCTGGAGAGCGAATAGAAAACCCGGGCAAAAAAATACCCCTCAATGAGGGGTATTCAAACGGCTTTCAGTGTTACCGGCGACGGAACAACGGCAACGGTTCGTCCGTCGCGGCCTGGTAGGTCACCGAGAAATCCTTGAGGCTTTCCAGCGCTTCGTACGGGTCTTTGTCGGCGCGCAAGGCGAAGGCATCGAACCCGCAGCGGCGCAGGTAGAACAACTGGTCGCGCAGCACATCGCCAATCGCCCGCAGTTCGCCCTTGTAACCGTAACGGTCACGCAGCAGGCGGGCGTTGGAGTAGTTGCGACCGTCGGTGAAGGCCGGGAAGTTCAGGGCGATCACCTGGAAATGCTCCACGTCATCACCGATCTCTTCGGCTTCTTCATCGGCGTCCAGCCACACACCCAGGCCGCCGTCGCGGGCCTTGAGGGCGTGAGCGTGCTCGCGCCACAGGGCCAGCGGCACGATCAGGTCGTCGCAGTTGGAGATGCCATCGAAGCTCGCGTCCTTGGGCAGCAGGTGCCAGGTTTCGTCGACGACTTCGTTGTTCTTAATGATTCGCTGCATAGACGCGCTCCTTGAACAGGTCAATGCCGATGCGCTGGTAGGTGTCGATGAAACGCTCATCTTCGGTGCGCTGTTCAACGTACACGTCGATCAGCTTGCCGATCACGTCAGGCATGGCTTCCTGGGCGAAGGACGGGCCGAGGATCTTGCCCAGGCTCGCATCGCGGCTGGCGCTGCCACCCAGGGACACTTGGTAGAATTCTTCGCCTTTCTTGTCCACGCCCAGGATGCCGATGTGGCCGACGTGGTGGTGACCACAGGCGTTCATGCAACCGGAGATGTTCAGGTCCAGTTCGCCGATGTCGAACAGGTAGTCCAGGTCGTCGAAACGGCGCTGGATCGATTCGGCAATCGGGATCGACTTGGCGTTGGCCAGGGAGCAGAAGTCGCCGCCCGGGCAGCAGATGATGTCGGTCAGCAGGCCGATGTTCGGCGTGGCAAAACCCTGCTCGCGCAGCTCGCCCCACAGGGTGAACAGCTGAGACTGCTCGACGTCGGCGAGGATGATGTTCTGCTCGTGGGAGGTGCGCAGCTGGCCGAAGCTGTAGCGCTCGGCCAGGTCGGCGACGCCATCGAGTTGCTTGTCGGTGATATCGCCCGGCGCAACGCCGGTAGGTTTCAGCGACAGGGTCACGGCCACATAGCCCGGCTTCTTGTGGGCCAGGGTGTTGCGGGTGCGCCAGCGGGCGAAACCTGGGTGCTGCGCATCGAGTTCGGCCAACTCGGCGTCCTGATTGCTCAGGGCCTTGTAGTCGGGGTCGACGAAATGCTTGGCGACGCGGTGCACTTCGGCGTCGGTCAGGGTGGTCTGGCCGCCGCGCAGGTGTTCCATCTCGGCGTCGACTTTCTGGGCGAACACCTCGGGGGTCAGCGCTTTTACCAGGATCTTGATCCGGGCCTTGTACTTGTTGTCACGACGGCCATAGCGGTTGTAGACCCGCAGGATGGCGTCGAGGTAGCTCAACAGGTCCTGCCATGGCAGGAATTCGTTGATGAACGCGCCGACCACCGGCGTACGGCCAAGGCCACCGCCGACGAGCACACGGAAGCCGAGCTCGCCCGCAGCGTTATGCACGGGCTCCAGGCCGATGTCGTGCACTTCGATGGCGGCACGGTCCGAGGTCGAGCCATTGATGGCGATCTTGAACTTGCGCGGCAGGTAGGCGAATTCCGGGTGGAAGGTGGTCCATTGACGGACGATTTCACACCACGGGCGCGGGTCGATCAACTCGTCGGCGGCAACACCGGCGAATTGGTCAGTGGTCACGTTGCGCAGGCAGTTACCGCTGGTCTGGATGGCGTGCATCTGCACGGTGGCCAGTTCAGCCAGGATGTCCGGCACGTCTTCCAGGGCCGGCCAGTTGAACTGGACGTTCTGGCGGGTACTGATGTGGGCGTAGCCCTTGTCGAAGTCGCGGGCAATCTTGGCCATCATGCGCGTCTGACGGGAAGTCAGTTGGCCATAAGGCACGGCAACCCGCAGCATCGGCGCAAAGCGCTGAACATAAAGGCCATTTTGCAGGCGCAGAGGGCGGAACTCTTCTTCGCTCAGTTCACCTGCCAGATAGCGTCGGGTCTGATCACGGAACTGCTTGACGCGGTCCTCGATGATGCGCTGATCGTATTCGTCGTATACGTACATATAGGTCCTGTTCTCGGCAAATCTGCGCGCACGGCCGCGCACTCCCAACGGAGCCGGCGCACGATACCAGTTTGCGTTTATGCGCAAAAGTGATGTTTGAGTATATGCAAATAACCAAATTGACTAATGAGAACCGTTATCGTGATACCCACATTTGTCATGCGGGCAATCATGAACTTTACTGTGCTCGTGTCTTTATGCAATCACCTATAAAACCGACAAGAGGCGATGCTATGAGCAATCCGACCAAAGCCCGCAAAAGTGACAGCAGTGTCGATGCCTGGGCGATTCTGTTCTTGATTATCCTGGTGGTTTCCACTGCCGTGTTCTGGGTCAGCCATCAATAAACGGACGTTACCCGAGCCGGATTGTCGGACAGTCGGCAATTAATCGAGATTGACCGGCCCATAGCCATTATCATGGGCGGTCATTCCGAAGGGCTCAGGCAACGATGTTGAAGGTTCTCTGCAAGTGCTTGCTGGTGCTGAGCACGCCGTTCTGGGCCATCGCCCAGGCGACGTCGGTGGTGTTTCTCAACCCTGGCAATTCGAATGAGACCTTCTGGGTCAGCTACGCACAATTCATGCAGGCCGCCGCCAGGGACCTCGGCCTGGATTTGCGTGTGCGCTATTCCGAGCGCAACCCCGACACCACGTTGTTTCAGGCCCGCGAGGCACTGCAAGGTCCTGAGCGTCCGGACTATCTGGTGCTGGTGAATGAGCAATACATCGCCCCGCAGATCCTGCGTCTGTCCCAGGGCAGCGGGGTCAAGCTGCTGATCGTCAATAACGCCCTGACCGCCGACCAGATCGAGTTGCTCGACGCAGGCAAGTACCCCAACTGGATCGGCAGCCTGGTGGCCAACGACGAACAGGCGGGCTACCTGATGCTCACGCAGTTGCTGCGTCAGCACGGGCCGGTCGCGCCCGGCCAGACCATCGACCTGCTGGCGTTCTCCGGTGCCAAGACCACACCGGCAGCACAATTGCGCGAGCGGGGTTTACAGCGTGCCCTGGCGGACCATCCGCAAGTGCGCCTGCGCCAGTTGGTGTATGGCGAATGGAGTCGCGAGCGAGCCTTCGAGCAGGCAAGGCAACTGTTCAAGCGTTACCCGCAGACGGCGTTGGTGTGGTCGGCCAATGATGAAATGGCCCTGGGTGCCATGGCGGCGTTGCAAGACAGCGGGCGTACGCCGGGCCGGGATGTGTTGTTCAGCGCGGTCAACAGTTCGCCCGAGGTGTTGCAGGCGCGGCTCGATGGCCGTTTAAGCGTGCTGGTGGCCGGGCATTTCACCGTAGGTGGATGGGCGATGGTGTTGTTGCACGACGATGCCAGGGGCCTGGATATCGCCAAGTATGGCGGGCGCGAACGCACGCTGGACCTGTTTCAGTTGATCGACCCGGAGCTGGCGCGCCGCCTGTTGCAGATCAATGCCAGCCAGGCCTACGGCGTCGACTTCCGCGCCTTGTCGGCCCAGGGCAAGCCCGCCGCCTACCGTTACCCGTTCAGCCTGCAACTACTGATGCACTGAGCGCGTTCAAACGCCGGCCAAGTGCAATACCAACTGGACGATGCCAAACAGCGTCAAGGCAAAGATCGCGGTGAACAGAATGCCCAGCAGCACAAAGTGACTGGGCTTGCCGTGGGTAAAGTCGCGGGCGCGGTTCTTCCCGCTTTGTACGCCGAAGGCCGCCGCCATGACGCTGTGGAGCATTTGCCAGAAGGTGGGTGGCTTGTTATTGGAGTCGTCCATATGGCCCTCAGCTCGTGGTGACAAGACCGATGCTCCCCACAGGATAGTCAAGTTCCGGCAAAACACCGGTCCATAGCTATCTACTGCCTTGGGTGGCAGCGCGCTCGTTGTACTGGGACTCCTCAACCAGAGTCACCAGGAGTCACCCATGACCATTTCAACCCCCGCGCCGGAAGAGGGCCTGCATACAGCCCTGATCAAGCAACGTTTACCCTTGTGGGTGGCCCACAGTGCCGGCGCGGATATCCGCCGCCTGCGGGGCGGTTTGCTCCCCGGCCGCGTCCCTGCCGGCCCGCCCCCGGCGTGGCTGACGCATGCACCGGCGGCGCTGCGCGTGGCCCTGAGCGTCAGTCAGCAGCGCAGTCACGCTTCCAACCTGGCACTGGCAAAGTGCATGAAACTGCTCAAGGGACCGACGGAATTTGCCGAGCCACTGTTGTTGAAAGCCTTGAGCGAACGCTTCGGGCAGGCCCCGGACGCCCATAAAAACGCACTGTTCTACCTGCGTTATCGCCAGGCCCCCGTGCAGCACACGCTGCTTCAGGCCGCGCTGTTGAACTTTGAGGGCAATGAAGATTTTTCCGAGGTGGCGTTGGGCGAAACCAGCGCCATTGCCCCCGTCGATGCGCTGGTGACCGATTACGGTGAGTTCAGTCGCGGAGGATGGCCGGCGCGCTATCGCTACACCGAAAAGTTGCCGATCCCGCCGCAGGACTTCTCGACCCTGTGCCGCACCCTGGACCTGGGCCGGCAATACCAGGACCATCTGAAGCAGATATTCGACGCCCCGGACACTGCACCTCAAGTGCGGGCCCGGATGATCCAGGCACAAAAGGACCTGCTGGCCGTGCGACTGCACACCGCGCGCATCAAGCAGGAGGTGAGCGAGTCGTTCTACGCCGTGCTGCTCAAGCTGCTGGCCGGCACCGGCGGCCTCACACTGGACGATCGCCCCGTGGGCTACAGCCAACTCTCAGTGCTGGGCTGCCCTTTGGGGGAGGTGGTATTGATTGGCCCGGGCGTCGGGGCTGACGGTGACGCCGCCAAAGCCTTGGGCTGGAGTGCGCTCCTGACACCGGTGGCAAGCGCGATCGACCTGCTGACAAGTCCCCCCACTTTCGGACGTTTTGTGGCCTGGATTCCCGGAGCACCGCTGTACCCGCTCAAGGAATACCCATCGATGCAGGCGTTTGAAAAGGACCTGGCAATCAACTTGCGCTCATCGGGTTATCAACGCTTGTTGGCCAGCCGCGTACCGCAAGGTGATGCGCCGGCCTTTCTGAAACGCCTGAAAGACAGGCTCCATACCTATCAATGGAATGCCACCAAAGGCTTGTATGAACAGGTCTACGACCAACAGATCAGCTTGAACCTGCGGCAAACACCCATCAGCGGCGAGCTGTTTGGCGACCTCTACGAAAAGCACGTCCAGCGCCTCAAGGACGATGCCCTCAAGCTCGCGGTACCGACCGCTGAAGCAGACCGCAAGGCGGCCCAGGAACGTCATGAGCATTGGTTGAGCCTGGGTATGAACCTGTTGAACGTGGCGGCGTTCTTCGTGCCGGGGTTGGGCGAGGTGATGCTGGCTGTCACTGCGATTCAGTTGGGGCTGGAGGTGTACCACGGCATCGAATCGTGGAAAGAGGGCGACCTGGACGCAGCCTGGGGCCATTTGGAGTCGGTGGCGCTGAATGTGGCCTTCATGGCAACGCTGGGGACGGCAGGTGCGCTGGCCGCCCGCAAGCCGGTGATCCAGGTCTCGAAATGGGTGGACGGCCTGGTGCCGGTCAAGTTGCCCAGCGGTGAAGCCCGGTTGTGGAAGCCCGATCTGGAGCCCTATCGCAGTGACGTGGTACTGGACCCGGACCTCCTGCCCAATGCCCAAGGCCAGTACGAGGTGGAGGGCAAGATCTACGTGCGTATCGGTGATGGTGTGTACGAAAAAGGTTTTGATTCCCGGCTGAAAAAATGGCGAATCAAACACCCCGATAATCCCAACGCCTACCAACCGGAGTTGCACAGTAACCACGCCGGGGCCTGGCGCGCAGTGCATGAGCGGCCACGGGATTGGGAACGCCTGACCCTGCTGCGACGCCTGGGGCACGACACCCTGGGTTTCTCCGACGAAACACTGGCGACCATTGGCGATATCAGCGGTGTGTCCGACGAGGCATTGCGCAAGATCCATATCGATGGTTTGCCCTTGCCGGCGCCACTGGCCGACACGTTGAGGCAGTTCAGGGGCGACCAGGAAGTGGATGAACTGGTCGCCCGGATTCGCAGTGGCGCCGGGCTGGGCCGGCACTACGAACATGTCCTGCCACTGGTGGTCGAAATGCCGCGCTGGCCGGTGGGCCGGGTACTGGAAGTGTTCGAGGGGCCGGAGCCCTGGGGACGCTCCCGGGTGTATGGCAGCCGTGCATCGGCGGCGGATGTGCGGGCCTCGATCAAGATTACCCGGGGTGAGCTGCGCAAAGGCAAGCTGCCTCAACACGTGTTGGCTGATCTTGGCGAGGATGAAACGGCTGAACTGTTGGGCAGCCAGGCGAACGCTACGAGCGGGAGCAAAGAACAGGCCTTCAACGGGCGCCTGGCGGATTTTGCGCAGAAGCGCAAAAAGGCTTTGTTCGATAGTTTGTCCCGTCCCATGCAAGCCGGTCTGCCCGATAGTGAGTGGCTTGCACGCCGGTTTCCCATGTTGTCCAGGGACGCGATGGCCGAGGTGTTGGCCCAGGCCAGCGAGCAGGATCGCCTGCAAATCCGCACTCAGGGCCGCGTGCCGGCGCGGCTGGACAACCTCGCGCGTGGCGTAGCCCAGCAAGTACGCCTGAGCCGGGCCATTGCCGGTATGCAGCGTGAGGCGCTGGCCGGTGCAGACAGTGACCGGCTGGCGCTGCACAGCCTGGAGCGTTTGCCGGGATGGCCGGGGAACCTGCGGCTGGAGGTGCGCGCCGACAGCATCGGGGGGCGGGTGCTGGACAGCATCGGCCCGGACTCGGCGCCCGTGCGCAGGTACCTGGTCAAGGACGGCGATACCTTTCAGGCCTGCGACGCGAACGGCGCAGAGCTTAACGGCAAGGTGCCCGGTAGCCGTAACTGGTTTCAATCAATCATGCACGCACTACCTGATGCCGCACGGCGAGAGCTGGGTGTGCCGCTGGTGAGCCAGGATGCCGAGCTGCAACGGCTACTGGCACAGCATGGGCTGAGTCATCGCAAGCAAATGAGCGAATTTCTCAAGCAGCGGATCGCTCGCTTCAGACCCAAATGGCGCCTGCCGGGCGGGCGCCCGGGCTATGCAATGACGGGCCGCGGTGACGCCTTTGCCGCTGATGCATCACTGGTTGCCAGGGTGCGTGACCTGTATCCCGACCTCAGCGATGAGCAGGCCAGTCGTTTTGTACTGGGTCGCCTGGGGGGCGGCGAGACGACACAGCAAGTGTTCCACCTGTTGACCACTCGCCAGCGTGAATTTGACGGCCTGCGGGCGACCCTGGATGAGTGGGCGCGGGCGGTGGGCGAGCCGCAGCATCTGGCCGCCAGGCGCAGGCAATTGGCCGAGGACCTTATCGCGTGCTGGCGGCAAAATTTGTATCGCGGGATTCGCCCCCATGCCCGGTTGAACCTGCAGTGGGGAATCCGCTTGCCGACCTTGCAGGCAGACTTTTCCCATGTGTACGCCTTGCGTCTGCAAGGCCCGGCGATGCTCGGCGAAAACGGCAGCGCCTTGTTCCAGCAATTTCCCGGGCTACGGCAATTGGACCTCTATGTAGCGCAGGCCGAGCTGGGCGCGGTGGGCGAGCGTTTGCGCAACTTGCCGAACATCACCCGTTTGTCGATTGATGGGGACGCGCTGAATTTTGCCAACGGGCTTGAGCCGGTGCTCAATGGCATGCCGCAGTTGGAGACGCTGAGTCTCTGTGGCGCCCTGGAGAGCCTGGACGTGAGCAGCCTGCCAAACCTGGAGACACTGAACGTTTCCGGTTCCCTGGCGACCTTTCCAGAAGGGCTCGCGAGTCTGGAGCGGCTGGTATGGACGAATCTGTCGGGCACCCGCATCAACAGGTTGCCCGAGGCCTTGTTTCAAGGGTCGGAACGTGTGTGGCGGGGGTTGCATCTGAACTGGCCAACCTTTGAAGCCCGGGACTTCCTGCGGGTGTTTGACTACCTGCACGACCATCCGGCGCATCTGGTGGATGAAGAGCGCTTGGCACAGGGTTATGGCGAGGGCAGTCTTCGCGCGTTGAGGTTCGGCGGGGTGTCGTCGTTCCAGGATATGACGGCAGCGTTCAAGGGGTTGGGGGTGTCGCCACGTGAGCGGGTGCTAGGGGTCAATGCATTACGTAACGAGCACACTGCGCTGGTTGACGAACTGGAGGCTTGGAAGACCCGTGAGTTGCGGGTCGACCGCCGACAAGTGGACTTTTTTTACCGTCAGCGAGCGGCGGAAAATCTGCTGGAGTGCTGGCGCGAAGGGCTCGACCGGCGCACGGGGAGTGATGCCCAGCCAGGCCCGTCGTCGGCGATCAATCCGCGGATTAACACGTTGGATTTGTCGGGAGGCGTGCTGGGGGATTTTCCGCGGTTGCCGACGCAAGGTTTCGCCCATGTGCACCATTTGAACCTGGACGGTGTTCGTGCCACCGTCGAGGCGCTGGACGGCGTGCTGGCGCGTTTTACGCAGCTCAACCGGCTGAGCCTGGGGCGCAACAATTTGGCGACCTTGCCGGCAAGGCTGACAGAACTGCGCGGGCTTGAACACCTGGACCTTACTCATAACCAACTGACCCTGACCCCGGTCATGCAACAGCAGTTGAGCGGCCTGGCCAGCCTTCAGGAGCTGAGCCTGGCGCACAACCGCGTTGGTCAACTGGACGTAAGCGGCCTGACTCAGTTGCGCGGTTTGGACTTGAGCCATACCGGTATCACGGCCTGGCCCACGGGAGTGCTGGATTTGCCCCACCTGCGCAGGCTGGACATGAGCCACAGCGCGATTACCCAAGTGCCCGGCGCGGCGCTCGTCGGGCATGATCCATTGATGCGCGGCACCAACCTGCGAGGGTGTCGCCTGGGGCCCCAGGCGCTTGCCGACCTGCAAGGTTTTACCCTGCAGTCTTCGTCCACGGCGCTTACCGAGCTGCAACGCCACCTGGCCTCGCGCCCGGAGAACGATTCAGTCCTGGGCATTCCTCGTCACTTGCTTGCAGAGGGCCGTACCGGTGGCGACCCTGAATATTTTCCGTTGGAGGTGAGGGACAATCCCGACCTGCTGATAGCACTGCCCCTGGATTCGCCGGGTGGCGAGGCGTCGTTGACGGCGGCGGTCAGGATGCAACGACTCGATCCGGCCTTGAGCGATGCACGAGCCGTACAGCGCATTGCAGACCTCAGCGCGTCGGGGCTGAGCAGCCTCGACCTTGAGGCCCGGTTGACGCAGTGGAGCGCGCAGCATCAGGCGCTCGTCAGGCAATTGAATGACTGGATTGATATTCGCGCCTATCGCGAGGGCGGCGGTTGGGTGAGCGCCGTCGACCGGCGACGGGCGGCGGACCGGCTGCTGGACAGCTGGCGGCACAACCTGCGCACCGAGCCTGAAACCGGGCGCCAGTTGCTGGACTTGTCCGATCTGTACCTTGGGGATCTTCCGCCGGTGGCGCCGCACTTCGCGCATGTCACGACGCTGAACCTGAGTGCGGTGAAACTCACGGAGCAGGGTTCCAACGAGTTTCTGCGCGCATTTCCCCAGGTCCGCAGCCTGATCCTCAGTCACAACGGCCTTAGTCGCTTGCCGGAGGCGGTCAGCGAGTTGTCGGCACTGACCCGGCTGGAGGCTGGCCACAATAACGTGTGGGGCCTTGCCGAGCTGCAGGCGACGCTCAATGAATTGCCGGCCCTGGAGTGGCTGGACCTGAGCGCAAACTCCCTCAGCGGCCTGGACATCTCCCGGCTGCCACAGCTGGAAACCCTCGACCTGCATGGCAACATCCTGGTGGACTGGCCGGTGGGCGTATTGGAGGCCCCGCGCCTGCGCAGCCTCAACCTGAGTAACAATCAGATCGAGAGCGTGCCCGCCGATGCCTGGTATCCCGAACACCTGGCCTTGATGGCGGGGATCAACCTGTCGGATAACCTGCTGCTGGAAGGTGACCTTCGGGTACTGCACGACTATTTGCTCGACACCGGCCACGGCCTGGGGTTTACCGAGGAAGAGATCGACCGCTTGCTGGATGGCTATGAAAACGATGATGAAGCCAATGGCAATGGCCCCGATGACGAGGCACACCCGGAGCAGCAGCCGCCGCAGGAGCAGAAAGACCAGTGGTTTAACGGCGTGCCTGCCGAGTCGGAAAAACATGCCATCTGGGATGAGCTCAAGGCCGCCGAGGGTAGCGCCGACTTTTTCCAGATCATTTCCCAGTTGAGGCACGCCAAGGACTACGAGGTAGACCGTGCCGAGCTTACCCGGCGGGTGTGGGACGTGTTGGAGGGCGCGCATGCACAGCCCGACTTGAGAGACGCGTTGTTTCTCCGGGCGCGCGCCTCGATCGAACAGGTGACCTGTGGTGATGGCTGGATCTTGTTGTTCAGCGATCTTGAAGTGAGGGCTTATGAGTTCAAGGTGCTCCAGACGGTTTCCCCTGGGCAGGAAGGCCTCGGCCTTTTCAGGCTGGCCAGAAGCATTATTCGTCTGGAAGAAGTCGAAGCCACGGCGGAGACCGCCATCAGGCAGCACCCGGGTATCGACCAGGCGGAAGTGCGCCTGGCCTATCGCATCCGGTTGGCGCAACGGCTGGAACTGCCCCGGCAGCCGTCCACCATGATTTACGAAAACTTTTCCGGAGTGACACCCGCGGACATTGACAGCGCCTACACCCGCATCATCGCCGGTGAAAACACACCCGCGTTCACCGACAAGTTGGTGACCCGTGACTATTGGGTGGATTACCTGAAGCGGCAGCACCCCGCCGAGTTTTCAGCGATGGCCAGTGGGCACGCTGCGAGAGTTGAGGCACTCGAAGCGCAGCATTCGGACCTGAATCCGGCGTATCTGGCAGCCTCGGTGGCCTTGGACACGCAGCGAATCCAAGAGGAGAAGGCGCTGGCGCTGCAATTGACGGCGCGCGAGCGCACGGCGATGGGTCTGTAAACCTGAAGGGGGCCGGGGGCGGCAGGGCGCCGCCCCCTTGTGTCGATCAGTTGTCGTAACCCAGGTTTGGCGCGAGCCAGCGTTCGGTCACGCTCAGGTCCTGATCCTTGCGGGCGGTGTAGCTCGCCACCTGGTCCTTGTCGATCTTGCCCACGGCAAAGTACTGCGCCTGCGGGTGGGCGAAGTACCAGCCGCTGACCGCCGCTGCCGGGAACATCGCGTAGTGCTCGGTGAGGAACACGCCGCTGCGGCCGGCCTGCATCTCGCGGGCTTCAGGGTCCAGCAGTTGGAACAGCTGGGCTTTCTCGGTGTGATCCGGGCACGCCGGGTAGCCCGGGGCAGGGCGGATACCGCTGTACTGTTCCTTGATCAGCGCTTCGTTATCCAGCACTTCGTCCTTGGCGTAACCCCAGTGCTCTTTACGCACCTGCTGGTGCAGCCACTCGGCGCAGGCTTCGGCCAGGCGGTCGGCCAGGGCCTTGACCATGATCGAGTTGTAGTCGTCGCCAGCGTCCTGGTAAGCCTTGGCGACCTCTTCGGCGCCGATGCCGGCGGTGGTGATGAAGCCACCGATGTAGTCGGTCACGCCGCTGTCCTTGGGCGCCACGAAGTCGGCCAGGGAGAAGTTCGGCTTGCCGTCGGTCTTGATGATCTGCTGGCGCAGGTGGTGCAGTTTGGCAATCGGCTGGCCGTCGTCGCCGTAGACTTCCAGGTCATCGTCCTGCACCTGGTTGGTCGGCCAGAAGCCGAACACCGCGCGGGCGCTGATGAGTTTTTCGTCGATCAGCTTCTTGAGCATTTCCCGAGCATCGGCGTACAGCGCGGTGGCGGCTTCGCCCACCACTTCATCGGTGAGGATGCGCGGGAATTTGCCGGCCAGGTCCCAGGAGATAAAGAACGGCGTCCAGTCGATGTACTCGGCCAAAACGTTCAGGTCGATATTGTCCAGCACCTTGGAGCCGGTAAACGTCGGCTTGACCGGAGCGTAGGTGCTCCAGTCGAACTGCGGCTTCTTGGCAATCGCGGCCGGGTAGCTCAGGCGCTCGGTGCGAGCGCTGCGGTTGGAGGTGCGCTCGCGTACGTCGATGTATTCCAGGCGGGTTTTTTCAACGAACGCCGGCTTCAATTCCTTGGACAGCAACTGCGTCGCCACGCCCACGGCGCGGGAGGCGTCGGTGACGTAGATCACCGCGTCATTGCTGTACTTGGGCTCGATCTTCACCGCCGTGTGGGCCTTGGAGGTAGTGGCGCCGCCGATCATCAGTGGCAGGTGGAAATCCTGGCGCTGCATCTCGCGCGCTACGTGCACCATCTCGTCCAGGGACGGGGTGATCAGGCCGGACAGCCCGATAATGTCGCACTTCTGTTCCTTGGCCACCTGCAGGATTTTCTCGGCCGGCACCATCACGCCCAGGTCAACAATGTCATAGCCGTTGCAACCCAGCACCACGCCGACAATGTTCTTGCCGATGTCGTGCACGTCGCCTTTTACCGTAGCCATCAGGATCTTGCCCTTGGCTTCCGGCTTGTCGCCTTTTTCCAGCTCGATGAACGGGATCAAGTGGGCCACGGCCTGTTTCATCACCCGGGCGGATTTCACCACCTGGGGCAGGAACATTTTGCCGGCGCCGAACAGGTCGCCGACGATGTTCATGCCGGACATCAGCGGGCCTTCGATCACTTCGATCGGGCGCGCGAACGACTGCCGGGATTCCTCGGTGTCTTCGACGATGTGGGTGGTGATGCCCTTGACCAGCGCGTGTTCCAGGCGCTTGTTCACCGGCCAGCCGCGCCATTCTTCGGTCTCGGCTTCCTTGACGCTGCCGTCGCCCTTGTACTTGTCGGCAATGGCGAGGAGGGCGTCGGTGCCTTCCGGGGTGCGGTTGAGCACCACGTCTTCCACCGCGTCCCGCAGTTCGGCCGGGATCTGGTCGTAGATTTCCAGTTGGCCGGCGTTGACGATACCCATGCTCAGGCCGTTGCGGATCGCATACAGCAGGAACACCGAATGGATCGCCTCACGCACCGGGTTGTTGCCGCGGAACGAGAACGACACGTTGGACACGCCGCCCGAGGTCAGTGCATACGGCAGCTCGTCGCGGATATAGGCGCAGGCGTTGATGAAGTCGACGGCGTAGTTGTTGTGCTCCTCGATACCGGTGGCCACCGCGAAGATGTTCGGGTCGAAGATGATGTCTTCCGGCGGGAAGCCGACTTCATTCACCAGGATGTCGTAGGAGCGTTTGCAGATTTCTTTCTTGCGCGCTTCGGTGTCGGCCTGGCCGGCCTCGTCGAACGCCATCACCACCACCGCAGCGCCATAACGCTTGCACAGCTTGGCGTGGTGAATGAACTGCTCGACGCCTTCCTTCATGCTGATGGAGTTGACGATGCCCTTGCCCTGGATGCACTTGAGGCCGGCTTCGATCACTTCCCACTTGGAGGAGTCGATCATGATCGGGACGCGGGAGATGTCCGGCTCGCCGGCAATCAGGTTGAGGAAGGTCACCATGGCCTTCTTCGAGTCCAGCATGCCTTCGTCCATGTTGATGTCGATCACCTGGGCGCCGGCTTCCACCTGCTGCAGGGCGACTTCCAGGGCTTCGGTGTAGTTGTCTTCGCGGATCAGGCGGGCGAAGCGGGCGGAGCCGGTGATGTTGGTGCGCTCGCCGACGTTGACGAACAACGAGCTGCGATCAATCGTGAACGGTTCCAGGCCCGACAGGCGGCAAGCCTTGGGGATGTCCGGGATCGGGCGCGGCGCATAACCGGCCACGGCCTTGGCGATGGCTTCGATGTGGCCCGGGGTGGTGCCGCAGCAGCCGCCGACGATGTTGAGGAAGCCGCTCTGGGCGAACTCTTCGATGACCTTGGCGGTTTCCGACGGCAGTTCGTCGTACTCGCCGAACTCGTTGGGCAGGCCGGCGTTCGGGTGCGCGGAAACGTGGGTGTTGGCCTTGTTCGACAACTCTTCCAGGTACGGGCGCAGCTCGCTGGCGCCCAGGGCGCAGTTGAGGCCCACGGACAGCGGCTTGGCGTGGCTGACCGAGTTCCAGAACGCTTCGGTGGTCTGGCCCGACAGGGTACGGCCGGAGGCGTCGGTGATGGTGCCGGAGATCATGATCGGCAGTTCGACGTTCAACGTCTCGAACACGCCCTGCACCGCGAAGATCGCGGCCTTGGCGTTGAGGGTGTCAAAAATGGTTTCGATCAGGATCAGGTCGGCGCCGCCTTCGATCAGGCCTTTGGTGGCCTCGGTGTAGTTTTCCACCAGTTCATCGAAGTTCACGTTGCGGTAGCCCGGGTTGTTCACATCGGGAGACAGCGAACAGGTACGGCTGGTAGGGCCGAGCACGCCGGCGACGAAACGCGGCTTGGCCGGGTTTTCCAGGGTCTTGGCATCGGCGATCTTGCGCGCCAGGCGTGCGCCTTCTACGTTTAACTCGTAGGCCAGCTCTTCCATGCCGTAGTCGGCCATGGAAATGCGCGTGGCGTTGAAGGTGTTGGTTTCCAGGATGTCGGCGCCGGCATCCAGGTAGGCTTTTTCGATGCCGCCGATCACGTCCGGACGGGTGATCACCAGCAGGTCGTTATTGCCCTTGACGTCGCTCGGCCAGTCGGCGAAGCGTTTGCCACGGTAGTCCTGCTCTTCCAGTTTATAGCTCTGGATCATCGTGCCCATGCCGCCGTCGAGGATCAGGATGCGTTCCTTGAGGGCTTGGTGGAGGGCTTGCAGACGAGCGCTACGATCGGGCATGGGACTACTCTGGTCAGGTATTACGGAGGGCGAAGATCATAACAAACCTGTGCGCTTTTAGAGCATGTGCAGGTTTTGCATGAATATCGCTCATGTTGGTGAGGGCTGCAGGTCGGTAGAATTGCGTAGGATTTTTTACTGCACGCATTGAATCGGGACCGGGAACATGTCACTTCGCCTCATCGTCAGCGCCGCGTTTGCGCTGTTCGCCCTCACCGCACAGGCAGAAGGTCCCGCTCCGGCGATCTCTTATACCCGTGATATCCAGCCGATCTTCACCGAGAAATGTGTGGCCTGCCACGCCTGCTATGACTCGGCCTGCCAGCTCAACCTGGGCAGCGCCGAAGGGGCCGCACGTGGCGCGACCAAAGTGCCGGTGTACGACGGCGAACGCAGCCAGGCCAGCCAGCCGACGCGCTTGTTCTATGACGCCTTTGGCAAGGCGGCCTGGCAGCAAAAGGGTTTCTACTCGGTGCTCGACGCCCAGGGCAGCCAGGCCGCGCTGATGGCGCGGATGCTGGAGCTGGGGCATAACGCGCCCTTGCAGCCCAACGCCAAGCTGCCCGACGACATCGTGCTGGGCCTGAACCGCGAAAACACCTGCCCGATGCCGGGCGAGTTCAACGCCTACGCTGGCAGCCACCCCAAGGAAGGCATGCCGCTGGCGGTCACCGGCCTGACCGACCAGCAATACCAGACGTTGCAACGCTGGCTGGCCTCAGGTGCCCCGATCGACGAACAAGGCCTGGCGCCGAGCGCCAAGGAAGCCCTGCAGGTGCAGCAATGGGAAAACCTGTTCAACCAGCCCGGCGCCCGGGAAAGCCTGGTGGCGCGCTGGTTGTTCGAGCATCTGTTCCTGGCCCACATCTACTTTGAAGGTGGCGAACCGGGGCATTTCTTCCAGTGGGTACGTTCGCGTACACCCAGCGGCCAGCCGATCGACCTGATCAATACCCGCCGCCCCAACGACGACCCGGGCACCCAGATCTACTACCGCCTGTGGCCGGTGCAGGGCGTGATCGTGCACAAGACCCACATCACCTATCCGTTCAGTGCCGAGAAAATGGCCCGGATCAAGTCGCTGTTCTACACCGACGACTGGCAGGTGCACGCCTTGCCGGGTTACGGGCCGGGCCGCCGGGCCAACCCGTTCGAGACGTTTGAAGCGATTCCGGCCAAGGCGCGCTACCAGTTCATGCTGGATAACGCCGAATACTTCGTGCGCACCTTTATTCGCGGGCCGGTATGCCGGGGCCAAATCGCCACGGACGTGATCCGCGACAACTTCTGGACCTTGTTCCAGGACCCCGACCACGACCTGTACATCACCGATGCCCGCTACCGCGGCCAGGCCACGCCGCTGCTGGCGATGCCAGGGCAAATTGATGATGTGGGCAGCGTGCTCAGCCTCTGGATCAAATACCGCGACAAGCGCAATGAGTACGAAGCGCTTCGCCGTGACAGTTACGCCGACGTGCCGCCGCCAAGCTGGTCGAGCCTGTGGGCCGGCAATGACAACGCGCTGCTGACGATCTTTCGCCACTTTGACAGTGCGTCGGTGACCAAGGGCCTGATTGGCGAAGTGCCGCAGACGATGTGGCTGTTCGACTATCCGCTGCTGGAACGCACCTACTACCAGTTGGCAGTGAATTTCGACGTGTTCGGCAACGTCTCCCACCAAGCGCAGACGCGCCTGTATTTCGACCTGATCCGCAACGGCGCCGAGCAGAACTTCCTGCGCTTGATGCCGGCGGATTCCCGGGACGATTTCCTCGACGATTGGTACCAGAACAGCGGCAAGGTCAAGCTGTGGCTGGACTACGAGGCCATTGACGACGACAAACCCACCGGGCTCAAGCTCGATGAAAAAGACCCCAAGCGTGACTTTGCCAACCAGTTGCTGGCCCGTTACGGCGACTTGAATGCCAGCCCGGACCCGATCAACCGCTGCGTCAGCGCCTATTGCTCGCGCCCCGGTATCGACCCGGCGCTGCAGGACGCCGAACAGGCCCTGAGCCGCCTGACCAACCGCCCGGCGGCGGGGCTCAAGGTGATCGACCAGTTGCCGGAAGCGACCATGCTGCGCATCGAGACGCGTAGCGGCAAGCGTGAGATGTACAGCCTGTTGCGCAACCGCGCCCACAGCAACGTGGCGTTCATGCTGGGTGAGGCTTATCGCTATCAACCGGGCCTGGACACCGTGACCCTCTACCCCGGCGTGCTGAGCAGCTACCCGAACTTCATGTTCAACATCCCGGCGGAGCAGGTGCCGGCGTTTGTCGCCGCCATGGAGAATGCCAAGGACGCCAATCGTTTCGAGAAGATTGTCGACCGTTGGGGCATTCGCCGCAGTCACCCGTTGTTCTGGCAGTATTTTCACGACTTGTCGCAGTACATCCGCGAAACCACGCCGGTGGAAGAGGGTGTGCTGGATATGAACCGCTATGAAAACCTTTGAGCAGGGGCGAAAGTCTTTTCCGACAAAATTACTAGGACTTTGTACCTCGGTAATAATTTGGCGTAAACTGCCGGCAAGCCTGTGAGGAGTTTCCATGACTGCCATAACCATTACCGACGCCGCCCACGATTACCTGGCTGACCTGCTGTCGAAGCAGAACACACCGGGTATCGGCATCCGCGTCTTTATCACCCAGCCCGGCACCCAGTACGCCGAGACCTGCATTGCCTACTGCAAGCCGGGTGAAGAGAAACCTGAAGATACGGCGCTGGGGCTGAAAAGCTTCACCGCGTATATCGATGCGTTCAGTGAAGCGTTCCTTGACGATGCGGTGGTTGATTACGCCACCGATCGCATGGGTGGCCAGCTGACCATCAAGGCGCCGAACGCCAAGGTGCCGAATGTCAATGCGGACAGCCCGATCAACGAGCGCATCAACTACTACCTGCAAACCGAGATCAACCCGGGGCTGGCCAGCCACGGCGGTCAGGTGAGCCTGATCGACGTAGTGGATGACGGGATTGCCGTGTTGAAGTTCGGTGGCGGTTGCCAGGGCTGCGGCCAGGCGGACGTGACCTTGCGTGAAGGCATCGAGCGCACCTTGCTGGAGCGTGTTCCGGAGCTCAAGGGTGTGCGTGACGTGACTGACCATACGCAGAAAGAAAACGCTTACTACTAAGGCGTTCGCTGCGGACATAAAAAACGGCGCCCCGTGAGCGCCGTTTTTTTATGCTTTTTATTCAGTGGTTTGCACGAAAATCATGACAGTTTACATTAAGTGTGGGAGCTGGCTTGCCTGCGATAGCGGTGGGTCAATGTCGGATGCTTTGGCTGACACACTACTATCGCAGGCAAGCCAGCTCCCACATTTTTACTGTGTTTCTTCAGGGGCGGTAGAGGTGGGCGTGGCCCGCTCGATACAGTGAGGATTCGCTGAAACTGTCACTCGCCAACACCCGGCCCACCAAAATCAGCGCGGTACGCCGAAAGCCCTTGGCCGCTACCTTCCCGGCAATATCCCCCAGGGTACCCACCGCCCAGTCCTGATCCGGCCAGGTCGCCCGATGCACCACGGCAATCGGGCAGTCCGCGCCATAGTGAGGCAACAACTCGGCCACGATCTTCTCCAGATGATTCACCCCCAGGTGAATCGCCATGGTCGTGCCATGCTGCGCCAGGCTGCTGAACGCCTCGCCCTCGGGCATCGCCGTCTTGTCGGCATAACGCGTCAGAATCACGCTTTGGGCAATGTCCGGCAGGGTCAGTTCAGCCTCCAGCAACGCCGCACAGGCCGCTACGGCGGTGACGCCGGGAATGATCTGGAAAGGAATTCCCAGCTCCCGCAACAGGCGAATCTGCTCGCCAATCGCTCCATACAAACTCGGGTCCCCGGAATGCACGCGCGCCACGTCCTGGCCTTTCCCGTGGGCGGTCTTGATCAGCTCGATGATCTGTTCCAGATGCAATTCAGCACTGTTGACCACCAATTCCGCCTGATGCCCCTCAAGCACCGCCGCCGGTACCAGCGAGCCGGCATAGATAATCACCGGGCAACTGCGAATCAGCCGCTGGCCCTTGACGGTAATCAGTTCCGGGTCGCCTGGGCCTGCGCCGATGAAAAAGACAGTCATGGATACATTCCTGTGAAAAAAAGCACGCGAGCAGGCCTTCAGATGAAGATTGCTCATGATCGAAGCTGATGATTATCGGGAATTCAGCCGGCGCAAGCCAATGCAAAGGTGGCCTGGGCGGTTTTTTTGCGCGTGATCAACAGGGTGGCAGGGCGCTGGGACAGGTGTTCAGCCAGGGCCAGGGCGGCACTTTCAGCGATGCCGTAGCAGCCGGTGTGGGTAAAAACGGTGTCTGACTTATGGCTCAGTCGATCTTCATAAGGCAGCAGTTGAGCCGTATTAAAAAACGTCAAGGGCAGCTTCAGAGCCTGGGACAGTGCGAGCAACCCCGGCTCATCCTGCTTGCGATCGATACTGGCCAATGCGCTGATGCGTTGGCGCTCAATGCCACCCTCGGCAAGGGCGGCATTGAACAGGTCAAGCAGGGCGTCGACAGGACAACCCCGCTGGCAACCCAGGCCAACCGCGAGGATCATGCCGAATACTGGCCATCACGGTTACGGCGGAACAACCAGGCACTGATCAGGCCCAGCGCCAGCCAGAAGGCCACGTTGGTCAGTTGCGAGGCGATCTTGAACTGAGCTTCCAGCGCCTCTGGCGCCAGCATCGAGTGGACTTCCGGCTGTGGCGCACCAATCACGTGGGGCACCGCCAGGATCGCCGCGCCCAGCACTTTCAGCAGCCAATTGCGGCCGAACACTATCAGCGCGATACCGGCGGCGGTAGAGGCTGCGGTGCCGATCCACCAGATTTGTCGTTGTGCCAGGTCAGCAGCGGCAGTGCCCGGCAATTCAGGCGGCAAACCCAGGGTCGGCGCCAGCACGAACGTGGCGTAACCGGCCAGGCCCCACAGCAGGCCTTGGGCCGTGCGGGTCGGCGCACGCAGGGTGTACAGGCCGGCAAGCATCAGGGCAAAGCCCACTGCAACCACCAGGTTGCCGCCAGTGGTGGACAGCACACGCTGCCAGCCGTCTTCCGGCTCCCAGGCTTGCGCATCGTGGGTGTGGGCTGCGGCGCCGGCATGCTCATGCACTTCGGTGGCGGCCGGGGCGTTTTCGAAGGTTTCCGCCTGCAAAATCAGCGGAGCGACCCAGAAGCTTTGCAGCAGGGTCAGCAACAAGGCGGCCAGAAGACCGGTGAAACCTGCGGTTTGCGCAATACGCTTGATCATGTCGACAGGTCTCAATGGCACGGGAACGCGGCGCTGTGGCGGGTATCGTGGGCGGCGTTGTGCACCGCTTCGATATGCGAGAACCCGGCGAAATACACCAGGCACGCGCCGAGGATCGACGCGCCGATGGCGGCGGTCAGGCGTTGGCTGAGGGTGGCGGTGGTGCTGGCGGTAGAGGCGGTGCTGGTGATGATCGACATGGCGCGTCCCTTCTGGGTTTCAGGGTGGCACGAGCGCATGAAAACCCCGCGAGCCAGGCACGCAGGGTTTTGAACAGCGCCCGCCCACCGCGGGTTTGTTATCTGATTTTTTCGGGCCGGTCTCCGGGCTTGCGAGGGGCATGTATCGCCTGAAAGCATCGCCTTCCCATGCCGTAACGACACAGTGGATCTGACACTTCGCTCGCTTACCGTTGCGGGGGCAGCACCGGACTCGTCATGCCCTTGAATAAAAGCATATGACTCACCGGTTTCCCGTTTCACCCTGTGAAGGGCACCCGAAACAAGATGTGTAGGAGAGCATGGCCGGGCGATGGGCGTCAAATCGCCGGTTTAACTCCAGCGTTTGAACAGCACGCTGGCATTGACGCCGCCAAACCCGAAACCATTGGAAATCGCGTATTCAATCGGCAACTGCCGGGCTGTGCCGCGAATCAGGTTCAGCCCGGCAGCGGCGGGGTCGGGGTTGTCCAAGTTGAGGGTGGCCGGGGCAATCTGGTCGCGCAAGGCAAGCACGGTGAAGATCGCCTCAATCCCGCCCGCCGCGCCCAGCAGGTGGCCGGTCGCCGATTTTGTGGCACTGATAGCGACAGTCGAGTCTGCTCCGAACAGCGTATTGATCGCCGCCAGCTCGCCGTTATCGCCCACCGGCGTGGAGGTGGCATGGGCGTTCAGGTGCTGGATCTGTGCCGGTGTGATCCCGGCCTGGGCAATCGCCAACTCCATCGCCCGTCGGGCACCCGAGCCATCTTCCGGCCCCGACGTCATGTGATAAGCGTCTGCGCTGGTGCCATAACCCACCAGCTCCGCAATCGGCGTCGCACCCCGGGCCAGCGCATGCTCCAGTTCCTCGATCACCAATAAGCCAGCGCCTTCGCCCATCACAAATCCATCGCGGCCTTGATCAAACGGGCGCGAGGCGAGTGCCGGCGTGTCGTTGTAATCGCTGGACAGCGCACGCGCGGCGGCAAAACCGCCGAGGCTGACCCGGTGGATGCAGGCTTCGGCGCCGCCACATACGGCGATGTCGATTTCGCCGGCGCGGATCATCCGCGCGGCATCACCAATCGCTTGCACGCCGGCGGCGCAGGCGGTGACCGGGGAGCCCAGCGGGCCTTTCAGATGATGCTGGATCGACACATGCCCGGCGGCCATGTTGCCGAGGAAGGACGGAATCGTGAATGGCGACAGGCGGCGCGGCCCTTTACTGTCCGCGGTGCGCACTGCCTCGGCAATCGCGGGGAAGCCACCCACGCCGGAGGCGATAATGGTCGCGGTGCGTTCTTGCTGCGCCGGGGTTTGCGGTGCCCAGCCGGCTTGCGCCAAGGCTTCCTGCGCAGCGGCGAGGGCAAATACGATGAACCGATCCATCTTGCGTTGCTCTTTGGCGGAGATCACGCTGTCGGGGTCGAAACCTGCGTGTGGGTCCTGATCACGGCCCAACACCTGGCCGCCAATGCTGATTGCCAGGTCCCCGACCAATTCCTCGGGCAGCCGGCGGATGCCGGACTCGCCGGCCAGCAAGCGTTTCCAGGTCTGTTCCACGCCGGTTGCCAGCGGGGTCACTGCACCCATGCCGGTCACAACAATTCGCTTATTCATGATCGCTTAGCTCCGCAATTTCAGTTTGGTAGCAATGCTGCGACGAAACTATCATTATGAAAGTAACATCGAACAGCTTAAATTTTCGGGGTCGCCCCACAGAGGAACTGCAATGCAACGTAAGTCGCTGGTGAATGCCGAATGCCCGGTAGCCCGTGGAGTGGAAAGGGTAGGCGAGTGGTGGAGCATCCTGATCATGCGCGATGCGCTGCAAGGCTTGCGGCGTTTTGACGAGTTTTCCCAGAGCCTGGAGATCGCCCCCAACATGCTCACGCGCCGGCTCAACAGCCTGGTGGACGCGGGGTTGCTTGCGCGCCGGCAATACAGCGAGCGGCCGCCGCGTTTCGAGTACGTGCCGACGCCTATGGGCGAGGATTTCCGCGTGGTGATCATGGCGTTTATCGGCTGGGGCAACCGCCACTTCGCTACCGAAGGTGAAAGCCTGCAGTTGGTCGACCGGGAAACCCGGCGCCCGGTGGAAGTGGCGGTGGTGGAAGCCGGTAGCGGCGTGCGCGTGCCCGTTGAACAATGCAGCGTGCAAGCCGGGCCGGCAGCGAGCGAGGGCATGCTGGAGCGCCTGGCGCTGCTTCGCGCCAAGCGCTCGGACATTGACCCGTCCCCGCGCACTGCGTAGCCTTGCACGTTCGAGGTTCTTCGGCCCAGGTCGAAGCTAAGAAGGGAACGCGGTCAATGCCGCGGCTGCCCCCGCAACTGTAAAGGGTTTATCTGACTGCCACGCCACTGCCTGAACAAAGCGGGAAGGCGCAGCCAGCGCCGGCTTCATCGCCGGCAAGCCCCAAGCCAGGAGACCTGCCTCGCAACCGATTTTCTACTTCAACCGGGCGGGGTGATCCGGTGGCGAATTCTGCTTCTGCGCACCCGCGCAGGGCCACTCGTCCCGTATGCCCGCCCCAAAGGGCATCCGATGAAAACACTGGCCAAACTCCCCGTCACCATCGTTACCGGCTTCCTCGGCTCGGGCAAGACCACCTTGCTGCGCCACATGCTGGACAACGCCCAGGGGCGCCGCATTGCAGTGATCGTCAACGAGTTCGGCGAGCTGGGCATTGACGGTGAAATCCTCAAGCAATGCTCCATCGGCTGCACCGAGGAAGAAGCCAACGGCCGCGTCTACGAGCTGGCCAACGGTTGCCTGTGCTGCACCGTCCAGGAAGAGTTCTTCCCGGTGATGCGCGAACTGGTGGCGCGCCGCGGCGACCTCGACCATATCCTCATCGAAACTTCAGGCCTGGCCCTGCCAAAACCGTTGGTCCAGGCGTTCCAGTGGCCGGAAATCCGCAGTGCCTGCACCGTTGACGCGGTGATCACTGTGGTCGACAGCCCGGCCGTGGCCGCCGGCACCTTCGCCGCATTCCCGGACCAGGTCGACGCCCAGCGCAAACTCGACCCGAACCTGGACCACGAATCCCCACTGCACGAGCTGTTCGCCGACCAGTTGGCCAGTGCCGACCTGGTGATCCTCAACAAGTGCGACCTGATCAGCCCTGAAGACCTGGCCCGTGTGCGCCTGGAAGTGGCCGAAGAGCTGCCGCCAGCGGTAAAAGTCATTGAAGCCAGCAGCGGTCGCCTGCCGCTGGACGTATTGATCGGCCTGGGCGCCGGCTCCGAAGAGCACATCGACGGCCGCCACAGCCACCACGATCACCACGAAGGTGAAGACCCCCTTAACCACGAGCATGACCACGACGCCTTCGACTCCATCTCCATCGAACTGCCCCAGGCCGACGAAAGCCTGCTGCTCGACGCCCTGACGCAACTGGTGGTCAAACACGGCATCCTGCGGGTCAAGGGTTTCGCCGCGATCCCGAACAAACCGATGCGCCTGCTGATCCAGGGCGTGGGCACGCGTTTCGACAAGCACTTCGACCGCGCCTGGCGCACCGACGAGCCGCGCGCCACGCACCTGGTGCTGATCGGCCAGGAACTGGACGCCGCCTTGCTCGAAGCGCAATTGCGCGCTGCCCTCAGCGTTTAACCCATGCACCTGCTCAGGACCCAGCCCGGCGGTTTCGTCTCGGATGACAACATTGCCGACCTTGGCCAAACCCCCGCCGAGCTGGTGATCCTGTGCAGCGGTGATTCCAGCCTGGCGCTGCTGGCCGAAGCGGCTCAGCAGTTGCCCGAGGATTACCCGAGCCTGCGCCTGGCCAACCCGATGCAGGTGCAGAACCATGCCTCGGTCGACCTGTATGTGGACGAGGTGCTGCGCCACGCCAAGGTCATCCTGATTTCGCTGCACGGCGGCATTGGTTATTGGCGGTACGGTATCGAGCGTCTGGTTGAGCTGGCCGAGCGCGGTGTGCAGCTGATCCTGGTGCCGGGGGACGATCGCCCGGACCCGGAACTCAGCGGCCTGAGCACCGTGGGCGCCGAGGAACGTGACCGGCTCTGGCACTTCCTGCGCCAGGGCGGGTTGGGTAACGCGCTGGACTTTTATCGTTGCCTGGCGGCCGGCTATCTGGGGCGCGATTACCCCTGGAGCGAGCCGCAAACCCTGCCGCGTACCGCGATTTATCACCCGCACAAAGCCAATGCCCGCCTCAACGATTGGCAGGCGGACTGGCAACCTGGTTTCCCGGTGGCGGCGGTGCTGTTCTACCGCTCTCACCTGCAGGCGGCCAATACCGGCTTTATCGATGTTTTTTGCCAGCGCTTGCAGGCGGCGGGTCTTAATCCGTTGCCGATGGCGGTGGCCAGTCTGAAAGAGCCCGGCTGCCTGACGGTGGTCGAAGACCTGCTGGACGAAGTGCACGCCTCGGTGATTCTAAACACCACCGGCTTTGCCCAATCCAGCCCCGAAGCGCCGCACCTGCGGCCGTTTCGCCGCAACATTCCGGTGATCCAGGCGATTTGCGCCCAGGACAACGAGCCCGGCTGGCAGGCCAGCGAGCAAGGTCTCGGCCCACGGGACCTGGCGATGCACATCGCGTTGCCGGAACTGGACGGGCGCATCATCAGCCGGCCCATCAGCTTCAAGGACCTGGCCTGGCGCAGCGAGCGCAGCCAGTCCGATGTGGTGTGCTATCGCGCGCAGCCGGAACGCATGGACTTTGTCGCCGAGCTGGCGCGGCGCTGGGTCGAGCTGGCGCGGGTGCCGAATGGCGAAAAGCGCATTGCGCTGATCCTCGCCAACTACCCGACCCGGAACGGGCGTATCGGCAATGGCGTGGGGCTCGACACCCCGGCCGCCGCGTTGAATATCCTGCGGGCCTTGAAGACCGAAGGTTATCCGTTGCCGGACGTGTTGCCGCAGAGCGGCACGGCGTTGATTCAGGAGCTGTTGGGCGGCATCAGCAACGACCTCGACAGCCTCGACCTGCGCCCGTGCCATCAAAGCCTCGCGCTCGATGACTATGAAGCGATGTTCAACCGCTTGCCCGAATCCAATCGCCAGGCGGTGTTGGCGCGCTGGGGTACGCCGCACACCGATCCGATGTTCCGCGACGGGCGCATGATGATCGCCGGCCTGCGCTTTGGCCTGACCTTCGTCGGCATCCAGCCGGCCCGGGGTTATCAGGTGGACGCCAGCGCCGTCTATCACGACCCGGACCTGGTGCCGCCCCACGGCTACCTGGCGTTCTACTTCTGGTTGCGCCAGACCTACGGCGCTCACGGCGTAATTCACGTCGGCAAGCACGGCAACCTGGAGTGGCTGCCGGGCAAGGGCGTCGGGCTTTCCGAGAACTGCTGGCCGGACGCACTGCTGGGTCCGCTGCCGAATATCTACCCGTTTATCGTCAACGACCCGGGCGAGGGTGCCCAGGCCAAGCGGCGCACCCAGGCGGTGATCATCGACCACTTGATGCCGCCGCTGACCCGCGCCGAAACCTACGGGCCGTTGCGCGACCTTGAATTACTGGCCGACGAATATTACGAAGCCCAGTTGCTCGACCCACGGCGTGCCCGCGAGTTGCAGAAGGACATCCTCAAGCTGGTGCGCGAAACCCGTATCGACCAGGAACTGGCCCTCGACGAAAATCTCGACAGCGACACCGACGCCGCCATCTGGCTGCCGCGCCTGGACACCTATCTGTGCGACTTGAAGGAGTCGCAGATTCGCGATGGCCTGCACATCTTTGGTGAGTCACCTGAAGGCCGCTTGCGCATCGACACCTTGCTGGCGTTGTTGCGCATCCCCCGGGGTGATGGGCGCGGGCCGCAATCGAGCCTGCTGCGGGTATTGGCCAAGGCTTTTGAGCTGGGCTTCGACCCGCTGGATTGCGCCCTGGCCGAACCCTGGACCGGGCGCCGCCCCTTGGTAATGCAGAAGATTGACTCGCAGTTGTGGCGCACCGCGGGCGACACCCGCGAACGCCTCGAATTGTATGCCGCCCGCCTGATCGAGCAGGCGCTGGAAGGGCCGGTGGAACAGCTTGAAGAGCCGGGCTGGGAGGACGTGAAGTCGGTGATCGAGAGCCTGCGCATTGTCGTCGCGCCGCGCCTGGATGCCTGCGGCCCGGCGGAAATGCGCGGCTTGCTGGATGCCTTGAGCGGGCGTTTTGTGCCCGCCGGCCCTAGCGGTGCGCCGAGCCGGGGCCGCCTGGATGTGTTGCCCACCGGGCGGAATTTCTTCTCGGTGGATGTGCGCAACCTGCCGACCACCACGGCCTGGCGCATCGGTTTCCAGTCGGCGAACCTGATTCTGGAGCGTCACCTGCAAGACCACGGCGACCACCTGCGCCAGCTCGGCCTGTCGGTGTGGGGCACCGCCACCATGCGCACCGGCGGTGACGACATCGCCCAGGCCATGGCACTGATGGGCGTGCGCCCGGTGTGGGCCACGGGCAGCCAGCGGGTGGATGACTTTGAAATCCTGCCCATCAGCCTGCTGGACCGGCCGCGTGTGGACGTGACGTTGCGCGTGTCGGGGTTCTTCCGCGATGCGTTCGCCAACCTGATCCGTCTGTTCGACGCGGCGGTGCAGGCGGTGGCGGCACTGGACGAACCGGATGACCTGAACCCGCTGGCGGCCAAGGTGCGCAGCGAGCGTGAGGCCTTGCGCCTTTCGGGCCTGGATGAGGAGGCCGCCGCGAAACAGGCGGGTTGGAGGATCTTCGGCGCCAAGCCCGGTGCCTACGGTGCCGGCGTGCAGGGCGCAATTGACGGGCGCTTGTGGCAAAGCCGCGAAGACCTGGCTGAGGTCTACTTGAACTGGGGTGGCTACGCCTATGGCGGCTCCGACGAAGGCACCGCCGCCCGCGAACAGTTTGCCCAGCGCTTGAGCCAGGTGCAGGCGGTGTTGCAGAACCAGGACAACCGCGAGCATGACTTGCTCGACTCCAATGATTACTACCAATTCCAGGGCGGCATGCTCGCCGCCGTGGAAACCCTGAGCGGCGACAAGGCCGCCAGCTATCATGGTGACCACAGCCAGCCGGACCTGCCGAAGGTGCGCACGCTGAAGGAAGAGTTGAACCGGGTGATCCGTGCCCGGGCGGCCAACCCGAAGTGGATCGAAGGGGTGAAGCGCCACGGCTATAAAGGCGCGTTCGAAATGGCGGCCACCGTGGACAATCTGTTCGCGTTCGACGCCACCACCGCGCTGATCGACGATCACCAGTACGCGTTGCTGGCGGATGCCTACTTGCTCGACCCGGACACCCGGGCGTTTGTGCAGCAGCACAACCCGGATGCCCTGCGGGACATGACCGAGCGCATGCTCGAAGCCCAGCAGCGCGGCATGTGGCAGGAGCCTGGGGCGTACCGCGAGGCGTTGGAAAACCTGTTGTTGGATATAGAAGAAGGCAGTTGATGACCGACCTCCCGCATTTCCCGCTGTCCGCCGTTGTCGGCGCCGATGACCTGAAACTGGCCCTGTGCCTGACCGCCATCGACCCGAAGATCGGCGGCGTGCTGATCGAAGGTCCGCGTGGCATGGCCAAGTCCACCCTGGCCCGTGGCCTGGCGGACCTGCTCGCCAGCGGCCAGTTCGTCACGCTGCCCTTGGGCGCCACCGAGGAACGCCTGGTGGGCACGCTGGATCTGGACGCGGCGCTCGGTGAAGGTCGCGCCCAGTTTTCCCCAGGCGTGCTGGCCAAGGCCGACGGCGGCGTGCTCTACGTGGATGAAGTCAACCTGCTGCCCGACCATCTGGTGGACCTGCTGCTGGACGTGGCCGCCAGCGGCACCAACCTGATCGAACGCGACGGGATTTCCCACCGGCATTCGGCGCGTTTCGTGCTGATCGGCACCATGAACCCGGAAGAGGGCGAGTTGCGCCCGCAATTGCTCGACCGCTTTGGCTTCAACGTGGCACTGAGCGGGCACACCCAGCCGGCCGAACGTGGGCAGATCATCCGTCGCCGGCTGGATTTTGACAGCGACCCCCAGGGTTTCTGTGGGCAATGGGCCGATCAGCAGGCCGCGTTGCGCGAGCGCTGCACCCAGGCGCGGGCGCACTTGGAGAGCATCCCGCTGGATGACCACGCGCTGGCGCAGATTACCGAACGCTGCTTTGCCGCTGGCGTGGACGGCCTGCGCGCAGACCTGGTCTGGCTGCGTGGCGCCCGTGCCCATGCGGCCTGGCGGGGGGCGACGGTCATCGGCGACGAAGATATCGAAGCCGTTGCGGAATTCGCCCTGCGCCACCGTCGCCAGGAGCAATCGCCACCTTTGACGCCGCCCGCTGGCGGTCAATCACCCAAGCCCGATGATTCGCCGGAAGGCCAGGGCCAATGGGGCGACATGCCCGCACCTGCCTTGCCGATAGGCGCTCGCCGAGATGTGCCCACCTGGCCAAAAAAGCCCTAGGCATCCGCCCCAAGCCTGACGCGGGGGCGGATGCACGGCCCAAGGCGGGTCGACTGAACAAGGGCCGGCGAGGGCAGGCGCGCAGCGCGACCGAAGGTTCGATCAACTGGCCGGGCACCTTGCTCGGCGGGCGGCCGCAACGCCGTGAAGACGTGCTGTACCAACTGCGCAGCCGCATGCCCCACGAACTGTGGCTGGTGATTGTCGATGCGTCGGCCTCCACCCGGCGGCATCAGGCGCTGATGGATGCCAAAGGGTTGCTGGCTCAGCTGTTTGACGACGCCTATCGGCAGCGGGCGCGCATGGCGTTGCTCACCGCGAGCGGGCAATCGCCGAAATGGCAGGTGCAGGGATTAAAGGCGGCTAAGGGGCTTGGTCATTGGCTTGACGGGCTCGGTGCAGGCGGCGGTACGCCCTTGTTGGCGGCGCTAACAGAGGCAGGCCATTGGCTGGTGGCCCGGCGCAAGCGGTATCCGGCGGAGCAGCAGCGTTTGCTGGTGGTCACGGATGGGCGGCTGAAGGATGTGGCGGGGTTGCCGCAACTGGACTGCCCGGGCTTGCTGGTGGATATCGAACGTGGGCCGATTCGGTTGGGGAGGGCAAAAGAGCTGGCGACCGGATTGCGGGTGGACTACTGGCACATTGATAACTTGTAAAAAGTCGAAACGGGAAGCGCCTTGCTTGTAAAGAGGAATCTTCTGACATTATTCACCGATAGCAAATCTTTACTCTCTGGCCTCTCGCAAAGTCCAGGGATGAAAAGGCATGACCTCCAGCGCATCACCCTTCCCGTTTTTTGACCACAGCCGCCATAAACTCACCGTTCGCAACGTTGATGCAGTACTTGACGTTCTCGCCTTCGAAGGCACAGAGGGCCTGAGCGAACTGTTCAACTACCGCGTGGAGTTCACCAGCACCGCCCGCGACATTGCTGCCGAGAAAATGCTCGGTCAGAACGCCACGTTCAGCTTGTACAGCGCACCGCAGCAATCGCCGATGCGCGGTTTCATCCAGCCGCCTGCCAGGCAGTTGCGCACGCTGCATGGCGTAGTCACCGGCTTCAAACGCCTGTCCGGCTCCGTTGATGAAGCCCGCTACGAAATCACCCTGGAACCCCACTTTGCCCTGCTGGGGCGAGGCCAGCAGTTCCGCATCTACCAGCACCAATCCGTCCCGCAGATCGTCGAAAGCATCCTGCGCAACCGCCACGACTTTGAAGGCCAGGACTTCTTCTTCAACCTGGTGCGCGACTACCCCAAGCGCGACCAGGTCATGCAGTACGGCGAGAGCGATTTGGCATTCATCACCCGCCTGCTGGCTGATGTGGGCATCTGGTACCGCTTCACCCGCGATGAACGCCTGAACATCGAGGTGGTGGAATTCCACGACGACCAACGCCATTACCAATTCAATGTCGAGCTTGCCTACCGCCCGCAATCCGGGCTCAGCAGCACCGGGCAAGACGGCGTGTGGAACCTGCAATCCAGCCATCAGGTGGTGGAGCAGCACGTCAATATTCGCAGCTACCACCACCGCGTGGCCCACGCCCACCTGAACGGGGAAATCGACCAAACCCGTGGCGCCACCACCACCTACGGCGAGGCCTATCACTACGCCGAACCTTACACAGTCATGGGCGACCGCTACGCCTTCGACGAAGACCTGCAAAGCGAAAGCGGCTACTTCTACGCCCGCTTGCGCCACGAGCGTTACCTCAATGGCCAGACCC
>NZ_JACARE010000057.1 GCF_013386765.1 Pseudomonas yamanorum
TCTTACAAGGGAACACCGAGCCTTAGCGAGGTGCCGACAGGCGGGGCAGAGCCCTTTGCTTACTTTGGGGCTTTTCCAAAGTGAGTCGCTGTAAGAGCGAAACCATAAGTAGCCGTTACCTAAAAAACGGATATACACACAACAGCCACGTAAAGATTCCGTATAGATTCAACCCAAGCCATAACGTTTACGTCGTCTCTATTGAGCAACTAATCCCCCCTAAACTACTGTGAACTCCACACCAATCACCCCCGCAGGAAGTCATCGTGGAAAGTTCAACTTTAGGCATGATCGTCCTCTCAATGATCGCCCTGTTCGGCGCCGCCGCCTTTTGCTTCGAACAACTCGCCACCCGCGAATCAAAGAAAAAGAAAGCCAAATAAGCTGATCATCAAAAGCAGCAGAACCCCAGACTTTCAAGGGATACCCCACCCCCGGGCTATCCCTTGTTTTCGTTCGCCCACCACAAATCCATCTATACACCGTCTTAATACCCGCACCGGCAATCAGTGCCCGAACTTGATACCCAACCTCTTAACCTCCCCGCGTCCGCAATCGCGGCTTATTAATCAGGGGAGTTCCACCGTGCTCACACTCAAGTTCATCTATATCGCCAGCGGCTTATGCGCCGTCGGGCTGTTCGCTTATCTGGGCTACGCCCTCATCCGCGCCGAAAAGTTCTAGGGAGCCCGCCATGTTAGACGTGATTTTTATCGCCCTCTCCCTGGTGTTTTTCGCCGCGACAGCCATGGCCATTGTCGCCATGGGCAAGATTTGAACGGAGCCTCGACATGCTAAGCACTTTGCTGGAATTTGCGCTGGTCCTGGCCTTGATGACCGGGCTCGCCGCGCTGATGGGCAAGTGGCTGACCCGGGTCTTTACCGGGACCCGCCATGCCCTGCCGGAACGCTGTACCTATCGCCTGCTGGGCATTGACCCGCACGAAACCATGGGCTGGGCCCGCTACGGCTCCGCCCTGCTGCTGTCGAACGCGGCGATGATGCTGCTCGGCTACCTCATCCTGCGTTTGCAGGCGGTGATGCCGATCAACCCCCTCGGGCTGGCCGCGCAAACCCCGGACCTGGCGTTCAACACCGCCGCGTCCTTTATTACCAACACCAACTGGCAGGCGTACTCGGGCGAAACCAGCCTGTCGAACTTCAGCCAGATGGCGGTGATCACCTTCCTGATGTTCGTCGGCGCCACCTCGGGCGTGGTCGCGGCCGCCGGTTTTATCCGTGGCCTGAGCCGCTCAAGCTCGGCGGATATAGGCAACTTCTGGGTCGACTTCACCCGCACCCTGTACCGCGTGATGCTGCCGCTGTGCGTGGGCATGGCGCTGGTCTATGTGTGGCAAGGCATGCCGCAAACCTTCGCTTCACAAGCGCTGGCCACAACGCTTGAAGGCGCACAACAGCAGTTGATTGTCGGCGCCGTGGCGAGCTTCGAATCAATCAAGCATATCGGCACCAACGGCGGCGGCTTCTTCAGCATGAACGCCGCGCACCCGTTCGAGAACCCGACACCGCTGACCAACGCGCTGCACATCCTCAGCATGTTGCTGATCCCGTCGGCACTGACTTACACCTTCGGCAGCATGCTGCTGCAACGCCGTCAGGGCTGGGTGTTTTTCGGCACGTTCCTGGTGATGTTCTTAGGCTTCCTCGCGCTGGTGTATGGCGCCGAGCAAAACGGCAACCCGCTGCTGACCCAGGCCGGTGCCAACCAGACGCTGTCCATCGAGCAAAGCGGCGGCAACATGGAGGGCAAGGAGCTGCGTTTCGGCATCGCCGACAGCAGCCTGTTTATCGCCACCACAACGGCTGCCACCACCGGCTCGGTCAACGCGATGCACGACTCATTGACCCCCATGGGCGGCTTCGTGCCCCTGGCGCAGATGATGCTCAACTGCGTGTTCGGCGGCGACGGCGTGGGCTTTATCAACCTGATCCAGTACGCGCTGCTGACGGTGTTCCTGGTGGGCATGATGATCGGCCGCAGCCCGGAATTCCTCGGCAAGAAGATCGAGGCCCGGGAGATGAAACTGGTGATGCTCTCGGTGCTCGCGCACCCCATCAGCATCCTCGGTTTCACCGCCCTCGCCGCCCTGTGGCCCGACACCATGGCCAGCCTCAACAACCTCGGCCCGCACGGTTTCAGCGAGGTGCTCTACGCCTACACCTCCGGCACCGCCAACAACGGGTCGGCGTTCGCCGGGTTGAACGCCAACACGCCGTTTTTCAACACCACCATTGGCCTCGCGATGTTGATCGGACGCTTCTTCACCATGCTGCCGATGCTGGCCGTGGCCGGTTCCCTGGCGATGAAAAAGACCGTGCCTGCCGGCGCCGGCACCATCCCCACCGCGACCCCACTGTTCATGGTGCTGGTGGTGTTTGTGGTGCTGGTAGTGGGCGGCCTGACTTTCCTGCCGGCCCTCGCGCTCGGCCCGCTGGTGGAGCAACTGCAGTTGCTGTCCGGCCAGACGTACAACTAAGGACACCTTGATGACGACTCAATCGATATTCAAAGGGCTGTTGCGCCCGGTGCTGGTTTCCGCGGTGTTTTTCATGGCGCTGACCGGCCTCGCGTATCCGGCCTTCACCACCTTGGCTGCGCAGTTGCTGTTCCCGTTCCAGGCCCAGGGTTCGCTGATTGAACGTGACGGGCTGGTAATCGGCTCAGCGTTGATCGGCCAGGATTTCACCCAGCCCGGCTACTTCCATGGCCGCCCGAGCATGACCCTCGGCGCCGACCCGCAAGACCCAAGCAAAAGCGTGTCGCAGCCGTACAACGCAGGCTCAAGCGGCGCCAGCAACCTGGGCCCTACCAGCCAGAAACTGGTGGACCAGGTCGCGGCCCGCGTTAAAGCCTACCGCCAGGACAACGGCCTCGCCGCTGACGCCCAGGTACCGGTGGATGCAGTCACCGCCTCCGCCTCCGGCCTGGACCCGCATATCTCGGTAGCCAACGTGCGAATCCAGCTGGCACGGGTCGCCCGCCTGCGGCAGATCCCGGAAGCCGACGTGCTGCAACTGGTGAACGAAAACACCGCTAGCCGCACCCTCGGCTTGCTCGGCGAACTACGGGTCAATGTGCTGCAACTCAACCTCGCGCTGGACGCCCGCCTGCCTCTGCGTCAGCCCCCTATTGCGGCCAGTGAGTAAGAGATTCCCCCATGATCAAGAATGCTCGTTTACCTCTGTTTGACCGCGCCATCGTGCTCACTGCCTGCGCCGATGCGTTCAAGAAACTGCTGCCCCAGGCGCAGTGGAAAAACCCGGTGATGTTCGTGGTGTACCTGGGCAGCCTGCTCACCACGCTGCTGTGGTTCCAGTCCCTCGGTGGCCAGGGTGAAGCGCCCAGCGGGTTTATCCTCAGCATCTGCTTGTGGCTGTGGTTCACCGTGCTGTTCGCCAACTTCGCCGAAGCCCTGGCCGAGGGCCGCAGCCGGGCCCAGGCCGCCAGCCTGCGGGGGATGAAACGCCAGACCCTGGCCAAGCTGCTGCAACAACCCAAGCACGGCGCGGCCTGGCTGCCCACCGAAGCAACGCTGTTGCGCAAGGACCAGGTGGTGCTGATCGAAGCCGGCGACCTGGTGCCGCTGGACGGCGTGGTGATCGAAGGCGTGGCCTCGGTGGATGAAAGCGCAATCACCGGCGAATCGGCGCCGGTGATTCGTGAAGCCGGTGGCGACTTTTCCTCGGTCACCGGCGGCACCCGCGTGCTGTCGGATTGGCTGGTGGTGCGCATCAGCGTCAACCCGGGCGAGTCGTTCCTCGACCGCATGATCTCCATGGTCGAATCCGCCAAGCGCCAGAAGACGCCCAATGAAGTCGCCCTGACGATTTTACTGGTGGGCCTGACCCTGTTGTTCCTGCTGGTGATCGCCACCCTGAGCCCGTACTCGATTTTCGCCGTGGCCATGAGCGGCAGCGGCAGCGTGGTCAGCGCCACGGTGCTGGTGGCGTTGCTGGTGTGCCTGATCCCCACCACCATCGGCGGCCTGCTCTCGGCCATCGGCGTGGCGGGCATGAGCCGGATGATGTCGGCCAATGTGATCGCCACCTCGGGCCGAGCGGTGGAGGCGGCGGGTGACATCGACGTGTTGCTGCTGGACAAGACCGGCACCATCACCCTGGGCAATCGCCAGGCCAGCAGTTTCCTGCCGGCGCCGGGCATCAAGGAAGCCGAGTTGGCCGACGCCGCGCAGTTGGCCTCCCTGGCCGACGAAACCCCGGAAGGCCGCAGCATCGTGGTGTTGGCCAAGCAGAAATTCGACATCCGCGCGCGGGACATCAACGCCCTGGGCGCAAGCTTTGTGCACTTCACCGCGCAGACCCGCATGAGCGGCGTCGACCTGCCCGAAGGCCGAGGCATCCGCAAGGGCGCAGCGGATGCCATCCGCAGTCATATAGAAGCGTTGGGCGGGAGTTTTCCGGCAGCCCTGCAGGCCAAGGTCGACGAAGTATCGCGCCGCGGCAGCACCCCGCTGGTGGTGTCCGACGGTGCAAAAGCCCTGGGCGTGGTGGAGCTCAAGGACGTGGTCAAGGGCGGCATCAAGGAGCGTTTTGCCGAACTGCGGCGCATGGGCATCAAGACCGTGATGATCACCGGCGACAACCGGCTGACCGCCGCCGCGATTGCGGTGGAAGCCGGCGTGGATGACTTCCTCGCCGAGGCGCGCCCGGAAGACAAGCTGCAACTGATCCGCGACTACCAGGCCCAGGGCAAGCTCGTGGCCATGACCGGCGACGGCACCAACGACGCACCGGCGCTGGCCCAGGCCGACGTGGCGGTGGCGATGAACAGCGGCACCCAGGCGGCGAAAGAGGCCGGCAACATGGTCGACCTCGACAGCAACCCGACCAAGTTGATCGAGGTGGTCGAGGTCGGCAAACAGATGCTGATGACCCGCGGCGCGCTCACCACCTTCAGCGTGGCGAATGACGTGGCGAAGTACTTCGCGATCATCCCGGCGGCGTTTGTCGCGACGTACCCGCAACTCGGCGCGCTGAACGTGATGCACCTGACCAGCCCCAACTCGGCGATTCTCAGCGCAGTGATTTTCAACGCGCTGATCATTGTTGCGTTGATTCCGCTGGCACTGCGCGGCGTGACCTATCGCGCGATTGGCGCGGCGGCGCTGCTCAATCGCAACCTGCTGATCTATGGCCTGGGCGGCGTACTGGTGCCGTTTGCCGGGATCAAGCTGATTGACATGGTGCTGACCGGGCTGGGCCTCGTGTAGCACCCGATCCACTGTAGGAGCGAGCTTGCTCGCGAAGGGCGTCAACGATAACGCGGGAAACCTGACACCCAACGGCGCTCTCCTGTTTTTCGCGAGCAAGCTCGCTCCTACAGTCCATTTGAGGAATGACATGCCCGCATTAAATGAAGAACGCCCCGACCCCGACGCCCTCCTCGCCCGGGTCCAGCAGGAAGAACAGGCCGCCTTGCGCGGCAAATTGCGTATCTACTTCGGCTCCAACGCCGGCGTGGGCAAGACCTGCGCCATGCTCGACGCAGCGCAACGGGAAACCAGCCTCGGCCGCGACGTACTCGCCGGCGTGGTGGAAACCCACGGCCGCCAGGAAACCGCCGACCTGCTCGACGGCCTCGAACAACTGCCCCGCGCCCAGCGCCTGCACCGCGACTTTGCCCTCACCGAATTCGACCTCGACGCCGCCCTGCAACGCCATCCCGCCGTGCTGCTGGTGGATGAACTGGCCCACAGCAACGTGCCCGGCTCACGCCACCCGAAACGCTGGCAAGACGTGGAAGAACTGCTCAGCACCGGCATCGATGTGTGGACCACACTCAACGTCCAGCACCTGGAAAGCCTTAACGATCTGGTGAGTGGGATCATTGGCATTCGGGTGCGGGAAACCGTACCCGACCACGTGTTCGACAACGCCCACGAAGTGGTGGTGGTCGACCTGCCGCCGGATGACCTGCTGCAACGTTTGAAGGACGGCAAGGTGTACCTGGGCCCCCAGGCCGAGCGCGCGTCGCGGCACTTTTTCCGCAAGGGCAATTTATTGGCCCTGCGGGAACTGGCCCTGCGCCGCACCGCCGACCGGGTCGACACACAAATGCGCGTGTACCGTCGCGAACAGTCGATCAAGACCCTGTGGCCCGCCCGCGAGCGGTTGCTGGTGGGCGTGGCCGGTGACGCCGGGGATGAGCGCCTGGTGCGCGAAGCAGCGCGCCTGGCGCAAAAGCTTGAGGCGGACTGGATCGTAGTGCACGTCGCTGCAGCCCAAGGTCGCGGCGCCAAGCGTTACCTCACCGCGATGAAAACTCTGGCCCTGGCCGCCGAATTCGGCGCCGACACCGCAACATTGCCGGGCATGGACGTCGCCGAAGCGCTGGCCGCGTGTGCCCGGGAACACAACGCCAATCGCCTGGTGCTCGGCCATCACCCGCGCCGGGCGTGGCGGTTCTGGCATCAGTCGGTGGGCGACCGGATCAGCCGGCACCATCCACAGATCGACCAGATCGTGATCGCCCATGGCGTGTTGCCGGGCACGGCTCCCGTCATTGAAAAAACCGCACCCGCACCTGGCCGAACCCTGGCCTATATCTGGGCCACCCTCGCCTGTTTCACCGCCAGCGCCATCGCCTCGCTGCTGCTGCAAGTGTTCGAGCTGGCCAACGTGGTGATGCTGTTCCTGCTCACGGTGGTGCTGGTGGCCCTGCGCTTTGGACGCGGCCCCGGCGTCTGGGCGGCGATGCTGGCGGTGCTGTGTTTCGACTTCTTTTTCGTCCAGCCGCGCTACTCATTTACGGTCAATGACACCCAGTATTTCTTCACCTTTGCGCTGATGCTCGGCATCGCCCTGATCACCGGGCAACTCACCGCCCGCCTGCGCCACGAAGCCCGCACCGCCGCCGCCCGGGAGCGCCGCGCCACCTCGCTGGCACGCCTGGCCCGCGACCTGTCGGCGGCGCTGACCGTGGAGCAGATCAGCGAAGTGGCGCTGCGCACCTTCAGCGGCGTGTTCGAGGCGCGGGTCGGCCTGGCCTTGCCGGACGCCGCCGATGGCGTGCACAGCGTGGGCGCGGGCGGGCTGCCGATCGACGACAGCATCGCCCAATGGACCTACGACCACGGCCAGTCCGCCGGCCAGGGCACCGACACGTTATCCGCCGCCAAGGGCTGCTACCTGCCGCTCAAGGCACCGATGCGCGTGCGCGGCGTGCTGGTGCTGGAACTGGCGCAAAGCGAACGCTTGAACGAGCCCGAAGAACGCCGCCTGCTGGAGGCCTGCATGAGCCAGTTGGCGATTGCCCTGGAGCGTGTGCACTTCGTTGAAGTGGCGCAAAGCACGCTGGTGCAGATGGAAGGCGAAAAGATGCGCAACACCCTGCTCGCGGCGATTTCCCACGACCTGCGCACACCGTTGACCACCCTGATCGGCGCTGCCGACACCGCCCTGCCCCATGCGCCGCCGGGGCCGCTGACCGAGTTACTGCACGGCATTCACGAGCAGGCGACCTCAATGCAACGCCTGATCGAAAACCTGCTGGACATGGCCCGCATGCAAGAGCGCGGCGTGCGGCTCAACCGGCAATGGCATTCCCTGGAAGAGATCGTCGGCAGCGCCCTGCGCCAATTGCGCGAACCACTGGCCCGGCATGTGCTGCATGCCACGCTGGACCCGCAGTTGCCACTGGTGGAAGTCGACGCGCTGCTGATCGAACGGGTGCTGGTCAACCTGCTGGACAACGCTGCCAAGTACACCCCGGCTTGCACGCTTATCACCGTGGCCGCCAGTGCCGTGTCGGACAGCATCCTCCTGGAAGTCAGCGACACCGGCCCGGGCAGCGCGCCGGCCAATCTGTTCGAACCGTTTGCCCGTGGCCAGCAGGAATCCTCCGTCGCCGGGATCGGCCTGGGCCTGGCCCTGGCCAAACGCATCGTCGAAGCCCACGGCGGGCGCATCGAAGCCAAGCCTGGCCGCGAGCGCGGCATGCATTTCGTCATCACTTTACCGGCGGGCACCCCGCCCTCAATGGACGCCCTATGAGCACTGCACGCATTCTGATTGTTGAAGACGAGGCCAATATCCGCCGCTTTGTCGGCATCGCCCTGCAGGATGAGGGCTTCCAGGTGTTCGAGGCCGACAGCGTCAAGCGCGCGTTGATCCACGCCTCCAGCCGCCAGCCGGACCTTGTGATTGTCGACCTCGGCCTGCCGGATGGCGACGGCAAGCAGTTGATCAGTGAGCTGCGGGGCTGGCTGGCGGTGCCGATCCTGGTGTTGTCGGCACGGGATCGCGAAGAAGAAAAAGTCGCCGCCCTGGACGCCGGCGCCGACGACTACCTGACCAAACCTTTCGGCGTGCCCGAGTTGCTCGCGCGCATCCGTGCGCAACTGCGTCGACACGGGCAAACCGGTACGGTGGCGGCCACCAGCAAAGTGGCGTTTGGCGAGATTGAAGTGGACCTGGCGACCCATGAAGTGTGGCGCCAGGGCCAACCGGTGCACCTGACGCCTATCGAATACCGCCTGCTGTGCGCGATGATCCGCGGGCAGAGCCGGGTGCTGACCCATCGCCAATTATTGCTGGAAGTGTGGGGCCTGGATTACGTGGACCGCGCCCACTATCTGCGGGTGCATATGGCGCATCTGCGGCAGAAGCTGGAGGCGGACCCGGCCCAGCCGCAGTACTTCATTACCGAGTTGCAGGTGGGCTACCGGCTGGTGGGGTTGTGAACAGATGCGCGGCGGCGAAGTCGACAAATACGCGTATTTTCGGTGACAGGTGCCGGCTGGACGGCCACAGGGCCCAGAACTGGCCCTGGTCGTCGGAGTGGCCGTCGAGCACGGTTTCCAGTTGGCCCTGGGCGAGGGCCTCGCGGGCCAGGAAGTCCGGCACGTAGGCAATGCCATGGCCATCCATTGCAGCCCTGAGCATGGCCTCCATATTGTTCAAGGTCAGGGCGGTGGGCAGGCGCAATTGGGTGATGGCCGGGTTGGCGGACAAGGTCCAGTCCATGATTTTTCCGGTGGTGGCGAAGCGGTAACGCAAACACGGGTGGTGCTCCAGGTCGCCCAGGGATTGCGGCCGACCGTTGGCGCGCAGGTACTCGGGCGACGCACACAACACAAACCTGAACGGCCCGAGCTTGCGGGCCATCAAGGTCGAATCCGCCAGGCCGCCGCTGCGGATGACCACGTCGAACCCCTCCTCGATCACGTCCACCAGATGATCGTTGAAATCCAGCTCCAGCTCGATCTCCGGGTAGGCTTTGCGGAACGCCACCATGTGCGGAAAAAGGAACCGATAGCCAATGGTGGGCAGGCTGACCCGCAGCTTGCCCCGGGGTGCCTGCATCGCATGGGAAAGCATGGCGCGGGCGTCTTGCAGGTCGTCGATAATTTTCCGACAGCGTTCGTAGAACAACTGGCCTTCGGCGGTGAGGCTGACCTTGCGCGTACTGCGGTGCAACAGCCGCACATTCAGCGACGCCTCAAGCTTGGCGACATTCTTGCCCACCGCCGAGGCGGAAATCCCCATCGCCCGGGCCGCGCCGGTGAAGCTCAAGGCTTCTGCCGTTTTTACGAAGGCGAGCACACCGCTCAGGTTATCGGTCACGTCATTGCATCCATCAAGTCCGTTATGAACGGAATGTAAGCCCGTTTATCCACGATTGCATCCTGATTAGAGTCTTTAAATCTTCAGACCTGCGGGAATGCCCCATGAACACTGCAACCGAATCCGCGCCCGACCATGGCCGCTATTCCATCCTCGCGGCGATTTGCCTGGCGGCCCTGGTATTGCCCATGAGCTTCACCGGCGGTGCCGTCGCCACGCCCTTTATCGGCCAGTCCTTTGCGGCCCAGCCAAGCCAACTGGCGTGGATCACCAACGCGTTCATGCTGAGTTTCGGCAGCCTGTTGATGGCCGCCGGCACCCTCGCCGATCTTTATGGGAGAAAGCGTCTGTTCCTGTGGGGCATGGCGCTGTTTGCTGTGGTCTCCCTGCAGCTGGCAGCGGCGCCGGGCATTTTCTGGCTGGATGTATTGCGCGGGGTACAGGGCGTGGCAGCGGCCACCGCATTGGCCAGTGGCTGCGCCGCCCTCGCCCAGGAGTTTGACGGCCACGCCCGCACCCGCGCCTTCAGCTTGTTGGGCACGACGTTCGGCGCCGGCCTGGCGTTTGGGCCGTTGCTCTCGGGGTTGCTGATCGAACACTGGGGCTGGCGCGCGATTTTCCTCGGCACCGCCCTGCTCGCCGGCCTCTCGCTGCTGTTTGCCGCGCCGAAAATGCGCGAAAGCCGTGACCCGCAAGCATCGCGCCTGGACACTCCTGGCGTGCTGACGTTTTCGGCGATGCTGGTGGCCCTGACCACGGCGGTGATCCTGGCCCCGGAGCATGGCTGGGCGTCGCCGCTGGTTGATTCACTGCTGGTGGCGGCGGCAGTGTTTTTGCTGGTGTTTATCGTCGTCGAAAACCGCTCAAGCCAGCCGATGCTGGACCTGCGGCTATTTCGCTTCCCGCGTTTTCTTGGCGTGCAACTCCTGCCAATCGGCACCTGCTACTGCTACATCGTGCTGATCGTGTTGCTGCCCCTGCGGTTTATTGGTGTGGAAGGCACCAGCGCGCTGGAGGCGGGCCTGATGATGCTGGCGCTGTCGGCACCGATGCTGGTGGTGCCGATGATCGCCGCCGCCCTGACACGCTGGCTGCCTTCCGGCGTGTTGTGTGCCATTGGCCTGCTGATCGCGGCGGCGGGCCTGTGGGGGTTGAGCCTGGCTGAGCAGCCCGGGCAAACCGTCGCTGCGATGCTGGTGATCGGGATCGGCACCGGGCTGCCGTGGGGCTTGATGGATGGCCTGGCGATCAGCGTGGTGCCGAAAGAGCGCGCGGGAATGGCGGCGGGGATTTTCAATACGACGCGCGTTGCCAGTGAAGGCGTGGCGCTGGCGATTACGATGGCGGTGTTGGGGGCATTGGTGGCGCATCACCTGAAGGGTCGCGCGGGGGTCGACGTTTCAGTGATTGCCCAAGGCTTGGTCATGGGTAACGTGCAACTGGCCTCGGCGGTCATCCCGCTGGAAGCACTGCGCAGCGCCTACATCGCGGGGTTCAACACCTTGCTGCAACTGCTCGCGGGACTCACCGTGCTGACGGCGATGGTGGTTCTGGTCTTCATGGGGCGAAACAGCATTGCGCCAGTGCAAACCGAGCCGGGGGTTCAGTCGTTGAGCTGAATCCCGGGCACAAAAAAGCCCGCTCAATGAGCGGGCTTTGCGTGGTACCTGGCGTTCAGCATTCCAGGTGACCTGAATATGGCGCAGCGGACGGGACTCGAACCCGCGACCCCCGGCGTGACAGGCCGGTATTCTAACCGACTGAACTACCGCTGCGCGTAACACTAAGAAGCGAATGGTGGGTGATGACGGGATCGAACCGCCGACCCTCTGCTTGTAAGGCAGATGCTCTCCCAGCTGAGCTAATCACCCTTCACTTTCGGTGTGGGGCGCATTCTATAGCAATTTTTCGTAATGTCATGATTTAAATGCAATTTATTTAAAATATTTTGCCTGTGACTGCGCGCACCCCGCAAAACCGGCGCTTTGGGTGCAAACGCGAGTCTATTGCGTTTGCCCAAGCCTTGGCCCCACAATTAACAATTATTCTCAATAACACCTGGGTCGCGCCTTATGTCTGTGGGTGAACCGCCGTTCCAACGGGAGATTACCGAGTTGTACAGCGAGCATCACAGCTGGCTGTTCACTTGGTTGCGCCGAAAACTGGGCTGTACCCACAACGCCGCCGACGTAGCGCAGGATACCTTCGCGCGGATTCTGCACACGCGCGAATCGGTGACCGGCATTCGCGAGCCCCGGGCCTATTTGAGCACCACTGCCCGGCGGCTGATCATCGACCAGGCCCGGCGCAAGCAGATTGAGAACGCCTACCTTCAGGAACTGATGCTGACGGTGGAGACCCTGGAAGGGTTTCAGTCGCCTGAACGGCTCCACGCCACCCTGGAAGCCCTTGAGCACATCGCCTTCATTCTTGAAGGCATGCACGACAACATGCGTCAGGCGTTTGTGCTGTATTACCTCGAAGACCTGACCCAGCAACAAATCGCCCGCCAACTGAAACTGTCGGAGCGTACGGTGCGCAAATACCTGATCCAGGCCCTGCTGCATTGCAGCCACAGCGTGGACATCTGAGCCGCGCATGACTGATTCCCGCCAACAGATCGACGAACAAGCCGCCGAATGGATGATTCGCCTGCACGAAGGCGAATTGACCGAGGCCCAGCGCCAGGCGTTCGAACGCTGGAAGCAGCAAGGCCCGCAACACGCGGCCTCAGCGGCACGCATGGAAGGCGTGGTTGCGCGGATGCAGGCCCTGCGCGGGCAAAAAGCCCCGGCGCGGGCGGCCTTGAATGCGGCGTTTCCACGGCATGGAAAAACCCGCAAGCACTACGGCCGCGCACTGGTATTGGCTTGCAGCCTGGCCCTTCCCGCCGCGGCGCTGCTTTACAGCCCTTACCCACAACAGTGGATGGCCGATGTGCACAACGGCCCCCACGAATGGAAAACCCTGCGCCTGGCGGACGGCTCCACGCTCACCCTGAACGGCATCAGTGCGGCAAACCTGCACTTCGACAGCCGGCAGCGGCGCATCGAATTGCTGCAAGGCGAGATCCTGGTGGAAGTAGCTCACGATCGCGAGCGGCCATTTGTGGTGCAGACCACCCAAGGCACCTTGCGCGCGTTGGGCACACGATTTGTGGTGAAGCGCGAGGGTGATGTCACCGTATTGAGCATGCTCGAATCCCGCGTTGCCGCCCAAAGTGCGAATGGCCAGCAGACCCTGGAAGTGGACGCGGGCTCACAGGCGCGGGTCAGCAAGGATGCAGTGCGCCTCTCGGGCAGCGTCGATACGGCGAGCGTCAATGAAGCCTGGCATCGCCACCAACTGGTGGTGGATAACCGGCCGCTGCCGGAAGTGCTGGACGAAATCGCCCGTCACCGTTCAGGGCGCTTGCAGTTTGATCGAGCCGCACTGGCGAACCTCAAGGTCTCCGCCGTACTGCCTCTGGACGACACCGACCGCACCTTGCAGATGCTGGCCCAAACCCTGCCCATCAAGCTGAAAACCTTTACGCCGTGGCTGATGATCGTCAGCCCGAGTGCCGAGAGCAAAAAATAATTATTCGCATTGCTTCCGCTTTTTTTCGGGCTGCCCGTCAAGGAAGGTATATCGATCACTAAAGGACTGCCCTCGCCATGCCCGCCCGTTCCCACCCTCGCAGACGCCTGCTGAGTTGCGCACCGCTGACCCTTACATTGCTCGCGACGACGTTGCTGGATATCCACCTGGCCCAGGCCGACACGGTAAACGTTGCGGCACACGCCTACGACATCCCCGCCGGGCCGCTCGGCGCCACCCTCAATCGGTTTGCCCAGCAGGCAGGCGTGGCGATTGTGTTCCAGTCCCACAACCTGGAAGGGCTGAACGGGCCTGGGCTGAAAGGCACTTACAGCGTGGACGCAGGGTTCGACAGGTTGCTTCAGGGCAGCGGCTACCGGGTGATCAAAGGCGACCAGGTGTATGCAGTGGAAGCCATTCCTGCGGCCACTGGCGCCATGGAACTGGGCACCACTCAAGTCAGCGCCAACCAACTCGGCACGGTTACGGAGGGCACCGGTTCCTACACCCCAGGTACCATCGCCACCGCCACCCGCCTGGTGCTGACGCCACGGGAAACACCGCAATCGATCTCGGTAGTGACCCGCCAGGTGATGGACGATTTCGGCCTGACGGCCATCGACGATGTGATGCGCCACACACCCGGCATTACCGTATCGACCTATGACTCCGAGCGGACCAACTACTATTCCCGCGGTTTCTCCATCGTCAACTTCCAATACGATGGCATCCCGACCCTACGTGACACCCAGTACTCGGCAGGCCAGACCCTGACCGACATGGCCATTTATGACCGCGTCGAAGTGCTCAAGGGAGCTACCGGCCTGCTCACCGGTGCGGGCGGCGCCGGCGGCACCATCAACCTGATTCGCAAGAAGCCTACCGCCGACTTCCAGGGCAACATCGAACTCGGCGCCGGGACCTGGGACAACTACCGCACACAGGTTGACGTCAGTGGCCCGCTGACCGAAACCGGAAACGTGCGCGGCCGGGCAGTAGCGGCCTACCAGGACAAAAAATCTTTCCTCGACCACTATTCACGCAAGACCGGCGTTTACTACGGCATTCTTGAAGTAGACCTGGACGAAGATACCCTTCTGACGCTGGGCGCAGACTATCAGGACAGTGATCCAAAAGGCTCCAGCTGGACGGGCTCGCGTACCGTCTTCGACCCCATGGGTAACCGCCTTAACCTGCCGCGCTCATTCAATAACGGCCCGAAATGGAGCTCCTGGGCACAGTACAGCCGCACGGCGTTCGCCACCCTCGAACACACCTTCGACAATGGCTGGGTGACCAAAGGCCAGTACCACCATCAGGTCAACGGCTATGACTCGCCCTTGGGCTACATTTCCCAGGACAGCGCAACCGAGAGTTCGATCTGGGCGCAAAAGTACACCGGCGAAACCACCGCCGATAGCCTGGATGTCTACGCTTCGGGGCCATTCGAATTGTTAGGCCGCGAACACCAACTGGTGGTGGGCCAGTCACTGTCCATCTCCAAATGGAAAGGCAAGGACTATGGCAGAGCGACCTATTTTGATAACTCCTATGACTTTTACCAGTGGCATGGTGAAGCGATTGAGCCGCTGTGGAACCAACCCACCAAGATCAATGATCTGACCACCCGCCAGACGGGGTCGTACATCACGGGACGCTTCAGCCTGATGGACGAACTGCACCTGTTGCTGGGAGGCAGGGTCGCCAACTACCAAGTCACAGGCACCCGAGAGAGCCAGGAGAGCGGCAAGGTTGTGCCCTATGCCGGCCTGGTGTATGACCTCAACGACAACTTCTCCACCTACGCCAGCTACACCGAGATCTTCCAGCCCCATACCGAGTACACCGACCGTACAGGCAAGATGCTTGACCCCAATGAGGGCAAGAACTATGAACTGGGTATCAAAGGCGAGTTCTTCGGCGGGCGCCTGAACACCAGCCTCGCCTATTTCGAGGTGCATGAAAAAAATCGCCCGCTGGCCGACACACTCTTCAACTCGATTCCGGGAAACGACCGAGCTTATGTAGGCACCGAGACCAAGACCAAAGGCTACGAAGCGGAAATCTCCGGAGAACTTAAACCCGGCTGGCAGCTGCAGGCGGGCTATACCCACAAAATCGCACGTGATGCCGAAGGCGAGAAAGTCTCCACGTGGGAGCCGCAAGACCAGATCAGCTTCTACACCAGCTACAAACTCAAAGGCAGCCTGGACAAACTCACCCTCGGCGGGGGCGCACGCTGGCAAAGCGCTGGCTGGCAGACTCTCTACAACAGCGGCAAACAGGCGTCCGAGAAATTCACTCAAGACCCGTACTGGCTGGTGGATCTGATGGCACGCTACCAAGTCACTGAAAACCTCTCAGCGACCCTCAACGTCAACAACCTGTTCGATAAGGTGTACTACACCAATATCGGCTTCTACACCTCGGCCTACTACGGCGACCCGCGCAATGTGATGGTTACCACCCGCTGGGATTTCTGAACCCAATAAAAAACGCCCCCGATCACTGCACGTGATCGGGGGCGTTTTTATGTCCAAGGCTTTTTACAAACCCCAGACAGCAAAAAGCCCGCTCGATGAGCGGGCTTTCCGTGGTACCTGGCGTTCAGCGTTCCAGGTGACCGAATATGGCGCAGCGGACGGGACTCGAACCCGCGACCCCCGGCGTGACAGGCCGGTATTCTAACCGACTGAACTACCGCTGCGCGTAACACTAAGAAGCGAATGGTGGGTGATGACGGGATCGAACCGCCGACCCTCTGCTTGTAAGGCAGATGCTCTCCCAGCTGAGCTAATCACCCTTCACTTTCGGTGTGGCGCGCATTCTACGGAGCGACCCAGGGTCTGGCAAGCACTTTCTTAAATAATTTTTTTCAGGCCTTCCAATGGCTTAGCGAGGGTTGGCCTATGGCGCCATGAGGAGAATAATGCCCCCCTTTGTATATAAGGAGAGACTCACCCCATGTGGTTCAAAAACCTGCTTATCTATCGCCTGACCCAAGATCTGCCTGTTGATGCCGAGGCGTTGGAAACTGCACTGGCCACCAAACTGGCGCGCCCTTGTGCAAGCCAGGAGTTGACCACTTACGGTTTCGTCGCCCCTTTCGGTAAAGGCGAAGACGCGCCCCTGGTGCACGTCAGCGGTGATTTCCTGCTGATCGCGGCGCGCAAGGAAGAACGTATCCTGCCGGGTAGCGTGGTGCGTGACGCGGTGAAGGAAAAGGTCGAAGAGATCGAAGCCGAGCAAATGCGCAAGGTCTACAAAAAGGAACGCGACCAGATCAAGGATGAAATCATCCAGGCTTTCCTGCCGCGCGCGTTTATCCGTCGCTCGTCGACCTTCGCCGCCATCGCGCCGAAACAGGGCCTGATCCTGGTGAACTCGGCCAGCCCGAAACGTGCCGAAGACCTGCTGTCCACCCTGCGTGAAGTGATCGGCACCCTGCCGGTTCGTCCGCTGACCGTGAAGACCGCGCCAACCGCCATCATGACCGACTGGGTCACCACCCAGAAGCCGGCCGATGACTTCTTCGTGCTCGACGAGTGCGAACTGCGTGACACCCACGAAGACGGCGGCATCGTGCGCTGCAAGCGCCAGGACCTGACCGGCGAAGAGATCCAGCTGCACCTGACCACCGGCAAAGTCGTGACCCAATTGTCCCTGGCCTGGCAGGACAAGCTGTCCTTCATGCTGGACGACAAAATGACCGTCAAGCGCCTGAAGTTCGAAGACCTGCTGCAGGATCAGGCTGAACAGGACGGCGGCGACGAAGCCCTGGGCCAACAAGACGCCAGCTTTACCCTGATGATGCTGACGTTCGGCGACTTCCTGCCCGCGTTGGTGGAAGCCTTGGGCGGTGAAGAGACCCCACAGGGCATCTAAACACCAGCCTTATGTGGACACAGTCAATGTGGGAGCTGGCTTGCCTGCGATGCGGGCACCTCGGTTTATCAGGAGAAACCAGGTGATGCTATCGCAGGCAAGCCAGCTCCCACAGTTGATCGGGTTAGCACTTCCAGCATTCTAATAACAAGGACCCTCCCCATGCGCGCACTCGCCGCCTTGAGCCGTTTCGTCGGCAATACCTTCGCCTACTGGGTGCTGATTTTTGCCGTGCTCGCGTTCCTGCAACCGGCCTGGTTTATCGGCCTCAAAGGCGCCATCGTGCCGCTGTTGGGCCTGGTGATGTTCGGCATGGGGCTGACCCTCAAACTTGAAGATTTCGCTGAAGTCGCGCGCCACCCGTGGCGCGTGGCATTGGGTGTGGTCGCGCATTTCGTGATCATGCCTGGCGTTGCCTGGCTGCTATGCCAGGTCTTCCACCTGCCGCCGGAAATTGCCGTCGGCGTGATCCTCGTCGGCTGCTGCCCAAGCGGCACGTCCTCCAACGTCATGACCTGGCTGGCCCGGGGCGACCTGGCGCTGTCGGTGGCCATTGCCGCCGTCACCACCCTCCTCGCCCCACTGCTGACGCCCGCGCTGATCTGGCTGCTGGCTTCGGCCTGGTTGCCGGTGTCGTTCATGGAGTTGTTCTGGTCGATCCTGCAAGTGGTGTTGCTGCCGATCGTGCTTGGCGTGGTGGCGCAGCGGTTGCTGGGCGCCCGAGTGCGGCATGCGGTGGAGGTATTGCCGTTGGTGTCGGTGGTCAGCATCGTGGCGATCGTTGCCGCGGTAGTGGCCGCCAGCCAGGCGAAGATTGCCGAGTCGGGCCTGCTGATCATGGCGGTGGTGATCCTGCACAACAGCTTTGGTTTCCTGCTGGGCTACTTCACCGGCCGCGTGTTCGGGCTGCCCCTGGCGCAACGCAAATCCCTCTCGCTGGAAGTGGGCATGCAGAACTCCGGCCTGGGCGCTGCCTTGGCGAGCGCGCACTTCTCGCCACTGGCCGCAGTGCCGAGTGCGCTGTTCAGTGTCTGGCACAATATTTCCGGGGCATTGCTGTCGACGTACTTCCGGCGGATGAGCGAAAAGGAAGACCGCGATCAGTTGGCGCACAAGTCCGAAACTTGATCACCTGATCAATATTCGGCACTCTAGCGACCTTCGCGGGGACGACCTCGCGACGCCATCAAGCGATTAATCAGGGGACGACCCCACCTTGCAAGGGAGGTCATCATGTCCTGGATCATTCTGTTTTTTGCCGGACTGTTTGAAGTCGGTTGGGCCGTCGGACTGAAATACACCGACGGTTTCAGCAAGCCACTGCCCACGGCCCTGACCATTGCCGCCATGGCCATCAGCCTTGGCCTGCTGGGGCTGGCCATGAAGGAGTTGCCGCTGGGCACCGCCTATGCCATCTGGACCGGTGTCGGTGCAGTGGGCACGGTGATTGCCGGGATTATCCTGTTTGGGGAATCCATGGCACTGTTTCGGCTGGCCAGTGTGGCGTTGATCATTTGCGGGCTGATTGGGCTGAAGATCAGCGCTTAGGCCACTCGCGCTATCGCGGGCAAGCCCGCTCCCACAGTTGGAATGTGTTCACACATCAAAATGTGGGAGCTGGCTTGCCTGCGATGGGGCCAGGGAATCCAACAAAAAACTACCTGACACTCCCACGCAACTTCCCCACCACCCCATGCAACGCCTCGGGCGTCGCCGCCTCCACCGTCACCGGCGCGCCGGCCACCAGCGTCACCCGTGACCAGATGCGGTGAAAGAAACCCTTGTTCGGGTCACGACTGAAGAAACTCCCCCACAACCCCTGCAACGCCATCGGAATCACCGGCACCGGCGTCTCTTCAAGAATCCGCGTCACCCCGCTCCGGAACTCGTTCATCTCGCCATCAGAGGTCAACTTGCCTTCCGGGAAGATGCACACCAACTCGCCGTCTTTCAAATACTGGGCAATCCGCTGGAAGGCCTTTTCGTAGATCTGGATATCCTCATGCCGCCCGGCAATCGGCACCGCCCCGGCGGTACGGAAGATGAAGTTCAACACCGGCAGGCGGTAGATCTTGTAGTACATGACAAAGCGAATCGGCCGACGCACCGAACCGGCAATCAGCAGCGCATCGACAAACGAGACGTGGTTGCACACCAGCAGCGCCGCGCCCTCGTCCGGAATCAGCTCAAGGTTTTTATGCTCGACGCGGTACATGGAGTGGCCCAGCAGCCAGATCATGAAACGCATGGTGAACTCGGGCACGATCTTGAAGATGTAGGCGTTGACCGCGATGTTCAGCAGCGACACCACCAGGAACAGCTCTGGGATCGACAGCTTGGCCACGCTCAGCAGCAGGATCGACACAATCGCCGAGACCACCATGAACAGCGCGTTGAGAATATTGTTGGCCGCGATCACCCGCGCCCGCTCGTTCTCGGCAGTACGCGACTGGATCAGCGCGTACAACGGCACGATATAGAAGCCGCCGAATACGCCGAGGCCGAGGATATCGAACAACACCCACCACGCCTGGCCGTAGCTCAGCACCTCGATCCAGTCGTTGGCCTGGACGTTCTGCGGGAAACCGCCGGAATGCCACCACAGCAGCAGGCCGAACACGGTCAGGCCGAAGGAACCAAACGGCACCAGACCGATTTCCACCTTACGCCCGGACAACTTCTCGCACAGCATCGAGCCCAGGGCGATGCCCACCGAAAACACCGTGAGGATCAGCGTCACCACGGTCTCATCGCCGTACATCCACTCCTTGGCGTAGGCCGGGATTTGCGTCAGGTAGATCGCGCCGACAAACCAGAACCACGAGTTGCCGACAATCGAGCGCGACACTGCCGGCGTCTGCCCCAGGCCCAGCTTCAAGGTAGCCCAGGACTGGCTGAAGATATTCCAGTTCAGGCGCATCTCGGGGCTGGAAGCCGCCGCCCGCGGAATGCTGCGGCTGGCCAGGTAGCCCAGCACCGCAATCCCCACGATGGCCGTCGAGACCACCGGCGCGTAATGGGTGGAGGACATCATGATCCCGGCGCCGATGGTGCCGGCCAGGATCGCGAGGAACGTGCCCATTTCCACCAGGCCGTTGCCGCCCACCAACTCATCCTCATGGAGCGCCTGGGGCATGATCGAGTACTTCACCGGCCCGAACAGGGCCGAATGCGTGCCCATGGCAAACAGCGCCAGCAGCATCAGTTCCAGGTGGTTGAACATGAAGCCCACCGCGCCCACCGACATGATCACGATCTCGCCGATCTTGATCACCCGGATGAGCGCGTCCTTGTTGAATTTCTCGCCAAATTGCCCGGCCAGGGCCGAGAACAGGAAGAACGGCAGGATAAACAGCAAGGCGCACAGGTTGACCCAGATCGAGCGTTCGCCCTCGATGGTCAACTTGTAGAGAATCGCCAGGATCAACGACTGCTTGAAGATATTGTCGTTGAACGCCCCGAGGGACTGGGTAATGAAGAACGGCAGGAAGCGCCGTTTGCGCAGCAAAGTGAATTGCGAGGGGTGGCTCATCGTCCGTGTTCCTGCGTGGCCTGAGACTGTTATTGCCTTTAGGCTGTTATAGAAAGTCAGGCCACGACTTTACCTAATCCCGATTACTTATTCGCTAGTCCTGCAATGCAGGGCGATACAAAAAGCTCGCCTTTATAGGCGCCCTGCACAGTGCGCTTGGCCACGATCAACCACATCAGCGCCAGCGCCGCCACCAACCCACAGCCTGCGATGCTGAAAAAATTCAGGTGCAGGGTGCTCGCCAGCTTCAGCGTGGCCAGCGAGTACACGCCCAACGGGAAGGTAAATCCCCACCAGCCGAGGTTGAACGGAATGCCGGCCCGCAGGTAACGCACGGTGATCAGCACCGCGATCAACATCCACCACAAGCCGAAGCCCCACAGGGTTATGCCGGCGATCAGACCAATACCATTGGCCATTTCACCGACGCCGGGCAAACCGTTCGCCGCAAAGACGGCCGGCGCATCACCGCCCAGCACCAGCATGCCCAGGGCGCCGGTGCCGATAGGGCCGAGCGCCAGCCAACTCGACGCGGCCATATTGGCGTGGGGCAGTTTATGCAGGGCCATGCGCAGCATCAGGATGGTCAGGATGCTGAACGCCACCGGCAGCGAAAACGCCCACAACACGTAGCTGGTCACCAGCATCACCAGTTGCGAATGAGCGTCGGCCAGGTGCGGCGCCAGCAGGCCACCGCTGGCGGCTGCAACTTCGGCAGCCACCACCGGCAACAGCCACACGGCAGTCATCTGGTCGATGCTGTGTTCCTGGCGGGTGAACATCATGAACGGGATCAACACTCCGCAAGCCAGTGCCATCGCCACGTCCAGCCACCACAGCACTTCGGCCAGGTGCACCACGCCAGCGCCCCAACGTGGGAGACCGAACAGCAGGAAGCCATTGATGATGGTCGCCAGGCCCATAGGGATGGTGCCGAAGAACATCGACACCGTGGAGTGCCCGAAAATGCGCCGGGCCTCGTGGAAGAACATCACCCAGCGCGCCGCATACAGCACGCTGAACAACACAAACAGGCCGATGGTAAACAGCCACAGCCCTTCGGCCACGGCATGCAAGCCCGGCACGTTGACCGGCAATTGCGCCAGCGCCAACGCCAGCACCCCGGTGCCCATGGTGGCGGCGAACCAGTTGGGGGTGAACTGGCGAATCACTTCCCGGGGACGGGTCAGGTGACTGAAAGGTTTCAAGCGGCTGTGAAGCGTATTCGGGCAAGTCATGGTGAATTCCTCTTCCTCGCATGAGGTTGAGACCATGGTAGAACCGAATAGAATATCTATATAACGGGTAATATCTCTAACTGTTATCTGTTTTGCAGATATACAGTTAAACGCTGCCTTCAGATTCAATCACCAGGATCCGCGCCGGGCCCTGTGGATGAGCCACATGCTCGGTGCCGACGCTGGCATAGAAGATGTCGCCTACCTGAAGCAAGGCCATCTGTTCGGCGCCATTTTCGCGGTAGTGCATCTGCACCTGGCCATCGAGCACAACGAACACCTCTTCCCCATCGTTGACGTGCCAGCGATAGGGCTGGTCGGTCCAGTGCAAACGGGTGGTGATGCCGTTCATGTTGGCGATGTCCAGCGCCTCCCAGGCGCGGGTGCCGGTGAAGTCTTTGCTGCGGATGATCTTCATGGATGAATCCCAAGGCATACAGGTGGCGGATTATTACCGAATCAACTGCCCGCCGTCGCCCTGCTCCTGGCCAGATCCTGCAACAGCAGCGCCACCAAAGCGCCGAGCGCCAGTACGATCAGCACTACGCCATAACCGTCCGTGGTGGCGATCAAGCCGAAGCTGCGGGTGAGGTTGCCCGCCAGCAGCGACGGCACACAGAACGCCAGGTAACTCAGCACATAGAACGCCGACATCAAACCGGCCCGTTCATGGGGCAAGGCCAACGGCAAGACGCTGCGCAGTGCGCCGAGGAATCCCGAGCCAAAGCCGCCGCCGGCAATCAGCGTGGCGACAAAAAACAGCGGCAGGCTGGCGCTGTGGACGGCCGTGAGGATCAGCGCAACCCCCACCGCCAGCAGTACCGCGCCCAAGCGCAGGACCTTGTCTGCCGGGCGGTTGCGCAGGCTGAAGATCATCACGGCACCGCTCAGGGTCAACACCGCGACAAGCCCGCCACCGATCAGGTTCGAGGTGGAGCCGGTCGCCGCCCGCACCAGCGAGGGCGCCAGGGACAGGTAAAAGCCGCCCATGGCCCACACCGCCACGTCCACCGGCAACGAGATCCACAACGCACGCCGCGCCTGGGGCGGCACATGCAAGGTGGGCCACAGCGAGGCCAGCGCGCCGGGAATCCGGCTGACCGTTTCCGGCAGGCGCCAGACGTAGAGCGCCTGGGCCAGCATCAAGCCGAGCAAGGTCCAGTAGATCAACGTGGTTGGCATCGGCGCGAACTCCACCAACAGGCTGCAGCCCATAGCGCCACAGGCCATGCCCAGCAAAGGCGCTACGCTGTTGACCAACGGGCCTTGCTGGCGGTCGGTGTCGAGCAGCGCGGCGCCCAATACGGCAGTGGCCATGCCGGTGGCAAAACCTTGTACCGTGCGGGCGGCAATCAGCCAGTCGACGCTGTCGGCATTGATAAACAGCAGCATCGCCAGCATATCCAGGAGCAGCGCGGCGAAAATCACCGGCTTGCGTCCCAGGTGGTCCGACAAAGAACCTACCGTCAGCAACGCAGCCAGCAGGCTCAAGGCGTAGATGCCGAACACCAGGGTCAGCATCGCAGCCGAAAAGTGCAGGCCTTCCTGATAGAGGTGGTACAACGGCGTCGGCGCGCTGGAGGCGGCGAGGAACGTCAGCAAGGTGATCGCCAGGAACACCAGGCTGGAACGATGGGAAGTAACGCTGGACATGGGCACGCTCCGCTAAAGCTAATATTTTGCTTTTGCTGAGTGTGCTACTGGAGGGCGCTTAAAGCAAATTCTTTGTGTTAAGGTTTTACGCATGGCGATAAAAGAAGGCCTCCGCCCGGGGGGCCGTAGTGCCCGGGTACAAGAATCCGTTCATTCGGCTGTGCGTGAATTGCTCGAGGAGCAGGATCGCTCCAGCGTGACTGTGCCGCAGATAGCCACGCGCGCCGGCGTCACACCCTCGACCATCTACCGCCGCTGGGGTGACCTGGCTGCGCTGCTGGCTGATGTCGCCATGGCTCGTCTGCGTCCGGACAGTGAGCCGGCCAACACTGGCAGCCTGCGCGGAGACCTGCGGGCCTGGGGTGAGCAATATCGCGATGAAATGAGTTCGGACCTGGGTCGCGAGATGATGCGTGATGTGCAATGCAGCCAGGCGCCGGGGTATTGCGTGGGGATTCTCACCGGGCAGTTGGAGATGATTCTGGATCGCTATCCGGGCGACGCTGAAACTGCGCCCAGTGTGGACCGGCTGATTAACCTGATCGTCGCGCCCACCGTGTTTCGCAGTCTGTTTTCTACCGTGCCGCTGCAGGTGGAAGAGCTGCATGAGTTGATTGAGTTGGCTTTGCGGCGGTGAGTGGGGGTTGTGGGTTGGGTGTATATCCGTTTTTTGGGTGATGGCTTCGATTGGTTCCGCTCTTACAGCGGCTCACTTTTGAAAAGCGCAAAAGTAAGCAAAACGCTCTTGCCCCACCACTCGGCACCTCGCCTAGGCTCGGTGTGCCCTCAGCTCCGGCATTACTCCGC
>NZ_JACARE010000058.1 GCF_013386765.1 Pseudomonas yamanorum
CTTTTGATCTTGATCTTAGGCGCCCCGTTAAACCACGCTGGCCGAACGCAGGTAGTACGGAGCGGGTAAACCGGCAGGACGCCGGTTTAGCCGCGACGGGGCAGGGACGCCCCGTCGCGGCGGCCCGCGGAGTAATACCGGAGCTGAGGGCACACCGAGCCCAAGCGAGGTGCCGAGTGGTGGGGCAAGAGCGTTTTGCTTACTTTTGCGCTTTTCAAAAGTGAGCCGCTGTAAGAGCGGAACCCATAGCAGCCGTTACCCAAAAAACGGATATACACGCAAATCACCTTCCACGAGGAAGCACAAAGGGGACCCGAGGGTCCCCTTTAATTTGTCGTTGCGTGCTCTTTTTTTATTATTGAGGGGCGGTCTGTTGTTGTTTTTGGCAACCGTGGCCCTTTACCGCTGTTTTTGGCGACCCCCATCCGGGGTCAAGAGCAAACGTATTTTTTTGAGCGCTGATCTGCTTCTTCGCACGCGATCCAACCAGTGGGTAGCTACCTTGAGGTAGTTTTTTGTTCTTCTCTATCCGGTTGCGGGTTTCGGCTAGCCGTACCCTGCGAAGCACATCTTCTCCAAAAAAATCTGTTAGCTGCGTCTCTGCCGTGTTGTTTTTGTTATGTCAGAGTCGTTACGTCTTATTTTTATTAGGTTTGGTGCTTTTTATTCTTGTTATGCAATAGAGATAGCAGAAGCCGTGCCAACTTTATAAAGTCCTTTAAAATCAATGATTTGATTTTTGAGTAGGAAAATTCTTTCAGGAAATGCGACAAAATATGTTCCCGTGTTACCCGATGTGTAGCCGCGAGGTAACACATCGTCACAAGCGGGCTACTCAACCGGTGTTACGCGCCTTGGCCACACGTGAACCGGTGGGACGGCCCAGTACCGTGCAGATCTGTTGGCCCGCCAGAATCAGCTTGTCCATGTCGATACCGGTCTCGATGCCCAGGCCATTGAGCAGGTACAGCACGTCTTCGGTGGCGACGTTACCGCTGGCGCCCTTGGCATAGGGGCAGCCGCCAAGGCCGGCAATAGAGCTGTCGAACACCTGGATGCCTTCCAAGAGGCTGGCGTAGATATTCGCGATGGCCTGGCCATAGGTGTCATGGAAGTGCCCGGCCAGCTTGTCCCGAGGCACTTCGGCGCCGACCACCTCGAACATCCGTCGTGTGGCGCCCGCAGTACCGGTGCCGATGGTGTCGCCCAGGGAAACTTCATAGCAGCCCATGGCAAACAGCTCGCGCGCGACTGACGCGACCTGTTCTGCAGCGACCTGGCCTTCATAGGGGCAACCCAACACACACGACACATAACCCCGCACGCTCACCCCATGCTGCCTGGCCGCGTCCATGATCGGCACGAAGCGCTCCAGGCTTTCGCTGATGGAGCAGTTGATATTGCGCTGTGAAAACGCCTCGGAGGCAGCCGCAAACACCGCGACTTCCTTCACGCCTGCAGCCAGGGCATCTTCAAACCCCCGCAGGTTCGGCGCCAACGCGCCATAGGTCACACCCGGCTTGCGCTGGATCTGCGCAAACACCTCGGCAGAACCGGCCATTTGCGGCACCCATTTGGGCGACACAAAGCTGCCGACTTCGATGTAGCCCAGGCCGGCGGCGCTCAGGGCGTCCACCAGGTGCACCTTGTCGGCGACGCTGATGGGTTGTGCTTCATTCTGCAGGCCGTCGCGCGGACCGACTTCCACCAGGCGCACGTGAGAGGGGAGGGACATGGCAGCTACCTTTTATAAATGGCCAACCTGGCTCTGAAGGGTCTGTTCCAGCGCCTGGGTGCAGCGCTCTTCGGCGGTGTCGAGTTCCAGTTTCATCTGTTCGATGTCCAGCAACTGTTGCTCCAGCTGCTCGCGGCGTTCGGCGATTTTCGCCAGCATGCTGTGCAGCTGTTTCTGGTTGCCGCTGGTGGGGTCGTAGAGTTCGATCAGCTCCCGGCACTCGGCCAGGGAGAAACCGATGCGCTTGCCCCGCAGGATCAGCTTCAGGCTGACCTTGTCCCGGGGCGAATAAATGCGCTCCTGGCCCCGGCGTTCCGGGGACAGCAGGCCTTGTTCTTCATAGAAACGAATGGCGCGGGTGGTGATGTCGAGCTCGCGGGCGAGATCGGAGATGCTGTAGGTCGTGCTCATGGGGGCGCTCAAGGAGTGTCTTGAGGGCTAAGCTAATGGGTGGTTGACGTTAACGTCAAGCACATTGCCCACTGCAGGAGCGAGCTTGCTCGCGAAAAACGCTAACGTTAACGCAGGCTGTCTGGTTCAACGCGGCGTTCTCAGGTTTTTCGCGAGCAAGCTCGCTCCTACAGTTTGTCCAGCTTCTTCTCATGGGCCGTCACTTGCTGGCACAACTCGATCATCTGCTCGCGCATCCAGCGGTTGGCCGGGTCCTGGTCGGTGCTTTCGTGCCAGTACAGGTGGGTTTCCACCATCGGCACATCGTTCACCGGCAGGTTGAACCAGTGCAGTTCATGACGCCTTGCAAAGCGCTCCGGCACGGTCATCACCATGTCGGTCTGCTGCAGCACTTGCGAGGCCATCAAATAATGTTGGGAACGCAGGGCGATCTTGCGTTGCAGGCCCATCTTGCCCAGCGCCAGGTCGACATGGCCCAGGCCGTTGCGCCGGCTGGAGATATGAATGTGGGTCAGGGACAGGTAATCATCCAGGGTCAGCTTTTCCTTGCCCGCCATCGGGTGGCCCTTGCGCATGGCACACACATAGCGGTCTTCCATCAGCTTGACGTGGCGCACTTGCGGGTCGGTGTTGAGCGGCGCATCAACGGCAAAGTCCAGGCGACCGGCCGCCAGCTCCTTGGTGGTTTCCCGGCGCTTGGACAGAAAACTCTCGATCACCACCGTCGGCGCCAGGCGGCGCAGGCGCTGGAACAGCGGCGGCAGGATTACTGCTTCGGTGAGGTCGGTCATGCTGATGCGGTAGGTCTTGGCGGCCTGTTGCGGGTTGAAAATCCGGCTTTCCTGCACCGACACCCGCAGCAGCGACAGCGCATTGCGCACCGGGCCGATGATGTTCTGGGCCATGGGCGTGGGCACCATGCCTTGGGCGGTACGCACGAACAGCGGGTCGTTGAAGGTTTCCCGCAGGCGGGCCAGAGCGTTCGACACGGCCGGCTGGGTAATTCCGACAATCTGCCCGGCGCGGGTCAGGTTGGCTTCGGTGTAGATCGCGTCAAAGACGATGAAAAGGTTGAGGTCGACCTTGCTCAGATTCATTTCGCTGCGCTCTTATTGTTAGGTGTCCATACGCCGATCATATATCGGTGATGAATGTTAATACACGCCGAGAATAGGCTAGGTAAATTATCAACGCTGTTCTAGCATCGATTCATGACCTCAACAACCTCCATTGAGAAGGTGCTGCCCATGGATTTCGCCTATTCGCCCAAGGTTCAGGAACTGCGTGAACGTGTCACCGCGTTCATGGACGCTTACGTTTACCCGGCCGAGCCGGTGTTTGAGCGCCAAGTCAGCGAAGGAGACCGCTGGCAGCCCACCGCAATCATGGAAGAGTTGAAGCTCAAGGCCAAAGCCGAAGGCCTGTGGAACCTGTTCCTGCCGGAATCCGAACTGGGCGCCGGTTTGACCAACCTCGAATACGCGCCACTCGCCGAAATCATGGGCCGCTCCTTGCTGGGGCCGGAGCCGTTCAACTGCTCGGCACCCGACACCGGCAACATGGAAGTGCTGGTGCGCTACGCCAATGAAGAACAGAAGCAACGCTGGCTCGAACCGCTGCTGCGGGGCGAGATCCGCTCGGCGTTTGCCATGACCGAGCCGGACGTGGCTTCCTCCGACGCCACCAACATGGCCGCCCGTGCGGTACGCGATGGCGACGAATGGGTGATCAATGGCAAAAAATGGTGGACCTCGGGCGCCTGCGACCCGCGCTGCAAGATCCTGATCTTCATGGGCCTGAGCAACCCGGATGCGCCGCGCCACCAGCAGCACTCGATGATCCTGGTACCGGTGGATGCGCCCGGCGTGAAGATCCTGCGCCCGCTGCCGGTGTTCGGCTACGACGACGCCCCTCATGGCCACGCCGAAGTGCTGTTTGAAAACGTCCGCGTGCCGTACGAAAACGTCCTGCTGGGTGAAGGCCGTGGCTTTGAAATCGCCCAGGGGCGCCTTGGCCCGGGCCGTATCCACCACTGCATGCGCTCCATCGGCATGGCCGAGCGTGCGCTGGAATTGATGTGCAAACGTTCCGTCAGCCGTACCGCCTTCGGCAAACCGCTGGCACGCCTGGGGGGCAATATCGACAAGATCGCCGACTCGCGGATGGAAATCGACATGGCGCGCCTGCTGACCTTGAAAGCCGCCTACATGATGGACACCGTGGGCAACAAGGTCGCGAAAAGCGAAATCGCCCAGATCAAGGTGGTGGCGCCGAACGTGGCGTTGAAGGTGATCGACCGCGCGATCCAGATCCACGGTGGTGCCGGTGTTTCCAATGATTTCCCGCTGGCCTACATGTACGCCATGCAGCGCACCCTGCGCCTGGCCGACGGCCCGGACGAAGTGCACCGGGCGGCGATCGGCAAGTTCGAGATCGGCAAGTATGTGCCGCGGGAGATGATGCGCAGCGGGCAGTAAGACCGAGGTGTCTTCATCGCAGGCAAGCCAGCTCCCACAGGTGAATGCAGTCAACTGTGGGAGCCGGGCTTGCCCGCGATGAGGCCAGTCCGGGCAATAAAGATCTCTAAGTCCTCAGTAAACCCAAACCTCCACCCGCCGGTTCTTGATCCTTCCCTCATCCGCCGTATTCGCCGCCACCGGCATCTCGGCGCCAAACCCGCGGATATCCCTCAGCACCACGCCGCTTTTCACCAACTCCCGCCGCACCGCCATCGCCCGCAGCTTCGACAATAGCGCCGCCCGCTGCGCATCATTCTTGGCATCCCCAAACCCCACCAGCGTTACCTGCTTGTCCAGCTTGCCGTGGCTCTTTATATAAGCCACCACCCGCATCAGGTCCTGACGCGCCTTGTTGTCGAGGCTGGCGCTGCCTTCCTCAAACCGGAAGTTCACGGTCAGCCGCTGCGCCTGCCGGGCAATCGCCTGGTAATCCGCCGGCATCGGCGCGCGGGGCTCCACCGCCATGGCCTGCACCTGCTGCGCGATAAAGCCGTTGGCGGCCACGATCGCCTGGCCCTTGCTGCTTTGGGCAAAGTCCACCAACGCCTTGGCCCACGGGTTCTGCCCGGCGGGTGGCAGATAGAAGAACAACCGGCGCGACAGCGGGTAATCCTCGGTGGCGATCAGGCTGTTCAATGGCAGCATGGGCTGCGAGTCGCCATCGACTATGGCGACCGCCTTGGCCAGGCGCACATAGGGCAAGCCGATAAAGCCGATGCCCTGAGGATCGTGGCTGACCGCATCCGACAATTGCTCGCTGGACTCGAACCGCTTGGCGCTGCCATCCAGCGACTTGCCGCGCCGGCTGAGCACCAGCTCCTTGAACGTATCGTAGGTGCCCGACTGATCATCCCGCGCATACAAGTGAATCTTGCCGCCGATACCGCCGATCTGTTCCCACGTGGCGACCTCGCCGCTGAAAATCTGCGCCAGTTGCTCAGTGTTCAGGGTATTGAGCGGGTTGCGCGGGTTGAGGATGATCGCCAGGCCATCAATGGCGATGACTTGCTCGGCGTCGGGGCTTTTCAGGTCGCCGAGGGATTCCAGGTCTACCAGCTCGCTGTCTTTTATCGGCCGGGAGGACGCGGCGAGGTCGGCACTGGCTTTTTTCAGCGCGGCAAACCCGGTGCTGGAGCCATGGGCGGCCACGTCTATCGTCACGCTTTGGCCCTGGCGGGTCTTGCCGACGATGTGCTGTTCGTTGTCTCGGTCAGACGGCTCGCTGTGCACGCCTTGCAAACCCTGTTGCTCCATCAGTCCCTTGACCAGCGCTGGGCCCAGTGCCGCGCCAATGGTGTTGGAACCCTGGATGCGCAAGGCCGGGCCGTTTTCGGGAAAGGGCAATGGGGCGGAAGACGCGGCGAGGGGGAATGCGCTGAGCAGGGCCAGCAGGGATAGAACGCGCAGCATCATGCCGGCACCTTCTCGAGCCAAAGGGAGTGCCGCGAGATTAAGTCAGGCAGGTTGCATAAATATGACGAGGGCCGGTTTGCCGGCCCTCTATGCTAAATCAGCTCAATTCCAGCCAGATCGGCGCATGATCGGAGGGTTTTTCCATGCCGCGCAGATCGTAGTCTACGCCGGCATCCTTCACCCGAGGCAGCAAGCCTTGAGAGGCCATGATCACGTCGATCCGCAGCCCGCGCTTGGGCTCGTCTTCAAAACCACGGCTGCGGTAATCGAACCAGCTGAAGCGGTCTGCCACGTCCGGGTTAAGGTGACGGAAGCTGTCCACCAGGCCCCAGTTCTTCAAGCGCGCCATCCACTCGCGCTCTTCCGGCAGGAAGCTGCACTTGCCGGTCTTCAGCCAGCGCTTGGCGTTGTCGGCACCGATGCCGATGTCGCAGTCTTGCGGGGAAATATTCACGTCGCCCATCACCACCACGGCCTGGTCATTGCTGAACTGCGACTCCAGCAAGGTTTGCAGGTCTTCGTAGAAGCGTTGCTTGGCGGGGAACTTGGTGGGGTGGTCGCGGCTTTCGCCCTGTGGGAAATAGCCGTTCATGATGGTAATCGGGTTGCCGTTGGCATCGGCGAAGGTGCCCCAGATAAACCGGCGCTGGGCGTCTTCTTCGTCGCTGGCAAAGCCTTTATGCAGCGCCAGCGGTTCCTGGCGCGAGAGCAGGGCAACACCGTAGTGGCCTTTCTGCCCGTGGTAATACACGTGATAGCCCAGGGCCTTGATCTCATCCAGCGGGAACTGGTCGTCGTGGACCTTGGTTTCCTGCAGGCCGATCACGTCCGGCTGGTGTTTCTCGATCAGTGCCGCCAGCTGATGAGGGCGGGCGCGCAGCCCGTTGATATTGAAAGACACGATTTTCATGGTCGGCAGTCCAGTCTGGCAAAAGGGCGATGCTAGCCGACAAGTCGGACGGGGGCCAGCCTTGTAGCAGCTGCCGAGGCACGAGGCTGCGTTGGGCTGCGAAGCGGCCCTCGATGGCTACACTGAACGAACCAGTGCCGCAGACGTTCGTAATAACAAGAGCGCAACCTTTTTGAGTCAGCGCCCAGGGGAGATTCACTGTTATGCCTGACACCTCGACTGCCATCGCCCAGATCCACATGCTCGACAGCGGCTATTCCCGCGAAGCCCGCTCCCTGTTGTACCAGGCCTATCGCCATGAGCCGACGTTCGCCTACATCTTCGAAGCCGAACGTCCCGGCTACGAACAGCGGGTGCGCGCCACCGTGCGTGAACTGGTCAAGCAACACTTCTTCCAGAACCTTCCGGCCATTGGCCTGCTGGTCAACGACCGGCTGATCGGCATCGCCCTGATCGCGCCACCCACGCGGCGCCTGGGCATTACCGAAAGCTGGGCCTGGCAATTGCGCATGTGGCTGAGTACTGGCGTGCGCGGCACCCGGCGCTATCTGGAATACCATCAGGCGGTGCTGGCGTGCCTGCCTTCGGACTCGGTGCATGTACTGCCGCTGCTGGGGATTCACCCGCAATTCCAGGGCAAGCACTACGGTGAACAGTTGCTGGAAGCGGTACATAACTGGTGCGCCGAAGACCCGCATTCCTCCGGCGTGGTGTTGGACACTGGGAATTCTCGCTACCTGGAGTTCTATAAACGTCAGGGCTATGAAGAGATCGGCGAGGTGGCTGTAGGACCCGTCTTGGAACACGTGTTCTTTCACGCAAATCCGCAGGTGTTACAGGCTGCAACGCTTTAAGACAGAATTGTTCAGACAAATCAGGGTTCTAAGACGCTCCCAAGCTCGTGTAGCATCCCGGCCTATGAAGTTTCCAGGAAGATTTACCAGCGGCTTGATCCTGCTGTTCACGAGCTGCGGCGCCTTGGCGCAAAGCGAATTGGATGTGCGCATCAAACCTTCAAACGACGCGTTGAAAGCCAACATCGAAGGCTACATCGGCGGGGTCGGCGATCGTGACGAAGAAGCCTTGCAACGGTTCAGCCGTGGCGCCGAGGAGCAGGCCCGCAAGGCCGCCCAGGCGCTGGGCTTCTATCAGCCGCAGATTGCCAGCGATGTGAAGGGCGGCAAGAACCCGCGCCTGATCCTCACCATCGACCCCGGCGAACCGGTGCATTTGCGTAACGTGACCATTCGGGTCGATGGCCAGGCCGCCGACCTCAAAGGCTTTCGCGTGCCCAGCAACGACCAACTCAAACCCGGCGCCGTGCTCAACCACGGCAACTACGAAGACGCCAAGCGCGTTATCCAGAACCAGGCGTCACGCTACGGCTTTTTCAGCGGGCGCTTTACCAGTCAGAAACTCTCGGTGGACCCCAAGGCGGGCGTGGCCGATATCGAACTCATTTATGACAGCGGCCCGCGCTACACCCTGGGCAAGGTCAGCTTTGCCGGCGACACGCCGTTTGATGAAGACCTGCTGCAACGCATGGTGCCGTTCAAGAGCGGCGCGCCCTACGACTCCGAGCTGATCGCCGAACTCAACCAGAACCTGCAAGGCAGCGGCTTTTTTGAGGGCGTGCGCGTGGACGCCGCCCCGGCCGCGTCCACCAACGACGTAATCCCGGTAGCCGTGCAACTGGAAACCCGCAAGCCTCGTACCATGGGCCTGGGCCTGGGTTATTCGACCGACGTCGGCCCCCGTGGCAAGGCCAACTGGACGCGCCACTGGGTCAACCCCCAGGGCCACAGTTATGGCTGGGAAGCCGAGCTGTCGGCACCCCGGCAGAACGTCGGGCTGTGGTACGACATTCCCCTGGACCCGCCGCTGACCGACAAACTGCGCTTTGCCGGCGGCTATCAGAATGAAGAAATCGCCAACACCGACACCTTGAGTAAATTGCTGACCCTCGGCCCCGAGTGGCACAGCAAGTTGCCCAGCGGCTGGACGCGGGTGATTTCGCTCAAGTATCAGCGCGAAGAATATCGCCTGGGCAATGACTCCGGTCTCAGTAACCTTGTGATGCCGGGGGTCAGCTACTCCTACCTGCGCAGTGATAACCGCATCGACCCGCACAATGGCTATCGCCTGCTGTTCGACGCCAAGGTCGCCAAGGAAGGACTGGGTTCCGACACCAACCTGCTTTACGGCACGGCGACCATCAAGGGCTTGACCACCCTGTGGGACAACCACCGCTTCCTGGCCCGGGCGCAGTTTGGCGGCAGCGCCACCAACGGCTACAAATCCGTACCGCCGTCGTTGCGGTTTTTTGCCGGTGGCGACCAGAGCGTGCGCGGTTACGAATACCAGACCCTGTCCCCGGAAAACGACCGTGGCGACCGCATCGGTGGCCGCTACATGGTGGCCCTGAGCGCCGAGTATCAATATTCCATCGCCGAAAAATGGCGGATCGCGACCTTTATCGACCAAGGCAACTCGTTCAACACCCTGGAAATGCCGAGCCTGAAAACCGGTGTGGGTGTGGGCGTGCGCTGGGTGTCGCCGGTCGGTCCGATCCGCCTCGACCTGGCCCATGCCCTCGAAGATCCGGGCGGCATTCGTTTGCACTTTTCCATGGGGCCTGAGCTGTGATGCGTGGTTTGAAAATAGCGGGGCTGGCCGTGCTGGCGGTTCTCGCGGTGATAGTGCTGGCGCTGTGGACGGTGCTGGGTACCCAAGTCGGCAGCCGTTGGGTGCTGGGCCAGGTGCCGGGTTTGGCCGTGGAGAATTTCCAGGGTCGCCTGGGCGGCCAGTGGAGTGCCGACCATCTGTTATGGCAACAAGACGGCAGCCGCGTGGAGCTGCAGGCACCGAAGTTCGACTGGTCGCCCGCGTGCCTGATGCGCATGACGTTGTGCATCAACCAGTTGGATGTGGAACAGGTGAGCCTGCAATTTGCGCCCAGTACCGAAGAAAGCAGCGGCCCGATTACCCTGCCGGACCTGAAATTGCCGCTCGCCATCCAGTTGGGCGATATCCGCGTTGGCAGCCTGCTGTTCAACGGCAGCGAAGAACTCCAGGGCCTGCAACTGGCGGCGCACTGGACGGCCGCCGGGATGCAGATCGACTCGGTGCACCTGCAACGAGACGGCCTGGTACTCGACCTGTCCGGCCAACTGCAACCAACCGGCAATTGGCCACTGACCGCCGCCGGTAACCTGAGCCTGCCGTACGCCCCGGGCGGCGCGCCGTGGACGCTGGCGCTCAAGGTCGATGGCGATCTGCTCAAGACCCTCAAGCTCGACGCCGACAGCAGCGGCTACCTGCCGGCCAAACTCAGCGGCGAGTTGCAACCGCTGGTGGAAAACCTTCCGGCGCAGTTGCACATCACCGCCGATGGCTTCAAACCCAGTGCCGATCTGCCCGATACCCTGCAGCTCAATCAACTGGACCTGACGGCCAAGGGCGACCTGAGCAACGGTTACCAACTGCTGGGCAAAGCCGTACTGCCGGCGGAAAAAGGCCCGGTGGATTTGCTGCTGCAAGGCAAGGTCGACGCCAAGGGTGCGCAGATCGCCGGGCTGGATTTGAATGCCGGCGACCAACAAAGCCTCAAGCTCAGCGCCAACCTGGACTGGCAGCAAGGCTTCAGCGCCGACGCGAAAATCGACTGGCTGGATTTCCCCTGGCATCGCCTGTACCCGGTCATCGACGAACCCCAGGTCGCCTTGCGTACCTTCAATGGCGAAGTTTCCTATAAGAACGGCAACTACCTGGGCAACTTCAAGGCCGACCTCGACGGCCCGGCGGGCAAGTTCAGCCTGGCCAGCCCGTTCAGCGGCGACCTCAAGCAAGTGTTCCTCCCCGAGCTGAAACTCGCCGCCGGCCAAGGCAAGGCCGAAGGCCACCTGAACCTGCAATTTGCCGACGGCATCGCCTGGGATACCGCGCTGGACCTGTCGGCGATCAACCCGGCGTATTGGGTCGCGGAATTGCCCGGCACCCTCGCGGGCCCGTTGCGCAGCAAGGGTGAGATGAAGAACGAGCAGCTCAAGCTCAACGCCGACCTCGACCTCAAGGGCCGCCTGCGGGGCCAGCCCGCCGTACTCCAGGCCAAGGCCGAAGGCGCAGGCGAGCAGTGGACCCTCGGCGCCCTCGACATTCGCCTCGGCGACAACCGCATCTATGGCAGCGGCAGCCTGCAACAGCGCCTCGCCGGGCAGATCGACATCAAGCTGACGCGCCTCGCCCAGCTCTGGCCGCAGCTGCGCGGGCAGATGAATGGTCGCCTCGACGTCGCCGGCACCCTGAAAGCGCCGCAAGGCAAGCTCAACCTGGTTGGCCAGCAACTGGCGTTTGAGGATAACCGCCTGCAAAACCTGACCCTGGACGCGAACCTGGATAATGCCCAACGCGCCAAAATCGACCTGAAGGGCAGCGGCATCCAGGCCGGTGAAACCCAGGTCGGCACCTTCACCGCCAGTGCCCAGGGCGATATCAAAAACCAAAAGGTCCAGCTCGACCTGGCCGGCCCGCTGCTCAAGCTGGCCCTGGCCCTGGACGGCAACCTCGACAAAGGCAACTGGCGCGGGCGCCTGGCCAGCGGTGATGTGCAAGCGGGTGGCCAGGACTGGAAGCTGCAAGCCCCGGCGAAAATCGAGCGCATGGCCGATGGCAAGCTGACCTTTGCCGCCCATTGCTGGGTGTCCGGCGCGGCGAGCCTGTGCGGCGAAGACCAGCGCCTGATGCCCGAGCCCAAGCTGCGTTACCACCTCAAGCAGTTCCCCATCGACAGCCTGGCGGCCTTTTTGCCGAAAGACTTCGCCTGGCAGGGCAAGCTCAATGCCGACGTACAACTCGACCTGCCGGCCAGCGGCCCCAAAGGCGTGGTCTCGGTGGACGCCAGCGGCGGCACCCTGCGGGTCAAGGACAAGGACCAGTGGCTGGATTTCCCCTACGACACCTTGAAGCTGGAAACCACCCTCAACCCCAAACGCATCGACACCCAGCTCAACTTCCGCGGCGGCAAGCTGGGCGAATTGCTGTTGCAGGCGCAGATCAATCCGCTGCCGAAGAACAAACCGATCACCGGCACCTTCACCCTGACCGGCCTCGACCTCGCCGTGGCGCGGCCGTTTGTACCGATGGTCGAGAAGCTCAACGGCAAGCTCAACGGCAACGGGCGCATCGGCGGCGGCCTGCTGGCGCCTCAGGTCAACGGCAGCATCAACCTGGTGGGCGGCGAAATCTCCGGTCCGCAACTGCCCACCAGCTTCGAAGGCCTGAATATCCAGGCGCTGATTGCCGGCGAAAGCGTGCAGCTCAATGGTGGCTGGCGCAGCGGCAAGGCCGGGCAGGGCTCTATCAAGGGCCAGATCGACTGGGGCCAGGCACTGGCGGTGGACATTGCACTGCAAGGCACGCAACTGCCGGTCACCGTGGAGCCCTACGCGGCCCTGGAAGTGGCGCCCGACCTGAAAATCAGCATGAAAAACGACAAGCTGGCGATTTCCGGCAAGGTGCAGATCCCCACGGGCGAGATCACCGTGCGCGAACTGCCGCCATCGACGGTCAAGGTCTCGGATGACACGGTGATCGTCGGCAGCCAGACCGAAGAGGGCAAGCCGCCGATGGCCATGGCGATGGACATCGATGTGGAGGTGGGCAAGGACAAGCTGAGCTTCGCCGGCTTCGGCCTCACCGCCAACCTTCAAGGCCACGTACACATCGGCGACAACATGGACACCCGTGGCGAACTCTGGCTCAACGACGGCCGCTACCGCGCCTACGGCCAGCGCCTGACCGTGCGCCGTGCGCGGTTGCTGTTCGCCGGGCCGATCGACCAGCCGTACCTCGACATCGAAGCCATCCGCCAGACCGACGACGTAACCGCCGGTATCCGCCTGAGCGGCAGCGCCGAGCAGCCCACCACGCAGATCTTCTCGGAACCGGCCATGAGCCAGGAGCAGGCGCTGTCCTACCTGGTACTGGGCCGCCCCCTCAGCACCACCGGTGAAGACAACAACATGCTGGCCCAGGCGGCGCTGGGCCTTGGGTTGATGGGCAGCGCCGGGGTGACGTCGGACATTGCCAAGAACCTGGGCATCCAGGACTTTGAGCTGGACACCCAGGGCAGCGGCAACAACACCGCCGTGGTGGCCAGCGGCAAGATCTCGGAGAAGCTCAGCCTGCGTTATGGCGTGGGGGTGTTCGAGCCGGCCAACACCATTGCCTTGCGGTATTTGCTGAGCAAGAAGGTGTACCTGGAAGTGGCCAGCGGTGTGGCCAGCTCTCTGGATATTTTCTACAAGCGGGATTTCTAAGGGCGGCACACGAGCGTCACGCGCTCATAGTTCAGCGTCTTATTGCGTTCCGGCAATGCATAAGGCGCCTCGCACCGCTGGTCCTGCCAGGTGATGACGAGTGTGCCGGTATCGGCTTCAACCAACGCCAGCGCCTTGCCGTTGGGGTCGGCAATCGCAAGCTGCTTGCCGGCACTGTCCTCAAGCGCTGCGCCAAACGGGATGGGCCGCTGCTGGGCGTCGAACAAGGCGAACTGCACGCGTCGCCCGGTCTTGCTGGCATAGCGCGCCAACACCACCGCACCCCGTCGTGGCACCACTTGCCGGGTGGCGTTATCGATCTCGATATCGGCGCCCAGGTCACGGGTGTCCAGGCTGATCCAGTTCACCCGGTAGGGTTGCGCATTGGGTACCACCGCATAGCCGTTGCTGCCGGTTTTGGCGCCGGAGTAACTGCTGATTTTCACCCCGGTTGCTCCTTCCACCTGTGCCAGGGCAAACGTCTCGCCTACGGTTTGCCCCAGGTTGATTCCGCCGGCATGGCCCACCACCGACCCGGCCAGGTTGAGATTCTGCGAGTTGTACCCGCGACCCTGGCTGTAGCCGGCACTGATGTCCATCACGGAGGTGCGGGTGCTGAGGTTGACCGAGCCGCTGTTGCCGCCGGTACTGCTGTTGCCGCCTTGCACCGAATAAAAGGTGTCGCTGTTTTCGGTCACGTAGCCATTGACGCCCACTTGAGTGGTGTCGTTGCCTTTCTGCGTGCTGGTGGAAACAAACGCCCTCGGTGCACGGGGCTTTGACCCCAGCGGGAAGGACAGCGACAGGCTGGCCAGGGTGTCGTTGTTCGACGGCCCGGTGTTGCCGATGTCCCTGGAGTAAGTGGCCCCGAAGTTGTAGCTCACCTCACCCCAATAGTTGCTGTAACCCGCCGACACGCTTTGCGAACCGCCGCGACCCCAGTAGCGCTGGTCGTTGGCGTTCACATAGAGGCTGCCGTATTGCTGGTTGTGACCGATGCTCTGGGTGATGGTCAGGTCGGTGCGGGTTTTCGCATTGCCCGTGGTTTTTTGTCCTTTGCTGCTCAGTTCTTCGACGTGGTCGCTGAGGGTGCGATAGCCCTCGGTTGAATAGCGATAGGCCGCCAGCGTGAAGTTGGTGTCGGTGCCGGTAAATGTCTTGGCATACAGCGCGCGCAGGCTGTTGCCCTTGACGGCCTGGCCGAAGGTACGGCTGACCGAATGGGTCATGTCCAGCGACACTGCACCGATGGGCGTGTTGCGGCCGGCTCCCACGGACAGCGCCTGGAAATTTTCCGAGGCCTGCACACCGACGATGCCGGACACGCTACTGCTGATGCCATAGGCCACGGTGCTGCTGAAAAACTGTGGGGTCTGCTGGTCGTCGCTGTTGCTGTTGTACTGGCCGGCTGAAACGCTGTACTTGAGTTGACCCTCGCGGACCATGATCGGCAGGCTGGAAAACGCCTGCACGGTGACCCGGCGCTGCCCGTCGGCTTCGATCACCGTCACTTCAAGGTCGCCGTTGGAACCGCCGGGGTAGATGTCGCTGATCTCGAACGGGCCGGGCGGCACGTTGGCGGTGTAGAGGATGTAGTTGTTCTGGCGGATTTCCACAGTCGCGCTGGACTGCGCAATCCCGCGAACAATCGGCGCGTAGCCGCGTTCGCTGTCGGCGCGCATGCCGTCGTCGGAGGCCAGTTTGAGACCGCGATAGCGCACGCTGTCGAACAGGTCGGCGTCGGAAAAAATGTCCCCGGCGCTGAACTGGCCCTTCCACGCGGTCACGTCATGTTGCAGGTAGCTGCGATTGCTCTTGAACGTGCTGGGCTGGCCAGTGCTGGTGTTGAAGTTCGACTCGTTACGCAACCGCCAGCCGCCCAGGTTGATGCCGTTGCGCAGGCCGACATAGTTGGACAGGGTGTTCTCACCTTGGTTGCTGTTGCGGTTGCTGCTCAGCTGGTAGTTGATAAACGTGGCAGGCACGCCGTCGTCCCACAAGGCCGGGTCGACATAGCCACGCCGGCCGCGCTCCATGGCGCTTTGCGGCACGCTGACCAGCAGGCGCAGGCGCGGCACGTCGTAACGCACGCTGGCGTGCTCGATCAATGCGGGCAGGTCGAGGCAGGCATTCGGGTCTGTTTCGGCAAGTTTTCCGGTGGCATGCAGCTTGGCGACGTCGATGCCCAACTGCTGCAGGGTCTCCAGGGGCAGGCAGGCCTCAATCTTGCCGTTGCCGGGATTGCGGTGGAAGTCGATGTCCCGGCGGCCGACCAGGATGTCGTTGCCGTACAGGTCAACCCGGTAGCTGCCGGGCAGTACGCTGCTAGTGGCGAGCAGTGATTGAACATCGATTGAGGACGCCGCACCTTGCAGAAACGATGTGTTGAATTGTGCTTCTTGCTCGGCCATGCACGCTGAACTGAAGAGCAGGGCAGCCGATATTGGCGCCCATCCATCGGGTTTGAATACAAACATGCAGGAACCCTATATCACCCCCGATACGAACTAACGGAGCGAAGATAAATACAGTGAAAGTTTGATCGCTGAATAACAGACTTATTAATCGGGGTCTTTAACCAGACTGGCCTGTGAGTCGGCGGAGTTGAAAAGTCGTGCGGAATAACTGTCGCGCGCGCCGTAGTCATTAATGTTTCTGAACAACAAGTGCGGCGTATGATTGTGGGTGACGTGTTTGAGGCTGAACTCTTTTTGTTCGCCGGGTGCAATCATCATTGAATCAAACGGATGTTCATTGTATGCGCCGGACTGCAGGGTGATTTCGGCTATCGACACGTGATACAGGCCTTGGTTGGTCACGACAAGAACGCTTTTTCCACCGCGCTCGGCCAGCCGCCATGACAGCTGGGTCGGTGCCAGGTAGGCGTTGTTTTTAAGACCTGCCGGTCGGAAGAACACCTTGATGCGCTGGCGCACCGCCAACTGCAAGGTATTCGGGTTTTTCGATGCCTGGGGGATTTCCTGCACATTGAGCCACACCACCGACTCTCGATCAGTCGGCATGCCCGTGCCTTCGTAGATCACCCGCAACAGTTGCTGTTCGTCGCGGTTGACCCGTACCAGTGGCGGGGTCACGGCGAAGGGTACAGAGGTGGCGTCGCTGGCATCGGTGTCGAGCCAGGACTGGATCAGCACGTCTTCGCCGCTGTTGCGCACCGTGATACCGGCTTCCTTGTGTGTGCCGTCGAATACCAGGCGTGTGCTGCTCAAGGAAATGCCGGCCACGGCTTGGTTGACCGCAATCAGGCTCAGAAGGCCCAGGCAGAAGGACAATGAGTGACGATAAAACATGATGGCTACCGCGCAAAATGAATGAGAGTGCAGGGCCGACAGGCCCCGCACGATGCTCGGGTTATTCGTATTGCAGGGTGAACGGCAGGGTGGCGTCGCCGCGACCGGCCACGACCGTTGATACGTCTGTGGCAGTGGTGACATACACTGCGGAAAACCTTAACGATGCGTTCCCGCCTTGCAGGGGGCTTTCGATCAACGCCGTGGTCGGCGAGCTCAGGTCGATCAATGCGCCATTACTGTCGAGCAGGGCAATGCCCACGTTTTTGGCCGTGCCTACGCCGTCGATCAGCTTGAGCACCTTGGTGCCTGCCACAATGCCTGTGCCCGCGCCCTTGGTAGGGTCGAAGATCATGGCCACTTTGGCGCCGGCATTGCAGTTGATCTTCATATCGAAGTTTTGCGAAGTCACTGTGCCATTGCTTTTAGGCGCGGTGGCCGTGCCCATTTCCTTGACCGCCACGTTTCCCATATCCACGGAAATGTTTTTATTCGCTCCGCCGGCGCTTGCGGTACAGGCATCGACGTTGATAGAACCGGTAAAGTTAAGCGTGCCGCCGCCAGCCAGCGTAGGCGCCGCCATGACGTTACCGGCCGCGACGAAAATAGACAGGGCCAGCAGTGCCCGGTGGAAGGTTTTCATGTGACTTATACCGTTGTTGGGGGTTGAAACAACACGATATAGCAGCGCACATTAGTTAGGAATCAGACGATCCTTAGAAGTTGCTTCTAGTTGAATAAGTTGCGTTCGATGCAATAAGCTAATAAGTCCTGGTCACTGCCAACTTCCAGTTTGCGCATGGCCGATACTTTCTGAGTGCTGATGGTCTTGGCGCTTCGATTCAACCCGCGCGCAATCTCGTTGACACTTTGGCCTGAGACAAACAAACGCAAAATTTCATGTTCCTTGGGGGATAGCCGAGTAAATCGTTCATCCAGATCCGCTGAGGACTCCATCACCGACGTCGACTGCGGTCCGGTGCTGCGAATCGGATTGCCCCGGGCAATTGCTTTGAGTGCGGTCTGAATTTCGTCATGCAGCTGGTTTTTCTGGATGACGGCGAGCACGCCGAGTTCATGCAGGCGTGTGAGGATCAAAGGGTTCGAGATCATCGTCAGCACCAGCACACGTACGTCGGGAAAGTGCCGTGTGAGGTACTCCACCAGCTTCAGTCCGTCACCGTAAGGTGAGTCGCCCGGCATATTGAAGTCGGTGATCACCAGGTCTACCGACGTGGATTCCAGCAGTCCGATCAGTTCGTCGGAGCAAACGGCCTCTCCCACCACGCGAAAGCGTTCGTCGCGCTCGATCAGCTCTCGCACCCCCACCAGTACGATGGGGTGATCATCGGCAATAACAACGTTGAGGGTATCCATGAGGGGGCTTTTCCAGTGTGAAATTATTCGAGGGCATCGAGTAACGCAGTCAGCCGCGCCAGGTTTTGTCGTACTTCCAACGTCAGGGCGGCAGTGAGGGCCATGCCGGTCAAGCGGCATTCCAGCTCGATAAAGGCTGTGGCCATCTCGCCAGCCTGCACCGCACCCAAGGCACCGGCGATGCTGTGCAGGTGTTGCGCCACCCGGTTGGCGTCGGCGCCGTCCAGCGCTGCCAGTGTGGTGTGGACATCCTGGCGCAAGGTCGTGACAAACAGCTCGCGCATTTTGGGGGACAGCTGCAAGGGCACGTCAACTACGGGAGGGAAAGCGATGTTGCAATGCTTTTCCAACTGCGCACGCAAGGTGGCGAGGTCCAGCGGCTTGACCAGCCACGCACTCATGCCGGCGGCGAGACAGCGTTCGCCTTCTTCGCGAAGGGCGTTGGCCGTTATGCCAATGATCGGCAGGGTTTTGTCCTGTTGGCGCAGAGCCTGGGCGAGTTGGTAGCCGTTCATGACGGGCATGTTTACGTCGGTCAGTATCAGGTCGAAACGCCCCGGTGCCCACTGCATCAGCGCCTGTTCGCCATTGGTGGCTACCACCGCCGAGCAACCCAGGGCCTCCAGTTGCTCCTGGATGATTGCGCCATTGATGACATTGTCTTCTGCCACCAGCACTTGCAGATTCAGGTTGCAGGGGCGTTCAACGCTTGAAGGAAGGCTGTTGGCGCTATCACCGTGTTGTGCCAGGTAAACCGCCCAGGCAATGGCGCGTACATCGTCAGCGTCGACCGCCCAGTCGGTGCCGTCCAACTGTGCAGGGTTGAACCCGCCGGGTGTGGCGATGATGCGTGGGCCGGACCAGTTCGGATTGTTGGCGAGTGGCGATAGATCCACCAACAACGCCGAGGGCGGTGTGTCTGCCGTGACAGGGCGGCTGTCGAGGCCGAGGCGGTTGAGCCAGCCGATAATGTGTTGTGCCTGTTCGGCGACGTGCACTCGTACGTACACAGCAGGTGCATCGGGGGGGAATACGGGGCAGTGGGTCAAGTTTCCAGGCGCAGGTTCCAGGGGCAACTCCAGGGTAAAGCTGCTGCCCAGCCCGGGTTCACTGACCACCTGCAAATGGCCGTGCATCAACTCGCACAGCCATTTGCAAATGGCCAGGCCCAGACCCGCGCCGGTCTGGCGCGTGGTGTCTTGGACCTGGTAGAACGGGTCGAATAATTGCGGTTGCTGCGCCAGGGGAATGCCCACGCCCGAATCGCTGATTTGCCACTGAACGCGAGCGTCTTCCAACACCCGAACTCGCAGTACCACGCGGCCGTTATCGGTGAACTTGATCGCGTTGCTCAGCAGGTTGTTGAGGATCTGGCGGATTCGCTGCGGGTCACCGCGCAGCCGGTCTGGCAGCGTTGCGTCAATGCAGGCATACAGCTGCAAACCCTTGGCCCGGGCAAAAGCGCTGTAGGTGCGCAGGGTGTCTTCGGTCAGCGTCAGTGGGCAAAAATCCTGGAGTTCGAGGGTCATTTGTCCGGCCTCGATCTTCGACACATCCAGCACATCGCTGATCAACTGGAACAAGATGGCGGACGAACGTTGGATGGTCTTCAGATAATCCTGCTGGCGAGGTGCGAGGGCGGTCAGACCCAGCAATTCCAGGGTGCCCAGCACGCCATACAGCGGGGTGCGAATCTCATGGCTCATGGTGGCGAGGAAGCGGCTCTTGGCCTGGTTTGCCGCATCGGCCGCCTGGCGCGCTTCGTCCAGCGCCGCGGCGTCTTCGATGTGCCGGGTCATATCATGCAGGGCACATAGCCAGGCATCCTGGCCCTGATAGCGGGTGGGCACGAAGGCGACATGCAGGTGGCGCCCGTCGATATCGATCTCGGCTTGCCCGGGCTCGGTGTGCGAGGTCAGCAGGCTCTTTAACGGGCCGGTATCGCCGGGCCACTGCTGGGCACGCTGGTTTTGCAGGAGAACGCGATGGTCGCTGCGGCGCATCACGTACAGGCCGATCGGGGCGGTGTCGATCACTGCACGGCTGAATGCCTCGCTTTCGGCGATGCTGGCGTGGGCACTTTGGGCAGGGAGGATCACCCTGGCGGTGTACCAGCGATTGATGGCTCGACTGCAGCCGAGTATCGCCAGTGCCAGGACCACCACGCAGAGCAAGGGCCACAACGCATAGTTGAGGAAACTGCGCAGGCTGATGACGTAGATGGCCGTCCAGTGCTGCTCGCCGGTGCTGGTCAACTTGAACACCAGGCCGTCGCGATTGAAATTCACCCCTTCATTCAATACCTGACCGGGATTGAGGGCACCGATCAATACCTCGCCTTCGGGGGTGACCAGGGTGAAATCATCGTAAATCGACCACTGCATCAGCCGCTCGATGTTATTGATCTGGGACAGGTTCAGCAGCGAGGCCACTACCACCCATGTGTTCGAGCCTTCGATAGTCACCGCCGTTCCTGCCAGATTGATATCGACGTAGGCCAGCAAGGCAGGGGTGGTCTGATCAGTCGGATAGGGCTCCCAATGCACCCGATGATCCGATTTAGAGCTGTTCTGCAGGCGCAGGCGCTCGTCCACCTGGGTCATTACCCTGGCCAACGTACTTACCTGCATCTGCCCCGCACCGCGCAATCGCCCGGTGGCGGGCACGGTTACGTCAAAGATATCGGGGCCATTGAGCAGGATCATCTGCGGCGATTGATAGTGCGACGCCGCCCAGAACGCGCTGTAGTAAGCGGCCAGGTAGGTACCCAGTGCGAACACCTTTGGGTATTGGTCGGCCGCGATTTTGTCCGGATTGATCTTCAAGCTGTACGGCAACGAAAACGGCAGGCCTCGCCCCTGATAGATATTGGGCCCTTCTGCGGGCAGCGGTTTTTGCATATAGGGCGGCAACACCGCCAAGGGGGTTAGCTCACCCTTGGCACTTTCCAGCGAGATATCCCGCAGGAACACTTCCTGCTCGTGGATATTTTCCATTAGCCGGGCGAAGTGGAATTGCAACGTATCACGCTGTTCATCAAGCATGCGTTGTACGCCCAGGTAGCTGATGCCCAGCAACAGCAGCACCAGAGCGCCGAGTACCAGCAAGCCTCTGTTCAGGCGCAATGAGCTGCTGGCGAGTTTTTCCAGGAGGGCGTTGGGGTGTTGCATCACAGCGCCAGGGTGGCGGTAATGGGACGGACTTTGTGCACGATGACCCCTGAAGTGAGTGAAGTTCGCCCGCCGCCCCCGTGCAGCTCAATAAGTGAGCGCCGGCCCGTCATGGGCCAACAATTGCTGGAACTGATCGGGGGACACGGCGTGGGAGATCAGGAAACCCTGGACCTGAGTGCAGTCGATCTTACGCAACAGTGCAAGTTCTTGCGCGGTTTCCACGCCTTCAGCCACCACGATCAGGCCCAATTGGCGGCCCAGGCTGACAATACTGGCCAGCGCCTGGGCCAGTTCCTCGTTGGTATTGCAACCTTGCACCAGAGCTCGATCGATCTTCAGTTCGGTGAAGGGCGCCGACACCAGGTTCATGTATGAGCTGTAGCCTTTGCCGAAATCGTCCTGGGAGAGGCCAAACCCCTTGATCCGCAAGCGGCAGGCGCCGGCGTAGAAATTACTGATGTCATCGGGCACCGAGCATTCCATCAGCTCAAAGCAGATGCGCGCGGGTAAGCCTTGATGCTCCAGCACGAAGGCGAGTATGCGGTCGGGCAGGTCGTGGCTGTTGAGCAGGTGAGTGGGCAGGTTGATCGACACAGGGATGTCATAGCCCTGTTGACGCCATGCGGCCTGGGCAATGATGGCCTGTTCAAGCATATGCCACAGCAAGTGCTCTTCAAGGTTAAAGCTGATCAACACCGGGAGGAACACGCCAGGGAGCAGCATGCCGTGCTCGGGGTGGAGCCACCGTACCAGCGCTTCGGCGGCGACTATTCTGCCGTTGCTCAAGGCTTTCTTGGGTTGAAACCATGCTTGCATCTCTCCGTTGTTGAACGCGTTCAGCAGGCTGTGGCGATCGATACCAGGCCGGGTCTCGACCGGTTCGGTGTTGTGCAGGGCTTGCAGTTGATCGATCAGGCAACGCAGGGCAACTGCGTTCACCGGTTTGGAGATCAGCCCGATGACTTTCACCTGTAGGTTGCTCGCCACCAGGCTGGCGCCCATCAGCATACGGCGCGAGGCGGAACTCATGATCGCCAGCGCGGGCCGTGAGCGTTGGGCGGCCAGCCCCTGGATAAATTGCACACCGTCCATTCCCGGCATCAGCAGGTCGGTCAGCACCAGGTCGAAGTCACGTCGCTTCAGGCATGCCAATGCTTCTTCGCCGTCCCTGGCGCACTCCACGTCAAAGTCACCCAACTGGTTGAACAGGGTCTGCAAGTACAGGTGCTGGAAGGGGTGGTCTTCGACAATCAAAATGCTACAGGGCTTCATGAGCGACTCGTTCGTAGGGAGCCAGGAGTGTGAACAAGGCTCGCAGCGTAAAAGGTTTGACCAGGCAGTGATTCATCCCGGCAGCCAGGCACAACGCGTCTTCGCCGCGTAGGGCGTTGGCGGTGGCGCCGATAATCGGGGTCCTGCAGCCCAGGCTCCGGAGGGCTTCGGCCAGTTCGTAGCCGTTGAGCCTGGGCATGTTGACGTCGGTGAGGACCATGTCGAAGGCAGCGTTTTTCCAGTGTGACAGCGCTTCTTCGCCATCGCTGGCCAACGCCACCGTGCAGCCGAGCTCTTCGAGTTGGTCGCGCAGGATCAGTTGGTTGATGACGTTGTCTTCAGCCACCAGAATATGCAGGTGCAAAGGGCGCAGGTCATAAGGCTCTCGGTGCTCTTCAAGCTCAGAGAACCGGCCGCCTTGGGCGTGGCGAACGGCCTGCAAGATCGCTTTCAAATCATTCAGGTTAACCGTCCAGTCGTTGGCGCTGAACTGCGCCTCGTAGGCACTTTCACAGCTGGCAATTACCCGTGGCCCTGGCGATTGCTGGAAGTGGCCAGGTTCGATGGGCGCCGGGTGCAGTTCGAGCAGCACACCCGCCGCACTCAGCTCTTTACACGCCGGGGCGCCGATCTTCGGCTTGGCACCCCAGCGGCGCAGCCAGCCACTCATGTTCTCAGCCAGTTCTCGAACGGGCGAGACGATATACACGGTGTTGGCTGCCAACTCCGGCAGGGCCGCAGGCAATCCGCTACGGGACAGTTGTTCCAACGGTATGACCAGGGAAAAACTGCTGCCCAGACCGGGCTCGCTGACCATGCGCAGGGTCCCGTTCATTAAATGGGTCAGGCGCAGGCAGATGGGCAAGCCCAGGCCGGTACCGGCAACCACATTGGTATTGCCCTCGGTCTGGTAGAACGGTTCGAAAATAAACGCCTGGTCGTCATGGGCAATACCCTTTCCGGTATCCGAGACTTGCCACTGCAGGCACACACGTTCGCCTTCGCGGCTGAGCAATTTGACCCGCAACACCACGCGCCCCGAGTCAGTGAACTTGACGGCGTTACTCAGCAGGTTATTGAGGATCTGCCGCACACGGCTCACATCGCCCACCAAGTGGTCGGGCAAGTCCGGGTCAAGGCAGGCGTAGAGCTGCACGCCTTTGCTTTGCGCTGCCGCGGCATAGCCCTGTACCACTTCCTGCACCAAGTCCAGCACGCAAAACTCACTCAGCTCGAGGGCCAGTTGCCCGGCCTCGATCTTCGACACATCCAGCACGTCACAAATCAATTGCAGCAGGGTGGCGGACGAGCCTTCGATGGTGCGCAGGTAGCTTTTTTGCTGGGCATCCAAACGGGTACGGGCGAGCAGTTCCAGGGTGCCAAGCACGCCATAAAGCGGGGTGCGGATCTCGTGACTCATGGTTGCGAGGAACAAGGTCTTGGCTTCGTTGGCCGCATCGGCCGACTGGCGCGCTTGTTCCAGTGCCGCTTCGATCTGGGTACGCGCACTGATATCGCTGAACGCGCACAGCAGCACGTCTTCACCTTTGTAGCGGGTGGGGGCGCAGCTCAGGTAAAGGTGGCGGCCGTCGGCGGTCTCGAAATAGTCCGTGAGGCAGGGCCCTGTGGCGGCGAACGCATCGCGAATCCAGCCGGGGCCCAGTTGTTCACCGCATTGGCCAAGCCATTGGCGGGCGAGGGTGTTTTCCAGCACCACCTGGCCATCAGTGCGACGTAGCACACACAGTGCCACCGGGGCTGTCTGAATCACGTCGCGGCTGAACAGTTCGCTTTCCACCAAGGCCTGGATGCGATGGATGGCCGGCGTGATGAAGCGGTGCTCCAAACGCCGCGTCAGCAGGCACACCAGGCTGATACTCAGCAGGGAGAACAGCAGCGCACCGAGCATTTGCGGCCATAATGCCCACAGGACAGCAGGCAAGTCGATGGAGTAGGTGAGCTGCCAGTCCGATGACTTCAGTTGTTTGCGCAGCACCAATTGTTCCGGTAGCCAGCCGGCGCCTACAAACCCGAAGAAGTCCTGCTGCCGCAGCAGCGGCAGGTGCTGCCCAGGCGGTGGTGTGTGGCTGTTAGTGAAGAGCGCCATACCTTGGCCGTTGAACATCGTGAACTCGCCGGCACTGTGGTCGCTCAGGGCACTGGAAACTTCACGATCATCCATCTCCAGGCCGAGCCAGCCGGAGCTCACGTCACGTTCGTCCAGGCGAATAAAAATGTACAGCTGCGAGTGCCCGTCTGACGCATGGGTCAGCCATAGCTCTTGCAACGTTTTAGAGTGTTTGAGCGCTTCGAGTTGATCCAGCATGGTTTGGGGCAAGTCTGCGGGCACGTTTGTCGCGTTATACAACCGCCATACATGCGACTCGTTGCTCACATACAGCAGGTTGAGTTGCTTGGCTTTCAAATAGTCGCGCATGCGCTGGGTCAGCCAGATACTCCATTGTTTGCCCGGCGTTTGCCCCAGCAGCAGGCGGATTTCCTCGTCGGAGACCGGCACATTCAATTTGGCTTTGCGAGTGGCCGACAGGCTCAGGCTTTCCAGCAATGCCTCACGCGTGGTGAAAAAGGTATGTGCCTCGGCAATGGCGCTGCTCATATAGCTGCGCCGCTGAGAGATTTCATTGTTGAACGTAAACAGCAGGAAGCTGTAGACGCCGCCCAGGATGCCCACCTGCAGCACCAGTGCAAAAATGCGCAGCAAGCGTCGTGCGGCGTGGGGTGTGGAAAGCACCGGACTGATCTGATGGAGGTAGTTCTTTAGTTTCATTCCGGCACTTTAGTGGCCGCCGGATGCAGGTAAAATCAGACGATCCTTAAAGTTTCATGTGTTCTACACCCGCGTTGCCGTGGGTCAAGACCGGACGTTGATGTGCGCGTTGATCACGATATGTTCCGAGAAAAAGACCTCACGCTATCGGTAATAGACATTCAAAATAGCGCCCGCATTAAAAGCACCGGGTGTGGGTGATGCAGTCATCCATATCAGTCGAGCAACGAAGGCTCGGGAGTTTTTCATTGAGAGCGTTTCGGGTATCAATAAAAACTCTTTTTTAAACTCGATGGGCTGTTGATTGTCACTGTTGATGATTTTTATGCCGACCGAGTTATTGTCGTCGGGGATTAGAGTGCTCTTGTCTGAAGACAGTGTCGACGTCAGGGGTTCCAGTTTGGCGTTCAGGCCGTAGACAGCGTTACAAGTACGATCTTCGTTGATGGTGAACGGAACCTGTTTTATCGTGGCGCCATCTTTGGCGTTATAAGGTTCTATAGGACCAAAGTCGATGGCACTTGGAGTAATGCTGATTTTGGGTTGGCAGGGTAAATACCTGAACTTCATTCCTCTGGCGGTGACGTTGTAAGTTTCGTTGCTGGGTCGGGTCCCTCCCTTCCCATCAAGTTGGAAGGCTAAAAAAGCACTTACATTAGCCGCAGGCCCGTCTTTAGGCACACCAGGATCCGATTTCTTAGCGAAGAAAATTGAGTATGTCAGGGTCTTTTGCACTGTTTGCGAACCGCAGACTGTTCCAATAGGGCAACCACTTATTGACCAACCGGTATCCACTTTGGCGTTGGTGGAAGAAAAATAGTCGTTGCCCTGAAATGTGACGCCCGTCTCAATGTCTGGTCCCAGGTCGATATTCTTCGCATAGAGAAATACGTTTTCGGTTGGCGATCCTTGTACGTCTACCCAGCACTCGAGATCAACATTTTGTACGGGTTGGCGCCAGAGTATTGTTTTCGCAGCCACTGAGTTTGGGATAGTGATGGTCTCAGTAATCGTGAGGGTGTCTTTTATCACTTTTGAATTGGCGGTTCTGCAAATCATGGCATAGCCGTCAGGGAGGCCTGTCAAAAATAAGCAGCCCATTAAAGTCAGTTTTTTGATAGTCATCCTGGAGCCTCTTGGATCGGTCACCGGTGGACTTCGTTTCGATAAGCGTGGGGAACTCCACCGTCACTGATAAACCAGTAAGTTACCTCGTGTACCGGTCTGCCACAGGTAGCCATTGGAAGTTCGTATATAGAAGATGGTGCAATCATCAAATGATCAATGGTTTTTCCGCAGGCGACGCCCTTCGGACCCCGCAGACTCACTTCGGTGAGAGTAAGGTAATAAGGTGAGTCGTTGCGGGCCTGGTAAGTGGCTGAGCCCGATTGTGACCAGTGAAGGGTGTTAATTGCCTCCTCGGGCGAACTGGGTAACTTCGGCCGGTAGAACAGCTTCAGATTGTGCTGCAGCGCGATGGGAACCAGGTTTTCTTTGCTGTTTTTTTTCGGTACCTGCAAGACCTTCAACAAAAAGAACGACTCCCGGTCAGTCGGCAGGCCTGCCCCCTGGTAAAGGACATCGACCGATGCATTGCTTTGCCCTGGAATCATCAGCAGCGGCTTCGACAAGGCCATGGGCAGCGTCCGGGTGTCCTGGGCTTCGCCCCAGCCGAGCTTGACCTGGACCAGTGCCGATTCGTTGCTTTCATTGACCAGAATCACGGCTATCTGGCGCTGCTCGGCTTCAAAGATGAAGCGCGTGTAGCCGTCGAAGCTGATTTCGGCTTGGGCAGTCGTGTTGAGCATGAATGCCAGGAGCACGCCGGCACTGAATGTGAGCGGGCGGGGCTTATGGCGTGTTTTGAGAGTCAATCGCATGACTCAATCATGTCCGGGCTGGGGCGTGATAAGTATCAGACGATCCCTAAAAGGCCGGGAATGCCCATTCACCGGTGCGTGGCGCAGCCCGGACCGACAACCAGTTGTCCGCCAATTAGAAAGCAAGCTAATTATTTGTTTGACATTCGCTGCCTAGGCAGTAACATCGTGACACACATTCACTGCTTAGGCAGTTAATAGGCTGATCACGATGAAGCACTTCACCCCCGAAAACTTCCACAACTGCCACCTCGGCCTGCTGCTGGGTCGGGCTGCGCTGCTTAAAGACAAGATCATCGACACCCACATGGAGCCCCACGGCATCACGGCCGCGCAGTTCAAGGTGTTGATCATCATGGCCCAGTACGGCGTCGACACCCCGGCCGAGCTGTGCCGCAACCTGTCCCTGGACAGCGGCTCCATGACCCGCATGCTCGACCGCCTGGAGCAAAAGGACCTGCTGGCGCGCAAGCGTTCCGAGCAGGACCGGCGCCAGGTGCAGTTGGTACTGACCCCGGAAGGCCAGCGCGTAGCCGACATGCTGCCGGAGATCGGCGCCCAGGCGCTGAACCAATTGGCGGGCGCGCTGGAGCCGGGTGAATTGCAAACCCTGGAAAAAATCTTGAAGAAAATTCTGATAGCTGCGGGTGACCCCATCACCATTCAGCGGGTAGGTGGTGCATGAACAATCGCTCCTTGCGTGCCGGCCTCAGCCTTGTGCTGGTGGCCATGACTATGGCCGGTTGTGCCAATTTCAGCGGCTTGAACACAGAAGGCAAACGCCTCGAAGCCAACACCTTGCAAACCGGCAAATCCCTCAGCGGCGTCACCCTGTCCACCGCTGCCTGGCCGACCGCCGACTGGTGGAAAGGCCTCGGCGACCCACAGCTCGACGGCCTGATCCAGGAAGCCCTGCAAAACAGTCCCGACATGCAAGTGGCCAGCGCCCGTGCCCACCAGGCCGAAGCCGCGGCCTATGCCGCCGACGCCGAGCGCATGCCGACCCTGGATGCCAGCGCCGGTGTGAGCCGTTCGCGCCTGGCCAGGGACCAGGACCCGTTGGGCCAGGGCGATGCCTACGCCACCGTGCGTAACATCGGTGCCAGCTTCAACTACAACTTCGACCTGTGGGGTGGCCAGCGTGCCGCCTGGGAAGCGGCACTGGGCCAGGCTCGCGCCGCCGAAGTCGACCAACAGGCCGCGCGCCTGACCCTGGCGGCCAACGTCGCCAAGGCCTACAGCGACCTGGGCCAGGCCCATATCGTGCGTGACCTGGCCAATGATGACCTCAAGCGCACCCGGCAAATGCTCGACCTGGGCCAGCGTCGCCTGAACTCCGGGATCGACAGCCAGTACCAGTACCAGCAAACCGAAAGCCTGGAAGCCAGCTCCCAGTCGCAACTGATCGATGCCGAAAAACAACTGCAGAGCGCCAAGATCGCCCTCGCGGTGTTGCTCGGCAAAGGCCCCGACCGTGGCAGCGAACTGGTACGCCCCAACGTGCTCAAGCCGAGCGCTGTTGCCGTGCCGTCGGTGTTGCCTGCCGAACTGGTGGGCCGTCGTCCGGACCTGATCGCCGCACGCTGGCGTGTGGAGGCGGCGAGCAAGAACGTCGCGGCCAGCAAGACCCGCTTCTACCCCAACCTCAACCTGAGCGCGAGCGCCGGGGCCGAGTCGTTGCTGGGTGACGCGATGTTTGGTTCGGCCAGCCGTTTCTTCAGCATTGCGCCGACCATCTCGCTGCCGATCTTCGACGGCGGCCGCCTGCGTGCCGACCTCGATGCCCGCGACGCCGACTACGACCTGGCCGTGGCCCAGTACAACAAAACCCTGGTGCAAGCCTTGGGCGATATCGGCAACACCCTCGTGCAATTGCGCGAGACCGGCCGGCAGATCCAGGCCCAGCAACATGCTGCGGACATTGCCCAGCAGTCCTACGACACCGGGGTGCAGCGTTACAGCTCAGGCATCGGGAATTACCTGGACGTGCTCAGCATCGAGCAGCAATTACTCCAGGCCCAACGTCAGTTGGCCACCCTGAATGCCGAGCAAATCGATCTTTCGATTCAACTGATGCAGGCCCTGGGCGGCGGTTTCCACGCCGATAACGTGGCCTCGACCACCCCAGCCACGCGCACTGAATAATTCAAGGTACTTGTCATGGCCACTGCCGAAACCAGCAACAACGCTCCTGAAACAAACAAGGCTGAACAACCCAACACCAGCAACCCGCGCAAACGCAAAGTCATGCTGTTTGTCCTGGCGCTGATCGTCATCCTCGGCGCCGTGGGCGTGTGGGGCTGGTATGAGTTGTATGGCCGCTTCAGCGAAAGCACCGACGACGCCTACGTCAACGGCAACGTGGTGGAAATCACCCCGCTGGTGACCGGCACTGTGGTGAGCATCGGTGCCGATGATGGCGACCTGGTGCATGAAGGCCAGGTGCTGATCAACTTTGACCCCAACGACGCAGCCGTCGGCCTGCAAAGTGCCCAGGCCAACCTGGCCCGCACCGTGCGCCAGGTGCGTGGCTTGTACAGCAACGTCGATGGCATGAAAGCCCAGGTGCTGGCGCAACAAGCCAACGTGCAAAAGGCCCAGGACAACTACAACCGGCGTAAGAACCTCGCTGCCGGCGGGGCGATTTCCCAGGAAGAGCTGTCCCACGCCCGCGACGACCTGACCTCGGCGCAGAACGCCTTGGCCAACGTGCAACAACAGTTCAAGACCACCAGCGCCCTGGTGGATGACACGGTGATTTCGTCCCACCCGGACGTGCAGGCCGCCGCCGCGCAGTTGCGCCAGGCTTACCTCACCAACGCCCGCAGCACCTTGATCGCACCGGTCACCGGCTATGTGGCCAAGCGTACCGTGCAACTGGGCCAGCGGGTTCAGCCGGGCACCGCGCTGATGGCGGTGATTCCGCTGGATCAACTGTGGATCGACGCCAACTTCAAGGAAACCCAGCTGCGCAATATGCGCATCGGCCAGCCGGTGGATATCGAATCTGATATCTACGGCAGCGACGTGAAATTCAGCGGCACCGTCGACAGCCTCGGCGCAGGCACCGGCAGCGCGTTTGCCTTGCTGCCGGCGCAGAACGCCACCGGTAACTGGATCAAGATCGTGCAACGGGTGCCGGTGCGTATCCATGTGAACGCCGACGAGTTGGCCAAGCACCCGCTGCGGGTGGGCTTGTCCACCGTGGTCAACGTCGACCTGCACGACCAGAGCGGCCCGGTACTGGCCCAGCAGGCGCCGCAAAAGGCCTCGTTCACCACCAATGTGTACGACCGCCAGTTGGCCGAAGCCGACGCCATGATCACCCAACTGATCCATGACAACAGCGTCGCCGCTCCCAAGGCTGCCCAGCGCTGATTCGCCAATCCATCAGCTACGGCCCCGGCGGCCGTAGCGCCCATCATGTTGCACAGGATTCGCGATGAGTAACGCTAACGCCTCCTTCACGCCGCCCAGCTTGCTGATGGCCACCATCGGCTTGTCCCTGGCGACCTTCATGCAGGTGCTCGATACCACCATCGCCAACGTGGCGTTGCCGACGATTTCCGGCAACCTCGGCGTGAGTTCGGAGCAGGGCACCTGGGTTATCACTTCGTTTGCGGTGAGCAACGCGATTGCGCTGCCGCTGACTGGCTGGCTGAGCCGTCGCTTCGGCGAGGTGAAGCTGTTTCTGTGGGCCACCATCCTGTTTGTGCTGGCCTCGTTTCTCTGCGGCATCTCCACCTCGATGCCCGAGCTGATCGGCTTTCGGGTGCTGCAAGGCCTGGTGGCCGGCCCGTTGTACCCGATGACCCAGACGCTGCTGATCGCGGTCTATCCCCCCGCCAGGCGCGGCATGGCCCTGGCGTTGCTGGCGATGGTCACGGTGGTGGCGCCGATTGCCGGGCCGATCCTCGGCGGCTGGATTACCGACAGTTATAGCTGGCCGTGGATCTTCTTTATCAACGTACCCATCGGCATCTTTGCGGTGATGGTGGTGCGTTCCCAACTGAAGAAACGCCCGGTGGTTACCAGCTACCAGCCGATGGATTACGTCGGCCTGCTGAGCCTGATTGTCGGCGTCGGTGCCTTGCAGATCATCCTCGACAAGGGCAACGACCTGGACTGGTTCGAGTCGAACTTCATCATCATCGGCGCGGTGATCTCGGCCATCGCCCTGGCGGTGTTCGTGATCTGGGAAATGACCGACGAGCACCCGGTGGTCAACCTGCGGCTGTTCGCCTACCGCAACTTCCGGATCGGCACGATTGTGTTGGTACTGGGTTATGCGGGCTTCTTCGGGATCAACCTGATCCTGCCGCAATGGCTGCAAACCCAGATGGGCTACACCGCCACCTGGGCGGGCCTGGCGGTGGCGCCGATCGGGATCCTGCCGGTATTGATGTCGCCGTTTGTGGGTAAGTACGCGCACAAGTTCGACCTGCGCCTGCTGGCGGGGCTGGCGTTCCTCGCGATTGGCCTGAGTTGCTTCATGCGGGCCGGATTTACCAATGAAGTGGACTTCACGCACATCGCCCTGGTGCAGCTGTTCATGGGCATCGGCGTGGCGTTGTTCTTCATGCCGACCTTGAGCATCCTGATGTCCGACCTGCCGCCGGCGCAAATTGCCGACGGTGCGGGCCTGGCCACCTTCCTGCGGACCCTGGGCGGCAGCTTTGCGGCATCGCTGACCACCTGGATCTGGATTCGCCGGGCGGACCAGCACCATGCCTACATGAGCGAGAACATGACCACCTACGACTCGGCCACCCGGGACGCCTTGCAAGCGCTCGGTGGGGCAGGGCACAAGGCCTATGCGCAACTGGACCAGATCCTCACCAGCCAGGCGTACATGATGTCCACCGTGGACTACTTCACGTTGCTGGGGTGGATGTTCATGGCCTTGATCGTGATTGTGTGGCTGGCGAAACCGCCGTTTGCGGCGAAGGCGGGGCCGGAGGCTTCAGGCCACTGATCGAAAGGCCGAACTCGGCCAAAATGTGGGAGCTGGCTCCCACATTTGGCCGCCTGTTTCTAACGGCTCATGCAACGCTAAATCCGAATTGGGAAGCTCCCTGCTGGTAAAGAGGAACCTTCTGACATTAATCACCGATAGCAAGTCTTTACTCTCTGGCCTCTCGCAAAGTCCAGGGATGAAAAGGCATGACCTCCAGCGCATCACCCTTCCCGTTTTTCGACCACAGCCGCCATAAACTCACCGTTCGCAACGTTGATGCAGTACTCGACGTCCTGGCCTTCGAGGGCACCGAAGGCCTGAGCGAACTGTTCAACTACCGTGTCGAGTTCACCAGCACCGCCCGCGACATCGCTGTCGAGAAAATGCTCGGTCAGAACGCCACGTTCAGCTTGTACAGCGCACCGCAGCAATCGCCGATGCGCGGTTTCATCCCGCCGCCTGCCAGGCAGTTGCGCACGCTGCATGGCGTGGTCACCGGCTTCAAACGCCTCTCCGGTTCCGTTGATGAGGCCCGCTACGAAATCACCCTGGAACCCCACTTTGCCCTGCTGGGGCGAGGCCAGCAGTTCCGCATCTACCAACACCAATCCGTCCCGCAGATCGTCGAAAGCATCCTGCGCAACCGCCACGACTTTGAAGGTCAGGACTTCTTCTTCAACCTGGTGCGCGACTACCCCAAGCGCGACCAGGTCATGCAGTACGGCGAGAGCGATCTGGCCTTCATCACCCGCCTGTTGGCCGATGTGGGCATCTGGTACCGCTTCACCCGCGATGAACGCCTGAACATCGAGGTGGTGGAATTCCACGACGACCAACGCCACTACCAATTCAATGTCGAGCTTGCCTACCGCCCACAATCCGGGCTCAGCAGCACCGGGCAAGATGGCGTGTGGAACCTGCAATCCAGCCATCAGGTGGTGGAACAGCACGTCAATATCCGCACCTACCACCACCGCGTGGCCCACGCCCACCTGAACGGGGAAATCGACCAAACCCGTGGCGCCACCACCACCTACGGCGAGGCCTATCACTACGCCGAACCTTACACAGTCATGGGCGACCGCTACGCCTTTGACGAAGACCTGCAAAGCGAAAGCGGCTACTTCTACGCCCGTTTGCGCCACGAACGTTACCTCAATGGCCAGACCCAACTCAGCGGCGACAGCAGCAGCGCCACCCTGGCTCCTGCGCAGGTACTCAAAATCTCCGGCGGCGCGCCACAGGCTTTTGCTCCCGGCGCGGTGATTACGCAACTGACCACCCGCGCGGCCCGCGACCGCAGTTTCGACGTCAGCTTTAAGGCCATTCCCTACTCGGAGACCGTGTGCTTCCGCCCGGATCTCAAGAAAAAACCGCAAATCGCCGGCACCGTCCCGGCCCGTGTCACCAGCCGGCAGGCCAACGACCCGTACGCCGAAATCGACCTGGAAGGGCGCTACCGGGTCAATTTCCTGTTCGACCGCGACACCTGGAAGCCCGGCCAGGAAAGTATGTGGCTGCGCCTGGCCCGTCCGTACGCTGGTGACACCCATGGCCTGCACCTACCGCTGATAGCAGGCACCGAAGTGGCTATCGCGTTTGAGCAAGGCGACCCGGACCGTCCCTACATCGCCCATGCCTTGCACGATAGCCGGCGCGAGGACCATGTGACCTTGCGCAACTACAAACGCAA
>NZ_JACARE010000006.1 GCF_013386765.1 Pseudomonas yamanorum
GGGCGCGACACACCTCTAATGTGGGAGCTGTCGAGCCTTGGCGAGGCTGCGATGGGATCACCGCGGTGTGCCAGGGAGACTGAGTCGCCAGCATCGCGGGCAAGCCCGGCTCCCACAGAGGAGGCATTGCATCTCACAGGGAATGCATTTCAAATTCAGAGAGCCCTGAAGCTCACTCACTTCAAATAGCAAGCACTGATCCAGTCCGAAGGTTTGGGTGCGAGCTGTTCGGCCACCGGCAAATACCGCGCGTCCAGCTGCGCCGCCAGCCAGTACAGCGTATTGCTGCTTTTCGGGTTCCATTCGCCGCTGTAACCCGGTTCGCCGACGCGGGCGCGGTCCCTGTCGAACTGCACGTGGGTGTTCACGAATTCTTCGTGGCTGCGCTGGCCTTTGGCGTACGGGGCGAGCCAGTCCAGTGCTTCGCTCAGCGAGCCGCCGTGGGGCGCGGTGACGTCCAGCCAGTTGCCGCCAATGCCGTAGGGCTTGGCCGCCAGCGCCGCCTGAACCAGCGGCTCCAGGTCGTAGACTACGTAGTGCAGGGCGTCGCGGTCCTGGAAGTCGGTTACCGAGCCGTCGGGCAGCACGTTGTCGTTGATCTGTTGCCGGAACAGTTGGAAGGCCTGCTCCAGCATCTCGCGGTCGCCCAGCGCAGCGGCGGCCACCGTGACCAGTTTCACGCGATGGCTTTGCCAGTTATTGGTGTTGGTGGCTTTCTTCTCACCATGGAACTGCTTGACGCGCTCGATGTAGCCGTTGCCCAGGTTGGTCAGCAACGCACGGGTGGCGTCGCGGGTCTGGGGGCGCAGGTCATTGGCGGTGAGGGCATAGGCACTGATCAACATATCGAGGTTGGTTTCGTCGATCGGGTTGAAATCCGGCTGATAAGTGCTGGCCCAGGCGCTCAGGTAGTCGTCCACTTGCTTGAGGTAGCGCGTGTCACGGCTCAGGCGCCAGGCGAGGGCGGCCTGGCGCATCACGGGCCAATCTTTTTCGGCGGCGATGCTTTGTTCGCGGATGCCATGATTGGGCAGCGTGCCCTCGGTGTGCAGATGGGGCAGGGCGCCGGGCTGGTCGCCGAGGTGGCGTTGGGCGGCGGCCAGCAGCGACTTGGAAGTCGGGTTCGACGTAGCGGGCTGGCAGGCGCTCAGCATTTGGGGCGCGGCAAGGGCGGCTTGGGCGAACGAGGCGAGCAGCGCGGCCAGAACCACGGTTTTCAAAGGGCGTTGTAGCATGCGGTTTCTCAGGAATGGATTGACCGGATCGGAGCGCAACCACGCTACCATGGCCGTGATGAGTATTTGATGAAATACCCGCCGGCCCTCTATCCTGGCCGGCCTTGCCCGGTCGAGAACAGGACGCCCCATGACCTTGCAGTTCGTGAAGATGCACGCCCACGGCGATGACTTCATCGTGATCGACCGGCGCGGCCAGGCCGACCCGATCACCGCGCCAATCGCCCGCCGCCTGGGTGACCGCCATCGTGGCATCGGCTTCAATCAGCTGGCCGTGGTGCTCGATTGCGAGGATGCCGCCGCCCGCGTCAAATTCTGGAACCCCAATGGCACCCCGCTCAACACCTGCGGCAGCGCCACTCGCGGGGTGGCGGACATGTTGATGCGCGAAGCCGGCACCGCCTCTGTGCTGCTGCGCACCAACCGTGGCCTGCTGACCTGCGTGCGCGAATCGGGCCAGCGGGTTTCGGTGGACATGGGGCCGCCGTCATTGGGCTGGGATGCCATTCCGCTGGCGCAGGCCATCGACACCGAACGCTTGCCCCTGGAAGGCAACCCGGCGGCGTGCAGCATGGGCAACCCGCACTGCACGTTCTTCGTCGAGAATCTGGCGGCCATCGACATCGCAGCCATCGGCCCGGCGCTGGAAACCCACCCGCTGTTCCCCAGCAAGACCAACGTGCATTTTGTGCAGGTACTCGACCGCGGCCACATCCGCCTGCGCATCTGGGAACGTGGCGGCGGCATCCCCCAAGGCTCGGGTTCGTGCTGCTGTGGTGCGGTGGTCAACGGGATTCGTCGCGGGCTGCTGGATGACACGGTCGATGTGCAATGCGACGGCGGTACCGTAACGGTGCACTGGGACGGCAGTGGTGGTGTGGTGCTGACCGGCGCCGTGCAAACGATTCTTCATGGCACGATTGCCGATCATTTTTTCCAGGCGTGATGACAAACAGGGTGGTTATCAGGACATGCTGAAGTTTCCAAGACGACAATCGCTGGGCGCACTGCTGATCGTCCTGCTGGGATGGTTATGCCTCTCATCGGCCCATGCCGAAGACACCGCGCCCCCCGACCTGGTCAAGGTCCCCCTGGACCAGCGCGTGATCGACCTGACCAACACTCTCGACTCCGCCAGCAAGTCGCGCATCACCACGCAACTCGCCGGCCTGGAGCAACGCAAGGGCGCGCAAGTGGCGGTGATGCTGCTGCCAAGCACCGGCGGCGCGAGCATCGAGGAGTTCGCCAATCAACTGTTCCGGGCCTGGAAGCTGGGGCGCAAGGACGTCAACGACGGCATCCTGCTGCTGGTGGCCAAGGACGACCGCAAGGTGCGCATCGAAGTCGGCTACGGCCTGGAAGGTGTGGTCACCGACCTGCTGGCCCACCGCATCATTGAAGAACACATCACCCCGGCCTTTCGCCAGGGCGACTATGCGGGCGGCGTGCAGCAGGCGGTGGACGACCTGACGGTGCTTGTGGATGGCGGCGACTTGCCCGACGTCGCCGGCGCCGGGTTTCCCCCTGAAGCTTACGCCGTGCTCCTGGCGTTCATGTTTGGCGGGGTTGTGGGGGTGTTGATGGGGGCTGAAAAACTCCCTTGGCGCCGTGCGCTGCTGGCGGTGGTGGTTGTCACCGTGGTGCTGGTGGCGGTTGCGGGCGGAAAAAACTGGCCGGTGTATTTGCTGTTGCTGCCACTGTGCATGTTGATTGGCGGCGCCACGTTCGGCGCGTTGTGGCAGGCGAGGGCAGCGTTTTATGCCGTGCTGGGGCTGTTGAGTTATATCGCCGGAGTGCTGTTGGCGGACCACTTCTTGGTGCGCGACCTTTCCCTGATCCACTGGCTGGCGTATCCCATGGCCGGGTTGCTGGTCCTGGGCCTGTACGTCGGTTTGTTCCTGGTGATGAAGGGCATGTGGCAAGAGAGCCAGGGTGGATTTCTTGCGCGGCTGGTGGCGGTGCTGGTGGTGTATGGGGTCGCTGGGGCGTTGATCGACAACGGCACCACCGGATGGCTGCTGGCGTTTCCATTCGCTTCGTTCGCGGCGCTGTTCATCTTTGCCCACGGGATCAGCGACGGGTCGGGATCGGGGTCGGGCGGCTCGAGTTCCTCTGGTTCGAGTTCCAGTTCGAGTTCCAGCAGCAGCTCATCGGGTGGTGGCGGTTCCAGCGGCGGTGGTGGGGCGTCGGGGAGTTGGTAAGACTCCCTCGCAGGTTAAGCCGGCTTGTAAGCGATCCAGCCCTTGAAGCTGAAGCCCGCGTAGAACAGCTCCACACCTTCGAAGCCCGCCGCCCGCAGCAGTGCCTCATCGTCTTCGGGTGACAGCACCGGCAAGTGGCTGCTGATGGCTGTGATCGCCCGCTGGGCATCTTCAGCCGGTACGCCGGAATCCACCGCGTAGGCTGCATAGCGCTTCAACCAACGGGCTTTTTCCCCTGGCGAGGACTGCGGGAAGCTGTGATGCGCAGCAATCAGCGGTGCCCCGGGCAGTAATCGCCGCCACAGTTCTTTCAGGGTTTGCAGGCGTTCCTGCGCCGGGATGAAATGCAGGGTCAGCAGGCAAGTGGCGGCATCAAACGGGCCATCGGGTGCGGTATCGATATAGCCCTCATGCAACCGCACCCTTGCCATCAGCGGCCCGAGGGTGGCTTCAGCCAGCTTCAGCATCTCGGCAGACGGGTCCACGCCCACGAACTGCCACCCGGGCTGGCTGTCGGCAAACTTCTTCAACTCCAGCCCGCCGCCTGCGCCCAGCACCAGTACCTTGCCGGTCGCCGGGACGGATTCGCGCAGCAGCAGGGTGGTCATGCGTTGCAGCGACTCGAAACCCGGCACCAGCCTCACCGGGCCTTCGGCGTAACGGGCAACAGCGTTGGGGTCTGAAAACCAGGTCATGGTGGCTCCTGTTGGCGGGGGAAGCGATAACCCTACTGGGGCGAATTCAGGCTGGCAATTGCGCAGATGTGCAGTTGTGTTAAAACGTTGCCCATTCTGAATTCAAGAGCGCCTATCGAATGCTCCCCGACATCCTTATCCGCGAGGCACTGGCTGAAGATGCCCTATGTATTGGCGTGCTGGGCATGCAGGTGTTTCTCGACACCTACGCCACCGAAGGTATTCGCGACTCCATCGCCGCCGAGGCGTTGCAGGCGTTTTCGCCCCAGGCGATCTCCACGCTGATTGCCCAGCCGGGCACGGCCATTCTCGTGGCTGAATCCAACAGGCATCTGGTGGGGTTTGCCCAGGTGGCGATGGATGCCGGCCATGCGCTGATCTCCACGCCGAACGCCGCCGAGTTGCAGCGGCTCTACATCCAGGAACGGTTTACCGGATTGGGCCTCGGCTACCGTTTGCTGCAAGCGGCAGAGCAGTGCGCCGGGGAGTGCGGTGCGTCGTTATTGTGGGCGACGGTGTGGATTGGCAACGAGCGGGCGCTGGGGTTTTATCCGCGCCGTGGCTATGAGCTGTTGGGTGCGCCGACTTACACGTTTCAGAATGAAACCCATGAAAATCGCCTGTTTGGCAAAAAGCTTGGGGTTTAGCGGTCAGAGGGTCTTGCTCAGGAACACACGGCTGCTGCCTTGCGGGTCACAGGGGATTTCACCAAATCGCACCCAACCATTCTTCTCGTAAAACTCCGGGGCCTGGAAACTGATGGTGTACAGCACCGCCGAGCGGCAGCCTCGTTGACGGGCTTCGTCTTCGAACGCCTTCAGCAGCGTTGTACCCAGGCCTGAGCCACGCAGTGCGTCGGGCAGATGAAACAGGTCGAGGAACGCCATCCCTAGACTGGTTTTGCCGGTGATGCCGCCCAGCATTTCACCGGTGTCGGGATCCTTGATCAACACCGTCAGCGGGCGCCGATCATTGGAGCCGGTGATGTGTTCGTTGAAGGCGGCAAGGCCGCTGCCGAGCATGCGCTCAGCCTCGGCGTTCGGCTGGTCACCTACTTCAATCAGATGCGGTGTCATTAGGCTCTGTTTCCTATCACTTGGACATACCCGATTGACTCTGTCCCGGGGGGCAGACTTTATGCTTTTTCCTCAGCGAAGGAGGAGGGTTTTCTTCCCGTGAAAAGGAGAATCGGCATGTTATGCCTGGTGACTGGAGCGAATGGGCACCTTGGAAACAATCTGGTCAGGGCGCTGCTCGAACAAGGCCACACCGTGCGCGCCGGCGTGCGCGACACAAACAATCGCGCACCGTTCGCCGGTGGCGGTTGCCTGGTTTCAGGAACGCTGGGCGCAATGGACGGGAAGGCCGGCGCAGTTGCTGCTGAGCCAGGTTCGTAAGTTTTGGGGTATTCGCCAGGAGTACAGCATCCTCAAGGCAAAAGCCGAGTTGGGCTTCAACCCTCGGCCGGCTGAGGCAGCATTGCGGTCGGCGTTTGCTTACCTGCAACGTCGAGCGGATCAAACGCGAGGCGCCCGCTAGCGAATAACCTGTGGTGAGGGAGCTTGCTGTGGCAAAGGAGCTTGCTGTGATGAGGAGCTTGCTGTGGTGAGGGAGCTTGCTGTGATGGGGAGCTTGCTGTGGCGAGGGAGCTTGCTCCCGCTGGGCTGCGAAGCGGCCCCAATCACGACACCGCGGTTCTCCAGATGTAAACCGCCGCCAGGTTTTGGGGCCGCTACGCGACCCAGCGGGAGCAAGCTCCCTCGCCACTGCTACTGCGCGATCTTTTCCTGTCAGCTTGGCGAGTCGTCCGATGAACATCCTTGAAATCCTTTTGAAAAAGTGAGCGCTGGGCAAAGGCTCAAAGCCGTTCCCGCACCATCCGCATCAGCCGTTCACCTACCTGATCCACGCCTTTGTTTTGCGCAACCACCTGGGCACCTTCCATCAAAAACGTCAGCTCTTGGGCCAGCTCCTCGGGCTTGATCGCCTTGAGCTGCGTGCAAAGCAGCTTCACGCGCTCAAACTGACGTTTTTTATGCGCCTGGATCAACGCCCGCGCCGGGTGATCCACCTCGGGAATCTCGGCCAAGGTATTGGTAAATGGGCAACCGCGATAACCCGCGCGCTCCAGGTCTTCGACGATAAAACCGGTAAATCCCAACAGCTGTTCCCTGGGGGACTCGGGATATTGCTGCGCGAAGTCGTCCAGCACGTCGCTGTAGCTTTCCGTCAGCCGCTCCAGCCATTCCAGCACCAGCGCATCTTTATTCTCGAAATGCCGGTACACGGTCATCTTGGTCGATGCGGCCAGGGCAGCAATGGCATCCACGCTGACACGGGTGATGCCCTGTTCGACAAACAGCGTCTGCGCCGCATCGACAATCCGTTCGCGCGGCGGCAATTGAGGTGTCCGTTGCGCACGCATGCACATTCTCCACTTGACAGCGATACCTATTAGTATCGCATGATACTTATCGGTATCGTTCGATACCGGAGAGTATTCATCATACCCGTTTGGAGAGTTTCATGTACCTGTCTGAATACGCCGATCAGGACGCTACCGGCTTGGCACGCCTGATACACACCCACGCTGTCAGTGTCGACGAGGTGCGCGCGGTGGCCTTGCAAGCCATTGCAGCCATCAACCCGCAGATCAACGCCCTGGTGGAAACCTGGGATGACGAGCCGGTGGCGGCCCAAGGCCCGTTCCATGGGGTGCCGCTGCTGCTCAAGGATCTTGGCGTCAGCGCGGCAGGGCGCCGCAATGAACTGGGCAGCGCGCTCGCACAGGGCTGCACCGCGGATGCCGACTCAGAGCTGATGACCCGTTTGCGCCGCGCCGGCCTTATGCCGCTGGGCCGCACCACCACACCCGAGTTCGCCGCCAGCACCACCACCGAAAGCCGCGTGTCGGGCCCCACTCGCAACCCGTGGGACGTACAGCGCAGTGCCGGTGGCTCCAGCGGCGGCTCGGCAGCGGCGGTGGCGGCGGGGTTGGTGCCGGTGGCCCACGCGACGGATGGCGGCGGCTCAATCCGCGTGCCCGCGTCGATGTGTGGCCTGTTCGGGCTCAAGCCCAGCCGTGGTCGCGTGCCGATGGGTCCGGAGGTCGACGAGGTCTGGAGTGGTTTGGCGGTGCACGGTGTATTGACCCGTTCGGTACGCGACAGCGCCGCCATGCTCGACGCGATCCATGGCGCAGCACCCGGAGATCCGTTCCATATTGCACCGCCCGAAGGCAGCTTTTCGGCCCTTGCCCAGCGTGAGCCCGGCTCGTTGCGCATTGCGCTCCAGCGTCTGTCTTTAAACGGGCAAACGCTGCATCCGGCAGTGGAACAGGCGCTGTTCAATACCGCCAAACAGCTGGAAGCGCTGGGTCATCAGGTTGAGGAAGTCCAACCGGATATTGGCGTGAGCTGGGAGGCGTTTGTCGAACTCAATGCGCGCTTCTGGTCATCGAACACGGCGGCCTGGATAGAGGCGATTGCCGGCGCGACAGGCCGCTCGATCAGCGCGCAATACCTGGAACCAGCGACACTGGCGCTGTATCGCCTGGGCAAGTCATTGCAAGCGACAGACCTGTTGGGCGCCCTGTGGGAGCGCAACATCGTCGCACGCCATATGGGCAGCCTGTTCCAGCGTTATGACGTGCTGCTGTCCCCTACGTTGCCCGGGCTGGCACCGATGATCGGCGACTACAACCAGGGCCAGGCGCAATTGGACGGCCGAGGGTGGATGAATCGAGTGTTTGCGCATTCGCCGTTTACCGCGCTGGCCAACGTCATCGGCGCGCCCGCGATGTCGGTGCCGCTGGGTCATGATTCACAGAGCGGGCTGCCGATTGGCCTGCAGTTCATGGGCGCGTTTGGTCAGGAGGGAATGCTGCTTGGTCTGGCCACGCAACTGGAGCGGGCGACGCCCTGGGCGGCACGTCGCCCGGATGTGTGGGCCGGGGCCTGAGAGAACCGTTCTCCCTCGCCAACGCTAGGGCCTGTGCATCAGAAACGCTTGCCCGGTCACCTTGATCAGGGGGTGGGGCGTGACCTGGCACGTCTTCACGACGCTAAAACCCTGCCGTTCGTAAAACCGTCGAGCGCCGGTATTCGCCGCGTAATCAATCAAGCTCAGGCCGTTGAGCCCCAACTGATCGGCACGCGCCTGGGCATACGCGAGAAAACGCACCCCAAGCCCTTGGTTTCGCCGCTCTTCAATGAGCGCCAGGCTGGAAATATAGAGGGTGTCGGCAATCTCCATGTCCGCATAAGGTGCCAACACGGGGTCCGTCACCGGAGCGGCAGCAGGATCGTGGCGCATCACGTAGCTGTGCATCATGCCAACCACGCCTTCTTGCGCCTGCGCGATGAGACAGTTCTGGTAGGAGAAATCCACCCCGTCCCGGGCGTACCGGGCGGCGCCTACGTCGAGCGGGTCCTGTCCCGGTTCCGCTAATTGGCTCCAGATGTAATCGGATGCTCCCTCCGAGGTTATCTGAAAAAAACGGGCGATCTCGCGGGCATCCGAACGCTGGGCCGGGCGAAAGTCAACGGTCATGTCTGAACTCCAAAGCCAAGGGAAAAACCAAACGCGGCGGATTTTTCTGATCGACAAAGCCCGCCGCCTCAATCTCGCCCGCGACTTTTTCATTCAGGTCTTCAAAAAGATGCTGGATGAGTCCTGTTTTTATGTAAGAAGAATCTTGTTTTGTAGTCAGTCTTGAATGCGACGGCTAGATATCCATCACCATCTCATGCCACGCCATACCGCCATGGTCAGACGCTGACGGCTGCACATAGCGATAGCCCATGCGCGTGTACAACGCCACATGCTGGTCCTTGCACATCAGGTGAAGGGTCTTCTTGCCCATCGCCTGCATGCGCTGCACGAACTCCGTCATCAAACGCTTGGAGTAGCCCTTGCCTTGCTGGGCGGGGTCCACCACCACCGACATGATCACCCCATTCGGCGCGTCGGCTGAATGCCCCACCAACTCCTTGAAGGCCTCATCCGACATCACCACTTCATCGGCGCAACCGCAGTTGATGAAACCCACCACAACGCCATCCGCCTCCAGGATCAGAAAACCTTGCGGGTACAGCGCGATGCGCGTGGCGATCTTTTCCAGGGTGGCGGCTTCGTCGCCTTCGTAGGCCGAGATTTCGATCTCGTAGCAACGGTTGGCGTCTGCGGGGTTGGCGTTACGGAAGGTGAGGGCGGGCATTGGGTTACCATGGAAATTGAACGACAGCCCCCATGATAAAGAAAGAACACCCCGACAGCACCGCCGAACACAAACCCCACCAACCCCGCCGATCCCCTGTGGGAGCCGTCGAGCTTCAGCGAGGCCGCGATGGCGGCCGCATTAACAACACCAATACCCGCTACTCACCCACTTCGTAGCAGCTGTCGAGCCCCGGCGAGGCTGCGTCGGCCCCAACTTGGTCCGTCGTCCGGCTCGATAGTGGTGGTGCGCCCCACGTAGCCTCGCTGGCGCTCGACAACTGCTACGGCAGGCCTGTTTTCGTGCGGATACAAAAACCAGAAAACCCGCCAAGGCGGGTTTTCTCATAACCGGGCCAGGCTTTACTCAAACCCCACCCACCAACTTCCCCCCCTCCAACCGACGCTTATACGCACTGTCCCGACTCGCCAACCAGAAATACAACGGCGACGTCACCACCAACCCCACCAACCAGGACAAATCCGCCCCATTGATGTGTGCCGAAATCGGCCCGACATACAGCGGCGTATTCATAAACGGAATCTGCACCACAATCCCCACCGCGTACGCCAACAACGCCTGCGGGTTGTAGCGCCCGTAGATCCCGCCATCCACCCGAAAGATCGAACCAATGTCGTACTTGCCCTTATGGATCGCATAGAAGTCGATCAGGTTGATCGCCGTCCACGGCACCAGCACCACCAGCAGCACCAGCACCATGTCCACGAAGTGCCCGATAAAGTCTTTGGACGCAAACACCGCTGCAATCGAACACGCCGCCAACACCAGCACCGAGATCACCGCACGCGCCTTGGCGGTGGGGATCCAGCGGTAGGCAAACGTCTGTACCAAGGTGATCAACGACAGCACCGCGCCGTACAGGTTAAGTGCGTTGTGGCTGATCACGCTGAGCAGGAACAGCAACAGCATCAGCGGGCCAATGGAGCCGGTCGCGAGTTTGACGGCGTCCATGGTGTCCATGCCCACCGGCGTTGCGAGTACCGCCACCGCACCAAAGATGAACGACAGGCTGGAGCCCAGCACGGTGCCCAAATAGGTCGTCCAGAAGGTCGACGCCACCGGCACATCCGCCGGCAGGTAGCGCGAGTAGTCCGACACATACGGCGCAAACGCGATCTGCCACAGGGCTGCCAACGACACGGTCGCCAGCCAGCCGGAGATGTTGAAGTTGCCGCGGGTGAGGAAGTCAGCCGTCTGCACATGGGTAAAGATGTAGCCGAAGCCCAGCACGATGCCCGCGCCCAGCACCCAGGTGCCGATGCGGTTGAGCACGTGGATGAAGCGGTAGCCGATGATGCCGATGATCCCCGAGCCGATGGCGCCGATGACGATGCCCACCGGCACCGGGATCACGTCCACCACGCCGTGCAGGGATTTGCCCGCCAGCACGATGTTGGAGGCGAAGAAGCCGATGTACATCACGCCGGCGATCACCACCACCAGCAGCGCACCAAGGGAGCCGAACTGGGCGCGGCTCTGGATCATTTGCGGGATGCCCATTTGCGGGCCCTGGGCCGAGTGCAGCGCCATCAGCACGCCGCCGACAAGATGCCCGACGAGGATGGCGATGATGCCCCACACCAGGTTCAGGCCGAACAGTTGCACGGCCAGGGCGCCGGTGACGATGGGCAACGGCGCGATGTTGCCGCCGAACCACAGGGTGAACAGGTCTCTTACCTTTCCGTGGCGATCTTCCGGGGGCACGTATCCAATCGTGTGTTTTTCGATAAGCGGGGCGGAGGATGTTGCAGTGGTAACCATGACGAGCTCCAAGGCAAGGTGAGTACGTTGACGTACTTCGCTGGGCGGCGCGTGTGCGTCGCCTTTGTTGTTGGAGTGATCATGTGCAATGGTCACAGGGAGGTAAATTAGTAAGTTTGTTGCTATAGACCTTAAAAATAATATCTCGCGGTGGTTTTTGCTCCGGTATGTTGCATGTACTTGAATCAGTGTGAAAAAGCCGATTTCCACGCACTTGTTTGGGGCGAAGTCCCACGTTTCTGGAGGTCCCTATGGCTGCCTATAATCTGCGCCAGCTCAAATATTTTGTAACCACCGCCGAGTGCGGCAGCGTGGCAGAGGCCTCGCGCAAGCTCTATATCGCGCAACCGTCGGTGTCGACGGCCATCAAGCAGTTGGAAGACAGCTTTGGCGTGCAGCTGTTTATCCGCCATCACGCCCAAGGCGTGTCGCTGACCCCCAGTGGTGCAAGGTTTTACCGCAAGGCCCTGGAGCTGCTGCGGGTAGCCCATGAATTCGAGCAGAACGCCCTGGCAGACAACGACGTGGTGGCGGGGCAGATCGATATCGGGTGCTTCGAGACGGTGGCGCCGCTGTATTTGCCGCGTTTGATTGCTGGCTTCAAGCAGCGCTGGCCAGGGGTGGAAATCCGCCTGCGCGATGGCGAGCAGCAGGAGCTGGTGCAGGCGCTGACGGCCGGCAGTATTGATGTGGCGATGCTGTTCGAGCATGACCTGGGGAGCGCCATCGAGACCACGCCGTTGATGCCGCCGCAGCAGCCGTATGCGTTGTTGCCGGCGGATCACCGCTTTGCGCAGCAGGCCAAGGTGTCGCTGACAGATCTGGTGCTGGAGCCGATGATTTTGCTGGACGTGCTGCCGAGCCGGACGTACTTCGTGAGCATCTTTGAAGAGCGCGGGCTGACGCCGAATATTGTGTTCAGCTCGCCGTCGATCGAGATGGTGCGCGGGATGGTGGGGCGTGGGTTCGGGTTTTCGATTCTGGTGACCAAGCCGTTTTCCGAATACACCTATGACGGGCAGAAGCTGGCGTGCGTGCCGCTGGCGGAGACGGTGACGGGGTCGGGGTTGTCGGCGGTGTGGTTAAGGCGGGCGCCGTTAACCAAACCGGTGCAGTTGTTTGTGGAGTATTGCCGGGAAGAACTGGCGCAGTTGTTGGGGTAGATACAGAACCAAAAATGTGGGAGCCGGGCTTGCCCGCGATGGCGGTGCATCAGTTTGCAAATTTGCTGGCTGATACACCGCCATCGCGGGCAAGCCCGGCTCCCACAGTTGATTTGAGTTGTTTGGGGAATCAGGTACGGATCGAGAGCAACATCCGCTGCAGCATATCGTCGCAGCCGTTCAGTTGCTCCATGCTCACAAACTCATCCGGCTTATGCCCCTGATCCATGCTCCCAGGCCCGCACACCACGGTCGGAATCCCCGCCGCATCAAACAACCCACCCTCAGTCCCGAACGCCACGGTGCCAAATTCCCGTGAGCCCGAAAATGCGGCAATCAACTCCGCCGCCTGGCTACGCTGGTCAGTGGCCAACCCCGGATACGCGGACAATTCACTGAAACGAATCGAACTCTGCCGGCTCACCGCCTGCATCCGCGGCAACACCTGTTGCATCGCGTAGGCTTGCAGCTCCTCAGCCACTTCGCCCGGGTCCATGGAGGGCAGGGCGCGCACTTCAAAGTCGAAGCGGCAGTCCGCCGGGACGATATTCAGCGCCTTGCCCCCGGAAATTACCCCGGTTTGCACGGTGCTGAACGGCGGGTCAAAGCGCTCGTCCTGATGCACCTTGAGACGCTGGCCAATCCGTCCCAGCTCACCGATCAACTCAGCCGCATACTCGATCGCGTTCACGCCCTGAGGCGCGTACGCCGAGTGGCACGCCTCGCCATGCACATCACAGCGCATCGCCAGCTTGCCCTTGTGGCCCAGCACCGGCTTCAACTCGGTGGGCTCGCCGATAATGCACAGCAACGGTTTCACCGGCCATTGCTCCAGCACCTTGAGCAACGAACGCACCCCAAGGCAGCCGACTTCTTCGTCGTAGGACAGGGCGATATGCACCGGCATGCGCAAGTCGGCTTCGACCAGCGCCGGCACCAGTGCGAGTACGCAGGCGATATAGCCCTTCATGTCCGCCGTGCCCCGGCCATACAGCTTGCCGTCGCGCTCGGTGAGCGCAAACGCGGGCAGCGTCCACGGCTGGCCGTCCACCGGCACCACATCGGTGTGCCCCGACAGCACAATCCCGGGCACCTGCGCCGGGCCGATGGTGGCGAACAGATTGGCCTTGCTGCGCTCATCGTTGTAGATCAGTTCGCTGGCGACACCGAAACCCGCCAGGTAATCGCGCACAAACTCGATCAACATCAGGTTGGATTCGCGGCTGGTGGTATCAAACCCCACCAGCGTCTGCAGCAATTCGCGGCTGGTGCTCATCGGTCGTCTCCGGCCACGCCGTAGCCCGGCGAACGGTCCGGGGCGAGGGCGCGGTCGATGTAGTCCTGCACCTGTGGGCGGTAGGCGTCCCAAAGCTTTTGCAGCTCGGCGATCGGCTGCTCATCGGCCCAGTCCACCCGCAGGTTGATGATCGGCCAGGTCAGTTCGCCCACCACCACCAACGCGGCGGAATGCACCGGCCCGGCTTCGCCCCCGGCGGCGATGGCCGCATGCATCGCCGCCAGCAGTCGGTCTGCCAATTGGCCTTCGCCTTGTTCAAAGGCGTTGACCATCGCCTCGATCACCGCGCGGTCAGCGAGCATGTTGCCGGCGGCCACGCACTGTTCACCCGACACGGCGTTATGGGTGCCGAGGGTTTCACTGCCGCTGAAATGCACGGTGCGCCCCAGGTGATCAATCGCCGTCAGTTGTCGGTATTGGCTGTAGCCATTGCGGGTCAGGGCCTTGTCCACGGCGTCGGCCGGTGCGAGGCCTTGTTCCAGCAGGTCGAGCACCTCCGGGCCGAGGGCCGGCAGGGTGATGTTCTGGGTCGAGACCGCACCCACGCCGGGCCGCAGCCATGGGCAACGGGCGCCCACGGCAATGCTCGATGAACTGATGGCAATGCCCATCTGGCCGGTGTCCGCGCAACGGGCGACGATTGAAAAGGTCATGTGCGGCTCCTTATTCGGGGATGACGGCGATCACATCGATTTCCATCAGCCATTGTGGCTGGCCCAGTGCCGACACCACCAGCCCGGTGGAGATCGGGAACACGCCTTTGAGCCACTTGCCGACTTCCTGGTACACCGGCTCGCGGTAGCGCGGGTCGATCAGGTAGGTGGTGGTCTTGACGATGTGGCTCAGGTCGCTGCCGGCTTCTTCCAGCAGTTGCTTGACGTTTTTCATCGCCTGTTCGGCTTGCGCGCGCGGGTCGCCAAGGCCGATCAGGTTGCCGTCGAAATCGGTGCCCACCTGGCCACGTACATACACCGTGTTGCCGGCGCGGACGGCCTGGCACAGGTCGTTGTCCAGGCTCTGGTTAGGGTAGGTTTCCTTGGTGTTGAACATGCGGATACGTGTATGAGTAGGCATCAAAAAAACTCCGAAAATAAGTGATCAGGCGCTGACAGGCGAGGTGTGAACAACCGGTGCGGGTTCGCGGTACTCAAGGTATTGGCGCTGGATGGCGATATGGTCGGCCACGTACTTAGCGTCATGCCAAACGCCCCAGATAAACGACGAGCCCCGGCGCGACTGCCATGGCAAACCGAGGAAGTAGATGCCCGACTCGCTGGCCACGCCGCGCTGGTGCTGCGGCTTGCCGGCGGCGTCAAACGCATCGACTTTCAGCCAGCTGTAATCCACGGCAAACCCGGTGGCCCAGATGATTGACGTGATGCCGGCCTTGGCCAAGTCCAGTTCAAGGATCGGGTGCTTGATGCAGTCTGCATCGGGAAACACGCGGCGCGCTTCGGGCTCTACCGGCAAGTCCAGGCCGTTGCGCTCGATATAGGCATCCGCCGCATCCAGCAGGGCCAGGTAGTTCTCGTCGCCGCGGGCCAGGTTTTCCACCAGGTTGGGTTGGAAGCTCGCAACGCTGCCGTTGAAGGATTGGGTCAGGCCGACCAGGGTCATGCCTTGCTGGGCCAGCTCACGGAAGTCGATGGTCCTGCCGCCGTGAGCGCCGCTCACCGCAATGGTCACGTGCTCGCGGCCGGGTTTCATTGCGGCCTGGTCCCACTCACCCAGCACGCCCAGCCACCAGCAGAAATCGCGGTTGCGATAGGCACGCGGTGGGCGGTCGTGGGCGCCTACCGACAGGTACACCTGGCGACCGGAGCGTTGCAGCTCATCGGCAATCTGTACCCCGGAGGAACCGGCACCCACCACCAGCACGGCGCCGGTCGGCAGCTGCGCGGGGTTACGGTAGTCGGCGGAGTGGATCTGGTGCAGCGCGGTTTCTTTAGGTGCAATCGCCGGAATCACCGGCTTCTGGAACGGCCCGGTCGCCGCCACCACGCGGTTGGCTTCGATCACGCCTTCGCTGGTGTGGATGGTAAAGCCTGGGCGACCGACATTGCGCACCACGGAAGTCACCTCCACGCCGGTGCGAATCGGCGCATTGAACTTGCGTGCATAGGCTTCGAAGTAATCCGCCACCCGCTCTTTTGGCGCAAAGCCATCGGGGGCGACGTTATCGAAGGCCAGGCCAGGGAAACGGTCATGCCAGGCCGGGCCATTGGCGACCAGCGAATCCCAGCGCCCGGTGCGCCAGCGCTCGGCGATACGGCTGCGCTCCAGCACCAGGTGCGGCACGCCTTGCTTGCTCAGGTGCTCGCTCATGGCGACGCCAGCTTGACCTGCTCCCACCACCAGCGTGTCTGTTTTTGTTATTGCTTGAGTCATGTGTCTGTCCTTGCGTAATGCAGTTGGATTCAGCTTGGGCATGGCTTCAAGGCTAGGGGGAGGGCGGTTTTTAATAAAATATTATTAAGCTGGGAAGTGAGCATAAATAACTGATGCAGAGCGGTGCAGGATGGCCGGCGGTGCTGGTAGTCTGCCCCTCAGACCCACACACATCCTGGTTCAAACCCATGCATAACATCCGCACCATGACCCTCGACGACTACGATGCCGTCACCGACCTGATGCAAAACACCCCCGGCATCTCCCTGCGCGACGCCGATTCGCGCGAGGCCACCGAACGTTACCTGGAGCGCAATCCCGGCATGAGTTTCGTGGCCGAGGTAGAGGGGCGGCTGGTGGCGTGCGTGATGTGCGGGCACGATGGCCGGCGCGGCTATTTGCAGCACTTGCTGGTGCTGCCCGATTACCGGCGCCAGGGCATTGCGAATGCGCTGGTGGAGCGCTGCCTCAACAGCCTTGCACAGTTAGGCATTCGCAAATGCCACCTGGATGTGTTCAAGACCAACGACAGCGCCGCCCGCTATTGGCAGGGCCAGGGCTGGCAGTTGAGAACCGATATTGATCGCTATTCGTTTACCCGACCGGGTGACGAGAACGCCTGACGTCCATGGAGGGACCCATGCTCGAGATAAGACGCGCCACGCAGGACGATGCACAGGCTGCCTTTGATATTCGCCTGTTGGCCATACGTGGCCAATGCATTGGCGCCTACACGTCGGAGCAAATGATGCTGTGGACCCGGGGCTGCGCCGAGGATGGTTATGACACGCTGATGGACAAGCATTTTTACCTGGGATGTGTCGATGGTGAGCCGGTGGCTACCGGCATGCTGGATCTTACGAACCACGAAATCGGCGCGTTGTTTGTGCTGCCCGGATTTATCGGGCGTGGGTTTGGCCGGCAGATGTTGGTGTACCTGGAGGCGTTGGCGCGGGAATTGGAGATAGAGGAAGTGATCCTCGACGCGACGTTGAATGCGGCGGATTTTTATCGGCGGTTTGGGTATATGGGGACTGAGCAGGCGATCTACCATTCGCCGTCGGGGTTGCAGCTGGCCTGTATTCCTATGCGCAAATACCTGTGCTGACATCCCAAAAAAACTACGGCGAGGGAGCTTCCTGTGGCGAGGGAGCTTGCTCCCGCTGGGCTGCGAAGCGGCCCCAATAGGCCTGATGCAATCTGACTGAAAGAACTCGCTGACGTTCTTGGGGCTGCTGCGCAGCCCAGCGGGAGCAAGCTCCCTCGCCACAGGTCATGTGGTGTCTTACGGGTTGTGAGCAGCCAATAGTCGCTGCCCTGTATGCCGCAAATGCAGCGGATCTGTCTCTATCGTCCCGCGCACTTGATCGGTACGGTCTGCCCACACGTATTCGCAGGCGAGACCCTTATGGACCTGACCGCAATCCCCTTTGGCACCACCGACTGGTCAACCATTGAGCCGGTGCTGCACCCTGGCGAAACCGGCAGTGCGTATTGGCGCACCTGCCAGTTCGGTTCAACCCGCGTGCGCATGGTCGAATACAGCCCCGGCTACCTGGCCGATCACTGGTGTTGGCGGGGGCATATCCTGCTGTGTCTGGAAGGCGAGTTGCACACCGAACTGGAGGATGGCCGGCAATTCACGCTGACTGCCGGGATGAGTTACCAGGTGGGCAATGACATGGAAGGGCATCGGTCATCGACCACCCTGGGGGCGAAGTTGTTTGTGGTTGATTGAGGGTGTTCAACCCTTGCGATAAACCCCCGCCAACTCCCGCGCCAACCCAATAAAATTCTGCAACGGCGCCGACGGATTGAACGTGCGCCGCACCAGGGTGATCGGTGCCAGCAACCTTGGCCGCGCATCGCTGATCCGGCAGTACACCACGCTCTCGCGATGCACATCGCGCATCGACGCGGGCACCACGGAAATGCCTTCACCGGCGGCCACTAGGCTGACGTTGGTCAGCATGCGTTCCACTTCAAAGGCGATCTTCGGCTCGAAGCCGGCGTTCTGGCAGGCCTTGATCAGGTTGGCGTACATCCCCGGCGCGCCGGGGCGGCGGACCAGGATGAAGCGTTCGTCCTTGAGGTCGGCCATGGTGATCCTGGGCATGTCGCCCTTGAGCAGCGGGTGTCCGACGGGCAGGGTCAGCAGCATTTCTTCGTTGAGCAGGCGGTGGAAGGTCAGGCTCTGGTGGTCACCCACCGGGGCGCGCAGGATGCCGATGTCGATGCGTTTTTCGATAGTGTCTTCGGTGACTTCCCGGGCGCTGCCTTCGTTGATCGAGAGTTCCACACCCGGGTATTGCTCGCGGTAGGCGCGGATGATGCGCGGGATCAGCGGATGGGCGGCGGCGGAGCTGGTGAAGGCGATGACCAGGGTGCCTTCGATGCCCTGGGCGGCGCGAGAGGCTTTGAGGGAGCCTTGTTCGACACGGGCGAGGATGATCCGCGCCTCATCGAGAAACACCAGGCCGCCGGCGGTCAGGTCGACGCCCTTGGGGTGGCGCTTGAACAGGTCGAAACCGAGCTCTTGTTCCAGGGCACGAATCTGTTGGCTGAGGGGCGGTTGCTGCATGTTCAAGCGAGCGGCGGCGCGGGTGAAATGTCGCTCTTCGGCCACCATGATGAAATAACGTAAATGGCGAAGTTCCATGGTGGTATATCCCGTGACAAGACTTTATTATTTGTGGCCTGAATGCGCCTTGGCGACCAATATGCCGAAAGTGGCCTGATACGACAATAACAATAAATAAAAAGACCACGGAGCATTGATGCCAGCCCGACTTTCCAATAATGCGACCTTGCCTATTTTGATTGCCATTGCACTTGGCATGGTGTTAGGGCTGCTTTATCCGGGTGTGGCAGTAGAAATGAAACTGCTCAGTGACGCCTTTATAAAAGTGGTCGGGCTGCTGATGCCGTTTCTGTTGTTTGTGCTGGTCTCCACCGGTGTGGCGGGGATCAAGCGCGAGCCCCACCATCGGCATGTAGTAGGGCGGATTGTCTTCTATTTTCAGCTGATGTCCCTTGCCGCGTTGCTGCTGGGGATGGCGACGGGGTTGCTGTTCAACCTCGATCATACGGCGGTGGCCAACCTGGATTTTGATCACCTGACACCGCCCGTTGTGCCCGAAACGCTGTTGCACGAACTGTCGATGACCTCGATTTGGTCCAGTCTTTACAAGGTTTTCACCCAAAGCCTGGTGTTGCAGGTGATGCTGGTGGCGGTGCTGTGCGGGCTGGTACTGGGGCGTGGCGGCCAAGTCGGCAACCGCTGCCTCGGCTGGCTGGAAGCCGCGGTCGGCGGGTTGTTCTGGCTGCTGCGGTTTATCTTGAAGTTCGCACCGCTGGCCGCCTTTGGGGCGATGGCATTTGTGGTGGGGAAGTACGGTTTAAGTTCGGTGCTGCCGCTCTTGAAGTTCATTGTTGTTATTTATCTGGCTTGCGCGGTGTTCGTCATTCTAGTGTTCGCCACGATTACCCGCCTGCTCGGCGTTAAACTGACTCGGCTAATTATTTACTTGAAAGAAGAGTTGTTGTTGGTGACATTTACCGGCTCATCAGTGGCTGCACTTCCCGGTTGTGTCAGCAAGCTTGAGGCGCTGGGCTGTGATCGCCAATTAGTGCGCCTGGTGCTGACCACCGGCTACACCTTCAACTTGACCGGCACCAATATTTACCTGACCACCGCAATCATGTTCCTGGCGCATCTGGCCGGGGTGGAGATTGCCGTGCCCGAGTTGCTGGCGGTGCTGGTGATCTGCCTGTTTACCTCGCTCGGGTCCACCAGTGTCGCGGGCTCGGCGCTGTTTACCCTGATTGCCACCTTGAACATCCTGCAGTTGGTGCCGCTGGAAGGGGTGGGATTGTTGTTGGGGGTGGAGCGGTTGATGAAGTGTCGATCGTTGACCAATGTGCTGGGGAACTGTGTGGCGTGCCTGGCGATTTGCGGGTGGCAGAAGTCGATTGATCGCGAGGTGTTGAAGCGGGAACTGAGCCACTGAGCCGAACACAATCTCCAGACTGACACCGAGTAAATGTGGGAGCTGGCTTGCCTGCGATGGCGGTGTGTCAGTCGATAAATCTGTTGTCTGACACACCGCCATCGCGGGCAAGCCCGGCTCCCACATTTAAAACGCATTTCAGCCCTTGGCGTTCAGCAACTTGTCGAATGCCTTGTCCAGGTTGCCTTCCGCACCTTTCAATTTCTCACGACGTTCCTTCAACCAGCTCTGGTCTGCGTCGAGGTTCTTGCGCGCCTCCACCAACATGCGCTTGACCTCTTCCGGCTGCGGCCCACCCGTGCCTTTACGGGTCTTGACCATCGTCGTCGGCGACAGCGCCGCACGGAACCCCGCCTCATCCAGCGGCAAGGTATTCGGCGTCCATTTGTATTTGTCCGCCGCCTGGGTGTACAGCTTCTGCGCGTCCGCATACGGGAAGGTCTTCGGCGTGGTGCCGTTGCTGCGCGCCTCGGTGACGATCAACGAAGCGAAGCTGTGGCCAATGCGGAACGGCACCTTGAACTGGCGCTCCAGGGTGTCGGCCAACTCCATCGAAGTCGTCCATTCCGACTCCAGCTCATCCAGGGCACGCTGCGGGTTGATTTGCAGCGCATCCAGCACGGCGTCCATGCTTTTGAACATCTCGTCGGTGGACTGGAACAGCCCCAGGGAATCAAACGCGAACTTGTAGTCGGTCATGCCGGTGGTCACGTTATGCGCACGCAACGTCACGGTTTGCGCCAGGCCCACCACGTCCGAGGCCGATTCGCGGGTGCGCATCAACAAGCCCGGGTTGCGCTTCTGCGGCATCGCACTGCTGGTGTAGGTGGACTCTTCGTCCAGCAGCAGCCAAGGGCGGATCTGATGGTATTGGGTATGGATATCGCCAATCATCGCGCCAATGCGGATCGCCGAAGACGCCGCCAGGTTGGCCGCCTCGATCGGGATGTCGTAGGTCGATACCTGGCTCGAATCCAGGGAGTTTTCCCGCACGCCGTCAAAGCCCAGCAACTCGGCCAGGCGTTCGCGGTTCAGCGGGTAGGCGGAGTTCGCCAGCACCGCGGTGCCCATCGGGCTCTGGTTGAGGCGGGTGTAGAGTTCGCGGATGCGCTGGCCGTCGCGATCAAACGCGGCTTCGAACGCCAGCAGGTAATGCGCATAGCTGATGGGCATGGCCTGCACGCCGTTGGTGTAGGCGGGCACCAGGGTGTCGATGTTCTTGTCGGCGATGTTCAGGATGCGTTGGCGGGTGGCGTTCAGCGCGTCGCTGTAGGCCAGTACCTGTGAGCGCAGTTTGGCCAGGCGGTAGGTGGCAAGCATGTCCTGGCGGCTGCGGCCGGAGTGGATCAGCGAGGCTTCGGGACCGATCTTGTCGGTCATGATCTTTTCCAGCTGCAGCACGTCTTCCGGGCGCTTGCCGTCGGGCTGGTCGGCCTGGTCGATGGCAAAGCGCACACCGCCGGCGATCTTGTGGCCCATGTCCGGCTTGACGATGCCCTCTTCGGTGAGCATCACGATCGAGGCTTTGTTGATGCGGTTCAGCCAGGCGAACTGGGTTTGGGTCGGGTCGCCCTTGGCTTTGTGGGCCGTTTGCGAGGAACCCGGCGTGGCGCCGACTTTGGCCGCTTGGGCCGCGCACTCTTCGGTGGTCTTGCAGGGCAGCGCACCGGTGTCGGCGGCATAGGCGCCGTAACTGCTGAACAGGGCAAAGGCGACGGCCAGGTGGATCAGGCTTTTTCTGGTATTCATGTGCAACGCTCCGGGAAAAATCACAACAAGGGCAGGGTGTAGCTGACGATAAAGCGGTTCTGGTCGATATCGCTGCCGCTGCCATTGCTGCGATACGTGCCATTGCGCCATTTCACTTCAAGGTTCTTCAGGGCTCCGCTCTGGAAGACGTAGCCGATATCGGTGTTGCGCTCCCACTCGGTGCCTTCCAGGGTTCCAGTGCGCACGAAGTTGTCACCTTTGAGGTAGCGGGTCATGAAGGTCAGGCCGGGGATGCCGATGGCGGCGAAGTCGTAGTCGTAGCGGGCCTGCCAGGACTTTTCCTCGGGGTTGGCGAAGTCCGGCGAGATCATCACGTAGTTCACGAGGTAGGAGTCGGTACCGTCCAGGTGGGGGAAGCCAGTGGTGCCTTTCATGCGCTGGTAGGCGGCCCCGAGCGAGTGGCCGTGGAGGCTGTAGGTGAACTTGGCGCCGAAGGCCTGGTTGTCGATGTTGCTGTTGCCTTCCTTGCTGGAGTCGGCGTAACGCAGGTCGGTCTTGAACGACTGGGCGTCACCCAATGGCAGCGTGTGGACCAGGTTGAAGATGTGTTGCTTGTAGTTGTTCTCGAGGTTGGCGTAGTGGTAGCCGGTGACGAAGGTTTTGGTCCAGCTGTAGCTGGCACTGGCGAAGTCGAATTTATCGCTGGGCACGGCACCTTTGATGCCTTTGCCGTCGACTTCGATGTCGGCATGGCCGCTGTCGTTGCGCAGGGTGTTGCTGGTCAGGCGCCCGGCGTCGAAGGTCAGGCCGGCGATGTCCTGGCTGGTCAACTGGGTGCCGCGAAAAGTCTGTGGCAGCAGCCTGCCGTCGTTGGGCAACACAGTCGGTAGCTTGGGGATCAGCGTGCCGAATTTCAGCACGCTTTTGGAGATGCGCGCCTTGGCGGTGGCGCCCATTCGGCTGTAGCTGTCCGGGGCGCCATCTTCGCCCACCGGGAGCAGGCCGGTGTTTTGGCGGTCGGGGCTGGAGTCCAGTTTCAACCCCTGCAGGCCGATGGCATCGAGGCCAAAGCCCACCAGGCCTTCGGTGTAACCCGACTGGTAATTGAGGATCAGGCCTTGGGCCCACTCGTCGCGTTTGGACTGGGTGGCGTTGGGCTGGCGGTAATCGCTGTTGAAGTAGAAGTTGCGAAATTCGAGGTCGGCCTTGCTGTCTTTGAAAAAGTCAGCTTCGGCAAAGGTGGGGAAGGCGAGGGTCAAACCCAGGGTGGCCGAAGTCAGGCCCAGGGTAATGGGGGATGTGCTCATTGTTATTCCCGTTGTCTGCTGCTTGTTTTTAGAATTATTTGGCCGGACGTCGACAGGGAGACGCGTCCGGCTTGCGCAGGCTAACGAGTTGGTTTGCAGATTGAAAATATATAGAAAGTGTTGAAGCGAGATGTTTTCAGTATGGAGACTTGCCTGGCAGATGATGAGGGAGTTGCTCCCTCATCACAGGCGTTTGATCAATGCATCTTGCTGTGATCCATCGGCTCCATCGCATTCAACGCCCGGGCCTCGGCCTTGACCTCGATCGACTGCTTTTCACCCTTGGCATTTTCCACGGTGACGGTCAGCGGCACCTGGTCGCCTTCCTTGATCTGCGCAGTGAGGTCGATCAGCATCACGTGATAACCATCCGGGTCGAGCTTGACGGGCTTGCCGGCCGGCAACGCAACCGAATCCACCGGGCCCATGCGCATCACGTCATCTTTCATGGTCATCTCATGGATCTGCACGGTCTTGGCGACCGGCGACGCCACACTGAGCAGTTTGCTGTCGCTGTCGGCCGTCACGGTCATGAACGCCCCGCTGGACGGCTGGCCCGGTACCGAGGCGCGTACCCAGGCGTCGGTGACCACCGCCTGTGCACTGGCGTGTGCCGCGAGGCCCAGCAGGGAGAGACCGAGGGCGATGCGCTTGAAGTGTTGAACGGCAGTCATTAGCAGACCTCCATGACGGTGAGCAGGTCTTCTGCGCACTCTTTGGCGTTAAGCGAGGCGGACAGGCCCAGGCGCAGGGTGCCCCGGGTGTCGAACACAAAGCTGGTGGCGGTGTGGGAGAGGGTGTAGCTGTCACCGGCGGGGATCTTTTCATAAAAGATCCCGAATTCCTTGGCGGCCACGGCGATTTCTTCGGGGGTGCCATACAGCGCTTTGAAGCTCGGGTCGAAGGCCTTGACGTAGGCGTCGAGAATCTCGGGGGTGTCGCGTTCGGGGTCGAGGGTGATAAACACCACCTGCATGATCTTGCCGTCGCGGCCCATCAGTTTCTTCGCCTGGGCCATGCGCGCCAGGGTGGTCGGGCACACGGCCGGGCACTGGGTGAAGCCGAAGAACACCACCGGCATCAAGCCACGGAAGGAACTCAAGGTGACGGTTTCGCCGTCAGTGTTCTTGAGCTTGAAGGTGCGGCCCATGATCTTGTCGCTCAGATCCTTGCCGTACTTGAAGTTCAGTTTCGGGCTGTTGTCACAGCCGGCCAGCAGGCCCAGGCCCAGCAATCCCATGCCGGTGAGGACCTTGCGGCGGGTGAATAACGTACTCATCAACTGTGCATCCTGTGAAGCGCCTGGGTACCACGAAGCGTTAAATCAGGCGAGGAGAGCGTGGCATTCTAACAACCCCTGCCTGCGGGCGTAATCTGCGACGTTCTGTCACAGGCCCTGCCGGGCAAGACCAAACTCTGTAGGAGCTGTCGAGCTTCAGCGAGGCTGCGAAGGGATCGCCTCGGTCTCCCTGCAAGACCGCAGCGCCTGCATCGCGGGCAAGCCCGGCTCCCACATTTGACCGCAACCCCCTGTAGGAGCTGTCGAGCTTTAGCGAGGCTGCGATGGGATCGCCTCGGTGTTGCTGCAAGGCCATGGCGCCTGCATCGCAGCCTCGCTAAAGCTCGACAGCTCCTACAGGGGGAGTGGTAAAGTCGCCGCCATGAAACTCTCCCGCCCGGACCGTTCACTCATTGCCTGGACCCTGTATTTTTGCGTCCTGTTCAATGTGTTCGTCTGCGGTTTGGGCCATGGGCAGATGATGGGCCTGGAGCTCAACGGCTTGGGTGGGCAATTCTGTTCAAGCCTGGGCACCAAGGCGCCGGCCTCGGACTCAGGCCTCGGCAATCCGACGGCCAGCAGTTGGTCGAATTTCTTCGCGTGCCCGGTGTGCTCCGCCGTGACCCTGGGCATCGTCTTCCTGTTTTGCCTGGCCTGGCTGCTGGGGCTCGGGCAAAAGCCGCGCCCGGCCCATGAGCGGCGCAACAAGGCCCCTCCGCGTTACTCCTGGCCCTCGGCCAACCCTCGCGCATCCCCTGCATTCTGACGTGTGCCCCGGGCTTCCTGTTACCAGGAGGCGTTCTATCGTCACGAGTGTGAGTGCGTTCCATGAGCTCTATCCTGCCTTCCGGCGCTGCCCGTCTGGTCAGCAAGGCGTCGCGCCGTCCGTCCCGCGGCGAAGTATTGTTGCCGTCTGTCGAATACCCAAGTAACGCCCGTTGTTTCGTCCACCTGGATGCACGTTTGCTGCCGTATTGGCACACCTTGTTCGACATCTGCCCCGGTTTGCTCAAGCTCGACCCGCCAGAGGGCTTGAACCTGTTTCGCAGTTTCATGACCTGGGCGTATCGCAACCGTCCGTCGCTGAACTGGACCTATCACGTGAACGTGTGCCGTTGGTTGCTCGGTTCGGTGTATCGCACGCAGATCGATGAAGAGCCCATCGAAGCGTTCATGACGGCGGCGGCGGCCCGTTGGGTCAGCGATGACATCGGCCAGGCCCGGGGCGTGGTCCTGGCCTGGCAAGGTTCGCCCGTGCCGGTGCTGGACTGGAAGCCGGGCAGTGGCGGGCAACTGCCAATGTTGCCGCCACCGCCCGTTGATTTCGCCTGGTGCGCGCTGGATGGCCAGGGGCGGTTCAGCGGGTGGTTGCCGGTGCCTTGAGGTTCTGCTCAATCCACTGGGCAACGCTGGTCACGGCGATTTGCTGTTGCGCATTGCCACGACTTTCAGGAGGTGCCGCCCAAGGTCGAATACCAGTTGTCCGAGCTGGGCAAACAGCTGTTGGTGCACATGATTCCGCTGTGGACGTGGGTGGTGGAAAACGCCGACGGATTCAGGCGTTCCCGGGAACGGTTTGACGCTGATCAGGTGCTGTATTCAGAGCTTGGGCTGGCAGTGTCGAATGTGCATGAAGTTGCCAATTAAGAAAGTATTTGCTTGTGTAATTCAGACGGCTCTACGTATTATCCAAATGTATTCTTGGGTATAGGCCCAAGAGCGGGTTTTCGCTTTTAGTGAGCAAGGAGCTTTGGATGAGCGTGGAGGCGTTTTTGCCGGGCGGTTCAGCGGGTCTGTTCCTGGGGACGCAAGCCCTGGGCTTGAGCGTCTGGCTGACCCTCGCCGTGGTTAACAACGGGCAGGCTTTTCGCAGCTCGGTGGGGGCGGTGGGCGCGACCATGGCCATGGCGCCGCTGCACCAAAGTCCGCCTATCGACACGCCTTTGCTGAAGCGTGCGGTGCGCTCACCGCGCCTGCATCAGTTCGCCCTGCTGGTGGTGCTGGTCCTGCAAGTGGTCGCGGCAGTCGCGGCATGGGTTGGCAGCTACCAGCTTGTCCTAGGCGATGGCCTGGCGGTGGCGCGGCCATGGCTCAACCTGGCACTCAGCGGCTTTTCGGCATTCGTTTTCGCGATGCTGCTGGGTGGCTTGTGGTTTGGCTACTGGATTCGTCAGGAAGGCCTGCAACTGACGCACCTGGTGCTGTCGGCCTGGGCGCTGTTGGCGTTTGCGCTGTTCAACCTGCAATGGGCCTGATGTCGGCCTGAGGCTAAGGCTGCGATGGACTGCGCAGCAGGTGTGACACCTGAACCGTTGGTGTATCCGGGACACTGCGGTGATGGGGTTACGGTTGTTGCGCAGCCCATCGCAGCCTTTTTCTTACTTGCGGGGCTGAATGCTGTAGGCGCAGCGCCGGTCCCCGGAAATCAGGTGTTCGCACCGTTCTACGACGTTCTCATCCCCCAGTGCCGCCTGGAAAATCTGCAACTCCGAGCGGCAGAACCCCTGGCATTTGCGCGCGGCCACGCAGATGGGGCAGTGGTTTTCCACCAATAGCCAGCCTTCGTCCAGCGGCTCCATCTGCGCCATGTAGCCGGCGCGTTCGCGAATCTGTACCAGGATCTCGACTTTCTCCTGCAGGGTCGACGCGGCGGAGCAGGCCTGGATGTATTCGTGCTTGGCGGTTGCCTCCATGCTGGCGATGACCTTTTCCACGCCTTCGCTGCCAAAAATGCCTTCGATGGAGTCGATCAGGTGCAGCGTCAGCACGCTGTGGGAATCCGGGAATTTGCCCTGGGCGGTTTCGGTCAGCGCCCACTTCAGCGAGGGCCGGCCGGCACCCGAGATGGGGGCCGATACGCCGACGATCAATTCCGCGACCTGTAACTTCTGGATTTGCTGGCGAGCGGCTTCGGAGGTGATGTCCAACAGCGCAGCCAGGTCCGTGGTTTTCAGTGGGCCACGGGTCTTGAGCAGGAACAGGATGCGGTCCCCGGTGGATGCCTGGCTGTCGTCGGTGGGTGTGGCGTTCATAGATCGGAAATAACCATGGAAGTGACCGGTCCATTTGACCACAGCGGGCACGCCGGGGCACCTCTTGATCTGCATTAAGGCGCGCTGATGGAGGGTTCCAGCTGATTTGTATCGAAAGCATTCTGCTGGCCCATTCTGCATTTCCCCCTCGCTACCATCGGCCGCCTGCCAAACCCATGAGGGAAAAGGAATGAGTGAGACCTGCGAAAGCCTGACCACACCACCCGAGGGGTACAGCGACTGGCTGACCGACCTCAAGGGTCGGATCCACTGCGCCCAGCAACGCGCCACGTTGGCGGTAAACCGCGAGCTGGTGCTGCTGTACTGGCAAATCGGCCAGGATATCTTGACCCGGCAAGCACAGCAGGGCTGGGGGAGCAAGGTGATTGGGCGACTGGCGCAGGATCTGCGTTCAGCCTTTCCGGAGATGAAGGGGTTTTCGCCGCGCAACCTGAAGTACATGCGTGCATTTGCCGAGGCGTGGCCGGACAGGGAATTTGTGCAAGGGGTGCTTGCACAATTGCCGTGGTATCACCAGCTGGCGCTGCTGGATAAGCTGCCCGGGCCCGAAACCCGCCGTTGGTACGCTGCCCAGGCCATCGAACACAACTGGTCGCGCAACGTCCTGGTGATGCAAATCGAAGGTCGCCTGCTGGAGCGCAGCGGCAATGCCGTCAGCAACTTCGAGGGCCTGCTGCCCAAAGCCCAGTCCGACCTGGCGCGCGAATCGCTCAAGGATCCCTACCGTTTCGACTTTCTTGGGCTGACGCTCGATGCGCAGGAGCGTGAAATCGAAAATGCCCTGGTCAAACATGTCACCGATTTTTTGCTGGAACTGGGCGCAGGGTTTGCCTTCGTAGGCCGGCAGGTGCTGCTGGATGTGGGCGGCGAGGAGTTTTTCGTCGACCTGCTGTTTTATCACCTCAAGCTGAGGTGCTATGTGGTGATCGAACTCAAGGCCGGCAAGTTCAAACCCGACCATCTGGGCCAGTTGGGTTTTTACCTCGCGGCCGTAGACGCCCAACTGAAGCACCCGCAGGACAGCCCCACCATCGGCCTGCTGCTGTGCAAGAGCAAGAATGAGGTGGTGGCCGAATACGCCCTGCGTGACAGCTCGCGACCCATTGGGGTTGCCGAGTATCAACTGGTTGAGTCTCTGCCGGCAGAGTTGCAAACCAGCCTGCCCAGCATCGAACAGATTGAGCGTGAACTGGCGAGCAATTCGTAGCGCTGTGCCGCCAGGCTGGACATTGGCAATTGCCTCGGCACAATGGGCGCCTTGAAAGGAACTCATCCAAGGAATGCCATGGCCCGCCGTGTAAATACCGCCTGCTCACTGTTGTTGCTCACTGGACTGCTGATGGGTGCAGGCATGCCTGCCAGTGGCGCGTCCTTCGAGTGTAAAAAGGCCTCCACATCGGTGGAAAAGGCCATTTGCACCAGTCCCGAGTTGAGTGAACTCGACAGTACGCTGGGCGTTTACTACGGCCAGGCAATGGCCAAACTGGCACCCGACCAGCGGGACGAATTACGTCGCGGCCAGCGTGCCTGGCTGCAGACTCGCAACGCATGTGCGAGTGAGCCGCAAACACTGGCCGGCTGCCTGCAATCCCGACTGAGCCAGCGAGTGGTCGAGGTGGGGTCGATCAGCCACAAGGATACGGCGGCCCTCGACGCAATCATTGCCAGTATTCCTTATCACCCGGCACACGCAGCAGAAGGGCTCAGGCGCTTCCCGATGAACGACCTGGCGGCCGCCTGGCTGGTCTACCTGCAGCGCTTTGAACCCGACAGTGGTGTGACGGAGAGCGAGGCCGAGGAGAATCGCAAGCAGGTCCTAGTAGCGCTCAAGGAAGACAACTTTCCCTGGTCGATCTGGCAGGACCTGCAAAACGATCCCGCCGTCAGCCGTGATCGGGTGACGTTGACCTTGCTGCGCATGATGATTGAGCGCGAGCAATACGAGCTGTTTGCCGACCAGCGCCCCTATGTGCACTGCTTTGTTTTCAGCCGTCAGGGCGAGGTTGCGTATGAGTCGTTCGGGTCGCTGTACGGCTCCACCCGGGACAGCTTTGCGCCGATTTGCGCGCCGCAGGGTGACCTGTTTGCGCAGCCGGCGTGGAAGCGGTTGGACGATAGCCTGAGCGAGCCTTTGTCCACGGCAGGGCAGAACGAGGGCACCATCCGCTTTGCCAGCTATGCCGATTGGAGCACTCTTTCGCTCAAGGCCACCGCATCGCCTCGGCTGTTTCTCCAACCGGCCACTGCTGGGCAGAACCAGGACCCTGAACTAACCCTGCGCGACTGGGGTGTTGATAAGCAGTGGCCCGCCAGGCAACGCCAGCAGACGCTGGCGGCTGTTGAGCCGGCACGGCAAGTGACCAGTGAGTGGTTGCAGCGCGAGCGCGGCTTTTCTGCCGCTGATGCCCGCCAAGCGGCCCGGGAAATCGTCAGGCAGTGGTTGAATCTGCGCCTGGACTTTATCGGTGGCCCAAGCGAACTCTGAACACTCAACTTCCCGATTGGGGAACGGCTTTTTTACCGGTCTTGCTGGCGGGATGCTGGGTCGAGGAACCTTTGTGGCGCGTTCCTTTCACGGTTTTTGACGGAGCTGGCGCTTTTGTTTCGGCGGCCTTGCTGCCACTGCTGTCGCCACCGGACGGGCTGCTGGGGTAGGTGCCTGGCGGCAGAGCCGAACCCGGGGCGGTGTTGTCGCCGAAGGCTGCATAGGCGGGAGCATACAGTACGAGCGTCAGGCTGGCGGCAAGTACAATCCTTTGGGAAATGCTGGTCTTCATGACTCAATCCCTCTTGTTGCGGTGAGGACCGAAGCCCGGACCACATCCAGGCTTCGGCAACGCCTCAATCAAGACTTCCTGGAGCCTGGCGCGTGGCTTTGGGCCCCGCCTTTTTTGCCGGCTTCAGATGCCTTTGCGCGGTCATTGGCGACGTTGCCGCCGGAACCCTGGCCGCCGCTTTTACGGGGAGTGTCTTGCTGGTCTTTGTGACCAGCCCCTGGGGTGGTTTTTCCGCTGTTAGCCATTTTCAAAACCCTCAATGATGAGTGAATCAATGGTGTCGCCTAATTGGGAAGCCGCCAGCCAAATCAAAGTTTGAAAAAGTTTGGCCGCAGGCGACGAATGGGCATCAAGCAGCCATTGGCTTGGCGCCGAGCGCCTTCTTGTGCGCGGCTTTCATCGCTTCCATCTCTGCACCCAATTCTTCCAGCAAGGCCTTGCCCAGCAGCTTTTTCGCCTGCGGGAACATCTCGCTTTCTTCTTCCTCGATATGGTGCTCCAACAGTTCCTTGACCACTTTGACGCGCCCGGAAAACTCGGTGGTGGACGGGGAGGTCTGCTTCAGGTCCGGCAATACCAGGGAGTCGACCGTGCGATGTTCTTCCTTGGCTTCGTGGTACATGATTTCCTGGTCCTTGCCCCCCGCCTTGCGGAAAGCCGGGTAGAGGATTTCTTCCTCAAGCCGGGTGTGAAGGCTGATTTCCATCTCCAGTTTGGCCAGTAGCTCAGTGCGCTTCTTGACGCCGCGCTCAGTGGACTCACTCAGTTGGCTCAAGATGGCTTTGACGCGTTCGTGGTCGGCCTTGAGAAGATCAATGGCATTCATGGGTGACACCTCACGGGTAGCAGAAGGGCGGGTCGGAGTGCCCGCCTATCCAGAGCTCTGCAGCATGAGTTGTACCAAGTTGAACTGAATATTTATTTGTTTAAAAATCAATAGGTTGGTGATCGTAAGTGTCGGCTTTGGTCGTGCAGGTTGCACGGTCCCGTGGCCTCTGGCATGCATTAAACAATGCCTATCCTCCGCTGACTTTCCAGTGCTTGATGTCTTCTGCAAACACAATCTGCTCAACCTCATGGGCAATCCCGTAGGCCAGTGACTCGTGAGCGGCAATCACTTTTTCCTCGGCCGACAGGCACTTGAAAATATCCAGGTGCGTCTCTGCGGTGGCGGTTTCCAGTTCGTAGATTTTCACGTAGCGCGCCAGGTCGTTGTCCAGGCTCGACAGGTATTCGCGCAGGCGCTGGTGGTCGACGGAGTTCTGGTTGAAATACCAGTTCATGGGATGAATCAAAAATCGCGAGTGGGGCGTAGTGATCCGGCGATTGGCCGCCAGGAACATGATGATGCCCATGGACTCGATATTGCCCGCATTGATCGCACACAGCGGCACCGGCAGGGACTTGAGGAAGGTGTAGAGGGTAAAGCCGAAATTGGTGCTGCCGCCGGTGGTGGAGAGGTTAAGCAGCAACGAGCTGGCGCCTTGCTCGATCGCATCTAGACAACAATCACGAAAGCGCTCGGTGGTGCCCTGATCGATCTGGCAGTGAAAGTGGATGATGTGCTCGGTCATCCTGGGCCTCCGTGGGGTGGGAGTGACGTTGCATTGAGTCTAGAAGGTTCCGCCAGGCCTGCCGCAACCGTTGGGCGAGAGCCATCCGCTGCAATTTTAATGAACCCTCGGGCGTGTAGCTTGACCTAATGGATACGACCTCAGGAGGATGAATCATGCAAATCGAATATGTCTGGATTGGCTTGGCAGTGATTCTGGTACTGCTGGAACTGTGGGCGATCAACAGCGTGCTGCGCAGTGGCAGTGGCTGGGAAACCAAAGGGTTATGGCTGGTGGTGCTGATCTTCATGCCGCTGTTGGGGCTGATCCTCTGGGCGCTGTTTGGACCCAAGGGTGTGAACCGGGCGACCCATGCCACGGAGCATGGCAAAGGCTGATACGGAATTTACAAAAAACAGGCGCCCGAGGGCGCCTGTTTGCATTGGCTCGCGTCAAGCCGCCAGTGCTTTGGCAATCGCCTGGTTGAACGCCGGCAAGTCATCGGGCGTGCGGGAGGTGATCAATGTCCAGCCATTGGCCGGGCATTCCTTTACCTCTGTATCCACCCAGTTTTCCGCCCCGGCATTCACCAGGTCGGTGCGCACGCTTTTATAGGAAGTGAGGGTCTTGCCGCCGATCACCCCGGCATCGATCAGCGCCCATGGGCCATGGCAGATGGCAGCTACGGTTTTCCCGGCCTTGACGAAATCGTTGATCAGCCGCAAGGCGTCGCTGTCCTGGCGCAGAGTGTCGGCATTGACGGTACCGCCGGGGATGACCAGTGCATCGAAGTCGCTGCCCTTCAGCTCCGAGAGCTTGGCATCGGACTCCACGGTCCGGTCTTTCTCGGTGTCCTTGAGGAAGGTCTGAGTGCTGCCACCCTTGCTGGAACCGTGGGTCACCGTGGCGCCGAAACCGCGCAGGGTTTCCAGGGGGTTGAGCAACTCGTCGCGCTCGATACCGGTGTTGGAGGTGATGATCAGAATTTTCTTGCCGTGCAGTTGCGAACTCATGGTCGAGTGTCTCCTGAGTAGGGTGTGCGAATGCTGCTACCGGACTGTTGAGCGGGCGCCTGAGCAAAAGGTTTAAATTAATTTGCGCTTATTTCCCGGGGCTGCTCCCGGTTCAATTTCCTTGAACTATCGAAAAATCATGGGCTCTGCTGCATAACGGCTCCGCGCTGGAGCGTTAGCTTTTCAACAGGAGGAACACCCCATGGGCACCGCAAAAAACGCCGACAAAACTCCCGATGCAATCAGCTCCGAACAGGCGCAGAAAGGGCGCCAGGTTGATGAGCAGGACAGTGCCTTGCAGCGGCCCAACCCCACGACCGAAACCGTCGATAAGGTGATCACGCCGACGTCCATCAAGGACACACAACGGCAAACCGACCGCATCAATGAGCAGGCCGCCAAGGTCGAGCGCAAGCTGGGCCAGTGAGAGGCGGAGGCAGTCATGGGCCGATCCATCAGCGCCAGTGAATTGGGGATCGAACTGCGCCCCGGTGACGACAGCGCGCTGTTCAAGTGGTTTGTCGCCAGCTTCCTGATGGGCAAGCGCATCCAGGCGCAGATCGCCGCGCAGGCTTATCAGGTGATTGTGGTGAAGCATGGCCGGGACACGCCGCGCAAGCTGCAGCATTGCACTTCCCGCGAGTTGGTGGCGATGCTCGGCGAGGCGCATTACGTGCGTTACGACGAAACCACCGCGCAGCGGCTACTGGACCTCAGCAGCAAGTTGAACGCGGAGTACGCGGGCAAGATCAGCCATATCCACGACGCCAGCACCGACCGCCAGGCGTTCGAGAAGCGCTTGAACGAATTCGAGGGTGTCGGACCGAAGACCGTGGAGATTTTCATGAGGGATGCGGCGTCAGTGTTGTTCTGATGCCGATGCCCTTAACCTTCAAGCATTGTCTGTCGAAAGGCATGAATCTGCTCAACGATCTGCGTTGACGCCTGGATGATTGCCGTGCGTGTGTTGCCGGCAATATGCGGGGTGAGTATCGCGTTGGCGACGCCAGTCAACGGCGAGTCGAACTGATCTTTTTCCTTGGCAAAGGTATCGATGGCGACGCCCTTGATATGGCCGGGAAAGCGCTTCATGAACAGTGCCAACTGGCCCTCGTCGACGATGCCGCCACGAGCCGTGTTGATCAGGATCGACCCCGGTTTCATCCGGCTGAACGCGGTGCTGTCGAACAAGCCTTTGGTCAGCGCCGTGAGGGGTGTGTGAATGGACAGCACGTCGGCTTCGTCCAGCAACTCGCCAAGGGTGGCGCGCCATTGCAGGCCCAGGCTCGCAGCGACGGATGGGGTGAAGCGCTCGGAGCCGGTGACTATCACCTTCATGCCCAGGGCCTGGGCCTTATGGGCCACCGCCTGGGCGATTCTGCCCGCGCCCACCAGCCCCAGCGTCAACTCGGCGATTTGCAAAGCAGGTGCGAGCAGGCCTTTTGACCATTGGCCTTGCTGAGTCTTGGCGTTGTAGAGATTAAGGTCTCGGGACAGGAACAGTGTTTGTGCCAGCACATATTCGGCCACAGCCGTCGCGTTGGAGCCTGGGGTATTGAGGACGGTCACGCCACGCTCGGCGGCGGCGTGCAAATCGATATGGTTTACCCCAACTCCCGCCTGGGCGATGGCCTGCAAAGGGCTGCCCAAATCGGGCGAGGCAGCGGCGTTGATCAGCGCGGCGCCCAGGGGAATGTTCAAGCGGGTCTTGATGACGCTGTAGCCTGCGGCCGTTACCACGGCACTGATCAAGGCCGGTGTGTCGTGACCGTTGATGTCCACGAACCGAATGCGCCCGGCGTAGTGGATTTTGATGCTGTCTGGGTCGGCGAAGTAGTGCAGGTTGAGGGTGATGTCCAGCCCGTATGCCAGGCACTGCTCGATTTCTGTATGGAGCAAGGGCGGGTTGGGGGCATCCAGGATCAGCACGGGAAACACCATGGGTCTATTCCTCTGCAAAGGGCTACCGGGCCGACTGGTTACGCATCCACCTGCATCACCTCAAGCCCCAGGCACTCATAAGCCTCGACACTGCCCGGCGGCACATGCCATTCGGTAATCAGCGTGTGAATCCGACTGCACGGCGCCACCACAAACGGCTCCACCGCGCCCAGCTTGTCGGCCAGGGTGACGGCCACCACGTGGGAGGCGCTGTCGAGCATAGCCTGTTTCACCGCAACCTCTTCGAAGTGCAGCGAGCTAATGCCCACCTGTGGATGCAGTGCACACACGCCGGTAAACAACAGGTCCGCCTTGATACCCTGGATCAGCCGCAGCGCTTCATGCCCGCTGGCGGCCATGGTCACCGGGTTGAGCTGCCCGCCGGCAAGGATCACCGTCACATTGGGATGCTCGGACAGCGCGATGGCGATCATCGGTGAATGGGTGACGGCGGTCAGCCTGATGGCATGCGGCAAGGACTGGGCGATTTGCAGGGTGGTGGTGCCCGAGTCGAACAGCACGATCTGGCCGTCTTCCACGCGGTCGGCGGCGAGTTGCGCCAGGTGGCGTTTGGTCGCGGTGGTTTCGCCAAACCGGGTGAAGAAATCTTTGCCGGTGTCTTTGGGCCTCGGCAGTGCACCGCCATGCACCCGTTGCAGCAGACCGGCGGAGGCGAGCTCGCCAAGGTCGCGGCGGATGGTGTCCTGGGAGACGGCGAAATGCTCCACCAATTCCGAGGCGGTGACTTTGCCGTCGCGCTCCAGCAGCAACAGGATTTTCTGTTTGCGCAACGAAGGCAGGTCGATGGCGGCATGGGTGTTTTGCATGTTTATGCTCGTTATTGCGTGTTTATGCGAGATTAATCAGGCTGTGGACTAAACGCAATGGGTGGCCGCATTTTGACGGCATGGGTGCGTTTGGAGATGCAGGAGATTTGCTGCCCGGGACCGTTCCAGCAGGAAGTTATTGAGCAAAAAAATCGTAAAAAATTAAAAAGAGTTGTCCACGAAAACCGTGGGTATCTCTGTGGATAACTTCCCTTGAGCCCGGCGGGTATGGCGATTTAACCCGCGGTTAATATTTGATCAGTCGCTGTTTATAGCCAGTATGGGCAGGCTTTGCGCCTTGACAGGCACCGGAGAAACCGGTGCCGGAATGCAGATTTACGAGTTGTCCGGGTGCAGGTTGGAGGGCCCGGCGACCTGTGCTGGCCGCTTCGTTTGCATCAGGCTGTCCAGTGCCTGGCGATAGCGGCTGCCGGCCAGGCGCATGCTGTCGTTGTGAGTCGCCCCCGGCACCAGCAACAAGCGTTTGGGCTCTTGCGCGGCATCAAACAATTGCTGGCTGAAACGCGGTGGCACAAAGGCATCGGCAAGCCCGTGGACCACCAGCAACGGCATGTGGATGTCGGCGATCTTGTCGATGGAATCGAACTTCTGCGACAGCAGCCAGCGCACCGGCAGCGAGGTGTTAGCCACCGCAGTAGCCACGTCCGCCAATGAGGTAAACGTGGATTCGATCACCAGCCCGCGCACCGGCGGCGGCTCATGGTTATCCGCCGCCTGCTTGCCCAGTTCGGCCGCCAGGTCGATGGCCACCGCGCCACCCAGGGAGTGCCCGTAGATCAGGCGCTTGGCGGGGTCGGGTTGCAGCACCTGGAAGCGTTCCCAGGCTATGCGTGCGTCTTCGTACACGCTGGTTTCGGAAGGCAGGTCGCCCTGGCTTTGGCCGAAGCCGCGGTAGTCGATGGCCAGTACCGAGAAGCCCAGGGCCCGCAGCTGTTCAATGCGAAACAACTGGCCGGTGAGATTCCAGCGTACGCCGTGCAAATAGAGAATGGCGGGCGCATCTTTCCGGGCTGCCGGCCACCACCAGCCGTGAATGTTTTGCCCGGATTTGAAACTCGACGGTTTCAGGTCGAATTCCTGTACGTCACGGGGCAACCCGCTGTACCAACTGGCAGTGCCCGGTTCGACGCGAAACAGCAATTCGCGCTCCTTGTGCTGCAGCACGGCGCAACCCACCGGCAGGCCAATGATCACGGCGGCCATGCACAACAAGGGAAACCAGCGCAGGCCGAGGCGGGACAGAAAACGTGAAAACATGAAGGTTCCAGGACAGAGGCGAAGCACGGGTTTTAACAGATGCCCCGGCCGCGCAGGAAATATTTAGACCGCCGTCACCGGGCATTGCTTGCAAAGTATTACAGCGTGCTTTCCAGCAGTGAGAAGAACTGCCTGGCTAACGGCGAAGGATTGTCGGTGTTCCAGTTCAGGTAGAGCCCGATGCTGGAAGATTCGGCGGCAAGGGGACGAAACACTACCTTGTCGCTGTTCATCGAACGGGCAATCGACGCTGGCACCAGCGCCACGCCAAACCCGCAAGCTACCAGGCCGATCAGCGTGTGCAATTGATCGGCTTCCTGCACCACGCGCGGATAGAAACCCGCCGCCTCACACAAGCCGATCAACTGATGGTGATAGCCGCTGCCCAGTGCTTGTGGGGTGAACACAAAGTCGGCGTTGGCAAAAACCTTCAGCTCGATAACGGCATCACCGGCGTTGGGGTGGTCCATCGGCAGCGCCATCAGAATCGGCTCATCCAGCAACAGCCTGGATTCGATGTTATCCGCCTGGCCCGGCAGGTAGCGCAAAAAGGCGATATCGGCCTCTCCACTTGCCAGGGCCTTGGCCTGACTGGCCGAAGGCATTTCCTTGATCACCAACCGGACCTTGGGAAACGTCAGGCGAAACCGCCTGAGGGTATCGAGCAGCCACGGATAACCGGCAATCGACACCGAGGTGAGGGTGAGTGTGCCGGCGACGCCCTCGGACACTTGCCGGGTGTGTTCAACGCCTTGCTGCAATTGCCCGAGGACGGTGTACGCCGTCTCAAGAAATGCTGCCCCAGCGGGCAGCAGCTTCACCCCGCGCCGGTCACGCTCCAGCAGGGCAAACCCCAGCTTCTCTTCCAGCCGGTTGATCGCCTGGCTCAACGCGGGCTGCGCCATGTGCAGGCGCAGCGCGGCCTTGTGAAAGTGCAGCTCTTCGGCCACTGCAATGAATTGGCGCAGCAGGCGGGTTTCGATCATCTGGTCTGTTCCTTCAGATAGAGGAGCTGATATGGCGCAGGTATCAACATCGCTGTTTTTCAGTATTAAACAGGACGGTCAGCGGTTGTTAGGGTGGAGTGCCTATCAGGAGAACGCAACGATGGACTTTACAGGTAAAACCGCAATCGTGACCGGCGCCGCCCGGGGCCTGGGCTTCAGCTATGCGCGGGAGTTGGCGCGTCTGGGGGCGCAAGTGGTGATCAGTGATATCGGCGCCGACACGCTGGGCGAGGGGGCCGACCCACAGGTGGTGCAGGCCGCCGCGCTGGCGCTTCAGGGCGAGGGGCTGCAGGTGGTCGGCCACGCAACCGACCTGTCGGGTGAAGCGGGTTGTCGAGCATTGATCGAGTGCGCCATCAGCCATTTCGGGCAGCTCGACATCCTGATCCACAATGCCGGCTGGGTCGGTTATCAACCCATCGAGGCCGCCGACGCGGCGTTTATCCGTAGGGCCATGGACATCAATGTCTACGCGCCGATCTGGCTGGGCAAACACGCCTGGCCCTACCTCAGGCAATCCGCTGCCCCGCGCATCGTGCTCACCACCTCGGACCGCGCGATGTACACGCAATATGCCCAGCCGGGCCTGGTGGCCTACAGCGCCGGCAAGATGGCGCAACTGGGGATCATGAATGCGTTGAGCGGGGAAGGGGCCGAGGCGGGGATCCTGGTGAATGCCATCTCGCCCGTGGCCAAGACCCGCATGTGGGGCGTGACCGGCGAGCCGGGCAACCTCAAGCCGGAATCGGTAACCCCCGGCGTAGTCTTCCTGGCCTCGGCGCAGTGCCAGGACAGCGGTTACATCCTGCGGGCCAGTAACGGGCGGTTCACTGCCACGCGTTTTGTTGAAAACCCGGGTGTCAGTTACCCGGTTGATCTGGCGCGGCCCAAGGCCTCGACCGCCGAGCAAGTAGCAGCATCCTGGACCCGGATAAAGGCGCATCCAGATCCCGGCGCACAATGATTTGCGGGTGCCCTCACACTGGCTTGAACTTGACGATGCGCAAGGCAGGAGGACATGCTCGACACCCTTCCGATTAAAGGCTCGACCATGGACAACAGCCCCGTTCGCATCCACACCGAAGAACTGCTCTCGGACAACTGGTACGTGCTGAAAAAGTACACCTTCGACCTGCGCCGCCGCGACGGCAGTTGGCAGTCCCAGACCCGCGAGATCTATGACCGGGGCAATGGCGCGACCATCCTGCTGTACAGCCGCGAGCAGCGCACGGTGTTGCTGATTCGCCAGTTCCGCATGCCCACTTTCGTCAATGGCTACCACGGCTACCTGATCGAGTCCGCCGCCGGCCTGCTGGACAACGCCAGCCCCGAGGAACGCATTCGCCTGGAGGCCGAGGAAGAGACGGGCTACCGCGTGGGCCACGTGGAAAAAATCTACTCGGCCTTCATGAGCCCGGGCTCCGTCACCGAGCGCATTCACTTTTTCATCGGCGAATATCAGTCGGGCGACCGGGTCAGTGATGGCGGCGGGCTGGAAGAAGAAGGCGAGGATATCGAGGTGCTGGAGCTGGGGTTTGAGGCCGCGTTGTCCATGGTGCAAAGTGGCGAGATCGTCGACGGCAAGACCATCATGCTGTTGCAGTATCTTGAATTGCGGATGTTGAAAGAGGGCTGGTGATGTCGCGTCGGTTGTCGGTGGTGCTGGCGGTGTTGTTGGCCGGATGCGGTGGTGCGAGTGCTGCGCAAACGCCGGTCGGTGACGGTGGTGTTCCCGCGTTCTATACCTGGGCCGACAAGATGCCCGCATCGCCCGGGCAGATGCTGCGCAGCGAGCCGTTGACGGCCGCGCAAAGCCTGGCCGAGGCGGGGCAGAATATCCGGATCCTGTACACGTCCACCGATGGCATCGACCCCCGCAAACACGTGGTTGTCTCCGGTGCGCTGTTCCTGCCCAAGGGCACGCCGCCGTCGGGTGGCTGGCCGCTGATGGCGTGGGCCCATGGCACGGTGGGCAGCGCTGATGTTTGCGCGCCCTCGTTCACCCGCCGCAGCCCGCGGGACACGCGTTATCTCAATTATTGGCTGGGGCAAGGCTACGCCGTCGTTGCCACCGATTACCAAGGGCTCGGCACGCCGGGCCTGCATCCATATGGGCTGACCAGCCCGCTGGCGTATGGCGTGCTCGACAGCATCCGTGCGGTGATGGGCGGTGGTTTTGAGCTCTCCAAACGTGTCGTGGTGTTCGGCCAGTCCCAGGGTGGGCGTGCCGCCTTCGCCACGGCGGTCTATGCCAAGGACTATGCGCCGGAGTTGAACATCGTCGGCGTTGTCGCCACCGGTACGCCTTACGCTGCGACCCATAAAACCGGAGACAGTGCCGAGCTGGAAAAAGCCCGCAGCTCGGTGGTACCGACCTTCGCCTACAACCTGCTGCGCCTCGGCACGGCCACGTTGTTTGATCCTTCGTTCAATCCCGCCGACTATTTGAGCGCGCGCGCAATGCCGGCGTTCGGGATCAGCCAGCGTGATTGCTTGCATGCCATCGAGCAGCGGGTGGTCGCCGACGGGCTGACCTTCAATGACAGCTTCAAGCGCTCGCCGAAAGCGGCTCTCGACAAGGTCTACCGCGAGTCGGCGTATCCGACGCTGAAGACCGATATTCCGGTTTTCATCGGCACCGGGGGCAAGGACCAGGACGTGTTTGTGCCCGGGCAGAAGGCCCTGGTCAGGGACGCGTGCAAGGCGGGGGACCGGATCGAATGGCATTTCTACCCCGAGCTTGATCACTCGGCCACGGTCAATGGTTCGCTGGCGGATTCGACGCCGTTTGTGCGCAAGGCGTTTGCCGCAGAGCGGATTCCCGGCAACTGCGGGTTGTAAAAGCAGGAGCCGCCCGGCTCCTGCGACGGCCTTCAGGCCAGCTTTACGTCCATGGTGATTCGCGCGGTAAATACCAACTTCCCCTCCGCATCGAGCATGTCCACCGGCACTATCTTGTCGCCCGCCGTCTGCCAATCAATCCCCTCGCCATTGGCCGTTGCCGTAACGCTGCTTTTGGCCTTGGCCAGGTATTGCACCGTCATCCCCTTGGGAATCCAGCGCGCGCCAGTTGGCACGGACACATCCGTCATTGTCCCTGCCGCCAGTTCCGCAGCATTGCACATGGCGATCGCATGCACCGTCCCCAGGTGGTTGGTGACGGCCTTGCTGAACGGCACTTCCACCGCCGCCAACCCCGGGCGCAACTGGGTGATCAGTGGGTTGATGGTGCTGAAGTAGGGCGCCATCTGGCACGCCAGTTTGCTGAACGCTTCGGGGCCGACGCTGTTGAACATACTCAGGTACTGACTCATGGTGCTGCCTCGCTGATGATCCGAATTTACGGAATGTTGTTCCGTTACAGAATAATGTTCTGTAAGGGAACAGTATTCTGCCCATGGGAAATCTGTCAAGCTGCCCCGACGTATCCCTTTCAACGATTGAGTTCGTGTTCAGCATGCAAACCCCGGATCTGCTCCAGCGCTGCTTCCCTGGCCGAAGGGCCGAATTGAAGCGCGACATCTTCACGGCCGCCCTCGACCTGTTCAACGAACAAGGCCTTGAAGCCACCACCATCGAGATGATTCGCGCCCGATGCGACACCAGCGTCGGCGCCATCTACCACCACTTCGGCAACAAGGAAGGATTGGTCGCCGCGCTGTTCTTTACCGCGCTGGATGATCAGGCCGAATTGCGTGCGCGCTACCTGGAATCAGCAAGCACGGCGAAGGAGGGGGTTTACGCGCTGGTGCACAGCTATGTGGATTGGGTGGACAGCGAGCCGCAGTGGGCGCGTTTCCAATACCACGCGCGTTTCGCCGTGACCAAGGGCCCGTTCGCTGCCGAGCTGGAAAGCCGCAACCAGTCGCGCAATGGGTTGCTCAAGGAGTGGTTGGCGCTGCCCGGGCGTGGTGATCAGCTCAACCAACTGCCTGCAGAACTGTGGCCGTCACTGATCATCGGCCAGGCCGACAGCTATTGCCGCGCCTGGTTGGCCGGACGGGCGACCAGCAGCCCGCGGATTTACCGCGAGGTGCTGGCCGAGGCGGCGTGGCGTTCGGTGGGTGGCCGTTAGGCGAACCGGCGCAGCGAAAACGCCGACAAGTCGATGGCGCTTTTGCCGTCCACGCATTGCTGCGCCAATGCTTCGCCGATCGCGGCCGAGTGCTTGAAACCGTGCCCGGAGCAGGCGCTGACCACCGTCACGTTTTCCAGGTGCGGATGCTGGTCGATGATGAAACCGTAGTCCGGTGTCAGGGTGTAAGTGCAGACAGCCGTTTTCAGTACCTGAGAAGTCACACCGCCAACCTTGCCCGCGAGATGGGCGCTGAACATGGCGTCAGATTCGGCAGGGCTGACCTGTCGATTGACCGCCTCGGGCGTGGTCACGACAGCACGTTGCTCGCAGGCGACCTTCATACTGTGTTCCCCGGCAATCGGCGGGAAGCCGTAGCAGTTGTCGTCCTCGCCCGGCCCGTGGGCAAGAATGAAGGTGGGTGAGTTCGGGGGGAATACCGATGGCTCGGCCAGCTTGAACCAGTACAGGTTCTGGCGGCACACCGTCAGCAGCGTATCGAAGGGGGCGCCGAGCAACTCGGCGCTCCACATGCCGGCGCAGACGATCACCTTGCCGGCGCGCACTGTGTGCGTCTCTGTGCTGATGGTCACCTCGCCGTTGTCCGATTGCAGCTGGCTGACCACGGCGCCGGTCAGTGTCTCAGCCCCCAGTTGGCGGGCAAGGGTCAGTTGGGCCTCAATGCAGCGCTCAGGCTTGACGTAGCCGCCACCCGGTTCGAAATAGCCCACGGCATTGTCTTCAAGCCCGGCAAATTGCGCAAAGCGCCCGCGAATCTGTTCGGCGTTCAGCACCTCATGGGGAATGCCGTAGGCCTTGCCCAGCTCGATGGTCTGGCGGGTGAAGTCCGCGATACCGTGCTGTGGAGCGGCGGGTTCGCCACTGCTCATGACCAGCACGCCGCATTGCTCGAACAGGCTCACATCCAGCTCGGCTTCCAGCTCGCGCCAGATCTGTTGCGAGCGGATCACCAGCGGCACATAGGCCGCCCCTTCGCCGACGGCCTGGCGGGTGATGCGCGTGTCGCCATGGCTGGAACCCTGGTCATGGGGTGGCGCAAAGCGGTCGATGCCAATGGCGTGAACCCCGCGCCGGGCCAGTTGATAGAGCGTGGCAGCGCCCATGGCGCCGAGTCCGATCACGGCTACGTCGTAGTGCAGCGCTGGCATATCCTGACTCCTTCAGAAGGGGGAGCCGACCGTATCACGCACACGGCACCGGCGTCGTCGCCACTTGATAGCGTTGATCAAAATCATCCGCCAACTGCTCCAGCGTCACCTCGCCCAAACGCTGCAGCAATAACGCCTGGGCGTCATCAAAGGCCTGGTTCAGCGCGGCATTCACGGCCTGTTCCACCAGGCACTGCGGGTGATCGGTAGACAGGCCGACCGCAAAGATCGACGAGGTGCCCAGGGCGTTGTGGATGTCCAGCAAGGTGATTTCGCTCAGCGGCTTGCCCAGCATCCAGCCGCCCTGGTGGCCTTTCTCCGAGCGCACATAACCCTTTTCCTTGAGCAGGCCCAAAGTGCGGCGTACCACCACCGCGTTGGTACCGAGCATCTGCGCGATGGTCTCCGAGGTGGCGCGTTCTTCATGGCGGCCCATGTGGATCAGCACGTGGAGCATGCGTGATAGGCGGGTGTCGTTTCTCATCTGCAGGCCTCTGGATTTCCTGCCCGAAAGTATCGTTCGTAACGATTGGAGTTGCGAGACTCTTGACGAAGTATTTTTATGTAACTTATGGTGTGTCGTGAGTGCCCGGCAACCGCTGCAAGGGCCACCAGAGAGGTCATCTTCATGGTTTACGACGTGATTATCGTGGGCGGCAGCTACGCCGGAATGTCGGCCGGCCTGCAACTGGCACGGGCCCGGCGCAAGGTGCTGGTGATTGATGCCGGGCAGCGGCGCAACCGTTTTGCGGCCACCTCCCATGGTTTCCTCAGCCAGGATGGGCAGCCGCCGGAGCTGATCGCGGCTGAAGGGCGAGGGCAGTTGATGGAGTACCCGACGGTGACCTGGGTGCAAGACACGGCCGTCGAGGCGACTCGCAGCCAGGACGGTTTTTGGGTGCAAACCCGCTGTAATGGTGGGTTCAACGCTCGGCGCTTGATTCTCGCCACCGGCGTGGTGGATGAATTGCCCGAGGTCGACGGCCTGCAAGAGCGTTGGGGCAAACATGTATTCCACTGCCCCTATTGCCACGGTTATGAGCTGGATCAGGGCCGCATCGGCGTATTGGCGACTTCACCGTTGGCGATGCATCACGCGATGCTGCTGCCGGACTGGGGCACCACCACGCTGTTCACCAACGGCGTATTTGTGCCGGATGCCGAGCAGCAGGCGCAGTTGGATCGGCGCGCAGTTCGTGTTGAAAGCCAGTGGGTGCGGCGGATTGTCGGTGAGCGGGCGGATGTCGAATTGGCAGACGGCCGGGTGATCGCCCTGGACGGCATCTTCACGATGTCCCGTACCCGCATGGCCAGCCCGTTGGCCGAGCAGTTGGGGTGTGAATGTGTCGAAGGACCGACCGGGCCTTATCTCCTCACCAACGACACGCGCCAGACCACAGTGCCCGGCGTGTATGCCTGTGGAGATGCCAACCTGGCTGGTGGCTCGGTAGCGCTGGCGGTCGGCGAGGGTGTGCGCGCCGGGGTAGGCGCGCACTTTTCGATGATTTTCAGCTGAGGTTTCAGTGCTGGGTTGAGTCGGTGATATTGAATTTCCCATCGCCGATTTCTGCAGTTTGCTCATCGCCAAAACGATCAATCCATTCGAATTTGCAGTGGTTGAAGGTCCCTTCAATGTGTGGCGTGTGGGGCTTGAGTGTAAATTCGACGGTGCCTTGATGGGCTTTGACGATTACACCGCTGGTTTGGCGGATATAACGCAGTTCAACGTCGGTATTGCCTGGGCCCAAATGGTGTACGCCGTTCGGGGTGCCCTCGAGAATCCTGACAGCAATGATGACCTTGGGATCATTGATGGGAGGGTCGTATTCGTCTTGTATGCCATTGAAGACCCAATACGCAGGGAACTCGGGTGATGGGGATTCTTTCCAGAGGTTGACAATCTCTGCATCGAATTTTTTGTATGACGGAACTGAGGCGTTCACCTTGGCCGTGAGTGTTCCGCGCGCAGCAGGCGTGGCGGTGTTGATCCAAGGTTGGCTGAGCTTTTCAATCTCGGCCGTGGGCGTGGGGCGATTGGTTTTCTGAGTCATGGTTGTCGCTCCTGAGGGCGGGCTCACCCTTGATGGGGTGAGATCGCCCTGATCTTAGGCGCGACAGGTGTCGTCAGATACTGTCAACGTTGACAGGTATCAAAGGCGAGAAATGCATAGAAGCAGGCTATTCAGCGCACCAGGCACGGGCGCTTGTTATCGAACGTCCAGCCCGGAATCATGAACTGCATCGCCACGCTGTCATTGCGTGCACCCAGGCCCATGCCTTTGTACAGCTCATGGGCGTGGGCCACGGCATCCATGTCGATATCCACCCCCAGGCCCGGCTTGGCCGGAACCTTGATATGCCCGTCGACAATCTTCAGCGGCGCCTTGGTCAGGCGCTGGCCGTCCTGCCAGATCCAGTGGGTGTCGATGGCGGTGATTTCCCCCGGTGCGGCGGCGGCCACCTGGGTGAACATCGCCAGGGAAATGTCGAAGTGATTGTTCGAGTGCGAGCCCCAGGTCAGGCCCCATTCGTGGCACATCTGCGCCACTCGCACCGAGCCTTGCATGGTCCAGAAGTGCGGGTCGGCGAGGGGAATGTCCACCGACTGCAACTGGATCGCGTGGCCCATTTCCCGCCAGTCGGTGGCGATCATGTTGGTAGCGGTGGGCAGCCCGGTGGCACGGCGGAACTCGGCCATGACTTCGCGCCCGGAGTAACCGTTTTCTGCACCGCAAGGGTCTTCGGCGTAGGCCAGCACGTGATGCTGGTCGCGGCACAGGGCGATGGCTTCTTTCAGCGACCAGGCGCCGTTGGGGTCCAGGGTGATGCGCGCATCGGGGAAGCGTTCGGCCAGTGCGGTGACCGCCTCGATTTCCTCGGCGCCGCGCAGTACGCCGCCCTTGAGTTTGAAATCGTTGAAGCCGTATTGCGCCTTGGCCGCCTCTGCCAGGCGCACGATTGCGTCGGGGGTCATGGCTTGCTCATGTCGCAGGCGGAACCAGTCTTCGGCATTGTCTTCGCTGCGATACGCCAGGTCGGTTTGCTGGCGATCACCGATGTAGAACAGGTAGCCGAGCATCTTCACCGCGTCGCGCTGCTGGCCTTCACCGAGCAATGCCGCTACCGGCACTTCAAGGAACTGGCCGAGCAAATCCAGAAGTGCTGCTTCCATCGCCGTGACGGCATGGATGGTGATGCGCAGGTCAAAGGTCTGCAAACCCCGGCCCGCCGAATCCCGTGCGGCGAAGGTCTGGCGCATGGCATTGAGAATGCTCTGGTACTGGCCGATGGGCTTGCCGATCACCAGGCTGCGGGCGTCTTCCAGGGTCTCGCGGATGCGTTCGCCGCCGGGCACTTCACCGACGCCGGTACGGCCGGCGCTGTCGGTGAGGATCACGATATTGCGCGTAAAAAATGGCCCGTGGGCGCCGCTGAGGTTGAGCAGCATGCTGTCGTGGCCGGCCACCGGGATGACTTGCAGGCCGGTAACCACCGGGGCGCCGTTGGCGTGGTGCTGGTGTTCTGTGTTCATCGTGTAGTCCTTATTTGCTCAAGACGGGGGCGGGTTGCAGCACGCTGCTGGTGGTCGGGCCGGGCAGGGTCCTGGCGAAGAACACCAGGATCGCCGCAAGGATTGACGTGCCCGCCAGGCCATACAAACCGCCCTGGATCGAACCGGTGGTCTGTTCCAGAAAGCCGAAGGTGGTGGGCGCGACAAACCCGCCGAGGTTGCCGATGGAGTTGATCAGCGCGATCACTGCGGCGGCGATCCGTGCATCCAGGTAACCCTGGGGAATCGGCCAGAACAGCGAGGACGCCGATTTGAAGCCAATCGCTGCAAAGCAGATGGCGATAAACGCAAAGATCGGCCCGCCGGTGGTGGACAGGAACATGCCGATCGCGGCGATCACCAGTGCGGCAGCGACCCACGCCTGCTGGAACTTGAACTTGCCCGCCAGTGCGGCGAAGGCGTACATCGCGATGATCGAAATCAGCCACGGGATGGAGTTGTAGAAACCCACCTGGATGTCGCTCAGGTCGCCCATCTTCTTGATGATGCTCGGCAGCCAGAAGGTGGCGGCGTAGATCGTCAGCTGGATGCAGAAGTACAGGGCGCAGAACAGCATGATCTGGCGGTCCTTGAGCAGCTTGCCCAGGGTCGGCTTGATCGTGGTGGCGGCGTCTCGCTCGCGCTGTTCGCGGTCGATCTCGCCCACCAGTGCGTCCTTCTCTTCAAGGCTCAGCCACTTGGCGTCGTGGGGCTTGGAGTCGAGCCAGAACCACACGAAAAAGCACAGCAGCACCGAGGCCATGCCTTCGATGATGTACATCCATTGCCAGCCATGCAGGCCCAGCCCGGTGATTTGCAGCAGCACGCCAGACAGGGGGCCGGAGATCAGCGAGGCGAGGGCCGAGCCGCTGAGGAAGATCGCAATCGCCTTGCCGCGCTCGACGCCGGGCAGCCAGCGGGTGAAGTAGTAGATCACCCCGGGGAAGAAGCCGGCCTCGGCCACACCCAGCAGGAAGCGCAGGATGTAGAAGTGGGTTTCGTTCTGGATAAACGCCATCAGCGTGGCGGTGATGCCCCAGGTGAACATGATGCGGGTCAGCCAGATGCGCGCGCCGACTTTTTGCAGGAGCATGTTGGAGGGTACTTCGAACAGCGCGTAGCCGATGAAGAACAACCCGGCGCCGAAGCCGTAGGCGGCTGCACCAATGCCCAGGTCGTGTTCCATGTGGGTACGCACAAAGCCGATGTTGACGCGGTCGATGTAGTTGACGATGAACATGATCACGAACAGCGGGAGCACGTGGCTCTTCACTTTCTTGATCGCGCGGGCCAGGACCGGGTCGGTGGCAGGCGCAGCTGTCGCAGGGCTGGAAGGGGTCACGAGGTAAAACTCCCACTGATTATTGTTGTGCGGGGGATAGGCTCGGGTTGCCGGAGATGTCTGACAACTTGATAGACATCATACAACTGCAATTTCAGAGATGGCAACACTTTGTAGGAGCAAGCTTGCTCGCGATAAACGCCAACGATTACGCGGTTATGTTGGAGAATTACGGTGTGGTGGGTTTTTTCGCGAGCAAACTCGCTCCTACAGGTATTTGTTTGTTGTCATACAAGTAGGTGCGCATAAAAATGCTAGTATCGCCAGGCGCCCCTGAACGGAATTCCTGATGCAAACCCCAACCTCGGCACCTCAGCGCAAGCGCTCTCCGGGCCTTGCCCATGACATCGTCACCGCCTTGACCCAGCAGATTCTCCTGGGGCAAATGGCACCGGGCGAGAAGCTGCCGTCCGAGTCGGCCATCGTTGGCGAGTACGGCGTCAGTCGCACGGTGGTACGCGAAGCACTCTCCAAACTGCAGGCTGCCGGGCTGGTGGAAACCCGCCACGGTGTCGGCACCTTCGTATTGGAACGCGATGAGCGCCACGGCCTGCACCTGACCCACGACACCGCCGCCAGCGTGCGCGGTATTCTGGAGTTGCGCATGGGCCTGGAAACCCAGGCGGCCGCGCTGGCGGCCTTGCGTCGTACCGATGAACAACTGCAGCAGATGCGCCAGGCGCTGGATGATTACCAGGACTCACTGGCCAACAACGACAGCGCCGTTGAGCCCGACGTGCGCTTCCATCGGCTGATCGCCCAGGCCACCGGCAATACCTATTTCACCGATGTGATTTATCACCTGGGCAACTCGGTGATCCCGCGCACCCGGATCAACGCCGAAGAGCGCGGCGACGCGGATTTGATGGAGCTGGGGCGGCTGGCGAACCTGGAGCACGAAGCGATCCTGAAAGCCATCCGCCGCCAGGACCCGGACGCGGCCAGAGCCGCCATGCTGCTGCATTTGAGCAACAGCCTGGAGCGGATGACCGGGGAGTAGGCGAGCTTATTTGCTGTCCAGGAAGTCCAGCAATGCGGCGTTGAACAGGGCCGGGTCCTGCAGGAATGCGAAGTGGCTGGTGTTCGGCAGAATCAGCAGGCCCGCACCCGGAATGGTCGAGGCGATGTACTCGGTGTGTTCACGCTTGATCGCCTCATCGTGGTCGCCGTCGACAATCAGGATCGGGGTCTTGATGGCCGCCAGTTGCGCGTCTGTCCAGTTAGGCTGGCTGGCCCACATATGGCTGATCTGCTCGACGAAGGCGTCGTACTCTTTCGGCGTCGGCGAGAGTTTGGCGTACTCTTTGCCGGCGCGTTCGATGAAGGCAGCGAAGGTCGGATTCTTCTCTACGCCATCCTTGACCCCGGACGTCTGGGTGTTGGCGGCAAAGGCAAACACCTTGCCGATTCGGTCCGGGTGGCGCAGGGCAAGATCGATGCCGATGATGGCGCCGTCGCTCCAGCCGACGATATCGGCACGGGGGATTTTCAGGCTGTCGAGCACAGCGACCACATCATCGGCCATCAGGTCGTAACCGTAGGGTTTTTCGTCCCGGGAGCTGCGCCCGTGGCCACGACTGTCGAGGCTGATGACCGTGTGTTTGGCGGCCAGCGCCTTGACCTGGTTGCCCCAGTAGTCGGAATTGGACAGGCCGCCGTGCAGCAGGATTACCGGCGAGCCATGCCCGGTTTTGGTGTAGTAGACCTTGATGCCGTTGACGGCTGCATAGCCGGTTTCGGCACCCGCAATCGGTGCCGGGGTCGGCGGAAGGGCCTCCCACCGTTCTGCGGCATTAACCGCAGAGAAAGACAGCAAAAGGCAGGCGGTTGCCAATAAGCGAAGTGACATGGCGATTCCTTTTTCAGTGTGCAGCGAGAAGTCATCCCGACGGATGTGGGCTCGACTCTAGCACCCTGCGAGCTGTCGAAAACACGCATTTTTTCCTATCAAAATCCGCCGTTGAAAAGAAAAAAATAGCGTTATATCAATGGAATAAAATCGTCTTTTGCATTAGCGGAGCAAAGGTTTCAACTGGTGGTTTTGCGTCGTTTCTCTCCAGGGGCATTTTCTTCAATACCTGGATTCGTCCGCCCCTTAAGGTTCAGCTCATATCGCACAACAAAAAGGAACTGCAATGAGCTTGATCATTTCCATGGCCGCCTTCGCCCTGGCCACGTCCATCACCCCGGGACCGGTGAATGTGGTGGCCATCAGTTCAGGAGCGCGCTTCGGGTTTGCCGCCAGCCAAAAGCATGTGGCCGGTGCCGCGCTGGGATTTACCTTGCTGCTGGTATTGATTGGCCTGGGGCTGCATGAGGTGCTGGTGCGCTGGCCGCTGCTGACCCAATTGATTCAATGGGGCGGGGTGGCGTTCCTGTTGTACATGGCCTGGAAACTGGCGGTGGATGATGGGCGCCTGGAGGCAGACGGCACGGCCACGGCGCCATCGATGCTCTATGGGGCGATCATGCAGTGGCTCAATCCCAAGGCGTGGCTGGCGTGTGTGGCGGGGATGGGCTTGTTCGTGGCCGACGGCGATGCGCAACAGGTCTGGCTGTTTGCGACGATCTACCTGGTGATCTGCTACCTGTCGGTGGCGTGCTGGGCTTACGCCGGGACGTTCCTGCGACGCTACCTGAGCAACCCTCGGGGCATGCGCCTGTTCAATCGCTCGATGGCGGGGTTGCTGGTGGCCAGCGTGGGGTATCTGTTACTGGCCTGACTCAGCCGCGATATTGCCCCGGCGTTGCTGCGAGGTGCTGCTTGAACGTGCGCTGGAAGTGCGCCTGATCGGCAAACCCGGCGGCCAGTGCCACGTCGGCGATCAGCCCGCCATTGCGCAACTGGGTGCGCGCAAACTGGATGCGCCGGTTGACCAGGAACGCATGGGGCGTCATGCCGTAATACTGTTTGAACGCGCGGATCAGGTACGACGGTGACAACTCGGCCGCCTGGCAAATGTCCTCAAGCTTCAAGGCCTCGGTGCAATGCTCGCGTATGTAGTCGGCGGCCCGTTCCAGCTTGTGATTGACCTCGCGCACCGGTGTTGCCGACGGGTTGAGGCGTTGTTGCACTTCAGTGAAAAAACTCACCACCGCGCTCTGCTTGTGCAGGTGTTCGGCCTGCTCGTCCAGCAGCACTTCATACAGCTCGATCAGGCCGTCATACAGCACGACGTCACGGGTATGGGTGGCGGTAAAGGCGCGAAAGCCTTCGTCGGTGCTGAAGCCGAGCTGGTGCTGCAGGTCCGTCAGCCAGGCCGTGTCGATGTACAGCATGTGATACGACCAGGGCTGGTCGCAAATCGGATTGCAGGCGTGGACATCGCCAGGGTTCATCAGCACCACGGTGCCGGCGCTGATCTGGAAGGTGGACGCCCCGTGGATATACAGGCTCTGCCCGGCGGTGATCGCGCCGATCGAGAAATGCTCGTGGGAGTGGCGGGTGTAGCAGACCTTGCGCCCGTCGGCGATGGTGCGCGCCTCGATAAACGGCAACTGCTCGTCGCGCCAGAAGGCGGGGGCCGTGCTGTAGGGATTCAGGGACATGATCCACCGTTTACCGGGTAAGGCGCAGGGCGCGGTATCGCCGATGATTGCACAGAACGCCCCCGCGATCAGTCATTTGATCGGGGGAAGCGTCAAAAGCCAGCGTAAAGGTCTTCGAGGCGCCGTTGCCGCGTGTCCGGGTGTGCAGGGCACCGTGGCGCAGGGTCACACTGCTCGGTTCCAGGTTGTGGCTCGCCGCCCATTCAACGAAGGCAAGGCGATGCAGGGCCTTGCAGTAATTTTGTGACCACTGGCCCAGCATCGTGTAACAGGGAACCTGAATAGTGGGCGTGTCGGCGGATGTTGCCGTGTGTTGTGCGACAAGTGTCGACAAACCGGCGATCCGTACCTTCCTGAGGGCGTGTAGCGTCAATCAGCGGCCCGCGTAGGCGCCCCGGCCACCCAGGCGGTAGCCAGGTCGATAAACGCGCGCAGTTTCGGCTGGCTCTGGGTTCGGGCGGGAAAATACAGGTACAGCCCGCTGCTGGGCGGCACGAAGGATTGCAGCACTTGCACCAGTGCGCCTGAGGCCAGGTCCTCCATCACTTCAAAATCACTCACATAGGCCAGGCCTTGGCCGGCCCGCGCCGCGCTGATCATCAGGTTGCGGTCATTGACGATCAGCCCGCCCTGGACGCCGACCGTGAACTCCCGGCCCGCGCGTTCGAATTCCCAGCGGTGCGCCACGCCCGAGGTCAGGAAGCGATAGCCGATGGTTTGATGGGCGGTCAGTTCTTCCGGCGTTTGCGGCTGGCCAGCCTTGGCGAAGTAGCCGGGCGAGCCCACTACCGACCAGTTCAAGTCCGGTGTGAGGCGCACGGCCACCATGTCTTTGTCGATGGATTCTCCAAGCCGAATCCCGGCATCGAAGCCTTCGGTCACCAGGTCCACAGTGGCATCGTCGAGGGAAATATCCAGCACCACCTCTGGAAACGCCTCGCGAAAGCGTGGGATCAACGGCTCGATCAGCAACTTGCCCGACAGGCGCGGCACGGTCAGGCGCAGGGTGCCCATGGGCCGGTCGCGGTAGCCACTGAGGGCCGCGAGGGCTTCGTCGATTTCCCCGGCGGCGGGGCGCAAACGGCTATACAGCGTCATGCCGGCCTCGGTCAGCGCCACTCGCCGTGTGGTGCGCTGGAACAACACCACGCCCGTGCGCTTCTCCAGGGTTTTCACCGCGTGGCTGACGGCCGTCGGCGTGACGCCAAGGCGTGCGGCGGCCTGGGTGAAACTCTTCAGTTCGGCCACGGCGAGAAATTCGGTCAGGCCATTGAACGGATCAGGGTTCATCGGTGTTCCATTATGAAATTCAGTTTCATAGTGCTTGTAGCACGAGCGGGTTTTTCAGGCTAATGCGGCGGCGTACCTTTACCTCACTTTCACTCCAACAGGTACGGATCATGACAACGGCACATTCCTTCAAGCGTGTTTGGCTGGTAACCGGGGCTTCCCGGGGTATCGGCGCGAAAATCGTCGCGGCGGCGCTGGCCCATGGCGATGCGGTAGTGGCCACGGCCCGCAATGCTCAAACGGTCGTTGAGCGATTTGGCGAGCAGCCCGGCCTGCTGGCGGTGCAACTGGATGTGACCAACGAATCCCAGGCCGCTGACGTGGCCCGCGCCGCAGTCGAACACTTCGGGCGTATCGATGTGCTGGTCAATAACGCCGGTTTTGGCGTGTTGGGCGCGGTCGAGGAAGCGTCTGCCGACGAGGTTCGGCGCTTGTATGAAACCAACGTCTTTGGCCTGCTCAACGTCACGCGGGGTGTATTGCCGTTCATGCGCCAGGCGCGCAGCGGGCATGTGATCAATATCTCGTCGGTGGGCGGCTTCCGCTCCGGTGCGGGATTTGGCGCCTATTGCTCGACCAAGTTTGCCGTCGAGGGCTTGAGTGAGGCGCTGCACGCAGAACTTGCACCCTTGGGCGTCAAGGTCACCGTGGTGGAGCCGGGCTACTTCCGTACCGACTTCCTGGACAGCAACTCCCTGGTGGAGTCGCCGCGGGTCATTGACGATTACGCGGCCACCTCCGGCGAGGTGCGCAAGCTGGCCAAGGTCTACAACCAGCAGCAACCGGGTAACCCGGAGCTACTGGCAGTGGCCATGATCAAGCTGGTAGAAGCGCCGAATCCGCCGATGCGCCTGGCACTGGGCACCGACACTTTGCAGGCGATTGAAGCCAAGCTGGCTTACGTCAAGGAAGAGACCGACGCCTGGCGCGAGTTGTCGGCCTCAACCGATTTCTGACACCCAATGGCGTAGCAGCTGTCGAGCGCCAGCGAGGCTGCGTCAGGCGCACCTCGTTGCAATGCCTGGCTCGATCACAGCGGTGCGGCCAACGCAGCCTCGCTGGCGCTCGACAGCTGCTACGGTGAATCGGCTGAAGGCACCAGGAACGCCGCCTCCAGCAATTGCCGCGTGTAGGCATGCTGGGGGTTGGCGAAGATCGCCGGGGCATCGCCCTGTTCCACCACCTGCCCATGCTTGACCACCATCAACTGGTGACTCAAGGCCTTGACCACTGCCAGGTCATGGCTGATGAACAGGTAGGTCAGGTTGTATTTGGCCTGCAGGTTACGCAGCAATTCCACCACCTGGCGCTGCACCGTGCGGTCGAGGGCCGAGGTGGGTTCATCCAGCAAAATCAGGCGCGGCTTGAGCACCAGGGCTCGAGCAATGGCGATACGCTGGCGCTGGCCGCCGGAGAATTCGTGGGGGTAGCGGTTGCGGCTTTCCGGGTCCAGCCCCACTTCCTTGAGCGCGGCAATGATCGCCGCTTCCTGTTCGGCCGCAGTGCCCATCTTGTGGATGCGCAGGCCTTCGCCGACGATTTCGCTCACGCACATGCGCGGGCTCAGGCTGCCGAACGGGTCCTGGAACACCACCTGCATTTCCCGGCGCAGCGGGCGCACCTGTTGCTGGCTCAGTTTGTCCATCTGGTGGCCTTCGAAGCGGATGCCGCCTTTGCTGGCGATCAGTCGCAAAATCGCCAGGCCCAGGGTGGATTTGCCCGAGCCGCTTTCGCCGACGATGCCCAGGGTCTGACCCTGTGGAAGGCTGAAGTTGATGCCGTCCACTGCCTTGACGTAGTCGACGGTATTGCGCAGGAAGCCTTTCTTGATCGGAAACCAGACGCGCAGGTCCTCGACTTCCAGCAATGGCGGGCCGATTTCATTGGTGGCCGGGCCGCCGCTGGGTTCGGCTGCCAGCAGCTCCTGGGTGTAAGGGTGCTGCGGTGACTGGAACAGGGTTTCGCATTCTGCCTGCTCGACGATGCAGCCTTGTTGCATCACGCATACCCGGTGGGCGATGCGCCGCACCAGGTTCAAGTCGTGGCTGATCAACAGTAAAGCCATACCCAGGCGCGCCTGCAGTTCCTTGAGCAGCTCCAGGATCTTTAACTGTACGGTGACGTCGAGTGCCGTGGTCGGCTCGTCAGCAATCAACAGCTCCGGCTCGTTGGCCAGAGCCATGGCGATCATCACCCGCTGGCGCTGGCCGCCGGAGAGTTCGTGGGGCAGGGCCTTGAGGCGCTTGTGGGGTTCGGGGATGCCTACCAGCTCCAGCAATTCCAGGGTGCGCTGGGTGGCGACCTTGCCGGTCAATCCCTTGTGCAGGCCGAGCACTTCGTTGATCTGCTTCTCGATGGAGTGCAGCGGGTTCAACGAGGTCATTGGCTCCTGGAAAATCATCGCAATGCGGTTGCCGCGAATATGCCGGATGGTTTTTTCTTTCAGGGTCAGCAAGTCGTGGTTGGCGTACTGGATCGTCCCGGACGGGTGACGCGCCAGCGGGTAGGGCAGCAGGCGCAGAATCGAGTGCGCCGTCACCGATTTGCCCGAGCCGCTTTCGCCCACCAGCGCGAGGGTTTCGCCGCGCTTGATATCGAAGCTGACGTTGTTCACCACTCGCTGGTGGCTGTTGCCTACGACGAACTCGACGGAGAGGTCGCGGACTTCGATCAGATTGTCCTGATTCATCTCATTTCCTCGGGTCGAAGGCATCGCGAGCGGACTCGCCGATAAACACCAGCAAACTCAACATGATCGCCAGCACGGCAAAGGCACTCATGCCCAGCCACGGCGCTTGCAGGTTGGATTTGCCCTGGGCCACCAGTTCACCCAGGGATGGCGAGCCGGCGGGCAGGCCAAAGCCCAGGAAGTCCAGGGCGGTGAGGGTGCCGATGGCACCGGTCAGGATGAACGGCATGAAGGTCATGGTGGAGACCATGGCGTTGGGCAGGATATGACGGAACATGATCGCGCCGTTCTGCATCCCCAGCGCCCGGGCCGCCCTCACGTATTCCAGGTTGCGCCCGCGCAGGAACTCGGCGCGCACCACATCCACCAGGCTCATCCAGGAAAACAGCAGCATGATCCCCAGCAACCACCAGAAATTGGGCTGCACGAAACTGGCGAGGATGATCAGCAGGTACAGCACCGGCAAACCGGACCAGATTTCCAGGAACCGCTGGCCGGCCAGGTCGACCCAGCCGCCGTAGAAGCCCTGCAGGGCGCCGGCGATCACGCCGATGATCGAGCTGAGTACGGTGAGCGTCAGGGCAAACAGCACGGAAACCCTGAAGCCGTAGATCACCCGCGCCAGCACGTCGCGGCCCTGGTCATCGGTGCCCAGCAGGTTGTCCCGCGACGGCGGTGCCGGTGCCGGAACCTTCAGGTCGTAGTTGATGCTCTGGTAGCTGAACGGGATCGGCGCCCACAATGTCCAGGCATCCTTGGCCTTGAGCAGCTCCTGGATATACGGACTCTTGTAGTTGGCCTCCAGCGGGAATTCGCCGCCGAAGGTGGTCTCGGGGTAGCGCTTGAGGGCCGGGAAATACCAGTCGCCGTCGTAGTGCACCGCCAGCGGCTTGTCGTTGGCGATCAACTCGGCGCCCAGGCTCAGGCCGAACAGGATCAGGAACAGCCACAGCGACCACCAGCCACGCTTGTTGGCCTTGAAGCGCTCGAACCGGCGACGATTGAGGGGGGATAGATTCATCTCAATGCTCCCGGCTGGCGAAGTCGATACGCGGATCGACCAGGGTGTAGGTGAGGTCGCCGATCAGCTTCACCACCAGCCCCAGCAGGGTGAAGATAAACAGCGTGCCGAACACCACCGGGTAGTCGCGGTTGATCGCCGCTTCAAAGCTCATCAGGCCCAGGCCGTCGAGGGAGAAGATCACTTCCACCAGCAACGAGCCGGTAAAGAAGATGCCGATAAAGGCCGATGGGAAACCGGCAATCACCAGCAGCATCGCGTTGCGAAACACATGGCCGTACAGCACGCGGTGGTTGGTCAGGCCCTTGGCCTTGGCGGTAACCACGTATTGCTTGTTGATCTCGTCGAGGAAGCTGTTTTTAGTGAGCAGGGTCATGGTCGCGAAGTTGCCGATCACCAATGCCGTCACCGGCAATGCCAGGTGCCAGAAGTAATCGAGGATCTTGCCGCTCCAGCTCAGCTCGTCAAAGTTGTTGGAGGTGAGCCCCCGTAGCGGAAACCAGTCCAGATAACTGCCGCCGGCAAACACCACGATCAACAGGATCGCAAACAGGAACGCCGGGATCGCGTAGCCGACGATGATTGCCGAGCTGGTCCACACGTCGAAGTGGCTGCCGTGGCGCGTGGCCTTGGCGATCCCCAACGGGATCGACACCAGGTACATGATCAGGGTGCTCCATAACCCGAGGGAGATGGACACCGGCATCTTTTCCTTGATCAGGTCGATGACCTTGGCGTCGCGGAAGAAGCTGTCGCCAAAATCCAGCCGGGCGTAGTTCTTGACCATGATCCACAAGCGTTCCGGCGCCGACTTGTCAAAGCCGTACATTTTCTCGATTTCCTTCACCAGCGCCGGGTCCAGGCCCTGGGCGCCGCGGTAGCTGGAACCGGCCACCGAGACTTCGGCACCGCCCCCGGCGATCCGGCTGGTGGCGCCTTCAAAACCTTCCAGCTTGGCGATCATCTGCTCCACCGGGCCACCGGGGGCGGCCTGGATGATCACAAAGTTGATCAGCAAGATGCCGAACAGGGTCGGAATGATCAGCAGCAGTCGGCGAACAATATAGGCCAGCATCTCAGTCGCCCCCGCTCGCCGGATCGGCGCTCTGGTTGGTGTCCACGGTTATCGCCGGCTTGGCGTCGGGTTTGCTCCACCAGGTGGCGGTGCCCACGTCATACCGTGGCGAGACCTTCGGATGGCCGAGGTGGTCCCAATACGCCACGCGGAAGGTCTTGATGTGCCAGTTGGGGATCACGTAGTAGCCGAACTGCAGCACGCGGTCCAGGGCCTTGGCGTGGGCCACCAGGCTCTTGCGCGAATCGGAGTCGATGAGTTCTTCCACCAGTTGGTCGATGGCCGGATCCTTCAGGCCGATGTAGTTGCGGCTGCCAGGCTTGTCGGCGCTGGATGACTTCCAGTACTCACGCTGCTCGTTACCCGGCGAGGAGGACTGCGGGAAGCTGCCCACCACCATGTCGAAATCCCGGGAGCGGATGCGGTTGATGTACTGCGAGATGTCGACCCGGCGAATCACCAGGTCGATCCCCAGGTCCGCCAGGTTGCGCTTGAACGGCAGCAGGATGCGTTCGAACTCGGTCTGGGCCAGCAGGAACTCGATGGTCACCGGCTTGCCGGTGGTGTCGACCATCTTGTCGTCGACAATCTTCCAGCCGGCCTCTTGCAGCAACTGATAGGCCTCGCGCTGCTGGGTGCGGATCATGCCGCTGGCGTCGGTCTTCGAGGGCTCGAAGGCTTCGGTAAAGACCTGGGGCGCGATCTTGTCTCGCAGCGGCTCAAGAATCGCCAGCTCGGCCGGGCCGGGCAGGCCGGTGGCGGCCATCTCGGAGTTTTCGAAATAGCTGCGGCTGCGGGTGTAGGCGCCGTTGAACAGTTGCTTGTTGCTCCATTCGAAGTCCAGCAGCAGGCTGATGGCTTTGCGCACCCGAACGTCCTGGAACATCGGTTTACGGATGTTGAACACGAAACCCTGCATGCCAGTAGGGTTGCCGTTGGGAATTTCTTCCTTGATCAGGCGGCCCTGGGCAACGGCGGGGGTGTTGTAGGCATTGGCCCAGTTCTTCGCGCTGATTTCCAGCCAGTAATCGAACTGCCCGGCCTTGAGCGCCTCCAGGGCCACGGTGTTGTCGCGGTAGTAATCGGTGACCCGGTAATCGAAGTTGTAGAAGCCCTTGTTGATCGGCAGGTCCTTGGCCCAGTAGTCCTTGACCCGCTCATAGCGGATCGAACGCCCGGCCTTGACCTCGGTCACCTTGTACGGGCCGCTGCCTAACGGGATTTCCAGGTTGCCCTTGGAAAAGTCGCGAGTCTCCCAGTAATGCTTGGGCAATACCGTCAGTTGCCCGAGGATCAGCGGCAGTTCGCGGTTGTTGGTGCGCTTGAACTTGAACAGCACCCGCAGCGGGTCTTCTGCGACCACTTCATCGACGTCGGCGTAGTAGGTTTTGTAGATCGGCGAGCCGTCCTTCATCAGCGTCTGGAAGCTGAACACCACGTCTTCGGCGCGGATCGGGTGGCCGTCGTGGAAGCGCGCTTCGGGGCGGATGTAGAAGCGCACCCAACTGTTGTCCGGGGCCTTTTCGATCTTGCCGGCCACCAGGCCGTATTCGGTGATGGGTTCGTCCAGGCTTTGCTGGGCGAGGGTGTCGTAGATCAGGCCGATATTGTCCGCCGGCACGCCCTTGCTGATAAACGGGTTGAGGCTGTCGAAGCCGCCCATGCTGGACTCGCGAAAGGTGCCGCCCTTGGGGGCGTCGGGGTTGACGTAGTCGACGTGCTTGAAATCGGCGGGGTACTTGGGTGGTTCGTTGTAGAGGGTCAGGGCATGTTGCGGGGCCGCATTGGCCGCAGCGCAGAACATCAGGCTGCCAAGGATCGCAGTACGCAAAGGTATCATTGGGCTTTCTCCGAAGCTTTCAGCCACCATGCGCTCAGGCCCAGGCTGTAGGGCGGCGTGGTGACGAAGGCGAACCGGTTGCGGTACGCCAGGCGATGATAGTTGAGGTACCAGTTGGGAATACTGTAGTGCTGCCACAGCAGGACGCGGTCGAGCGCCCGGCCGGCGGCCAATTGTTGTTCACGGGTTTGCGCCGCCAATAGCTGGTCCAGCAGGTGGTCGACCACCGGGTTGGCGATGCCTGCGTAATTCTTGCTGCCCTTGATCCCCGCCTGGCTGGAGTGGAAGTACTGCCACTGCTCAAGGCCGGGGCTGAGGGTTTGGTTGAGGGTCATCAGAATCATGTCGAAGTCGAATTGATCGAGGCGTTGTTTGTACTGTGCGCGGTCTACCGTGCGCAAGCGGGCGTCGACGCCGATACTTGTCAGATTCTCGACATAGGGCTGCAGGATGCGCTCCAGGTTCGGGTTCACCAGCAGGATTTCCAGCCTTAGTGGCTGCCCGTCACTGTTAAGCAAGCGCTGCCCGGACAGCTTCCAGCCGGCCTCGGCCAACAGTGCGAGGGCGCGACGCATGGTGTCCCGGGGAATGCCCCTGCCGTCGGTCTGGGGCAGGCTGAACGGCTGGGTAAACAGGTTGGCCGGCAACTGGTCGCGATAGGGCGACAGCATCAGCCACTCATGGCCGGTGGGCACGCCGGTGGCGGAGAATTCGCTGTTGGGGTAGTAGCTGAGGGTGCGTTTATAGGCACCGCTGAACAGGGTGCGGTTGGTCCACTCGAAATCGAACATCAACCCCAGGGCTTCGCGGACCCTGGCCTGGCTGAAGGCCGGGCGCCGGCTGTTCATGAACAGGCCCTGGCTTTGGGTCGGGATCTGGTGGGCGATCTGCGCCTTGATCACTTCGCCACGGTTGACCGCCGGGAAGTTGTAGCCATTGGCCCAGTTCTTCGCCTGGTGTTCGATATAGATATCGAACTCGCCGGCCTTGAATGCTTCGAAAGCCACGTCGCTGTCGCGGTAGAACTCCACCTCGACCTTGTCGTAGTTATAGAAACCACGGTTGACCGCCAGGTCCTTGCCCCAGTAATCCTTGACCCGTTCGAACACCAGCTGGCGTCCCGGCGAGACCTTTGTGATGCGGTAAGGCCCACTGCCCAGCGGCGGCTCGAAGGTGGTGGCCTTGAAATCACGGTTTTTCCAGTAGTGCTGGGGCAATACCGGCAGCTCGCCAAGGCGCAGGATCAGCAGCGGATTGCCGGCGCGCTTGAACACAAAACGAATGCGATGACGGTTAAGAATATCGACCCGGGCCACTTCCTGCAGGTTGGTGCGGTACTGCGGGTGGCCTTCGGTGAGCAGCGTGCGATAGGAAAACGCCACGTCGTAGGCGGTAATCGGCTTGCCATCATGGAAGCGTGCTTCGGGGCGCAGGTTGAACACCACCCAGCTGCGGTCCTCGCTGTATTCCACCGATTGGGCAATCAGGCCGTAGCTGGACGTCGGTTCATCGCCGGAAGGGGCGTACTGGCCGGTGCCCACCATCAACGGCTCATTGAGCTCATTGACCCCGTATTGCAGGAAGTTGGCGGTGGAAACCGGGCTGGAACCCTTGAAGGTATAAGGGTTGAGGGTGTCGAACGTGCCAAATGCCATGACCCGCAGTGTGCCGCCTTTTGGCGCTGCGGGGTTTACCCAGTCGAAGTGGGTGAATCTGGCTGGATACTTGAGCAGGCCGAACTGCGCATAACCGTGGCTCTCGGTAATGGTCGCGTTCGCGGAAAAGCTCAAGGCCAGACTTATTAGTAGAAGGAGGGGACGCTTCAAGTCAGAGATCCGATCCAGGCGGCTTGGGCTTTATAACCCGTACAGTAACAGCTTGTTCCGATTGGAAAAAGGCTGGCGCCGTGGGATGGGCTGAGGATCGATTAAACCTGTAGGAGCGAGCTTGCTCGCGAAGGACGCCAACGATAACGCTGGCATTCTGAATTAACGCGGTGCCCTTGCGTTTTTCGCGAGCAAGCTCGCTCCTACAGGGTTTGCGGTGTTATCTAGGCCCGGAAACCACCAGCATCTGCCCCGGCTTCAGCGCCTGGCCAGTGCGTGGGTTCCAGCGCTTGAGATGTTGCATCTCGACGTTGAAGCGCTTGGCGACGATGTACAGCGAATCGCCTTTCTTGACCTTGTATTGCACCGGCTTCTTGCTGTCAGCCTTGGCCACCAGCTTGCGGGTGTCCTGCATCACCAGGGTCTGGCCGACCTTGAGCGCCTGGCCATTGAGCTTGTTCCAGCGCTGCAAGTCATGCACGTCGACCTTGTTGGCCTTGGCGATGAGGGTCAGGTTGTCACCGCTGCGCACCTTGTAGTTGCGGGTGCGACCGGCAATGGCCTTGTGCTCAACATCGTCGAAAACCGGCTTTTTCGGGCGCATGCTCAGCAATTCTTCCGGCTTCATCGCCGAAAGGCTGCTGGCCAGCAACTGCGCCTTGGAGGTGGGCACCAGTAAATGCTGCGGGCCGTCCAGGGTGGTGCGCTGCTTCAAGGCCGGGTTGAGCTGGAACAGTTCGTCTTCGTCAATCTCGGCGAGCGCGGCGACCCGTGACAGGTCCATGCTCGTTTTGATTTCTACCACTTCAAAGTACGGCGTGTTGGCAATCGGGTTCAGGTTGACACCGTATGCCTCGGGGGCCAGCACCACCTGCGACAGCGCCAGGAACTTGGGCACGTAGTCCTTGGTTTCCTGGGGCAGTGGCAGGTTCCAGTAGTCCGTCGGCAAGCCGAGCTTTTCGTTACGCTCAATGGCCCGGCTGACCGTGCCTTCACCGGCGTTGTAAGCCGCCAGTGCCAGCAACCAGTCGCCGTTGAACATGTCATGCAGGCGTGTCAGATAGTCCAGGGCCGCGGTGGTGGAGGCGGTGATGTCACGGCGGCCGTCGTAGGCGCGGGTCTGGCGCAGATTGAAGTAGCGCCCGGTGGCGGGAACAAACTGCCACAGGCCGACCGCATCGCTGCGGGAATAGGCCATTGGGTTGTAGGCGCTTTCAATCACTGGCAGCAGCGCCAGCTCCAGAGGCATGTTGCGTTCTTCAAGGCGTTCGACGATGTAATGAATGTAGAGGCTGCCGCGTTCGCCGGCGTTCTCAAGAAAGGAAGGGTTACTGGCAAACCACAATCGTTGCTGTTCAATGCGCGGGTTGACGCCTAACCCGTCCTGCAATTGAAAGCCCCGGCGCATGCGTTCCCAGACATCCTGGGGCACTTCCGGGCTTGGCTTCTCTGATAGCCAAAGGGGTTTTTGCTTGATCTTGGCGGTAAGGTTTGGCTTGGGTTGCACGGTGGATTGTGCGGCAAAATTGGTCGATTGGCAGCCCGCCAGAGTAGCGGACACAGCCACCGCCACGGCTTGAGCCAGGCGGGTCAATGCGTCTGAATGGTTGGTTTTACGAATAGATGACGACATTGGCTGGAAGTAAGTTCCGGGCAAAAATGTCGGGCGATTCTAGAAAGCGCTTGGGTCGCGGTCAACCATTCAGAAATTACGTACTAAATTCCGCGCCCTTAGAACGTATCTTTCCAAGACCTCAAGCTAGCAAACACCTCGCTCCCGGCCCGGTTATCCCGGCCATTCCGTTCGTCCGCTTTTTCTTTAACGGATGTTTCAGAGGTCCGTAAAAAAGGGTTAGTGAGTTTTTCCAGCGCCAGGGTCGAGGGCAGCGTGATCTCGCCATTGGCCCGCAGTTGCCGCACGTTCTCCACTCGTTCGGCGATATCCGCGTTGTGCGGTTCCACGGCCTGGGCGAATTTCAGGTTGCTTTGTGTGTATTCATGGGTGCAGTACACCAGCGTGTTCGCCGGCAATGCTGCCAGGCGTTCCAGGGAGGTGTGCATTTGTTGTGGAGTGCCTTCGAACAGGCGACCACAACCGGCGGCGAACAGGGTGTCGCCACAAAACAGCACGCCCTGGTGATAAAAGGCGATATGGCCGAGGGTGTGACCGGGGACGGCAAACACCTCGAAGTCCCAGCCCAGCACGGTGATGCGGTCGTTATCCTGGAGCGCGACATCCCGCGCCGGGATCTTTTCATTCGCCGGGCCGTAGACCGTGGCGCCGGAAACACTTTTAAGTTGCTCGACGCCGCCGACATGATCATGGTGATGGTGAGTCACCAGGATGTCGCTGAGGGTCCAGTCGGGGTGCTGCTGGAGCCAGGCCAGCACGGGCGCGGCGTCACCGGGGTCGACCACGGCACAGCGCTTGTTCGGCTGATCCTGTAACAACCAGATGTAGTTATCGGTGAAGGCGGGCAGGGCACTGATCTGTATCATTCTTTGATTCGCCAAGCTGAACACATTGGTGCATCTTAGAACTTCTTGGCGAGTTGGAGAATGCAATGACTGATAAAGCGTTCGCCCAGGCCGATCCCGAGTGGCTGGCACTGATCGGTGCCGCCCGTGAATGGCTGTCCGGGCCTATCGGGCAATTTTTGCTGGATGAAGAGCGGCGCATGCTCGAAGACGAGCTGGGTCGGTTCTTTGGTGGTTACCTGGTGCATTACGGCCCGTCGGCGCAAACCCCGCCGTCGGCGCCCCAGGTGCAACGCAATGTGCGCCTGGGGGCGCCGTTGCCGGGGGTTGAAATCGTCTGCGAGGAACAGGCCTGGCCGTTGAGCGAGCATGCCGCCGACGTGGTGGTGTTGCAGCATGGCCTGGATTTCTGCCTGTCGCCCCATGGTTTGCTGCGTGAAGCGGCCAGCAGCGTGCGCCCTGGTGGCCATTTGCTGATCATCGGCATCAACCCCTGGAGCAGTTGGGGCTTGCGCCATGTGTTCGCCCATGACGGGTTGCGCCAGGCGCGCTGCATCTCGCCGTCGCGGGTGGGCGACTGGTTGAACCTGCTGGGCTTTGCGCTGGAGAAACGCCGCTTCGGGTGCTATCGTCCGCCGCTTGCGTCTGCCAAGTGGCAGGGGCGATTGGCCGGTTGGGAGCGCAGGGCTGGTGCCTGGCAATTGTCCGGCGGTGGCTTCTACCTGTTGGTGGCGCGCAAGATCGTTGTTGGCCTGCGCCCGGTGCGCCAGGTACGCCGCGAACCGATGGGCAAGCTGGTGCCGATGCCGATGGCCAAGGTCAATCGCAAGCAGAGCGAGCAGTAAACAACCCTTTTTTGATTTCAGGTCGAGCTTCTCGACCTCGGGCCTTTGTCGGTCGATTATCGGCAACCCGCTTTGATGGATCCCGCTTTAATGGACAGTGAAATGACCGATACCGTAGAACTCTTCACCGATGGCGCCTGCAAGGGCAACCCCGGTCCCGGCGGATGGGGCGCGTTGCTGGTATGCAAGGGCGTGGAGAAGGAGCTGTGGGGCGGCGAAGCCAATACCACCAACAACCGTATGGAACTGATGGGCGCGATCCGCGGCCTTGAAGAGCTCAAGCGCCGTTGCGATGTGTTGCTGGTGACCGACTCCCAGTACGTGATGAAGGGCATCAACGAGTGGATGGTCAACTGGAAGAAGCGTGGCTGGAAGACCGCCGCCAAGGAGCCTGTGAAAAACGCCGACCTGTGGCAATTGCTCGATGAACAATGCAACCGCCACAACATCACCTGGAAATGGGTGCGCGGCCACATCGGCCATCCCGGCAACGAGCGGGCCGATCAGTTGGCCAATCGTGGCGTGGATGACGTGCGCGGCTACAAGCAGAGCTGATGCCGGTTGACGTGTTAAGATCCCGCCCCTTGAAATGTCCCAAACCGTTGAGAGCTGAACCCTGATGGCCATCCGATCTGTTGTACTCGATACCGAAACCACCGGCATGCCGGTGACCGACGGCCACCGGATCATCGAAATCGGCTGTGTCGAACTGATGGGCCGTCGCCTCACCGGCCGGCACTTCCACGTTTACCTGCAACCGGATCGGGAAAGTGACGAAGGCGCCATCGGCGTCCACGGCATCACCAACGAATTCCTGGTGGGCAAGCCGCGGTTCGCCGAAGTGGCCGATGAGTTCTTCGAGTTCATCAACGGCGCACAGCTGATCATCCATAACGCGGCGTTCGACGTTGGCTTCATCAACAACGAATTCGCGCTGATGGGTCAGACCGACCGGGCTGACATTACCCAGCACTGCTCGATCCTCGACACCCTGATGATGGCCCGTGAGCGTCACCCGGGCCAGCGCAACAGCCTCGATGCCTTGTGCAAACGCTATGGCGTCGACAACTCCGGCCGTGAACTCCACGGCGCCTTGCTCGACTCCGAGATTCTCGCCGATGTCTACCTGACCATGACCGGCGGCCAGACCAGCCTGTCCCTGGCCGGTAACGCCTCGGACGGCAACGGTTCGGCAGAAGGCTCGGGCAATCGCCCTTCGGAAATCCGTCGCTTGCCAGCGGATCGCCAGCCCACCACGATCATTCGCGCCAGCGAACAGGACATGGCCGAGCACGCGGCGCGCCTGGAGGCGATCGCCAAATCCGCTGGCGCACCGGCGCTGTGGACCCAATTGACCCAGCAATAATCGTCACCCCAGCGCCAGCCCCTGGCTGGCCCTGATCAAGTCATACGCCTTGCGTGCAATCGGGTTCGCCGTGTTCGGGCGGATCCACAGGTAGTACGTCACCTCCGGCATCCTCGGCAGCCCATCGTTCTCCCCCAATACCCGCATGTCCGGCCCGAGCATTTCCATGCTCCGTGGGGTCACGCCCAACCCTGCGCGCGTCGCCGCCTTGATCCCGATCAGGTTCGACGCCAGGTACGCCTGGCGCCAAGGGATGTTTGCGCGTTCCAGTGCCTCCAGGGCATAGCGCCGATAAATGCTCGGCTCATCCACCAGAATCAACGGCAACGGCTCGCTCGGCGAATGAATGTACTGCGCCGAACAGATCCACCACACCGGCGAAGTACGCAACGCAAAGCCTTCCAGGTTGGCATCGGCGCGGGTGGAAATCACCATGTCGACCTTGCCGCGGTGCAAGTCATCCATCAGGAACGGGCTGCGGCCCACATCGATTTCCAGGCGCAGGCGCGGCGCCGAGCGGGCGATATGGCTGAGGATCGGCGGCAGGATGGTGTCGGCGATGTCGTGGGGCGAACCGATGCGCAGCACGCCGCTGAGGCTGCTTTCCCGCAGGGAATTAAGCGCATCGTCGTTCAGTGACAGCATCTGCCGCGCATGCCGTAACAACTGCAAGCCGGGTTCCGTCAGCTGTTTTTGCCGGCCGCGTTTCTCAAACAGGCTGACCCCCACTTGCTGTTCCAGGCGCTGCATATGCTGGGTGACGGAGGATTGGGTGCGGGCCAGGTGGGTGCCGGCTTCGGCAAAGCTGTGGTGGTCGACCACGGCGATAAAGGTGCGGAGCAGTTCAAGATCGAGGGTCGACATGGCCATTCCAGGGCGTTTTTTATATCAAGGGTGCGAAGATAAACATTACAGATGTTTATGTGTTGTCGCGTCGAGTTTTTACGATGGCTAATGATTTCGAGTATATGGCCAAAAATCAGCGCGTCCATATACGGGAAGTTATAACGATATTAGATATTTGAATTTCCGTTACCCCGGCACTCTCCCTAGCATGCCCCCACATCAGGTCGGGGTACGCCGATCGCTAATGAGGGGAGTTCCATGGGTTTTGTGCGCGCGGCGGTAAAACGAAGGTTGCCTGTGGTCCTGGGCGCATTGATTGCCCTGGGCGGCAGCGCGGTGGCTCAGGCCGATGCGACCCTGGACAAGATCCAGCAGCGCCATGTGCTGGTGGTCGGCGTGCTGTTGTCCGGCGGGCCGTTTGGCGGCATCGACCCCACCACCCAGAAGCCCAAGGGCTTGAACGTCGACCTGGCCAACGAACTGGGCCGCCAGTTGGGCGCCGAAGTGCAACTGGTGCCGGTATTGCCAGCCAACCGCGTGCAGTTCCTGCAACAGGGCAAGGTCGACCTGCTGATCGCCAACATGGAATGGACCGCCGAGCGCGGCGAAATCCTTGGCTTCGTACCGACGCCGTTCTACAAGATCGGCGGCACCGCTGCGGTGCTCAAGGACAGCAAGATCACCCGCTGGGCAGACCTCAAGGACCAGCCGGTATGCACCTCCCAGGGCAGCAGCTACGTCAAGCCGCTGACCGAACTCGGCGCACAGATCAAAGCCTTCAAAAGCTCCTCCGAATCCCTGCTGGCCCTGCGCGGCAACAACTGCGTCGCGGCGGTGCATGACTCGACGCTGGTCAACCCGCTGATCAACGACAGCGCCGAATGGAAGGATTACCGCGCCCTCAGCCCCGAGCTGAATCCGGCGCCGTCGGTGATCTGGACCCGCCGTGGCGAGAGCGACACCCAGGCCAGACTGGACCCGATCATCAAGGAACTGCACCGCAGCGGCTGGCTGATCGATGCCCAGACCCGCAATCACATCACCCCGGCATCCCCGGCCTTGGTGGAATTGCAGAAACAGCTCAAGGGCGCCTGAGCATGAATTTCAGATCCCTGACCGCCCTCGGCCTGGTTTTGTGTGCCAGCCTGGCCCACGCCGATGCCACCCTCGACAAGATCCAGCAACGCCACGCCATCAGCGTCGGCGTGATTCTCAGCGGCCCGCCGTTTGGCACCATCGACCCCAAGACCGGCGAACACCTGGGCTACAACGTCGAATTGGCCAAGGGCCTCGGCCAGGCGCTGGGCGTGGAGACCAAGACCGTCTCGGTACTCGCCCCCAACCGCGTGCAGTTCCTGCAGCAAGGCAAGGTCGATGTGCTGATTGCCAACATGCAGTACACCGACGAGCGCGCCGAGATTCTCGACTACGTGCCCACGCCTTATGAAGAAGTCGGCGGTGCGGCGTTGATCCGCAAAGGCGCCGGCATCACCCAGTGGGCCGACCTCAAGGACAAGCCGGTGTGTGTGTCCCAGGGCAGCAACTTCATCAAGCCATTGCAGGAAACCTACGGCGCCCAGATCAAGGCGTTCCGCAGCCAGTCCGAATCCCTGCTGTCGTTGCGTGGCAATGGCTGTGTGGCGGCGGTGCACGTCAGCCCGACCATGCACGCACTGCTGGGCGATGCCGAATGGTCCGGCTACGAGATCCCGTTGCCGGGGGATTTGATCCCTTCCAAATCGGTGATCTGGATCCGCAAGGGCGAGCACGACACCCAGGCCAGGCTCGACGCCATCGTGCGCGACTGGCATCGCAGCGGCTGGCTGATCGCCCTCGGCGAGCGCACCGGCATGCCACCGTCCCAGGCCCTGCGGGATTTGCATGAGCAGTACAGCCATGAGTGAACCGCTATTCGCCACCCTGCAACAGTTGCTCGGCGCCGCCCATGTGCAGCGCAGTGAAGACGCCGCCCAGTACCTCACCGACAAACAAGGCCGCTACACCGGCCAGGTGATCGCGGTGGTACACCCGGCCAACACCGAAGAAGTCGCCGCCGTGGTGCGTGCCTGTGTGGCTCTGGAAGCGCCCATTGTCGTCCAGGGCGGCAACACCGGCCTGATGGCAGGCGCTACGCCGGACGCCAGCGGCCGCGCGGTATTGCTGTTGCTCGACCGCATGAACCGGGTGCGCGTGATCGACACCGACAACGACACCCTGACCGTCGAAGCCGGCTGCATCCTGCAAAACATCCAGGACGTGGCCCGTGAAGCCGGTCGCCTGTTTCCGCTGAGCCTGGGCGCCGAAGGCAGTTGCACCATTGGCGGCAACCTCGGCACCAATGCCGGCGGCACCGCCGTGCTGCGGTATGGCAACACCCGCGAGCTGACCCTGGGCCTGGAAGTGGTGACGGCCGAAGGCGAAATCTGGAATGGACTGCGGGGTTTGCGCAAGGACAACACCGGCTACGACCTGCGGGATTTGTACGTCGGCAGCGAAGGCACCCTCGGCATTATCACCGCCGCCACCCTGAAGTTGTTCCCGCTGCCCAAGGCCCAGGCCACCGCGTTGCTGGCCTTTGATGAGTTGGCCCAGGCGGTGGCGTTCCTGTCCCACGCCCGCGCCGGTTTTGGCGCCAATCTCACCGCATTCGAACTGCTCAGCGCCGATTGCCTGGCGTTGTTGCGCGAGCAGTTTCCCGAAGGCCCGCAACCATTCCTGAAAGCCAGTCAGCCATGGTTCGCCTTGCTGGAACTGTCGGATAACCACGGCGAAACCCACGCCCGCGAAGCCTTCGAAACGGTCCTGGGTGAAGCCTTCGAGCAGTCACTGCTGGCTGACGCCCTGATCGCCGAAAGCCTGGCGCAGAGCGAAGCGCTGTGGCTGCTGCGCGAAAACATGAGCGAGGCGCAGAAGCGCGCCGGGCGCAACATGAAGCACGACATCTCGGTGCCCATCTCGCAAATCGTCGCCTTCGTGGCCCATACCGATGCGCTGTTGCAGGTGCATTTTCCCGGCGTGCGCAACTTCACGTTCGGGCACCTGGGGGACGGCAACCTGCATTACAACGTGGCCCATCCGCTGGGTTCAACGGTGGATGAACACATGGCCAACTACGCCGACCTGAGCCTGCTGGTGCACGACAGCGCCCATGCCCACGGCGGCTCCATCAGTGCCGAGCACGGGATTGGCCAGCGCAAGGTCGGCATGCTTAGCCGCTACAAAAGCCCGGTGGAGCTGGACCTGATGCGCCGCATCAAACGCGCCCTCGACCCGAAAAACCTGCTCAACCCCGGCAAAGTCCTGGAGGTGCAGCCATGACCGTTCGCTTGTCCAAGCGCGTGCAGCGCGTGTCGCTGTCGGCCAATGCAGCGGCCAAATCCCGCGCCACGGAACTGCGTGACGCCGGCCGCGACATTCTGGACCTGACCACCGGCGAGCCGGATTTCGATACCCCGGAGCACATCAAGCAAGCGGCCTATGCCGCCATTGCAGCAGGCGCCACCAAGTACACGCCGACATCTGGCGTAAAGGCTCTGCGGGTTGCCGTGCAGCGAAAACTGGCCGAAGAAAACCACCTGGACTATGCGCTGCCGAACATCGTGATTGCCAACGGCGCGAAACAGATCATCTTCAACGCTTTTGCCGCCACCCTCGACGACGGTGATCAAGTACTGGTGCCGACGCCGTATTGGCCGTCATTCCCCGACAGCGTGCGCTTCAACGGTGGCGAGCCGGTATTTATCGAGTGCGGGCTGGAGCAGGGTTGCAAGCTGCTGCCGGCGCAACTGGAGCAGCACATCAACGAGCGCACCCGCTGGCTGATCCTCAATGGCCCGGGCAACCCGAGCGGCGCGGTGTATAGCGAGTCTGAACTGCACGCGCTGGCCGAGGTGCTGCGCCTTCATCCCCAGGTGCTGGTGCTGCTGGATGAACTCTACGAGCACATCCGCTTCGACGGTCGCCCGGCCCAGAGCCTGCTGAACGTCGCGCCGGATTTGCAGGACCGTTGCCTGTTGGTGGGCGGCGTGTCCAAGACCTATGCCATGACAGGCTGGCGCATCGGTTTCGGCGCCGGGCCGCAGACCCTGACCAACGCGATGGCGGTGGTGCAATCCCAATCCACCTCCGGTGCGTCTTCCGTCGGGCAGGCCGCCGCGTTGGCCGCCTTCACCGGCGGGCTGGGCTTTCTGGCCGAGCAGGTAGCGGCCTATCAACTGCGCCGCGACTTGCTGATGATGGCCCTCGGCACCGTCGACGGCCTGGAAGTGCTTGAGCCTCAAGGCGGGTTCTTTGTGTTTGTGCGCTGCGCCGGTTTGCTCGGCCGCTATCGCCCGGACGGTCAGCAGTTGAAGGATGACGGCGATGTCGTCGCTTACCTGTTGGAGGAGGGCGTCGCCGGTGTGGCGGGCAGTGCCTATGGCCTGTCGCCGTGGTTTCGCCTGTCCATCGCCACGGCGACCGACAGCGTGGCCGAGGCGGGGCGCCGTATTGCTGTTGCCTGCGGCAAGTTGCGGGGCGACGAATGAGTCATTGGCTGGAGATTTTTGTGCACTGGGCGGCCGGTATCGGCCTCAACTACAACTTCCTGCTGGATGCCTATCAGCGCGGCACCCTGGAGCAGGGCGCGCTGACCACCGTGCTGTTGTGCCTGTTCACCATCGTCGGCAGCCTGCTGGCCGGGATCAGCCTGGCGGCGTTGCTGACCTCGGGCAACCCGTGGCTGGCCCGGCCTGCGCGGGTGTTTATCGAAGTCACCCGCAATACCCCGACCCTGGTGCAGTTGTACTGCGCGTTCCTGGTGTTGAACATGCTGCTGACCCAGGCCGTCGGCGCAGCCAACCCGCTGACGCCGTTTGCCTGGGTGGTGATCGTGATCTCCCTGCACAAGGGCGCGTTCCACGCCGAAGCCCTGCGCGCCGGCATCGAGGCAGTGCCGGCCGTGACCCTGGAAGCCGCCAGTTCCCTGGCCTTCAGCAGCCGGCAATTGCTGTGGAATGTGCAGTTGCCACTGGCCCTGCGTTTCGCACTGCCGTCGCTGATCAACAACCTGATCGACCTGGTGAAAATGACTGCCGTGGCCTCGGCCATTGCCGTGGGCGATATCACCTACGCGTCGATCATGATCTGGACCCAGAGCGACAACGTGCTGGAGCTGATGATTTTGATCCTGAGCTTTTTCGGCTTGCTGAGCTTTACCGTCAACTGTGTGGGGCGCTGGCTGGAAGCGCGCCTGAGGATGCCCGGCTATGGCCATTGATTCATTCCCGGTGCTGTCGGCGTTGCTGCAATGGTCGCCGGCGCTGGTCAGCGGTTTTGGCCAGAACATCCTGATCAGCGTGGTGGCGATTGCCATTGGTTCGGTGCTCGGCCTGTTGATCGGAGCGTTGGCCCTGTCACCCGCAGGCATTGTCGCGCGAGTGTGGGTGCAGGTATTTCGCAACGCGCCGTGGCTGGTGCTGATCTATCTCACCACCTACGTGTTCCCGTTCGAGATCCACATCGGCAGCAGCTACGTGTCGTTCCCGGACTGGGTCAAGGTGACCATCGGCCTGGCGTTGCCCGCCAGTGCCAACGTGGCGGAGATCTTTCGCGGCGCCATCGGTTCGATCCCCAGCACCCAGTGGGAAGCCGCGCGTTCACTGGCGTTCACCCGTGGCCAGATCTTCCGTTCGATCATCCTGCCCCAGTGCTTCAAGCGCATGTTGCCGCCATGGATGAACCTTTACGCGGTGGTCACTATGGGCACCGCCCTGGCGTCGCTGGTGGGTGTGCATGACGTTATCGACACCGCACAGATCGCCAGCAACACCGTGAACATGACCGGCTTCACCGTGGTGATCTACCTCAGCCTGCTGGTGCTGTTCTTCGCCTATTGCTACCCGATTTCCCGTTTGACCCAACGCCTGGAGCGCCGTTATGCCTTCTATTGAACCCCTGGTCAGCCTGCGGGACTTGCAGCTGTCGTTCGGTGACAACCGGGTGCTCAAGGGCATCGACCTCGACGTGCACCGCGGCCAGGCGGTGTCGATCATCGGCCCGTCGGGCTCGGGCAAGTCGACCATCCTGCGCTGCATCACCGGCCTGTTGCAGCCCCAGCGCGGCACCATCCGCGTGGGTGAAACCCGGGTCGATACCCTGACCCAGGAAGCCCAGCGCATCGAGCTGCGCAAGCGCGTCGGGTTTGTGTTCCAGCAATACAACCTGTTCCCGCATTTGTCGGTGCTGGAAAACCTGGTGATCGCCCCGCGCAAGGTGCTCGGCCGCAACCGCAGTGATGCCGAGAAAGATGCGCGGGCGCTGCTGGCCAAGGTGCGCATGGAGCACAAGGCCGATGCCTATCCCGGCCAACTCTCCGGCGGGCAGCAGCAGCGGGTGGCGATTGCCCGGGCGTTGGCCATGCGCCCGGAACTGATCCTGTTCGATGAAGTGACCTCGGCCCTGGACCCGGAAACCGTCGGAGAAGTGCTGACGGTGATCCGCGAGCTGACCGAAGAGGGCATGACCTGCGTGCTGGTGACCCACGAAATGCGCTTCGCCGAAGAGATCAGCGACATCGTCTACTTCACTGAAAACGGCGTGATCGTCGAACACGGCAGCGCCGAGCAGATCTTCCAGCGCCCCACCAGTGAACGCACCCAGGAGTTCCTGCGCCATGCCTTGGGCGATCCGGGCCGCCGTCCGCCGATCGCCAATGATCCGTACCTGTTGACCAACCTGAGCCGCTACACCCTGTCTGTCTAACAAGAGGAACCTCGTCATGAGTACCGCAAACCGTGCCGCCGTTATCGAAGACTTCCTGCAGCAGATCCGCGTCATCAACCAGCGTGGCGTAGACCGCGCGGCCCTGGTGGAAATCGTCGGCCTGCTGGAAACCCTGGCCGAGCGCCGGGACCTGTTCAACTTCAGCGAATTCCCCGCGCCGGTACCGGGGCAGGGCAGCACCGCGTTCCGTTATCGCCTGAACGACGATGGCGACACGCCGACCCTGTACCTGAACTCGCTGCTGCCGGGCAAAAGCACCATCCCCCACAACCATGAAACCTGGGCGATCATCAGTGCCGTTGAAGGCCAGGAGATCAACTACGTGTATGGCCGCAACGATGAAGGGCGTGACGCTGGCTTCACCACCTTGACCCTCGAGAAAGAAGTCATCGTGCAGCCGGGTACTTCCATCTCGTTCCTTGGTGAAGACCTGCACGGGATTCGCGTCGAGGGTGAGCAGGCGACCTTGCACTTCCACCTGTACGGCTTGCCGCTGGAATCCCTGAATGGCCGTTATGGCGTTGAAGCGGACGGGCGGATTCTCAACTACAACGCCTCGCAGATGGCCCCTTCAATCCGGGCCTATGCCTGAAAACGCTGCTCATGTGCGGCGAAAGTCGCTTTATGTGGGAGCTGGCTTGCCTGCGATTGCATCGACGCGGGTTACCTGATTCACCGCATCGCCTGCGTCGCAGGCAAGCCAGCTCCCACACCAGGGGTTTTTATGATTGATCTGTATTACTGGCCTACGGGCAACGGCCTGAAAGTCGGCATCCTGCTTGAAGAACTGGAGGCGGAGTACCGCCTGATTCCGGTGAACATCCGCGAAGGCGCGCAGAAGCAGGAAAGCTTCCAGCGCATCAGCGCGAATGGGCGGATTCCGGCGATTGTCGACCACAGCCTTGAAGCACCACTGAGCCTGTTCGAATCCGGGGCGATCCTGAATTACCTGGCCGACCAGGCCGGGCGTTTCCTGCCGCCCGCCGGCACCGCCGAGCGTCAGAAAGTCCAGGAATGGCTGTTCTGGCAGGTGGGGCATATCACCCCGTACCTGAGCCAGTTGCAGCTGTTCAAGGAGAAGGCCCCGGAACCGATTCCCTTCGCCCTGGACCTGCTGAACGCCGAAGCCACGCGCCTGTATCGGGTGCTGGAGCAACGCTTGGCCGAGGTGCCGTACGTGGCGGGCGAGTACTCGGTGGCCGACATGGCGATCTTCCCGTGGATCCAGCCACTGCGCCAAGGCCAGGACCTGGCGGACTACCCCAACATCCAGGCCTGGCGCCTGCGGATCAAGGCGCGCCCGGCGGTCCAGCGGGCGTATGCCAAGGGGCGTGAAGTCGCCGCCGGCGAGCGCTCGTTGGCCTTGCAGTAATTCATCTCTTTTTTGCGGGATTTTCATGAGCCAGACCATCACACCCGGGCAATTGCAACAATGGCTGTTCGACGGCCAGGAAATCGCCCTGTTCGACGTACGCGAGCACGGCCAGTACGGCGAGGCCCATCTGTTCCACGGGGTGAACCTGCCCTATAGCCGCCTGGAGCTGGAAGTGCAGCGTCTGGCGCCGAATCCTCAGGTGCGCCTGGTGATCTACGACCAGGATGGCGGCGCTGTGGCTGCGCGCACGGCGTTGCGCTTGCAGGCGTTGGGCTACAGCCATGTGCATGTGCTGCAAGGCGGCGCGGACGGTTGGCAGGCAGCGGGCTTGCAACTGTTTGCCGGGGTGCATGTGCCGTCAAAAGCCTTTGGCGAGTTGGTGGAAGAGGCCAGCCATACGCCTCATGTCACTGCGCAGCAGCTGGCGGACTGGCAGGCCACGGGCGAGCCGCTGGTGGTCCTGGACGGCAGGCCGTTCGATGAATACCGCAAGATGACCATTCCGGGTTCCATCTGCTGCCCTAACGGTGAGCTGGGCTACCGCGTGCACGACCTGGTGCCGGATGAAACCACGCCGATCGTGGTCAACTGCGCCGGTCGTACCCGCAGCATTATCGGCGCCCAGACGTTGATCAACCTGGGCGTGAAGAACCCGGTGTATGCGTTGGAAAACGGTACCCAGGGTTGGTACCTGGCGGACTTCAAGCTGGAACATGGCAGCACCCGGCGTTATGCCGATCAGGTCTCCACTGATCTGGTGCAGCAGCGCGAGGCCGCCCGGCAATTGGCGGAGCGCGCCGGGGTGGTCAGCGTCGCGGCGGAGCAGGTTCGCCAATGGGCGGCGGATCCAGCTCGTAGCCTGTTCCTGTGCGATGTGCGCACCGCCGAAGAGTTTGCCGCCGGCAGTCTGCCGGGGGCGCAACATACCCCGGGCGGGCAGTTGATTCAGTCCACCGACCTGTACATCGGCGTGCGTCAGGCGCGGGTGGTACTGGTGGACAGCGACGGTGTGCGTGCGCCGATTGTCGCCAGTTGGCTGCGGCAGTTGGGGCATGAGGCGTATGTGCTGGAAGAGGGTGTCCAGAGTGGGCTGGCGCTGCCGGTCACGCAGGCGGTGCCGTTCAAGGCATTGCCATTGATCTCGGCACAGGCGCTGGCGGATGCCTTGAACGATAACGCGGTGGACCTGGTGGACCTGCGCCCGAGCATGACCCATCGCAAGGGCCGGATTGCTGGTTCGCGCTGGTCGATTCGTTCGCTGTTGACCGCCGGTGTGCGCCCGTTGGTGCTGCTGGCTGATGACCCTGCACTGGCGGCTTTTGCCGTGCTGGAGTTGGGCGAGGACGTGCGTTTGCTCGACGGCGGCTATGCCGCGTGGGTCGCTGCCGGGTTGCCGGTGATTGAGGACGCACAAACCCCACCGGATCATCAGTGCATCGACTTCCTGTTCTTCACCCACGACCGCCACAGTGGCAACAAGGACGCCGCCCGCCAATACCTGGCCTGGGAAATCGGCCTGCTGGCGCAGATGAGCGAGGCGGAAATCGCCAGTCTAAAACCGTTGGCCCCGGCGTCGCGGGTGCGGACCCGGCTGATCCATGCGGCGCGTACCGAAGGCGGCAATGGCGGTCGGGCGGTGAACATCCCCATCACCCGCCTGAGCACTGTGCTCTTCGACAACCTGGCCCAGATGCGCGATGCGCGTTCCCGGCGCGACAGCGAGCGCGTCCTGAGCTACGGCGCGCGGGGCAATCCCACCGCGTTTGCCCTGGAAGACCTGGTCACCGAGCTCGAAGGCGGCTACCGCACACGGTTGTATGGCACCGGCCTCGCTGCAGCGGCGCAGACGTTCCTGGCCTACTTGCGGCCCGGCGATCACGTGCTGATCACCGACGCGGTGTATTCGCCGGTGCGCAAGCTGGCTCGCGAGTTCCTCCAGCCGTTCGGTATCGAAGTCAGCTATTTCGCCCCGGACGGCAGCGACCTGGAAGCGCAGCTTCAGGCCAACACCAAAATGGTCTACGCCGAAACGCCCGGTTCACTGCTGTATGAACTGTGTGACCTGCCTGCGATTGCCGCCCTGTGCAAGCCGCGTGGGATTCTGCTGGCGGTGGACAACACCTGGGGCTCGGCCTACCTGTACCGCCCGCTGGCGTTGGGCGCCGACATCTCGATCATGGCCCTGACCAAATACCTCGGCGGCCACAGCGACGTGATGATGGGCAGCGTCTGCACCACGCAAGAGGCATGGCCGGCCCTGGCAAAAATGAGCGACACCTTTGGCAATGCGGTCAGCGCCGACGATGCTTACCTGATCCTGCGTGGCGCGCGCACCCTGGCTTCCCGGCTGGACGTGCACGAGCGTCAGGCGCTGGCGATTGCGCAATGGTTGCAGGTGCAGCCGCAGGTCAAGCGGGTGTTTCATCCGGCCTTGCCCGAGCACCCGGGGCATGCGCTGTGGAAGCGTGATTTCAGCGGCAGTAATGGTTTGCTGTCGTTTGAACTCAACAGCGCGGACGGCGGTTATGTCGAACGGTTTATCGACGGCTTGCAGTTGTTTGGCCTGGGTGCGTCCTGGGGCGGCTTTGAGAGCCTGGTGACCCTGGCCGACACCCAGGATCGCCAGAGCGCTGCCGATCGTGGACTGAACCCGGTGGTGCGTCTGCATGTGGGGCTGGAGGATGTGGAAGCGTTGGTTGAGGATTTGCAGCGGGGGTTCGTGGCGGCGGGGCGTTGAGCTGCGCTCCATGACAATTTGCGTCCGACCATAGGTGCCCATCGAACTTTGTGTTTAACTTCGGCACCTGAAATTCGTTTCACTACCACCACTAGAAGGATTCCGTTCATGGCTCAAGTTACCCTCCGAGGCAACCCTGTCCAGGTCGAAGGCGATTTGCCGAAAGTCGGCGCCAAGGCGCCAGACTTCACCCTGACTGCTGGCGATCTGTCTGACGCAACCCTGGCAACCTTTGCCGGCAAGCGCAAAGTGCTGAACATCTTCCCAAGCGTTGATACCCCGACCTGCGCCACTTCGGTTCGCAAGTTCAACGCTCAGGTCAACGACGTGAGCAACACCGTGGTGCTGTGCATCTCCACTGACCTGCCATTCGCCCAGGCGCGCTTCTGCGGTGCCGAAGGCCTGGAAAACGTGAAGAACCTGTCGGACTTCCGTGAGGCGGCATTTGCTGTCGACTACGGTGTTGCGCTTGCTGATGGCCCGCTGCGCGGCCTGACCGCCCGTGCCGTCGTGGTGCTGGACGAAAATGACAACGTGCTGCACAGCGAACTGGTCAGCGAAATCGGCCAAGAGCCGAACTACGAAGCAGCCCTGGCTGTTTTGAAGTAACTGTTGCTACGCATTACTGTCGTTTTGCAGTAACACGCGTGATGCAGTATTACGGCCTGGCCTAGTCCAGGCCGTTTTTATTTGTGCTTCAGACGCTTAGCCGGATAGCGAATGGACTAAGCAAAGAAGTTAAAAGTTGTAATCCAAGGTAAATAGCCGGTAAAGGCGCTTTTCTTAACGCGCCCCAGTGCTTATCTTTCAGCCTCCCAAAGAAGAAGCTCTCGCGCCCAATGGTTGATCACTCCATGCAATCCACCCCTCGTCACTCCCGTCGCTGGCTGTTCGGCCTGCTCGTGCTGCTGGTTATTGCCGGCCTGTGCTGGAAATTCTGGCCCGGCAGCCATAAAGACAGCGCCGAGAAGAAGCCCGCCGGGCATGCCGGCAAGTCGGGCATGATGCGCCCGGGCTTTGGTGGTGCTACCGGCCCGGTGCCGGTACGTGTGGCGCCTGCGGTGCTGGGTGAGTTCCCGGTTTACTACAAGGCGTTGGGCACGGTCACCGCATTGAACACCATCAATGTGCGCAGCCGGGTAGGGGGAGAGCTGGTCAAGATCGCCTTTGAAGAAGGGCAGATGGTCAAGGCCGGTGACCTGCTGGCGGAAATCGACCCGCGCAGTTACCAGAATGCCTTGCTCCAGGCCCAGGGCACGTTGCTGCAAAACCAGGCCCAGCTGAAAAACGCCCAGGTCGACGTGCAGCGTTATCGCGACCTGTATGCCCAGGACAGTATCGCCAAGCAAACCCTGGACACCGCCGAAGCGCTGGTGCTGCAGTACCAGGGCACAGTCAAGACCAACCAGGGCGCGGTGGATGACGCCAAGCTCAACCTCGAATTCACCAAGATCCGCGCCCCGATTACCGGGCGTGTCGGCCTGCGTCAGGTGGACGTGGGCAATCTCGTCGCCGCCAACGACACCACCTTCCTGGCCGTGATCACCCAGACCCAGCCCATCAGCGTGGTCTTCACGCTGCCGGAAAACACCCTGGAAACCGTACTGGCGCGTTATCACGCCGGCAACAAGTTGCCGGTGGAAGCCTGGGACCGTGGTGACGTGGCCCTCAAGGCCCGCGGCGTGTTGCAGAGCCTGGACAACCAGATCGACGTCACCACCGGCACCCTGAAATTCAAGGCACGCTTCGATAACAAGGACCAGGCGCTGTTCCCCAACCAGTTCGTGAATGTGCACCTGCTGGCCGACACCCTGCACAACGTGGTGCTGGCACCGTCGGCGGCGATCCAGTTCGGCAACACCGGCACCTTTGCCTACGTGCTCGATGGCGACAAGAAGGTCAAGGTGCGCCCGCTGGTGATCGGTGATTCCGACGGCGACAACACCGTGATCAAGGAAGGCCTGGCCGCCGGCGACCGCGTGGTACTCGAAGGCACCGATCGCTTGAAAGACGGCAGTGAAATCGAAGTGGTCAACGACAGCAGCGAGGTGCCGACCACTCCGACCGAACACCTCCAGGGCCAACCGGCAGCCAAGACGCAGCAAGGCCCGGCTGATGCCGGCAAGGCGCAAAAGGGCGGCGCATGAACCTCTCGCGGCTGTTCATCCTTCGCCCGGTAGCCACTACCCTGAGCATGCTGGCCATTATTTTGGCCGGCGTGATCGCCTACCGCCTGTTGCCGGTGTCGGCCTTGCCCCAGGTGGATTACCCGACCATCCGGGTGATGACCCTGTACCCCGGCGCCAGCCCGGACGTGATGACCAGCGCGGTGACGGCGCCCCTGGAGCGCCAGTTCGGGCAAATGCCCGGCCTGACCCAAATGGCGTCCACCAGCTCCGGCGGCGCCTCGGTGCTGACCCTGCGCTTCAACCTCGACATCAATATGGATGTCGCCGAGCAACAGGTGCAGGCTGCGATCAACGCCGCCACCAACCTGTTGCCCAAGGACTTGCCGGCGCCGCCGGTGTACAACAAGGTCAACCCGGCGGACACCCCGGTGCTGACCCTGGCCATCACCTCCAAGACCATGCTGTTGCCCAAGCTCAATGACCTGGTCGACACCCGCATGGCGCAGAAGATCGCGCAGATCAGCGGCGTCGGCATGGTCAGCATCGCCGGCGGCCAGCGCCAGGCGGTGCGGATCAAGGTCAACCCCGAGGCCCTCGCGGCCAACGGCTTGAACCTCTCGGACGTGCGCACCCTGATCGCCGCCTCCAACGTCAACCAGCCCAAGGGTAACTTCGACGGCCCCACGCGGGTCTCGATGCTTGACGCCAACGACCAGTTGGTCTCGCCCAAGGAATACGCCGAGCTGATCCTGGCCTACAACAACGGCGCGCCGTTGCGGCTCAAGGATGTGGCGCAGATCGTCGATGGCGCCGAGAACGAACGCCTCGCCGCCTGGGCCAATGAAAACCAGGCCGTGCTGCTGAACATCCAGCGCCAGCCCGGGGCCAACGTCATCGAGGTGGTGGACCGGATCAAGGCGCTGTTGCCGAGCATCACCGACAACCTGCCGGCCGGCCTGGACGTAACGGTGCTCACCGACCGTACCCAGACCATCCGGGCCTCGGTCACGGACGTGCAACACGAATTGCTGATCGCCATTGCCCTGGTGGTGATGGTGACGTTCCTGTTCCTGCGCCGTTTCAGCGCGACCATCATTCCGTCCATCGCCGTGCCACTGTCCCTGGTGGGCACTTTTGGGGTGATGTACCTGGCCGGCTTCTCCATCAACAACCTGACGCTGATGGCCCTGACCATCGCCACCGGCTTTGTGGTGGATGACGCCATCGTGATGCTGGAGAACATCTCCCGCTATATCGAGGAGGGCGAGACCCCGCTCAATGCAGCGCTCAAGGGCGCCAAGCAGATCGGCTTCACCCTGATTTCCCTGACCCTGTCGCTGATCGCGGTATTGATCCCGTTGCTGTTCATGGCCGATGTGGTGGGGCGCCTGTTCCGTGAATTCGCCATCACCCTGGCGGTGGCGATCCTGATTTCCCTGGTGGTGTCCCTGACCCTCACGCCGATGATGTGCGCGCGCTTGCTCAAGCGTGAACCCAAGGAAGAGGAACAGGGCCGTTTCTACAAGGCCAGCGGCGCCTGGATCGACTGGCTGATCGAAGCCTACGGGCGCAAGTTGCAGTGGGTGCTCAAGCACCAGCCGTTGACCCTGCTGGTGGCCATCGCCACCCTGGGCCTGACGGTGGTGCTGTACCTGGCGGTGCCCAAGGGCTTCTTCCCGGTGCAGGACACCGGCGTGATCCAGGGCATTTCCGAAGCGCCACAGTCGATTTCCTTTGCGGCCATGAGCCAGCGCCAGCAGGAGTTGGCGAAGATCATCCTCGAAGACCCGGCGGTGGAGAGCCTGTCCTCCTATATCGGGGTGGACGGTGACAACGCCACCCTTAACAGTGGCCGCTTGCTGATCAATCTCAAGCCCCACGGCCAACGGGACCTCAGCGCAGCGCAGATCATCACGCGCCTGCAGCCGCAGCTGGACAAGCTGGTGGGTATCCGCCTGTTCATGCAGCCGGTGCAGGACCTGACCATTGAAGACCGTGTGAGCCGCACCCAATACCAGTTCAGCATGTCCTCGCCGGACGCGGAGTTGCTGGCCCTGTGGAGCGACAAGCTGGTACACGCCCTCAGCCAGTTGCCGGAACTTTCCGATGTTGCCAGCGACCTGCAGGACAAAGGCCTGCAGGTGTACCTGGTGATCGACCGCGACGCCGCTTCGCGCCTTGGCGTGACGGTGTCGACCATCACCGATGCGCTGTACGACGCCTTCGGCCAGCGGCAGATTTCCACGATCTATACGCAGGCCAGCCAGTACCGCGTGGTGTTGCAGGCCCAGTCGGGTGAAACTCTCGGCCCGGCCGCCCTGAACCAGATCCATGTGAAAACCACCGACGGCGGCCAGGTACGGCTGTCGAGCCTGGCCCATGTGGAACAGCGCCAGGCCCAGTTGGCGATCGCGCATATCGGGCAGTTCCCGGCGGTGATGATGTCGTTCAACCTGGCCCCCGGCGTGGCGCTGGGCAAGGGCGTGGAACTGATCAACCAGACCCAGAAAGACATCGGCATGCCGGTGGGCGTGCAGACCCAGTTCCAGGGCGCGGCCCAGGCGTTCGAGGCGTCGCTGTCGAGCACCTTGCTGCTGATTCTGGCGGCGGTGGTGACCATGTACATCGTGCTGGGTGTGCTCTACGAGAGCTACATCCACCCGATCACCATTCTCTCGACCCTGCCGTCGGCAGCGGTAGGGGCCTTGCTGGCCTTGCTGCTCAGTGGCAACGACCTGGGGATGATCGCGATCATCGGCATCATCCTGCTGATCGGTATCGTGAAGAAGAACGCGATCATGATGATCGACTTCGCCCTCGACGCCGAGCGCAACCAGGGCCTGGACCCGCAAACCGCGATCTACCAGGCGGCGCTGCTGCGCTTCCGGCCGATCCTGATGACCACCCTGGCCGCGCTGTTCGGTGCCGTGCCGTTGATGCTCGCCACCGGCTCCGGTGCGGAGCTGCGCCAGCCCCTGGGCCTGGTGATGGTCGGCGGGCTGCTGGTGAGCCAGGTATTGACCCTGTTCACCACCCCGGTGATCTATCTGTATTTCGACCGCCTGGGGCGTCGCTGGCGCAAAGAACCGGTGCGTCTGGAGCCGGTTGAGTCATGAACCTGTCCGGACCTTTCATTCGCCGGCCCGTAGCTACCATGCTGTTGAGCCTGGCGATCATGTTGCTGGGCGGCGTGGCCTTCAACCTGTTGCCGGTGTCGCCGCTGCCGCAGATCAACTTCCCGGTGATCGTGGTATCCGCCAGCTTGCCCGGGGCCAGCCCCGAGGTCATGGCCTCCACGGTGGCGACGCCGCTGGAGCGCTCCTTTGGCGCCATTGCCGGCATCACCACCATGAGCAGTTCGTCGAGCCAGGGTTCGACCCGGGTGATCCTCGCGTTCGACTCCGACCGCGACATCAACGGCGCGGCCCGGGAAGTGCAGGCGGCCATCAACGCTTCGCGCAACCTGTTGCCCAGCGGCATGCGCAGCATGCCCACCTATAAGAAGGTCAACCCGTCCCAGGCGCCGATCATGGTGTTGTCCCTGACGTCGGACGTGTTGCCCAAGGGCCAGCTGTACGACCTCGCCTCGACCATCCTGTCCCAGAGCCTGTCCCAGGTGCCGGGCGTGGGTGAAGTGCAGATCGGCGGCAGCTCCTTGCCCGCCGTGCGGATCGAACTTGAACCCAAGGCCCTCGACCAGTACGGCGTGGCCCTGGACGATGTGCGCAACACCATTGCCAACGCCAACGTGCGCCGGCCCAAGGGCTCCCTCGAAGACAGCGAGCGCAACTGGCAGATCCAGGCCAACGACCAGTTGGAAAAGGCCAAGGACTACGAACCGCTGTTGATTCGCTACCAGAACGGCGCAGCCCTGCGCCTGGGCGACGTGGCCAAGATCAGCGACGGCGTGGAGGACCGCTACAACAGCGGCTTCTTCAATAACGATTCGGCGGTGCTGCTGGTGATCAACCGCCAGTCCGACGCCAACATCATCGAGACGGTCAAGCAGATCAAGGCCCAGTTGCCGGCGTTGCAGGCGGTATTGCCGTCCAGCGTCAAGCTGAACCTGGCCATGGACCGTTCGCCCGTGATCACCGCCACCCTGCATGAAGCCGAGATGACGCTGCTGATCGCCGTGGCGCTGGTGATCCTGGTGGTGTACCTGTTCCTCGGTAACTTCCGCGCCTCGTTGATTCCTACCCTGGCGGTGCCGGTGTCCCTGGTGGGCACCTTTGCCGTGATGTACCTGTTCGGCTTTTCCCTGAACAACCTGTCGCTGATGGCGTTGATCCTTGCCACCGGCCTGGTGGTGGACGATGCCATCGTGGTGCTGGAGAACATTTCCCGGCATATCGATGACGGCGTGCCACCGATGAAGGCGGCGTACCTGGGGGCCCAGGAAGTCGGGTTCACCCTGCTGTCGATGAACGTGTCGCTGGTGGCAGTATTCCTGTCGATCCTGTTCATGGGCGGGATCGTCACCAACCTGTTCCGCGAATTTTCCATCACCCTGGCGGCGGCGATCATGGTCTCGCTGGTGGTGTCGCTGACCCTGACCCCGATGCTCTGCGCCCGTTGGCTCAAGCCTCATGTCCCGGGGCAGGAAACCGGCTTGCAGCGCTGGAGCGAGAAGGCCCACACGCGCATGGTCGCCGGCTACGCCCGCAGCCTCGACTGGGTGCTGCGCCATCGGCGCCTGACCCTGCTCAGCCTGTTGATCACCATCGGTGTCAACGTGGCGCTGTACGTGGTGGTGCCGAAAACCTTCATGCCCCAGCAGGACACCGGCCAGTTGATCGGTTTTGTGCGCGGCGATGACGGGCTGTCGTTTGGCGTGATGCAGCCGAAGATGGAGATCTTCCGTCAGGCCGTGCTCAAGGATCCGGCGGTGCTCAGCGTGGCCGGTTTTATCGGCGGCAACAACGGCACCAATAATGCGGTGATGCTGGTGCGGCTCAAGCCCATCAGCGAGCGCAAGATTTCTGCCCAGGGTGTGATCGAGCGGCTGCGCAAGGATGTGCCGCTGGTACCGGGCGGGCGCTTGTTCCTGATGGCTGACCAGGACCTGCAGTTTGGCGGCAGCCGCGACCAGTCCAGTTCGCAATATTCCTACATCCTGCAAAGCGGTGACCTGGCGGCCTTGCGCCTGTGGTACCCGAAAGTGGTCGAGGCGTTACGCGGGTTGCCGGAACTGACTGCCATCGATGCCCGTGAAGGCCGTGGCGCCGCGCAGGTGACGCTGGTGGTCGACCGTGACCAGGCCAAGCGCCTGGGCATTGATATGAGCATGGTCACGGCGGTGTTGAACAACGCCTATAGCCAGCGGCAGATTTCCACCATCTATGACAGCCTCAACCAGTACCAGGTGGTGATGGAGGTCAATCCGAAATATGCCCAGGACCCGATCACCCTCAATCAGGTGCAGGTGATAACCGCCACGGGCGCCCGCGTCCCGTTGTCGACCATCGCGCATTACGAAAACAGCCTGGCCGATGACACGGTGCGGCATGAAGGGCAGTTCGCTTCGCAGAACATCGCGTTCGACATGGCCCCCGGTGTCACGGTGGAGCAGGGCACTGCGGCCATCGAGCGTGCCGTTGCCAAGGTCGGCTTGCCGGAGGAAGTGATTGCCAAGATGGCCGGCACCGCCGATGCCTTCGCCGCCACGCAAAAAGGCCAGCCGTTCATGATCCTCGGTGCGCTGGTGGCGGTGTACCTGGTGCTGGGGATCCTCTACGAGAGCTACATTCACCCGCTGACCATCCTCTCGACCTTGCCCTCGGCAGGTGTCGGCGCGCTGTTGTCGATCTACGTGCTGGGAGGCGAGTTCAGCCTGATTTCCCTGCTGGGGTTGTTCCTGTTGATCGGGGTGGTGAAGAAAAACGCGATCCTGATGATCGACCTGGCGCTGCAACTGGAACGCCACGACGGCATGAGCCCGCTGGAATCGATTCGCGCCGCCTGCCTTGTGCGGTTGCGGCCGATCCTGATGACCACCCTGGCGGCGATCCTTGGCGCCTTGCCGTTGCTGCTCAGCACTGCCGAAGGCGCGGAAATGCGCCAGCCGCTGGGCCTGACGATTATCGGCGGCCTGGTGGTCAGCCAGATCCTGACCCTTTACACCACGCCTGTGGTTTACCTTTATCTCGACCGCCTGCGCCACCGTTTCAACGGTTGGCGCGGAGTGCGTACCGATGCTGCCCTGGACACTGCGCTATGACCGATCCAACGTTTCCCTCCGTGCAACGTCTGGCCATGACTCGCGGCTCCAGGCTGCTGGGCCTGGCCCTGTGCGGCGCGATGCTCAGCGCCTGCGCCGTCGGCCCGGATTACAAGCGCCCCGAGCTGACCGAGCCTGCCCAGTACAAGGAGGCCGAGGGCTGGCGCCAGGCGGCGCCCAGCGACTCGTTGGCCCGGGGGGCCTGGTGGGAGCTGTATGGCGACAAGCAACTCAATGAGCTGGTAGAGAAACTCAACAGCTCCAACCAGACCGTGGCCCAGGCCGAGGCGCGTTATCGCCAGGCTGCATCGCAGGTGCGCAGTGCCCGTGGGGCGTTCTTCCCGACCGTCGACCTGAGTGCCGGGAAAACCCGCGCCAGTCAGGGCACCGGCAGCAGTAACGCCAGCCTGAGCAGTTCCAGCAGCGGCATCCGCGACACCCTGAACACCCAATTGGGCGTGAGCTGGGAAGCCGATATCTGGGGCAAACTGCGCCGGGGCCTGGAAGCCAATGAAGCCAGCGCCGAAGCGAGCGCAGCGGACCTGGCGGCAATGCGCCTGAGCCAGCAGTCCGAACTGGTGCAGGATTACCTGCAACTGCGGGTGATGGACGAGCAGACCCGTTTGCTGCAAGCCACGGTGGACACCTACCAGCGCTCCCTGCAAATGACCCAGAACCAATACCGCGCCGGTGTCTCGGGCAAGGACGCCATCGCCCAGGCCCAGACCCAACTGAAAAGCACCCAGGCCAGCATGATCGACCTGATCTGGCAGCGCGCGCAGCTGGAAAACGCGATTGCCGTGCTGATCGGTGTGCCGCCGGCCAACTTCAACCTGGCGGTGAGCAAGGACATCCCGGCCCTGCCGCAGATTCCGGTGAGCCTGCCGTCGCAACTGCTGGAGCGCCGCCCGGATATCTCCCAGGCCGAGCGCTCGGTGATCGCCGCCAACGCCAACATCGGCGTGGCCAAGACCGCCTATTACCCGGACCTGACCCTGAGCCTGGCCGGTGGCTATTCCAGCAGCACCTACGCCGACTGGATCAGCCTGCCGAACCGCTTCTGGTCGGTGGGGCCGAAACTCGCCATGACCCTGTTTGACGGCGGCCAGCGTTCGGCGGAAGTCGACCGCGCCGAAGCGTCCTACGATGAAACCGTGGCCAAGTACCGCCAGACCGTACTCGACGGTTTCCGCGAGGTGGAAAACTACATGGTCCAGCTCAAGGTCCTGGAAGACGAGGCGGTGGTCAGCAACGAAGCCCTCGATGCCGCCCGGGAATCCCTGCGCCTGACCCAGAACCAGTACAAGGCCGGTTTGATCGCGTATCTCGATGTGGTCACCGTGCAAGCCACGGCCCTTAGCAACGAGCGCACGGTGCTGACCCTGCTGCAAACCCGGCTGGTGGCCAGTGTGCAGCTGATCGCCGCATTGGGCGGTGGTTGGGACGGGCAGATGCAGTTGAGCGACAAGAAATAAGCACGTCACAATCCCTGTGGGAGCTGGCTTGCCTGCGATGGCATCACCTCGGTGTAACTGAAAAACCGAGTTGTCTGCATCGCAGGCAAGCCAGCTCCCACAGTTGATCCTGGTGTTTATTGAGTCAGGTGTTTGACGTCAAATTGCCAGTAATGGCTATACGACAATATTTCAGGTGTACAAGAATTATTCTCGCTACAATCCCTGACTTTTCAGCCCGGCACGGATGCCGTTCGGCCCATTGGTCACGAGAAGTCCCATGCTCACCGGTAGTTATTCCCCCGCCCTTGTCCTGATTTCCCTGTTTGTCGCGATCCTCGCGTCATATACCGCGCTGGACCTCACCGGGCGCATTGCCACGGCCAAGGGCCGCGCGGTGTACCTGTGGATGGGCGGCGGTGCGCTGGCGATGGGCGTGGGCATCTGGTCGATGCACTTTATCGGCATGCTCGCCTTTCGCCTGCCCATCAGCCTGGGCTATGACGTCGACATCACGGCGCTGTCATTGCTGATCGCAATCCTTTCCAGTGGTTTTGCCTTGTGGCTGGTGAGCCAGCCGCGCCTGCCGGCGTGGCAGCTGGCATTTGGCGCGTTGATCATGGGCGCCGGCATCAGCGCCATGCACTACACCGGCATGGCCGCCATGCGCATGACCCCGGGTATCGACTACGACCCCACGCTGTTCACCGCGTCCTTGCTGATTGCCGTCGGGGCGTCGGCGGCGGCCTTGTGGATTGCCTTCAACCTGCGGCGCAACACGCCATACGTGCGCTTGGCCCGGGGCGGGGCGGCGATGGTGATGGGCGTGGCAATCGTTGGCATGCACTACACCGGCATGGCCGCCGCGCGGTTCGCCGATGGCAGTTTTTGCGGTGCGGCCCTGAACGGCCTGAGTGGAAAAGGCCTGGACAACCTGGTGCTGGTGACCACCCTGGCGGTGCTGAGCATTGCACTGCTGACGTCTCTGCTGGACGCCCGCCTGGAGGCCCGCACTGCGGTGTTGGCCGATTCCCTGACCCAGGCCAACCAGGAACTCACCCACCTGGCCCTGCACGACATGCTCACTGGCTTGCCCAACCGCACCTTGCTCGCCGACCGGATTCAGCAAGCCATACAGCGGGTGAACGAAGAGGGCGGCTGCTTCGCATTGATGTTTATCGACCTGGACGGCTTCAAACCGGTGAACGACGCGTTCGGTCACCACATGGGCGACCAGCTGTTGCAGCAAGTCGGCCTGCGCCTGCGGGAAGACTTGCGCAGCCATGACACCCTGGCCCGTATCGGCGGTGACGAGTTCGTGTTGCTGGTGCAGTTGGGCCAGCCTGACGATGCGTTGCGTCTGGCCGAGCGCCAGGTGGGCCTGATCAACCAGGCTTTTCGCGTGGCCGAGCATGAGCTGAAAATCTCCGCGAGCATCGGAATCGCGCTGTTCCCCGGCAACGGCGGCACGCCCCAGGAATTGCTGATGAACGCCGACGCGGCTATGTATCACGCCAAGGGCATGGGCAAGAACGGCTACAGCTTTTTCGACATCTCCATGAACACCAACGCGCGCAAGCAACTGCAACTGCTGCAGGATTTGCGCAACGCCGTGGAGCACGAGCAGTTCCGGTTGTATTACCAGCCCAAGTTCGACGCCATCAGCGGTCGCCCGGTGGGCGCCGAGGCGTTGCTGCGCTGGGAGCACCCGCAACAGGGCCTGTTGTTGCCCGACAAGTTTATCGAGCTTGCGGAAAAGACCGGGTTGATCATTCCCATCGGCGACTGGGTGCTCAATGAAGCCTGCCGCCAGATGCAGGTGTGGTACGCCCAGGGCTATCGCGACTGGCGCATCGCGGTGAATCTTTCGGCGTTGCAGTTCTGCCATGCCGGCTTGGTGAAGAGCGTTGCCAATGCCCTGGAGCGCCACCGCTTGCCGGCCAACAGCCTGACCCTGGAAATCACCGAAACCACCGCCATGAGCGATGCCGATGCGAGCATGACGGTGTTGCAGAAGCTCTCGGACATGGGCGTCGACCTGTCCATCGACGACTTTGGCACCGGTTATTCGAGCCTGATGTACCTCAAGCGCCTGCCGGCCAACGAGCTGAAAATCGACCGGGGGTTTGTGCGCGACCTGGAGCACGACAGCGACGACGCCGCCATCGTCTCGGCCATCGTCGCCCTCGGCCAGGCCCTGGGCTTGCGCATTGTCGCCGAAGGGGTTGAGACCGACTCACAGCAAAGCTTCCTCACGCGCCTGGGCTGTGATTCGTTGCAGGGCTATCTGCTGGGGCACCCGTTGCCGGCCGAGGGGTTCATGGCCGATATCCAGCGCGCCGAGCAGGTGGTGAGTGCACATTCGGCGACGTGAGCCCATGCAAAACCTGCAGGGCGCAGGTAGTATTGGATCCATCAGCTCACGTTGAATCAGGAGACCTTACACATGGACAAAGTCGTCGTCATCACCGGTGGCAGTCGTGGGATCGGCGCCGCCACGGCGTTGCTGGCCGCTGCCCAGGGCTATCGCATCTGCATCAACTACCAGGCCGATGAAGAAGCTGCCCATCGCGTACTTGAGCAAGTGCGCGCCCTTGGCGCCCAAGCAATTGCGGTGCGGGCCGATGTCAGTATCGAAGATGAAGTGATCGCCCTGTTCCACCGGGTCGATACCGAATTGGGCCGGGTGACGGCGCTGGTCAACAATGCCGGGACCGTGGGGCACAAGTCGCGGGTGGATGAGATGTCCGAATTCCGCATCCTGAAGACTCTGCGGACCAACGTGTTGGGCCCCATCCTGTGTGCCAAGCACGCGCTGCTGCGCATGTCGCCCAAGCATGGCGGGCAGGGCGGCAGCATCGTCAACGTTTCGTCGGCCGCTGCGCGCCTGGGTTCACCGGGGGAATATGTGGATTATGCCGCGTCCAAGGGTGCCCTCGACACCTTCACCCTCGGGCTTTCCAAGGAAGTGGCAGGTGAGGGGATCCGGGTCAATGGCGTGCGTCCCGGCTTTATCTTCACCGACTTCCACGCCCTGAGCGGCGACCCTGATCGGGTCAGCAAGCTGGAGCCGGGGATTCCCATGGCCCGTGGCGGGCGTGCGGAAGAAGTGGCGGAAGGGATTATCTGGCTGCTGTCGGACAAGGCGTCCTATGCCACCGGGACCTTTATTGACCTGGCGGGTGGTCGATAAAGTTGTAGCGTCTGTCCGGGCCTCATCGCGGGCAAGCCCTGCTCCCACATTTGATCTGCATTGTCAGAAAGAATGCATTCCAATGTGGGAGCCGGGCTTGCCCGCGATGACGTCAGTGGCCTTCACACAGCTCCTCAGAACGAACGCACAATCCGCCCCAGCGTCTCCATCGCCTTTTCACACGACTCATCCCACGGGCTGCCGTAGTTCAACCGAATGCAGTTCCTGAAGCGCTGCGTGGGCGAAAAGATCGGCCCCGGCGCAATGCTGATGCCCTGGGCCAGCGCCATCTGGAACAATTTCAACGAGTCGGTCTGCTCCGGCAGCTCCAGCCACAGGAAGTAACCGCCAGCGGGCTGGCTGACACGGGTCTGCGCCGGGAAGTAGCGGGCGATGGCCGCAAGCATTGCGCTTTGTTGCTCCTCCAGCGCATACCGCAACTTGCGCAGGTGCCGGTCATAGCCACCGTGCTGCAGGTAATCGGCAATCGCCGCCTGGGCCGGCATCGAGGCGCACAGCGAGGTCATCAGCTTCAACCGTTCGATCTTCTGCGCATATCGCCCGGCCGCAACCCAGCCAATGCGGTAGCCGGGGGCCAGGCTCTTGGCGAAAGAGCCGCAATGCATCACCAGGCCTTCAGTGTCGAACGCCTTGGCCGGTTTGGGCGCCTGTTGGCCGTAGTACAACTCGGCGTACACGTCGTCTTCGATCAGCGGCACCTGATGGCTGCGCAGCAACTCCACCAGTTCCTGTTTCCTGGCCTCGGGCATGGTTGCGCCCATGGGGTTCTGGAAGCTCGTCATGCACCAGCAGGCCTTGATCGGATAGCGTTCCAGGCTTTGTGCGAGCACCTTGAGGTCGATGCCGTCGCGCGGGTGTACGGGGATCTCCACGGCCTTGAGTTTCAGGCGCTCGAGAATTTGCAGGCTGGCGTAGAACGCGGGCGCTTCAATGGCCACCAGGTCGCCCGGTTCGGTCACCGCTTGCAGGCACAGGTTCAGCGCTTCAAGGGCGCCGTTGGTGATCAGCAGTTCTTCCATCGGCAGCATCAGCCCGCCCACCATGTAGCGCAGGGCGATCTGCCGGCGCAGCTGCGGGTTGCCCGGCGACATGTCGGTAACCACCATGCGCGGGTCCATTTCCCGGCTGGCACTGGCCAGGGAGCGGGCCAGGCGTTGCAGCGGGAACAGGGTGGGGCTGGGGAAGGCCGAGCCGAAAGGCACGGTTTGCGGGTCCTTGATGGAGTCGAGCACCGAGAACACCAATTCGCTGACGTCCACTTCGGTGGACTCATGCACGTGGGCGCTCACCACCGGCTCGGAAAACGGGCTCGGCGCATGGGTGTTCACGAAGTAACCGGAACGCGGTCGGGCGCGGATCAGCCCGCGACGTTCCAGCAGGTAGTAGGCCTGGAACACCGTGGACGGGCTGACGCCGTAGGTCTGGCTGGCATAACGTACTGACGGCACACGCTGGCCGGGCCCGAGGACGCCGGAGCGGATCAGTTCTGCGATGTCGTCGGCGAATTTTTCGTAGCGTTTCATTGGGGCTCAGTGCGCTTGATACAGTTTTTGGAGTGAATACAGATCTAATGTGGGAGCTGGCTTGCCTGCGATAGCGGTCTTTCAGCTGGAAAAAGTGTGACTGATGCACCGCCATCGCAGGCAAGCCAGCTCCCACATAGAGTCCTCGTGATCTTCAATATCGGGTTTAACGATTCAACGGCGCCACAAACCGGCTATCCGCCGCGCTATAAATCCATGGCTCATCCACATCCGACACCTTGAAGCGAATCGTCTGGGAACTGCTGGCCGGTTTGTCTGCGGTCATCGCCACCGACACCGGTACATCGGTAATCTCCCCCGGTGCCAGGCTGATGTCGGTCTTGCCCTGCAACTGGAAGCCGTCGCCATCCACCAGCTCCAGGCGATAATCCTGACGCTGCTGGGTCTTGTTGATGACCTTGAGGCTGTAGATGTTCTCGATCAGGCCTTCGCTGTTCTCGCGAAACATCCCACGGTCCTTGGTCACGTCCAGCGACACCATCGGCCGCTCCACCAGCGCCACCACCAGCGCACCGATCATGACCAGCAACACGGCACTGTAGCCGATCAGCCGTGGCCTGAGCAGGTGGGTCTTGCCACCTTGCAGCTGATGCTCAGAGGTATAGCTGACGAGTCCACGGGCATAGCCCATTTTGTCCATGATCGAATCACAGGCATCGATACACGCCGCGCAGCCGATGCATTCCATTTGCAGGCCATCACGGATGTCGATGCCGGTAGGGCATACCTGGACGCACAGTTGGCAATCGATGCAGTCACCCAGGCCGACATCCGCCGGTTGCACCTCACGTTTACGCGGGCCGCGATGCTCGCCGCGGGCCACGTCGTAGGAAATGGTCAGGGTGTCCTTGTCGAACATCACGCTCTGGAACCGCGCATACGGACACATGTGCATGCACACCGCTTCCCGCAACCAGCCCGCGTTGATGTAGGTGGCACCGGTAAAAAACAGCACCCAGAACAAGCTCACGCCGCCCATTTGCCAGGTCAGCATTTCTTCGGCCAACGGCCGGATTGGCGTGAAGTAGCCGACAAACGTCAGCCCGGTCATTACGCTGATGCCCAGCCACAGGGTGTGTTTGGCCGAGCGCCTGGCCAGCTTGTTCAAGCCCCAGGGCGCGGCTTGCAGCTTGATGCGCTGGTTTCGCTCGCCTTCGGTGACCTTTTCGCACCACATGAACAGCCAGGTAAACGAGCTTTGCGGGCAGGTATAACCGCACCATACCCGGCCGGCGAACACGGTGATCGCGAACAGGCCGAACGCGCAGATGATCAGCAGGGCCGAGAGCAGGATGAAGTCCTGGGGCCAGAACGTTGCACCAAAGATATGGAATTTGCTTTCAGCCAGGTCCCATAACACCGCCTGCCTGCCGCCCCAGTTCAGCCACACGGTGCCGAAAAAGGCCAGGAACAGGAAGCCCGCGCCTGCCACACGCAAGGTACGGAACAGCCCAGTGAAACTGCGGGTGTGAATCAGGTTATCGCTGGATTTGGCCTTCATCTTCTTTGGATGCGCAGGCTCATACACTTCTACGGTTCGGACGGGGATTCTATCGCTCATGGTCTTTCGCTCATCAGCCTCCATCAGGCAGATGAACTATGACCGGCGCTCTGTTTGCATAACAGACTCAGGTATGGCGATAAAAAGCGGATCAGATGGGCCGCCAGTGCGCCCCTGCGACAATGTGCTGCACCCTGTGGCGCACGGGGTGCAGCGCTTTTCAGGCGAGGGTGACCCAGGTCAATCAAATCACCGAATCACCATCAGTAGCCTTCAGATGCTTACGACCGTCGGTGGCGCCTGCTACGGTCAATGCGTCCGCTTCTGCTTCGGTGATGTACACGCGCTCGCCGTTCAACTTGACGGCCGACATGGACTTGGCGCTGTCGGTAATCACAGTGACATCGGTGGCAGGCAGGCTTTTTTCGTCGCCGTGCTCATCGACCTTGAAGTAACAGGTTTGGTTTTCGATACGTACGGGCATGGTGCTGTCCTTTTCCAGGGGTACTGGGGGTTAGGCGTTGCCCGTGGCTGAATGGTTCTGCGCAACTGACTGACGGTCGGCGTTGTCCATCCCGTATCGACCTCTTGAAAGGACACGACCATGGACGCCTGGTGGCATGAAGTCTGGCAAACCCTGCAAGCGGAATTTGCGGACATCGGTGATGCCCGGCAACTGACACAAATCACCGTGCGGTTGCTGATTGCGGCCATTCTGGGCGGCATTCTCGGTTTTGAACGTGAACAGAAGGGCAAGGCCGCCGGGGTGCGCACCCATATGCTGGTGGCCATGGGGGCAGCGCTGTTTGTATTGGTGCCGAATTTGTCCGGCTCCCAGGCCGACGCCATGAGCCGCGTGTTGCAAGGCGTGATTGCGGGCATTGGTTTTCTCGGCGCCGGCACTATCCTCAAGGGCAAGGAAGACGAGGAGGGCCAGCACGTCAAAGGCCTGACCACCGCCGCCGGCCTTTGGATGACCGCCGCCATTGGCGTGGCGGCCGGGATGGGACGTGAGTCGACGGCGGTGTTGAGTACGGTGCTGGCACTGATGGTGTTCAGTGTGATGCCAAGGATTGTCAGGTTGCTGGAGAAGGATTAGCTGGAGCCCATCCCGGCATCGATGTTGCGCTTGCTGAGGCGCGCGCCCAGGTCTGTCAAGGTGTTAGCCATCGTCCCGGAGTGTCGAGCGCTCTGACGTGCCTGAGCCGCGGATTGGCGCCAGTTTGCCAAGGATTCCAGTATCGCGCTGTCGTCATCGGGGTCGGTTGCCATTTGAATGAGCATCTCGGTTTTTCGTTTTTGAGTGTCCTCATCGATCTTTTTTTCCATGGCTTGCGTGGCGGCGCTCAGTCCAGGGTTGATAGCGTCTTTATTCAACAACTCGCCGATATCCGTTAGCGTCCGGGCATTCTCCTGGGCATCGGGACCACGCAGCAGGGCGCTGATGTTAGCCGGGGTCAATAGATCACGGAGCCTGTTCAGGGTGTTGACGCTTCGTTGAGCGTCAGGATTGCGCAACAGCTGACCAATGTTGTCCTTGGTCAGTAGCGCTTTCAGGTCGTTAAGGGGTTGCCCGGTCGGGGGGCAGCTCGGGGGCAGCGCATTTTGCAGACAGAGATGGTAGGCACACGGCTGGCTATTGATCGTCGACATGATGTTTTCTCGCAGGATGATGAAATAAACGCTAAATCCCGAGGGTGCGCGTTTTCCCGAGACAAGTCTTATGGGGCGAATAGGCTCTGACTCTAAGAGCCATCTCTGTTTCCGGTAGGAAGTTTCGGTTTTGACGATCGGTCTGGATCGTCAAAACCTCAACTGTCACGTTCGCTTCAGACAATCACTGGCGGCATCGTCGTCGGTGGTTCCTCCACCGGTGGTGGCTGAGTGCCAGGCGGTTCTTGCTCGGGAATCGGGTCCGGTTCGGTGGGTGGCAGGGTGGGCTTGTCAATGTTCGGGTCTGGGGTTTCAGCCGGAATCGGGATATTCATCGGTGTGGCCTCCTTTGTGCTTTGCTCTATCGGTGGACAATCGCGCGGTGGATTTGATTCCCCGCCCGATGGCGGCATATCCACCTGAACTTTTCACCGGCCGGCATGCTCGGAACCTAGACGGCCCTGCTCAGGGAGAGCGGCGTCGTTTCAGAATTTGAATCAGGCACAAGAGCGTCCACTGGGCGTTAAGGGGAGATGCTCGATGACTGCTGAAACACTGACCCAAGACGATTCAACCTCCACATTACCGCTGTCCCAGGCGCTGTTGCTGCCCAGGATTGCGATTGAAGGCACCACCCCGGTGATCGATGGCGGCGAGTTTGCGGTCAAGGCTGTGGTGGGCCAACGCGTCCAGGTCGCCAGCAAGGTATTCGCCGACGGCCACGACAAGCTTGCGGTAATGATCCGCTGGCGCCCGCGCAGTGAAGAAAGCTGGCACAGCGTGGTGATGACCGATGTGGGCAACAATGGCTGGGAAGGTGCGTTCACCGTGGCCGCCCAGGGCCCCCATGAGTATTGCATCGAGGCCTGGATCGACACGTTCGCCAGCTTCCGCTACGAATTGAGCAAGAAGCACGAGGCGGGCGTGCCGGTCAGCCTGGAATTGCAGGAAGGCCGCAGCCAGGTGCTGCAAGCCGCCGAGCGCAGCGACAACGAACTGCGCGACCGCCTGATGCTGCTGCATCACGAACTTTCGGGCCTGCTGGAAACCGAGCAGGTGGCGCTGTTCCTGCACGAAGACAGTGCACACCTGATGACCCAGGCCGATCATCGCGCCTATTTGAGCATCAGCCCGGTATTCCCGATTGATGTCGAGCGCGAGGCTGCGCAGTTCGCCAGCTGGTACGAATTGTTTCCCCGCTCGATCACCGACGATCCAGCACGTCACGGCACTTTTAACGACGTGCACTCACGTCTGTCGATGATCCATGACATGGGCTTTGATGTGCTGTACTTCCCGCCGATCCATCCCATCGGCCGCAGCCATCGCAAGGGCAAGAACAATTCCCTGACCGCCGGGCCGGATGATCCGGGCAGCCCGTATGCCATCGGCAGCGAAGAGGGCGGCCACGAGGCGATCCACTCGCAACTGGGCACTCGCGAAGACTTCCGCAACCTGGTCAAGGCCGCCGCCGACCATGGCCTGGAAATCGCCCTGGACTTTGCCATTCAGTGTTCCCAGGACCACCCGTGGCTCAAGCAGCATCCGGGCTGGTTCAACTGGCGGCCCGACGGCACCATCAAATATGCCGAGAACCCGCCGAAGAAATACCAGGACATCGTCAACGTCGACTTTTACGCGGCAGACGCCATTCCTAGCCTGTGGGTGGAGTTGCGTGACGTCGTGGTCGGCTGGGTGGAAGAGGGCGTGAAGACCTTTCGCGTCGACAACCCCCACACCAAACCGCTGCCGTTCTGGCAATGGCTGATCAGCGATGTGCGCGCCAAATACCCTGAGGTGATCTTCCTCGCCGAAGCCTTCACCACCCCGGCAATGATGGCGCGACTGGGCAAGGTCGGTTACTCCCAGAGCTACACCTACTTCACCTGGCGCAACACCAAGGCTGAATTGAGCGAGTACCTGAGCGAGCTGAACGAGTCGCCGTGGCGCGAGTGTTTCCGGCCCAACTTCTTCGTCAATACGCCGGACATCAACCCGGGCTTCCTGCATGAATCCGGGCGCGCCGGGTTTTTGATCCGCGCTGCGCTGGCCACCATGGGCTCGGGCCTGTGGGGCATGTACTCCGGCTTTGAACTGTGCGAGGCGGCCCCGGTGCCGGGCAAGGAAGAATACCTGGACTCGGAGAAGTACGAGATCCGCCCGCGGGACTTCACGGCGCCGGGCAACATCATTGCCGAGATCGCCCAGCTCAACCGCATCCGCCGGCAAAACCCGGCCTTGCAGACGCACCTGGGCTTGAAGCTCTACAACGCGTGGAACGACAACATCCTGTATTTCGGCAAGCGTAGCGAGGACGGCAGCAACTTCATTCTGGTGGCCGTGAGCCTCGACCCGTTCAACGCCCAGGAGGCGAACTTCGAGTTGCCGCTGTGGGAGCTGGGCTTGCCGGATGACGCCCAGACCCAGGGCGAGGACCTGATGACCGGCCACCGCTGGACCTGGTACGGCAAGACCCAGTGGATGCGGATCGAACCCTGGCACCAGCCGTTCGGCATCTGGCGCATTACCGTTTCCTGAATCGAACACCGATCTCCAAGACACCGGAGATCAAATGTAGGAGCTGGCTTGCCTGCGATAGCGGTCTTTCAGCTGGAAAAAGTGTGATTGATGCACCGCCATCGCAGGCAAGCCAGCTCCTACATTGATCGAGTTCCTTCAGGCAGATTTCTTAGAATTCCCAGGAGTTTCCAATGGCGAAGAAACCCAAGGCTGCCACCTTTATCAAAGACCCGCTCTGGTACAAGGACGCGGTGATTTATCAGGTTCACGTCAAATCCTATTTCGACTCTAACAACGACGGCATCGGTGACTTTCCCGGGCTGATCGCCAAACTCGACTACATCGCCGACCTCGGCGTGAACACCATCTGGCTGCTGCCGTTCTACCCCTCGCCACGCCGTGACGACGGCTACGACATCGCCGAATACCGCGGTGTGCACAGCGACTACGGGACCATGGCCGACGCCAAGCGCTTTATCGCCGAGGCGCATAACCGTGGCCTGCGGGTCATCACCGAGCTGGTGATCAACCACACGTCCGATCAGCATCCGTGGTTCCAGCGCGCGCGCAAGGCCAAGCCAGGCTCGGCGGCACGGGACTTCTACGTGTGGTCCGATGACGACCAGAAATACGACGGCACCCGCATCATTTTCCTCGACACCGAAAAGTCCAACTGGACCTGGGACCCGGTTGCCGGCCAGTACTTCTGGCACCGCTTCTATTCCCACCAGCCTGACCTCAACTTCGACAACCCGCAGGTGATGAAAGCCGTGCTGTCGGTGATGCGCTACTGGCTCGACATGGGCATCGACGGCCTGCGCCTGGACGCGATCCCGTACCTGATCGAACGCGACGGCACCAACAACGAAAACCTCCCCGAAACCCACGACGTGCTCAAGCAGATCCGCGCGGAGATCGACGCCAACTACCCCGACCGCATGCTGCTGGCCGAAGCCAACCAGTGGCCGGAAGACACCCAGCTGTACTTCGGTGACAAGAAGGGCGATGACGGCGACGAATGCCACATGGCCTTCCACTTCCCGCTGATGCCGCGCATGTACATGGCGCTGGCCCAGGAAGACCGTTTCCCGATCACCGACATTTTGCGCCAGACCCCGGAAATCCCGGCTAATTGCCAATGGGCAATCTTCCTGCGCAACCACGATGAACTGACCCTGGAAATGGTCACCGACAAGGAACGTGACTACCTCTGGAACTACTACGCCGCCGACCGCCGCGCGCGGATCAACCTGGGGATTCGCCGCCGCCTGGCGCCATTGATGGAGCGTGACCGCCGCCGCATCGAACTGCTCAACAGCCTGCTGCTGTCGATGCCCGGCACGCCGACCCTGTACTACGGCGATGAAATCGGCATGGGCGACAACATCTACCTCGGTGACCGCGACGGCGTGCGCACCCCAATGCAATGGTCCATCGACCGCAACGGCGGCTTCTCCCGCGCCGACCCGGCCAGCCTGGTGCTGCCGCCGATCATGGACCCGCAATACGGCTACCAGTCGGTCAACGTTGAAACCCAGACCCAGGATCCGCACTCGCTGCTGAACTGGACCCGGCGCATGTTGGCCGTGCGTAAACAGTCGAAGGCTTTTGGTCGCGGCAGCCTGAAAATGCTCTCGCCCACCAACCGCCGCATCCTGGCTTATACGCGTGAATACGTGGGTGCCGACGGCAAGAATGAAATCATCCTGTGCGTGGCCAACGTGTCCCGCAGTGCCCAGGCGGCCGAGCTGGACCTTTCGGCATTTGCCGGCATGGTCCCGGTGGAGATGCTCGGCGGCAATGCGTTCCCGCCCATTGGCCAGCTGAATTTCCTGCTGACCCTGGCACCGTACGGCTTCTATTGGTTCGTGCTGGCGGCGGAAAACCAGATGCCGAGCTGGCACGTGGAACCGGCGCAAAGCATTCCGGACTTCACCACCCTGGTGCTGAAAAAACGCATGGAAGAACTCCTCGAAGCGCCATGCCGTACCACCCTGGAACAGAATGCCTTGCCGGCGTGGCTGCCCAAGCGCCGCTGGTTTGCCAGCAAGGACACGGCGATCGACGGCGTGCACATCGCCTACGGCGTGCGCTTTGGCGACCCGCAGCATCCGGTGTTGCTCAGCGAAATCGAAGTCACCAGCGCCGGGCAGGTCAGCCGCTATCAACTGCCGTTCGGCTTCCTCGGCGAAGACCAGTTCACCAGCGCGTTGCCGCAACAGCTGGCACTTGCCCGTGTGCGGCGGGTGCGCCAGGTCGGCCTGGTGACGGACGCCTTCAGCCTCGACACCTATATTCGTGCGGTGATCCAGGGCCTGCAGGCCAACACCGTGCTCAGCTCCACCGATGGCGAGATTCGCTTCGAACCCACGGCACAGTTGGCCAAACTGGAGTTGAACGACGAATCGGAAGTGCGTTACCTCGCGGCCGAACAGTCCAACAGTTCGGTGGTAGTGGGCGGCAGCCTGGTGCTCAAACTGATCCGCAAAGTCAGCGCCGGGGTGCACCCCGAGCTGGAAATGGGTGCCTACCTGACCGAAGCCGGCTATGAACATATCTCGCCGCTGCTGGGCTCAGTGATTCGCCACGATGCCGAGGGCCAGGACAACCTGTTGATGATTGCCCAGGGTTACCTGAACAACCAGGGCGATGCCTGGAGCTGGACCCAGAACAACCTGGAACGGGCGATTCGCGACGAACTGGCCGAAGCCATCTCCGAGCAGGAGCAGCACTACAACGCGCTCGGCGAACTGGCGGACTTCGCCGGCTTGCTCGGCCAGCGCCTCGGTGAAATGCACCAGGTGCTGGCAGCACCGACCACCGACAAAGCCTTCAAACCCGAGGTGACCTCGGTCAAGGACAGCCAGGCCTGGAGCAAGCAGGTGGGCGCGCAAATCGACCGCGCCTTGCAGTTGCTCAAACAGCATCAAACCCGGTTGAACCCTGCCGACCAGGCGTTGGTCAGTGCTTTACTGGATCAGAAAAAGGCCATCGCCAGTTACGTCCAGGACCTGGCGAAAGCCACGGTGGGCGGGTTGCGCATTCGCGTGCATGGCGACCTGCACCTGGGCCAGGTACTGGTGGTGAAGGGCGATGCCTACCTGATCGACTTCGAGGGCGAACCGGCGCGGCCGCTGCATGAGCGTCGCGGCAAACACAGCCCGTACAAGGATGTGAGCGGGGTGCTACGGTCGTTCGATTACGCGGCGGCCATGGCGGTGAATGTGCAGGGCGTGGACCAGTCACCCGAGGCCAATGCGTCACGGCAGCGGGTCGCGGATCGCTACTTGCAGGAGGCCAGGCAGGCATTTATCCAGGCTTATCACGGGGCTACGGCTACACTGGCCCATGACTGGCAGGATGCCAAGGGCCAGGACGCTGCGCTGGCGTTGTTCAGCCTGGAGAAGGCCGCGTACGAAGTGGCCTACGAAGCAGAGAATCGCCCGAGCTGGTTGCCGGTGCCGTTGCAAGGTTTGCACGGGCTGCTCAGTGGGTTGAAACCATTATCGAAAACTGCACGCGGTGGGGAGACGTCATGAGTTTTACAAGCAAAGAACCGCTGCAGCCAAAGTTGAGTGTGATGCCTGCTGCCAAGGACATCGAGGCGCTGGTGCGCGCTGAGCATCACGACCCGTTCTCGATCCTCGGGCCCCATGATGACGAGCAGGGCGGCCAGTTCATTCGCGCCTTCCTGCCTGAGGCCTTGAGCGTCCAGGTGTTGGCCCGCGACAGTGGCGAGCACATCGGCAGCCTTGACGCGACTCACGTGCCGGGCCTGTTTGTCGGGCATTTCGGCAGCCGCCAGGCGTACTTGCTGAAGATCCAGTGGGCCGGTGGCGAACAGATCACTGAAGACCCTTACAGCTTCAGCCAGCTGCTGCTGGGGGAGATGGACCTGTACCTGTTCGCCGAAGGCAATCACCGCGATCTGAGCAGTTGCCTCGGTGCACAGGTGACCAGCGTCGACGGCGTCCAGGGCGTGCGCTTTGCGGTATGGGCGCCGAATGCGCGCCGGGTATCGGTAGTGGGCGACTTCAATATCTGGGACGGCCGCCGTCACCCGATGCGCCTGCGGCACCCGTCCGGGGTCTGGGAAATCTTTATCCCGCGCCTGCAACCCGGCGCTGCCTACAAGTATGAAATTCTCGGGGCCCACGGGATTCTGCCGCTCAAGGCCGACCCGATGGCCCTGGCCACGCAGATGCCACCGGACACCGCCTCCAAAGTCGCTTCGCCGCTGCAGGTCGACTGGCAGGATGAAGCCTGGATGCAGTCGCGCAGTGAACGGCAAAAGCCCAGCGCACCGCTGTCGATCTACGAGCTGCATGCCGGCTCGTGGCAGTGTGAGCTGGATGAAGTCGGCGAAGTGGCCCGCCAGTACAGTTGGCGCGAGCTCACCGAGCGCTTGATTCCGTATGTGCAGCAACTGGGCTTCACCCATATCGAGCTGATGCCGATCATGGAGCACCCGTTCGGCGGCTCCTGGGGCTACCAGGCCCTGTCACAATTTGCCCCGACGGCGCGCTTCGGCTCGCCGGACGACTTCGCGTTTTTCGTCAATGCCTGCCACCAGGCGGATATCGGCGTGATCCTCGATTGGGTGCCGGCGCATTTCCCTACCGATACCCACGGCCTGGCGCAATTCGACGGCACCGCGCTGTACGAATACGCCAACCCGCTGGAAGGCTTCCATCAGGATTGGGACACCCTGATCTACAACCTCGGCCGCACCGAAGTCCATGGCTTCATGCTGGCGTCGGCGTTGCACTGGCTCAAGCACTTCCATATCGACGGCCTGCGGGTGGATGCCGTGGCCTCGATGCTGTATCGCGACTATTCGCGCAAGGCCGGTGAGTGGGTGCCGAACCGCCACGGCGGGCGCGAAAACCTTGAAGCCATCGACTTCCTGCGTCACCTCAACGACGTGGTGGCCCTTGAGGCCCCCGGTGCGCTGGTGATCGCCGAGGAGTCCACCGCCTGGCCGGGCGTGAGTCAGCCCACCCAACAAGGCGGGCTGGGGTTCAACTACAAGTGGAACATGGGCTGGATGCACGATTCGCTGCATTACATCCAGCAAGATCCGGTGTACCGCGCTCATCACCACAACGAGCTGAGTTTCGGCCTGGTGTATGCCTGGTCCGAGCGCTTTATCCTGCCGATTTCCCACGACGAAGTGGTGCACGGCAAACACTCGCTGATCGACAAGATGCCCGGTGACCGCTGGCAGAAATTTGCCAACCTGCGGGCCTACCTCAGCTTCATGTGGATGCACCCGGGCAAGAAGCTGTTGTTCATGGGCTGCGAGTTTGGCCAATGGCGCGAGTGGAACCACGACCAGCAACTGGACTGGTACCTGCTGCAATACCCGGAACACCGGGGCGTGCAGAAACTGGTAGGCGACCTCAACCGCCTGTACCGCGAAGAACCGGCGCTGCACGACCAGGACGACGCGCCTCAGGGCTTCCAATGGCTGATTGGGGATGACGCCATCAACAGCGTCTACGCCTGGCTGCGCTGGAGCAAGGACGGCCGGCCGGTACTGGTGGTGGCCAACTTCACGCCGGTGCCGAGGGAGGCCTACCAGGTAGGCGTACCGTTCGCCGGGCGCTGGAGCGAAGTGATCAACAGCGACGCCGATACCTATGCCGGTTCCAACTTCGGCAACGGTGGCGGGGCGTTTACGGTGGAAGAGCCCAAGCATGGGCAGCCGTTGTCGCTGTCGTTGAATTTGCCGCCGTTGGGCGTGCTGATCCTGCGCCCGGAAGGCTGATTTCCACAGCAGGGACGCGGGCTTGTCCGCGTCCTTGTCACTCCCTACAAAAACACAATCTCATAGGGCTCGCGCATGCGCTCGAGCAGCACTTGGGCCAAGATCGGCGCCAGGCCGATTTCCGGGTCACCGGCCAATTGGCTGGCATAGGCGTGGGCGGCATGCAGCTTGCGAGCGACGCTCCAGGTATCGAGCCGTACTTTGCGTGCACGTTGCCAAGGGATCGCAGCTGTATCGCGCAAGGGCCAGTGCCACGCCCAGATCGGCAACTCGTGCAGGTGTATGCCTTTGAGCGCACAGGCTTTGGCGGCAGCGCGGCCTACGGCCTCATGGTCGTCGTTACCGTCGTTGCGCCAGGTGGTGAACACCACGTCGCCGGGTTGCAGGTAGCGTGCGATGAATTGGCTCATCTGCTGCTCTCGCGCCGACAGGGCGTTGTCGGCAAACCCGCCGCGAATCCATTTCAGGCTGTGCAGGGGCACACCCAGGCGGCGCAGGGCCTCGACACTTTCCTGGGGCCGCACCACGCTCAGGCGTTTGGCCGGCCACACGCTGGAGCCCGGATGGCTGGCGCTGCCATCGGTGATGGAGATCAGTTGCAGGGCATACTCACGGGTGCTGAGCAATTGCAGCAGGCCGCCACAGGCGATCACTTCATCGCCGGGATGCGGCGCGATGACCACCACGCGGGCGCCTTCGGGCACCAGGGTTGCGGGGTTGATGGCAGGGATTTGCGCGAGTTGCGGGGCGCTGTTCCAGATTTGCGCGGGGCCCCGGCGGCTGTCAATTAACGGTGCTGGTTTCATGGGTGTCACGTCCTTGTTCATCGGTGGTGCAGGCCGTACCCCGTTGACGGGACGACTCTTGTTGGTCCGCGAGCGTCATGCAGCTCATGCTCGCGGCGCGACGGCGTTCCAACCCTGGATTGCCGCGCAAGGAGTACTGATCATAGTTATGAATCGTCGCTTTTACACAGTCGGATGTCCCTATTTTTTCAAGACGCCTGCATCAGGCTCTTCAGGTAATCGCCAAAGCCGCCCTGTGCCCGGCAATCCAGGCGGGCGCTGGTGATCACCTGGGGCGAATGGCTCCAGGCGATGGACGCACCGCAGCGTTCCAGCTGGCGCACCAGCTCCACATCTTCGTGGCACGGCAGGGGATCAAAACCGCCGGACCGCACGTAGGCACTGGCACTCACGCCCAGATTGGCGCCGTGGATATGCCGATGCCCGTCTCGGGCCGCATAGGCCTGGTGATAGCGAATCTGCGCCGCCGGGTCGAAGCCTTCGCTCCAGGCATCGACCGTCACCGTGCCGCACACCGCATCCGCGCCCAACGCCAACTGCGCCACCAGCCAATCCGGGGCGACGCGGCTGTCGGCGTCGGTGCAGGAAATCCAGCGCGCGCCGTTGTTGAGCAAGTGCCGCGCACCCACGCCGCGCACGTGCCCCACGTTACGCGCCTGCACTTCCAGGCTCTGCACCCGGTATTGGCGGGTGATCTCGGCGCTGCGATCGCTGCAGCTGTCGAGCACCGCCAGAATCTGCACCTCTTCACCCAGCAACCCCGGATGGCTGGCCGCGACCATCGCGGCTTTCAGGCAGTCGGGCAGCAGTGTTTCTTCGTTATGCACGGGTATCAGGATGCCGATCATCGCAGTCCCTCCAGGGTTGCAACGGTGGTGCCGTCGTGGCTCCACAAGTCCAGTAGAAAATCGCTTTCGTGATGCTGCACCAGGTGCGACATGCCCAGGCGTTGGTCGAGGCGCGCGTGTACTTGGTCGGCCGTCTGGGGGCAGCCTTCGATGGGCGGGCGCCAATGGCAGGCGAGGAGTTGTCCGTCAGGCGTCAGTGACGCGAGCGCGCGATCGATCAGCCCATCGAAATCCTTCGGGTCGAGGTAGTAGCACAGCTCGCTGAGCACAATCAGTTCAAAGGTCTCGGTGGGCCATTGCTCCGGCAGGCGGCTCTGCTGCACCTGGGCATGGCTGAAACCCCGCAGCCGCGCCTGTGCCAGGCTGACGGCGGCCTGCGCCGTGTCACAGCACAGCAGGCGGTCACAGCGCGGGGCCAGCTCGAAGCTCAGTTCACCGTTGGCGCAGCCGGGCTCGAAGATCGAGGCGTAGCGTGGTCGGGTCAGCAGCGCCAGGGTCAGCGCGCGCTTGCGCCGTTCGTACCAGCGTTGGCGGAAGGCCCAGGGGTCGTCGTTGCCGGCAAACAGCTCATCGAAGTAGGGCGTGGCGACGCTCATACAAACACCACTTCAAAGGGTTGCAGCAGGCGTTCCAGCGCATACGGGGCGAGCACCGGCGGCAGGCCGATCTGCGGGTCGCCTTCCAACTGGCTGGCGAACGCATGGATCGCATGGCGCTTGCGGGCCACGGCTTCAGGCGTGAGGAGGATTTTGCGCGCGCGGTGCCAGGGCACCTGGCTGTCTTCGGGGGTTGCCCAATGCCAGGTCCACACCGGCAGCTCCAGCAAGGTCGCGCCCACGGCCTGGGCCGCCCTGGCACTGGCGCGGCCTACGGCTTCGTGGTCGCAATGGCCGTCTTCGCGCCAGGTGGTGAAGACCACATCGCCGGGCTTGAGGTAGCGTTCAATAAATTGGCTGAGGTCTTCTTCGCCCGCTGCGACCTGGCTGTCGCTGAAGCCCGCTCGCAGCCATTTCAGGCTGTGCAACGGCAACCCCAGGCGATGCAGGGCCTGGGCCGACTCTTGTGGCCGGACCACGCTCAGGCGCTCCACCGGCCAGCGACGGGAGCCGGGATGGCTGGCGCTGCCGTCGGTGACGGAGATCAGCAGCATCGGCCGGTCCAACGCCGCCAAGCCTTGGAGCAGGCCGCCGCAGCCCAGCACTTCATCGTCCGGGTGAGGGGCGATGATCACGGCGCGGCTGCCATCGGGCACCAGGTCGGCGATGTCGACGCAGCCCAGCTCGGCCAGGCGCGAGGAGCTTTGCCACAAGTGCAACGGTGTGCCCTGGCCAACGATAGGGTTGGTTTTCATAATTCCCATCTCCCTGGGCGCTCATTGGCGACCTGTTGACCGAGGGCGGCCAGGTCGCGCTCGGCGTGGCTTTGCCGCAGGTACACCGGCAAGTCGGCCATCAACCGGGCAAAGTGCGGGTCCTTGCAATACGGGCCGGCCCCCAATGCTCGCCCGACGTGATGGATCACCTGGTCGACTGTTTCTTCGATACAGGCCCGTGCCTGCTGCGCCAGTAATTGGGCATTGGCCTTGGGGTGCCGGTCGATGTGGGTGGCGCTTTCCCGCAGTACGCAGGCCGCGCTATGCAAGGCACTGTCCACACTGCCCAGGTGAGCGAGGGCGTGTGGCTCCGCACGCTTGGCGCACTGTTCGCGCAAGGCCTCAGACAGGCGCTGTGCCGCGCCATACCAGCACGCGGCGATACCGATGCCGCCTTGCCAGAAGCCTGGGCGAGCCAGGTAATCCCCAGGCTCGCCAATGGCCAGGCCGCTGGCCTCGCTGAACAGCACTTCAACACTGCCGGTGGCCGCCATGCCCACGGCCTGCCAGCCTTCATCGGTGACGGTTACCCCGGGCTGATGCATTTCCACCGCAACCAACTGTTGGCGGTCTTCTTCATCCCACGCCGTGAGCAAGCCGTGGCTCACCACCGCAGCCCCCGAGCACCAGGCCTTGCGGCCCTGCAGCCACACGCGATGGCCGTCGCGACGGATTTTCACCCTGGCGGTGGGCGGCTCGGCTGCCCACATGCCCCAGGTGCTGCCAACCGGTGGCAAGGGGCTGCCGAGCTCGGCAATGATCGCCAGGGCGTCGGTGTGGCCTTCATACAGCTTGCACAAGCGCAGGTCATGGCCGGCCACTTGTGCCAGCCGGCTGAAGCGTTCCAGGGTTTGCCCGCTGCCCGGCAAGGGCAACTGATCCAGGCCTTCCTCCACCAGTGCCCTCAGTGCCGCACCGAGGGCCTGGGTGTCCGGGTATTCCCGGTAGCCGCGAAGAAATCCATGCAGGGCCATCTCACACCTCATCCTCATGTTGCAGTTCGAACAGCAACAGCGAACGCCCGGTGACTGCATATTCGTGGTCGAAATCGAAGCGTTCCTGGCCGCGCACCGACGGTTGGTTGGTGTCGAGCATGCAGGTCCAGAAGCCACCATCCGGCACCGGTGGCAGGCGGAAATTGACCATGTCGTGGTGGGCGTTGACCACCAGCAGCAGGGTGGCATCGGCCCCCGGGCGGCGAATCCCGGTTTCCTGGGCGCGGCCATCCATCAACATGCCCAGGCAGCGACCGTGGCTGTCTTGCCACTGCTCGATGGTCATTTCATCACCGCTCGGCGCCAGCCACGTCACGTCCTTGACGCCGATGTCTTCGTTGTAGTCGCCCACCAGGAAGCGTCCGCGACGCAGGATCGGGTACGCCAGGCGCAGCTTGATCAGGCGCTTGACGAACTTGAGCAGGGCCTTGCCGTCTTCATCCAGGTCCCAGTTGATCCAGCCGATCTCGCTGTCCTGGCAATAGGCGTTGTTGTTGCCGTGCTGGGTGCGGGCGAACTCGTCACCGGCCACCAGCATCGGCGTGCCCTGGGCCAGCAGCAGGGTGGCGAAGAAGTTGCGCATCTGGCGCAGGCGCAGTGCGTTGATTTCCGGGTCGTCGGTGGGGCCTTCGACACCGTGGTTCCACGACAGGTTGTTGTTGCTGCCGTCCTGGTTGTTCTCGTCGTTGGCTTCGTTGTGCTTGTCGTTGTAGGACACCAGGTCGTGCAGGGTGAACCCGTCGTGCGCGGTGATGAAGTTCACCGAGCTGTACGGGCGACGCCCGCGCTGGTTGAACATCTCGCCCGAGGCGGTCATGCGCCCGGCGAAGTCCGCCAATTGGCCGTCGTCGCCTTTCCAGAACGAGCGCACGGTGTCGCGGAAGCGGTCGTTCCATTCCACCCAGCCCGGCGGGAAGCCGCCGACCTGATAGCCGCCGGGGCCGCAGTCCCAGGGCTCGGCGATCATTTTCACCTGGCGCAGCACCGGGTCCTGGCGGCAGGCCACGAGGAAACTGTGGCGCTCGTCGAAACCGTCGCGGTAGCGGCCGAGAATGGTCGCCAGGTCGAAGCGGAAACCGTCGACGTGCATCTCGGTGGCCCAGTAGCGCAGCGAGTCAGTGACCATTTGCAGCACGCACGGGTGGCTCAGGTCGAGGGTGTTGCCGGTGCCGGAATCGTTGATGTAGAAACGCTTGTCATCGGGCATCAGGCGGTAGTACGAGGCGTTGTCGATGCCGCGCATGGACAGGGTCGGACCTTGCTCGTTGCCTTCGGCCGTGTGGTTGTAGACCACGTCCAGGATCACTTCCAGCTTGGCTTCATGCAGGTGCGCGACCATCTCCTTGAACTCGGCGATCTTGCCGCTGGCCAGGTAGCGCGGGTCCGGGGCGAAGAAGGCAATGCTGTTGTAGCCCCAATAGTTGGTCATGCCTTTTTGCAGCAGGTGCTGGTCGTTGACGAAGGCGTGTACCGGCAGCAGTTCCACCGAGGAGACGCCCAACTGGCGAATGTGCTTGAGCACATCGTCGACCATCAGCCCGGCGCAGGTGCCGCGCACTTCTTCAGGCACTGAAGGGTGGCGCATGGTGATGCCGCGCAGGTGGGTTTCGTAGATGATCGTGCGATCCCACGGCGTGCGCACTGGCTGGTCATTGCCCCAGGTGTGGGCCGGGTCGATGACTTTGCATTTAGGTACAAAGGGCGCGCTGTCGCGTTCGTCGAAACTCAGGTCGGCGTCGGGGTGGCCGATGGTGTAGCCAAACAGTGCTTCGGACCATTTGAGTTCGCCCACCAACTGTTTGGCGTAGGGGTCGATCAGCAATTTGTTGTGGTTGAAGCGATGACCGTTGGCGGGGTCATAGGGACCGTACACGCGATAGCCGTAGATCAGCCCTGGATGGGCGTCGGGCAGGTAGCCGTGGAAGGTCTCGTCGGTGTATTCCGGCAGCTCGATGCGTTCGAGTTCGACTTCGCCGCTGTCGTCGAAAATGCACAGCTCGACTTTGGTGGCGTTGGCCGAGAACAACGCAAAGTTGACCCCCAGGCCATCCCAGGTCGCGCCGAGGGGGAAGGGCAAACCTTCACGAATCCGCGACGGCTCGTTTTCCGGCGTCGAGTTGGGCTTGTTGGGTTTGCTCATTGAGGTGCTCCTGCAAAGGGTTTTTCCGGGCCGAACGGGGCCGTGCCGGCGTGAAGCCAGATGAAAATCTTGAATTGGATGCGGTTTCCCCTGTGGTTGCTGGCTTGCCTGCGATGGCGGAGTATCTGGCGACATCGATGCTGAATGTGCCGCCGCCATCGCGGGCAAGCCCGCTCCCACAAGGGGCCTTTGTCAGCTGGCGGGCTTGCGCGGCGCCTTGGGTTTTTTGTCGGCAACAGGCTTGGCCGGCGCTGCTGCGGCCTTGGGTTTCGGCGCGGCTTTGGGCTTGGCGGCAGCCTTTGGCTTGGAAGGCGTCAGTGCTTCGGCTTCCGCCAGTTTGCGCGCCATCTCCCAGTGTCGCGCGTCCTCGCCGTGGGGTTTGCCTTCAGACTCCCAGATCTGATGCGCTAATTCGCGTATGCGTTTGTCTTCAGTACTCATCACAATGCTCCTCGCAGAAAATTTTCAGCTTTCTTGACCATCAGGATTGATAAAGACATTGACCGGGAAATCCCCCAGGGCAGCGCTGATCATGAGCTCCTTGTCTGGTGTGACTGCGCCTGTTCGGAAAAGTCCCTTCCAATTTCGGGTTGGAGCGGCGAACGGTAATCGGACCCGGGTATCGCCCCAAATCTGCGCGTTGATCAGGGGGTACACACCGTTTTCAAGCAGGCGGTGCGGCCAGCGTGGCACCACCACCAGCAGCTGTTTGCCTTGGTATTCGCGGTAGAAGGCGACCACCCGTTCAGCGTGTTCGCCGACCACTTCCAGCGGCTCGTAGCTGCCCTGGCGAAACAGTTGCGCATGCGCCTTGCGCAACGTCAGGACCTGGCTGATCACCGCCTGTTTTATACGCCCGTCATGCCAGTTGAACAGCAACTCGCCGATGTCCGGCGGTGTGTGCAGCCCCTGTTGCCGTGCATGAAAATCCACCGGCCGGCGGTTATCCGGGTCTACCAGGGTGAAGTCCCAAAACTCATCGCCCTGATACAGATCCGGCACCCCCGGCACCGTGAGACGAAGCAAGGTTTGCGCCAGCCCGTTGAGCGCACCCGCCGGGGCGATGGCCTGAGCGGCTTCGCCGATGGCGTCACGCAGGGCCTTGCCGGAGTCCTCCAGCAGCAACCGTGACAGGAACGCTTCGACCCCTTGCTCATACAGCTCGTTGGGTGCGCTCCAACTGCTGTTCAACTTGGCTTCACGCAAGGCTTTCTGTTGCCACTGCCAGAGGCGCCGGTGATAGTCCGCCAGGCCCTCGGCATCGTCGCGGTGCAGGTCCAGGGGCCAACTGCCCAGCAGCACCTGGTAGAGGATCAGTTCGTCACCCGCCGAAGGCGTTTGCCCATCGCTGCGCAAGCGAGCGGCGAGGGTGCGCCATTGCTCGACCTGTTCGGCGTACCAATCGGCGCATTCGCTCAGTACCGCCAGACGCGCACGGGTGTCTTCGCCGCGCTTGTGGTCATGGGTGGCGGTGGCCAGCAGGTTGTCGGGGAAGGTGCGCAGGCGCTGCTGGTTGACGGCGTGGAAGGCTTCCAGCGGTGCGCTGAATTGTTCCGTACTGAAGCCCACGTCATTGCGCGAGAGCAACACGCCCGAGCGATAGAACGCGGTGTCTTCAACCGCCTTGGCCGCTGCCGGCGAGGTCAGTTGCTGGAAGCGCACGCAGGCATGCTTGAGCATCTTGCGTTCGCGGCCCAGCGGGCGGTCGCGCCAGGGTTGGCCACCGAGCCATTTTTCCAGGTAGTCGAGCACCGGCCAGTCGCCTTCGCTCAAGGTGCTGCGAGCACCGGCCAGGGCTTGCAGGAAAAACACGTCGTCCAGTTCGCTGCGGCCCCGGGCGCTGATGTAGGTGCGATACACCGGGAAGTGCACGATCAGTTCCTGCAACGCCCGGCGAATCGCGCCCAGCGTCAGGTCGCGGCTCATCACATCGTCCCGGGCCACTTGCAGCAGGGCCTGGGCCACGCTTTCGAAGTCGCCGGCCAGGGAGCCGTTGAGGATTTGCTGGCGGGCCAGCCAGGCTTCTTCGATAAACGAAGACGGGCGTTCGGTGTGGCGGGTCCAAAGCTCGGCCAGGGGCTCGAAGCCTTGCGGGTCATGTTGCAGCAACGACAGCTGGTTCATGAATTCGTAGCCGGTGGTGCCGTCTACGCGCCAGTCTTCGCGCAGGGTTTCGCCTTCGCCGAGGATCTTCTCGACGAAGATCGGCAAGTGCCGCCCGCCCGCCAGGGAATCGACGCGGCGACGCAGTTTGCGGCAGTAACCGCGCGGGTCGGCAAGGCCGTCGATGTGGTCGATGCGCAGGCCGTCGATCAGGCCTTCGCCGATCAGTTGGAAGATCTTGCCGTGGGTGGCTTCGAACACCGCGCTGCGCTCGACCCGCAGGCCGCCCAGCTCGTTGACGTCGAAGAAGCGTCGCCAGTTGATATCGTCCGCCGCCGTGCGCCAGCTGGCCAGGCGGTAGCTTTGTTGTTCCAGCAGGTTGTGCAGGCGGGCAAAGCCTTCGGGCTGGCGGGCGTCGTAGAGGCCGAGGTTATCTTCGATGGCCTTGAGTGTTCCGGGATCCCGGGCGGCCTCGCTCAGTTCCTGTTTCAGCGCGGTGGCCAGGGGATAGGCGTCCGGCTGGTAGGCCAGGCCGCTGAAGCGGTCGGCCAGGGCTTTGATCGGCACCAGTTCGCCGTACTCCCGTGGGCAGATCGGAAAGCGATGTTCGTAATGCTCGACGTAGAACGCGCCTTGCTGCGGATCGAAACGCAGGGGCAGGGCGCCGGATTGCAGGGCTTCGCCGTAGTCGCTGCCGAGAAACGGCATCAGCAACTGGCCCTTGAGCAGTGGGTCTGGCGAGTGCCATTGAATGTCGAAAAACTCGCTGTAGGGACTCAGGCGGCCCCACTCCAGCAGGTCCAGCCACCAGGGGTTATCGGCACCGCCTACGGCCATGTGGTTGGACACGATGTCGAGGATCAACCCCATCTCATGTTCGCGCAGGGCTGCTACCAATCGGCGCAGTGCAGGTTCGCCACCGAGTTCGGGATTGACGGTGGTGGGGTCGACCACGTCATAGCCGTGCATCGAGCCGGCGCGGGCGCTCAGCAGCGGCGAGGCGTAGAGGTGGCTGATGCCCAGTTCGGCGAAGTACGGCACCAGCGGCACGGCGTCGTCGAGGGTGAAGCCTTTATGAAATTGCAGGCGTTGGGTGGCCCGCAGGGTCAATGGCTTCATCGGTCACGCTCGTGGGCCTGGATGCGCGCCACGGCCAGCAGCTCAAGGCGGCGGGCGGCATTTTCATCGTCGAGCAGAGTGGCTGCATCGCCCGGCAGGCGGCGGCGCCAGTTCGGGTGGGTGTCGGTGGTGCCGGGCAGATTGGATTGTTCCTCAACGCCCAGGGCGTCCTCCAGTGGCAGCAATACCAACGGCGCACGGGTATGGCCCAGGTAGCGCACGCTGGCATCGATGACGTGGTCGGTTTCGTTGCGTATTTCATCGGTGAAGTTCTGCGGGTCCTGGCTCAAGGCCTGGCGCAGTGCCTGACGTTCCCGCAGGCGGTGTTCGCTCCATTGCTCCACGGTTGGGGCATCGATCAGGCCCAACTGGATATTCCAGTCGATATCGCGGCTGTGCCACCAGCCGTTGAGGGTCGGCAGGTCATGGGTGCTGGTGGTGGCCAGCGCGTTGTCCGGCCAATCCAGGATCGGTTTGAACTGGCCGCTGTGGTCTTGCTCGAACAGCAGCACACGCATGCCGAGGATCGAGCGGGCGATGAGTTTTTCCCGCAGGCCGTCGGGCACGGTGCCGAGATCTTCGCCGAGGACGATCGCCTGGTGGCGGCTCGATTCCAGGGCCAATAGCCGCAGCAGGTCATCCACCGGGTAATACAGGTAGGCACCGTCCCGTGGCGAGGCGTCCATCGGGATCACCCACAGGCGTTGCAGGCCCATCACGTGGTCGATGCGCAAGCCGCCGGCATGGGCGAAGTTGGCTCGCAGCATTTCGATGAAGGCGCGAAAGCCGTTGCGCTTGAGGCCTTCGGGAGAAAACGCGGAGATGCCCCAGCCCTGGCCGGAGCGGTTGAGAATGTCGGGCGGCGCACCCACAGTGAGGTCCGCCAGCAGTTCGTCCTGGCGGCTCCAGGCCTGGCTGCCGCCGCCATCGGCGCCGACGGCCAGGTCGGCGATCAGGCCCACGCCCATGCCACTGCCCCGGGCGGCTTGTTGCGCGCGTTCCAGGCAGCGGGCGATCAGCCATTGATTGAAGGCGTAGAAGCCGATTTCATCCCGATTGTCTTCGGCGAACTGCGCCAGTGCCGGGCTTTGCGGGCTGTGCCAGTCCTCGGGCCAGTGGCGCCAGTCGAGGCTCTCGCCGTCGGCGGCACGCTGGGCCTGGATGGCTTCGAAGCGGCAGTGGTTTTCCAGGGCTTCGCCGCCGGCCTGGCGGAAGCTCAGGAAGTCGGCGTGCTGCGGGTGGTCGCCCCGGCGGAAGTCTTCATACAGGGTACGCAGCAGGCGCTGCTTGGCTTTGGCGGCGGCCGGCCAGTCGATCAGGCTTTGCTGCTCGAGGTCTTGCAGCTCATCGGCCAGGCCGCTGGCTTCGATGGCGATTTGCACCGCACGCTCGCCGAGTATGCAGCCGGGGGAGGCGTACAAACTGTTGAGGAACAGGCGGCTGGACGGGGAATACGGGCTGAAGCGCTCGGTGTCGGCGCTGAACATCGCGTGCATCGGGCTGATGGCCAGGGCATCGGCGCCGCGCTCGGCGGCGGCCCGGGCCAGTTGCTCCAGGGCCTGGGTGTCGCCAAAGCCGCCGTCGCCGCTGCGGCGCAGGGAATACAGTTGCGCACTCAGGCCCCAGGCACGGGCGGTTTGGGTGTCGACCGCTTCCGCGACGGTGTAGCAGTGGGTCGGGGCGACGGCCAGGGTGAAATGCTGGTCGGCGATATGCACCTGGTGGTAGCCCACTGCAATCGTTGCGGGCAACACGGCGTCATCGTCCAGGCTCAGGTTCAGCACGCTTTCGTCTTCGAGGTGAATCTGGCACGGCGTGCCCGGGGCGAAGTAGCGCGCCAGGTCCAGGCCGGCGCCGCTGTCGACGGTCATCAGCGGCGGCAGGTGCTTGTCTTGTTGCACGCGCTCCAGGTCCAGCAGGCTGGCTTCGATCTCGGCATCGTTGTCGGCCGGGTGGCCGAGGCCTTTCAGTACGGCGCGCAGGGCGTCGGCTTTCACATGTTGCGGGCGGCCGGTTGCGTCGATCCAATCGACGGCCAGGCCCGCTCGGCTGGCGAGTATTTCCAATTGCGCGTCGCTCAAGGGTGCTCTCCAACAGGGGAATGGGTAAGGCTGACGCGGGCGCTGAAGGGAGCCAGTTGTTGGGCTCCACTTTCCTGCGTCACAAATAGGAGGTGCGAGGCTGCCGGGTAGTTCAGAGATTCGGCGCTCAGGTTGAGGTCGATCTGCAACAGGCTGCCATTGCCCAGGCGCCAGCGTGCGGTGACGGCGTGGTCGGCCAGCACTTGGGCGCCCAGGGCCACGCTGCCTGGCAGGTGAGGCACGATGTGCTGGTGGCGCAGGCTCAGCAGGTGGCGGTAGAGCTGCGAGTCGCCGCAGTCGGCGAGGGCGGGTGCCGAGCGGCGGAAGGTTTGCAGGGAGTTGGGGTCGGGAATCCGCTCGCGGCGCTCGGGGTCGCTGAACGCGGCAAAGTCGGCAAACTCGTTGCGCCGGCCTTCACGCACTGCCTCGGCCAGTTCGCCGTGGTGGTCGGTGAAGAACAGGAACGGTTCTTCGGCGCTGACTTCATCGCCCATGAACATCAAGGGGATCATCGGCGACATCAGCAGCAAGGTCGTCGCGGCGCTCAGCGCCTGGGGCGAACACAACTGATGCAGGCGCTCGCCCAGGGCACGGTTGCCGATCTGGTCGTGGTTTTGCAGGAACAGCACAAAGGCACTGGGCGGCAGGTGGCCGCTGGGCTCGCCGCGCGTGTGGCCGTGGCGGGTGGTGTGGCCCTGGTAGATAAAACCTTCGCTCAGGCAGCGGGCGAGCTTGCCGGTGGGGTCCTGGGCGAAGTCGGTGTAGTAGGCGTCGGTTTCGCCGGTAAGCAGCACGTGCAGGGCGTTGTGGCCGTCGTCATTCCACTGGGCGTCGAACCCGGCCTCCAGCAGGCTGGCCTGGTTGAATTCGTTTTCCAGCATCAGCCACACATGGCGCCCGGCATCGACTTGCTGGCGGACCTTTTGCGCCAGCTCCTCAAGAAAGCCGGGGTCGTTGATGGCGTGCACGGCGTCCAGGCGCAAGCCGTCGAAGCGGTATTCCAGCAGCCACATCAGCGCGTTGTCGATGAAGAAATCCCGGACTTCCCGGCGATCAAAGTCGATGCCGGCGCCCCAGGGCGTGTGCACATCTTCGCGGAAGAAACCTTTGGCGTAGGTGCCGAGGTAATTGCCGTCGGGGCCGAAGTGGTTGTAGACCACATCCAGGATCACCGCGAGGCCATGATGATGGGCGCTGTCGATCAGCTGTTTCAGCTGTTCGGGCGAACCGTAGGAAGATTGGGGGGCGTAGGGCAGGACACCGTCGTAGCCCCAGTTGCGTTCGCCGGGGAACTGCGCGATGGGCATCAGCTCAATGGCGGTGACGCCCAGCTCCGCGAGGCGCGGCAGTTGTTTCTCGACTTCGGCGTAGCCCCCCAGCACGCCCACGTGCAACTCGTAGATCACGGCTTCGTGCCAGGGCCGGCCCTGCCAGTGGCTGTGGCGCCACTGATAGGCCAGCGGGTCGACCACTACGCTGAAGCCGTGAACGTCCGTGGCCTGGGCCCGGGAAGCCGGGTCGGGAACGTCCTGTTCGCCGTCGATGTTGTAGCGGTAGCGCGTGCCCGGTGGGCATTGCAGCTGCACCACAAACCAGCCATCGGCCTGGGGCAGCATTGCGACCGATTTACCTTCTTCAAATTCAACGCTGACATAAAACGCGTCTGGCGCCCACAAGGCGAAACGGGTGTGTTCCGCATCCAGCATGATCGCGCCGTGGGGCCAGGTTTCCAGAGTCCTTGACGGCATCTATGAAGACCTCTTTTTTACTGTTTCCCCGATCTTCCCAGCGCTTTCGCCACCAGTTTTTCATAAAGTTCGGCGTAGGGTTCCACTGCCTGGCTCCAGTTGAACGGAGCGGCCATGGCTCGGCAACGCATCGCATTGAGCAAACCTGGGAAGGCGAACACCTTGAACGCGCGGCTCAGGGCCGCCTCGTAGCTTTCGACAGTGGATTCGTTGAACAGGAAGCCGGTGACGCCATCCTCAATGGTGTCGGCCAGGCCACCGGTGTTGCGCGCCACCGGCAACGAACCGAAGCGCTGGGCGTACATCTGGCTCAGGCCGCAGGGTTCATAACGGGACGGCATCAGCAGGAAGTCGCTGCCGGCAAACATACGGCGGGCGTCGGTCTCGTTGAAGCCGATGCGCACGCCGATCTGGCCGGGAAAGCGCAGGGCCAGGGCGCGCATGGCTTGTTCTTCTTCAGGCTCGCCGCGACCGATGATCGCGATCTGGCCGCCGTTTTCGACGATGAAGCTTGCGACCGCTTCAGTGAGGTCCAGGCCTTTCTGGTAGACCAGGCGCGACACCACGGCGAACAGCGGGCCGGTGGAGTCATGCAGGCCGAACAGGTTGCGCACATGGGCGGCGTTCAGCGCCTTGCCTTCCCAGTCACCGATATTGAAGGGGTGAGTCAGGTGCGAGTCGGTGGACGCTTCCCAGCTTTCATCGATGCCGTTGGGAATGCCGCTGAGCAGGCCTTGCTGGGTCTTGCTGGCGAGGAAACCGTCCAGGCCACAGCCGAATTCGGGGGTGGTGATTTCCTGGGCGTAGGTCGCGCTGACCGTGGTGATATGGCTGGAGTACGCCATGCCGGCCTTCAGGAATGACAGCTTGCCGTAGAACTCCATGCCTTCCTGTTGCAAGGCGTGTTCGGGAATCCCCAGTTCCGGGCACGAGGCCAGGCTGACCACACCCTGGTAGGCCAGGTTATGAATGGTGAACAGCGTCGGGGTGCGTGACCCACGCCAGTGCATGTAGGCGGGTGCCAGGCCGGCGGGCCAGTCATGGGCGTGCACCAGGTCCGGGCACCAGTGGATCTGTGCCAGGTTGGCGGCAATATCGGCGGCGGCCAGGCCCAGGCGGGCGAAGCGGATATGGTTGTCGGGCCAGTCACGGCCGTTGTTGGCGCCGTAGGGCGTGCCTTCACGCTCATACAGTTCGGGGCAGATCAGCACGTAGATGACCAGGCCATCCTTGAGGTCCATGCGCCCGATCTTGCACGGTGGCAATGCGGCGTGGCCGCCCAGCTCACCGATGATATGAATGGGGTTGTCGCTGTCCAGCACCTGCGGGTAGCCAGGGATCAGCACCCGCACATCGTGCAGGTGCGCCATGGCGCGGGGCAGGGCGGCGGACACGTCTCCCAGGCCGCCGGTTTTCACCAGGTCAGCCAGTTCGGAGGTGACAAACAGCACTTTCTTGCGGTTGGGATTCTGACTCTGTACCGGCCGCAGCGCGTTCGGCAGGTCGGCCAGTGAGGTCGGCCCGCCAACCGGCTGACTAAAACGCTCTCCCTGAGTATCTACAGCGGCACTGATCATAGTTCTCTCCCATGTGTTGGTCGGCTGATGGCATATGGCAATCAGCGAAGGTTGACCGCATCCTGCGGCCAGGCGCACAAGCGCTACACAGACTGGCAAGCCTTATGCCAGTTGTGCTGGAGTCTTAAATAGAGTGGATGGACGGGCATTCGGCGTGAACCGTCAGCGCTCGCCTTACCTTAAACCTGACCTACGGCAGAGTTCGAAAGTTTCGATTTTTTGCGGGGTTTTTGTTTTGGAACGGACCCATCGGTCATGAGTCTAGGACAGATCCCAGAGCCCGTGGGGTCTGTGGGGGAATTTTGTAGGACAAATTTTTTTCATCCGCACCGTAGCGTCCCTAGCGCCGGTACCGCTTCCGTAGTAGCAGCTGTCGAGCGCCAGCGAGGCTGCGTCGGGCGCACTGCCGATTCTGAACCGGGTCGCGCCCTACGCAGCCTCGCTGGCGCTCGACAGCTGCTACTACGGGGGGGAGGAGTGCACCGCTATAGTGCGCGGACAGGCACGCCTTTGGCCCACGCCTGAATGTCTTCGATCATCTGCTCGTAGAACTGGCGGTAATTCTGCTCGCTGACATAACCGACGTGTGGCGTGGCCAACACATTCGGCAATTGGCGGAACGGGTGCCCGGCAGGCAACGGCTCCTGGGCGTAGACATCCAGTGCCGCGCCTGCCAGCCGGCCATTGGCCAGTGCGTCAATCAAGGCCGCCTCATCGACAATCGGCCCGCGCGCCGTATTCACCAGGTGCGCCGCAGGCTTCATCCATCCCAGCGCCTCGGCGTCCACCAGCCCGCGGCTGCGGTCGCTGAGCACCAGGTGAATCGACAACACATCCGCCTGTTCAAACAGCTCACGCTTGCTGACCCAGGTCACGCCGGTCTCGGCGGCGCGTTCCGGGGTGAGGTTTTCGCTCCAGGCAATCACGCGCATGCCGAATGCCTGGCCATACTTGGCGATCTTCTGGCCAATGCTGCCCAGGCCGAGAATGCCCAGGGTCTTGCCGTACAGATCGCCGCCCAGGCCCACCTGCCAGCCGTCGGCGCGCAGGGAATTGGCTTCGGCCAGCAGGTTGCGGGTGGAGGCCATGATCAGTGCCCAGGTCAGTTCCGGGGCGGCGTGTTTGTAGCTGTCGGTGCCGCACACCTGGATGCCCAGGGCCTTGGCGGCGGGAATGTCGATGGCCGCGTTGCGCATGCCGCCGGTCACCAGCAGCTTGAGCTTGGGCAAGCCTTGCAGCAGGGCCTGGTCAAACGTGGTGCGCTCGCGCATCACGCAGATCACTTCGAAACCCTGCAAGCGCTCGATCAGCGTCGCGGTATCTGCGGGGTACTCGTGGAGGAAATGCACCTGGCCGACCGACGCCAGGACTGACCAGTCCACCACGCCACTGGCCACATTCTGCCAATCATCAATCACTGCGATCTGTACCGACATTCACGCGTGCCTCGAAAAAGGTTGGATTAGAGGGCATTCAGCCCTTGCAACAGCGCCTTGTGAAACTGTGCCGGTTCTTCCATTTGCGGCGCATGGCCCAGGCCCGGGAATTCCACCAGGGTGGCGTGGGGGATCAACTTGGCCACCTGCTTGCCCAATACCGCGTAGTTGCCGATCTTCGCCTTGACCGCCGGTGGGGCGATGTCTTTGCCAATGGCGGTGTTGTCGGCTGTGCCGATCAGCAGCAGGGTGGGCATCTGCAGGTCCTTGAACTCGTAGTACACCGGCTGGGTGAAGATCATGTCGTAAATCAGCGCCGAGTTCCATGCCACCACGGTGTGGCCGGGGCCCTTGTTCATACCGGCGAGCATCTGCACCCAGCGCTCGTATTCTGGCTTCCAGTGGCCGGCGTAGTAGGTGTCGCGTTCGTAGTTGCGGATGCCGTCGGCGGTGAGCTTCAGCTCGCGCTCGTACCATTGGTCAACGCTGCGATAGGGCACGCCAATGGCTTTCCAGTCTTCCAGGCCGATAGGGTTTACCAGTGCAAGTTGTTCGGTTTGTTCCGGATATAGCAGGGCGTAGCGCGTGGCGAGCATGCCGCCGGTGGAATGGCCAAGAAGCGTGGCCTTTTGAATGCCGAGTTTTTCCAGCAACTGGTGAGTGTTGATCGCCAGTTGCTGGAAGCTGTACTGGTAATTGTCCGGTTTGCTGGAGGTGCAGAAACCGATCTGGTCGGGAGCGATCACCCGGTAGCCGGCGTCACTCAAGGCCTTGATCGAGGCATCCCAGGTGGCGCCGCAGAAGTTCTTGCCGTGCATCAGCACGATGCTGCGCCCATTGGCCTTGCCGTTGGCGGGAACGTCCATGTAGCCCATTTGCAGGGATTTTCCCTGGGACTGGAAGGTGAAGTGTTCCACTGGATAAGGGTATTGGAAGCCTTGCAGTTCGGGGCCGTAGGTTGGGCCTTCAGTGGCGGCGAAGGCGGGCAGGACGCTGCCGAGCAGCAGGCTGGCGACACACAATGAGCGGATTTTGGACATTGGTATTGGCTCCGGGAACAGTGCCCGGATGCTGTGGCGGGGGGATTAACGGGAGATTAAATCCAGTGCAGGGTCAGCATGGCCAATACCCCGTAACGCGCCCCTTTGGCCAGGGTCACCAGCAGCAGGAACCGCCACAACGGCTCGCGCATCACCCCGGCCACCAGCGTCAATGGGTCGCCAATGACCGGCACCCAACTGAGCAGCAACGACCAATGACCCCAGCGTTGATAGTGGGTGCGGGCCTTCTCCAGGTGTTTCGGGCTGACCGGAAACCAGCGCCGCTCCTTGAAGCGCTCAACCGAGCGTCCCAACAGCCAATTGACCAGCGAACCCAATACGTTGCCAAGCGTTGCAACCGCAAGCAGCAGCCACAGGCTGTAATGCCCGCTGATCAACAGCCCCACCAGCACCGCCTCCGACTGCATCGGCAACAGCGTGGCGGCGCCGAAGGCGGCGAAAAACAGTCCCAGGTAACCGGCAAGCATCAATCAGCGTGCCGGGTAGTCAGCCACCACCACGTCCTTGCCTTCACGGGTCAGGCCGATGACTTGATAGGCATCACTGCTGCCGTCCATCTCCATGCCCGGCGAGCCCATGGGCATGCCCGGTGCCGCAATACCCAGCAAGTCATCACGCTTGCGCAAGGCGAGCACTTGGTCGGCAGGCACATGGCCTTCGACAAACTTGCCGTCGATCACGCCGGTGTGGCACGACGCCAGGCGCGGCGCCACGTCCAGGCGTTGCTTGACCTCACTCATGTTGGGTTCCACATGGTCATTGACCTTGAAACCGTTGTTTTCCAGGTGGGCAATCCACTTCTTGCAGCAACCGCAGTTGGCATCGCGGTGCACATCAATCGGGATCAACTCGGCGGCCTGGGCCAAGGGGCTCATAAGCAGGGCCGACAGTGCGGCCAGTCGCAGGGTGGTTTTCATCATCATCTCGTCAGATAAAGGGCAACAGGCGGCCATTCTCCGTGCTTTTTACAAAAGGATTTCCCGGGAGTGTTACGAGGTTTTACGAAAAACCGACAGCACCAGAATAACGGCCTGGTGCTGTCGGAAAACTGAGGGGGGGGATGACGGTTTTGTCAGGTAATCGAGGATTCCAGGCGCCGCTTGAGCTGATCAAGGGCCTGATTGGACAGCGCAACCATGCGCTCATGCAAGGTGGTCAGTTGCAGTTCGGTTTCATAGGTCAGGATGCGCTTGAACAGTGTGCCGCTGCCCTGGGTTTGCAGCAGATAGTGGATACAACCGTCGACGGCCAACGAAGTGAACGCCGTCTTGAACTCCCGCGGTCGCTGCGCAATCTGCACGCGATAGCTCATGGGTACCCGCACGCCCAGCAGGTCGATGGTTTCGGTAAAACGGTGCCCGGTGGGTAATGAACCGGTGATACCGGTGTCGGCGCCCAAGGAAGTCGGATGCCATTCATGCCAGCGATCCGGTTGGGTGACATAGTCGTAAACAGTTTCGATAGGGGCCTGGATGTAGCGTTCCTGACTGATCCGCTCCAGGCGGATCGGGTGCTCAACTGCATGCATGACACACCTCCTGTGTGGCGAGACTAAGCACTTTGAGCTGTCAGAATAGTCCGGCTCCCGCACATTGCACGGGAGTCGGCAGGCTATTTTTCAACGCACCTTGAAGCGTCCCATCAATGCAATAACCCGGCCATTTGCATCCAGCAGGCTCTGGGTGTTGTGTTCCGTGGCGTGGCCGCTTTGCACCAGCTCTTCGACCATATGGCGGATGTGCACCATGCTGCGGTTGATTTCCTCGGTCACCGCGCTTTGCTGCTCGGCGGCAGTGGCGATCTGGGTGCTGAGGTTGTTGATATGGCTGACGGAGCCGGCCATCTCATCCAAGCCCGTGTTCACCCGTGCGGTGGCATCAGCTGCGGACTGGCAGCTGGCCTGGGTGGCTTCCATGGCGGTCACCGAGGAACTCACGCCGGTGGTCAGGCGTGCGAGCATTTCGTTGATCTGCGAGGTGCTGGCCTGGGTGCGGGCGGCGAGGGCGCGCACTTCGTCGGCGACCACCGCAAACCCCCGGCCTTGTTCGCCGGCCCGGGCGGCTTCGATGGCGGCATTGAGGGCCAGCAGGTTGGTCTGGCCGGCAATGGCGCCGATCACCCCGAGGGTTTCGGTAATGCGCGCGGCGTCCTGGCGCATGTTTTCCACGGTGTGGGTGGCACTGGAGACCTCGCCGATCAACGCGCTGACGCTGCGGGAGGCTTCACCCACCACCACCCGCGAACGGTCGGCGTGCTCGTTGGCGCGCTGGGTGAACGCGGCGGTTTCGGCCGCATTCTCGGCCACGGTGTCGGCGGTGGAGCTCATCTCGGTGATGGCGGTGACGGTCTGGTCGGTTTCCGAGGCATGGCGCACCAGGATCTGGTTGGTCTGGGCCGACGTCTGCTGCAGCTGTGCGAGGCTCGACGACATGGCGCCGGTGGCCTCGGTCACCTCGCCGATCATGTTTTGCAGGTAGACGATAAAGCGGTTTACCGAATGCCCGATCGCCCCCAGTTCGTCCTCGGCGCGGATGGTGATGCGCCGGGTGAGGTCGGCATCGCCGTTGGACAGCGCGTCGATATTGGTCTTCAGCGCGGTCATCCGGTGCACCAACTGGCGGATGGCATACACCTGCAGCAGCACCAGCAGCAGGATCATCGGGATTTGCAGCATCGCCAGGGTGCCTAAAACGTCATCACGCTGGGCGGTGATCAGCGAGGTCGGCAGTGCGGTGGCGAGGAACCAGGGCGTACCTTCGATCGGGCGCATGAAGAACGTGCTGGCCACGCCCTGGTTGTCGAACTCGCTGCGCTGCAGGGATTGGTCGCGATGGGCCAGGCCGGCGCTGACCTGGGCCGCAAATGCGGAAGTGCCGGTCAGTTCGCTGATGTTCTTCAACACCACCGGGCCGCTGATGCGCGTGCTGTTGCTGATGATCTTGCCGTCGCCTTCGACGATCAGCATTTCGGCGCTGAGGTCTTTTTCCTTGCTGGCCACCAGGTCGTTGAAGAACCCCAGTGTCACGTCGATGGTGGCGACGCCGTACGCCGCGCCGTCACGCTGGATCGCCATCGCGCAGTTGGTGCGAGGCTCCTGGCTGGCGTCATCCTTGTAGGCTGCCGCCCAGGCGCACTGGCCACGGGGTGAGGCGAGCCCGCCCTTGTACCAGCTCTGGTCGTAATAATTGGGGGCCGCGTCGCTGTTCCAGAACGTATTGACCGCCAGCTTGCCCGAGGCATCGCGGTGCCAGAAGGTGCTGTGCTTGTTACGCCCCGGCGTGCGCTGGTTGGGCAGGGGCCAGATGCCGCCGCCGAACACTTTCAATTCGCCGTACTGGTCCACCAGGCCGGGCAGCACCTTGTCGATGGCGTCGCTGTCCAGCAGCGGGATGGTTTGGGTGATGGTGCGTTGCTGGGCCTGGACCTTGTTCAACTCGCCCTGGATCTGCCCGGCCACTTCGGCAATGCGATTGAGCACCACCTGTTCTTCGGTGTGGCGCAGCGTGGGCGCCACCAACTGTCCGACGCCCACGACCGTCAATACGAATAACAACAGGACGAACAGCACCAGGAACAGGGTGTAACGGGCTTGGATAGAGCGCAATGAGGGCATGGGGTCGTCCTTACGAAGCGTTTATTGTGCGACGCGGCTTTGTTAGAGCTTCGAAGGGCTATCGGCTTGGGACGGGGGAGCTTTAGGTACCATGGTGCAAGAAAGTTGCACGGCATGCGTTGAATGATCGGAGCTGGCACGCCAGCCCCGATCCAGACCGGCCGGATTATTTATCCAGCATCTGCATGACTTCTTCCGGGTAACGCAATCCGGCGGTTGCATTGGCCGGGAAGATCGCTTCCAGGGCCGCCAATTCGGTCGGGTTCAGCTTGACCTCCAGTGCCGCGACATTCTCTTCCAGGTACTTGCGCTGCTTGGTGCCGGGGATCGGGATCAGGTAGTCCCCTTGCGCCAATACCCAGGCCAACGCCAACTGCCCGGCGGTCACGCCCTTATCGGCGGCCAGTGCCTGCACTTGTTCCACCAGCAACAGGTTTTTCGCAAAGTTCTCGCCCTGAAAACGCGGGCTGAAGCGGCGGTAGTCATCCGCCGCAAAATCGTCCGGGCTTTTCAGGGCGCCGGTCAGGAAACCACGGCCCAGCGGGCTATAGGGCACAAATGCAATGCCCAGGCGCTGGCAGGCGGCGAGGCAGCCGTTGTCTTCCTGGTCGCGGCTCCACAGGGAATATTCGCTTTGCAGGGCGCAGATGGGGTGCACGTTGTGGGCGCGCTCCAGGGTGGCGGCCGAGGCTTCACTCAAGCCCAGGTAGCGCACCTTGCCTTGTTTGACCAGTTCAGCCATGGCGCCGACGGTTTCCTCAATCGCCACTTCCGGGTCGATGCGGTGCTGGTAATACAGGTCGAGGGTTTCTACGCCAAGGCGTTTCAAGGTGCCGTCGATGGCACTGCGGATGTACTCCGGCCGGCCATTCACGCCACGCAACGCCGGGTTCGACGGGTCGCGCACGATGCCGAACTTGCTGGCGAGAAACACCTGGTCGCGCTTGCCGGCGATGGCCTTGCCGATCAGCGCTTCGTTGGTGTGGGGGCCGTACATGTCGGCGGTGTCCAGCAGGTTGATCCCCAGCTCCAGGGCGCGGTGCAGGGTATATATGGCTTCGGTGGTGTCGGTGCCGGTGGTGTAGAAATCGGTCATGCCCATGCAGCCGAGGCCGATGGCGGAAACCTGGGGACCGTTTTTGCCGAGTTGACGAGTGTGCATGGGTTCAGCTCCTGTGTAGGGAAGGGCGCCATTGTTGCCCTCGACAAAAGCGGGATAAACCGGCTAAAACCACTATCACTATTATGAAATTCTAAACAATCCCTGAAGGAAGCCCGCCCGTGGACCGTTTTAATGCGATGCGTGTGTTCGTGCGGATTGTCGAATTGGGCGGCTTTGCCAAGGCGGCCGACAGCCTGCAACTGCCGCGCGCCTCGGTAACGATCCTGATCAAGCAACTGGAAGCGCACCTGGGCGTGCAGTTGTTGCAGCGCACCACGCGCCAGGTCAGCCCGACCCTCGACGGCGCCGCCTACTATCAGCGTTGTGTGAGCCTGCTGGCCGACCTTGAGGAAACCGAGGCGGTGTTCTCCACCAGCCGCCGCAACCCGCGCGGTACGTTGCGCATTGATATGCCGTCGGGGATCGGCCGGTTCCTGGTGATTCCGGCGCTGCCGGAGTTCACCGCGCGCTACCCGCAGATCGACCTGGAAATCGGCCTTAACGACCGCCCGGTAGACCTCATCCGCGAAGGTGTGGACTGCGTGTTGCGCGGTGGCCTGGCGCTGGACGAGTCACTGGTGGCGCGGCCGCTGGCAATGATGGACCAGGTGACCTGCGCCAGTCCCGGCTACGTGCAGCAGTTCGGCATGCCGTCGACACTGGATGATTTGACCGGCCATCTGGTGGTCGAATATTTCTCCAGCACCAGCGGCAAGCGCTATGGCCTGGAGTTCCAGATGGGCAATGACATACGGTTGGTGGACTTGCCCAAGCAAGTCGCAGTGAACAGCGCCGACGGCTACCTGGCGGCCTGTGAAGCGGGTTATGGCTTGGTGCAGACGCCTTACTATCACGCCGTTCGCCAGCTGGAAGCGGGCACGTTGGTGGAGGTGTTGGCGGACCTGCAACCGCCGAAGTTGCCATTGACCGCGCTGTACCCGCCGCACCGCCAGTTGTCACAACGGGTGCGGGTCTTTGTCGATTGGCTGGTGGACCTGTGTGCTCGGCCCGACAATGGGTTGCAGCGTCAGCCTTGAGCCTTGCGATAGGCACCGGGCTGGAAGCCGGTGACTTTGTGGAAGGCCCGGGTGAAGGCGGCCACCGATTGATAGCCTACGGCCAGGGCTACCTCCGCCACCGTCTGGTCCTGCTTGAACAATTGGCAGGCGTGGCGCACGCGCATCATCAGCAGCACTTGCCCCGGCGACTGGCCGCACAGCTCATTGAAGCGCTTGAAAAACGCCGAGCGCGACAAACCGGTGCAGGCCGCCATGCTTTCCAGGGTCCAGGGATCGGCGGGGCGGGCGATCAACTGCTCCAGCAGGCCGGCAAATGCCGGTTGCCGGGCCAGGGCCGCGAGGCCGCCGAGTTCGGTGTTGTCCAGCACTTGCTGGCGCAGCACATACAGAAACAGCAGGTGGCACAGGCGCTCCAGCAGCGCGGGCGAGGGCGCCGGTGTGCGCTCGCATTCCTGCAGGATCAGATCGAACAGGTTACGCGCGGCGGTCAACGAAGGGTCGCCGGCCCGCAGGATGATCCAGGCGGGCAGGCTGTCGACGATCATCGCCGACAACCCGGACTGGAAATGAAAGAACCCGCACACCAGGCCCACACCATCGCTCGCCTGGCTGTCCAGCGCCACCATCGGTTGGCGCGGGCATTCCTGGGCGCCGGCGGCGGTGCCATCGCTGGACAAGCGGTACGCCAGGTCCCGCAGCAGGAAAACCGCGTCGCCATTGTTCAGCGGGTAGGGCGTCAAGTCGCCGTCGATGTGCATCCAGCATTGGCCTTGCACCACCAGATGAAAACTCGCGCTGGCCAAACCGTGGGTGCTGGCGTGCCAGTCGCCGCAGTAGCGCCCGACGTGAAACAGGCTGGTGTTGAGTTCAAGGCTATCTAATAACCAATCGACAAGCGCACTGGACGAATTCATCTAACGGAAAGACTCTAGAGCAAGTAATCGCTACTTTAGACTATTGAGCGGATTTTTTATAACCAACAGACTTGGTACACGAATCCATGAGGAGACCACTCCATGTCCCGCGTACCGATGCTAACCCTGGAAACCGCTCCTGAGGCGGCCAAGCCCTTTCTGGAAAATGCCCTGAAGGGTTCCGGGTTCATCCCCAATCTGCTGGCGGTGCTGGCCAATGCCCCGGCGGCACTGGAAACCTACATCACCGTGTCCGGCCTGAACGCCAAGTCTGACCTGAGCCTGGCCGACCGTGAGGTGGTGCAGCTGATTGCCGCCACCACCCACGGTTGCGATTTCTGCGTCGCCGGGCACACTGCCGTAGCGCGCAACAAGGCCAAGCTGCCGGAAGACGTGATCGACGCCCTGCGCCAGCGTGGTGAACTGCCCAACGCGCGTTATGAGACACTCGCCGAGTTCACCCGGGAAGTGATCGCCACCCGCGGTGATGTCAGCGATGCCGGCTTTGCCGCGTTCCGTGAGGCGGGCTACACCGACGGTAATGCGCTGGAAGTTATCCTGGGGGTGAGCCTGGCCACCCTGTGCAATTTCGCCAACGTGTTTGCCCGCACCCCGCTGAACCCGGAGCTGGCGCAATACCGTTGGGAAAAACCGGCAAGCTGAAGGCGCGCAAGCGTTCGCGATGGTAAACATGCTGTAACAAGGAGAAACATGAATGCTTGACCCAATCTTGAGCCGTTGGCTCGATGTTCAAGCGCAGGCCCTGGATGTGGGCAGTTGCGATCCGCAGGAAGTGCTGCCACGGCTGGCAGAGGCCAATGTATTACGTATCGGTGTGCCCAAGGACCTCGGTGGCCTGGGCGGCGATGTCACCGGCGCGGTGGAAGCCATCGCCGATGTGGCCAGCCATTCCCTGGCCTCGGCGTTTGTGTGCTGGGGCCAACGCTCGTTTATCGAATATCTGCTGCAAAGCCCTAACCAGCGGCTGCGTGAGCAATTGCTGCCGGACCTGCTGAGCGGCAAGCTCGCGGGGGCGACCGGGCTGTCCAACGCGATGAAGTTTTTGTCTGGTATCGAGACGCTGCAAATCAGCGCCGAGCCGACGGATGACGGCTGGAACCTCAATGGCCGCCTGCACTGGGTGACCAATCTGCGCAAGAACGGGTTTGTGGTGGCGGCGGCCATCGAGCATGCCCAGGGCGGCGCGCCGTTTATCCTGGCGATTCCGGATTCGGTGAGTGGCCTGCAACGCTCCCGCGACCTGGAGCTGTTGGGCCTGCAATCGAGCAACACCGCAGCCCTTGGCTTTGAAGCCGTGGAACTGAGCCGCGACTGGCTGCTGCACGAGGACGCACGCAAGTTCCTGCCGGCCGTACGCCCGGCGTTTCTCGGTTTGCAATGTGGCATGTCCATCGGCCTGGCCCGGCGTTCGCTGGCCGAGGTGGCCAATCACTTGGGCTCCAGCCGCACCGTATTGCGCGAAGAACTGGAAGTGCTGCGTACCTCGCTGGAGCAGGCAGTCAACGACCTCAAGAAAGGCCTGCTCAGTGGCCGCTTCGGTACTGAGCCGGTGCCGTTGTTCCGCCTGCGCATTGCCCTCGCCGAAATTGCTGCCAGCGCTGTTCAGCTTGAGTTGCAAGCCAGCGGCGGCAAGGCCTATTTGACCGCCCACGGCAGCGGCTTTGCCCGGCGCTGGCGCGAGTCGGCATTTGTGCCGATCGTGACCCCGAGCCTGGTGCAGTTGCGCACCGAGTTGAACCGTCAGGCCAATCTATGAGCCAGGCGGTATTGCACGCCCAGGGGATTTGCCTGGGGTACGCGGGTAATTCGGTGCTGGAAGGTTTTGACCTGCAACTGCAGCCGGGTGAAGTGGTGTCGATCCTCGGCCCCAGCGGCGTTGGCAAGTCCAGCCTGCTGCGGGTGCTGGCCGGTTTGCAGGCGCCCCAGGGCGGCAGCATCAGCCTGCTGGGCGAGCCGTTGGACGGCCCGCATCCGCGAGTGGCGGTGGCATTCCAGGACCCCAGCCTGTTGCCCTGGCTGAGCCTGGAAAAGAACGTGGCCTTCGGCCTGGACTTCGCCCGCCAGCCGCACCTCAGCCCTGAAGAGCGACGCAGCCGGATCGACCACGCGATCCACGCCGTGGGCCTTGAACACGCTCGCCAGCAATTCCCGGCGGCGCTGTCCGGCGGCATGGCCCAGCGCACCGCGTTGGCCCGCTGCCTGGCCCGCCAGCCGCAGGTGTTGCTGCTGGACGAACCCTTCGGTGCCCTGGATGAAGTGACCCGTGCCGACATGCAGCACTTGCTGCTCAAGGTCAATCGCGAGCAAGGCTCGGCGGCGGTGCTGATCACCCATGACATCGACGAAGCGCTGCTGCTGTCCGACCGGATTCTGCTACTGGGTAACCGCCCGGCGCGGACCCTCGGCGAATGGCGCATCGACCTGCCGCAACCGCGGGAAGAACAGGTGGAAGCCATCGGCATCCTGCGCATCGAGATTCTCAAAACCCTACGGCAGGCGAGCCGCACTAACCCCCAACCCAATGAACTGCTGGAGCCTTGCCATGTGTCTGGATGACCTCACTCACTCGCGCCGTGACTTTCTCAAACTCTCGGCCGTGCTCAGTGCCGCCGGGGCCTTGCCACTGCTCAGCAGCTTGCAGGCCCGAGCGGCCAGTGAGCCGGACGCACCGGTGCGCATCGGCTACCTGCCGATCACCGACGCCACGCCGCTGCTGGTGGCCCACAACAATGGCCTGTTCGAAGCCGAAGGCATCAAGGCCGAGCGCCCGGTGCTGTTACGCAGCTGGGCCCAGGTGATCGAGGCGTTTATCTCGGGACAGGTCAACGTGATTCACCTGCTGTCGCCGATGACCGTGTGGGCCCGTTATGGCAGCAAGGTGCCGGCCAAGGTCGTGGCCTGGAACCACGTGGGCGGCTCGGGCTTGACCGTGTCCCCGGGGATTACCGACGTGAAGCAACTGGGCGGCAAGTCGGTGGCGATTCCGTTCTGGTACTCGATCCACAACGTGGTGGTGCAGCAGCTGTTCCGCGACAACGGCCTGACCCCGGTGGCCCGCGCCGCCGGCAGCGCGATTGCCGCCAACGAGGTCAACCTGATCGTATTGCCGCCCTCGGACATGCCGCCGGCCCTGGCCAGCAAGCGCATTGACGGCTACATCGTCGCCGAGCCGTTCAACGCCCTGGCGGAAAACCTCAATGTGGGTCGTGTGCAGCGCTTCACCGGCGATGTGTGGCGCAACCACGCCTGCTGCGTGGTGTTCATGCACGAGCACGACCTGACCAACCGCCCGGAATGGTCGCAGAAGGTGGTGAGTGCCATCGTCAAGGCCCAGGTCTGGACCCGCGACAACCGCGAAGAAGCGGTGAAGCTGCTGTCCAAGGACGGCGAGAACCGCTACACCCCGCACGCTGAACCGGTGCTGCGCAAAGTCCTGGCGCCGGCTGCCAGCGATCGTGCGGCGTACCTCGCCGACGGCGCGATCCAGCACGCCAACTGGGACGAACACCGCATCGACTTCCAACCGTACCCGTTCCCGAGCTACACCGAAGAACTGGTCCGCCGCCTGAAAGACACGCTGATCGAGGGCGACAAGAAATTCCTCGCCGACCTCGACCCTGCCTTCGTTGCCAAAGACCTGGTGGATGACCGCTTTGTGCGTAACGCCATCGCGGCAGTCGGCGGCATGAAGACCTTCGGTCTGCCGGAAGGCTTCGAGCGAAACGAGGAGATTGGCGTTTGAACCACGGCAAAACCTTGGCGTTGCCGGGCTGGCTGCTCGGCTTGAGCGGGCTGGCTGGCTTGTTGTTGCTCTGGTGGCTGGGAGTGAAGGTGTTTGGCAGTGCAGACGGTTTGTCTGCGCGGTTTTCGCTGTCGGCGACCTTCGCCAGCCTGTGGGAATTGTTGGGGCGCAGCGAGCTGTACCTGAACATTGCGGTGAGCCTCAAGCGGATTTTCGTCGGGCTGTTCCTGGCGTTGCTGATTGGCGTGCCGTTGGGCTTGCTGGTGGGCAGTTCGCGCAAGCTGGAGGCGGCGACCACGCCGGCCTTCCAGTTTCTGCGGATGATCTCGCCGCTGTCGTGGATGCCCATCGTGGTGATGTTGATGGGGGTGGGCGACCAGCCGATCTACTTCCTGCTGGCGTTCGCGGCGGTGTGGCCGATTCTGCTTAATACGGCGGCGGGCGTGCGTCAGCTCGACCCGCGCTGGCTGCAACTGAGCAAAAGCCTGAGCGCCACGCGCTGGGAAACCTTGCGCCGGGTGATTATTCCCGGGGTGATGGGGCATGTGCTGACGGGTGTGCGCCTGGCCATCGGCATTCTGTGGATCGTGCTGGTGCCGTGCGAGATGCTCGGGGTGAGTGCCGGGCTGGGTTATTACATCCTCGACACCCGCGACCGGCTGGCTTACTCGGAGCTGATGGCGATGGTGCTGCTGATCGGCCTGTTGGGGTTTGCCCTGGACGCGTTTGCGCGGTGGTTGCATCAGCGTTGGGTGCATGGTGCAAACAGTTAGGCCTGGCCTTTCACAACAAACCCGACGAGATGTCGGGTTTGTTGTTTATGCGGCGCGATCAGCGATGGTAATACCCAGGTCCGCCTTCGCTGTAGCGATGGTCGTGCCAACCGCCACCGCCGTGGGGGAATATGATGCAGCCACTCATGCTCAGCATGATCAGCAAGGGAATCAGCAGTGTGATTCGACGAAGCATTTCAAAATCCTCTAGGGTGCTCACAGGTTCAATCAGGCGTTGTGCAAGCCAAAGTTTTTCATCGCCTGTAACATGAGACCCCGCCGACCCCAGTCCATCCCCGGCAATGGGTATGTGCTTGGTGTGGCCGTCGATACAAAGTGGATACAATTTTTCAGCTTCAGGAACCCGTCATGACCCAAAAGCAACGTCTGAAATATTCGATTCTGATTTCCCTGGTGGTGCTGGGGACGATGTTTGGCCTGTCCTACCTGCAGACCAACGGGGTCATCAGCGAGAAAACGTTCCAGTACATCGCCATTGCCGTGGCGGTGACCGTGGTGGTGATCAACGGTGTGATGCGCCGCAAGGTCAAGCCTAACCTGTAAGTCAGGCCCGGCCCTCCAGGACTTTGGCAGCCTGCTCGTGCAGGCTGTAGCTCTTGTCGGCGTTCAGGGTGATCACGCCTTCGATGCACAGGCGCTTGAGCACCTCGCGCACGCTGAGAAACGACAGCGGGATGCCCAGCTCCAGCAAATGGCTGTGCACGCCCCGCACGCCGAGGGTGCGCTGGTTGTCGGCGGCGGTCAGCAGGGCGTCGATGACTTTCAGCCGGATCAGGCTGGTGCGCAGGCCAAAACATTTGAGCAAATGACGAATGCGCTGGTTGCCGTGTTCCGGCGCCTTGCCGAACGCCTGGTTGCCGGAGCCAAACGCGCCGTCATGCATGGATGAGTGTCCTTCCGTGGGCAGTTGCGGGTTGTACATGCAAAAACTCCTTATCAGAGCCTGATCAGGAAAATGATGGTGCTCTTACCTAATAAGACGTACGAGCAGCCGAAATCATGAAGTGCAGGATGTAGAAATTTTGTCGGTAACATCCTGGAGACATAAATAACGTTGGCTCACGCCGTGGATCTTCTAAATTTTTCCGGGTGTTTACGTCTTTACTGAGGTGTTGGCGAAGCTGTCCCTCGTCACGGTGTTTAATTTGGCTGTGGAGTCTGCGTGATTATTTCCAACGGGTTGTTCAGGGTGTGCGTGGCTGGGGCGTTGCTGGGGCTGAGTCTTTGCGCCACGGCGCGGGTGCAGGAACAACAGGCCTCGGCCGAGATTCGCCGTACCGGTTTTGGTGTCCCGCATATCCGGGCCAGCGACGAGCGCGGGCTGGGTTATGGCATCGGTTACGCCTACGCCCAGGACAACCTCTGCCTGTTGGCCAATGAGGTGGTGACGGTCAACGGCGAGCGCGCCAGGTACTTTGGCCCTGAGCAGGCCACCCTGGAAGGGCGCAACAACCTCACCAACGACGTGTTCTTCACCTGGCTGAACACGCCCGAGGCCGTTGCGGCGTTCTGGAAGGCACAGACCCCGGCGATGCAGCAGCGCATCGAAGGGTATGTCGCCGGCTACAACCGTTACCTCAAGGAGCGTACCGCCCAGGGTTTGCCGGCGCAGTGCCAGGCGGCATGGGTGCGGCCGATCACGGCTGAAGACCTGGTCAAGGTGACCCGCCGGCTGCTGGTGGAAGGTGGCGTCGGCCAGTTTGCCGAGGCCTTGGTGGGCGCCACGCCGCCGAATGCCGTCGCCCAAATGAACGCCAAGGCGTTTGAGGTGGCCGCCGCCAACCAGCAGCGTTTCGCCCTGGACCGCGGCAGCAACGCCGTTGCCGTGGGCCGCGACCGTTCGTTCAACGGCCGCGGCATGCTGCTGGCCAATCCGCATTTCCCTTGGGTGGGCGGCATGCGTTTCTACGAGATGCACCTGACCATTCCCGGCCAACTGGATGTGATGGGCGCTGCCTTGCCGGGCCTGCCGGTGATCAACATCGGCTTCAACCAGCACGTGGCCTGGACCCACACGGTCGATACCTCCAAACACTTCACCCTGTACCGCCTGACCCTGGACCCGAAAGACCCGACCCGCTACCTGCTGGACGGCAAATCCGTGCCCATGGACAAAGCCACGATCAAGGTGACGGTGAAAGCCGCCGACGGCACTACCAAGCAACAGTCCCGCACCGTCTACAGCTCGCAGTTCGGCCCGGTGGTGCAATGGCCGGGCAAGCTGGACTGGGACAACAAATATGCCTTCAGCCTGCGGGATGCGAACCTGGGCAACGACCGGGTGCTGCAACAGTGGTACGCGATGAACCGCGCCGCGAACCTCAAGGACCTGCAAGCCTCGGTGCACACCCTGCAAGGCATCCCGTGGGTCAACACCGTGGCGGCGGATGACCAGGGCCAGAGCCTGTACATGAACCTGTCGGTGGTGCCGAACGTCAGCGCGAAAAAACTCGCGCAGTGCAGCGACCCGCGCGTCGGCCTGCAGTTCATCATGCTCGACGGCTCCCGCAGCGCCTGCGCCTGGGACATAGACCCGCGCGCCGCCCAGGCCGGGATCTTCCCGGCCGATCAACTGCCGCAACTTGAGCGCACCGACTATGTGCAGCACTCCAACGACTCGGCATGGCTGGTCAACCCCAAGGCTCCGTTGACCGGTTTCTCACCGGTGATCAGCCAGGAAAAAATCGGCCTGGGCCCGCGTGCCCGTTTCGCCTTGCAGCGCTTGCAGGAACTCGATAAGCAGCCGATCAAGGTCGTCGACTTGCAGAACATGATCATGGACAACCAGGTGTACCTCGCCGGCCAGGTCATGCCTGACTTGCTGAAATTCTGCGCGGGTGCCGACGCCGGCGTGAAATCAGTGTGCGACAGCCTGAAAAGCTGGGACCAGCGGGCCAACCTCGACAGCGGCCTGGGCCTGGTGCACTTCATCAACCTGGCGGAGCAACTGGCACAGGCGCCCGATGCGTGGAAGGTGGGCTTCGACCCGGCACAACCCTTGACCACGCCGCGTGGGCTGGCAATTGAGCGGGCAGGGGTAGCCAAGGCACTGCGTGAAGCGATGCTGGCGTCAGCCGCCGACGTGGCCAAACGCGGGCTGACCGCCGACAGCCGCTGGGGTGATATCCAGGTCTCGGGCCAAACGCCGATCCATGGCGGCCCGCAAGAGCTGGGCGTGTACAACGCCATGCAAAGCGTGCCTCGGGCGGATGGCAAACGCGAGGTGGTCAGCGGCAGCAGCTACCTGCAGATCGTGACGTTTGACGAGAAGGGCCCGAAGGCCGAGGGCGTACTGGCGTTCTCCTTGTCCAGCGACCCGGCGTCGAAATACTTCAAGGACCAGACCCAGGCGTTCTCCGAGAAAAAGCTCAGCCCGCTGCCGTTTACCGAAGAGCAGATCAAGGCGGACCCGCAGTACCAATTGCAGGTTATCCGTGACAAGGAAGAGGCCGGGCGGTAGGGTAGCCCACGGGAATCGATGCCCCTTGAGAGAATATTTTTTGAAATCAAGGGGTTGCAAGCCCTGGCAAATGAGTACATAATTGCGCCCATCGAACGCACTGAAGCATTAAAAACTTCAATGTTTTCAATGAGATAGAGTAGAGGCAAGCTTCACACAGCCCACTCAAGTTTGTATGCGGTGAATGTCGGTTGTAAGGCATTGATCGTTTGAGGCCGAGTAGCAAAATGGTTATGCAGCGGATTGCAAATCCGCCTACGCCGGTTCGATTCCGACCTCGGCCTCCACTCTTAAAAACCCCGTAGATTAACGTCTACGGGGTTTTTTATTGCCTGTGACTTGGGATCACTTCCGCAATATTTACTATCGCTTCCGCAACTTGTCACCCTTTATATAAAAAAGCCACGGACGTCGGTCCCCGCCACGAGGCCCCTTGACCCGATACCATTCTGGTAGGCGGGCTCGACCAAAACTGGATTAGATAATGCTACATCGGTTTTTCCATGTGGCGTTGATCCCTCAGCAGGTTACCGACTCAAAATCCTTAATATCCCCGTGGACAGCCGCTATGAAAGTTGTGATTATTCAACAATGCTAAAAGTTGAAAACCCAAATTCAGATGGATGTGAGGATTGGCTGTGGCAGGAAACAGAAAGGTCGTAAGCTTTTTTTTAGCGTCTCCAGGAGATTTGATTCCAGAGCGAAAAATTGCTAAACAAGTTGCCGATGAACTGAACTCTATGCTTTCGATAAAGTTTAATATTCATATTGAGCTAGTCGGATGGGAGGATACGGTATCTAGTGCAGGAAGACCTCAAGAAATAATTAACCGTGACCTAGATCGGTGTGATGTTTTTATTGGGCTTGTTTGGAAGCGTTGGGGAAGCGCCCCCGATAATGAAAGTAAATATCAGTCGGGCTTTGAAGAAGAATTTACAATAGCTACAACTGGCAACAAACAAAAAAGAAAACCTTTGATAAGTCTTTTTTTCAAAAAGGTTGATGCACCAGCAATGAGTGACCCTGGTGAGCAGTTGCAGAGAGTCATGAAATTTCGAAAGAGTATAATAGAAAATAAATCGTTGCTCTTTCAAGATTTCGAAAACTTGGATGAGTTTGAGGGCATAATTAGAAAATGTATTTCTAACTATGTTTTTGATCATATAGATTTAAATGATAATCATCCTCAAGCAACGCACACACCTGAAGCAGAAATCGAAAAAAGTAGCAGCGAAAAAATTAACGAGAATTTTGATCAAGCCCCTATCAGGGGGCAGAGCGCCAACTTTATTCAGTCCATACTTCGTCGTAATGGGGATGCTTCTAGTAACGCGAAGTTGGAGCCATTTGAGGTTGCTCGGTTAAGGTTGATTTCAAATGGACTAGGCGATAGTCTGAATGATGTCATTTATCTAGGGCCGCATGATTGTAATTTGATATACAAAAATAAAGATGGGTGCGTGTTTGATAAGCATGAAGTGCTAGGCCTACTTCAAAGTGGAGCTAAAAATTTACAATATCAAAATATCCCTTTGTGGTTTTGGCTGAAGCATCCGAAAAATGAACTCTATCATTTGGCTTTCTTAACACTAACGATACCTGATGATGGGCATGCGATAGTTAATTCTATCTTGGATGTGATGGCTCTGACAGAAACTGAAATTAAGGAGGATGATTTTTTAAAAAGGGAGAATTATTTAAATTTATGGTTTTCTGAAAAGAAGAACCCCTCTGTAAAAAATGCTGCCTTACGCTATCTTTGTGTAATGGGGGTTGTGGAAGATTTGGATACTATACACAAGGAGATTATCAAAAACGATTCTCAGACCATTACATTGGCAAATGAGGCGTATATAACTATCAAGTTGCGTATAGGAGTGGGCTCCGCATTGAAGGCGATTGCTGAACTGCAGCCAGCTACATTAAGTGCGGAGCTTGTTGGGCGGATATTTTTTAATCATAGTCATATTTCGTCCGATGAATTAGATGCTGCTATGACCAACAGAAACAAATTGGTGCGAGAACGATCTATTGAATTGCTTATATTAAGGGGGCTTTTAGCGAATAATCTTGTGGAAGCCGTCCAGCAAGACCCAGAGCCTAGCGTAAGGGGGCTTGCAATAAAGTCTCTGCTAAATCAAGGGGCTAGCTTAAGCGAGGATGAAGCTAAAGCCATAATTATGAAGGATCGGTCTAAGCCGACCACTGAAGAAGATGCTGTTTGGGTAAAATATCAGCCATTGGTCTTGTCCGCTATGGATAGCGATGAGTTGGAGAGGAGAACTCTTAAAAATTTACCCTTGATTCCCGATACCTATATTGAGCTTTGCCGAAGGAACATTGAAACGTCACGCCATGATTTGACTCGTAATTTGCTTGATAGATTCGAAGCTTTTTATAGTGAGAGGATTGTTGTCTGGGCGGAAAGTGCGGGCGGCGCGTCAGTTGATATCATTAAGCAATTTGATTCTATAAAAAATCATATTATAGGTAAATTTGTACGTAAGTCCCTCACGGTTCTAATTGAAACGAAGTCGAAAAAAGATGTTGCAGTTGTTCGTGCTTCTCTCTCAGATCCCACGGTCGTTCCGATAGTTGCGGATCTGGAGTATTTATATCAATTTGGTGAGTGGCAAGATATTCCTCTCGTTATGTCTTTGGTAGACAGGTTTAAACTTGATGATAGTGGATCGCTACTAAGTGGTTTTGGGATTCCACGAAATGCACAAGCCTTAGCTGTTAAAATTTTGCTGAAGCTCGGCAAGAATAGACTGGCAGATATCTTGAAGCTAGAATGCTCTCTTAGGGTTAAGCGTCACTTGATTTGCTCTATTAATGATAAAGAGTTTGTCAGTATTGATGATGACGTTATTCTAAGTGTGCTTCAGGATTCCGATGATGAAGTTCGTAAGAATTGTGCGCTCAAATGCGCTAAAACATACTCGAAAAATCGGCTGTCTTCACTTCTTGATAGGTATAATGAAGAAGAACAGTCGTTTTACAATGTGATTTATTGGCTGGATTTTGGTCTGTATGGTTCAAGGGGCCAAGTCAGAAATGTCTGTAGAAAAACATTCATACTTTAACTTGGCGATTGATTGTTATGCTCTTCAGTCATTGGCGTGCCAATGACTGAAAGCTCTTGGGGATTTCCTCGTCTCTGGTTCATTTAGTAGGTCTAACTATTTCTCCAACTCGTCGGTATACTTTCTTGGTCATCTCCTCGGTTGAGTGACCTAATAATCGGCTTGCATGCGTCAACTCGATCTCGCTTGCAGCTTTAGGCCGGATGTCCTTGAACTGAAACTGACGAATGCTCGTTGCCAGCGCGGGATCACCATCAGCTGACGCTTTGATTGCTGCCTTCTCTCGTGCGTCGTCCCACCGATTACGCAGCATCTGTTGGCTCATCCGAAGTCCAGACGCGTTAGTTATCAAGGTTGACGTGCGGATTCCATTGACGGCTCTGCGTTCTTGCAGGTCGTCGATGAAGCTACTCAGGCCGGATTGGATTCCGGCATCCTCCAAACGAAGACGGAGACGTTTTTCGGTCTTGCCCTGACCAATCAGCAAAAAGCCATTGTTCAAGTCGGTCGCTGCAATCTTGAGCACATCTGCGGGACGTTGGCCGGTCAGGTAGGCCAGATCCATCGCGTCCTTGAGCTCCTGTACCGCCTCCGCGTATACCGCGTTCCATACGGTTTCACCGGCATAATAGTCCCGTGGCTTTTCCTTGTTGCGGCGAACGCCAAAGCAAGGGTTTGCTTTGTCAGTGAGCCCCCATTCGCGTGCAATGGTAAATGCATGGGAGAGCAGGGCGATCTCACGGTTGGCCCTCACCTTGGCTGTCCTGGCGTCACGGTACTGCGCTACTACTTGAGGCGTGATCGACTCAATGGGGGCGCTCTCAAATGCTCTTCTGAGTTGCTTGAGTTCTTTGCGGTTGTCGGACTGAGTGCGAATCGACTTCCCCGGGATGATTTCCTTTTCGTAGCGATCAAATACATAGCTCATCAGATGATTGGGCTTCGGTGGTGTCTTGCGTTCCAGTCTGGCCCACTCCACTTTGGCCTGGTCGAGGTCTGTACCGAGTGGGATTTCCTTCCGCTTCCCGTCGGCAGTTCTTCCATCGTAATAATACGATGTCCAAGTCTTTCCACTCTTACCCTTGCGAATGCGCCGTATCATCCGTGGCGGCAGATCTCGATTGGCTGTACTTTTCTGGCGCATTAGTCAGCTCACATTTGCGAGGTCGAGCGACCAGGTTTCAGTCACGACATTGGCAGCGGAAGGTTTGACACCTGACAGTTTCAGTCGAGCATAAACCCGACCTACTATTGGGCGGCGAGCGCCAGTCAGGACAAACTCCCAGCGGTTTTCGGTCAACCAGTGGATTTGCTTAGACGGGATTTGATAGCCGGTGATGGTCGCCAATTCTTCGTCGGCCAGCGTTTCGCTTGGGATTTCCATCATGCGGCTCTCTTGGTCAGATCTGTCGCGCCATTACCTAGGCCTGTTTTCTCTTCAGAAAGAAAGTCGGTAATGCCTGAAGCATGCGTATACCCCACGACAGGCTGCGCGAGCGGGCGTTCCTGAGCGTTTAGCGTTGCATTAGCGAGCGCTGCCCCGCGCAGCTTTTCGTGGGGTATAAGTGCCTCGGCGGTGGCGCTGGAAGAGGCAATATTGCCTGCTGCTGCGCAGCAGAAACTGTTTATTTCCTGCGTGTCGACACTCACTGGTGTGCGGAGCAAAGCGGGCAGGGTGCTGATATTGTCCTGGTGGTTATTCATGCCGCTTTCCTCTGGTGTTCGATAGCAAGTTGGTCCATCAGGCGCTGGTGGTAGGTGTTGCGTGCTTCTGCGGCTGACCATGGGCGAATGGTTTCAGCCATGGGCTCTATGCCGACCAAGCAATCCCAGATAGCCGGATCGGTTGGCATGAGGTCGCGGCGCTCGGTGGCCAACGCAATCAGGTCAGCCTGGTGTATGCATGCGGGTAGATCGAAGGCCAGGTCGAAGCACTCAGAGATTCGCCCCCACACGACGTCCTCAAATCCTCGGTAGTCAGGCATCCACTGTTTGAGTGGCCGGGTCATATCGCCCAGGTACGCCTCGGTCGCATCGTGGAGCAGGGCCGCCAACTTGTGTTCTTCCGGCACCAGCTCGGCGACGATGCAGCTGTGTTGTGCCACGCTGTAAAACTCGCGGGTGTGGCCGTTGAAGCGACACAGGTGGGCCAACGAGTGCGATATGTCCAGTGGGTCGATCATGTCGACTTCAGGTTCATAGACGTTGAAGTGCTTGCCGGTGAAGGTGAAGATGAAGTTCATGCTGCATCCTCCAGCGTGAACGGATCCATTAGGGCAGCCATGCTCAGAGCCTTGTCGCGTAAGGCTAGTGCTTGCGTTGCCTGGCTTTCGGATCTCACTGCTCGGAAGGTGTCAGCCGCAAGCTTCAGCTTTTCGGCGATGGCCAACAGGGTGAGTCGATCTTGTGGTTGAAGATCCAAGATGAGTTGCAGGCGCCGGCATCGTTCGGTGACTTGCTCAAGTTCGGTAGCGCTTGCTGACTCGCCCTGGTCCATCCCTTCCATAAAGCCCTGAGCGTGGCCTTCCTCATAGCCCTCAGCTCGACCATCCGTTAAGCCGCCCTTGTAGCCGACCCAGTAGAGGATCCCAAGCGCGATAACGATGCCGATCAGTGCGTATATTTGAATTGCAGTCATGTGGTGTGCTCCTGGTGTTGTTGGCTGGTGGTGGCAGCCGTTGGGGGTTACTGGCCTTGCTCGGTTGAGTCGGTTTCTGGACGCGGCATGTCTTCATCTGCTCGGTAAGCGCGGATGTCGATCAGGGCCGCTACGTGTTTGATGTGGGCGTACCTCAATGCCTTGGCGCTGTGGTCCAGAGTGGTCACCGGCAGTTGGATGCGACCGGCGTTGATCGCCTCGATGAATGTCTTTTCATTGAGGTTCTTGAAGTAATGCACGCGCAGCTTTTCCAGTGGGATAAGCACGTCACCGAAGAGTTGATGAAGCATCTCGACGGTCGCGATATCCGGCGCGGGTTGCAGCCGCAGCGGTGTTTGACTGTTGTTACTCATGGGGCTCGGCCTCCTTGCGTTTGAGTCGTGATGGATGGTTCCAGGCATTCAGGCAATGGCGCTTGGTCAGCTCCCGCAGATGCTCCGGCACTTCGAGGAGCGCGGCGTTGCGCTCCTCGCGTGTGCGCATGGCGACGATCTGGCGGGCGTACTCCCTAGGCCACGTCACGGTTGCCTGGCGGGATGGCTGGCAGTTCGAGCCCCAGTTGCTCGGCGAGCCAGGGCATTCCGGCTTGCCGGAACTTGGTCGATTGGCTGTACTGCATGCCCGCAGTCTCGTGGTACCAGTTGCCGTTCTTGATCCGCAGGTACTCACGGTCACGGACGGGGAAGGCCGGCAAGTTGCGGTCGTTGAGCAAGCCCTTTTCACGCATGAGCGCGATCAGCTTGGGGCGGGTGATGCCGAAGTACTTGGCGGCTTTTTCCAGGCTACGTTCCATCACGGCCTCCTACGCTGCGTGCGCGGCAGGTGTAGCTGCTGCGGCCAAGTGGTTGATGGATTCGACGACCATGCCGTACAGCTCGACGTCAGTCCCGTATACCGTGAAGCACTTGGTGCGCGGCGACTTCACGCCGATGCCCATGATGGTGGTGATGCCGGAGCGGGACTTGTTGCGGTGAATCGCCAGATATATTGGCTGCTCGAAGCCCAGATCGAGGCTGATAGCGCCGCCGGTGCGTACCAGCTCGAACACTTGTTGCTTGTGTTCAACATCAAACGTGCCGTAGCGACGGTTTGCGTGGAGAGCCGGCAGTGATTCGGGCGATGTGCTGGGGTCGATCGGGCCGTTGGCTATTTCTTCGATGAAGTCGGCCAGTTTGAGGTGCATTTTTTTGCTGTTGGTCAGGGTCAGCGTGTGGCGTTCGGTGCCCAGTTCAACGGTGAAGTGCGTGTCGGCTTTGCTGCGTTCGACTTTCAGGCGGAAAGCCAGCACATCGCGCCGTGGTGTGGTGCGCAGCGTGTGGTTGAAAGTCTCGCTGAGATTGACCTGAGCATGCAGCAGGGCAAGGGTACGGTTGTCGAGTTTGAACTTGCTCATGCTGCGTGCCCTCCGCCGTTAGGATCGAACGGTGCGGGCGTGGTGCGCTCTTTCAGCTTGGGTTTGGATGCGATGAAGGTGCACCCGCAATCTTGCGCTAGGCGGCGAATCTCGAAGATGCGGAAGGGGTTAGCAACGGCCGGGTGGACGTGCAGGGTGGCTGTGGTGTGCATGGTGTTGCCTCGCTCTGTGGTGGAAGAGTGAAACAAATATCAACCATTGGTTTACAAAAATCAACAACCAAAGGTTGATTTATGGATAAAAAAATCATCACCGTTGAGGTTCCAGAATGAGGTGTGTTTTCATTGTCTTAGCCAGTGGCAAACTGCCAGTCTTTTTGTGAAAAGGATATTCAAGATGAATGAAACCGAAATAGCAGTAGAATTATTTAATTCTCAACTTGAGAATGTATTTAATTTCGGTATGGGGATATATGAAGCTCAAGATGAAAAAAGGAAAATAAAAATTGGTCAGGCTTATCAGCGTTATATATTGAATGCACGCAGTAAGCTGGCGAAGACAAAATCTTTTTTTATTTTAGATAAGCCTACTGATTTTTATGATTATTACGTTTCTACCGAGATTTCATGTGGTCGCATAAGTTTAGATAATCCCGGAATTTCTCAGTGTGTGAATGTTAGCGATCGAATTGTCATCGCCGGTACTGGGGGAAGTGGAAAGTCTATTTTTATGCGTCATATGTTTCTTGATTGCATCAACACCATGAGGTTTGTCCCCGTATTGATTGAGTTACGTGATTTAAACGATTCTAAGAGAACTGTAGAGGAGCAAATATTTTACGTTTTAGAAAATGGCGGCTTTAATGTAGGTGGAGGTTTCGTCATACGTTCAATGGAGGCTGGGAGGTTTTGCTTTTTATTTGATGGTTTTGATGAGTTGATAGAAAGTAGGCGTCGCGAGGTTAGTGATTATATTAATGAGATTTCTCTTCGGTTCTCAGGCTGCCCTATAATAGTTTCATCTAGGCCCGATGAGAGGTTCTACGGGTGGAACCAGTTCAGTATTTTCTTTGTTGAGCCTTTAAGTAAGGAAGCGGCACTATCACTTGTTAAAAAGCTGCCGGTAGAAGAAGAAGTTAAGAAAAAATTTCTAATAGAGTTGGATGAAAGATTGTACGATGAGCATCAATCTTTTTTGTCGAATCCATTACTTCTTTCTATAATGTTGCTTACATATCATCAGAATGCAGATGTTCCTACAAAATTGAGTTTATTTTACAGTCAGGCATATGAGGCGCTATTTCAAAAACACGACGCGACTAAAGGTGCATATTCCCGGAGTAGAGCAACAAGTTTAGATATTCTTGATTTTGCGAAGGTATTTTCGTTGTTCTCCTTGATTACTTTTGATAGGCGGATTTTTAGAATGTCGAAAATTACCTGTTTAGAATTTATTGAGGATAGCAAAATACGCCTCGGGACTAACTTTGATAGACAAGATTTTCTACAAGATCTTCTTGGGGCCACGTGTTTGCTGGTGGAGGATGGGCTTCAGGTAGCATATTCACATAGATCATTCCAGGAGTATTTCGTCTCACTATTTATCCTGGGTGAAAGCTTAGAGGTGCAAACCCAACTGCTGGATCGCTACTGGAATTCAACAGGAAGCGATAGTGTGGTCGAGTTAGTCCATGAACAAAATCCTGCAATGGTTGAAAGGGCGTTGTTGATTCCATTTTTGGACAAGGCATTTGATGAGCTTGGGCAAGTAGCAGATATTACTCCTGAATATCATTTCGAATATTTATGTAAGGCATATACATCAATGCAGGTCGACCCTGGGGGTATTTCAATCACACATTGTATGGATGGTTTAAGTAGCAAAAGAGTAGCGTTTGGTGTAATTGATACCGCAAATAAATTGTGTGGAAGATGGAATAGCTCACCTGAAGAGGTATACAGAAAGCTCTCAGATGCGATCTTGGATGAACTGGGTGAGAGAGGTGGGAAGTGTTCTTTGAGTGTATCTGAACTTGCATCTAAGCCCAAAGTATTGAAGGTGATGCAGGATTCAAATACATTCTTCGGAATAGAGTATCTTAAAATGGCGCATGATCTTTATGGTCAACTAAAACGGAAACACTCTGATCATGCAAAAAGCCTCTTTGATTTGTTAGGAGCTAATAGGTAGTGGAGGTTAAAAAGTGTCGATTACTCAGGGATGAATGAGCCCACTACTTTGCCGCAGATGTGTGTTTCTTCCGTAATGTCAATGATTGGATATTGCGGATTGATAGGCCTCAAGAATTGGCGCCCTGCATCTTCTACCAAGATTTTAAAGGTGGCTTCATTGGTACGTGGAACCCTCGCGATCACTCGATCACCTGTCTTGGTTTTAACTTCAGGGTCTACAAAGATAATGCATCCTGTTGGATAACTTCTGCCAGGTCCAGGATTCGTCATGGAGTCACCTAGTACTTTAAGTGCATATCCGCTCTCACTTATAGGCACAGGGCAGGACAGCCAGGACTCGCCGTCATGTTCCTCAAAATTTGATTCGCACCACGCACCTGCCTGTACCCACGAAATCAACGGGACTTTTCCGAAACGCCGAGTTATCTCGCGGACATTGCTCTCGCCCGCAACTCCAATTTGGTGGACATTCCCGTTCCCTGTTTGCTCTTTTGGCAGCACGCCATATTCCAACCATTCCCGGCGAACCTTCAACCATGAGCACAGCACTGCCATGCTATCTGCCTCAGGTATGGAGTCGCCATTTAGCCATTTGCTGATGGCTTGCGGGCTTTTTTCAGCTCCGACCTTCACCAGTTGACTGTGAATATCCGCCCCGCGTCCCCGGGTGCGTACACCGGCATCGTTGAGTGCTTCGTGAAGGCGCGCCGTGAAAGCTGCCCGTATCTCGTTCTTATCAACCATGAGTTGATACTCTCACAGGGGTTGCGCAATAGTCAGTTGATGTTAATATCAACCGTGAGTTGATAAGTGGAGGTTGCCATGTTGGACCCCGCCGATTTTCCGAACGCCATCGCGTTTGCATTTGAAGCAGCAGGCGGCATCGGTGCCGCCGCCAAGGTGTGTGAAAGGAGCTATCAGGCGCTCAATAAATGGCGCTTGGCTGCCAGTCTTCCCCGCACCGATTACACCGGTGAAACCCAATACGCCGCACTTTTGGCGAACGCTGCAAAGCAGAGGGGCAATGCGTTTGACGCTGCCTGGCTACTCACCGCATCGGCCCCTCAGAAAGCTGCAGCGTAGATAGAAAAAAGGCGACCCAAGGGCCGCCCAGTTCCCCCCGGCACACACCACCACAGTGCTGTCGGGTCGCGATAAAGAGTTGCGGGCACACCACATGCTAACCACCTCTCTTTACCGCGCTACCAAGACACGGATGTCTTGGGTTGCTGCCTTTTCCACCACAGATTGGGCAGCTGTTGCGCCAGAGGTGAACAACGGATTGTTCGCCTCGGCACGGTGCCGGTTCGATCCCTAGATCTAGCCGGCGTTTTGGGCCCTTTCAAGCCACGCGGCAAATGTACCACCACTGCATGTCGCGGGGCACTGGCAACCTTGTAGGAATAATGCCATGAGCCGAATAGCTTTAAGCTGTGTTGATCGAGCGCAAAGGGAGGTCCTTACGCTCGAACTAGCCCTGTACCACGCCGCACGGGACTATCCCGGCGGTGCTGCCGCAATCGCCGCCACCACCGGCCGTAATGCCACCACGCTGCAGCACAAGCTGTCTCCTACCCATCCGTCTCACACCGTAAACATTCAGGAGTTCGGCGAGATCCTCGAACTGACCAAGGATCGCCGCATTCTTGATGCGGTGCATGCCCTGGTCGGCGATACCACATGGCAGGAGCTGGCTGAAAGCTATACCTGTGACATGCCCGAGACCCTCACCACAGGTATTGCTTCGTACTTCCGTCAGGTGGCTGATTTGGCTGATACGTGGGCCAAGAGCATTGGCGACGGTGTCGTCAGTGATCAGGAACTGGCCGAGATTCGCCTGCAGGTGTTTCGCGGTATTCAGGGGCTGCTGGGTATGTTCAACCGCGCCAAGTATGTCAACCAGACTACGCGGGGTACCGACCGTGGCTGACGTTATCGATTTTGCCAACGACCTGGTGCAAGAGCGGATGGATCAGGCGCTCGCGGCGCGCAATGCGAATAAAACGGCTACTGCTGCACATTCGTTCATGTTCTGCGAAAGCTGCGACACGCCGATCCCGTTGGCACGCCGTGTTGCGATCCCTGGTTGCACCCAGTGTGTGGCCTGCCAGTCCATCGACGAAGCCAGGAAGGCCCGCCATGCTCGATGAGGTACTCAATCAATTCTCTGATTACGGCTTGGAGCCTGATCAACCCTTGGTGTTCGGCAAGCTAACCCGTTGCAAAACCACCCAGGACAAGGGCAAGGAAAAAAACGGCTGGTACGTGGTCCACGAGCATCTCACCGAGAAGAACGGAACGTTGATCTTCGGCAGCTTCGGTGATTGGCGGTCCGGTGAGTCTCAGAAGATCAAGGTCAAGGCCGGACGTATGAGCCCTGAGGAGCGCGAAGTCATGCGCGCTCGCCAGGAGGAGGCTAAGCGTAAGGCTGCCGAGGTCGCGGCGAACGCCTCACGTCGAGCGGCCAGCCGTGCAGCGGCTCTGTTCAAGCGCATGCCCGAGAAGGGTAAGAGCGCCTACCTGGATCGAAAGCAGATCGTCGGCTTCAAGGTTCGCTATGCGCCACGTACCGGCGCATTTTTGGTGCCTATGTGCAACGTTCGCGACCAGATCGTCGGCCTGCAGGTGATCTTCCCGGCAAAGCAGGAGGACACTGGGCGTGACAAGGCCTACTGGCCCTACGGCATGTCGAAAGAGGGCGCCTTCCACCTGATCGGTCCGCATCCTGAGCCGGGTGAGCCGGTGCTGGTGTGTGAGGGCTACGCCACAGGCGCCAGCCTGCACATGGCAACCTCGCTGACGGTCGCCATCGCCTTCGATGCGGGCAATCTGTTGCCGGTCTCCAAGGCCATGCGCGAGCGCTTCCCAGGCTGCCCGCTGATCATCTGTCGTGACGATGACTGGAAGACCAAGCGCCCCAACGGCGAGCCTTGGAACCCAGGTGAAGAAAAGGCCAGCAACGCCGCGCTGATCGTCGGCGGCCAGGTGGTTGCACCAGTCTTCTCCGGCGAGCGTGAAATCAAGTGGACCGACTTCAACGACCTGCAAATCGCCGAAGGGTTGGAGGCCGTCCGCCGCCAGGTGCTGGCGGTGGTCAAGCCTCCCGCAGCTGGCGGTTGGAAGGACCAACTGGCGCGTACCGAAAACGGCTCCCTGATCGCGCACATGCAAAACGTCGAACTGATCCTGGGCAATGACGAACGCTGGGCCGGCGTCATCGGTTACAGCGTGTTCAGCTCCAAGATCGTCAAGCTGCGGTCTGCGCCATTTGGCGGCGGTGCCGGCGATTGGGCGGACATCGATGACATGCGGGTGATGAAGTGGCTTGCGCAGCAGTACAACTTGCGGGTGAAGGCGTCCCATGTGATCGAAGCGGTCAGCGTTGTTGCCCACGACCATGCATTTCACCCGGTGCGCGAGTACCTGGAGAAGCTGGAATGGGACCGCGTGCCTCGGCTGGAAACCTGGCTGACCGATGTGTTGGGCGTCCAGGCCACCGAATACTCGGCCAAGGTCGGAAAGCGCTGGCCGATCTCGGCCGTTGCTCGTGTGATGCGCCCGGGCTGCAAGGCCGACTCGGTGATGATCCTCGAAGGCGGGCAGGGTGAAGGCAAGTCGACCGCCATGGGCGTCCTCGGCGGCGAGTGGTTTATGGATACGCCCTTTGCCCTCGGCGACAAGGACAGCTTCCAGGCAATTCGCGGCAAGTGGATTGTCGAGCTTGGGGAGCTGGACAGCTTCAACAAGGCCGAAAGCACCAAGGCCAAACAGTTCTTCTCCGCGTCCACCGACACCTACCGCGAGAGCTATGGCCGCAGAACGAACGACGTGCCACGCCAGTGTGTGTTCGTGGGTACCACGAACCAAGAGGAATACCTCAAAGACGCCACCGGCAACCGCCGTTACTGGCCAGTGTTCTGCAACAAGGTCGACTTGGAGCAACTGCGCGAGATTCGCGATCAGCTCTGGGCTGAGGCGTTGTTCTGCTTTGAGGCGGGCGATATCTGGTGGGTGACCAAGGATGAAACCCGGATGTTCACCGAGGCCCAAGATGAACGCTTTGTGGTCGATGAATGGGAAGGCCCGATTCTGACCTGGTTGGAGGAGTCGCAGATCGGCGAAACCGCCACCGGCAACGAGATCCTCAGCCAGGCGCTGAAGCTGGACTTCGGCCATTGGGGCAAGCCCGAGCAAATGCGGGTCGGGGCGATCATGCATCGGTTGGGCTGGCGGAAGAAGCGCATGCCGGCGTTGGCAAAGAGCGGTGTGCGCCCCTGGTCCTATCAGAAGCCGGCGACCTGGGGCCGTGGGTCTGCGTTGCAGCAGACTGTGGTAGAGGAGCCTTGCTTTGATTAAGCGAATCGATGAGATGCTCAAGCTATGGGCGCAGGATCTGCATTCGCCTGTGTCGGAAAACGTCGGCGGGCCAAGTGGCGGTAACATGATTGCCATGCTGATGGAGTGCAAGGGCGAGCTGATACGCGGCACTCGCGGCAGTCGGGTGCTCCTGGACGAATCGGCGGATATCGAACTGATCGTCAACAAGCACTTGCCACCGCAGCTGTCTGTCGTTGTGCGCGAGCACTACTGCAACCACGAAAGCTTCCTGTCGCAGAAGTACACCCACTGCGGATGCAGTCGTGACACCTACTACCAGCGCCTGCACGAAGCACACTTGCACATCGCCGGCATATTGATGGGGAAGGCTGCATGACCATCAGCATCACTCCGCGTGCCCTTGTCCTACTGTCCCGCCTTGTCCGACTGCCATTTAGTGCAGTTGGACAGGCGCAGCCCGCGCCGTTGTTGAGCTGTCCTACTGTCCAACCTTTTCCCGCCCATGCACACGTAAGCATAGCGGGCACGTATTCGCGCACATGGCGCGCACGCGAGCTTTTAGCTTTCTCTCTATACACAAGAGAAAGTTAAATAAGGTAGGACAGTAGGGCAGGGCCCCGAATTTAGGCGCCTGTAGCTGTCCTACTTCGATTCTGAATAGTGGGACAGGCAGGACAGGGCACCAGAAGCGATAGCCGATTGAATGCGTTGTCCCTCCGTTGTACCTGCGTCATACCCACGTTGTACCCGTATTGCGCGGTGGCATTAAAACTCCCTTGCTGCCACCGGAATCCGCCTGTAAAAAGTACCCATCTTCGATAGGTGCGACCGCAGAGTTAAGGGTTTTTTACCACAGGTTTTTTGTCCCCCTTGATCCAGATCAGGAGTAAAGCCATGGTGACAATCAGGTATACGAAGAAGTTAAGTGCGTAGAAAAACAGACCTATCACCTCGATCCTTTCGATTGGCGCATCAGAGTAGGCGAATTTGTAAAACTCGTACGCCGAGTTGAAAAGCATGACGCACGCTCCTAGCAAGCCCAGGGTGCGATACAAAATGCTTCCCATGATTTTCAGCCGGCGCAGTGCTCGCTCAGTGACATCAGTAGGAGCGAATAGCCAAGCGACAAATGCGCCTCCAATGATTGTTGTTAGCAAATTTATAAAGATCCCTGACGTATCCATGTAACACCCTGTTAAAACTGAAGTTGTATTTACGACGATATCAAGAAAACCCGGCCATAGAGCCGGGTTTTTGCATTGGAGATAGCGATGACGAACGAGCAGCAAGCGCTTATTGATATGCCCATCTGGATGGTGATCGTGCTGTCCCTGGTCGGCGGGATATCGGGCGAGGCATGGCGTGCAGACAAAGCAGGGGTAAGCGGCTGGTCCTTGATTCGCCGGTTGCTCCTTCGGTCTGGTGCATGCGTGGTCTGCGGACTCTCCACCATGATGTTGCTGCATGCATCGGGCATGTCGGTACTGGCGGCGGGAAGCATTGGTTGCCTCACCGCGATGGCTGGAGCGGATGTCGCGATTGGCTTGTACGAACGTTGGGCTGCAAAGCGGCTGGGTATATGTAATGTGCCGCCCAGTAGAGGATCCGGCCAGTAACACAACTGATTGGGAAACAGTTATGCAGATTCGAGTGTTGAGTGATGAGTTAGAGGTTATTTGGGTGAAGACGGACGCTGGTGGAGTCACCAGTGATTTCCACCGCAGGGACGGAACTTTAGAGAAAATCATCGATACGCTTCAGCGTGCTCTGAATGGCGCATACATAGAGCTTCAACAGCCGGTCAGTTTTGCTGATCCGGCTGTCAGTAACAGTGAGGCGATGGAATCGTACTTCTCAGAACGTGAGGGTCTTGTTTAGGTTGCCTGTTACTAATCGCCAGATGTTTGGAGATCGAAAGAATGGATGCCAAGCGGATGGTGCAATAAACCTTACGGTCCGGCCACTTTGCCAGATGGTAACAGCTGTTCCTGCAAGCCCGGCTTGATGTGCTGCATACTCAAATGCGGTAAGAAACTCTTGCTGGTCACTCGACGATTTGCTTCCAAATGAGCCGTCCAAAGGCACGATGATCATGTCTTGCCCTTGCTCGTGAAGATGCGCAATTTTGTAAGTTGTCACGTCTTTCTCCTTGGCGATATCGCCTTTGTTCACGATAGCCCTGCGTAATCAAGGGCTTTGAAACAATATCACTTTGATTGCGCGGCTTTATTACTGTGATTGCAGTAATTCATTGGGCGTTGGTCGCATTGACGAGGATGAAGTGATATGGGCCATGAATTACTGGCTTTGCAACGGGGAACTATTTTGGTGCGCGTCGCGGTCGCCGGGGACCCTGGCGGCATTCGAGGGACACGGGGCATGAAACCCGCGGGAAAGCGTTAGCGGCAGGGCTGCCAGCTTACTGAAATTCAATCCATTGAAATTGAAAGGCTCCATTGAAAAGCCGTTGAAAAAGGAGGGCTCATGACAGAACCAACCTACCTGTCAAAGAGCGCTTTCGCGGCTCGCATCGGCAGGTCGCCCAGTTACATCACCTGGTTGAAAGATAACAACCGTCTGGTGTTATCAGCCGATGGCAAAAAGGTCGACGTCCTGGCCACCGAAGCCCTCATTGTTGAAACCGCCGATCCAAGCAAGGCCGCCGTCTCGGCTCGCCATCAACAGGCCCGGGTCGAGCGTGATGTTCACAGCCAACTCAGCCCCCTTGCCGAGCCGACTTCCACGGCTGCGCCGCAGCCAATGGCTACCGCCGGTAAACCGGCCGATTTTCAAAAGGCTCGCGCGCACCGCGAGTACTACCTGGCGCAGCTGGCCGAGATGGAATTTCACAAGGCTCAAGGCTCGATGGTCGAGATCGTCGCGGTTCAGTCGGGGGCCTACAACGCTGGGCGCATGCTGCGTGACACCCTCTTGGGCATGCCGCCGCAACTGGCGCCGGAGTTGGCTGCTATGACCGATCCTTGGGAAATCGAACGACGCCTGACGGCAGCGTTACGGGTAAGACTCGAAGAGGCCAGTCGCATGTCCGCAGAGGACTACGGGCACACACTCGAAACCAACTGGGAGGTGGTTGATGACCCAGGCCAGATCTAATGGCGCGCAGGTCTACCGCGAGGCTTACTTTCGAGGTCTGCAGCCTGATCCAGATGTGTGGATTGATGAGTGGGCAGATGAGTACATGCGCATACCACGCGACACTGGTGCCGCAGAACCGGGTCAGTACCGCACATCTCGGACGCCTTACGCCCGTGAGCCGATGCGATGCCTATCACCGGCACATCCGTGTAAACGAGTCGTCACCATGGTTGCCTCGCAGTTGATGAAAACGCAGATTGCGCTGAACTGGATCGGTGGGTTGATCCATATGGCGCCGTCCAACATCCTCACACTGCTGCCCAGCTTGGGGCTTGCTAAGCGGGTGTCATCTCGTATCGGCAAGACCATCAAGGCCACTCCGGTGTTGCGCGAGCGTGTGGCAGCAAGTCGCTCGCGGGACTCGCGCAATACCATGGACACCAAGGAGTTCGAGGGTGGCTCGCTCTATGTCACCACTGCGGGCTCTGCGGCCAACTTGGCCGAGTTGTCGGCGCGCTACATCTACGGCGATGAAGTTGATCGCTGGGAGGTCGACGTGGGCGACGAGGGGGACCCTATCGAACTAGCGGAAACGCGGGGTAGTACCTTTGGCCGCAACGCAAAGTTCTATTTTTCGAGCTCGCCGACGATCAAGGGCGCGTCACGCATTGCTGATCTGTTTGAATCCAGTGACCAGCGTTATTTCTACGTGCCATGCCCCCACTGTGGTCATATGCAGGTGCTTGAATGGGAGAACCTTCTCTACTCAGCCGACTTTAGCGTGGTGCATTACAAATGCGCTGCGTCCGGTTTGGACTGCGATGTGTTGATCGAAGAACACTTCAAGGGGCAGATGTTAGCCAAGGGTGAATGGCGCTCCCACAGTCCGGGCGATGGGGAGACCGTGGGCTTCCACCTCAACGCACTCTATTCGCCGCCGGGGTGGATGGATTGGAGGTCGCTGGCTAAGCAGTTCGAAAAGGCCAAAAAGGCCCAGGCCAAGGGTGACCTTGAACCCATGCAGGTGTTCTACAACACTCGTCTGGCAAAGGTCTGGGACAGTGCACAAGAGCAGACCAAGGCATCTGTCCTGATCGAGCGGGCTCGTAAGGAGGGCTTCTCCCTCGGTGCGATGCCTGCTGCCGTGATGATGATTACTGGCGCTGTCGACGTGCAGGCCGATCGCCTGGAGTTCATGGCTATGGGCTGGGGTGTAGGCATGGAGCGCTGGGTCATCGATCACCGAGTAATCGCCGGTGACCCATCAGATGAGCGTACCTGGGCTGTCCTCGACGAGTTGCTCAAGGAGCGCTACCGACACCCTTGCGGTGTTGGCCTGGGCATTCTTGCGGTTGGTGTCGACTCCGGTGGCCACCACACGGATGAGGTGTATCAGTTCTGCCGAGTGCGTCGCTGGCGCAACATCTTCGCCATTAAGGGCGCGAGCAAGCCCGGCAAACCGGTGATCGCTCAGCGGCCTTCGATGGTTGATGTGACCTGGAAGGGGCAGACTGAGCGCGGCGGTGCCGAGCTTTGGTTTGTCGGTACAGACACTGCAAAGGACTGGATCTACAACCGCTACCCGTTTGAGTCTGGCCCAGGTGCGGTGCACTTTGCCAACGACCTGCCGGATGAGTTCTTCGCCCAGTGCGTGGCCGAGCGAAAGGTCGCCAAGTACGTGCGTGGTCACAAGCGTATCGAGTGGATTAAGGGCAAGGCCGAGCGCAACGAAGCGCTCGACCTGATGGTGTATTGCCTGGCAATGGCGCACTACCTCGGCATCAACCGGTATCAGGAACACGACTGGGATCGGGTTCGAAACTCTCTGGCCCAGGCCGGTTTGTTTGATGAAAAGGTGGTCACCGCTGAGCGTGTCACGGTCTCCGAGCAGGCTCCCGTTACACCACAGCCAACGCCGCAACCCGATACCCCGGTCGCCCAACCGCGACCCGCTTCACCCCCACAACGCCGCAGTTCAACAAGCGGTTACCTGAAGAGACGCTGATATGTCGTTTACCCCGAAGCACCTCGATGCCATCGAGCGCGCCATTGCGCGCGGTGAGAAGACCGTGCGCTACAGCGACCGCACTGTGGAGTACCGCTCCATCGACGAACTGCTCAAGGCCCGCGACGAGATCCGCACGTCGCTGACCAACGCCGCCGGGCCACGCTCTCGCGTGGTGCGGCTCACCCATGGAGGCAAGGGACTCTAATGGCTCGACACTATCCGACGCTAACCCGTAATGGATTCTTGCTGCCGTCAAACATCAAGGCCAGTTACGAAGGCGCCGGGGAGGGCCGGCGTTCGGCCAGTTGGGAAGCCACTGATAACGGCATCAACAGCATCAACACCCCGGCCCTGCGCAACCTGCGGGCACGTTCGCGGGCCGCGGTGCGCAATGACCCGTACGCCTTCAACGTCATAGACAAACGCGTAAGCAACCTGATCGGCACGGGGATCACGCCCAGGCCGACCACCGACGATGCCGAACTGCGCAAACTCCAGCAGCAGCTGTGGGACGACTGGGTGGATGAAGCAGACGCCGATGAGCTGACCGACTTCTACGGTATGCAGGCCCTGGTAGCACGCACCGTTGAAACGGCCGGCGAGTGCTTTGTGCGGCTCCGGCCACGCAGCCCCAGCGAAGGCTTGGCGGTGCCGCTGCAGTTGCAGGCGCTAGCCCCTGAGTTCGTTCCTCACGACAAGTTTGAGATGGCCAAAAACGGCAACGTTATCCGCGCGGGGATCGAGTTCAACCCGGCCGGCAAACGTGTGGCGTACTGGATGCACCTGTCGCACCCGCGCGATTCGTCGTCGTTGAATGCAGGCTACAACCAGTTGGTGCGTGTACCGGCGGCGCAGGTGCTGCACATTTTCGAACCAATGGAGCCTGGGCAACTGCGAGGCGTGCCGCGCTTGGCACCGGTACTGAAGCGCTTGCGCAGCTTGGACAATTACGACGACGCGGTGCTGTTCCGCCAGGAAGTGGCGAACCTGTTTGCCGGCTTCATCAAGCGGCCACCACCGGAAGCTGTGCCGCAACCCCGGGATCCAGTTACGGGGCAGTTGCTGACCACCGACCGCGACGGCTTCACGCCAATGGTCGCCCTGGAGCCCGGCACCATGCAGGAGCTTGCACCAGGTGAAGAGGTGGAGTTTTCCAAACCACCCGACGCTGGCAACAACTACCCGGACTTCATGCGGCAGCAGCTGATGGCGGCGGCGGCGGGTTCTGGCACCCCTTACGAGATCCTCACTGGCGACATGCGCGAGGTCAACGACCGGGCGCTGCGGGTGGTGCTCAACGAGTTCCGGCGCCGATTGGAGCAACTGCAGTTCGGCGTGTACGTGCATCAGCTGTGTCGCCCGGTGCGGGCTGCCTGGATGGACATGGCGTTGTTGTCCGGTGCCCTGGTGTTGGAGGACTACGCGCAACGTCGGCGCGAATACCTACGCACGCGCTGGGTGCCGCAGGGCTGGGCCTACATCCAGCCGGTGCAGGACGTTCAGGCCCGCCAGATGGAGGTTCGAGCTGGCTTTGCCTCTCGCAGCGAGATGGTGCTACGCACCGGGTACGACGCGGAAACGGTCGACACGGAAAACGCTGCTGATCTCGCCAGGGCCGCGGATCTCGGCCTCAACTACACGACTCTTGAAGCCATCGAGACGATCGATGACAAGGAACAACCATGAGCAAAAAAACGAAACCGCGTGTTTATGACAAGGCGGGCAAGCAGGTGAAGGTCGCGGATAAAAGCTGGTACACCCTCCAGGCCAGCGGCGAAGCCGAGCAGCGCAACATCGAGATATTCGTGTACGGCGAGATCGGCGCCTGGGGCGTTACCGCCAATCAGTTCGTGCAGGATCTGCGCGCCATGGATGACGGCGTGTCGCCGGTGATCGTTGCGTTCAACAGCATCGGCGGTGATCTGTTCGATGGTCTGGCGATTCACAACGCGCTCTCGCGCCTGGGTGAGCGCTGTACTGGCCGCATTGATGCCCTGGCGGCCAGCGCGGCCAGTGTTGCGGTGTGCGGCGCGCATCGGGTGGTGATTGCCGCCAATGCCATGCTGATGATTCACAACCCGTACACCTTCACCGGTGGCGATGCCGAAGACTTCCGCCGTGTCGCCGATGTCCTGGATCAGACCTTGGAAGCGATTATCGCGGCCTACAAGGCTAAGGCGCCGGATATCGACGAAGCTGAGCTGCGGCGCATGGTCAACGCTGAAACCTGGCTCACGGCCAACGAAGCGGTGGCACTGGGCCTGGCCGATGAAGTGGGCGACGGCCTCAAGGTCAGTGCCTGTCTCGGCCAGGGCAGCGTGATAGCGCGGTTCCAGCATGCCCCGCCGGAACTGCTCGCCCAGCTTGATGAAGGGCCAGAGGTGGAGCTGCCAGAGCTGAACGACCCACCGGAGCCGGCTCCCGTGCTGGACGCGGCCAAAATGGCGCTGATGGTCACACAAGGTTGCGCAGCAGCGGGCATCAGCAACTTGGTGGATCCGATTCTCGCCTCCACGAAGCTGGAAAGTGAAGCCGTGATCCAGGCGGCGCTGACCAAAGCCAAAGCCCTGCACGGTTTGTGCGTTGCCGCACGACTGCCCGAGCTGGCGGGCGAATTCATCACCGCTGGCCTGGACGAAGCCGCAGTTCGCGCGAGGCTGTTCGACAAGTTGGTAGGCAGTGGCGGCGGCTTTGAAATCAACAACAGCCTGCCGCTGGATACCGACCCGGTACCTAAGGTCCAGGCCAAGCAGGCTGACCCTCACTCGATCTGGGCCTCCCGTCAGGCGGCTCAGAACGGAACCTCGAAAGGAGCAAAAGTATGAAAATTGAATCGATTCACGCGGGAGAGTTCCTGCTGTCCGAAGGACCCGGCACCATTTCCCGCGAGGCGATCAACGTCGCCGCCGGCCCTGCGTTGGAAGCCGGCCAGATCCTCGGGTTGGTCACCGCTACGGGTGAGTTTGCGCCATACGACCCAACTGCTGAAGACGGTAGCGAGAACGCCCGCGCGATCCTCTTTGGACCATTGAGCATGTCGGATGTGGTACGCCGTGGACGTGCGGTGGTGCGGTTGGCCGAGGTCAGTGAAGCACACTTGACCGGTCTGGATCCTGCTGCTGAAAAAGCGCTCGACGCAAAAGACGTGATCGTCCGCTAAGGCGATTTGCCTAAATCTTTCAGCCCGCACTGTGCGGGTTTTTTGTTTTCTGGAGACCGGTTCATGGCTGACATTCAAATCTTCAACGACGATGCTTTTTCGGTGTCCTCGTTGACTGCCGCAATCAACGAACAAGAATACGTGCCCGGGCGCATTGGCAGCCTGGGTTTGTTCCAGGAAGAGGGCATTACTACCCTGACCGTGCAGATCGAGAAGGACGGCGACACTCTGGCCTTGGTGCCGGCCGGTGAGCGTGGCACATCCGGCCTAGTTGTTTCGGGCAGCAAGCGCAACCTGATCCCGTTTAACACCGTGCATCTGCCACAACGCTTCACCATCAAGGCCGACGAGATCCAAGGCATTCGTGCCTTCGGTACACGCTCCGAACTCCAGTCGGTGCAGGACGTGGTCAACAAACGACTGGCCAAGGCGCGTCGGCAGTTGGACGTTACTCACGAATTCCAGCGCCTCGGCGCGCTCAACGGCAAGATCTACGACTCCGATGGCAAGACGGTGCTGCTCGATTTGTATGACCGTTTTGGTGTAAAGCGAAAGTCGTTGCCGATGGGCTTAATCGGCGAGAAAAAGTCGTTTCGCGTGCAGTGTGGTGAGGCATTGGATCTGCAGGAAGACGCATTGGGCAGCGTGACCCGCAGTGGTTCGCGTGCTTTCTGCGGTAAGAATTTTTGGAATGCACTTTTGGAAATTGATGAGGTGAACAGAACTTACCTCAATACCCAGCAAGCAGCTGCTCTGCGTGGTGATGCGCGGGAAAGTTTCGACTACGGCGGCATCAGCTGGGAGCGTTATCGCGGAAAAATCGCCGGCATGACGTTTGTACACGATGACAAGGCGTTGCTGATTCCTGAAGGCGTACCGGACTTGTACATCTCGGTATTTGCACCGGCCGACTATATGGAAACGGTCAACACCGAAGGTGTTCCTTACTACAGCAAGATCGAACCGTTGCCTTTCAACAAAGGCATGGCCGGGGAAGCCCAGTCCAACCCGTTGCATATGTGCACGCGGCCTCTGGCGCAGATCCTCCTGGAAATGTGATCGTGGCGTTCCGCGATCTGATTGACGACATCGACGACGTGGTATTCGAAACCCTGGGCGATTCCGCCCAGATCGAAGGTCGCGCCGAGCCGGTGCTGGGCATGTTCATGGCGCCATGGAAGGCGCCGCAGTTTGGCAAAACTCAAACCGCCATACGCGAACCTCGTTTTGAGATTCGCGTGCGTGATTCGGATGGCCTTACCAAGGGCCTGCTGGTCACCGTCGATTTGCCGACGTTGGACGGCGGCGGAGCGTATGACCTGCTGCAGCTGGAGCCCGGCGGCGATGGCCTGGTGGCTCTGATCTTGAGGAAGCGTCCATGAGTGTCGGTAGCTACGCACAGCAGAAACGCGACGGTGGTTTGATCAACATCCAACCGTCACTGGCGGATCTGAAGATCTTTCAGGACTTCGCTCGGCTTGTACCGAAAGCTGCGGCTGCAGCGCAACGGCGAGCGATCAACAAAACCTTGGGGTGGTTGCGTACCCATATTGCCAGAGCGGTGGGCAAGCAAGAGCGCGTCGCCATTGGGGCCGTCCGGCAAAGGTTGAGGGCGTACCCCACCAGTGGCGGTGCGATGCGCGGCAAGTTGTGGTTTGGCCTCAACGCGATTGAGGCCAGCCGCATCGGTCGGGCGCGTCAGACCGGCAGGGGCGTTTCGGTGGCAGGGCGTCGCTATCAGGGCGCATTTTACAAACAGGTGTACGGCAACAGCGCCGATATTTGGATCCGTACTGCCAGCAAGCACTTCAACAGCGATGACTACCCGGAGGCGACTCAAGGGCGGCGGCGCAGTGGTTTCGTTCAGGAAAACGACAACCGCTTTCCTCTGGCGAAAGCCAAGGTGTCGCTGGAGCAGGCCCGGCCGCACTTTGAGGCCTGGATTAAACGCGCCGATGAACAGCTGATTGTTGTGCTTCAGCAGGAGCTCAATTACGAACTGCAGAAGTATCTGAAGGGGAGCGCCAATGTCAGATGAGCCGTTCAGTCTGACCCAGCTGTACCTGGCCATTGAGCAACACCTGACCGAGCATCTGTCGGGTATTCAGGCGGTAGTGTTTTGGCCGGACATTCAGGAAAACCAGGGCATCCCACTGCCTTCAGTGTTTCTCGAAATGGCCGAGCTTGAGCCCGGTACCGATATCGGCACCGGCGAAACCAGCGTGGTCTGTAAGTTCGAGGCGCGAATCATCGTTGACCCGATTCAAGCCAATCATCACGAGCAGGCTGTGCACCTCGTGTCGCAGCTGGCGGTGCTGCTCCGACAGCAAAGCTGGGGCCTTGAAGTCAACGTCGCGGAATTTGTGCGTGCTACTCAGGACTGGACCAAGCCCGAGCTGGACGGCTATGTCGTGTGGGTGGTTGAGTGGACTCACCAGGTCTATTTGGGCCTTGAGGTTTGGCCTTTCCCTGAAGAGAAGCCGAGCATGCTCAAACTCAATCTGTCGGCCTTCCCGGATGCCGATAGCTCAGGGGGCGCGCCATGAGTTATCAGACGGGCGAGCATGACCGGATGATCGCGGCGATGTTGATGCCGTGTGTGGTGGTCGGGGTGGATCTGGCGGCCCCGGCCGTGCGGGTCAAATCGGGCGACTGGGTTAGCGCCTGGGTGCGCTGGCATAGCCAGGCTGCCGGCAAGGCACGCCACTGGCGGGCGCCGACCTTGGGCGAGCAGGGAATTTTGTTTAATCCCAGCGGCCAGGCCGGTATGGGCACGTTTGTTCCGGGGCTGTACGGCGGCGCCGGTGCCGCGCCGGATAACCGGGATCATGTCGAGGTGTGGCGCTTTGATGATGGTGGCTCTCTGGTCTATGACTGGGAGGCCAACAGCTACACGATCACGCTGCCCACGGGCACCGTGAGCATCAAGGTAGGGGCGACCGAGGCGGTCGTTACCGATAACGCGGTGACGGTCACAACGACCAACGTCAAGTTGATTGCAGACGTTGCAATTGAAGGTTCGCTATCCGTAACGAAAGACGTTTCTGTCCAGGGCGCTTTGCATGCCGTGAAAGACATCACCAGTGACGGCAAGATCATCGACGCCGGCGGCAACAGCGCGAACCACAAACACTAGCTGTTCAATTTCACTGGCCCGCCGCGTGCGGGCCTTTTTGTGCCCGGGGGAAACCATGGCCAAGACTTCTGATAACCACGTCGCAGGCATCGCGCCTGGTTCAACGTTCCGCGACAAGCTCTACACCTCGCGCACCCTGATTCTGCCCGATAGTGGCCGCGCTTTGGCGGTCATCAAGGCGCAGGTGTCGGTCCCGGCAGCGGATACCGAGGCGCGGGCTTACCTCGAAACCAACGAGGAATTCGAACTACTGCAGGAGTGATTTAGATGATCGGAATGGACCGCCACACCGGCCAGCCGATTTCGGGCCTTGCGCATTTGCGCCAGTGCATCGAGGACATTCTAAGCACCCCGTTGGGAAGTCGTCGGGAGCGGCCGGAGTACGGCAGCAAGCTGCGTCGTTACGTGGATATGCCGGTTAACGAGGGCTGGAAGGGAGCGGTTCAGGCCGAGGCGAGCAGGGCGCTAGGCCGCTGGGAGCCCCGCCTGAAGCTGGAGCGCGTGCAAGCCGTCTCTGTCCTGGGCGGTCTGATCAATATTCAGGTCACCGGTAGCTACCGGGGCGAAAGCGTACTGCTAGAGGTAAGTGTATGAGTATCGTTGACCTGTCGGAGTTGCCGGCGCCTGACGTGCTTGAGCCCCTGGACTTTGAAGAGGTCTATGCGGAAAGACTGGGTGTCTTCCGCGAGTTCATGGGCGACAACTGGAGCGCACCGCTTGAAAGTGATCCAGTGGTCAAGCTGCTGGAGGTCGGTGCCTATGTGGGCATCGGTGATCGCGCCCGGGTAAACGATGCCGCCAAGGCGTTGCTGTTGGCCCATGCCATCCGTGGCGACCTTGATCAGCTCGGGGCGAACGTGAACACCAAGCGCCTGGTGATCCAGGCGGCGAACCTTAGCGCTATACCGCCGGTTGAGGAGGTCAGGGAGGGCGACGACGCTTACCGCGAGCGGATCCAGTTGGCCTATGAGGGCCTGACCACGGCGGGGCCGCGCAACAGCTACAAGCTGCATGCCCGCAATGCGTCTGCCCTAGTGGCGGATGCATCGGCGGAAAGCCCCTCGCCGGCGTGCGTTACGGTAACGGTGCTGGGCCTGTCGGGGGATGGGGCGGTGGGCCCTGAGTTGTTGGCCGTGGTAGCCAGTGCGCTCAATGACGAAAACGTTCGGCCATTGGGCGACCGGGTGACGGTGCAAAGCGCCCAGGTCCTGCCGTATCGCGTTGACGCGGTGCTGCACATGAAAGGCCCCGGCCCTGAAAGCGCCGTCGCGCGGGATGAGGCGGAAAGACGACTCGCTGCCTGGATCAACCCGCGCAAACGCCTGGGGGTTGAGGTGGCGCGCTCCGCTGTGGACGCGCAGCTGCACGTCCCAGGCGTTTCGCGCGTTGAGCTGGCCAGGTGGAAGGATCTGGCCCCTACAACGGCTCAGGCGGCGTTCTGCACCGGCTATAGCGTCAAGCTGGGGGAGTGACATGAAAAGCCTACTGCCGATCAACAGCACCCAGCTTGAGCGTGCGATTGAGGCGGCGAGCGCGGATAAGACCGTGATCCCGCTGCGTTCGCTCTACAACCCCGCGACGTGCCCCGTTCATTTGCTGCCGCACCTGGCGTGGGCCTGGTCTGTCGACCGCTGGGATGACCGCTGGACGGAGGCGGCCAAGCGCAACGCCATAAGGTCGTCGTTCTACATCCACTCCCGCAAAGGAACCATTGGCGCGTTGCGCCGTGTGGTGGAGCCGCTTGGCTACCTGCTGGAGGTGACTGAGTGGTGGCAGACGGTGCCCGAGGGGGCGCCGGCCACCTTCGCACTGAAGGTCGGTGTGCTGGAAAGCGGCATTACCGAGGAAATGTATCAAGAGCTAACCCGGCTCATTGATGACGCCAAGCCCGTCTCGCGGCATATGACGGGATTGGCCATCAGCCTGGAAGCGCAAGGCACCATCAATATCGGTGTTGCCGTTTATGACGGCGACGTACTCGACGTCTACCCACCCGCAGCGCGTGACATTGAAGTCAGCGGCTACATCGGTGTGGCTGGGCGCGAACACAGCATTGACACCCTGGACGTGTACCCATGATTGATAAGAACTCGCAATTTATGGCGATCCTCACCAATGTGGGGGCCGCCAAACTGGCTAACGCTAACGCCTTGGGACTTCCCTGGAAGATCACCGCTCTGGCGGTTGGCGATGCCAACGGTACCGATCCGGTCCCTAGTGCCACGCAAACAAAGCTGGTCAATGAGCTACGGCGTGCACCGCTTAACCAGCTTGTTCCTGACCCGAAAAACGCTGCTGTCTTTGTGGCTGAGCAGGTCATTCCCGAGAACGTGGGCGGCTTCTGGATCCGGGAAATCGGTTTGTATGATGAGGACGGCGATTTGGTGGCGGTTGCCAACACTGCCCCGACCTTCAAGCCTTTGCTTGCGCAGGGATCCGGCCGGACGCAAATCATACGGATGAACCTGATCGTCTCCAGTGTGGCCAACATCGAATTGAAGATTGATCCGTCGGTGGTACTGGCTACCCGCGACTATGTTGAGTTGGCAATCACCGAGGCTTTGAACAAGCAAGATTTCAAGCACTCCGTACTGGTAGCCACGACAGCGAACACCACGCTGAGCGGTCTTCAGACCGTTGACGGCGTAGCGTTGCAAGCCGGGGCCCGCGTTCTGGTGAAGAATCAAGTGACGGCCAAGGACAACGGTCTGTGGGTAGTTTCCTCAACTGGGCCATGGAAACGCGCCGAGGATGCAGACACCAGCATCGAGGTGACGCCAGGTCTATTTGTGAGCGTCGAGACGGGCACGCTCAACAGCGACAGCGTTTGGCAGTTGGTAACCGATGCGCCAATTGTCCTGGGCACTACTGCGCTGACCTTTGAGATGGTGGCGGGGCGCACGGGGGTCAATGCGGGTTCATATGGCAAGGTTACTGTCGACAAGTACGGGCGGGTCATTGCCGGCACGAACCCGACTACGCTCGCTGCGGCCGGGATCACCGATGCACTATCGATTAATGGCGGCACCCTGCAAGGGAATGTCCAACTGACGGAGAACAGCAGACTCTATATCGGGCCGGGAAATACGCCCTCATGGGGATTGGGAGTGTTTGCCGGGGTGCCCGGGTCAATTAAGGGGGGCGTTGGCTTCTACGGTGGCTCTGACGGTGCATTCAAGACCGCATTCCTGGGGCTGGGAACTGATCCTTGGTCCAGCGGCCCCGGCATCCGGATCAAGTCGGAGGGGATTGTTGAGATCAGCGGCACGATCACTGGAAGCGGAGCTGGTTTGTACTCTGTGCCCTTTGCTGCGCTGACAGGCCTGCCGAACACCTTGTCTGGCTACGGCATCATCGCTGCGAGCCAAACGGAGGCTGAGCAAGGCTCTGACACGACCAAGCCGATGACGGCGCTACGGGTCTGGCAGGCAATCGCGGCAAAAGTTGTGCAGGCGACAACAAGCATTGCAGGTATCGCACGTTTCGCTTCGCAGACGGCAGTCAACAGCGGTACTGAACCATCGACGATGGTCAGCCCTTTGACACTTGCCACACGCCTGGCTGCGTTGTGGCAGGCCGCTCAAGAAGGCGTGCTGGGCGTTGTACAACTTGCCACTCAACCCGAAGTAAATGCAGGAGCTGACGACACAAAAGCCGTGACGCCCAAAAAGCTGCGCGCTGGTGTTTCATGGGTACTTGGCGCGAATGGTCACATCGCAATGCCAACCTGGCTGGGTGGCTGGATTCTGCAATGGGGGCTAGCGGTCGGGGTTGGGCAGGCGACCAACAGCGGTACCTCCCAAGGTCCAGGCCGTGACGTGTCTCTTTCCGTGACGTTCCCGAACGAAATCATGTGGGTCGGAGCCTGCATGGCCTTTACGACGATGATCACCGGGGCAGCATTTGCGCCTGGAGCAGGCTATGTGTCCAGGTCTGTGATCCGCGTTCAGAACAACTACACCCAGTCAGCAGGCGACATCGCTTGGCTGGCGCTTGGCCGATAAAGAGGTACACCTATGGCAGCGTTTTACAGCCCTTCAGAGCGCGGTTTTTTCGACACTGCGCTCAATAGTAAAAAGCAGATTCCGACCGATGCGATTGCGCTCACCGAGCCGCAGCGAAAGGAGCTGCTGGCAGGGATCGCGCGCGGTCTGCTCGCGCAAGTATCCGAGAGTGGTTCGCTTCAGCTGGTCGAACCGCCGGTTGATCCCGATGCCGTGGCCCTGGCTGAACGCGCTTGGCGTGATGGAGTACTGACGTCAGCAGCTTGGCTGCGTGATCGGCACCGCGACCAGCTTGAAATTGGCGCGCCGACAACGCTCACCGCCGAGCAGTTCGAAGGGCTGTTGGTGTTCATGCAGGCCCTGCGCAATTGGCCGCAATCGCCAGATTTTCCTGACAGTAACCGTCGACCAGTCGCCCCAAGTTGGATCATTGAGCAAACTGAATAGCGCCCCGCACTGACGGGGCGTTTTCTTTCCCATTACGCGTAACAACGAACATCCCCCACGGCCTCGCTTATGCGGGGCTTTTTCGTTTCTGGAGATTGCCCTATGAGTTTCTTTCACGGTGTGACCGTCACCAACGTGGACACCGGCGCACGCACTATCTCGCTGCCCTCGTCTTCGATTATCGGTCTGTGCGATACCTTCACCCCAGGGCCGAAGGTGACGGCCAAACCTAACCAGGTGCTGCTGATCACTCGCGAAAGCGAAGCGGTGGCGGCCTGGGGCGAAGACGCGGCTATCACCAAGTCCATCAAGGCGATCTACATGCGCGCCAAGGCGGTGATCGTGGCGTGCGGCGTTGAGAAGCTGACCACCCCGGCCTTGCAGACCTCGGCCATCATCGGCGGCGTCCTGGCTGACGGTCAGCGGACCGGCATGCAGGCCCTGTTGGACGGCAAGAGCCGCTTCAATGCTCAGCCCCGTTTGCTGATTGCCCCAGGCCATAGCGCGACCCAGGCCGTGGCCACCTCGATGGATGCACTCGCCGGAAAGCTGCGAGGCATCGCCATCGTTGACGGCCCGAACACCACCGATGAGGCGGCCATTGCCTACGCCGAGAACTTCGGCAGCAAGCGTGTGTTTCTGGTCGACCCGGGTGTACAGAGCTGGGACACCGTCCTCAGCGAGACCGTTGATGCGCCGGCGTCGGCCTGGGTGGCCGGGCTGTTCGCCTGGACTGACAACGAGTACGGCTTCTGGGCCTCGCCGTCGAACAAGGAGTTTGTCGGCATCACGGGTACCGCGCGGCCGATTGAGTTTTTGGACGGTGACGCGACATGCCGGGCCAACCTGCTGAACAACGCCAATATCACCACGATCATCCGTGATGACGGCTATCGCCTGTGGGGCAACCGCACCTGTTCCAGTGATCCGAAGTGGACTTTTGTCACGCGTGTACGCACTCAAGACATCGTCATGGACGCGATCCTCTACGGGCACAAGTGGGCCGTTGACCGCGCAATCACCAAGACCTACGTCGCTGACGTGACGAATGGCTTGGAAAACTTTATGCGCGACCTGAAAAAGCAGGGCGCGGTGATCAACTTCGAAGTGTTCCCGGACGACGAGTTGAACACGGCCAGCCAGTTGGAACAGGGCAAGGTCTATTGGCGCATCCGTTTCACCGATGTGCCGCCGGCAGAAAACCCGACATTCCTCGTTGAAGTCACTAACCAGTGGCTCACCGAAGTCCTGGAAAACAAAGCCTAAGGAGGCTTCGCAATGTCCATGATTCCCCAAACGCTGTTCATGATGAACATGTTTATTGACGGCATGAACTTCGCCGGTGACGTGCCTACCTTGAGCTTGCCCAAGCTGAAAATCAAAACCGCCGAGTACCAGGCCGGCGGCATGGATGCCCCGATTGATATGGACCAGGGCATGGAAAAACTGGAGGCGTCCTTCAGCACCAAGGGCGTGCGCCGCGACGCGATGAAGTTCTTTGGCCTGGCTGATCAGACCGCGTTCAACTCGGTGTTCCGTGGCTCGTTCAAAGGCCAGAAAGGGGCCACCACTGCGGTGGTCGCCACCCTTCGCGGCATGCTCTCCGAGCTGGATCCGGGGGAATGGAAGCCGGGCGGCGATGCTGAGTTCAAGTATGCCGTCAGCGTCAGCTACTACAAGCTGGAAGTCGGCGGTGTGCTGATGTTCGAAATCGATCCGGTCAACGCAGTACGCGTCATCAACGGCGTTGACCAACTCGCTGGTGTTCGCCGCGACCTCGGCCTTTAAGGAAATTACCCATGGCTCAAGACGTAAACAAAATCCCTGAATGGCTGACCGTCAGCGCTGACTCGGCAACCATCAAGCTGTCCAAGATCGTCAAGGTCAATCAGGTCGAAACTGATCAGTTGACCATGCGCTCCCCAACGGTCCGTGAGGTTCGCCATGCAACCAAAGCGGCCCCGGATGATGAAGAACAAAGCGAAATGATCCTGTTCGCCAGCCTCACGGATGCGGGCACCAACGATCTGGGGGAACTGAGCGTGCGTGACTACAAACGCCTTCAGGCTGCCTATTTTCGCCTGGTGCGCGAGGACCGGGTTTAACGAAGAAATACAGAGAAAGCTGGCTCAGCGGCTGGCCCGGGAAATGTCTTTCTCGGCCAGCGAGATTGAGGCCATGTCTTTCTCAACGATGATCTGGTGGCTCAAGGAGTGAGCCGCCTGGACCTTTTCGGAGTGACCCCCCATGGCGAACAACCTGGCGCTTGGCGTAGTCATCGGCGGCGCTATCAGTTCAACCGTTGGCGCGGCCTTCAAGGACGTTGAAGGGCGCATCAAGAAACTCAGTGATCAGGGCACGAAAGCCCGGGTACTGCAAAACACCATTGGCGACACCATCCGCTTGCGGGATGAGTGGAAAAAAGCCCATGACACCGGATCTGCCTCGGCAGACGGTCTGCTCAAGAAACTGGAATCCAACCTCAGAACCTTGAAGGATCAGGGCGTTGAGGTCAGCAAGCTGCGCAACGAGTACCAGAAACTTGGCCAGGTGGCCCGTGGTGCTGAGCTGAAGGCCCTGGGTCATACGCAAATCAAGCAAGGCAAGGATGGACTAAAGGGCTCGCTTGGCCAGGCTACGGCGCTGTCAGCGGCGATTGCCATTCCCACCAAGATATCCGGTGACTATCAGGCGCAAATGCGCCAGATGTCGCTGTGGGCGCATACGGCCGGCACCGAAGACGAAGGCAAGATGGCCGAGATGGTTTCGACCATCGCGGACGACAAGGGTATGAGTCGGCAACTGCTGGCCCAGGCGGTCGGTGGGCTGATCGAAAAGGGCGTTGAGTGGCAGGAGGCCAGCGAATACGCCGGGCAAATTGCCGACCTGATCGACGGCCAGGGTATGGAAGCCGAGACCATCGCGACTTTGATTAACTCGTTCAAGGAGGCCGGGGTTAAGAAAGAGGACATGGCCGGCATGCTGGGCCAGGTGGCGGCAGCGGGGGATATCGGGGCCTTCGGTCCGAAGGACATGGCACGGTACCTGCCCGCCATGCTCGGCAACATCAAGCGCCTGGGCATGGAAGGCCCGGAGGCGGTGCGGTTCCTCGGTGCCAGCTTGCAGTCGCAGTACTCGCAAACGCAGGATTCGGCGGCCGCTGCGACCAACATGAACAACCTGCTGAGTGCGGTGATCAGCAGCACCAGCCAGGAACGTTTTGCCAAGGAAGGGTACGACCTGGCCGGCTCGATCATCGCCGCGACCAAAAGCGGTAAGGCGGCCAACCCGGTCGACGCATTCATCATGCTCAGCCAGGAAATGATTAAGCGTCAGGATCCAGCGAAGGCCAAAAAGATCGAAGCCCTCAAGGCCAAGATCAAGGCAGCAGCCGACGGCAGCGCCGAGGAACAGCAGGCCATGGTGGCCCTGACTGAAGCGGCGGGCCTGGCCAACATCGTCAGCGATCAGAGCGCCAGTGCGGGCTTGCTCGCGCAAATCAAATACGGCGACAAGATCAAGGCCGACATGGTCGCGATCAAGGAAACGGACGGTAAGACCAAGATCGAGGCGGACGCCGCCAAGGCTCGCGAAACGTCCAACCGCAAATGGTCGGCGGCAACGGCGGGCATGGAGGCATCCATGATCAGCCTCGGGGATGGACTGCGGCCGTTGACCGATAAGGTCGCGGATGGCTTGGGCAAGGTTGGCTATGCGCTGGCTGAGTTGGCCAACAAGTACCAGCCGGTGACGGCGGTGATTGCCGGCGTAGCGGCCGGCGCTGTCACATTGGGTGCCGCGCTGAGTGCGCTGAAGATCGGCAAAGGCCTGCTGAACGTTGGCCGTGGTTCGCTGATGGGCAATCCGAACATCCCTCAAAAGGTGATCGTGACCAACCTGCCTGCCGGCGGCCTGGGCGGCATCGATGGCGGTGGTGCAGACGGCGGAAAGGGACGGAAGGGCGGCAAGTCGGATGGCAAAGGCGGGACGATGCTGAAGGGCATCGGCGCCTTGGCGGTCGTTGAGGCAGGTTTCAAGGTCAAAGACACCTACGACAACGCCACGACCCGGGATGAAAAGGCAGAAGGCTACGGCGAAGCCGCCGGGGGCTTGGCGGGCACGCTCGCGGGTGCTGCGGCAGGTGCGGCCATTGGCTCGGTGATACCGGTGATCGGTACTGTGGTCGGCGGGTTGCTGGGCGCTTACCTGGGCGGAATGGGCGGTGATGCGCTCGGCGGGTACCTGGGGAAAGCGGCATTTGGTGGTGACGACGGGCTGAAGAAAATGCCCGACGCGGGTCCGCTGATGATGGCCAATGCTGGGCAGGATATCCCGCCGGTGCTGGGCGATATCGCGGCATCGTTTGCGCCGAAGGACAAGGGGCTTGGGCCGCTCAAGATGGCGGCTGATAGCAGCGGCGCCGGCGCGGCACCCTCGGGGCCGTTGTTGATGCCCGCGGCCGTCAAGGCGCCGGGGCCGGTTGGTGGTGATGTGGTGCGTTCGCTGGCTTCGCCGCCGGCATCGAGCGCGCCCGCTGCGGTTTCGCTCATGGCGGTACCGGTCAAGCCGCCGGCGCCGAAGATTGAGCAGAAGGTCGATATCAGCGCGCCTATTCAGGTGACGGTGCAAGGGGATGTGAAGGATCCGGCGCAACTGGCCCGCGAGCTTCGACCGTACATCGAGCAGCAACAGCGGGAAATCACCCAGCAACTGGAGAGCCGCAAGCTCTACGACGACGCGCATCTTTGACCAGGGGGAACTATGGGCTACATGGAGCAGTTGCAATCAAGCGTGAAGTCCTTGGCGGCGGCGGGTGAGACCGGCCGCCGTAGCCTGGATGGGATGATTGCGCCGGTGGACGGTGCAATCAGTGAACTCAGCGGTGCGGCCTCGGAGCTGGAGGGCTTGCCCTTTGTGGGGCCGGCCGTTGGCGAAAAGCTGCAGCGTGTTATGCGTGGCGTAACGGCGGCCCAGGCGAAGGTTGGCCAGGTGGTGTCGGTGTACAGCTCGGCAACCCGGGCAGCGTCTCAGATTGATGAGCGCTTGGGTGCGCTGAAGGAGCAGGCCGGCCGGGCGGCAACGGCAATCAACAACATCGCCGGCAAGGTCAGCCCCTCGCTGTCGGGCATCGTTCCAACCGGGGCCTTTGCTGCGGATGCCACACCGGCGCCGGAGGCGGTGAAACCCTTCCCGCACCTGATGATCATGCAGCCGCGTGATCCTAAGCAGCAGCCGTACTTCTTCAATCTGGACACGGCGGCCTTTGATGAGCTGCGGCGTTCGTCTGCCTTTCGCTGGGCCTCCCAGGAGCGGCTGACGCGTCGACCGGCGCAACAGGCTGTCGGTATGGGTGACGAGAAGCTGACGCTGAAGGGCGCCATCTTTCCGGGCTTCAGGGGTGGCATCAAGCAACTGGATACCCTGCGCAGTCTGGGCGCCAAGTTGCAGCCCCTGACACTGACCACCGGTTACGGCGACGTGCTGGGCACCTGGTGCATGACCAGCGTTGAAGAAGAACAAAGCGCGCTGCTGGCAGGCGGTATCCCGCGTAAGCAAGGCTTTACCCTGGAGTTTGTACGCTATGGCGACGACATGCAGAACGTCTGACGGGGATCTGTTGGACACCATCTGTCACAACTACTACGGGCACCTGGGCGGCACGGTGGAGGCCGTGCTCGATGCCAATCAGGGCCTGGCTGATGAGGCCCAGCCGTACCGGGCAGGCGTAGTGATTGTCCTGCCGGACATGCCGGCACCGACTGAAGAACTTGTGATGCTTTGGGATTAGCCAGGCCTGGCTGTCCTTTCTTTCCGTTACGCGTAACGGCCGCCAACATTCCCCCGCGTTGGCGGGGTAACCGGGTGAACCTATGACCCCTCGCTTTCGCGTCGTTGCAGACGGTAAAGACATTACCGCGCTGATCAATGACCGCCTGTTGCTGCTGAAAACCACTGACAAGCCCGGCATGGAGTCGGACGACTTTGAGTTGCGCATCGATGACCGTGACAGCGCCGTGGCGCTGCCCAAGCGCGGGGCCGGCATTGAGATTTACATGGGCTACGCCGAAACGTCCATGGTGCGCCTGGGCCGTTACATGGTGGATGAGGTCGAGATATCCGGCCCGCCTGACACCATCGTAATTCGCGGCAAGGCCGGCGATATGCGCGGCTCAGGTAAGACGGTGCGCAGCGGTAGCTGGGAAGACGTGCCGCTGTCCAGGATCGTGGCCGACGTGGCTGCCCGCAACGGCTGGACGCCGGTATGCAACGTGTCCACGAACGTGCCCCGGGCTGACCAGCTCAGCGAGTCGGACTTTAACTTCATCACGCGCATTGCCAGGCAGCACGACTGCACGGCCAAGGTGGCTGATGGGAAGTTGATCGTGATGACGCGCGACGGCGGTACCAGCGCGAGCGGCAAGGCCTTTGGCGCCGTCACCATCACGCGCGCGGACGTCAGCCGGTGGCAGTTCCGTTTAGGCGATCGCAACACGCACAAGGCGGTGGCCACCAAGCATCAGGACAAGAAAACCGGTGAGCTGAAGCTGATCAGCCTGGACAACACCGATGCGCCCGACGGGCTGCCGGCGGTGCACACCGATCGCCATATCTACCCCAACAAAACCGCAGCGGAACAGGCCGCCAAGGCTCGCTTGACCGCCTTTAATCGATCCTCGGCGGGCGTTCGTCTGGAAATGCCCGGGCGTACCGACCTTTTTGCCGAGCGGTCGGTAAACGCCACGGGCTTCAAGGCGGGCATTGATGGTGAGTACCTGGTCGACTCGGTGGAGCAGGTATTCACCCAGGCGGGTTGGTCGACCACCGTTGAGTGCAATGGCGGCAAGAAAGGCAAGGCCAAAGCCAAAAGCAAGAAGACGAAGCAAACCAAGGAGGTCAAGGTTCTAGAGCTTTGACGTCACTCCCAGGAACACCCGTTTAACCACTCTGACCGCCGCCGATTGGCGGCTTTTTTTGCCTGGAGAAAACATGTCTATCACCCTGCAACAGTTGCTGTTGATCCTCCCGAACGCTGGCCGTCAAGCCGGACTTTTTGTCGCTGTGTTGAATACTGCAATGAGCAAGTACGGCATCGTTACGCCCAAGCGTATCGCGGCCTTCATCGCCCAAATCGGGCACGAATCCGGCCATTTGACGCGCCTGGTCGAGAGCCTGAACTACAGGGCGGACCGGATCATTGCCTTGGGTAATGCCGCAAGCCCGGGTTCCCGCTGGCGGTCCCTGGTACCGCGTGCCGCTGAGCTGGCGGGAAGCTCCGCGCGTATGGGGAATGCCGTCTATGGCGGCCGTATGGGCAACGGCCCGGAGGCGTCTGGAGAGGGCTATATCTATCGGGGGCGCGGCCTGATCCAAATCACCGGCAAGGTCAACTATCGTGCGTGCGGTGAAGCCCTGGGCATCGACCTGATCAATCACCCCGAGCTGTTGGAACAGCCGCAATACGCCGCGCTGTCGGCGGCCTGGTACTGGTCCGTAAACGGGCTCAACACCCTGGCCGACGCTGGCGAGATCCAGAACATCGGCAGCCTCATTAACACGGGCAGCAAGGGCAAAATGCCGAATGGCGCAGCCGATCGCCTGGCGCTGTATCAGGCGGCATTGCGGGTGCTGGCATGACGCCCGTGCAAAAGCTTGCCGGGCTGGCTGCCTTGATCCTGCTTGCCATGGCCACGAGCTTCGGCGCTGCCTGGCAGGTGCAGGACTGGCGCCTTGGAAAGGTGCTGGTAGAGCAGGGCGCCCAGTTCCAGACGGACCTGACCGCGATCGGCAATGCCGCTGCAGCTCAGGCCCATAGCGAGCAAGACAAGCGCTTGGCCACCGAGCAGCAACTGGCAACCTCCGACCAACAACACACCAAGGAATTATTCGATGCCCAGCGCAACCAGGCTCTGCTGCGTGACCGCCTTGCTACTGCTGATGTGCGGCTGTCAGTCCTTCTCGACGCCACGGATTCAGGCAGTGGCTGCGACGTGCCTGACACCGCCAGTACCGTCGGCGTGGTTCATGCACTCCGTAGAGCCCAACTTGACCCAGCGCATGCTCAACGAATTATCGCCATCACCGACGCCGGCGACCAAGGATTGATCGCACTGCGGGCGTGCCAGGCGTATGTCAGGACCATTGCGCCCTGACCTACATTTCAGGTCGCAAAAATTAGCACCACCCCAATGAACACTCACCTTGCAAAGGATTGCAAAAATGACAAACCCAATCGTTCCATGGATGGGTGGCAAGCGCCGCCTGGCCGACCGTCTGATTCCTCTCTTCCCTCCACATGAATGCTACGTTGAAGTTTTCGCTGGCGGCGCGGCGCTCTACTTCATGCGGCCCCAGGCTGCACCAGTTGAAGTCCTCAACGATATCAATGGCGACCTAGTGACGTTGTATCGGGTGGTGCAAAACCACCTGGAAGAATTCGTGCGCCAGTTCAAATGGGCGCTTAGTTCCCGACAGGTGTTCGAGTGGCAAAAGATGACCCGCCCCGAAACCCTCACCGACATCCAGCGCGCCGCCCGGTTTTTCTACCTGCAGCACCACGCCTTTGCCGGCAAGGTTACGGGGCAGACGTTTGGCACCGCGACCACTGGCCCGGCAATCAATCTGCTGCGGATTGAAGAGAACCTTTCCGCAGCGTGGCAACGCCTGTCCGGCACCTACGTTGAAAACCTGCCTTGGTTGGACTGTGCCGAGCGCTACGACCGTGCGCACACCTTTCACTATATGGATCCGCCTTACTGGCAGACCGCTGGCTATGGAGTCGACTTCCCTTTTGAAAACTATGAGCGGATGGCCGATTTCATGCGCAGATGCAAAGGGAGGGTTATGGTAAGCATCAACGACCACCCTGACATTCGGCGGGTGTTTGAAGGGTTTCACTTCGAAACGCTGGATATTCGGTACAGCACCACCAATCAGCGCCAGGGAAAAGCCGAGGTCAGCGGAGAGCTTGTGATTATGAATTGGAAACCCTCTGACCTCGGCGGCCTGTTCTAGGGCGCAGGCTGTATCAGGTTGGCCCCCTTGTTCCGCACATTGCCCACGGCCGTATCGACCTTGAACCATTCGAAGGCCTCTGCCGGCTCGCCCTGGTGCAGCACCATCTGCTCGGCGCGCTCCTTTGGCGTGGCCGGATCTAGCCATTCCCGGGCCAGGTCCGGCATCAGCACCACGGGGCGCCGGTCGTGAATGTCCACCATGCCGCCAGCGCTGTCGGCTGTAATGATCACGAAGCCGTCATGCTCGCCCGGGCCTTCATCGCTGTCGGGCAGTTGGCCAATGGCGGCGCACAGCACCGGTGCGCCATCCCGCCGGCGGATCAGATAGGGCTGCCTCTTCGGGCCGCCTTCGTCCACCCACTCAAACCAATTATCGATGGGCGTGATTGCCCTGTGTGGCCAGATCGACCGGAAGAAAGGGCCGTGGGCCACCTTCTCAACGCGGGCATTGATCGGCGCGGCGCGGTCCTTTGCCCAGTGCGGCCGCCATCCCCAGCGCACTAGGTCGGCGTGCAGCAGGTCGCCCTGCAGGTGGAGCAGGGCAACCTGGGTGGACGGTGCCACGTTGTAGCGTTCCAGCGGCAGTTCACCTACGGAGTTCGCCAGGGCATTGGGCATGCTCAGCGCTGCAACAAAGTCGTGGATGCCGCTGTACTGGGAAAGTCTTCCGCACATGGTTCGCCCTCGATCTGAAACCTGAGCTTAGACGATGGTTTTTGGTCGAGTGACGAGCCCATCGAGCAGCTCTTTCAACTGATCAGCGCGTTTCTTGTCAGCTCTTGATGAGGTCGTCAGGTCGTTGATCTGTTTGCGCATGGAGGCGGCTTCAGTACTTCTCTCGGCGAGGTATCCCCGGAACTGCGTCTTGACCGCCTCGGCCTCAGCCAGCATTTGCACCAAGCCATGAATGTCCTCCCTCGCTTTACGCAACTGCAGGTTCAGTTCCTGGATCTCATTCTCCAGTAGGCGGGCGTGCTGTTTGTGCATTTCGAGAGGCGTGGGGATACCAAGCCACCCGCAGGTGTCTTCGTCGATGTTCATAGGATGTAATCCGAATGCTGTATGTGCGTACAGTATTCGAGATTTGGTAAGGCGGAAGGTTTGAGGCGACGAAATGCAGGCTTACCCGACGATCAGTCAGGCGCTAGGAGGACAGCCAGGGTCAGCTTGATGAACTCTTCGTTCTCATCAATGGTGTGTAAAGCACCACGGATGTTCTCGGCCACGTCGGCGGAGCCGCGTTGCTCCACCCAGTTCGATAGCTCCATGATCGAGGCTTCGAGGGCCAACTGGTTTTCGTACAACTTGGAGAGTAGGGAAGGGAGCAGGTCTGAGTTGGGCATCGGCGTTCCTCTGGTGGAGTGAACAGCGTAGCAGTTGATGCTTGGGATCCCATTTTAAGGTCATGAGTGGCCGCTCTCGACCCTACGAAGACGCTCATTCCAATAGTTCCGGATACGGACAGATTTCACTCGGCGGACAAGTCCTCGCTCCCAACTCAAGATGCCAGTAGCCCACATCGTGCCACTGACCTAGCTTGTAACCGACCTTCGGATAGGTGCCGATGTGTCCGAAACCAAGCCGCTCATGCAGCCCGACGCTGCCCGAATTAGGCTGAGAGATGCCAGCATAGGCCGATCGATAGCCCTGTCGAGCTAGGATTGGCAGTAACACGTTATAAAGGCCACGGCCAACACCGGTACGGCGCTCATTCTTTGCAATGTAGACGGTGACATCGACTGCCCAACGGTACGCGGCTCGAGCTCTGTGCTGGCTGGCATAGGCATAGCCGACCACTCGGCCTTCACGAACTGCGACTAGGTACGGGTAGGTCTGCAGCGTCATTGCGATGCGCTGCTGTATCTCTTCAGCGGTGGGTGGTACCTCTTCGAAAGAAATTGCGGTTTCAGTTACAACCTGAGCGTAGATAGCCTGGATAGCCAAAGCATCTTCAAACTGTGCAATTCTGATTTCGATAGACATTGATGACCTCAGATTTAACGCGTGATTTACACGCGCCATGAGTTATTCGGCGCTTTTCCTGCGCTCTGAGTAGAGGTTTACCGGGAACGCTGGACGGTCACGCAGAATGCCATGACCGGCGACTTGGTTCGAAAGAAATCATGCATAGCAGTGGCAATTCTGGCAATTGCTGCTGACTGGCAGCAATCGACCCAAAGCAGTCAGTCACGAATACCGAAGACATGAACGCAGTAATACATTCATGCCGTTTGGACGCAGATCATTGCTTGACCAAGTCCCCCGGTTTCCACGCCTTGTCGAAGAACTCTTTGGTGGGACCGTATAACCGCAGAATCACGAAGTATCCCTCGCCCGGAAGGGTTTTGATCCAGTTTTTACCGATGCCTGGTGAATTCGGGCCGAAATGCACATCAATTGAACCGTCGCTGTTGGTGACGGGTTTATCCATGGTGTTCAGCGACGGGAACGGCTGGCCGTTATCCAGGCCTGAGGCAGTGATCGAGTCATACGCCGTCACAGACCAGAACAATGCCGCCGGAATACCTTTGGGCAGGTTCAGCGAGTAGCTATTGCTGCCGGACAGGAATCGGCCTTTGGCATCGACGAAGGTGGCTGGGTACTTGGCGCCGACGTTTTCCATGTTCACCGCCATGCCCGGGCTGGCCGAGTAGGCATTGGTGAAGAATCCGGTGCGAGGGTCGATGTAATTGAAGGTGTCGGCGGTGAAGGTCGCATTGCCGGGGAACACGTTCAACCACTTGCGATCCGGATACCAGGTGCCATTGGCGACAATGGTCTGCGGTGTGTAGGAAATGGCATGGCCGATCTTACTTGCGGTTTTCGCTGCCTTGTCGAGCAAGTCACGGGTGACAGACTCCGGTTTGAACGGTTCGCCCTTGACGATACCCAAGGCGGCGAGCATGCCGCGCATTTCCATATCTTGCGGGTCAACGTACTCGTAGTCGATGAACCGCGACAGCATGTCAAACGCGCTACCGTCGGTTGGGTAGAGCATGTTGACCGGCGTTTTTGATGCGTTGGGAAACTCCATCGTTTTGGCCGTTGCCTGTTTGCTCAGCGGATAGATTCGCGTCTGCTCCATGACCGCAACCGGTGCCTCCAGTTGTTTCGGGTCCTTGAAGAATCCGCGCCAGAACACGAACACTCCGTAAGTGCGCGAGCGGTAAGTCAGATAGCCCGGCGGTACTTCGCCCTTGTAGTCCGGTGGCAGCACCAGATACTTGGCACCCTTGCCTTTGTCCGGCCCTGGCAGCCCTACATCACCACACCACAGGCGACCTTCGATCTGGCCCTCGGAGCAAATCGGCCGTTGGAAGAAGTCATCGAGAATGCCCTGCAAGCCTGGCGGGACTTCGATCACCATCGGGCCGTCCTGCTTGAGATCCAGATAGCCCATGGCATAGATCACGTCGGAATTGGGCGTGGTGACGCGGGTCTTGGCGTTGAGGCGGTCCTTCCAGATCGGCAGCACGTTGTAGCCGGCACCGAAGGCTTTTTCCGAACCTTCTTTCATGGCGTACATGTTCAACGCCGGCAGTGCCCAGATGTACGACTGCACGGCACGCTGGAAAAGCAATTCGTTTTGCAGTTGCGCCACGCCCTCCAGTGTTGGATAGCCGCCGGCAAAAGGCAGATCGGCCAACTGTTCATAGTGCGTGGCCGCCTGGGCGCTGAGGCTGATCGAGATGGCCAGGCCCGTTGCAGTCAGTGATTTTGCAAATGTGCTCATTGCGAACGTCCTGTTCTGGTCAAATGGTTTTCAGTACGGCTGGGGGCACCCACCGGCCATTCAGCGCGGCCGGTTCAGGCCAGTAGGCGCGGATGTACAGCGAGAAATCAGCACCTTGGGGCGTCGGCAGCCAATTGCTTTCCTTGTCCTTGCCCGGTGATTCGCTCTGCACGTAAATCGTCAACGAACCATCGGCATTAGCCTGCAGTGATTTGTTCTTGGTGCCGATCGAATAGCGCTTAAGGTCATTCGGGGAAAAGAAGTGCTGCTCGCTGTACAGGGTCAGCGACCAGAAGCCTTTAACCGGAGGCAGTTGCCCCTTAGCAAAGGTCACGGAGTAGCTGTTCAGCCCATTGAGACGCGTACCGGACTTGTCCAAGTCCTGATAGAAGTATTTGGTCTCTTTCTGTTGGTTGACGAAAATATTCGAGCGCGCCACGGCGGTACGGCTGAAGTAGTCGGTGCCAAACGCTGCGCCGTTGCTGATGGTGCTCCAGTGATCCGGCAGTTGCAGGCCATAGTTGCGGAACTGCAACAGCGGATCGATCACTTCGCTGTCGGCTTTTTTCGCTTCATCGATCATCGCCGCCTTCAGTTGCGGATCAGCCTTGGCGATGGCCGCGAGGGTGGCCATCTGCGCGTAGCGGGCTTCTTCGCCCGGCAACGGTTTGGCGTCCTTGAGTAGCGCCGGCAACTCGTCGAAGAATTTCTCCGGCATCACCCATTTGGTTTCGCCGCTGCCCGCCGCCTGCGCCGGGAATTTTGGTAGTTTCGCCCAGTCCCGGTGTTTGACCTTGCCGTCGTATTGCGACAACGGGTACATGTCCACGCCCGACAGCGACGCTTGAATGGCTGTGCGGTCGGCTGCGGTATCGTCCTGGAACACTCGGGGAATCACGAAGCCGGTGCTGGTACGTGCCCGAAAGACTTTGGTGATGCCCGCAGGCACCTTGCCATTCCAGTCAGGGCCAACCAGCAGATAGAAGCCGGGTTTGCTGCCGTACATCTTGCCGAGTTCGGCAAAGCTATCGGAGCGGAGATCCACCACCTGATACACCCAAAAACGGCTGCCGAAGTCCGGCACTTGCAGCACGACCGGTTCCAGATCCAGCGCGATGCTGCCCGCGCCGTACACCACATCCTGATTCGGGCATGCGACCAGCCGTTCCGCCGGATCAATGTAATCACTGAGCATCGACAGTCGATTGATCGGCGCGACCGGAACGATGCCCCCCATCAAGCCCGGTTCGGGCAGGTCTTTGAAGGCCTGACGACGGTTGAAAATATTGGCCATCGGCCAACCCCAGAAATACGCTTCGCGCGCCATCATGCGCACATAGGGTTCGGTGACCTTGGTGCCGGCGACAGGCCCGGCAACGGAAGCTTCGCTAGCGTAGCTGGGTGGCACCAGCAGGGATGTGGTTGCCAGTGCACCGAGCAGCGTCAGTGCGAACAGGTTCAGGCGATGGGGCGATTGATTCATAAAAGTATCCTTACTTGCGGGATCACCTTTTTGCTGGTGAGTCGCAGGAAAGATAGCTCAAGTTTGGTGGGGTGACGCTTGATCGGCTTGAACGTCAGCTTTTGGCCGATTGCTGCCTTTCGCGAAGGGCGGCAATCGGCCAGGAGCGGACAACGTCAAGCGAACGCTAGCGGCCAAAGCGGACGTATTGGCAATCGACTTTTTTCGAGCTCCGAGAAGTTAAGGCAACATGCTTGATATCGTATTTTTTAAGTCGTCGAATTCTTCAGGGAAGTTTTTATAAACGATACTACACACAAGTATTAAACACCGCTCAGGATCCAGGTTTACTTGCTCACCCACTTCGACAAATTCTTCATGTTTGCCTGCCTGTAATGCGTATTCGACGATTTCGGTAGCGCGCTGAGGTTCAACGCCCAGCTCAACTCCTAGTTCGTGCGGAATTTCGCTGCACTTTTGTAAAAGCCAGGCTTCGGGCCATGTGTCGCCTGGAAGGTAACTTGAGCGTGCAAGTAACCAATTATTAATTTCAACATCTTTCCTCTCTGCCATGTTTTTGGCGTGTTCTATATTCTTCGCCTGCAGTTTTCTCTGATCAGCATCGTATACAGCTAATATATTCGCATGCTCATCTCTCAAAAAATTTGCTGCTAACTGGCGAGCCACTGCGGCGGCGGAGCCTATTCGAGTGATATTTATCCGACTTCGCACACTCCCATTTAGAACAGTTTCAATGATAACTTTTGCGACTGGATCCTCAACGAATATCTCAAGTTCCTTCTCGCCAATAGCTCCCATTTTTGAGAACGCAAACTCTGCTGACACACCTGGAGTTATTTTAGTCTTAGGTCCGGTTCTCTCAATAAAAAACCTTGCGTCGTCAGGCAAGCATTGAAATATTTGTTTTGAGTGTGTCGTGCATATAACCTGAGTCCCCGTATTCATACATACTTCTTTAAGGCGCTCCATAAATAACCTTTGAGCTCTTGCATGCAGACCAAGCTCAATTTCATCGAGAACCAACAAAGCTCCCTCGCCAGAAGCATATATGGTAGAGAAAATATCAAATAACGCGTTTTCACCTGCACCCATATTGAAACCAGAGTAAATTACATCACCAACTTTAACAATCGGAAGACCGTACTTTCTGTATTCCAGTTGCCGATAATCATCGTATCGTTTACCAAGGACATAACCAACAGCGTCTTTAACCTTCTGCTCCCAGCCGTGAACTCTCAAATCCTTGAAAGCTCGTGAATAAGATCTTGATTGACTGCGTTCAGCGTGAGGGACAATACGCTCAATACCCAAAAAAACCACCGTCCGTTTTATTCTGGTGTCATAGTCATTCCACTTCCCACCTGCCTTTTTTTTCCTTACTTGCGACGCGATTCCTTCAGGTGCACTTTTCCAGTTATTGTGAGCAAAACTATACCAAATCTCTATTCCAGGAGGAGCGATTTCCTCCGAGTGCTGCATAAAAAAATCAGAAAAAGTGTAATAACTCCGAGTACGCTTTGGAAGCTTGAATCCATTCAACTTGTTATGATAGGCACACGCGGCGAGCGCCAGCATAGTTGACTTTCCGGACCCATTAACTCCAGCAAACGCAGTTATCGGATAGTTGAGATTCACCTTGAATGAAGTTAGCCCACGAATGCCGCCCGTTGAGATTTGGATGCTCCGAAGTAAGGCTTTGGTGTTATCCTTGCAAAACCAATTTCGTAACTTTTTATCTAAATTACTTTCCCTGTACTTCATTGGTTCTCCCCATAATTAATTCACAACGGCTTAAGTGTTACGTGGCCATTTGCTATTCCTAGCACAAATTGTGGAGACTATCGAGCCAGCGACGAAAATTTCCTATGACGTATCTGGGGTGGCAAAGGTAGACATATCGAATGCCCGCTATTGGGCAGCAGTATTCTCAGATGAGCGTCGGCTATTGGCCGATAGCTGCCTGTCGTTACTTTTGTGCGGTGGGCCAGTGTGTGAAGCGACTGCGACGATGCTGCCCAACAAAGATTGGATCGAAAATCAGTTCCGCAATGTAAAATGAGCGTCGCGCAAACAAAGGTCTCCAGCCGTTTTGGCACATTACAAATGCGGAAAGGTATTTGTTTTAAATTGTTGATTCATATGGCTTTATGCGTGGATTGCAAATCCGCCTACGCCGGTTCGATTCCGACCTCGGCCTCCACTCTTAAAAACCCCGTAGATTAACGTCTACGGGGTTTTTTATTGCCTCTGGGAAAGGCGTCGTAGTGGTGCGCTTCAAACCGCCCTCGCAACGTTGGCTTCCACTCCAAACCCGACTACCATCGCGCTTTTACTCTAGGGATGGACAGATGTTTCCAAGGTATTTGCGATGGGTGTTTCTTGTTTGCGTGATCTGCAACGTCTTGCAGTTGCTGTTGCTCGGCTTCCAGGCCTATTCGGGCTCGGTGCCTCCCACCAAGATGATCATGCCGATTGTGATGATCGTCGTATTCGGCTGGATGGCCACCCAATCGACCAAAACGAAGTAAGCCTCAATCTGCCATCCCCGGCTCCCGAATCATGCCTTTGCGACCACCGCGCTATCATCTGGCGCGGGAGAGCATTTTCACGGTAGCAGTGACGATCATGTAGGTGGTGAACATCCAGAACACAACTGACACCGTGTAAACCGGTATCGACAGGGTTGTGTGTAGCCAACCTGGGGCTTTATTCATCAGCGGGTACGTCAGCAACTATCGATAGGCGTGGCAGAAAAAAAGGCCCGCGAGTACGGGCCTTTCTCACAGCGTATAGCGAGTTACTTGAACAGGCCGCCAATTGCGTTGATCGCATCCGCAGCCTTGTTCACGTTTTGCTGGTTTTGGGGGTTGTTGCTCACTTGCGCCTGGGCGTTGTAGTTGCTGTTACTGCAACTTTTGTTGGTTTGTGTCAGTGCCGCTTGGAACGCCGTCGCGCGCAAGGTATCGCCCTTGGCATTGGCAGCATTGATATTCGCCTGCAGGTCACGGACCTGTTGCTGGCAGGAGGCGTTATTGGCGTTGACAGTGTTGTTGCTGTTGCTGGCGCCACCCAAGGCAGACGACAGGGCGCCTGTGAGGGCGGACAGGTCGGCAGCATGGACGGGCAGGGTGAGCAGGCTGAACAGGGCGGCGGCAGGTGCGAGTTTGGAAAGACGCATGGCAAACCTCAATGTTTTATTGCCTGCGCACAGAGGGGAACCCGAGCCGGCGCAGAACAATATCCGTATAGAGGTGGCGCCCGGGTGCAGCGAAATATAGGGGGGCGACTTTTGACCTTCAACGCCGGGATTCGATAAGTGTGCGTTGTTTCACGTTGTTTGTCAGACGTTGCTCATGACTGGCTGGTCGCCCAGGCTGCGACGTCGTGCACATTGTGGGTGCCTGACGCCACGCCTGAGGGAGTGGGTTAGTGCGGTTTCAAGCAATCCAGCGCCTGATCCGCCAAGGTCCTGGCCATGCCGATCAGGTGCAGGGTGGAGCGCGCCATGTCGCGGCTTTCCTCAGTTGCATTCTGAGCGGTGCCCTCAGCCGTTGCGGCTGCGCAGCGCAGTAGTTCGGAGAGTTGGGCAATGGCGTCTTCAAAGCTGACGTCCTGGTGAACGGTGAATATTGGATGGGTAACGGGATCGGGTTGCAGGTAATGACTCAGGGCGCGCTCAAAGGCTTCGCGGTCACGGGTGACGCGGGGCGGGTCGGGGACGATCTTGTTCATGCATAAGCTCCTACTGATGGGGAGCCATCCTCGTGTCGGTCTCACTCGACAAAAGGTGGCAGCTATGTGCAGGGTGAGAAAACCGGACAGTAGGACTCCGGCCAGACCGAAGTCTGCCCGCACACAGCCGCCATAGAACATGCTACAGACGGTAGTGGCGCTTGGCGCCTACTGGTTCCAGGTTCTCACACCCGATCGCTGATATGCAGCGACGGAGCGAAGACTAGCCAGTGATTCCAGCGGGCACAAGGCCGAAAGATTCTCTAGGAAACGTCCCGCAAGTTAAAGCGATTTGCCTTGCTGGCCTTTAAAAAATCGGGTGGTGTTCAACGGTGTTTGGCGACGCCCGACAGTCTCGCCAGCAGCGTCAATGCCACGATTGCCCAGCCAAAGTTGAGTGCCACAAACATCCACTCAGCTGGGTTTGTGCCCAGGAATATCATCGAGGTTGTCGTTAAAAAAACAATCAAAAACCCAATAGGGAGCCAGAACCAGAGGGGCCTCTGACGCTGGCACGCCTCTACCTCCAACGGATTTTGTTCATGGAGCGTCATCTGGGGTCGGCCTCGGTAACCTGCTGCTTCCTTGCCGGTGTTGAGCTCAAGAGCGTTATCCTGAGCAATGAGGCCGGGCGATGCAAGGCTCATTCGCCCTTAGTTCCCATCAATCAATCGAAGCGCGAGATCGGCGCTGAAAGTGCCTGCTATTGGCCCGCCATGACACTCTGTTTTTGGCGACGATGCGCCGTCTGAATTACCGGGCAGTTTGATCCACAAGGCAACCAACTGAGGCGAAAGCACTTGCGGCGCAATGCCGAGCCTGCGGCCTGGCGGGTTGCACCAGTCGCCAGGAATCGCACCATTGCCGTTGCGGCTGGTGTCCACCGCGATGGCCTTTGTATAGCTGAATTCGCTTAACAACCTGCTGTTGATTGCATCCCCGTAACTGCGCACCTGGGCGAGGGTGTAGAAGTTGGCAATATCCAGGGCAAACCCGCGGGCCTGTTTTACACCGGCTGCATTCAACGCCTCGGCCATGGCGGCTGGGGATTTCCAGCCTGGATTGCCGGCGTCCAGATAAACATCGGTGTGTGGCGCGCGCTGCTTGAGCCCCGACACGGCATAGTTGAGCAGCGTCAGCCGTTCGGCGCGTTTGTCGCTGCCCAGGCACTGTATGTCGGCCAGCGCATCCGGCTCCAGAATAACCACGGCCGGGTGGTCTCCTATGCCGTTGATCAAGTGGTCGATCCAGGTTTGGTACTCGGCCCTCGTTGGCGCGCCACCGGCAGACGCGCCGCCACTGCAGTCACGGTGTGGAAGGTTGTAGGCCACCAGGATCGGGACTTTATCTGTGCTGGCGGCGGCCAAGACGTAGCGACTGACTCGGTCTGTCAGTCTGTCGGCAGCCTGGCTGGTGCCGGTCAACCACAGGGCGCTGGGGACGTCGGCAATAGCGGAACGGATCCTCGCTGTGGCCGGTGTATCGGGGTTGTGTTGCACCCACTGTGCCGCGCTGGACTGCGGATTGACATAGAAGCCATCGCCCGCGTGGGCAGCAGGCAGCATTAACAGGTAGAAAACACCGGCGGCAAGGGTAGCGATCTTTATCACGCTCTACACCAGAAAGGGCATGGGCCGCCAAGTTAGATCTACTCCTCGTCCACGTCACGTGAAGCTGGATGAAGCTTGCAGGGTGCCTGCTTAATCGTGGCCATTCCACAGTTCTACTTTCACCTGATGACCGCTCACAGCACACTTCGCCATAACGGCGCGCCGCTCGGAAAGGCCGATTATGTGCCGCCTATGTTTGGCTTCGTGCGCCAGCGATAGGCAGGTTGTAACGCTCTTCGCGGCACGCTATCGCGATGAAGTGTATGCCTGCATCTCCCCGCAGCTGTACGGGGCGCACGACGGCATAACGTTCTACTGTCGTGGCCACAGTACTTCGTTCGGATCTCGCGCCATGCTCATGTCTTCAAGCCTCTTGTCAGCCTTCGCGCTGTTCGCCTTTGTGTCCTCGATCACCCCCGGCCCCAATAACACGATGTTGCTGGCGTCCGGGGTGAACTTCGGTTTTATCCGTTCGATTCCCCACGCACTGGGCATCAGCATTGGCTTTATGTTGTTGGTGATCGCCGTGGGCCTGGGGCTCGGCGAGGTGTTCAAGGCGCTGCCGTGGGCTTACACCGTATTGCGTTATGTGGGGGCGGCGTATTTGCTGTACCTGGCCTGGAAGATCGCAACGTCCAGCGGGATGTCCGATGACACCGATGGCAAGCGCAAACCCATGACCTTCCTCGGCGCGGCGGCGTTCCAGTGGGTGAATCCCAAGGCCTGGGTCATGGCGCTGGGCGCGATCACCACCTACACGCCTGCGCAAGGGTATGTCGCCAATGTGCTGTTGATTGCGGCGGTGTTTGCCCTGGTGAATCTGCCCAGCGTTTGCGTATGGGTGGGCTGCGGCAGCAGCTTGCGCAATGTGCTGCGCGAGCCGCGCTGGTTGCGGGTGTTCAACTGGTCGATGGCGGGGTTGTTGGTGCTGTCGTTGTATCCGATGTTTTTCGTGGGCTGAAACGCCCCCCTGAGCGCAGGCGCCGGGGGCGTCAGCGGGCTGTGAACCCTAGACCGGTGAGATGGTGGCAAGCAGACCAATCGCGATGGTCAGCGCAAGAAAACCGAACAGGAAAAATGCCATCTTAGCCATAAGGCCTCCGAAATGAACGGGCCGGCAGGACGTTTCCTGTCGGGCTCCCCGGGCGTGTCGGGAGTGGCTGTATTGTCAGGGCCGGGCGGGTTTCGATACAGGGGCAGATGCAAAAGAAAAAAGCGTATCAGATGTCCTCGGGTGCCGCAGGAGCCGTAAAACCGGGGATGATGATTTTCGGGTATCAGGCAATAAACAGCAGCTCAGTGGCGTTTCCAGCGCAATGGTGAGCGCCCCAAGGCCCGGTCAAGGAACTAACCTTTTGCGCTGAGTATCGTATCCACGATTTTGCAGCGCAATTGAAGGCAAAGCGCAGTGGGGATGGCTATTCTCAAGCGGCGCTGGAGTGGGTTCCTTGACGTGTTTTCATCGGGGCGAATAGGCAAATGGGCAAAACGTTGGCTGCGCTGTCGTTTTTGATGACCCTGGTTTGGGTATCAGTGGTGATTGCGGTAATGACTTATTTTTCTTAGTGCGCCCGGGGGCAGGGGTCGTGCCTGCCGACGGGGCGTGCCTGGTCGTGACTCACGACCGCCGTCGAAATCTGTAGATCACTGATCTGGCGAGCTTTTTTGTTGGCCGGCGCATCGCTTGTTTGTTTGAAAAAGCCCGTTCTCGACCTTGCATCGAGGGGGCTGGATCTATATATTCCCTAGCCTGCTGCAACGCTCAAGGGCTTATAACGCTGCCTGGCTTGCTGCATAGCGCTACCGCCCGAATGGCGAAACTGGTAGACGCATGGGACTTAAAATCCCCCGCTCGTAAGGGCGTGCCGGTTCGATTCCGGCTTCGGGCACCATCATATTCAAGGACCTGCATGATTTATCATGCAGGTCCTTTTTGTTTGCGCTCCGCAATTTCAACTCCTGCGCCGGCGGCTTTCCGCGCTGCGTCAAATCTCCCTCGTACCCGGCTGAAATCTGCTCAAGGGCAAATTTTTGCACCTTGCGCATCTCCCCCTCTCGAACCACCAGAATGTAGCCAAATGTACACGAGGGTAAATGTTTCGAAATGTGAAAAAAATGTCCAACTCAATTTGGTAATTGAGTTAGATTCCTATTAGCGTTCTCAAATACTGACGCGCTTGACTCACTTGTCGTAGGAATTCCCGTTTTGAAACATCACCTTTCCGCCAGTCTGTTGCTTGCGGGCGCTTGCAGCGCTGCGTCCCTGGTTTATGCCGCCGAAGACTTGACGTTGCCGACTACCCAGATCGAAGCGAGTAGTGAACCTATTGACGGTCCAACCGTGGGCTACAAGAGCAACCCGTCGTCCAGCACTACTCGTCTGGGGCTGACAGACAAGCAAACCCCGCAAGCCGTGACCACCATCACCCGGCAAGCCATGGACGACTTCAAGATCACTGGCATCAAGGACGCGCTGCGCTCCGCGCCCTCGGTGACCGTGGAGCAAACCGAAACCGATCGCACGGAATTCACCTCGCGGGGCTTCGATATCAACAACTTTGAATACGACGGCGTGGGCATGCCATTCGTGGGAACTGTGTTGGTCGGTGATCAGGACTTGGCCGAGTTCGAACAGATCGACGTCCTGCATGGTGCCAATGGCTTGATGAGTGGCGCTGGCAACCCGTCGGCCACGGTCAATTTCGTACGCAAGCGCCCGACCGAGACCTTCCAGGCGCAAATCGATACCAGCGTCAGCTCCTGGGATGGTCGTCGTGTGGCCGTGGACGTTTCCGGCCCGTTGACGGATACCGGCAACGTACGTGGGCGCTTTATTTACTCCCACGACAAGGGCAACTCATGGATGGATCGATACAGCCATGAGCGCAACGTCGCTGCCGGTCTGTTGGCGTTCGATGTGTCAGATGCCGACACCGTGACCGTGGGCTTCTCCCAGCACGACAGCGATTCAAACGGTAGCACTTGGGGCAACTTGCCGCTGGTGGATAACGACGGCAACGCCATTCACTATGGCAGCCGCAGCTCCAGCATCGGCCAGCCGTGGACCTATTGGAACCTGCGTACCCAGCGCACATTCGCTGAGCTCAAGCATGATTTTGGCAACGGCTGGAACGCTACAGTCACCGCCACGGGCATCACCGAAAAGCAAGACACCAACATGATGTATGTCGCCGGGGTCAGCGGTGATGACGCCTCAGTATTTGCCGCCAACACCACCAGCGAGGCTCATCAATTGCTGGGCGAGGCCAAGGTCTCCGGCCCGTTCAGCCTGTTTGGCCGAGAGCATGAATTGACCTTCGGCGCCGCCTATGGCCGCACCCATCAAAAAGCCCGCGAATACGATGCGGCTGCAGATGGCTATTACGACGCGTCATTCTCGGATGTGCTGGCGGGTAATTTGGCGCATCCATCGTTCCTGTTTACCAGCGACGCCAATACTCAGAATTTTACGGACACCCAGAAGAGCGTGTACGCCGGTGCACGATTCAGTCTGGCCGATGATCTGCACTGGATCGCCGGCGCGCGGATGATCAGCCTGGACGCTTCCGGCGACAGCTATGGTTCCGACTACTACACCCGTGCCCATGGCAAGGTGACGCCTTACACCGGCCTGGTCTACGATCTGGACAAGCAGTGGAGCGTGTACGGCAGTTGGACGAAAATCTATAGCGCACAGTACAACCTGGGCAGAGACGGTAAATTGCTGGCTCCGCTTGAAGGCAAAAGCATGGAAGCGGGTGTGAAGGGCAGCTTGCTGGATGAGCGCCTCAACGTCACTGCGGCGGCGTTCAAGACCGAACAGCATAATGTCGCGGAGTATGTCGGCCTGGTCGATGGCCGGTCCGTCTACGACCCCATGGATTACAAGAGTCACGGCGTAGAGCTGCAAGCCTCCGGCGAGGCGCTACCTGGGCTGGACCTGCTCGCCGGCTATACCTACGTGCGCATCGACAACGACGACGGCGACAAGGCACGTAAATATGTGCCGACCCACAGCGTGCGCGGCATGCTCACCTATCGCTTGCCGAGCTTGCCCCAAGCCAGGGTGGGTACACGGGTAAGCTGGCAGAGTGCAGTGGAAAACGACACCAACAGTGCTATCCACCAGAACGCCTACGCCTTGCTCGATTTCATGGCCAGCTATGACATCGACAGCAACTGGAGCACGTCGCTGAACCTGAACAACGTCACCGATCGCAAATACCTGCTTTCGCTTTACAACAGTGCCACGACCGCCAGCTACGGTGCCCCACGTAACCTGGTCGCTTCCGTTACCTGGAAATACTGATACCGCCCGAGGGCTCGGTGTGTTTACCCCTCACACCGTCACCGGGCCCCCGTAGCGCACTGCAAGCTTGGTTCTTTAAGGAAAATTTCTGCGCATGACTGCACGAACCCTGCGTATCTGGTTTCTGGTCCACAAATGGACCAGCCTGATCGCTACCGTTTTCCTGTTGCTGCTGTGCCTGACGGGGCTGCCACTGATCTTTCATGAGGAGATTGAGCACTACGTCGAACCGCCTCCGCCCCTGCGTGTGCTGACCGCCGATACGCCACGAATCAACTACGACACAGTCATTGCCAGGGCACTGGCGGCACAACCGGGCGAGGTCGCGCGTTTTGTCGGCTTCGATCCGGAAAGTCCGCTCGGCACGGTGTACACGGCAACCAGCATTATGCCGCCACCGATCGAGGGTCATTCGCAATCGTTCGATACGCGCACCGGGGAGTTATTTCCTTCGGCGCCGCCGGACGATGGGTTCATGAACCTGATGTTGCGGCTGCATACCGATTTGTTCATGGGGTTGCCGGGTTATCTGTTCCTCGGCTTCATGGGTTTACTAATGGTCGCGGCGCTGGTGTCCGGCGTGGTGGTGTACACACCGTTCATGCGCAAGCTGGACTTCGCCACCGTGCGCAGCGGGCGCAGTTCGCGCTTGAAATGGCTGGACCTGCACAACGTGCTCGGCATTGCCACGCTGGCCTGGGTGTTGGTGGTGGGCGCGACAGGCGTGATCAATACGCTGGCACTGCCCATTTTTGACTTCTGGCAGAGTGACCAGTTGGCGCAGATGACCGCGCCCTACAAGGATGCGCCGCCGCTGGAACGCCTGGGGTCGTTGCAAAAGGCGCTGGATACCGCGCGCAAGGCGGCGCCAGACATGGAACCCAGCTTTATCGCCTTTCCCGGTACTCAGTTCAGCAGCCAGCACCATTACGCAGTGTTCATGCGCGGCACCACACCGCTCACCGCGCGATTGCTCAAGCCGGCCCTGGTGGATGCGAGTACCGGCGAGCTGACCGACATGCGTGAGATGCCGCTCTACGTAAAAACCTTGCTGGTTTCGCAGCCGCTGCATTTTGGTGATTACGGCGGCTTGCCGCTGAAGATCATCTGGACACTGCTCGATCTCATCAGCATCGTAATCCTTGGCAGCGGGCTCTACCTCTGGCTGAGCCGTCGCAAGGTACCGTTGCAAAAGCGTTTGGATGAGTTGAATGCCAGTGGGCTGCAAATGGAGGGCCGATCATGAGGCGCGGACTATGGATGATCTTTCGCTGGCCGCTGTTGCTGTTTTTTTTGAGCCTGTTCGGATTGCTCTCGGCACTGATCGGTGATGGCGTCTATGACCTGCTGTCATGGCTAAGCCTGGGGGTGCCGTTGGGGCTGGTCGGGGTGGTTTGGCTACGTTTGCATCGGCGCTAAAGCCGCCAATACCGTCTACATTTCAAGGGCAACCCCTTTGGAGAAGACAGTGATGTTTAAATCTCGCTCGCTTGTAGCGGCTGTTACCTGCCTTGCTTTGGCAATGAGCTCAATCACAGCCTTGGCCGACCCCGGTAACGGGAAGGGGCAGGGCAATGGAAAAGACAACTCCCAAGGCGACCAGGGCCACGGCAACAAGGGCAACAAGGGCAAAGGTTCCAGCGCAGATGATTGGCAGCGCGGGCCCAGCATTGACCGGGGCGGCGTATTGGGCGTGGTTGGCGGCTACCGTGACTATTGGCGTCCAGGCCCCTCACTGCCACCCGGAATACAAAAGAATCTGGCCAGGGGGAAACCGCTTCCTCCAGGCATCGCCAAGAAGCTGGATGGCCGGTTGCTGGGCAGGCTGCCCCATTACGACGGTTATGAATGGCAACAGGCAGGCACTGATCTGATACTGGTCGCAATCGCTTCCGGCATTATTTATGAGGTTCTCAATGGCGCCTTTGATTAAGGCGCCCAGGGGATCAGTGTTTTCGCCGCCCGGATCACACTCAACGCGCTCAAGCGTTGAGTGTGAAACTCCCGTGTGGCACCACCATCGCCATCTTACGCAATCTTGATCACCACCTTGCCAAACGCGCCCCTGGCCAGGTGTTCGTACGCCTGGCGCGCTTGGTCGAAGGGGTACACACGGTCGATCACCGGGCGAATCCTGTGCTCATTCAAGAATGCGTTCATGCGGTCAAACGACGAGCGCGGCGCTACGGCAATGCCGCGAATCGTGGTTTGGCGGAAGATCATCGGCATCAGGTTCAGCGCAGAGGTCTGGCCGGTCAGGAAGCCGATCTGGGCGATACGCCCTCCGGCTTTTGTCGCGGCGATGGATTGGTTGATGCCGTCGCCGCCTGCCACATCCAGCAGCAGGTCCACGCCCTTGCCGTCGGTGAGTTTCAATACTTCTTCTGCCCAAGCGGGATGCTTGCGGTAATTCACACCGGCAACCGCTCCCAGTTTTTTCATCGCATCCAGGTTCTCATCGCGACTGGAGGTGACAATGACCTTGGCGCCAAGGGCCGTTGCGATTTGCGCAGCGAAAACAGACACCCCGCCAGTGCCCTGGACCAGAACCGTCTGGCCGGGCTCGACCTGGCCGAAATCAACCAGCGCGTACCAGGCTGTCAACGCGGCAATCGGAAGGGTCGCGGCCTCTTCATCGGACATGTTGTCGGGGGCACGTACTGCGCTGTCTTCGTGGATGATCATGTATTGCGCCAGGCCGCCCGGTAATGGCGAGCCGAAGCAGTAGTCGGGTTCATCCGGGCCAGGCATGCCGTCCAGCCAGCGGGAGTAGAGGTGCGAGTTGACCCGGTCGCCGATGGCGAAGCGGCTGACGCCGTCACCCACCGCAACCACAGTACCGGCTGCATCGCTGACGGGAATCAGCGGCTTGGGCACCTTGTGGGGCTCGTAGATGCCGTCAACGATGGCCTTGTCCCGGAAGTTGAGGGATACGGCCCCCACCTTTACCAGCAGCTCTCCGGCCTTGGGTACGGGAGTCTCGGTATCGCCTTGCACCAGGTTGTCCAAACCGAAATCTTTCAGAAGCCACGCTTTCATTTTCTGTCTCCAGCAACGGTGAAGGGGTAGGGGAGGCAAGCGCCTCCTGTGTGCCTGGGCCATTATTTAGTTTTCACCACGCAGCATAAATGGGCAGAACCCAACAGGATTGTTATCCTGAGTGGTAACAATCATCCCTTCGCAGGCTTCCCGAGGAACAGACGCATGGCGCTTCTACAGTCGATGCAGGTATTCGCCAAACTGGCGGAGTTGGGGAGCTTCACCAAAGTCGCGGAAGCGATGCAGACAGGCCGCCCGTATGTCACTCGCACGATTCAGGAACTAGAGGCTTCGCTGGGTGTGAGGCTGTTCCAGCGCACCACGCGCAAAGTCAGACTGACGGCTGAGGGCGAGCGATTTTACGAGCGCGTCAAAGAGATTTTGGCCACCATCGCGCAAACCACCTCCATGTTCGACCGCAGTGGTTCGACGTTGCGGGGACGGTTGCGGATCGATATTCCCACGGCCTTTTCCCAGCACGGGTTCATGGAAAGCCTCAGGCGATTTACCCAGGCATATCCCGAGATCGAGCTGGCACTCGGCGTGACCGACCGTACCGTAGACCTCGTGGCCGAAGGCATCGATTGTGTATTGCGAATCGGTGATCTCCCGGACTCCAGCCTGGTGGCCAGGGACATTGGCAGCGCGACCATGGTGACCTGTGCATCGGCAGGTTATCTCCAGGCCTGCGGGGTACCGCAAACCCTGCAAGCGCTTGCAGGCCACCGATGTGTTGGCTTCCTGTCCGGCCAAAACAACCGGCCGCTGCCCTGGCACTTCTCGGTGGAGGACGAAAATCGTCCCCACACGCCACGTGGCGGTATCACCGTGAACGAGTCCAATGCCTACGTTCAATGCGGTGTTGCAGGCTTCGGCATCATCCAGGCGCCGGGCATTACCGTCGGTGCATTTCTCGACAGCGGAGAACTGGTTGAAGTCCTCGGCGCATTTCGTCCAAAGCCGCGCCGGGTTTCTGTGCTGTATCCAAGCAGAACCCATCTTGCACCCCAGGTAGATGCATTCGTGGATTGGCTGAAAAAGCATTTTCCGGTTCTGCACCCCGACTGGTTCAAGGCTCATTAACCCTCGATGAGGCGCGATTGCGCGGGTTGTTCGCCAGGGGCAGCGGCACGTATGATCGCACCCAGCACCTTATTCGGGCGCTGAGACTCACCCCCTTTGAAGGACATGAGCATGGAAAAGCACTTCGGTAATTCAGGCTTGTTCAAGGCTGCTTCGTATCACTGCAACGCACTCCTGGGCCGCAGCATCGCGCGCTGGGAGCTGAAAAATATTGCGCTGAATACGAAGGAGTTTTTGATATGTCCAAAGAATTACTCGGAGTTTCTGCTCTAGGGTTGATGGTGGTCGGTGAGTTTTGTGCAATCTACAGTGAGGTGGTCGCCGCCAGGCTTGCCCAGACAGGGCATGGTTCATGGGAGGCGTTCGTACTGCCCGTTGTGCTGATGTGTTTTGCAGGGCTTTGCCTGCTGGGAGCGTATTGGCTGGGGTATATGGCTGTCGGTGATATCTGGGTTGTCACCGTGGTCTCGGTTACCTCTTTGCTGCTGCTTGAGCCGGTGGTGGTCTGGTCTCTGTTTCATGAAGCACCAGGACGTGGCGCACTGATTGGGTTCGTCCTGGGCGCCCTGGGCATGCTGTCCACTGTATTGCTTTAACTCAGCGCTCTGGCCCGGCAATCATGTGCCGGGCCAGCGCCGCCCCATTTTCGGCAGCAAGAATCGGGGTGCGAGCCTGTTACGGATACCGTTATTTTTGCCTGAATAATGGGGAGTAATGTTCCTGGGGGAAAGCCTTTCGATTGCACATGTGTACGGTGGCGGACTGATTTGTTTAGCCGTGTGGTTTGTTCTCAGCCAGGGCAAGCCAAAGCAGGAACTCTCAAGGTAGAACTCAGGTTGGAAGGTCAGTCACGACGTTCTCCTTGGGCGCGTGGTAAAAGTGTCACTCGGGCAAACACACGCCCACCGAACAGCACATTTATCCACGGAGCAGCGAGCCCATGTCAAAGACCGCTGGCATGTTTACCCGTCAGTTCTTTCACGGTACCCGGGCCGATCTGGAGCCGGGTGATCTGATCCGCGTCGGCTACCCGTCCAACTTCACAGAAGGTAGACCACTGTCGTGGGTTTACTTCGCGGGCACGCTGGATGCGGCCATCTGGGGCGCTGAACTGGCGCTTGGCAGTGGGCGGGAACGGATCTATGTGGTGGAGCCAACGGGGTCAATCATCGATGACCCCAACGTGACGGATAAGAAATTCCCCGGCAACCCCACGCTTTCCTATCGTTCAACCGACCCGTTGCGGGTCGTGGCCGAAGTGACGAAGTGGCAAGGGCATCCGCCTGAGCGGTTGCAGCAGATGAGGGACAACCTCGCCCGTTTGAAGGCCGAGGGGCGCGATGTCATCATCGATTGATATGATCAGGAACCAACGGGCGTCGCCAGATAGCCAAGTGGTTTTTTCCAACCTTTCCAGCAGGTGCCCCGTATGCAAAGTTCTCCTCCTGACGGCTTGCCTGTCTATCGGATTCTGACCGGCAAGGACGATGCCTCCTTCTGTCACCGAGTCTCAGAAGCCCTCGCACTGGGCTACCAGCTTTATGGCTCGCCAGCGGCCACTTTCAACGGTGAGTATGTCGTGGTGGCGCAGGCTATCATTTGGAACCCGGCAATCAGCCCGGCTCAATAAGCGAAGCGCGCGGCTTCGGTTCTGCGTCAGGCCTGTGTTCGACAAACGTTGCCTTTACTCTTTTGGACACCAGAATGTAAGGCACCCATACGACAACGGAAATCAATCCCCGTACAAATTCCTTTGTAGTGCTGGGGTCGAATATTGGTTCGTCAGGGACGATAAGCGAGACAATCCACGAGTCCACAGGCACAAAAGCAAAAGAGACAATAAGTGTGGCTATATACACTTTCGGGAATAGATAGTGCCTGGAGAAAAACAGATAGATCAGGTAGATGAACGTCAGGATCAACAGGGAGTTGAAGAGCGCCTCAAACACCACCAGTGCGGCCCATGCCGGGTTATACAGCTCTGAACCCGGGGTTATGACATGCGTGAAGGTGCCGTCTGTGAAGATGCCGTAATACAAGGGCCCGAAGGCGACTGCCACGCGCAGGGGAGTAACAATCAAACCCAGCCCAATTAATATCAGCCAGCCACCCAGCCCCTTCAGATCTTTATTTGTTTGCATATTCATTCCGTGATTTCCCGGCATCCATAGGCCACAAACAGCGCACGACTTTTCGCGCGGGATTTGTGGGTAACGTCGGGTGTAATAGTACGCTCCTTCAATCGCCGCCGTCTTCGTGCAAGCGCCGCTGTTCCCCGATTGGCAACAGCGGCGGTCGACGCTACTTGTAATGCTGCTCAAACACGGCGACTTGCTCCGGTTTAATCAGCTGAAACGGAACCCACACATCCGTCTCGACCGGCTCGCCCTTGATCATTTTCAGGGCGGCCTGCAGGGCGGCAGTGGCCTGGGCCTTGGGGTCCTGGAAGACCGATGCCACCAGCATTCCGCGCTTGATCGCGGCCAGCCCGTCGGGCAGGCCGTCGATGCCGACGATTGCGATTTCGCCCTTGGCTTTGCCAGCTTGCTGCAACGCCATCGCGGCACCAATCGCCATTTCGTCGTTGTTGGCCACGATCGCATCGAAGTGGGTGCCCGCCAGCAGCCAGTTGCTGGTCAGGTCCATGCCTTTGCTGCGCTGCCATTCCGCCGATTGCTGTTCGACGATCTTGATCTCGGGAAAGTCCTTGAGTACTTGTTTGACGCCTTCGGTGCGGTCGTGCGTGGCGTTTTGCGCCAGGTCGCCCATGATGATCGCGACGCTACCTTTGCCGTGTAGCTTCTCGGCGAGGTAGCGCATCTGCAATTGCCCGGCCTCGATGTCGTTGGACGCCACGGTGACGACGCCCTTGGGGAGTACGCGCTCGTCGGGGTGGCGGTTGACGTAGACCAGCGGCGTCTTCGCCTCGACGGCGGCGCGGGTCATGTTGGCGGTGGCGGCGGTGTCCACCGGCAAGACGATGACTGCGTCGACCTTCTGATTGATAAACCCCTGGACCTGATTGAGCTGGCGCACCACGTCGCCCTGGGCGTCTTCGAACTGGATCTGGACGCCTGCCTGTTTGGCCGCGTCTTCCAGGCCGCTGCGCACGTAGGTCATGAAGTTGTCGTCAACCCTGGCAATGCTCACGCCGATGCGATAACTGGCGGTAGCCCACTGGCTGAAAACGAGTAACAACGTGGCAAAAAGTAATGTGCTGCGACGCATGATGGTTTTCCTTTTGTTGTTATGAGTTGAAATTCATCAAGACAGGGTGAAGGCTTGCCGAAAGCGCGTGAGTGCCAGTTCGCTGTCGCCGCTGGCCCAGCCTTCAAGGCCCACGACACCGGTGTAACCCATGTCGTACAAGGCCCTGGCAATGGCGGGGTAGTGGATCTCGCCCGTGCCCGGTTCCTTGCGTCCCGGCACGTCGGCCACCTGGATTTCACCGATGGCGCTGCCGGCACGCTGGATCAGTTCGATCAGGTTTCCTTCGCCGATCTGCGCGTGGTAGAGGTCCAGGTTCATCTTCAAATGAGGGCTGCCCACTGCTTCGATCAGTGCCAGGGTGTCGTCGGCGCGGGCGAAGGGCGTGCCGGGGTGGTCCACCTCGGTATTGAGGTTTTCCAGCAGGAACACCCGGCCGGCGTCTTCGCCCAGGCGCGCGATTTTTTCCAGGGTCTTGCAGGCGCTCAGCCACATGCGTCCGCTGGTGTGGGCCACCGGTTTTACCGGCAACCCCCGGTCACCCAGGCCGGTGCCATGCAGGTTGAGACTCGGGCAATTGAGCTGGGCGGCGATGGCCAGGGATTCCCGGGCGCTGTCGAGCAGCTGCGCAATCTCGTCGGGGTCGGTCAGGTTGCCCGAGATGTAGCCCGTCATCGAGGTGAAGTCTGCACCGGTGGCGGCCAGGGCCGGGATGTCTTTGGTGGTCCAGCCCCAGATTTCGGCGCTGAAACCCAGCGCATGAATGCGTTTGACGCGTTCGGTGAAGGGCAGGTCGAGGAAGACCATTTCGGCGCTGACGGCCAGTTTGAAGGGCACGAAGCTCATGGGCGACCACCTTGCACACGCACGACTTTGCCTTGCTGGAACGACTCGATGCAGGCACGGGCAATGGCCAGTGCGGCGCGGGCATCTTCGCCGCTGGCGAGGGGTTTTTCGCCGCTGCGCAGGCACTCGACGAAGTGATTGAGTTCGGCCACGTAGGCGTCCCGCAGCAGATCGGTGTCCAGGCGCTGGGTATCGGCCTGGATGCCGCCGGCCACGTAGCGGACCAGGTCAGAGTCATGGACGCCGCCCATGGTCAACATTCCCGCGCTGCCGAACACTTCCCCGCGAACATCGTAGCCATACACTGCCTGGAAGTTCGCCTCGGCGGCGGCGATGGCGCCGTTGTCGAAGCGTATCGTGACCACGGCAGTGTCCAGGAAGCCTTTGCTTTTGTAGTCCGGTGCAATCAGCGCATCGGCCATGACAAACACGTCGACGGCTTCGGCGCCGGGGTTCAGGTAGCGCAGGGTGTCGAAGTCATGGATCAGGGTTTCGAGGAAGATCACCCATTGCGGTGAGGCGGCGGGATTGTTCAGTGCCGGGTCGCGCGTCAGCGAGCGCAGCAACTGCGGCGTGCCGATACGGCCGGCCACCACGTCCAGGTGGGCGGTGCGAAAGCTTTTGGCGAAGCGGCGGTTGAAGCCCACTTGCAGCGTCACCCGCGCATCTGCAGCGGCGGCGATGGCGCGATCGGCCTCGTCGAGGGTGATGGCCATGGGTTTTTCGCAGAACACCCCTTTGCCGGCGCGGGCGGCGCTGATTACCAGTTCGGCGTGGCTGCGAGCCGGGGCGGCGATCAGCACGCCGTCGATGTCCGGGTCGTCGAGCAGTTGCTGGGGATCGGTGTAGACCCGTTGCACGTCCAGCTCTGCCGCCAGGCGCGCGGCCTGACCGGGTGTGGGGTCGGCAATCGCGGCCAGGCAGGCACCGGGAATATGCCGGGCGGCCGTCAGGCCGTGAAAGCTGCCCATGCGGCCGGCGCCGATGAGGCCGAGGCGAATAGTCTTGGATGTGTTCATGAGGTGACTCCCTTTTATTGTTGTTGCGCAGGGGTTTCCTGCGGGTGCAAGTCAGGGAGCAAAGGCTGTGCCAATATTTAAGCGTTTGATATATAACGATTTAATATGATTTGTTTAAAAATACTGTTCATGTTTTAAACATGTCTATGCTTACATGTCTAAAACCTGAACACAGGAGCGGCGCGTGATCCCCCAGCCAATGGCCTTCAGCGAACAAGACCTCGACTACATCACCGCGCTTGGCCCGGCGCAGTTGAGCGAGGGACCGATTGCGCAACTGGAGCAGGCCTGGCAAGCGTGCCTGAAGGGCGGTGTCGATCGGCCCGCCGGGGTCAGGCAGGTGATTTGGGATTCCTGGCGGCGCAGTGTCAGCGCCGGGATCGATCCCGCCGACGGTGACTACCGGTTCGTCGCCCCCGACGATCTGGCCGCGACGCTGGCGGCCAACCGGGTGTTGATCGCGGCGGCGGCGCAGGTCATGCGCGGATTGCTGGCCTACAACCCCCGGGGTCATATCAACCTCACCGACGCTCACGGCACCACCCTGTATTTTTGCGGCCTGGACCTCACGCCGGTGGGCAGCCGGTTGCTGGAATCGGTGCAGGGCACCAATTGCACCGGGCTGGCGTTGGCCGAAGACCGACTGGTGTACGTGCTGGCCGAAGAGAATTTCGCGCGCGGCCTGCGTCAACGGCGCATGCATTGCGCCGCCGCCCCGATCCGGGATGCCCAGGGCCGCACGCTGGCGATGCTGACGCTGACCGCAGAGCCGGGCTGGTTCCACTTTCATACACTGGGCACCGTGCAGGCAGCGGCGGAAGCGGTCTCGCGGCAGATGGCGCTGCAGGCCTTGCTGGAAGAACAGCAAACCGTGCTGGAAGTCCTCAACGAAGGGCTGGTAGTGCTGGATGAGCGCGGCTGCATCAAGGCGCTCAACCGCTATGCCCGGCAATTGTTTCGCGTGGGCCGCGACCTGCTGGGCAGCCCGTTCCAGCGCCTGGGCCAAAGCGAACTGACCGATGAGATTTTGCTGCGTGGTGGGGAAGGGCTGCGGGACCTGGATTGCACCTTTGAGCTGCATGATCGCAGCCACCTGGCCTGCCTGGTTTCCGTGTGCCCGCTGGAGCAGGGCGGGCGAGTGGTATCGTTGCGCGAGAACCGGCGCATCCGGGAAATTACCCGGCGCATCATCGGTACCCAGGCCAGCTACACCTTCGACACCATCCAGGGCAGTTCCCGGGCGATTCAGGACGCTTTGCACCTGGGGCGGATCGCCAGTCGCAGTGATTCGACGACCCTGGTCCTGGGGGAAAGCGGCACCGGCAAGGAGCTGTTTGCCCAGGCGATCCACAACGCCAGTGACCGCTGCAACGGCCCGTTTGTCGCGGTCAATTGCGGTGCCATTCCGCGGGACCTGGTGCAGAGTGAATTGTTCGGGCACGTTGAGGGGGCCTTCACCGGATCGGCCCGCGGCGGGTCGGCCGGCAAGTTCGAACTGGCCGATGGCGGTACGATCTTCCTCGATGAGATCGGTGACATGTCATTCGACGCCCAGGTCAGCCTGTTGCGGGTCTTGCAAGAGGGCGAGGTGACGCGGGTCGGCGCCAAGCAGTCCCGGCAGGTGAACGTGCGCATCATTGCCGCGACCCACCGGAACCTGAGCCAGGCGGTGGCCGATGGCGCGTTCCGCGAGGACCTTTACTACCGGCTCAATGTATTGAACTTGACGGTGCCGCCGCTGCGGATGCGACGTGAAGATATACCGCTGCTGGCGCTTCACTTTCTCGGCCGTTGCGCGCGGTCGCTACGCAAGTCGGTACAGGGTATCTCGCCCGAGGCGCTGAATATTCTGTCGGCACACCAGTGGCCCGGTAACGTTCGTGAACTGGAAAACGCCATTGAGCGAGCCACCAACCTGGCCGTGAGCGACCAGCTTTTGCCGGGTGATCTGCCACTGGAAATCCAGCCGCGACAGCCGGCCGGCACCTCGGCAACTGCCCCAGAGCCCCGAACGACCCTCGACCTCGGTGCCCATGAAATGAACGCGATCATTGCCGCCCTCAAAGGCACGCGGGGCAACATCCGGCTGGCCGCACAACAGCTCAACGTTTCCCGTGGCGGGCTGTACAACAAGATGAACCGGTTCGGGCTGAGTGCCGATGCGTTTCGCTCAGGGCCGGGCGTTCTCTGAGGTCAGGATCTGCAAGGGAATGTAGTGGCGATGCCGGGCCGGATCGAAGTCTGGAGACGACTGCAATTCGATCAGCAAGTCGACGATGGCGGTGCCCAGCAGTCGTGGCTGGGAATCGATGACCAGGCTGACCAACCCTTCGGCCAGCGCCTTGCGCGACAGCTCGGTTGACTCCTGGAGGATGCAGCACAGTGACGGGCGTTTCGGCAGCTGTGACAGGGCGCTGATGACGCCGTCGCCGCCACCGCCGACCACGCACAAAGCGCGCAAGTCTTCATGGCGGGCCAACAGTTCCAGGGTCGCCTCTTCGGTGATGTCGCAATTGTCCAGGTTGATCACCGCTTCCAGCAATCGCAGCCCCGGGGCGTGCTCCTCCAGATAGCCGCGCAGCCCCTCGAGCCGCGCCTGATGCCCCAGAAAACGGTGCCCGCCCAGCAGCACGCCAATGCTGCCCTTGCGGGCGCTGGCCGTGTGCGCCACCAGCCAGCCCATGGTGCGGCCGACCTCATGGTTGTCCTGGCCCACGTAAGGTTCCTGCGCCGCCTCATCGATGTCCGACAGCAGGGCGATCACCGGCACACCGGCGTGCCTGATCTGGGCGATGGCGGCATTGATCAGCGGGTGGGCAAAGCTGACCACGGCGAGGCCGTCGCACTGCACGGCCAACTGTTCGATCTGGGCAATGATGGCGGTGGGGGAGCGGTCAAGCACGTAGTCGAATTGAACGCTCAGGTTGGCGCCCGACTCACGCTGCGCCGCCTCGGTGATGGCGGTGGCAACGTTGCCATAGAACGCCTGGGCGGTACCGAGCAGGAGGATGCCGAAGCGGTAGCTGGGGCGCCGCTCGCGGATCCGCTGGCCGATCAGCCGTGCGGCAAAATACCCGACGGCTTCGGCCGCCTGGAACACCTGCTCGGCGGTGTCCGGGTTGACCGGCGCCCGGGCGTTGAGCACCCGGTCTACGGTGGCGACACTCAAGCCGGCGTGCGCGGCAACGGTGGCAATGGTTGGGCGTTTATTGTTGTTCATGGCGAGCCCCTGCGAATGCCTTGATAGAAAACTATCAAGCTTCAATGGGGCTGGATGATAGCTTGATAGGGAATGTATTCAAGGGCTTGAGGGCAATCAGTGGGCTCTCTATCGTTTCTCTCAACGATGCGACCTCGCATCGAAGCAAGTGCCTGAAACCACCCAGCTTGCGGAGAACAATAAAATGCCTGAACAACACGCAGCCTATGAACATCCCGGTAGCCCCGCGCCTCGGGATTATCGGTTGACCGGCCCGGAAGCTGCCCGTGCGGTGCAAAAGGGGCTGGCCTCGGCCACCTGGTATCAATCTCCCATCCCGCGTAAACGCCTGAAAGAATTGATGCAGCGCCGTGATGGCCCAGCCTTGGTGGACACCGCCCTCTGGTTGCTGGCATTGGTCGTTACCGGGTTTGGTGGTTATTGGTTCTGGCGTTCCTGGGCCTGTGTGCCGTTCTTCTTTGTCTACGGCTTGCTGTATGGCACGGCCTCCAATGCCAGGTGGCACGAGACCGGCCATGGCACGGCGTTCAAAACCCGTTGGCTGAATGACGGGATCTACCAGCTGTCGAGCTTCATGTTCATGTTCGAGCCTCATGTGTGGCGCTGGAGCCACGCCCGGCACCACACCGACACCATCATCGTCGGGCGTGATCCGGAGATCGTCGAGCCGCGTCCACCGAGGCTGGTCAACATGGTGCTGAGCCTGTTCAGGATGCCCTATGTGTTCACCACGATGTGGTCGGTCTGCCGGCACGCCACTGGGCGGATGGCGGAAGAAGAGAGCACGTTTATCCCGGAGTCCGAGTGGCCGAAGATCTTCACGGCGGCGCGTATCTGGCTGTTGATCTACGGGCTGACGGTGGGCGCCGCGCTGTACTTGCACAGCTGGTTGCCGCTGATGTTTATCGGCCTGCCGACGCTCTACGGCGGCTGGCTTTCGTACCTGTTCGGCCTGACGCAGCATGTGGGCCTGGCCGAGGACGTGCTCGACCACCGCAGTAACTGCCGCACTATCTACATGAGTCCGCTGCTGCGTTTTCTGTACCTCGACATGAACTATCACCTCGAACATCACATGTACCCGATGGTGCCGTTCCATGCCCTGGCGCAGCTGCATGAGGAGATTCGTGATGACTGCCCGCCGCCCTATAACGGCCTGTTCGAGGCCTTGAAGGAAATCTTTCCGGCGATCTGGAAGCAGCGTAAAGACCCGACGTACTTCATCCGTCGCCCTCTGCCCGAGCGCGCAGAAACTGCCGCTGCCACTCAGGCAGAACCCGCCTGACGGCTTTCGGTTTCAACCCCCCTACAAGAGAGAAAACTGCCATGACCGATCAATGGATCGATGTCTGTGCCGTGGGCGATATAGACGAAGAAGACGTCATTCGTTTTGACCATGGCCAGCAGACCTACGCTGTCTACCGCTCTGCCGAGGACCGGTTTTTTGCCACGGCGGGCCTGTGCACGCACGAGTCCATCCACCTCGCCGATGGCCTGGTGATGGACCATGTGATCGAGTGTCCCAAGCACAACGGGCGGTTCGATTTCCGCACCGGCAAAGCCCTGGGGGCGCCGGTGTGCGTCAACCTCAAGACCTATCCGGTCCGGGTCGAGGCGGGGCGCGTCTTGCTCGCGATTGCGGTTTAACTGCCCGGAGGCTGTGCCATGAACCCTGCCAATGCTCCACTGGTTATTGTGGGCGCCGGACACGCCGGCGGCCGCGCGGCGTTGACCTTGCGTGCCGAAGGCTATTGCGGTCGCGTGATCCTGATCGGCGATGAGCCTCATCTGCCCTACGAGCGCCCGCCACTGTCCAAGGGGCTGTTGCAGGGCACGGTTGAACTGGCGAGTTGCAGTTTGTGCGACCCCGCCCGGCTCGCCGAACTGGAGGTCGAACACCTGGCGGGCAACCCGGTGACAGGCCTCGATCCGCAGCAGCATCGCCTGCGGTTCGCCGATGGCAGCGGGTTGCAGTACGCCCGCCTGTTGCTGGCGACCGGGGGCAGGGCGCGACGGTTACCCGGTGTGCCGGTGCACCTGGCCAATGTGTTTTATTTGCGAACCCATGATGAGGCATTGGCACTGCGTGCGTCGTTGCAACCCGGCGCGCGGGTGGTGATCATCGGCGGTGGCTTCATCGGGCTTGAAGTCGCCGCCACCGCCAGTGCCCTGGGTTGCGTGGTGACGTTGCTGGAAGCCGGGCCACGGCTGGCCGGGCGAGTCCTGCCGGAACGGGTTTCCAGTGCGCTGCTGGAGCTGCATCGCAGGCAGGGCGTGGACGTACGTTTGAACGTGGGCATTGAGTCGGTGCAAGGCGAGTGGGAGGCGGGGTCGGTACAGCTGGTTGACGGTGAAGTGCTGCCTTGCGACCTGCTCGTCGTCGGCATCGGCATGCAACCCAATATCGAGTTGGCCGCGGCGGCCGGTTTGGAGGTGGGGCAGGGCATTCGTGTCGATGCGCAGTTGCGCACCAGCGCGCCGGACATCTTTGCTGCGGGCGATGTGTGCGAGTTTCGGCTGCACCCCGAGGGCGTGTTCCAGCGCCAGGAAACCTGGCGCAACGCAGAAACCCAAGGCCGTCACGCCGCCCTGAACATGCTGGGAGGTGAGTTGCCCTTCGAGGTGATTCCGGGGTTCTGGTCCGATCAGTACGACTGGGGACTGCAAACCGTGGGGGTGATCAACCCCGCAGAACCGTCGGCCGGTCGGGCAACGCCGGGAGGCGGTTTCCTGCTGTTCTACCTTGATGCCGATCAACGCCTGCAAGGTGCGTGCGGCTGGGGGCAGGGCAACAGCATTGCCAAGGACATCAAGCTGTGCGAACGGCTGATCGCCAATCAGAACCCGCTGCCGGTGCACGCCTTGGCAGATGCCGGTGTGCCGCTCAAACAATTATTGAGGAACTGACATGCGCGATTTCCTGGTATTCCAGTCACTGTGGGCGATGCAAGATCACCGCGGCCAGTGCGATCTCACGATTGAAGCGCTGCTTGAGAAAATCGCCGCCGCAGGCTTCGACGGGGTCACCGACCATTTCTGGCTCGCACCCCAGGCCAAGCGGTTGCATGCCGCCGCCAACGCCCGGGGCCTGCATATCGAGGGGCAGGTGTTTCCGCAGACCGTGGACGATCTCGCGATGGCGCTCGACGCTGTCGCCCGCTATGGCTGTCATCACCTTACGCTTCAGGCAGACGTGCGGCCGCGGACGTTGTCCCAAGCGATGACACTGATCGAAGGTTGGCAGCAACTGGCTGAACAGGTGGACTTTCCCATCCTGCTGGAAACCCATCGTTATCGCCTCACCAGCGACCTGCCGTTCACCCTCGACCTGCTCGCAGAAATGCCGGACCTCAAACTCTTGGCCGACTTGTCTCACTATGTCGTTGGGCGCGAATTGCCCGGGTCAGCCGCCATGGAAGACGATGAGCAGATCCATACCGTCCTGCGCCACAGCTGGGGGTTTCATGGCCGGGTCAGCAACGGCGAACAGGTTCAGGTGCCCTTGAGCTTCGCCCAGCATCGCCCTTGGCTGGAGCGTTTCCTGGGCTGGTGGCGCTACGGGATCGAAGACTGGCTGGCCCGCCCCAACACGCCGGCAAGCCTGTCCTTTACCTGCGAACTCGGCCCTCCACCGTATGCCATCACCGGTGCCGACGGCCGCGATATCACTGATCGCTGGGCTGAAGCGTTGATGCTCAAGGCGCTGATGCGCGACATATGGAAAGACTGTCTGGCAAAGTCATCGGGGCCTGCATGAGTGTTGCAGTGGCTCAAGCACGGGCATTTGCGTGGTTAACACGTTAAAGTAACCCGCTCATGCGCCGATGAATTAAGACCTCTACCGCAATTGGAGATTTAACATGATCACTAACGTCAGCAGTCTCGCTTCAGTACCCAGCACTCCAAGCCCCGCCGGCGTTAGTGATGATTCCAAGACGCAAACCTCCACGACCTTGAGCGCAAGCCCGGGCGCAGATGCCAAGAGCGCACCTGCTGCCGGTGGTGGCCAGGCGGCTTCTACCTCGCAGGAGTCCGACACGGTCAAGGCGTTGAAGAAGCAAATCGCAGAATTGCAAAAGCAACTTCAAGAGCAGCAGCAGAACATGCAGAAGGCTCAGGCCAGCAATCAAAACGCCGACGCCAAAGCGGCCGCCGTGGCCGCTGCCCAGACGCAGATTGTCGCAACGTCAGCGGCGTTGCAGACGGCGTCTGCCGCGTTGTTGCAAGCCGTCACTGCCGAAGGTGGAAGCAGTACCGGTTCAATCGTCAGCACCACCGCCTGAGACGCAGCATAGCGTCGGGTGATTAGCCTCACTCAGCAAACGAACGTCAACGGAACTGCGTTTATGAAATACAGCTGGATCGCACTTGTCTTGCTGCTTTGTGCCTGCACAAGTGGCCCCTCCCGGGAACAACTGGCCGAGCAACGCTTATGGGAATACCAGTTGCTCACTCACCTCAACCACTTCAAGTCGTACCCTGAAGAAGCCCGTCTGCAAGGGCTGGCCGGGATGGTCAGGGTTAAATTTGTCGTTGATGCCAAGGGCAACCTGATACGCCACGAAATCGTCAGTCACACAGGCTCGGATCTTTTCGTAGGGGCCGTGGAGAAATTTGTTCCGGCCGCATCGCCAGTGCCTGCGCCTCCACCCTCAATGCTGCTTAAAGGCGAAATTGAGGTGGTGGCGCCCTTTGTATTCTGCCTGGACCAGACATGCACCGGCATGGCGCCACGCAGCTCCAGCAACAACGTCATCGCGCGCTGAGGGCAAATCCCGGGCAAAGAAAAGCCCGCGATGGGGAGCGCGGGCTTAAAGGTTTTCACCAGGAGCTGAGATAACCATAGGCGCCCGACTGTGAAAGGGATGTGAAAGGGCGCCAGCGCTGCACCCGATTCAGTAAGCGCCCGCTGCCGCCTTTGCACCGCTGACGATGGCGATGCCGGAGCTGCTGCCCAGTCGTGTCGCTCCAGCCTCGATCATTGCCCGGGCTGTCTCCAGGTCGCGCACGCCACCGGAAGCCTTCACCCCGATCTCGGCACCCACCACACCGCGCATCAGGCGCACATCCGCCAATGTCGCGCCGCCATGGCCGAAACCGGTGGAGGTCTTGACGAACGCCACGTTCAGCTCGCGGCACAGGGTGCAGGCATTGGTCTTCTGCTGGTCATCGAGCAGGCCGGTTTCGAGGATCACTTTCAGCGGCACCGCGCCGCAGGCCGCCAGCACCTGGGCGATGTCGTCACGTACCTGGTCCAGCAGGCCGTCCTTCAGCCAGCCGATGTTCAGCACCATGTCGATCTCGCCAGCGCCGGCCTCGATCGCAAGCTTTGCTTCATACGCCTTGGCCGCACTCAAGCCCGCACCTAGAGGGAAACCGACTACCGCGCAGACCAAAGGGGCGCCGCCGTGCAGGCATTCGGCGGCAAGCGGTACATTGGCGCTGTTGACGCACACGGACTTGAAGCCATGCTCGCGAGCCTCGGCGCACAGTTGGCGAATGCTCGCCTGGGAAGCATCGGCGGCCAGCAGGGTGTGGTCGATATAGGCCGCGAGCGGCAACGGATCAGTCGGCATGGCAAGTGTCCTGTAAGGAGGAGGTGCTGGGAAAAGCCGGTTTGTGTTAAGTTGGATGCATTAAATGTGAAATAAATAACATTGTAAATGGAATTTGTGACTGTCCTGATCAAGGGCGCGCATTCAACGAGGGTTGGAACGCAGTGGATTCAAAGAAAAGCGAAAGATTTCGGGCCATGCACAAGGCCTTGCAGGGCGAGTCGGCGATTCACCTGCGGGACATGGCCGCGTTGCTCGGCGTATCGGAAATGACCCTGCGCCGCGACCTGGCAGACAGCCCTCAAGGCCTGCGGTTGCTGGGCGGCCACGTGACCCGCAGCGGGCCGCCGGAGCCGGATTACCAGGTGGCCGAACAGGATCAGCGCCACGTCGCCGAGAAGCGTCAGATCGGCGCTCTCGCCGCCAGCCTGGTGCGGCCGGGCGACACGGTGTTTATCGATTGCGGCACCACCACGCCGTTTATCATCGAGGCGTTGCCGGATGACCTGGAGTTCACCGCGCTGTGCAATTCCCTCAACGTATTGCTCAAGCTCCAGCAAAAGCCCCACTGCACCATCATCCTCTGCGGCGGCACCTTTCACCGACGCAACATGGTGTTCGAGAGCCATGCCGAGGCGGGCATCCTCGACGGCATCCGCGTGGCCTGGGCGTTTATTTCTGCGGCCGGCGTCAGCGCGGCCCACGGCGTGACCTGCTACAACCTCAATGAAGTGGAGGTCAAGCGCCGGGTCATGGCGCGGGCGCAGACCTGCGTGCTGGTGGCCGACCACAGCAAGTTCGACGAGGTACGCGCGGCGCACTTTGCCGAGCTGTCGGACTTCCAGCGGGTGATCAGCGATGCCGGCCTTGAGGCGGCACAGCAGCAAGTGATCAAGGACAGCGGGGCGATCCTGCTGATCTGATTCAAGCGGTATTGTGATTTTTATTTCATTTGTTTGGAATTTAACAAATTAGCCTTGACACCCTCGGGAGCAAGGCATAGTTTTTCAAATGTGATCGCGGTTCACATTTGTGAGCGCAACCTCCTTGAAGGTCGCGCCCGAATCCTGACAACAATAAAAATAGGAATCACCATGCTCCAGATAGCCCGTAAACCTGTTCATGTGCTGGCCCTTGCACTGGCTGTCGCGGCCTCGGCGCTGGCGCTGAACGCCCAGGCCAAGGATCTGAAGATCGGTTTCAGCCAGGTCACCCTGCAATCTCCCTTCTATGTGCAACTGCGCGATGGCGCCAAGGCCGCAGCGGCCAAGGGCGGCGACGAGCTGATTTTCCTCGACGCCAACGGCGATATCAGCAAGCAGAACAACGACATCCAGGACCTGCTGACCCGCAAGGTCGACATCCTCATCATCAATGCCGTGAACCCCGACGCCGTAGGCGCTGCCCTCGACGCTGCCAAGCGCGCCAAGGTGCCGGTGATTGCCGTCGACCGCGCCATCAATGCCCCGGTGGCCACCACTATCGGCCGCAACAATGCCGAGATGGGCGAGTTGTCCGGCAAAGCCTTGCTCGCCGCCCTCAAGCAACGCGGCGTGACCAAGGGCAAGATCATCGAGATCCAGGGTGACGCCGGCGGCACCGTGATGAAAGAACGCCGCAAGGGCTTCCACACCGCCCTGGCCGGCACCGATTTCAAGATCATCGACGGCCCCTACAGCGAATACATGCGCGCCAACGCGGTCACGGCGATGCAGGATTTGCTGCAAGCGCACCCCGACTTGAAGGCGGTGATCGCGCATAACGACGACATGGCCATGGGCGCGCTGCAAGTGCTCACCGAAAGCGGCAAGAAAGACGTGCTGGTGGCCGGGATCGACGGCTTGTCCGAAGCCTTGAATGCCATCCAGAACGGCGATCAGTACGTGGCCACTGCCCTCAACGACCCGCGCTACCTGGGCGAGGTCGCCATTGAGGCGGCGCGGGCCCTGGCCGCCGGCAAATCGGTGCCGAACTTTGTCGACGCCGGCACCCAGGTGGTGACCAAGGCCAACGTGGCCGAGGTCAAGCATGACTCTACCTTCGGCGAATACCGCCCTGGCGCGCTCTAACGGATCTGCGTCGCCACCCTAAGGATTTTTTTGCCGGCACCTCTTGCGGGAGGTGCCCGTTCGAACGCACTCGTCATTCAACAGAGGAATTCACTGTGAAAGCTGCCGTCATGTACCAACCGGGCGATATCCGGGTTGAAGATGTTCCAAAACCTGCGGTCAAGGCCGGCCATGCGCTGGTCCGGGTCGCCGCCTGCGGCGTGTGCGGCTCGGATATCCCGCGCATGCTGAGCAAGGGCGCCCACGTGATGCCGCTGATCTGCGGCCATGAATTCGCAGGCTTCATCGAAGAGATCGGCAGCGGCGTCGAAGGCTATGCCATCGGCGAACTGGTGACCGTGCCGCCGATGATCCCGGACGTCAGCAGCGACCAATATGCCCGTGGGTTTCCGTCCCGATCGGAGCGCTACGATTACTTCGGCAGCCGCCGCGACGGCGCGTATGCCGAGTACGTCAACGTGCCGCTGAGCAACCTGATCAAGGTGCCCCAAGGCATGGACCCGATTGCCGCGTCCCTGGTGGACCCTGCGGCGATTGCCCTGCATGCGATCTGGAAAGCCGACTTCAAGGCCGGGCAGAGCGGGGCGGTGGTGGGTTGCGGGCCGATCGGCCTGTTTGCGATTCAATGGCTGAAGATCATGGGCGCCAAGGACATCGTCGCCATCGACATCGCCGAAGAGAAACTCTCCATGGCCCGCCAGGCTGGCGCCACACACACCCTGCTCAGCGGTGCGGCGGATGCCGAGCTGCCGCGTTGCCAACTGGTGATTGAAGCGGCTGGCCATCCAAGCTCGATCAACCAGGCCGTGCAACTGACCAAGGCTGGCGGGCACGTGGTGTTTATTGGTATTCCCACCAGCGACGTGGCCCTCAGTACCGCGACGTTCTCGCACTTCCTGCGCCAGGAAATCTCGCTGCACGGCGCCTGGAACTCTTTCTCGGCACCGTTCCCGGGCGACGAGTGGACGGCCTCCATCGACAAGCTGGCTTCCGGCGAATTGCAGTGGCAGTTCATGATTACCCACGACTTGCCGCTGGACGAATTGCCAGCGATGTTCAAGCGTTATGCCGATCGCAGTGAGGTGGCGGCCAAGGTGATTTTCCGCCCCTGAGCCACGCCGTTGATTGTGTGTCGCCAAGCCCGACAGCGCTGAGCGTTGCCGGGCTTAAAACAAAAAGCGTCGTCGTGACAAGACGCAGGAGGACTACCGATGACCTTGTTGTTGGGACTGGATTTCGGAACAGGTGGGGTGCGGGCCGGGTTGTATGACCTGCACAGCCATAAACTGGTACACGTCGCCGAGGCGCCGTATGCCACGCAATACCCGCAATTGGGCTGGGCCGAACAGGCGCCGGCGGATTGGTGGACGGCATTGGGCAAAGCCTGCCGGCAATTGATGGCCCAGGCCGGGCACCCGCAGGTGGCGGCAGTGTGCGTCGCCACCACGGCCTCCACGGTGGTGGTCGCCCAGGCGGACGGCCAACCCCTGGCCCCGGCATTGTTATGGATGGATTGCCGCGCCGCTGCCGAGTCGTCGCGCACCGCCCACGTCAGCCACCCGATGATGAACCAGGGCGGTGACGCGGTGGAATGGCTGGTGCCCAAGGCCATGTGGCTGGCCGAGCACGAGCCCCAGGTGTACCAGCGTGCCGAGCGTATCTGTGAAGCGGTGGACTGGATCAACTTCCAACTGACCGGGCGCTGGGTCGCCTCCCAATTGAATGCCAGCTGCAAGTGGAACTACGACACCCTGCAGCAGCGTTTTCCGGTGGAACTGTATGCCGAACTGGGCGTGCCGGAACTGGCGCAAAAACTCCCTCAGGAAGTGATCAAGGTCGGCGGGCGCATTGGCCCGTTGAGCGCCGATGCGGCCAACCATCTGGGCCTGGGCCGCGACACACTGGTGGCACAGGGCGGCATCGATGCCCACATGGCAATGCTCAGTGCCGGTACCACCGGCGCCGGCGAGTTGTTGTTCATCGGCGGCACCTCGGTGGTGCAGTTGATGCACACCCCGCAGCGCATTGATGTCCCGGGCATCTGGGGACCGTACCCAGGTGCGTTGCTCGACGGCCAATGGTTGATGGAAGGCGGGCAAGTCTCCGCCGGTTCGATCCTCAACTGGCTGGCACAAAAAATGTTCGGCCTCGACGATGCCGGGCACCAGCGCCTGATCCGTCAGGCCGCAGAACTCAAACCAGGCTCCACCGGCTTGCTGGTGCTCGATTACTGGATGGGTAACCGCACGCCATATCGTTCCCCGGACATGCGCGGGGCGATCATGGGCCTGTCGCTGAACCATGACCGGCATGACCTGTACCGTGCCTCGGTAGAAGCGATTGCCCTGGGCTCGGCGAACATCTTTCACACCTGGCGCTCCGAAGGTATCGAGATCACCCGTGTGGTCGCCGCCGGTGGTTTCCAGAAGAACCCGTTGTGGTTGCAGGCCACGGTGGACGCCACCGGTGTGCCGTTCGAAATGGTGCCCCACGACAACCTCACCCTGATCGGCACTGCCGCCGCTGCCGCCTGCGCCCTGGGCGAGTTCGGCACCTTGCAGGAAGCCGCTACCGACTTCACCACCATCGGCCGGCTGATCGAACCGGACCCTTACGCCCACGAGCAATACATCGAGCTGCTGGGCCGCTACCGCGCCGCCACCGACAGTGTCGCGCCCATCAGCTGCAAGCCGCCGGCGAACCGCACGCTCGGCGTAAGGCCAGCCGCATGAGCGCCCATCCTGAAGAGTCGTTCGCCACGCGGTTGTCGGCGGATTCCCAGCGCGATGACCTGATGGTCCAGGTGGCCAAGCTGTATTACGACCTGGAAAAGACCCAAAGCGATATCTCCCGGGAAACCGGGCTGACCCGCTGGCAAGTCAGCCGCCTGCTGCGCGAAGCACGGGATTGCGGGGTGGTGCGCATCGATATCGTCGCCCGCTCGGCGCGCCTGCCGCAGCTGGAAGTGGCCTTGCAACGGCGTTTCGGCCTGCGTGAAGCGCTGGTGCTGGATGTGGAGGATGCCGACACCGCACTGAACGTCGTGACCCAGGCCGCCGCCCGCTACCTGTGCAATTTGCAGCCGATGCCGGCGCTGATTGGTGTGTCGTGGGGCCGCACCCTGACCAAGATGGCCCAGTGGCTGGTGCCGCGCTGGAACGAAGGGGTCAACGTGGTGTTGCTGAACGGCGCGATCAATACGCGCTCGATGGGCGAGCCCAGTCATAACGTCGCGGAGCGCTTCGCCCAGGCTGCCCGTGGACAGGCCACGTTGCTGCCGGTACCGGCGATTCTCGGGCATGCCCATACCCGCGAAGCGCTGGAGCAGGACCCGGTGATCGCCCAGGTCTTGCGCCTCGGCCAACAGGCGCCGGTGGCGTGTTTCAGCCTGGGTGAGTTGTCTGATCATTCGGTGTTGATGGAGTCGGGTTACATCGACCGGCCATTGCTCGAAGAGTTGGAGCGCCTGGGGGCCGTCGGCGACATCATGGGGCGCTTTATCGGCATGGACGGCGAGCCGGTGATGCCCGAACTCGACGCCCGCACCCTGGGCCTGCCGTTGGCCGCGTTGCGCGACAAGGCCTGGTCCATTGCCGTGTGCGTCGGCGCGCAGAAGCACCGCATCGTGCACGCCAGCGTCAAGGCCGGCTACGTCAATGTGCTGGCCACCGACGCGGCCACCGCCCGCTATTTGCTGGAGCAGGATCATGAGTGAGTTGGCCCTGGATATCCGTCATGTCAGCAAGCGTTTTCCGCCCAATGTGGTGGCGCTGACCGACGCGTCCCTCGACGTTCGGCCGGGGGAGGTGCATTGCCTGCTGGGCGCCAATGGCGCGGGCAAAAGTACCTTGTTGAAAATCGTCGCCGGTGCCCATCGTCCGGATGGCGGCGAGATGTCGGTGGCGGGCCGGCGCGTGGAGTTGAAGAACCCGCAACAGGCACGCCAGGCCGGGATCGCGATGATCTATCAGGAACTCGACCTGATCCCGCAGATGACCGTCGAAGAGAACCTGATGCTCGGTTACGCGCCCCAGCGCTTCGGGATTATTTCCCGGGGCAAGCGCAGTGCCTTGGCCAAGGCCGCGCTGTTGCGGGTAGGGGCGAATTTTTCGAGTACGGATCGGGTGGGCAGCCTGTCGATTGCCAACCAGCAATTGGCGGCCATCGCTCGGGCGCTGACCTGTGAGGCCCGGCTGGTGGTGATGGATGAGCCTTCGGCGGCGCTGAACGAGACCGAACTCAAGCGGGTGTTCCAGGTGATCCGCGAGATCACCTCGGCCGGGGTGGCGGTTCTGTATGTCAGCCATCGCCTGAATGAAATCCGTGAGATCGGCGACCGGGTCACGGTGCTGCGTGCCGGGCGTACGTTGCAAACCCATGAGCTGGCGCAGATCGATGATCAGGCGCTGATCGCCGCCGTGGTCGGCGAACACCGCGACCTGCTGGAGCGCAGCCCGCGCCAGGCGCCCCGGGAAAACCTGGCGCTGAACATTCGTCGCCTGCAGGGCGAGCAGGGGCTGGACGTGCAGGGACTGGAAGTGCGCCAGGGCGAAATTGTCGGGCTTGCCGGGCTGAACGGAGCGGGGCGCAGCACCTTGCTCAAGGCCTTGTTTGGCGTGGGCCGCAACGACAGCGATGTCGAGCTGTTCGGCCAGCCCTATCACCCGCAAACCTCGCGCCAGGCCATCCGCCAGGGCGTGGGTTTGGTGCCGGAAAACCGCAAGACCGAAGGCCTGCTGCTGGATGCGCCGATCTACCGCAACGCCTGCCTGGTGCACACGCGGCACCTGAACTGGTTTTCCCATCGCCAGGCCAAGGACCGCGCCGGCCCAGTGCTGCAACGCTTGCAGACCAAGCTCGACAACCTGGAGCAACCGGTGCGCCAGCTCTCCGGCGGCAATCAGCAGAAAGTGGTCATGGCCAAGTGGGTGATCGACGGCGCGCGCCTGTTGCTGCTGGACGAGCCCAGCCGTGGCCTGGATGTCGGCGCCAAGGCCGACCTCTACGCCCTGGCCCGCAGCCTGGCGCAGGAAGGGGCTGCGGTGCTGGTGGCCAGCAGCGAGCTGGATGAGTTGTACGTCAATTGCGACCGCATCTGGGTGATGCATGAGGGGCGCAATGCGCTGTGCTTCGACCCCTTGAGTGCCAGCCGCGACCAGATCGACCAGGCCATCCTTATCGGTAAAACGAGTGTAGAACCATGACTATTGCGAGCAATCCAAGCCCGGTTTTCGATAAGCCTGTCGCCCTCGCCAGCCGCCGTCGCAGTGCGGTGCTGGAGTGGGTGATGCGCTACAACTTCGTGTTCATTTTCCTGTTTGCCGTGGGGGTGGCGACGTTCCTGTCGGATGACTTCCTGACCTTCGGCAACATCGCCAACCTGTTCCAGCAAGGGGCGATTGTCGGGATCATCGCCATCGGCATGACCTTCGTCATCCTCACGGCCAATATCGATCTTTCAGTGGGCAGCCTGTGTGCCTTCGGCGGGATCCTGGTGGCGGTGCTGCTGCAACAGCAGGTCAGCGGCTGGCTGGCGGTGCCGGCCACCTTGCTGGTGGGCCTGGCCATCGGCACCTTGATGGGCAGCCTGACGGTGTTTGGCAAGGTGCCGAGTTTTATCATCACCCTGGCCGGCTTGGTTTCGCTGCGCGGGGCCACGTTCCTGGCGTCCGACGGTGCGCCGATTGGCGGGCTGCCGGCCAGCTTTACGTCGTTCGGCTCGGCCATGATCGACATCTTGCCCAGCGCCGGCATTGCGTTCCCGGTGCTGGGGCTGATCTTTATCCTGATCACCGTCATCGCCTGGCTGGTGCTGCGCTACACGGTGTTTGGCGAGTACGTGCTGGCCACCGGCGGCAACCTGGAGGCCGCGCGGCTGTCCGGAGTACCGGTGCGTGCGGTGACGATTGCAGTGTTCGCCATCTGCGGCGGCCTGGCAGCGTTTGCCGGTTTGTTGATGACCTCACGCCTGCACGTCGGCCAACCGACCGCCGCCCAGGGCCTGGAGCTGGATGCGATTGCCGCCGTGGTGCTGGGTGGCACCAGCCTGTTCGGCGGGCGCGGCAGTGTGGTGGGCACGGCGGTGGCGGTGATGCTGCTGCAGGTGCTGCGCAATATCTTCAACCTGCTGGGGCTGGGCTCGTTCTACCAGATGGCGATCACCGGGGTGATCATCGTGCTGGCGATCCTGCTCAACCGGTTGATCGACCATTACGCCGGGCGTACCTGAGGACACCTTGATGAATGCACCGCTACCCGCGCCGATCAAGGCTGTGATCTTCGACATGGACGGCCTGCTGCTCGACACCGAAGGCATCTACACCGAAGTCACCCAGTTGATTGCCGACCGCTACGGCCGCACGTTTGACTGGAGCATGAAGCAGAACACTATTGGCCTGGGGGCCTATGAGCTGGCGAGCTACATCGTGCAGGCCGTGGGTTTGCCGATGAGCCCCGAGGCGTTCTTGCAGGAACGCACACCGTTGATGAATGCACGATTTCCCCAGGCGGCGGCGATGGCCGGGGCCCAGGCGCTGGTGCGGCACTTGTCGGTCCACGGTGTGCCGATTGCGGTGGGCACCAGTTCGTCGCGGCATTATTTCGAGCTGAAAACCACCTTGCACCGTGAGTGGTTCGCCTTGTTCGATGCGATCGTCACCGCCGATGACCCACAGGTAGGCGCTGCCAAGCCGGCGCCGGATATCTTCCTGGTGGCCGCCGAGCGGCTGGGGGTGGCGCCTGCGGACTGTCTGGTGTTCGAGGATTCGCCATTCGGCATCACGGCGGCCAAGGCGGCAGGGATGTACGCCGTGGCGATCCCGGACCCTGCGATGCCGCAAGAGAAGTTCCTGCATGCAGACGGTCGGCTGCTTAGCCTGGAGGCGTTTGACTTGCAGAGATGGGGGTTGCCGGCTTACCGCTGACTCGACGTTCGGTAGGTTGCCTCGTTGTTGGTGGGTGTATGGTAGACCGGGCAAACACCTGGATTATCTCTGGAGAGAGAGGTGACTATGAGCACTCCCATGCTGAACAAGCTGCATCTCAACGGCTACGACATCGTGCAGGTCAACAGCGGGCCGTGGCGGGTCTGTACCAAAGCTGATCGGCTGGCATCCTTCGGCTCCCGTGAGCAGGCACTGGCGTATGCTGCTGCACTGCCGGGGTACAAGGCGCGGTCGAGGCCTGCTGCCAATATTGGGTGAGAGCTTACGGTGGCGAGGGAGCTTGCTCCCGCTGGGCTGCGTAGCGGCCCCAAAATCCGGGGAGCGCTTCGCACTCCAGCGGGAGCAAGCTCCCTCGCCACAGCAAGCTCCCTCTGCCACAGCAAGCTCCTGGCAATAGTCTGGTGCGGCAGCCTAGACGAATGGCTGGCCGTGGAACCCGCGTGGCAGGCGCTGACGGCCTGGCAGGTCGGTCAGGCGCTGGGTCCAGGCACTGCGCCAGTCACCGGCGGCATGGGCGGCTTTGGACCTGCGCGCGGCGCGCCGGGCGGCGTTGCGTTGGGTGCGGCGGGCTTCCTTGAAGACTTCGGTGTTACGGCAGGTACGGCACTTGACCCGTTTCAGCTCGGTGCTGGAAGGGAGGTTGGTGCCGTGATGACCGCAGGCAAGATGGCCGGCGACCTTGAAGTGAATGACCATGTAAGCGTCTCCTTCTTGGGGGATGCGTCGCACCGGTAATCTGCTGATGCGCGCGGGCAGGGCGGCCAGCCATGGGCTGATTTCACCGCTCTGTCTTTTATGACAGTTCGCTGTCCCATGCGTTCGTTTGAGGGTATTTCACGCCCGCCGACACCCATAGCGCCTGCTGCTGTTCGCGACGCACCCGCTCGTTTATCCTCCGGTCACACACACAATGTGACTGGAGTGGAAGATGAGCAATCAAGAGTCCCAGGAAGGCGGCTGCCGTTGCGATCGGGTACGTTTTATCGTGACGGAAAAACCACTGATCACCATGGCGTGCCACTGCATCGGCTGCCAGAAGATGTCATCCAGCGCGTTCTCCCTGAGCGCGCTGATCCCCAGCAGCGGCTTCACCATCACCCAGGGCAACCCGGTGATCGGCGGGCTGCACGGCGTAGACCGCCATTACTGCTGCCCCCACTGCATGAGCTGGATGTTTTCCCGCCCCAATGGCGTGGAAGACTTGATCAACCTGCGGCCGACGATGCTGGATGACGTGAGCGATTACGTGCCGTTCATTGAAACCTGGACCAGTGAAAAGCTGCCATGGGCGACGACCCCGGCCCAGCACAGCTTTGCGCAGCTCCCGGAGCGGGAGAATTTCCCGGCATTGATACAGGCGTACGCTGAACTCAACGCCGGTTGAATCAACCTATCAGGGCCAGCAGGTCGGTATCGCCCACGTCGCGCCCGGCCTGTGTCAGCAGCGTCGTCACCTGGCCCCGGTGGTGGGTCTGGTGATTGAAGAAGTGCACGAGCAGTGCATGAAAATTCTTGTTCATGGCTGTGCCTGACATGTTGCGGTACTGCAAGGGCTGATCCAGATCCGCTTCAGTGATCGTTTGCACCCAGTCGATCATGAGCTGGTCGAGCCAGGCGCGGTGGGCCGACAGTTCGCGAATGTCGGCGAAGGCCAGTTGATTCAGGCGTGGCGGCAACTCCAAAGCGCTTAACGGCGCCAGTGCGGTAAATCCCGCCGGATGCTCGGCGAAGCGCTTGAGCCAGACCCGGTCGCCCAGGGCGAGGTGGTTCAGCGTGCCCAGGATCGAGCCGAAAAACGCGCCACGGTCGGCAAGCAAATCCTCATCGCTCAGGCCGCCGGCCGCCTCGTACACCTTGCGGTTCATCCACTGGTTGTAGGTCGCCATCAGGGCGATATGCTCGGTACGGGTCATGTCGGGGCTTCCTCCGTGGGCGGTGGTGCCATGATAAAGCGTGCCTGCCGGGCGGTCATGGTGTTCTGGCGCAGCGGGTCTATTGTTGTTGATCTGGAACTCTGCGCCCTGGGAGGGTGACACCATGAATACTGGCGATCTACTGGAACAATTGCTGCGCGCTGGCCAGGCCTCGACGAGCCAGCAGGGCGGCTCTGCACCGGGGGCTCAGGGTGGGCTCGGTGGCTTGGGCGGGCTGCTCGGTGGTTTACTGGGCGGCAGTGGTACTTCTGCCTCCGGCGGTGGCGGCCTGGGCGGTTTGCTCGGCGGCCTGGGCGGCATGCTGGGTGGAACCCGGGCGGCGCCCCAGGGGCGTACTGGCGGCACCAATTACGCGGCGCTGGCGTCGTTGGGCATGATGGCGTTCCAGGCGTATCAGGCCTGGCAGCGCCAACAGGCATCGGCGCCGCAGCAGGCGTTGCAAACGGTGGATCAACTGTCTGGCGCGCAAGTCGAAGAGCACAGCCACGCCGTGTTGCGCGCGTTGATCGCGGCGGCGAAGGCCGATGGCGAGATTGATCAGCGGGAGCAGCAGATGATCTCGGCCGAGATCGGCAAGCACACCGATGACCCGCAATTGCAGGCGTGGCTGGATGCCGAGGTGGCCAAGCCGCTGAATGCGGCGGATTTTGCCGAGTTTGCCGGCGACCCGGCGGTGGCGTCCGAGGTGTACCTGGTCAGCGTGCTGATGGTGGATGACCAGCAGGAGGCGGAGCGCAATTATCTGGATGAACTGGCGGCGCAGTTGAAGATTGATCCCGCCTTGCAAGTGCATCTGGAGCAGCAGGCCAAGGGGCAGGTTTAAATCGCTATTTACGGTCATACCAAACCTGTGGCGAGGGAGCTTGCTCCCGCTGGGCTGCGCAGCAGACCCAAAACAATCGACCGTGTGCTTTCAGATAGAAATCGGTCGTAGGTTTAGGGCCGCTTCGCGCCCCAGCGGGAGCAAGCTCCCTCGCCACAGGTGATTATCGTCTGCGGATTAGAACCGCAGTGTGGCCCCCGTCGTGAGCCATTGATGCTGATCCCCGATCAAACTGCGTCCTACCACCAGGTCTACATCCACATTCTTGCCAACGTGTACCCTCGGCCCGGCTTGCCACGCTTGGTCACCGCCTTGCTGGCCGTAGCGTTCGGCGATCAGTGTCAGTGAGTCCATCAGGGTGTATTCAAACCCGGTGCCCCAGGTCGGTCGATGGGTCTGGTCGCCGTCGTTATAGGCATGGCTCCAACCCGCATTGAAATTCAACCGCAGGGCTTCCATCGGTTGCCAGGTAAACGGCACATTCAAGTCCGCACCATCAAACGAATGCTGACGGTTCAGCGCGTAATGCACACCGGCCGACGCGGCCAGTTCCAGGCCCAGGTCTTCCCTGGCCCACAACTGCGCCTTGAGCTGCGGGTTAACCTGGGTTTCACCCTCGCCATCATGGCTGGCCCGCGACAGGGCGGCGGTCCATTGGAGCCAGGGAATCGCGGTGAACGTGCAAGCGGGCGAGAGGGTTTCACTGTGGGTGGAGCCGTCGTGCCGATTGGCGGTGTACCAGGCGTCGACATTGCATTCGCCCGGGGCGTTGATCGCGCCGTCGTCGACCACATAGGAACCGCCGGCCGCAAAGGCATTCGACATCAGGCTCAACACCAGCACCACGCTCAGCGTGACGCCGACGAAGATCAGGTTGCGCCGCACCGCGCGTCGCTTGGAGGCGGGCAGGGGATGGAAAGTAATGTGAGTGCTGCGGTTGCGGTATTTGGTGAAACCGTCAGGGGTGTGTTTCTTGTACATGGTGAACCTCGATCAACAGCCGGTGGCGCGTCCCGGTCGGATTTGGCAGGGACGCGCCGTGATTCAGATAAAAAAGGGTGTGCAGTTGGGTACCGCTACAACTGGGTTCTTCTTTCATGTGTGGATGCTCCAATAAGGGTTGATTCAGCTGTCTACGCTCAGCACATGGATACCGCTGGCCTTGGCCTGGCTCACCAGTTCCGAGGTGTCGTCGCCACCGGGCAGCGCGATGATCACGTCGGGACGGCTGTCGGTGAGCATGAACTGGTTGCGGTGACGCTCGGCCTGCTTGCCATGGCGTTGCCAGTTGGGTGGGTAACGCACCACGTCCACTCCCGTTTCCCGGGCCCAGTCCTCCACGTCGCTGCCCAGGAATTGACTGCCGCCGTGGATCAATACCTGCACGGGGCGCAGGCGGTGGTAGGCATCCAGCACCTGGCGGGACATTTTTGTATCGGCGTAATGACGACCTGCACAGATCAAGACGCGCATGGTGAGGGTTCCTTGTATTGCGTATTGCGATTTATCGACGCGGGCGCAGCAAGCGAATGCAGGTGCTGTTCAAGGTGCTGGAGAACCCCAGCATGAAGCGCATTTCCACGGCGCTGAGCACGTTGCGTGCGTAAAGCCGCACGCCCAGCACCATCACCGTCTTGGCGGCCTGGGCAAGGCCGAACACCAGCGCCGCGCGTGCGGCGTTGTCGAGGTAGCTCATGAGTGTTTTCATTGTCTGTCTCCGCGAGCGCTGGCTATCCACCGATAGCCAGCGTTTTCAGGGGCGGTTGATCAGTACCACTGCTTGAAGCGGCGGATGTAGATAGTCTTCATCAGTTGTGCCACGCAGCAGTAGGCGACCAGGGTGCCCACCAGCCATGGGAAGTACGCCAGTGGCAGCGGCTCCAGGCCCACCAGCGCGCCCAGCGGCGAGAACGGCACGTAGATGCCCAGCCCGATCACGATGCAGGTCATCATCATCACTGGCCATGCGGCGTTGCTCTGGAAGAACGGGATCTTGCGGGTGCGCAGCATATGCACTACCAGGGTTTGCGAGAGCAGCCCTTCGATGAACCAGCCGGACTGGAACAGGGTCTGCATTTCCACACTGTTGGCCGAGAACACGTACCACATCAAGGCAAAGGTGGTCATGTCGAAGATCGACGAGGTCGGCCCGATCCAGATCATGAAGCGGCCAATGTTTTTCGCATCCCACTTGCGTGGCTTGGCCAGGTATTCCTTGTCCATCTTGTCCCACGGCAAGGCCAGCTGGGAGATGTCGTACATCAGGTTCTGCAGCAGCAGGTGGATCGACAGCATCGGCAGGAACGGGATGAATGCACTGGCCACCAGCACCGAGAACACGTTGCCGAAGTTGGAGCTGGCGGTCATGTTCAGGTACTTCATGATATTGCCGAAGGTCTCACGGCCTTTCAGCACGCCTTCTTCCAGCACCATCAGGCTCTTTTCCAGCAGGATGATGTCGGCGGATTCCTTGGCAATGTCCGTCGCGCTGTCCACCGAGATACCCACGTCGGCATCCCGCAGGGCCGGTGCATCGTTGATGCCGTCGCCGAGGAAGCCCACGGTGTGGCCGTTGGACTGCAAGGTCTTGAGCACGCGGGACTTTTGCAGCGGCGTCAGTTTGGCAAACACCGTGCGTTCCTCAACCCGCAGCTTGAGGGTGGCGTCGTCCATCGCTTCGATTTCCACGCCCAGCAACGGTACGCCGGGCTCCAGGCCGACCTGGCGGCAGATCTTGCTGGTGACGATGGCGTTGTCGCCGGTGAGCACTTTGACCGCCACGCCGATTTCGCGCAGGGCAGCAATCGCGGGGCCGGCGGTTTCCTTTGGTGGATCAAGGAAGGTCAGGAAGCCGCGGATCACCAGGTTGCGTTCATCTGCCGTGGTGTACTGCTTGCGTGCAAGCGCCTGGGGAATGTTGCGAGTGGCCAGCACCAGCACCCGGAAGCCGTCTTCGTTGTAGTCCTGGGCAATCGCCAGCAACTCGTTGCGACGACGATCATCCAGCTCGACGGCCACGTCACCTTCCATCACGTGGGTGGAAATGCTCAGCATCTCCTCGACCGCGCCCTTGCACACCAGCAGGTGATCGTTCTGCGCGTCCTTGACCACAATCGACAGGCGACGGCGGATGAAGTCGAACGGCAGCTCATCCACCTTGCTGTAGGCGAACGGCACCTGGAACTTCGGATTCTGTTCCGAGAACTGTACGACCGCCTGGTCCATCAGGTTCTTCATACCGCTTTGGTGATGGCTGTTGAGCCAGGCCAGGGTCAGCACCGAGTCATCACGGTTGCCGAAGGCGTTGACGTGGTGCTCGAGGATGATCTTGTCCTGGGTCAGGGTGCCGGTCTTGTCGGTGCACAGCACGTCCATCGAACCGAAGTTCTGGATCGCGTTGAGGCGCTTGACCACCACCTTGCGCTTGGCCATGGCGGTTGCGCCCTTGGCCAGGTTGGCGCTGACGATCATCGGCAGCATTTCCGGGGTCAGGCCTACCGCCACCGCCAGGGCGAACAGCAGGGCATCGCTCCAGTCCCCTTTGGAGAAGCCGTTGAGGAAGAACACGATCGGCGTCATCACCAGCATGAAACGGATCAACAGCCAGCTGACGCTGTTCACCCCACGGTCAAATGCGGTTTGCACCCGGGAGCCGACAATCGCCTTGGCCAGGGAGCCAAAGTAGGTGCGCGGGCCGGTGGCAACCACCACGGCTTGCGCCCGGCCGCTGACCACGTTGGTGCCCATGAAGCAGATGTTGGGCAGGTCCAGCAGGTTGCCCTGGTCTGCCGCCGTGGAGGTGGCGGACTTTTGCGTCACATCGCCCAAGGTGTCGTACTTCTCTACCGGCAAGGCTTCGCCGGTCAGCACCGCCTGGCTGATGAACAGGTCGCGGGATTCGATCAGGCGGATGTCGGCCGGGATCATGTCGCCGGCAGACAGCTGCACGATATCGCCGGCCACCAGGTCGCGCATCGGCACTTCCCGCAGGGTCGGCTTGGAGCCCACTTGCTCACGGCGCAGCACCGTTGCGGTGGTGCGTACCATGGCCTTCAATGCTTCGGCGGACTTGGCAGAACGGTGTTCCTGCCAGAACCGCAGCAGGCTGCTGAGCATGACCATGGTCATGATAATGATGACCTTGGTCAGGTCGGCCTCTTCACCGGCCTGCAGCGGCAGCCAGTAATCGGTGACGAAACTGATGCCGCCCAGGGTCAACAGCACATAAATGAACGGATTGTTCAGTGCTTGTAGGAATTGCACGATGGCGTGAGGCGGCTTGTCGTGCGCCACTTCGTTGTAGCCTTCACGTTGCAGGCGAGCAAGGGCATCCAGCTCGGTCAGGCCATCCTTGGTTGCCCGGACATTGGCGAGGGTTGCCGAGAGGCCGTTCTGGGCTTCGCGGGCGGCACGCATCGACAGTTTGGCGTCGGTGTCGGTGCCGTTTTTCTTGTGCAGTTTCGGGTTTTTTACTGCGCTCATTGTGTGTACTCCTGTCGCCAATTTTTCGACAAAACATACCCGGTACTTACCTGATGACAGGCGAGCGAAAGCATGCCGAGTCGCTGACTTCGCGATCGGTTTAAATAAAGTGTTAGGTAACTTTCTACAGGCCCGCTAATAGCGCATTAGTTAACTAGCGCGCAGCGGGCTACTACTGGCTTCGTCCATAGAGAACTCCAGCTGAATAATTAACCAGTTATCAGAAAGTTGCTGTTTCCAGCCGGCTTACGCCGCGCGAGCGTCCACGTAGAGGCTCAGCATCAGGCTCGCTTGCGCGACCAGGCTGGAAACGTTCCGTCTCTGCGGGTCTTGAGGGTCGGCATGGTCCCATTGCTGGACCAGGTGGCCGGTGATGGGGCAGATACGCCAGTGGGCCAGGGGCGCCGGGCACACGCGGGGCGAGGAGGTAACAAAAGCGCTGCGGGTAGGCGAAAAGCCAACGGGCTCGCGGCACAATTTGGCACGCAAGGCCGCAGCCAGCGTACGCAGATCAGGCAAAGCAATCAGTTGAAAGGTCATAACACACCTCGGGACCGGACTGGTATCCGGTGAGGCAGTTACGTTGGAGCGTCAGGCTCTAGCGCAGCTTACTCGGCCGGAAAGGCGAGTCCCGTCATATTCTCTGGGTTTTGCGCCCGATTCGCCGCATTCACGGTGATCGGACAGCGACTAGATACTGTGTCCATTGGCTTCTTTTGTGAGGTTAAAAAATGGCCCTGAGTTGCAGGCACGGGCAATCTACTCAGGCAGTTGCCGGATGTCAACGTTTAATGACTTAATTTGTTACCGGTTCAGAGTTCGTTCAGACAAAAGGGGGAGGGAAGTTCTAGTATCAAGTGCACTTATTGATAAATGATCTGTACTGGGTGGATAACGCGGAGTCACAATGCCGCAATAACTTCTGATGTGTGTGCGCACGAGGCAACTTCCCATGTTCGATGTTCTCGGCAATAGAACCTATCGCCATTTGTTCCTGGCACAGATCATCGCGCTGATCGGCACCGGCTTGACCACGGTTGCGCTGGGCTTGTTGGCGTTCGACCTGGCGGGAGCCCAGGCGGGTGTGGTATTGGGCACGGCGCTGGCGATCAAGATGGCCGCCTATATCGGCGTTGCCCCGGTGGCCGCGGCCTTTGCCGAGCGCCTGCCGCGTCGGGCGATGCTGGTAACCCTGGACCTGACCCGGGCGCTGGTGGCGCTGGCGTTGCCGTTTGTGACGCAGGTGTGGGAGATCTATCTGCTGATCTTTGTGCTGCAGTCGGCCTCGGCGGCGTTTACCCCGACGTTCCAGGCCACCATCCCGGACATCCTCACCGATGAAGTGCAGTACACCAAGGCACTGTCACTGGCCCGTCTGGCCTACGACATGGAAAGCGTGGTGAGCCCGATGCTGGCGGCCGCGTTGCTGACGGTGATCAGCTTCCACAGCCTGTTTGCCGGTACGTCGGTGGGGTTTGTGGTGTCGGCGCTGTTGGTGTCTTCGGTGCTGCTGCCCCAGGCGCGGGCGGCGGTGCCCCGCAGTATCTATGAGCGCACCACCCGTGGTGTACGGATCTTCCTTGCGACACCACGTTTGCGCGGCCTGTTGGCGTTGAACCTGGCGGTGGCGGCGGCCAGTTCCATGGTCATCGTCAACACCGTGGTGCTGGTGCAGTCGCGCTTTGCCTTGCCGCAACGGTTTACGGCCATGGCGCTGGCGGCGTTTGGTGCGGGGTCGATGATTGCGGCATTGGCGTTGCCCGGGCTTCTGAAAAACATCAGTGACCGGGTGGCGATGTTGGCGGGGGGCGGGTTGTTGATTATGGGGTTGAGCGCCGGTATCCAGTTGTCGGGTTACGGCCAGTTGTTGGTGGTGTGGGGTGTGTTGGGGGTTGGCTATTCGCTGGCGCAAACCCCGGGAGGGCGTTTGTTGCGTCGTTCTGCTCATGCGCAGGATCGCCCGGCGTTGTTTGCTGCGCAATTTGCGCTGTCACACGTGTGCTGGTTGGTCACGTATCCGCTGGTGGGTTGGTTGAGTGCCAATGTCGGGCTGGTGGCGTCGTTTGGCGCGATGGCGGTGATTGCGGTGTTGGCGCTGATGGCTTGTGTAGTTTTGTGGCGGCCGGTTCATGAGCAAGTCCATGTATCGCATCGCCACGATGATCTGCCGGTGGGGCACCCGCATTTGGCACTTCACCATGGCGGGGTGCACGGGCACGATTATGTTATCGATGATCTGCACCGTCGTTGGCCGGCTTGATCAGAGGTATGGTTTGATTTTGCCGGGGGGGGAGTGGGTACATATCCGTTTTTTCGGGTGTTGCTGAAATTGGTTCCGCTCTTACAGCGGCTCACTTTTGAAAAGCGCAAAAGTAAGCAAAACGCTCTTGCCCCACCACTCGGCACCTCGCTTAGGCTCGGTGTGCCCTCTCTCCGGTATTACTCCGCGGGC
>NZ_JACARE010000059.1 GCF_013386765.1 Pseudomonas yamanorum
CCCACACTGGATCTTCATGGCCGGTTAAATCGCGCTGCGTTTTCGGGCTCATGCCAACACGGCACTGGCTGAGTACATGAAGATCGAATGTGGGAGCTGTCGAGCCCCGGCGAGGCTGCGAAAGCGGTGGGTCAGGCAACATCGATGTCGGCTGCACTGACGCCATCGCAGCCTCGCTGAAGCTCGACAGCTCCCACACTTTCGGGCTCATGCCAGCACCTGGCGCATGCGGATCAAGGTGTGTTCGGGGCTGCTGGGCTCGTCGGCGTTCTGGCGCAGGAAGGCTTCGATTGCAGCGTGGCGGCTGATCGCTTCGTCGGCCAACGGGTCGCTGCCGGCGGAGTACTCGCCGACGCGGATCAGCATTTCAATTTCGCCGTAGCGCGCCATCAGTTCACGGATGCGCATCGCCAGGCGCTTGTGTTCGTCACCGGCGACCTGCTCCATCAAGCGGCTGCGACTGCGCAGCACGTCCACCGCCGGGAAGTAGTTGCGCTGGGCCAGTTCGGCGCTCAGGGCGATGTGCCCGTCGAGGATCGAGCGCGCTTCCTCGGCCACCGGGTCGCTGGCGGCATCGCCTTCGGTAAGCACGGTGTACAGCGCAGTGATGCTGCCACTGGGGCCCGGGCCGGCGCGCTCCAGCAGCTTGGGCAAGGTGGCAAAAAACGACGGCGGATAACCGCGACGGGTCGGCGGTTCACCCACCGCCAGGCCGATCTCGCGCTGGGCCCGGGCGAACCGGGTGAGGCTGTCCATCAGCAGCAGCACGTTGCGGCCCTGGTCGCGGTGGTACTCGGCCAAAGTGGTGGCGACAAATGCCGCCCGCACCCGCTCGGCGGCAGGACGATCAGAAGTGGCGACGACGGCGACGGTACGTGCACGGGCCTGGGCGTCCAGTTGCACGTCCAGCAGTTCGCGCACTTCCCTGCCCCGCTCGCCGATCAGGCCGATCACAATCACGTCGGCCTCGCTGTTGCGGATGATGCTCGCCAGCAACGAGGACTTGCCCACCCCGGGCTCGCCGAAGATGCCCATGCGCTGGCCCTGGGCAAGGGTCAGCAAGCCGTCGATGGAGCGAATGCCCAATGCCATGGAACGCACGATCAGCTGCCGGGAGAACGGCGCCGGTGGCTCGGCGTGCAAAGGGTAAGTCTGCAAGTTCAGGGTCGGCGGTATGCCGTCGCCGTCGAGAAACTCGCCCATGGGGCTGATCACCCGCCCCAGTTGCGCGTCCCCCACCGCCACGCCGAGGCTTTCACCGGTGGCGATGATTTGGGTGCGGGTCGACAGGCCCTCCATGGAACCGATGGGCGACAGGATCGCTTCGTCACCGTCAAAACCGATCACTTCGGCACTCAGGCTGCGGCCGCTGACCGGGTCCCGCAGATGGCACAGCTCGCCGATGCTCGCGCCCGCAACACTGGCCCGCAACAGCACCCCACGAATGCTCAGCACGGTGCCTTGCATAGGGCGCAAGCGGGCCTGGGAAAGGCGCTCGGTCAGACGCGGCAGCAAGTGATTGAGGTTCATGCCAAGCCCTCTTCGGCGAAGGGCAACAGGTTGCGGCGCAGTGTTTGCAGTTGCGCCTCCAGCCCCAGTTCAACCGAACCCGCCGGGCTGCTCAGGCGGGCCTGGCCCGCGCTCAATTGCGCATCGGCTTCTACCGCTATGCCGTCCTTGAGCAACTGTTGACGCAAGGCACTCACTTCCGCAGGCGGCACCCACAAGGTCAACGCCTGGCCCTGGCGAAACGCACTCAAGGCCTGGCGCGTGCAACGCACCACGCGGTCGGTATCGTCCAGCTCGCCGAGCACTTCACGCACGATGCCCAGGGCCAGGTCCGCCAGCGACGCTTCAAGCCCGGCCAGGTAATGCTGGACCTGGGACTGGGTTTCCAGCAGCAACTGCGCGACCTGTTCGGCGCCTTCCCGGCGCGCGCTTTCAAACCCTTCGGCGCGGGCGGTGTGCAGCCACTGGTCGCTGTCAGCCTTGATCTGCTCGGCGTGGTCCCTGGCGGCTTGCACAAAGGCAAAACCATCGGTCCACAACGCCGCCTCCTCGGCACGCAGGATCCGCGCGGCGGGACGGCTGGGTAATTCACTCATGGGCAAGTTCCTCGGCGAGCAACCGGGCGGCGACGGTCTGGACAATTTCCAGGTCGCGGGGCAAGCGCCCGCTGTAACCCTTGGGCGCCGCAAACCGCAGTTGCAGCCAGCCTTGCAACTCGGCGGGCTGGGCTTGCAGCCAGGCGGCGACACAGGTGAGGCCATCACGGTCGATGGCATCGATCAATTCGGCGGGCTCGCGCAACAGGTCGGCCGCGCCACCCAACTGCCGGTTCGCCAGGGCCAGGGCAAAGGCTTCCTGGCCGAGGCCTTCACGCAGTTCATTGACCACCTCGCGGCGGATCTCCCGGCTCAGGGTCGAGCCATGCCAGATCGCCCCGCACAGCCTGGGCAGGCGCTCGAATTGCGCCGGGTTCAGCAACAGCACCGGTAAATCGGCGGCCGGTGGCGTGACCAGATGCGCCAGCGGCGCCAACTGATAATGACTCGCCAGCAACTGCTCCAGCCGCGAGCGAAAACGCGGTTGCACATGCAGGGCTTGCAGCACCTCGACCGGCAGCCCTTCGCCGAAACACTCGCCGAGGCTTTGCTCGCGCACAAACTGCAACGGCTGGGCGATCAGGCCCTGCCAACGCTCAAACAGGCTCATTCACCCTCCTTGAGCACATACAACGCCTGGGACTGGCGCCGCGCCCATTGCTGGCGGGCCAACACGCCACAGGCGCCGAGGGCCAGCAGCAACAAACCGCCAAAAAGCAATCGCGCCTGGTTGAGGTTGTCTTCCAGCAGCCACAAGCCCATGAAGCGCGCCAGCCGCGGTTGTGCCGGGTTCTGGCTGATGGACACCGCGGCCTTGATCGCCGTCACCGACACGCCGTCGTAGCTCAGGCCGGAAATGCCGTTGGCCACCAGGGTCTTGATCTGCGGGATCAGCGTATTGATGTCGGTGCCCGGGTCGTAGCGCACCAGCACCGAAGCCGACGACGGCGAGATCACGCGCTTGAGCAGGTCATTGTCCGGCAGCACCACGTGCACCCGTGCCGAGACGATGCCGTCGATCTGCGACACCGAGTGGGACAGTTCTTCGCTCAAGGCGTAGATCATCTGTGCCCGCTCCTGCACCGGCGACGACACCAGGCCGTTGCCCTTGAACACCTCGCCCATATTGGAAAAGCTCTGCTGGGGCAGGCCGGCGTTGTCCAGCAGGGTCATGGCTTCGGCGAAGCGCTGTTCGTCAACCACCACTTTCAACTGGCCGTTGTCCTGCACCTTGCGCGTGGCCGGGATGCCGTCGCGCAGCAGCACGGCGACCATGGCGTTGGCGTCGCGCTCGCTGAGGTTGGTGTAGAGGTCCATGTCGCAGGCCTGCAACAGGCTGGCGAGCACGCCGATCAGCAGCAGGCGCAGGGCACGATTCGGGCTTGGCATGGCGTTATTGACCCTTGAGCAGCGTGTTGGCGGAACCGGAAATCTGCGTCGCACCACGCACCACCATCTGGGTTTCGATGGAGTAGTCGAACATCTTGCCCAGTGAATGGACGATCTGGTCGACCTGCTGCTCGGCGACTTTCTTGCCCGGCTCTGCCGTGGGTGAGGCACCCGAGGTGCGGATGTCCGCAGCGGCCACTTGGGGTGGCGCCGACGGGTTATTGGTGAGCACATCGGCGCGCTCGGAAAAGGTCCGGGAGCGGTCGATAAAACTGTTCAGGCGCTCCATCAGGCCCGAGCCGATCTGATGGGGGCTGGCGCCCTCGGGCATACCCTTGGCCGTATTGGCCATGTGCTCGAACAGATTCTGCGAGGCCCCCGCGGGCCCCGCGCCGGCGGACGGCGGCAAGGCCGCGGCGCCGGCTGCGAGACTGATGGTCATGGCTGCGCCCTACTCTTCGTCGTCATCGGACAGGGCGTCATTCAGCATTTCCTGCGCCTTGGGCATGATGATGAATTGACCGCCGATGGTGACCGCCTGGGTGATCAGGGCATCGGTGAATTCGGCGTCGGTCATCTCCGGTTTGTCGGCGCTCTTGGCGTTATCCACCGCGGCGTTGAACTTGGCTTCAGGGCTCGCGCCACCGGGGGCGAGGTTGCTGTCTACGGCGGTTACGGACATGGTCATGCTCCTTTGCTGGGGTTGGGGTGAATCAGGGGGTTTCGGTGCTCACCTGGGCGCCGCGAAATACCCGCACGCCGTGCTCGCGTGCAACAACGGGCGCGGCGGCCTTGGGTTGCAGGTGATCCACATGCTGCTGGACCAGCGCCAGGTACGGCGGCGGCCCGGAGACGAAGACTTCATCGCCCTCGGGGCCGTTGCGCATCGACAACTGCTGGCCGAACACATCGAGGTTGTTCAAATAGGCTTGCAACTGGTCCAGGTTCAGGGCGCTGGCCTTGAACAGCCTGGTGCTGATTTCGTCGCTGGCGTTGAGGTACAGCAGGTTGCCGTCGAAGTACCAGGTCAGGCCGTTGGTGCTGCACAGCGTCTGCAGGAACTCCCCGGCGGTGGCCGCGCGCACGGTGCTGCGGGCCTTGCCGCGAACCTTGTCGGAGAGCACCAGCGGGATGTCGAGGTTGTGGCCGAACTCTTCGAGGGCGGCGCGCACGTCCTGGTCCACCAGCACGTAGGCGTAGGGTTTGGCGAACCATTCCGGCTCTTCGTCGGCGTGGGCGATCGAGGTGCCAAACAGCACCGACAGACATAGGAGCGCCATGGAAAATATGCTTACATGGCGTCCGCCTTCGCCCAACGAGTTGTGACGATGACCAAACACTTTTTGCTTGCCGGCAGCCTGTTGCTGGCCGCCTGTTCCAGCCCTGCCCCGAGCGATTCCGACCGTTCGGTAAAGCTGGCCAACGACCTGAACAAACGTGGCGACTACGCCAGCGCGGCGGCGCTGTATGAACGTGCGGCCCAGCAACCGGGCGCCGGCATCGACCTGTGGCTCAAACTCGGCCAGGCACGGCTCGACGGCAACGATGCGGCCGGTGCCGAGCGCGCCTTCCAGCAAGCCCTCGGCCTTCAGGCCCACAACGCCGACGCCTTGCTGGGGCTGGGCACCGCACAACTGCGACTGGGCAAAACCCAACGCGCCGTGACGGCCCTGGGGCAAGCTGCAGAGGCCAGCCAAACGCCGGTCGCCTACACCCGGTTGGGCATCGCTCAAGTGCTGAATGGCCAGGCCGTCGCGGCACAAACCGCCTTCGCCAAAAGCCTGAGCCTGCAACCCGACGACCTCGACAGCCGCTGCAACCTGGCGCTGGCCTATGCCCTTGGCGGCCAGGCGCAGCAGGCGCTGGACACCATCGCCCCGGTCACCCAATCGCCCCGCGCGTTGCCACGGCATCAGCGTAATGAGTTGTTGGTGCTGGTGTTGGCGGGTTACGAACAACGAGTCGCCAGCTTGCCGCTGGACGACATTCCGGCGGCTGAGCGAGTACGGCTGGTTGCCGAAGCCAATCGCATCAAAGCCATCAGCGACCCGGTTGCGCAGGCGCGGGAGTTGGGGTTGGTGGATACGCACTAAAGGGTAACCTTGCTGTTGCCCTGCTTTTGATTTTGATCTATCAGGCCCCGTCAACCACGATGGCCGCAAGCAGGCACGGTGGAGCGGGTAAATCGGCAGGGATGCCGATTTAGCCGCGACGGGCCAGGGACGGGCCGTCGCGGCGNNCCGAGTGGTGGGGCAAAGACCTTTTGGTTACTTTTGGGGCGTTTGCCAAAAGTGACCCGCTGTAAGAGCGGAACCCTAAGTGGCCGTTACCGCAGGAATGGATATGTACTCGGTCTGCTTCAAGAAACTCACCGACCGTTAGGCCGCTTTCGCGAGCAAGCCCGCTCCCACATTTGGATTGTGGTGTGACAGATAAATCTCCTTGGCCTGGAATACCGTTATCGCAGGCAAGCCAGCTCCCACATTTGGATGGCGGTGTGACAGACAGATCTCCTTGGTCTGGAATACCGTTATCGCAGGCAAGCCAGCTCCTACATTTAGATGGTGGAGTGGCAGGCAGATCTGCTGGGGCTGGAAGGCCGCTATCGCTGGCAAGCCAGCTCCTACAGGGGGAATGCGCACGCAGGGTCATTGCTGTGCTCCCGGTGCGCCAGCCTTGGCCTCTTGCTGAGCCTGCCGCCGCTGCAACTGCTCCCGATCAAACCCCTCGATATACACCTGCGCCGCCCGCCCAACCGGCGCGGCCATCGCAGGACCCGTCGCCCGCCCCTGATTCAAATCCTGACGCTGCTCCACCATCTGCATCAAATTCAAATTGTTCGCACAGCCCAACGGCAAGGTCGCCTTGAAATCCTCATCCAGCCCGATCTCATCCTTGGCCGGCGGCTGCTGACACTGGCTCGGCAACCCGTCCGCCTGATACTGCGGCGAGTAATACACCGGCGCCAGGTGCGTCTTGCAACCCATCACCAACAGGGGCAAACACATCCACAAACGCGAAACTTTCATGCCATGCCCCCTCATCAATTCATGTAGAAACCAAACGCCCCACCACTGCGCGGCCCCGCCGCTGCGGCGGTGGCAGGCTGCGCATCCAGCGGCGTGGCCAGGGTGCGACTGCGCACCGGTTCCACCAGGTACGGCGTGATCAAAATCACCAACTCGGTTTCGTTACGCTGAAAACGCTTGGAGCGAAACAGGTTGCCCAGGATCGGCAAGTCGCCCAGCAACGGCAGCTTCTCGATGTCCTGGCTGCTCTCGCGCTGGAACAACCCGGCAATCGCAAACGTCTGCCCGCTGCCCACTTCCACCCGTGTATCGGCGCGGCGCACGCTGAACGACGGCACATGGAAATTGCCGAAATCCACCGTGCCGCCACTCACCACACTGCTGACCTCGGGGCGCACTTGCAGGGCGATCCGGCCGTTGGGCAGCAGGGTCGGGTTGAACAGCAGCGACACGCCGAACGACTTGTATTCGATCCCCACCAGGTCCCGATTCACCGGCACTGGAATCGCCACTTCGCCGCCCGCCAGGAAGCTCGCGGTCTGCCCGGTCATGGCGGTGATGTTCGGCTCGGCCAGGATTTGCAGGATGCCGTTGGCCTGCAACGCGTCGAGCATGCCGTCGATATTGGTATTGCCCGAGCCGCTGCCCGCTGCCGCCAGGCCGCCGGCAGTCGCGGCTGCCAGCGGCCCGCCGGTAATCAGGCCGAAGGAGAAGGTGCCGTTGCTGAACATGGCGTTCCAGTTCACGCCGTAGTGCAGCAGTTCCGAGCGCGACACTTCAGCGAAGCGCACCCGCAGATTGACCTGGGCCGCACCGGCATATTCGGTGGTGTTGACCGCGCTCTGAAAACCCTGGCCTTGAGGGTTGAGCAACGCATTCAAGTCCGTCGCTTCGCCCACCGAACGCACCGTGCCCCTGGCGATCAAGCGGTTACCGGCACCGCTGATCTGCGCGCCATTGCCGGGATGCAATTCCTGCATCGGCGCGGTCACCGCCTGGGTCGCGCTGCTGACCGCCAGGCTCAGGCTGGCGAGCTGTTTGCCGTCGTTGCCAAGGGCAATCAGGCTGGTATTGCCCGGCGCCTTGCCGAAGATATAGATCACCCCCGGCGACACCACTTGCAGGTCGGCAACCCCCGGCTCGGCCACCAGCACCGACTCCACCGGCGCCACAAAATGCAGGATCCGGCCTTCACCGGAGGCCAGGCTGATGGAGCCCTGGGCACCGTTGGCGATGTCCTGGGCATTGCAAAAAAACGAGACCAACGTCAGCAACAACAGACAAAAACGGATCATGAGGCAGACGCCAGGGAAGTGACGGAAGCCGCGGCAGGTGCACGGCGGTTGGAGATATCGGTGAGGCTGATGGTCACCAGGGCTTGCAGGTTGTATTCAGTGGCCAGCTCGCGAAACGACAACACCGCCAGCTCCAGTTCACCGCGCAGCACCAGGCGCCGCAGGCTGCGGCGCAGTTCCGGGTGCACCAGCAACACGGCGCTGTTGGCGTCGGTGGTTTTGTCGCAGGCCTGGCGCAACTGGGCGAGCAAGGCGCGGTTGACCTCCTCGGGGATCACTTCGCGGCTGGGTTCCTGGCGACGCAGGGATGCGCGCAGTTGGTCTTCCAAACCCGGCGCCAATACCAACGCGCCAATCACCCGATTACGATCGGCGTATTGATGGCTGATCTGCCGTGCCAACGCGGCCCGCAGGTGTTCGGCCAGGCGGCTGGCGTCGGTTTCGCGGGCGCCCCACTCCACCATGGCTTCCAGCAGGGCTCGCTGATTGCGGATCGACACGCCCTCGCCCACCAGCAGGCGCAGGGTTTCGGCCACCCGCTGCAACGGCACCAGGCGCAGGGCTTCCTTGACCAGTTCGCCGTAGGTGGCTTCGGTGCGTTCGAGCAGCAGGCGGGTTTCCTGGATCCCGAGAAAGTCCGCGGCATAGCGGCGCAGGCTGCGTTCCAGCACGCCGCGCAGCACTTCGTCCGGCAGCAGGAAACCGATGCCGGCGTTGCGCAAGGCGTCTTCGTGCTGGCGTTCGATCCAGTGTGCGGCACGGCCATTAAGCGGTGAATCAGCTTGCAGGGTGGCGATGTCCAGCAGTTGCACGTGCACCGGATCGTCCTGCAACAGCAGGCAGTTGACCGGCATCTCGCCCTCGCTCACCGGCACGCCTTCCAGGGACACCCGGAAACTGCCCGGTGTGGCCTTGGCGTCCATGTGCACGCCCGGCACCGGCACGTCGACGCCGAGGTCGCTGCGAATGTCGTGGCACAGCGCTTCGATGCGCTGGCCGAGCAACTGGCGCGGCGCGCTGAGGGCCAGGGCGCTGCCGAGGGTCAGCAATACGCGGGTGTCGGGGGCCACGCCGTACTCCTGCTCGGCCGGCGCTTCTACTACCGGGTCCACGGTTTCGATCAGCACTTCAGGCTCCACCTGGTTTTCCCGGGTATGGCGGCGGTACATCACGAACGCCGCACCACCAAACACCAGCGACAAACCGAGGAACACCCAGGTCGGAAAGCCCGGGATCACACTGACGCCGACCATGATCAACGCCGTCAAACCGAGGGCCCGGTAGCTGGCGCCCAACTGCTTGAGAATCTCGCTGCCAAGGTCGCCCGCCTCACCGTCGCTGTTGACCCGTGTGACCACGGTGCCCGCCGCCACGGAGATCAACAGCGCCGGGATCTGTGCGATCAAACCGTCGCCCACGGTCAGCAGCGAATAGGTGTGCACCGCCGCGCCGAAGGCCATGTCGCGCTCGATCATGCCGATCAGCATGCCGCCCAGCAGGTTGACCGCGAGGATCACCAACCCGGCAATCGCATCGCCCTTGACGAACTTCATCGCCCCGTCCATCGCGCCGAACATCTGGCTCTCACGCTCCAGGCGCGAACGCCGGCGGCGGGCTTCGGCCTGGTCGATATCGCCGTTGCGCAGGTCGTTGTCGATGCTCATCTGTTTGCCGGGCATCGCATCCAGGGTGAACCGCGCCGCCACTTCCGCGACCCGTTCGGCGCCCTTGGTAATCACCACGAATTGCGCCACGGTGATGATCAGGAACACCACCATGCCCACCACCACCTGGCCGGCAATCACGAAGTCACCGAAGGCCTTGACGATATGCCCGGCGTCGCCGTGCAGCAGAATCAAACGGGTGGTGGTGATGGACAGCGACAGGCGAAACAGGGTGCTGAGCAGGATCAGCGGCGGCAGCGCCGAGAACTCCACCGAGTGACCGATGTAGAAGGCCACGATCAGGATCAGGATGCTCAGGGCAATGTTCAGTCCGATCAGCATGTCCACCAGATAGGTGGGCAACGGGATGATCATCATCACGATCGCCATCAGCATGAACGCGACGATGATCACGTCGGTGCGCTGGGCGGCCATGCGCGCGATGCCGTTCAGGCGATTGAGCAGGTTCATGGCGCCACTCTCCGTGCGGCCAGGTAGCGTTTGAAGCACTGGCGTGCCTCGTCCTTGCGTTCGCCGTACCACAGCGCCCGGGCGCGCAGCAGCAACAGGCTGGCGGACTCGCCTTCCAGCGCCACCAGGCGGTCCAGGGCCGAAAGTGCGCGGGTGGCGTCACCGCTGTCGGTGAACGCCAGCACCAGCGAACGCAGCAACAGGCCGTCGTCGGGCGCCACGCTCACGGCAATCAGCAGCATCACCAGCGCACGCTGTGACTGCCCGTTGCGCCGGTACAGCTCGCCAATGCCCTTGAGCAATTGCACCGCGTCGTTGTTATCCCGGGACATCAAGCCTGGACCTCCGAGCGCTGTTGTTCGAGGGTGCGGCGCATCTCGATTTCCTCGCTGATCAGGTCGTGGGCCAGTGCCTTGATCTCCGGCTCGGCGTCGAGGTTCGGCAACAGGTGCTGCATCACGTGTTCCAGCAGCTCCAGGGAGCGCGCGCTGCCGAACAGCAGCGAGTCGACGCCGGCGGCGCTGGTGAGTTCTTCCAGGTCGCTGCGCAGGGAGCGCCGGGACTGGACCTTGCGGGTTTTCAGCACTGCTTCGAAGGCAGTGGCCTGGCGCGAGTTGACCGGGCGAATCGCCTCGACCGGTGCGCTGCGCACATCAGTGGGAATCAACGGACGCGGTTCGACTTTCATCCCGGGGCCTTAGCTGAAAAAAGCAGCGTCATAAGGTGAAGGTGAAGCGCTCTTCGCCACGGGCGAGGATCACCTGATTGTTCTCGATGCGGTCCAGCACCCAGTTGTCGGCCAGGGCCGCGCCGGGGTACAGGCGCTTGCCGCTGTCGTTGATCACGTAGGGATTGGCGCCGAACCACACCGCTTGAAAACGCACCCGTGGCCGGGCCGCATCCGCGCGCACCGCGACCCGTGGGTTGAGCACGATCTGCTGGCCGTAACGCTGGTCGAAGGCTTGTTGCAGGGCGACCCACTGGGGCTTTTGCGCCCGTTCGAAGGAGCCGCTGGCATTGAGTTGGCCGTCGGTATCACTGACCTTCACCGCGTCCAGGTGGGCGGCCTGCAGTTGCCCTTCGAACCAGGCCTTGGCCTCGGCGCGGGATGGCTTGGCCACGGTTTTTTCGGCGACGGGCATTGCAGCCTGGGCCTGAGGCGGGTCGTTGCGAAAAGCCAGGGCGCCGGCGCAGACAAACAGCAACGCGGTGGCGATGATCCAAGGGGTAAAAGTGCGTGTCGCCGCAGGTGGTTTTTCCGGGCTGCCCGGCAGCGCCAGGCTCACACCCGCCGTGCCGATACGCAGTTGCAGCGGCAGCCGCGCGCGATGGCCGCTGCCCTGGGGAATGCGGATATCACCGGCAGTGCCAGTGATCAGTACCTCACCGCCGAGGGCTTCGACGGCCACATGAGCGCCTTCAAAACGCAGGCGCAGGTGCAACTCGGCAATCCCGGGATCGCTGAGCTGAAGGTCGGCAGCCAGCGCGGCGCCAAGGGTGTAGACCGGCTGGTCGAGCATCAGGGAACTGCCCTGGTGCAAACCGTGGGTCACAAGCAGGGTCGGCGCGCCGTTCACGGCGGGCAGGCCCAGGGAAATCAAGGCTGTCATGGTTGGGTTTGCCCCCTTGAGAATCACAGGCCGCAACGGCACCTGTGCCGATCAACAACGGTGCAACGGGGTAAGGCAGGTATGCGGGCAGCGCCGGCGCTGCCCGCAAGGCGAATCAGTTCTGCGGACGCTGTTTGGTGGCGTCGAGCTCTGCTTTTTTCGCGGTGCTGATCTCGGTGATCTTGGCCGACTTCTCAATAGCCATGTTGAAAGTTGCTTCCATCTTCGCGATAGCGTCGTCGGCGCCGCCTGCACTTACTGGTGGAGTAGTAGCCATGTTCAATCTCCTTGCATCGATAGGGAAGTTAAGCCGCATGCAAACCGAACCGAACTCCCAGCGTCAGACAGTGAGTTGGCAATGCAGCTGTCGGTTTGCATGGGACCCATACTACTCACGAATAAAACGCCTTCGCTGTGAAAGCTTGTGAAACGTTCACCGCAGGCGCTGTGAAAAATCCGGCTCAACACGCCGTTGAGCCAATCTCATCGCCGCGCAGGTGCGGAACTTTTATTGAAAAACCGATACACACCACACCCCAATGATTACGGGGCTTGCGCCATCTAAAATGAACGTTATTGAACAATTCGATGCCGTTAAGCGCCACGCAAATCCGTTGATCGCCCATTATTATTCGGAAAATAAGCCGACAACTTCACACTTTTAACTAATAGCCATTTGCCCAACTTTGCAGATATTGCCATTTGTAACAAAAGCGACTTGATCATCGCGTTTGATAGCTCGGCGCGGGCTCGTTCAATAACACTTCGCAACTTTCGCCCGCCCAAGTTAGTGCACTTGCACTAAATGCCGACTTATATAAAACAACTTCCAGGTGATCTATGACTGCGATCCCGAATGGCCTTGATCCTGCCGATAACAAGGGCCCGGATGGTTCCCGGAGCACGTTTGAAAAAGCCCTGTTCACCGCCGTCGACAAGCCCGTATTCGACCCTTCGAAAATCCGCGGCCCCTCGATCCCGCTGCCGTACCAGAACGTGCAGGCACCGGTGAACAACAGCATCACCTACACCCCGCTGGGCAGCGACAAGCCAGTGACCCTCAAGCAAATCGACAACCCCCGGCTGTTTGAGCAACTGGTGAACCAGTACAACGCCCAGCAAAGCGACGCGACCCTTGAAAAGAACCTGGCCGACAGCAAAAGCGCCGGCTACAAGGAGGCCGACGCCAGCACCGTGGCGCCGGGGCTGGGCAACTACAAGGCGATCGGCAGCACCACCGAACTGGGCCCGGGGCTGATTCGCTACGAGACCAGTGCCGGCGACAAAATCGTGGTCAGCCAGAAGGAGACGCCTGCGCTGTTTGCCCAGGTCAGCGGCGACTCGGCCAAGCTGTTCGCGATCAACGCCAGCCAGGCCGAGGGCTATCGCCTGGCCGGCCCCACCGAAACCATGGACCCGGCGGCTAATATCGGCCCGCCCGAGGAAGTCGGGCCGGGGTTGATTCGCTACACCACCGCCTCCGGCGACAAGGTGATCGTGTCCCAGGACATCACCCCGGCGCTGTACGACCAGGTGGCCAAGCTGTACGCCGGCAGTACTGGTGCGGCCGGCGCCTCGGACACCTCCTGGATCGACACCTCGTCGTTCGGCGTATCCGGCGCCAAGGACTGGGACACCATCACCGGCAACACCAGCGGCACTCCGACCAAGGAAGAATTGGACCTGAACCGGCCCAAGGCGGCCGCCCAATTACTCTCGCAAAATTGGGACGCCTGGGGTCTGCACGGCGCGCCGATCGACTTCGCCAACCCGCCCACCACCCTGCCGCCGGAAGCCCAGGCCGTGCTCAAGTACGTGGCCAGCAGCCCGAGCCTGATGGCCGCGCTGGACACCGGCGGGCGCGGCAAGGCCGACAATGTGATCACCCATTCGGATGTCGACCACTTCATCGACAACGCCGGCAAGGACCTCGGCGCCGCGTCGAAATCCTATGGCAGTTTCCTCGGCAGCCACCCGGGCGACCTGGCCAAGGCCAACGCCAAGTCGGCGGCGATCCTGATGGCCAACGAGAGCCTGGCCGCTGGCGCAGGCTCGGCAATGCGCCCCGGTGACGCCAACCAGCGCAGCAACGACGGCATGCTGCGCAGCGACAACCTGGGAGCGTTGGCCAGCGATTCGGCCCTGAGTACCGAGCTGACCGGCGCGGCGGCGATGTGGTCCAAACCCGGGATGTTCCACGCCCTGGAAACCGGTGGCGACAACCCGGCCACCGGCAAGTCGGACGGCATCGGCACCCGCGACAACATCGGCGCCTGGCTGGAAAAACAGGCACCGAAAACCGACAGCGACACCCTGACCTTCCTCGACGGCGCCGCCACCCGTGACGCCGTCGCCGGCGTCGACACCTCGGGCCTGACCGCCGATATCCTGGCCAACCCGCAGAACTACAGTGGCGAGCAAAAAGCCGCGGTGCTGGTGCAACTGACCGATGCGCAAACCCGCCTGCTGGTGAGCGATTACGTGCCCCACGCCGGCCTGATGGACAAGTACACCTCGCCCAACTACGGCCTCAACCCCAACGAGGACAAGATCAAGGCGCAGCTGCAAAGCGGCATCGAAACCCTCTCGGCCGACCCGGACGTGCAAGGCTTCCTGCAAAACAACCGCGGCCCGGCCCTGGCCGACATCGTCGACAGCAACCCGAGCCTGAAAGTCGCGATGCAGGACTACTACACCAATAGCATCGAGACCGGCAAAAACCTCAACGACAACCTCAACGCCAAGGACCAGAACGGCAAGCAGATCGACATGGGCATGGGCCTGCAAAACGCCGCCAACGATACGACCATCGCCAACCTGGCGCTGGGGGGCAACGGCCATGTGGACCTCACCGGCATCGCGGACAAGGCTGGGCAAAGCGACAACATCCAGCAGTACTACAAGAACGAACTGGTGACCGGCAAAGCCTTCACCGACGCGGTGGCCGGCGGCATGGACCCGACCGTTGCCGCCAGCAGCTTCGCCGCCAGCACCGCCTCGGCCCAGGCCTTCCTGGGAGGCAAGGCATCGGCGGAAGACGCCGCCACCTTGCAGGTGAATTTCAACGAAGCCCTCGGCGATGCGCTGCTCGGCGGTGCCACCACCGACACCCTGAACATCACCCTGGGGGATGGCAAGGGCAACTTCGACGAAGCCAAGGTGACTGCTGCGATCAACGACGCCCAGCAGAAAGACCCCGAGATGTTCGTCACCTCCGACGGCGGCAAGATCGACCCGGCGCAAGTGGTGTCGATGCTGCGCTCGGTTTGGGACATCGGGCGCCAGGGCAACAAGATTGCCGATGCACTGCCCAAGGCTATCGAAGGCATGAAGTTCGGTGACGTCAGCCCGGCGTTCAAGCAAGGCCTGTTGCACATCGGCAGCGCCGTGCTGATGAGCGGCGTGCTGATGGCCCGCTCGGCCAGCGGCAGCACCACGCCCATCGCCGATGCCAACCGGGTATCCGCCGGGCTGCAATTTGCCGGGTTGTTGATGGAAGGCGGCACCAAATACGCCAAGGAAGCCGGATATGGCATCACCTGGGTCAACCGCCCGGACGGCGGCACCATTGGCGATTTCCCCGGCAAGGTGCCGGTGGGCAAGGGCCCGCTCAGCCCGCAGCAAATCGCCAACCTCGGCGCGGCCGGCAAGATCATCGGCTCGGCGGGCGGGATTATCGGCGGCGTGATCGGGGTGATTGGCGGTGTCGACTCGCTGAAAAAAGGTGACTACCTGAGCGGCAGTTTTTCCGTTGCCACGGGCGTGCTCGGCACGGGTGCGGCGGTGGCCGGGCTGGTGGAAGCCGGGGCCGGGTTGTACGGGGCCACGGAAATCGGCGCGGTGGCCGGGACGATCAGCGGCATCCTTGGCGGGGCTACGGCGATCCTTGGCGGGATCGGCAGCGCCTTCCTGCCCTTTGCCCTGGCGGATGCCCATGGCAAGGCGCAGGACGCGTTCTACGGTCAGCTTGCGCCGGTGCTCAAGCAATACGGTTTGACCGGCGGCCCGACAGAACCCGGGGATTACCCGGAAGACCCGATCCCGGCGATCAACACCTGACCCTCCCTTGCAGCCCTGCGCGAAAGGGAGGTGCGCGGGGCTGTGTCTTGAACATGCACAAAGGTTAATCACATGACGTATTCACAACGCAGACACCAGGAAGACAGCGGCGCTTTTGAAATTCACTTCGGCCCTTATCAACTGCTGCCCAAACGTCATCTGCTGCTGAAGAACGGTGAGCCGGTGAGTTTGGGCAACCGCGCCCTGACCTTGCTGATTGCCCTCGCCTCACGGCCTGGGGAGTTGCTGGAGAAAACCCAATTGCTAGACATTGCCTGGCCACGGCTGGTGGTGGAGGAATGCAACCTGCGGGCGCAGATCAAGGCGATCCGCCGGGCGTTGGGGGATGAAGATTCGGCGTATATCGCCACGGCGACGGGCCAGGGGTATCGGTTTGTCGCGACTACCTGGGTGGAGCGTGGGGCGGTGAAAAAGCCTGTGGTGTTGGGGGTTTATAGCTGTCGCCGGTGTTTGGGTGGTGAGGTGGCGCCGGTGCGCGGGGGGTTGCTGGAGAGGCTTAATAGCTGAGCCTTGGTGATTTGGATCGGGGGGCATATCCGTTTCTTCGGTCAAGGCCGCTATTGGTTCCGCTCTTACAGCGGCTCACTTTTGAAGAGCGCAAAAGTAAGCAAAACGCTCTTGCCCCACCACTCGGCACCTCGCCTAGGCTCGGTGTGCCCGCACTCCGGCAGCACGAAGCGG
>NZ_JACARE010000060.1 GCF_013386765.1 Pseudomonas yamanorum
GCGTGTAACGCTGTAGAATTCGCCTCCCGCTAACGAGAGATCGGAAGCGCAAGTGGTTGAAGTTACAAAGGAAACTTTGAAAACTTCTGAAAATAATCACTTGACAGCAAATGAGGCTGCTGTAGAATGCGCGCCTCGGTTGAGACGAAAGATCTTAACCAACCGCTCTTTAACAACTGAATCAAGCAATTCGTGTGGGTGCTTGTGGAGTCAGACTGATAGTCAACAAGATTATCAGCATCACAAGTTACTCCGCGAGAAATCAAAGATGTAACCAACGATTGCTGAGCCAAGTTTAGGGTTTCTTAAAAACCCAAAGATGTTTGAACTGAAGAGTTTGATCATGGCTCAGATTGAACGCTGGCGGCAGGCCTAACACATGCAAGTCGAGCGGTAGAGAGAAGCTTGCTTCTCTTGAGAGCGGCGGACGGGTGAGTAATGCCTAGGAATCTGCCTGGTAGTGGGGGATAACGTTCGGAAACGGACGCTAATACCGCATACGTCCTACGGGAGAAAGCAGGGGACCTTCGGGCCTTGCGCTATCAGATGAGCCTAGGTCGGATTAGCTAGTTGGTGAGGTAATGGCTCACCAAGGCGACGATCCGTAACTGGTCTGAGAGGATGATCAGTCACACTGGAACTGAGACACGGTCCAGACTCCTACGGGAGGCAGCAGTGGGGAATATTGGACAATGGGCGAAAGCCTGATCCAGCCATGCCGCGTGTGTGAAGAAGGTCTTCGGATTGTAAAGCACTTTAAGTTGGGAGGAAGGGCAGTAAATTAATACTTTGCTGTTTTGACGTTACCGACAGAATAAGCACCGGCTAACTCTGTGCCAGCAGCCGCGGTAATACAGAGGGTGCAAGCGTTAATCGGAATTACTGGGCGTAAAGCGCGCGTAGGTGGTTCGTTAAGTTGGATGTGAAATCCCCGGGCTCAACCTGGGAACTGCATTCAAAACTGACGAGCTAGAGTATGGTAGAGGGTGGTGGAATTTCCTGTGTAGCGGTGAAATGCGTAGATATAGGAAGGAACACCAGTGGCGAAGGCGACCACCTGGACTGATACTGACACTGAGGTGCGAAAGCGTGGGGAGCAAACAGGATTAGATACCCTGGTAGTCCACGCCGTAAACGATGTCAACTAGCCGTTGGGAGCCTTGAGCTCTTAGTGGCGCAGCTAACGCATTAAGTTGACCGCCTGGGGAGTACGGCCGCAAGGTTAAAACTCAAATGAATTGACGGGGGCCCGCACAAGCGGTGGAGCATGTGGTTTAATTCGAAGCAACGCGAAGAACCTTACCAGGCCTTGACATCCAATGAACTTTCTAGAGATAGATTGGTGCCTTCGGGAACATTGAGACAGGTGCTGCATGGCTGTCGTCAGCTCGTGTCGTGAGATGTTGGGTTAAGTCCCGTAACGAGCGCAACCCTTGTCCTTAGTTACCAGCACGTAATGGTGGGCACTCTAAGGAGACTGCCGGTGACAAACCGGAGGAAGGTGGGGATGACGTCAAGTCATCATGGCCCTTACGGCCTGGGCTACACACGTGCTACAATGGTCGGTACAGAGGGTTGCCAAGCCGCGAGGTGGAGCTAATCCCAGAAAACCGATCGTAGTCCGGATCGCAGTCTGCAACTCGACTGCGTGAAGTCGGAATCGCTAGTAATCGCGAATCAGAATGTCGCGGTGAATACGTTCCCGGGCCTTGTACACACCGCCCGTCACACCATGGGAGTGGGTTGCACCAGAAGTAGCTAGTCTAACCTTCGGGAGGACGGTTACCACGGTGTGATTCATGACTGGGGTGAAGTCGTAACAAGGTAGCCGTAGGGGAACCTGCGGCTGGATCACCTCCTTAATCGACGACATCAGCTGCTCCATAAGTTCCCACACGAATTGCTTGATTCATTGAAGAAGACGATAAAGAAGCAGCCCGAAATTGGGTCTGTAGCTCAGTTGGTTAGAGCGCACCCCTGATAAGGGTGAGGTCGGCAGTTCGAATCTGCCCAGACCCACCAATTTTGTGTGGGAAACGCCTGTAGAAATACGGGGCCATAGCTCAGCTGGGAGAGCGCCTGCCTTGCACGCAGGAGGTCAACGGTTCGATCCCGTTTGGCTCCACCACTACTGCTTCTGAAAGTTGAAAGCTTAGAAATGAGCATTCCATCATTGTGATGGTGAATGTTGATTTCTAGTCTTTGATTAGATCGTTCTTTAAAAATTTGGGTATGTGATAGAAAGATAGACTGAACGTTACTTTCACTGGTAACGGATCAGGCTAAGGTAAAATTTGTGAGTTCTCTTAATTGAGAAATTCGAATTTTCGGCGAATGTCGTCTTCACAGTATAACCAGATTGCTTGGGGTTATATGGTCAAGTGAAGAAGCGCATACGGTGGATGCCTTGGCAGTCAGAGGCGATGAAAGACGTGGTAGCCTGCGAAAAGCTTCGGGGAGTCGGCAAACAGACTTTGATCCGGAGATGTCTGAATGGGGGAACCCAGCCATCATAAGATGGTTACCTTACACTGAATACATAGGTGTATGGAGCGAACCAGGGGAACTGAAACATCTAAGTACCCTGAGGAAAAGAAATCAACCGAGATTCCCTTAGTAGTGGCGAGCGAACGGGGACTAGCCCTTAAGTGGCTTTGAGATTAGCGGAACGCTCTGGAAAGTGCGGCCATAGTGGGTGATAGCCCTGTACGCGAAAATCTCTTAGTCATGAAATCGAGTAGGACGGAGCACGAGAAACTTTGTCTGAATATGGGGGGACCATCCTCCAAGGCTAAATACTACTGACTGACCGATAGTGAACTAGTACCGTGAGGGAAAGGCGAAAAGAACCCCGGAGAGGGGAGTGAAATAGATCCTGAAACCGTATGCGTACAAGCAGTGGGAGCCCACTTTGTTGGGTGACTGCGTACCTTTTGTATAATGGGTCAGCGACTTATTTTCAGTGGCGAGCTTAACCGAATAGGGGAGGCGTAGCGAAAGCGAGTCTTAATAGGGCGTCTAGTCGCTGGGAATAGACCCGAAACCGGGCGATCTATCCATGGGCAGGTTGAAGGTTGGGTAACACTAACTGGAGGACCGAACCGACTACCGTTGAAAAGTTAGCGGATGACCTGTGGATCGGAGTGAAAGGCTAATCAAGCTCGGAGATAGCTGGTTCTCCTCGAAAGCTATTTAGGTAGCGCCTCATGTATCACTGTAGGGGGTAGAGCACTGTTTCGGCTAGGGGGTCATCCCGACTTACCAAACCGATGCAAACTCCGAATACCTACAAGTGCCGAGCATGGGAGACACACGGCGGGTGCTAACGTCCGTCGTGAAAAGGGAAACAACCCAGACCGTCAGCTAAGGTCCCAAAGTTATGGTTAAGTGGGAAACGATGTGGGAAGGCTTAGACAGCTAGGAGGTTGGCTTAGAAGCAGCCACCCTTTAAAGAAAGCGTAATAGCTCACTAGTCGAGTCGGCCTGCGCGGAAGATGTAACGGGGCTCAAACCATACACCGAAGCTACGGGTATCATCTTCGGATGATGCGGTAGAGGAGCGTTCTGTAAGCCTGTGAAGGTGAGTTGAGAAGCTTGCTGGAGGTATCAGAAGTGCGAATGCTGACATGAGTAACGATAATGGGTGTGAAAAACACCCACGCCGAAAGACCAAGGTTTCCTGCGCAACGTTAATCGACGCAGGGTTAGTCGGTCCCTAAGGCGAGGCTGAAAAGCGTAGTCGATGGAAAACAGGTTAATATTCCTGTACTTCTGGTTATTGCGATGGAGGGACGGAGAAGGCTAGGCCAGCTTGGCGTTGGTTGTCCAAGTTTAAGGTGGTAGGCTGGAATCTTAGGTAAATCCGGGATTCTAAGGCCGAGAGCTGATGACGAGCTAACTTTTAGTTAGCGAAGTGGTTGATGCCATGCTTCCAAGAAAAGCTTCTAAGCTTCAGGTAACCAGGAACCGTACCCCAAACCGACACAGGTGGTTGGGTAGAGAATACCAAGGCGCTTGAGAGAACTCGGGTGAAGGAACTAGGCAAAATGGCACCGTAACTTCGGGAGAAGGTGCGCCGGTGAGGGTGAAGGACTTGCTCCGTAAGCTCATGCCGGTCGAAGATACCAGGCCGCTGCGACTGTTTATTAAAAACACAGCACTCTGCAAACACGAAAGTGGACGTATAGGGTGTGACGCCTGCCCGGTGCCGGAAGGTTAATTGATGGGGTTAGCTAACGCGAAGCTCTTGATCGAAGCCCCGGTAAACGGCGGCCGTAACTATAACGGTCCTAAGGTAGCGAAATTCCTTGTCGGGTAAGTTCCGACCTGCACGAATGGCGTAACGATGGCGGCGCTGTCTCCACCCGAGACTCAGTGAAATTGAAATCGCTGTGAAGATGCAGTGTATCCGCGGCTAGACGGAAAGACCCCGTGAACCTTTACTATAGCTTTGCACTGGACTTTGAATTTGCTTGTGTAGGATAGGTGGGAGGCTTTGAAGCGTGGACGCCAGTTCGCGTGGAGCCAACCTTGAAATACCACCCTGGCAACTTTGAGGTTCTAACTCAGGTCCGTTATCCGGATCGAGGACAGTGTATGGTGGGTAGTTTGACTGGGGCGGTCTCCTCCTAAAGAGTAACGGAGGAGTACGAAGGTGCGCTCAGACCGGTCGGAAATCGGTCGTAGAGTATAAAGGCAAAAGCGCGCTTGACTGCGAGACAGACACGTCGAGCAGGTACGAAAGTAGGTCTTAGTGATCCGGTGGTTCTGTATGGAAGGGCCATCGCTCAACGGATAAAAGGTACTCCGGGGATAACAGGCTGATACCGCCCAAGAGTTCATATCGACGGCGGTGTTTGGCACCTCGATGTCGGCTCATCACATCCTGGGGCTGAAGCCGGTCCCAAGGGTATGGCTGTTCGCCATTTAAAGTGGTACGCGAGCTGGGTTTAGAACGTCGTGAGACAGTTCGGTCCCTATCTGCCGTGGACGTTTGAGATTTGAGAGGGGCTGCTCCTAGTACGAGAGGACCGGAGTGGACGAACCTCTGGTGTTCCGGTTGTCACGCCAGTGGCATTGCCGGGTAGCTATGTTCGGAATAGATAACCGCTGAAAGCATCTAAGCGGGAAACTAGCCTCAAGATGAGATCTCACTGGAACCTTGAGTTCCCTGAAGGGCCGTCGAAGACTACGACGTTGATAGGTTGGGTGTGTAAGCGCTGTGAGGCGTTGAGCTAACCAATACTAATTGCCCGTGAGGCTTGACCATATAACACCCAAGCAATTTGCTGACCTGAAAAGGCACCAGATTGCGGTGTGTGAAGACGAAACGAACCGAAAGTTCGAAATACTCACAAAACACCGAAGCTATCACATACCCAATTTGCTGAAGCGAGGCCAACTGGTCACGACTCAGTACCCGAATTTCTTGACGACCATAGAGCATTGGAACCACCTGATCCCATCCCGAACTCAGCAGTGAAACGATGCATCGCCGATGGTAGTGTGGGGTTTCCCCATGTGAGAGTAGGTCATCGTCAAGATT
>NZ_JACARE010000061.1:0-9677 GCF_013386765.1 Pseudomonas yamanorum
CGAGGTGCCGACAGGCGGGGCAGAGCGTTTTGGTTACTTTGCCGCTTTTGCAAAGTGACTCGCTGTAAGAGCGAAACCATAGGCAGCCGTTACCTAAATAACGGATATGCCCCCCATCTCACACCCCCACCAAAGGCAGCGAAAAACTGAAAACCGCCCCACACGGCTCAAGATTCTGCGCCCAGATATCCCCCTGATGCCGACCAATAATGTTTTTGCACAACGCCAACCCAATCCCGTTCCCACCCACCTTCGACGAAAAGAACCCATCAAAGATTTTCTCCCGCGCCACCGCCTGAATCCCCCGCCCGCAATCCTCGACACTCAACCGCGCCACGCCTCCATCCCGACAGGCATGCAACCGCAGCACCCGACGCTCAAGAGGCAGCTCGCTCATCTCGTCAATGGCATTGAACGCCAGGTTCAGAATCACCTGCCCAATCAACACCCTCTCACACTGCACCATCAGCGGCTCCGCGCTCGGCACGATCTCCAGCCGCACCTGACCGGGCTCGGCCCGCAGGCTGATGAAGTACCGGGTTTCATGCAGCAACTCATTCAAGTCCACCCACTCGGCACTCTGCTCCAGCTTGACCACGTAATCACGCACGCTCTTGATGATCAAAGAAGCATGCTCCACCTGCCGCACGGCACTTTGCAGCCCCCAGTTCACGCCCTGGTCGGCACTGTGGGTATCACCCAAGCGAATCAACACCCCTTCGATAAAGTTACGAGTGGCCGCCAGCGGCTGGCTCAGCTCATGGGCAATCGCCACGGCCATCTCACCCATGGCGTTGTAGCGCGCCAGGTATTCCAACTGTTGCTCGCTGACACGCCGGGCTTCTTCGGCACGGATCAGGTCACGCTTGACCTTGTCTTCCCGGGAAATATCGCGGAACTGCACCATCAGCACATCACGCCCGTCCAGGTGCACCAGCGTCGCAATGGCTTCCGAAAGAATGTCCACCCCGGCCTTGGAGCGATAACACCACTCGATGGTGCGCTGGCCGCTGCGAGCCGCGCGTTCCAGCCAGCGCAGGCCGATGGAGCGCTTGTACTTCGGCGCATCGCGGGTCATGTCCGGGGCCTTGAGCGGGATCAGTTCTTCCAGGGTAAAACCCAGCGCCGACAGCGCGGCGGTGTTGGCCCAGAGGATGTCCTTGCTCTGCGCATCGTGAAGGATGGTGCAGATCGGCATGGCTTCGATCAGGGTGTGGAAATCATGGTTATTGGGTAGGTACATCGCGTAGCCCTTGGCGGTGGAGGGGACGACTACAGTGGCAAGTTATACCGGTTTGCCTGCGCGGGCACGCTCAGAAGTTATCGGGGGCGCACTAGGGGATTTCTTTAGCCGGTGGGCGGCACGCCCCAATAGTGGCCGCCGAAGGCCCTTCCTAAACTGACCCCATCAACGGGACTGGCTCCGTAGCAGCTGTCGAGCCCAAGCGAGGCTGCGTTGGCCGCGACTCGGTATCCAGATCGACTTGATAGCGGCGTCGCGCCAACGCAGCCTCGCCAGGGCTCGACAGCTGCTACGGGTAGTTTCCCATCCATAACAACTACAACGGAGAAAGCCCATGCTGCGTTCGGCCCTCGTGCAACCAGACGCTTTACCCGATGCGCAGCCCGCGCTGTTCCAGCAGGTGCTGGATGAGGTGCGCCAGCGCCGCGACGAGTTCGACGCCGGCTCCCATGTGCCACGGGACATGATCGAACGCTTCAAGCAGGTGGGCATCTATCGTGCGGCCACCCCGCGCTGTTTCGGCGGCGATGCCCTGGCCCCTGCAACGTTTTTGCAGATGATCGAGCGCATTTCCGAAGCCGACGGTTCCGCCGGCTGGGTCGCCAGCTTCGGCAGCGCCGGGGTGTATCTGGCAGCGTTGCCCACGCAAACCCTCGCCGAACTGTATGCCGACAGCCCCGACCGGGTGTTTGCCGGTGGGCTGTTCCCGTTGCAGCCGGCACAAACCGTCGACGGCGGCTGGCAAGTCAACGGCACCTGGAAATTTGCCAGCGGCTGCAAGGGCGCCGACTTGCTGGGTGTGGGCATCGGTGCGGCAGGCGGCAAGCCGCGCACCGCCGTGTTCAAGCCGGGCCAGGTTGAAATCATCGAAAACTGGGACGTGGTCGGCCTCAAGGGCACCGGCAGCCATGACTTGCGCGTCACCGACCAATACATCGACGAGCGCTGGACCTTCATCCGTGGCGGCGCCGCTACCATCGACGAGCCGCTGTTCCGTTACCCCTCGATTGCCTACGCCGCCCAGGTGCTGGCAGTAGTCAACCTCGGCCTGGCCCGTGCCGCCCTCGATGAAATCAGCGCCATGGCCAGCGGCAGCGGCATCACCGGCGCACCGAAACTGGCGGACCGCGCCTACGTGCGCATCGAAATCGCCAAAGCCGAAGCCCAACTGAGTGCCGCTCGGGGCTTTTTCTACGGCGCCACCGAACAAGTGTGGAACTCGATCCTCGCCGGCAACCCGGTTACGGCGGAGCAAACCAGCCTGCTGCGCCTGACCGCCATTCACGTATCCCAGGCCGGCGCCGCCGTGGTGCAGAGCGCCTACAGCCTGGCGGGCACCACCGCGATTTACCTGCGCCACCCGCTGCAACGCTACCTGCGTGACGCCATGGTGGTGACCCAGCACGCCTTCCTCAGCGAAGGCCTGTACGACGGCGCCGGCTCGGTGTTTCTCGGCGTTCCACCATTTCCTGGCTACATCTGACTTTCAAGGATCAACCCATGTCCCAAGCCACTCAAGAACCGCTGCGCGTCGTCTTCTGCATCGGTATCACCCAGAACTTTTTCGACCTGCCCACCGGCGAAGGCCTGAGCGTGTGGAAAGGCTTCAGCCAGATGATGGGCGACCTCGGCGCCATGCCGGGCATCAACGTACTGGGGGCGATGGATGACGACCGCTTGATGGTCGGCCCGTCGACCACCTCGCCGTGGACCGTCTACATCATGGCCGACGTCGACTGCCACCAGTCGGTGATCGATGCCTGCAACCTGTTCCGCACCACGCCCGTCGGTGAATACAGCCTGTGGCGCTACGCGAAGATTGAAGCGCGTATCGGCCGCCCGCTGACCATCCCCGACGCGGCCAGGGTGTGAGCCATGGACCTGTTGCAGCGTCTTGAAAGCCTTGAAGGGGAGAGCCAGGTCCGGCGCTTGATGGCGCGCTACATGGACCTGTGCGACGTGCCCCGGGCGGCAACGAACGTCCGCGAGTTGGCCGGGTTGTTCACCGCGGATGCGGTCTGGGAGGGCATAGGCACCAGCACCGCGCAAACCTTCGGCCAGCATCAGGGGCGCGACGCCGTGGCGGCATTTGTCGGCAGTTATCTGCCGCCGTCCGGGCACTTCGCGTTGAACCTGCATTACCTCACCAGCGAGTCGATCCAGGTGGACGGCAGCACGGCAGCGGGGCAGTGGATCATGCAGCAGATTTCCACCTACGCCGACCAGCGCAGCGAGTTGTTCGGCACGCGGCTGAACATTGATTTTCGCCGTGTGGACGGCACCTGGCTGATCGCGCATTTCCGCACGCAACGCCTGTTCAATACCGTATTGGGGGTGAACCCATGAGTACCTTCGTCAGCGAATTTCTGCTCGGTGGCAGCGGTAAACGCGTGGCCATCAAAGACTCCATCGACATCGCCGGGCACCCGACCCGTTCCGGCAGCCGTGCCTTTGCCGATGCACCGCCCGCGACCCGGCATGCAGATGTGGTGCATTCGGTGCTCGACGCCGGCTGGCAGATCGTCGGCAAGACCAACCTGCATGAACTGGCGTTTGGCGTCACCGGCATCAACGACTGGAGTGGCACGCCGATCAACCCCCAGGCGCCTGACCGGGTGCCGGGTGGGTCGTCCAGCGGTTCGGCCGCAGCCGTTGCGGCGGGCCTGGCGGATATCGCCATCGGCACCGACACCGGCGGCTCGGTGCGGGTGCCGGCGGCGTGCTGCGGGATCGCCGGGTTGAAGCCGACCTATGGCCGGGTCAGCCGGGCGGGCGCGCAGCCGGCGGTATCCAGCCTCGATTGCGTCGGGCCGTTTGCCGCGAACATGCAGGACCTGATTGCCGCGATGCAGGTGATTTGCCCGGGCTTCACGCCGCAGGCCGCACCGGTTGGCGGTATTCATGTGGGCTTTCTGGATGTGGCCTGTGAGCCGTGGCTGAAGGCGAGCCTGATGGCCGCCGTCGATGCGGCTGGCTGGCGTCAGCAGCGCCTGCATCTGGACGACTTCGAGGCGGCGTTCGGCGCCGGCCTTACGGTGATCAATGTCGAGAACTGGGCGGCCTTCGGTCATCTCACGGGCAAGGGCCTGATCGGCGCCGACGTTGAACAGCGCTTGCTGGCCGCCAGCCGCACCAGCGCCGCTGAGTTGGCCGACGCCGAAGTCGTGCGCACCCGCTTCAGTCATCAGGTGGATGCCGCGCTCGAAGCGTTTTCCGTGTTGCTGCTGCCGACCCTGCCAGACCTGCCACCGACCCTGGCCCAAGCCCGCAACGGCAGCCAGGCCGTGGCCGGCATGACGCCGCTGGTACGGCCCTTCAACCTCAGCGGCCACCCGGCGCTGACGGTGCCGGTGACCCTGGTGGACAGCGGCCTGAAAGTCGGCCTGCAGATTGTCGGCCGCAAGGGCCAGGACGAATGGGTGTGTGCCCTCGGCGCGCAACTGCAGCAGAGCATCACGGCTCACCAATAAGAACAACGCCTTGAGGAGGGCTCCATGAGTACCCATGAATACCGGCTGATCGCCAAATCCAAAAGCCTCGACGAGCTGGTCAAGCACGACCGCGTCGACGTCTCGCTGTACAACGACCCGGCGCTGTTCGAAGCCGAACTGGAAAAAATCTTCTACCGCACCTGGGTCTGGGTCGCCCATGAAAGCGAAGTGCGCAACAGCGGCGACTTCAAGACCGCCACCATCGGCCGGCGCCCGGTGATCGTAGTGCGCGACAAGAAAGGCGCGATCAACGTGCTGGAAAACCGCTGCCGCCACCGTGGCGCCACGGTCTGCGAAAAGCATAAGGGCAACGCCACCGGCTTCACCTGCCCGTATCACAGCTGGTCCTATGGCCTGGACGGCAAGCTGCGGGCGCTGCCGTACCCGGACGGCTACGAAGGCCTCCTGGAAAAATCCGAATTGCCCTTGACCAGCTTGCGGGTCGACAGCTACGCCGGAATGGTATTCGCCAGCTACAACGACGACATCGAGCCATTGGCCGACTTCCTCGGCGGTGCCAGACACTGGATGGACCTGTTCATGAAGCAGGGCGCCGGCTACCCGATCAAGACCCAGGGCGAACACAAGTTCAGCTTCAAGGGCAACTGGAAGATCCAGCTGGAAAACACCACCGACGGCTATCACTTCCCCATCGTGCACAAGTCGTTCATGTCGTCGGTGGATGCCGAGACCTCGGAAATGCTCTCGTTCATGACCGACGAACAGGCCGTCACCCATTCCCTGGGCAATGGCCACAGCGTGATGGTGATGGTGCCCGAGCATGTCGACCTGGACCACGATGACGGCACGGAACAGTTGCAGGAGCGCTTCGCCCACGTCACCGAAGAACTGTCGAAAACCATGGAGCCGGCCCAGGTGCGACGCATCGTGCGCTCACTGCACGGTGCCGGGTTCAACCTCAACCTGTTTCCCAACGTCGCCATGTCGATGTCGTTCTTTCGCGTGTTGCGGCCGGTATCGGTCACCGAGACCGAGATCCGCCACGTCGCCCTTGGCATGGAGGGCGGGCCGCAGATCGCCAACCGCGAGCGCCTGCGCATCCACGAACACTTCCAGGGCCCGTTCGGCTTTGGCAGCCCTGACGACGCCGAGGCCTGGGACCGGGTGCAACGCGGTTCGTACGCCGGCGTGGACGCGCCGATCCTGGTCAACCGTGGCCTGAACCGCGAAGTCCTGGCCGACAACGGCGACAAGGTCTCCCACGCCACCGACGAAGGCGGCATGCGCGGGGCCTATGACATGTGGAAAAGGATGATGAGCCAATGAACACCCTGACTGGTTTTACCGCACCGCTGGCCCAGGCCATCGAATTCATCTGGCGCGAAGCCGAACTGCTGGACCACAAGGACTATGTGCAATGGGCGGCGTTGTGGAGCGAGAGCGGGCGTTACGTCGTGCCGATCGACCTGGACACCGACGATTTCGAGGCCAGCCTCAATTACGCCTATGACGACGCGCGCATGCGTGACTTGCGTATCGAGCGGCTGACGGCGGGGTATTCGCCGTCGGCGGTGGATGCGGCGAAAACCGTGCGCAGCGTGTCGCGATTCACGCTGGTGGAAGCGGCGGGCGAGGTGGTGGAGGTCAACTGCGCGCAGCTGCTGTATGCCTACAAGCGCGGGGTGCACACGCCGTTCGTGGCCGACCTGAACTATCGCATCCGCTTCAGCGCCGGGGCTGCGACCCTGGAGCGCAAGGTGGTGCGGCTGATCAACTCCACCGACAGCCTGAGTGCGCTGGGCTTCCTGTTGTAAGCACGATCTAACCCACCACCAAAACCAGTGTGGGAGCTGGCTTGCCTGCGATAGCGGTGTGTCAGCCAGCACTTCAGGTACTGACCCACCGCTATCGCAGGCAAGCCAGCTCCCACATTTGAAATGAGGACATCCTGATGAACCGAATCGCGCTTGTCACCGGCGCCTCCCGCGGCCTCGGCGAATGCATCGCCCGGCGCCTGCACGCCGCAGGCTACCGCGTGGGCCTGGCAGATGTGCGTCTGGATGGCGTGCAACACCTCGCAGATGAGCTGGACAGCAGCGGCGAAACCGCCGTCGCCATCGAGCTGGATGTGCGCAACAAAGCCGATTTTATCCGCGCCCGGGATCTGCTGTCGGAGCGCTGGGGCGGCACCGATATCCTGGTGAACAACGCCGGGGTGTCGAAAGTCGCGGCGCTGATGGACATCACGCCCGAAGAGTTCGACGAATCAATGGCGATCAACCTGCGGGGCACGTTCGTGGCCTGCCAGGTGTTCGGCGCGCACTTTGCCGAGCGGGGTTTCGGGCGCATCGTCAACATCGCCTCCCTCGCCGGACAAAACGGCGGAACCGCCACTGGCGCGCATTACGCGGCGGCCAAGGGCGGTGTGGCCACGTTGACCAAGGTCTTCGCCCGTGAACTCGCCCCCCAAGGCGTGACAGTCAACAGCATTTCACCAGGCCCGCTGGACTTGCCGGTGGTGCGCGAAACCGTGGCGCCGGAGCGCCTGGAGCAAATCCTCAAGATCATCCCGGCGGGCACCCTCGGCGACCCGCACACCATCGCCGACACCGTGCTGCTGTTGATTGCCGACCACGCCGCCTCGGTCACGGGCGCGTGCTGGGACATCAACGGCGGCCTGTTCATGCGCTAGTCATCGTTGTGGCGAGGGAGCTTGCTCCCGCTGGACTGCGCAGCAGGCCCAATCTCTTTGGGGGCGCTTCGCACCCCAGCGGGAGCAAGCTCCCTCGCCACAGGATAGCGTTCAACCGAAACAACTGTATTCAGGTGCTGCAATGATGAAGGTGAAGATCGAACGCATCGTCGACGAAGCGCTGGATATCCGTTCCTTTCGCCTCGTGCGCAGTGACGGCCAGCCCCTCGACAGTTATGAACCGGGCGCCCATGTGGACCTCACCGGGCCCACCGGCGTCACCCGCCAGTATTCCCTGTGCAGCCCGCCCCACGATGGCCGCGCGTACCTGGTGGCGGTGAAGAAGGAGGCACAATCCCGGGGCGGCTCCCTGGCCCTGCATGAGCAGGTGCAGGAGGGCATGGAGTTGGAGATGGGCGCGCCGCGCAATCTGTTTCGCCTCGACCCGGACGCGCCGGCCCATGCGCTGTTTGCCGCCGGTATCGGGGTGACGCCGTTGTTGAGCATGGCCTACCGACTGGCGAGCAGCGGCCAGCCGTGGCGCCTGCACTATTTTGCGCGTTCGGCGCAGTACGCGGCGTTTACTCAGCTGTTGGCCGATACGTTCGGCGAGCATGTGCAGTTTCACTTTGGCGTCGAACCGGGCGCACTGGATGCGGCCTTGAGCGTCTGCCTGGAGCAGGCCGGCGACGTGGCCCACGTCTACACCTGCGGCCCTGCGCCGTTCATGCACAAGGTGGTGGAAGTCGCGGCCCGCAGCCGTTCCGGGGAGGCGATTCACCTGGAACACTTCCAGGCCGACCCGGCGGCAAACGCCGGGCCCAGCGGTGGCTTCGAAGTGCAACTGGCCAGCTCCGGTGTGGTATTGCAGGTACCGGCGAATACCAGCCTGGTGGACGTGTTGCAGGCCCACGGTTGCGACATCGACACCGAGTGCCGCGAAGGCATCTGCGGCACCTGCATCGTCGAGGTGCTGGAGGGCGTGCCCGAGCACCGTGACAACTGCCTGTCGACCAAGGAGAAGGCCGCCAACCGGCAGATTTGCGCGTGTGTTTCCCGGGCGGTTTCCGCTCGTCTGGTATTGGATATTTGATCGGCGGTGCCAGTAAGATTGCTCGGACCAAAAAAATAAAAAACGTGAGGCCTTGCGGTCATGATGAGTTCAACGGTGCAACGTAACGAATCATTCGAGCGTTGGTTACAGCAGGTCAACCAGGCCTGTGGACGCTTCGATGCCCGCGCCCTGGGCACTGAATTCTATGGTGACCTGAGCGAGTTTCGCAGCGGCGCGATCAAGCTCAGCGTGGTCGACATGGCCCATGTGCATCTGTATCGCAGCAGCAAGGAAGTCAGTACCGGCAACGAGGGGCATTACTACGCGGTGTTCCAGCTGCAGGGCAGTGCACAACTGGAGCAGGGCGACAACCGCGCGCAACTGGGCCGTGGCGACATCGCCCTGATCGACGCCTGTCGCCCCAGCGACATGACCTACCACGAGAACTCCCGGCAACTCTCGCTGATCCTGCCGCGCCAGGTGGTGGAGCGCGGTTCGCACTTCAACGCGGTCAACTGCGCGACACGGATCTCGGCCCGCACGCCCTTGGCGCTGATGGCCAGCCAGATGGTGCTCGACACCCGCCAGCAAAACGACCTGGGCATGCAGGAAAGCGAGGCGGTGCTGGACGCCCTGGTCAGCCTGTTGCTGCCGGGAATCAGCGCCCGTGACAACGGCGTGGACCCACAGGAGCGCCAGTTCCGCAAAACCATAGCCTACATCGACGCGCACATCGGTGCCGAAGAACTCTGCCCCGAGCTGATCGCCCGGGAAGTCGGGGTGTCGGTGCGCGGGCTGTACCGGATGTTCTCCAAGCGTGGGTTGGTGGTGGCGCAATACATCAAGCACCGGCGCCTGGATTTCTGCGCCGAAACCCTGCGCCACTCGCCGGCGGAGCAGAAGCTGTCGGCGCTGTGTTATGCCTGGGGCTTCTCGGATTCCAGCTACTTCTCATCGGCGTTCAAGTCGCGTTTTGGCGTGTCGCCGGGGGAGTACCGCAAGCGCTACAGCCATCATTGATGCGTGCCGCTCCCTGACCTGGAATGCATTTTCCTGTGGGAGCCGGGCTTGCCCGCGATGCAGGCGACTCGGTCTGCCAGGTACACCGCAGCGATCCCATCGCAGCCTCGCCAAGGCTCGACAGCTCCCACATTGGAATGAGGCCAACTGTAGGAGCTGGCTTGCCTGCGATGCAGACAACTCGGTCTGCCAGGCACACCGCAGCGATCCCATCGC
>NZ_JACARE010000061.1:9751-17260 GCF_013386765.1 Pseudomonas yamanorum
CTCCCACATTGGAATGAGGTCAACTGTGGGAGCTGGCTTGCCTGCGATGCAGACAACTCGATACCCCAGGTACACCGCAGCGATCCCATCGCAGCCTCGCCAAGGCTCGACAGCTCCCACATTGGAATGAGGTCAATTGTGGGAGCTGGCTTGCCTGCGATGCAGACAACTCGATACCCCAAGTACACCGCAGCGATCCCTTCGCAGCCTCGCTAAAACTCGACAGCTCCCACATTCATTCATCGCGCCCTACGGGTACAACACCTCGCGGACCAGCATGGCAATGCTGGTCACGCCCATCTTTTCCTTGATCTTGGTGCGGTGCACGTCAACGGTCTTCACGCTGATGTTCAGCTCGCGAGCAATCACTTTGCTCGCCTTGCCATCCACCACCAGCATCAACACTTCCCGCTCGCGGCTCGTCAGCAGCGCCAGCTTGCCTTGCAGGTGCTCACGCTGTTCCTGGTCGGCCTGGGCCTGCACGGCGGTCTTCAGCGCGGCCTGGATGCGGTCGATCATCTGTTGCGGGTTATAGGGCTTCTCGACGAAATCCAGTGCGCCGTTTTTCATCGCCGTGACTGACATCGGGATGTCGCCGTGGGCCGACACGAAGATGGTCGGCAAGGTACTGCCGCGCCGGTTGAGGATGTCCTGCAACTGGAAGCCGCTGGTTTGCGGCATGCGCACGTCCAGTACCAGGCACGCGGGTTGGCGTGGGTCGTAGTGTTCGAGGAACTCTTCGGCGCCGGCAAAGCACTGGGCCTTTACGCTGACCGACTCCAGCAGCCAGGCCAGCGAGGTACGCAGGTCTTTGTCGTCATCAACGATGTAAACGATCGGTGTGCGATTTTCCATCAGGGGCTGCCACGAGAATTTCTAATTATTGTTTTCGCACGCAAGCACGCAGCGGCGGACATTGGCTCATCTATGGAGCCTTGCCAGCAGAATACCCAGTGTGAACGGCCCTGACGATAAAGAAACCACCTAGTCGGCATGGGGATCGTCTGAATGGTCGCGCCATGCGTGACGCCTTAGTCTGGTTGCATCACCCACGGATCGTTAAGGGGCACCGACATGGCCGACCTGAGCCAGCAGCAAATCGACTTTCGCAACGCCATGGCGCAACTGCCGGCCGCAGTGAACATCATCACCACCAACGGCCCCGGCGGGCGTTGCGGGATCACGGCGAGTGCGGTGTGTTCGGTGACGGATTCGCCGCCCACGGTGCTGGTGTGTGTGAACCGCAGCAGCGCGACCCATGATGTGTTCCGCACCAATGGGCAGTTGTGCGTGAACGTGCTGTGCGGGGAACAGGAAGAGCTGGCGCGGCATTTTGCCGGGATGACCCAGGTGCCCATGGCCGAACGGTTTGCCTGGGACCTGTGGGACGGTGGTGAGGCGGGCGTGCCAGTGCTGCGGGATGCGCTGGTGCAGCTGGAAGGGCGCATCAGTGAATGCAAGGAAGTGGGCTCGCATTCGGTGATGTTCGTGGAGTTGTCGCGGGTCGGGGTACGGGGGCAGGGCGATAGCCTGGTGTACTTCAATCGGCTGTTTCACCGGATCGAGCATGCCAGCGCCCGACTGTAGGAGCTGGCTTGCCGGCGATCGCATCGCTTCGGTGTATCTGAAGGACCGAGTTGTCTGCATCGCCGGCAAGCCGGCTCCTACAGGGTCAGATGCGGAAGCTGCCCACCAGTTGATTGAGGCGCTCTGCCTCACGCTCAAGCTCGGTGCAGGCCTGCAACGTCGACTGCAGGTTTTCCACCCCAGCCTGGTTCAGCATATTGATTTCGGTAATGTCGACATTCAGCGCCTCCACCACCGACGTCTGCTCCTCGGTCGCAGCCGCCACCGACTGGTTGACGTTATCAATCTCGCCAATGCGCAACGTCACGCTGGCCAACCGCGTGCCCGCCAGGTTGGCAATGCTCACGCTTTCCTCGCTGTGCTGCTGGCTCTCGGTCATGGTATTGACGGATTCCCGGGCACCCACTTGCAGCTCTTCGATCATCTGCTGAATTTCCAGCGCCGACTCCTGGGTGCGATACGCCAGGCTGCGCACCTCGTCGGCCACCACCGCAAACCCGCGCCCGGCTTCACCGGCCCGGGCGGCTTCAATGGCCGCGTTCAGCGCCAGCAGGTTGGTCTGCTGGGAGATGCCTTTGATCACTTCCAGGATCTGCCCGATGTTCACTGTCTTGTGATTCAACGCATCGATATGCACACACGAGGCACTGATCTTGCCCGACAGCTCATTCATCACTGCAATCGTACGCTCCACCACTTGGCGCCCGTCTTCGGCCTGTTGCCGGGCGCCGGAGGCTTGCTGCGAGGCGTCGGAAGCGTTGCGGGCGATTTCCTGGGCGGCAGCGCCCAGTTCGTTGATCGCCGCCGCGACGCTGTTGGTGCGGGTGGCCTGTTCGTCGAAGTTGTTCAGCGAGGAGTTCGACGCCAGCAGCACGCGCTTGACCACCTGGTTGACCCCAAGTCCCGCCGAAGATACTTCGCGGATCGACTGGTGGATGCGTTCGACAAAACGGTTGAACGCACTGGCCAATTGGCCGATTTCATCCCGGGACTGTACTTCCAGGCGCCGTGTCAGGTCGCCTTCGCCCCGGGAAATATCCTCCATCACCCGGGTCAGGGTTTGCAGCGGGCGGGTAATGCGCAAGGCTGCGTACCAGATCAACAACAAGCCGAGCAGGGCCGAGCCGCCGCCCAGCAGCAGTTCCAGCGCGGTGCTTTTCACCCCTTGGGCATCCAGTTGCTGTTGCAGCGCGGTGACCGGCGCCAACAGCACCGACTGCGGCACACCCACCAGCACGCCCCACGGCGCGGCGCCGGCAATCGGTGCCAGTGGTTCAAGCAGCTTGATCTGTTGTTGGTCGACAAAGGTTTGCGGCTGCCCTTGGCGCAGTGCGTCCAGTATCTGGGGACCGTCCGGCATCACGGTGCTGATCGGCTGCCCCAGGTGGCTGGCATCCTCGCTGTAGGCGGAAATAACCCCCTTGGGGCTGACGATGCTGACTTGCCCGTGGCCGTCGAACAGTTGCCCGGCGCTGGTCTGGCTGGCCTGTTGCAAGGCCGCCAGGTTGATGTCCAGGCCGACCACCGCAATCACCTTGCCGTGTTCCATCAGTGGGAACGCAATGCTGGTCACCAGCTTGCGGCTGCCGGAAGCCTCGTCGAAATACGGCTCCAGTACGCAGGCCTTGGCGGTGTCGCGGGCGCAGGTGTAGAAGGCGTTGTACGGTGCGCCGCTGGGGCCGGGGGAGGTGTTGGCCAGCAACGCTTCGTCGCCGACCACCGCTGTCAGCTCACCCGGTGAAGCCTGTACCCAATACTGGGCAAAGCGCCCGGCCTCGTTGCTGCCCACGGCGGCCTGGTCGACGAACTGGGCATCGTCACCGTCCAGGGTATTGGCTTCAAATATGAGATAAATCCCGAGCAGGTCGGGCTTGTCGATCAGGGCCTGGTGCAGCTGGGTATTCAGCTCCTGGCGCAATTGTGGGCGGGTCAGCTTGCCCTGTTGTTGCAGTTGCCGCAGGTACAGCACATAGCGCGACAAGCCCTGGCCGTATTCGTGGGTTTGCATGAAGGTGCGTTGCACCTGCATGGCCTGTACTTGCCCCAGGGCCTGCATGTGTTCCGTGGCGGCGGCGGCGAGCATCTCACTGCTGGCCTGGGCCACGTGCTGGCTGCTCTGGTGGGTCTGGTACAGCGACAGGCTCATCAGCAGGCCGACCACCAGCAACAGGCAGAGGCCGGCGAGCAGGGCGATCTTGCTCTGGATCGTGAGGAATTTCTTGTGCATTGCGAAGGCCTTGGCCAGGCGGGGCGATGGCGGCGCCACCGCCCCGGCCGGGCTTAGAAGTTAGTGGCGAACACCACTTGGCTGTAGAGGTTTTTATCGTGGTTGCCCAGCTGCGTGCCGCCCTGGTCGGCGCTCTTGTCCGGCTGGTACAGGCCGATCAGCGGCATCACCGTCAGGTGTTCGTTGACGTGCCATTCGGCATACACGTCCAGCTCGTGGCCGTCGTTGTTGCCGAGGTTGCGGTCGATGGTCTTGAAGTCGAACAGCACCGCGCCGACGCTGAGGTTTTCCAGGGGCGAGACCTTGAACGTGACGTTCTGGATGCGCGAGTTGTTGTTGAACGGCCCGGCGTAGTTGCCCGCCACTTCACCCTGGAACCAGGTGCCGTAGCCACGGCTGAAACCGTAGAACAGCGGGTCGAAACCTTCCGAGAAACGGCTGTAGCGGTAGCTCACATAGGGCGTCCAGGCCACGTCGGCGAAGGTCCAGCCGGCTTCCAGGTACCAGGCGTCTTCGTTGCCGGTGTGGGGCTTGTCCTGCCAGGCGTACTCGCCGGACAGGAACAGGTTGGTCACCCCGGCATTGCCCGTTGCCCGCAGGCTGTAGGTCTTCATGCCGTCCCGCTCCAGCTGCGTGGGGGAGGCGTATTGCTTGTCGACGTCGGTGGTGTCGATGTACGTCAGCCCCACGGTGCCTTCGGTGGCCACGTGTTCGAGGGTGGCGACGTACATCTCGGTCTTGGCCTGGGCACGGTTGTCGGACTTGAGCCACATCAGGTCGCTGCGCCAGCCGTCCTTGCCGCCCAGGCGCAGTACGGCGGTCTCGTCGAAGGCTTTGCGGGCAGCGATGTAGTAGCCGCCGCCGCGATTCATGTCGCCGTCGGCCACGCCCTTGCCGAAGTTCAGCGCGTCGCCGTCGATCAGGAAGCCGTCGCCGACCACGATGTTCTGGCGGCCGAAGGACAGGTCCACGCCATTCTCGCCCAGGGCCTCGAACAGCTTGCCCGAGCGCCAGCCGAGGTAGGCGTCTTCGAATTTGGTGGTGCGCTCCGTGCCGTCGCTGAAGCCTGCAGCGTCGCCGTCGCCCCAGGTGCCGGAGCTCAGCAGGTTGGCCGCGCCATAGGTGGTGCCGGCGCCGCTGAAGCTTTTGTCGAAGCTCAGGCCGTACTTGATGTAGCCCTCGCGCCAGGACGAGGAACCTTTGGCCAGGCGACCGGAGGGGGCGTAGTTCTGCTGGCTGTGGAAGGCACCGAAGACCGCCTCCAGGGTGGCGTTCAGGTGACTGCTGTCATCGGCGTACAACTCATAGGCGCCGGCTTGGTTGGCGCCGATCATCAGCGCGAGGGTCGAGAGACGAAGCAAGGGGGACTTGAGCATGGTGTGGCATCCATTCTTGTTCATGACCACAGGGTTGGGGTCTGCCGCGATACTAATGCTGGCGAAGTGACGTGCCTTTTGTCTGGTTGCCAAAGACTTGACTGTGCTTGCCAGAATCCACGGTTTGGCAGCCCAGCCAACACGACTGGCACGCAGGGCAAAACCCGGGCGACCTTGAGCCCTGACAATCGTCGGCAACTTCGATGGTTTCCAAGGTCGTTTTTCTATGTTCACTGCACACAGATTGTCCCTGGCCGGCGTGCTGTCGCTGGCCCTCGCCCACAGCGCGTTCGCTGCTGAATGCGCTCCCGACACAGGCCATGGCGCCCAGGTATTCGCCAACGAATGCGGCGTGTGCCACGCGGTCACCAAGGGCGGCGCGACGATGATGGGGCCGAACCTGGCCGGCGTTTACGGGCGCAAATCCGGCTCCCTGGCGGGCTTCAGCTACTCCCAGGCCATGCGTGACAAAAACGTCGAGTGGCAAGCCGAGACCATCGCGCAATTCATCACCCAACCCCAGGCGTTTGTGCCCGGCACCTACATGCCCTACATGGGCCTGGCTTCGGCCGACGATCGCCAAGCGGTCGCCTGCTTTCTCAAAGAACAACAGTGAATACAGGTGAATCATGAGCAACGTTGAAATCCTGCCGCAGGTGGCTGCATTCCTCGACCGTCGTCATGGCTGCTTTATCGATGGCCAGTGGGTGTTTGCCGAAGGCGCCCACATCAAGGTGGTCAACCCGGCCACCGGGGCAACCCTGTGCGAAACCCTGGACGCGCCGCTGCACGTGGTGGAGCAGGCGGTGCAGTCGTCCCATGCGGCCTTCAAGTCCCGGGTGTGGTCGGGTTTGCGCCCGGCTGACCGGGAGCGGATTTTGCTGAACTTCACCGCGCTGGTTGAGGCCCATGCCGAGGAACTGGCGCAGCTGGAAACCCTGAGCCAGGGCAAGTCGATCAACCTGGCGCGGGGGCTGGACTTGAACGCCACGGTGGAGTTCATGCGCTATATGTCGGGTTGGGCGACCAAGATCGAAGGGCAGACGTTTGACGTGTCGATCCCGCTGCCGCCGGGGGCGAAGTTCACCGCGTTCACCAAACGCGAGCCGGTGGGGGTGGTGGTGGGCATCGTGCCGTGGAACTTCCCGCTGCTGATAGCGGCCTGGAAGTTGATGCCGGCGTTGGCCACCGGGTGCACGGTGATCATCAAGCCGGCGATGGAGACACCGTTGACGGCGATGCGTCTGGCGGAGCTGGCGTTGGAGGCGGGGATTCCGGCCGGGGTATTCAACGTTGTGACCGGAGGCGGGGCGTCGGTGGGGGGCGTGCTGACTTCTCATCCGTTGGTGAGCAAGGTGTCGTTTACCGGTTCGACTGCGGTGGGCAAGAGTGTGGGTGTGGCGTGCATGGAGAACATGACGCGGTTTGCCCTGGAATTGGGGGGCAAGAACCCGATGATTGTGTTGGCGGATGCCGATATTGATAAGGCGATCCAGGGGGCGATCCTGGGTGGGTTGCTGAACAACGGGCAGGTGTGTGCGGCGGCTTCGCGCTTTTATGTGCATCGGTCGGTTTACGACAGGTTTGTCGAGGGGTTGGCGGCGGCGGTGTCGGCGATGCCGTTGGGGGCCGGGATGGATGGTGCGGCGGCGATTAATCCGTTGGTGTCGCGCAAGCAGCAGCAGGGGGTTTTGCGGCATATCGAGCAGGCTCGGGCTGAAGGGGCGCGGGTGGTGATCGGTGGGGATGAGGTGGTGGGTGAGGGGTTTTATGTGCGGCCGACGATTTTGGCGGATATCGATCATGGGATGGCCGTGGCCCGGGAGGAGGTGTTTGGGCCGGTGTTGGGGGTCATGGCGTTTGATGATGAGGATGCGGTGATTGCTCTGGCCAACGACAATCGTTATGGGTTGGCGGCGAGCCTTTGGACCAATGATTTGGGTAAGGCGATGAACCTGGTGCCGCGGATCGAGGCGGGGACGGTTTGGGTGAATGCGCATGTGCTGCTGGACCCGGCGATGCCGTTTGGCGGGGTGAAGCAATCGGGGATGGGGCGGGAGTTTGGGCGGGCGGTGATCGAGGCTTATACCGAGTTGAAGTCGGTGTGTATTGCGCATTGATCGGGGACATATCCGTTATTTAGGTAACGGCCACCTATGGTTTCGCTCTTACAGCGAGTCACTTTGCAAAAGCGGCAAAGTAACCAAAACGCTCTGCCCCGCCTGTCGGCACCTCGCCTAGGCTCGGTGTTCCCTCACTCCGGGATTGCTCCGCGGGCCGCCGCGACGGGGCGTCCCTGCCCCGTCGCGGCTAAACCGG
>NZ_JACARE010000062.1 GCF_013386765.1 Pseudomonas yamanorum
GGCGGCCCGCTTCGTGCTGCCTGCGTTCGGGCACACCGAGCCCTAGCGAGGTGCCGAGTGGTGGGGCAAGAGCGTTTTGCTTACTTTTGCGCTGTTCAAAAGTGAGCCGCTGTAAGAGCGGAACCATAACCGGCCGTTACCTAAATAACGGATATGCCCCCGACAAGCCGCAACCCCACAGTCACTCGTCAGTGCTATGCACCACCACCAGCAACTGCGCCTGAACCTCCCCCACCGACCGAATCCGATGCGGTTTCTGCGCATTGAAATGCAACGCATCCCCGCGATTCAACACCACCCGCTCACTCATGAAATCCACCTCCACCTGGCCTTCATGCACAAACAAAAACTCCTCCCCCAGATGCTCCTTGAAGGTCTTGTCGGTGAACTCCGCCGGCGGATAAATAATGAACGGCAACAAACTGCGCTCACTGACCTGATGGGCCAGCACCGCATAACCCGGTGACCCATCGGTGCCCGACAACGCCTGACGCTCGTGGCTGCGCACCAGGCTGTAGCTGTCCAGACTGACGTTGTCCTCGCTGAACAGCTCTTCAACCTTCACGTTCAACGCCTTGGCCAGTTTCAGCGCGGCCGCAATCGACGGCGTATTCAGCCCGCGCTCGACTTTCGACAGGTAACTCTTGGTCATCCCGGATTTTTCCGCCAGGGACTCTAAAGTCACGCCAAGTTTTTTTCTCAATATTTTCAAACGGATAGACATGCGCAGCGGTTAATCCATTAAAGAGGCGATGATGAATACTTGCCAATGACACTTTGTGTCATATAGTCTCTTTAGTGTCATTTGCGACCAACAAGGACACTGATATGGCCAAGACATTAGCACTCCCGAAAGACCAACTGGTCAAGCAAGCACTGACCCAGATGCAAAGCACCCTGGCGGATAATACGTGGACCGACCGGCAAAAGCTGGCGCTCACCTGCCGGATTCTGTTCGAAAACGGCCACGACTCCGGCCTCGCCGGGCAGATCACCGCACGCGGCCCCACGCCTGGCACTTATTACACCCAGCAACTGGGCCTGGGTTTCGATGAAATCACCGCCAGCAACCTGCTGCTGGTCAACGAAGACCTGGAAGTGTTGGAAGGCCACGGCATGCCCAACCCGGCCAACCGTTTTCACAGCTGGGTGTACCGTGGTCGCCCGGATGTGAACTGCATCATTCATACCCATCCGACCCACATCGCCGCACTGTCGATGCTGGAAGTGCCGCTGCAGGTGTCCCACATGGACCTCTGCCCCCTGTACGAAGACTGCGCCTTCCTGGAAGCCTGGCCCGGCGTGCCGGTGGGCAACGAAGAAGGCGAAATCATCACTGCTGCCCTGGGGGACAAGCGTGCCATCCTGCTTTCCCACCACGGCCAATTGTCCACCGGGGCAAGCATCGAGGAAGCCTGTGTGATCGCGCAGTTGATCGAACGCGCGGCGAAGTTGCAGTTGCTGGCAATGGCCGCCGGCACCATCAAGCCGATCCTGCCGGAGTTGGGCCGCGAAGCCCATGACTGGATCTCCAAGCCCAAACGCCACGGCGCCGCGTTCAACTACTACGCTCGGCAGAACCTGCGCCAGCACGCCGATTGCCTGAACTGAACCCCTTTTTCGACCGGAGACTTTTCCATGTCCAGCCCTTCTATTCACGGCATCATCGGCTACACCATCACCCCGTTCAGCGCCGACGGCCTGCGCATTGACCTGGACGCCCTCGGCTATTCCATCGACCGCTTGATCGACAGCGGCGTACACGCCATCGCGCCATTGGGCAGTACCGGCGAAGGCGCCTATCTCAGTGATGCGGAGTGGGATGAAGTCGCCGCCTACAGCCTCCAGAAGGTGGGCAAGCGCGTACCGACCATCGTCAGCGTCTCCGACCTGACCACCGCCAAGGCCGTGCGCCGGGCGCGGTTTGCCGAAGGCCACGGTGCAGACGTGGTGATGGTATTGCCGGCCTCGTACTGGAAGCTCAGCGAGGCGGAAATCCTCGCCCACTATGCGGCCATCGGCGACAGCATCGGCGTGCCGATCATGCTCTACAACAACCCGGCCACCAGCGGTACCGACATGTCGGTGGACTTGATCCTGCGCATCGTCGACAGCGTCGATAACGTGACGATGGTCAAGGAAAGCACCGGGGATATTCAGCGCATGCACCAGCTGCATCGGCGCAGCGAGGGCCAGCTGCCGTTCTACAACGGCTGCAATCCGCTGGCGCTGGAAGCGTTCGCGGCGGGGGCGAAGGGTTGGTGCACGGCGGCGCCGAACCTGATTGCGCAGCTCAATCTGGATTTGTATGAAGCGGTGCTGAGCAATGATCTGACGAAAGCGCGGGAGCTGTTTTATCACCAGTTACCGTTGCTGGAGTTCATCCTCAAAGGCGGCTTGCCGGCGACGATCAAGGCCGGTTTGCGGTTGACCGGGCTGGAATCGGGAGATCCACGGTTGCCGGTGTTCCCGTTGGGTGAGACTGGCCGTGCTCAGCTTCAAGAGCTACTGACCACATTGCGGTAACCCCCCTGTAGGAGCTGGCTTGCCTGCGATGGCATCACCTCGGTATTCCTGACAAACCGAGGTGCCTGCATCGCAGGCAAGCCAGCTCCCACACTGATACGTGTATTTCGATAGAGACAAATGACAATAATTCTCGATATCATTCGCGACTTTTCTACGTCGTGCTTCGCCAAGAAGGATATCCATGTCTCGCCCCAAGCCCGACCCGCTGTCGGCCGATGCCTTTCGCGGGTTTTATGCAGATATCCTGCATTTCCTGCGCAAACGCACGGACAACGCCAGCGACGCGGCAGACATGACCCAGGATGTCTTCACCCAATGGCTGGACTACCGCGACCAGGCCAAGGTCGAGCAGCCACGGGCGTTCCTGTTCCAGATGGCGCGCAATCTGCTGCGTGATCATTGGCGCAAACAAAAGGTGCGGCACACCGTCCACCAGCAACAGGCCGAACTGGATGCCTCGTTGGTCAGCGACCCGCGAGACGATCCCATGGCCGCCGCGCAACGCCTGCAACGCCTCGAACAGTTGAAAGAAGTCCTCGCTGAACTCTCGCCCAGAAGGCGAGAAGCCCTTATGCTGCACCGCTTCGAAGGCCTGAGCCAGGCCCAGATCGCCGAGCGCATGGGAGTTTCGGTCAGCATGGTGGAAAAGCACATCGCCTTTGCCCTGCTGCATTGCAAGCAGCGACTTCAACAAGAACACGGCAAGGAGCAGCCAGAATGAACCGCCTGAGGGACATCGATACCTGTGACATCGAGGCCAGTGACTCGATCGATGCCCAGGCCGCCAGCTGGTTTGCACGCAACCGCAATGACGCCGGCCGCGCCGACCGCAAGGCGTTTGCCGCCTGGCAGTCCGAGCCGGCCCATGCCCGTGCCTACGCCGAATTCGAACAACTGTGGGCCGACCTGGCCCAGTTGCAGCAACTGAACAAACCCACACCGCTGCCCGTACGCAAAATACCTGTGTGGCGCCCGGCCCTGGCGGTGGCTGCCGCGTTGGTGTGCGCCCTGCTGGCGAGCAATCTCGGCGCCCCGCGCGAGTTGTTCCACACTCAGGTCGCGGCCCATGCCAAAGGCATGCGCACCTTGCACTTGCCCGACGGCAGCACCTTGTACGTCAACGCCAACACGCGCCTGCGGGTGGACTTCAACAGTCACCAGCGCCTCGTGCATCTGGACCAGGGCCAGTTGTACATCGAGGTGGCCGCCGACAAGGAGCGGCCACTGTTCGTGCAGGCCGGCGAGGCCAATGTGCGGGTGGTCGGCACCGGCTTCGATGTGCGGCGCAGCAAGCAGCAACTGGTGGTCAGTGTGGCCCACGGCCAGGTAGCATTCGAGGCCGATGCCAAGGTACCAGTCGCGATGCTCGGCGCCCGGCAGCGCGCCACGTTCAGCTATGCCAAGGGCACCGTGCAGCAGCAAACCCTCACCGCCGAAGAGGTCGCCGATTGGCGCGGCGGCCACGTATCGTTTCGTAATCGCGAGCTGGCCAGCCTGATGGATGAATTGAGCCTGTACCGGCCCCAGGCGCCCTTGCTGGTGGACAGCGCGGTGGCGCAATTGAAGGTCTCGGGCAACCTGGACGTGAACGACCCCGACGCCCTGCTCAACGCCCTACCCGCCTTGCTGCCGGTAAAAACCGTGGCCCTGGCCGACGGCAATATCAGGATTGAACCCCGCAAGTAACCCCGCGAAATTCCTGTTTGAGAATATTTTGCATTCGCATGTGAGGATTATTTTTCCTGCCACGTCTTCCTCGGGTCTGCGTTTGATACGCACACCTTTTTGGCCATTTGGCTACTCCGGGGGATTTCATGTTTCGCGCGCCTTGCCACGTTCAGCACCTGTTTCTTCGACCCACCGCCATTGCCGCCTGCCTGGCCTTCAGCCTGAGTGCCCAGGCCGAGTCGTTCAAACTGCAACTGCCGGCCCAGTCCCTGGCCACGTCCCTGAGCCAGGTGGCGCAGCAGGCGAAAATCCAGCTGCTGTTCGATGAAACACTGCTGAAAAATGTCCAGGCGCCGGCCATCAATGGCGACTTCACACCGGAAGTGGCGATTCGCACCCTGCTCAAGGACGGCGAGTTCGTGTTGCTCAAGGTCGGCAGCACCTACGTGGTACGGCCCGAAGAAGGCAAGACCACCAACAGCGGCGCGATCCAGCTGGAAGCCCTGAGTGTGATCGGCACCGGCAACGAGGTCGACTCCACCACCGTCGGTCGCTCCACCCTGAGCCAGGCCGACATCGACCGCTACCAGTCCAATAACATCCCCAGCCTGCTGCAAACCTTGCCCGGCATCAGCCAGGGCGGTTCGCTGAAGCCCGGCGGCCAGACCATCAACATCCGCGGTTTCGGCGACGCCGAAGACGTGCCGCTGACCGTCGACGGCGCCACCAAGAGCGGCTTTGAGCGTTACCAGCAAGGCACGGTGTTTATCGAGCCCGAACTGATCAAGAGCATCGAGGTGGAGAAAGGCCCCAACTCGCCCTTCAGCGGCAATGGCGGTTTTGGCGGTACGGTCAACATGACCACCAAGGATGCCCCGGACCTGCTCAAGGACGGGCGCAACAGTGGCGCCATGCTCAAGTACGGTTACTCCAGCAACGACCATGAACAGGTCTACAGCAGTGCGGTGTACGGGCGCACCGATGACGGACGCTTCGATGCCCTGGCCTACCTGACCCAGCGCGACGGCGGCGATATGAAACTGGCTGCCACCCTGCCCAACGATAACAACCAGTACCCGATCAACCCCAAGCGCCTGCCCAACAGCGCACAGAATGTGGACGGCAAGCTGTTCAAAGTGAATGCCCACTTCACCGATGAGCACAGCCTGGGCCTGTCGTATTCGCGCTCCAACAGCCAGCGCTGGACGCCCTTCTCTGCCGCCAGCTACCCCACGCCGCCGACCCAGGCCAACATCGACCGCTATGGCTACGAAGCCGCGCTGAAGCGCTTCCTGGCCAACCGCAATACTGTCGACACCACCTGGACCAGCAAGTACGAATACCAGCCGATGGACAACCCGCTGGTGGACTTGACCATCAAGTATTCCGAGTCCAATACCGACCAGACCGACGAACGTGATGCCACGGCGTTTTTCCAGTTGGCCACTGGCGGGCGCAAGATGGACACCTCCTACAACGACAAGAACCTCGACGTACGCAACGTCAGCCTGTTTTCCACCGGCCCGTTGCAACACGCGGTGACCACCGGGGTACAGATCCGCAAACACACCCGGGAAACCGAAATGTGGATGCCCGGCGCCACCTACAACACCCCGAAATACAACTACGGGCACTTCCAGCCGGGCTTCATGCCCCACGGCAAGGTCGACACCAACAGCTTCTTTATCCAGGACGCGGTGACGCTGGGCGATGTCACCATCACCCCGTCGATGCGCTATGACCATGTGCGCAACCGTGGCGAAGCCAACGACGCGCCGTACTACAGCAACCCGGACCCGGCCATCGGCCACGACTACAGCGACCGTACCTACACCGGCTGGTCGCCGCGCCTGGCGGCGTACTGGACCATCACCCCGAACGTGGCGATGTTCGCCAACTGGAGCCGCACCTGGCGCGCCCCGGTGATCGACGAGCAGTATGAAGTCCAGGGCCTGGGCAGCCGCACCGCCACCAGCCTCGACCTGGACCCGGAGCGCATCACTTCGATCACCCTGGGCAACGTCACCAGCTTCGCCGACGTGTTCACCCACGGTGACAACCTGCAACTGCGCACCACGCTGTTCCATAACAAGGTCGAGGACGAAATCTTCAAGGCTACCGGCGTGGGCTGCCAGAACCAGGCGGTCAACGGCGGGACGATTTCCAGCGCCTGCCCGCCGGGAGCGATGTCCAACTACCGCAACATCGGCGGCATGACGATCAAGGGTTTCGAGGCCGAGAGTTTCTATGACTCCACCTACGTGTTCGGCTCGGTGTCGTTCGCCTACACAACCGGCAAACATGAAGGCGCCTACACCAACCCGTGGGGCCCGGACGTCTGGGCGCGGGATATTCCGCCGACCAAATGGGTGGTGGTGCTCGGCACCAAGATCCCGAGTCTGGATATGCAGGTGGGCTGGCAAGGGCAGTTCGTCGGCGCCACCAGCCGCTTGCCGAGCGACAAGTACTCCGGCGGCCCGGGCACCAGCATCGGCGACCTGTTCTACGATCAGTACGGCAACAAGCGCTACAACACCCAGGGCCTGTTCGCCAGCTGGAAGCCGCAACAGGCTTATCTGAAGGGCACCGAGGTCAACTTCACCGTCGACAACCTGTTCAACAACAACTTCCGCCCGGCCCTGAGCGGCGACCGCGCCTATACCAAGGGCCGCGATGCCAAAATCAGCGTGACGCGGTTCTTCTGACCCTTCACCAGCATTCGGCTTGAAAACCCGATCAGTGTGGGAGCTGGCTTGCCTGCGATGCGGGCGACTCGGTCTCTCAGTTAAACCGCAGCGATGCCATCGCGGGCAAGCCCGGCTCCCACACTAGATCAACTGAGCACCAGCCTTCGGGTTTACAAGACTCAAACCCGGGGCGTGAACCCGCTGCTTGCTCAAATACCGCGTGCAACTCACCCGCAAAAACGAAGCGAAATTCACCACCTCGCCGCGGTAGTCCATCACCTCTTCATACAACTTGGCGATCAGTTGATTGGTGGTCATGCCATCCACCTCGGCGATTTCGCTGAGGATGTCCCAGAACTGGTTTTCCAGGCGCACGGTGGTGACCACGCCGCAGATGCGCAGGGAGCGCGAACGGGATTCGTAGAGAATCGGGTCGGCCTTGACGTACAGCTCGCACATGGCGATGACCTCCGTTTTACAGAGTGATTCTGGTACCCAGCAGGCCAAGGAAACCCGCCAGCCAGCTTGGGTGCGCCGGCCATGCCGGAGCAGTTACCAGATTGCCTTGAACGTGGCTGTCGGTCACCGGGATATCGATGAACGTGCCACCCGCCAATCGCACTTCCGGCCCGCACGCAGGATAGGCGCTGCACTCACGGCCTTCCAGGATGCCCGCGGCCGCCAGCAGTTGCGCGCCGTGGCACACCGCAGCGATGGGCTTGCCAGCCTGGTCGAACGCCTTGACCAGTTGCAGGACTTTTTCGTTCAGGCGCAGGTACTCGGGCGCACGACCGCCGGGCACCAGCAGCGCGTCGTAGTCGGCGGCGTCGACCTTGGCGAAGTCGGCATTCAGGGCAAACAGGTGCCCGGGTTTTTCGCTGTAGGTCTGGTCGCCTTCGAAGTCGTGGATCGCCGTGCGCACGGTCTGGCCGGCGGTCTTGTCCGGACACACGGCGTGCACGGTATGCCCCACCATCAACAGCGCCTGGAACGGCACCATCACTTCATAGTCTTCGACGTAATCGCCGACCAGCATCAGGATTTTTTTCGCAGCCATGGGACATTCCTCCGGTTGAACGGTTGGGCAGACAAGAGTAGCCAAGATAGACCCGCAGGCTTGATCCGGGTAATGGCCCGCTACTACATCGGCACCCCGGCTTGTGTGGGAGCCGGGCTTGCCCGCGATGCAGACACCTCGGCCTGACAGGTAAACTGCGTTGATCCCATCGCAGCCTCGCCAAGGCTCGACAGCTCCCACATGAACCCAAAACTGTACGGCTCAATCTGCACCTAGCTGTAAGCCCGTGTTTGCGGGGCTTTGTGGCTAGATGAACGTCCACTTCCGGCCCACTCGATTCTGGTTCCTTCCATGAGCTCCCGCGAAAATACCGGCATGGCCCTCGGCCTGCTGGGCGTCGTCATCTTCAGCCTTACCCTGCCCTTCACCCGTATCGTGGTGCAGGAAATCCACCCGCTGCTCAATGGCCTGGGCCGGGCGTTGTTTGCGGCGGTGCCGGCGGCGGCGTTGTTGCTGTGGCGCCGTGAGCGCTGGCCCACCTGGCGCCAGGTGCGCGGGCTGACGCTGGTGATTGCCGGGGTAATCCTGGGCTTCCCGGTGCTCTCGGCCTGGGCCATGCAAACCTTGCCGGCGTCCCATGGCGCCCTGGTCAACGGGTTGCAGCCGCTGTGCGTGGCGCTGTATGCGGCGTGGCTGTCCCATGAGCGGCCGTCGAAAGCCTTCTGGGCCTGCGCGGCGTTGGGCAGTGCGTTGGTGCTGAGTTATGCGTTGATCACCGGGGCCGGCAGTATCCAGGCGGGCGACCTGTTGATGCTCGGGGCGATTGCGGTGGGTGGCCTGGGTTATGCCGAAGGCGGCCGATTGGCCAAGGAGATGGGCGGCTGGCAGGTGATCTGCTGGGCGCTGGTGCTGTCGACACCGGTATTGATCGGGCCGGTGGCGTACCTGGCGCTGCAACACCAAGGGCCGATTTCCATGCACACCTGGTGGGCGTTCGGCTATGTGTCGCTGTTTTCGCAGTTCCTGGGGTTCTTCGCGTGGTACGCGGGGCTGGCCATGGGCGGCATCGCCCGGGTCAGCCAGATTCAGCTGTTGCAGATCTTTTTCACCATCGCGTTTTCGGCGCTGTTTTTTGGTGAGCACATCGAGCCGATTACCTGGCTGTTTGCCTGCGGGGTGATTGTGACGGTGATGCTGGGGCGCAAGACCAGCGTGAAGCCTGCGCCAGCGGCCAAGGCCAGCACGGTCTAATGTGGGAGCTGGCTTGCCTGCGATGCGGGCACCTCGGTGTATCAGGCAAACCGAAGTGATGCCATCGCGGGCAAGCCCGGCTCCCACAGGCTGGCTTTCACATTTTTGATTTGCGTCGTTCTCAGGCCAGGTAACCGTCCGCTCGAAGTAGGGTTTCGAGGCAATGTTCAGTGATGTTGTAGAACGCCTTGAGCTCCTGGATTTTCTCCAGAAGTTGGACGTTATCCACCGATTCGGCGCGTTTCACGGCAAGGATCATCTTGTTCTTGTTGGTATGTTCCAACGAGATGAACTCAAACACCTTGGTCTCATAACCGCACGCTTCAAGAAACAACGCCCGCAGGCTGTCGGTCACCATTTCCGCCTGCTGGCCCAGGTGCAGGCCGTATTGCAGCATCGGCTTGAGCAGCGCCGGGCTCTGGATCTGCAAACGAATCTGCTTATGGCAGCACGGCGAGCACATGATGATCGACGCCCCGGAGCGAATGCCGGTGTGAATCGCGTAGTCGGTGGCGATGTCGCAGGCATGCAGGGCGATCATCACGTCCAGTTCGCTGGGCGCGACGCTGCGCACATCACCGCACTTGAATACCAGCCCCGGGTGTTCCAGACGGGCGGCGGCGTTGTTGCACAGGGTCACCATGTCTTCGCGCAATTCCACGCCGGTGACTTCACCCTCGGCATTGAGGGTGTTGCGCAGGTAATCGTGGATGGCAAACGTCAGGTAGCCCTTGCCCGAACCAAAGTCCGCGACCCGCACCGGCTGGTCCAGCTTCAGCGGTGACGTGGTCAGCGCATGGCTGAACACTTCGATGAACTTGTTGATCTGCTTCCACTTGCGCGACATCGCCGGGATCAGCTCATGCTTGGCGTTGGTCACGCCAAGGTCAGCAAGAAATGGCCGGGTGAGGTCCAGGAAGCGATTCTTCTCGCGGTTGTGCTCGGCAGACGGCGCTTCGCGCAGTTGTTGCGGCTTGCTTTTGAACAGTGAGCTTTTGTTCTTCTTGCTGTATTCCAGCTGGGCTTCGTCGGTCACCGAGAGCAGGTGCGCGTTCTTGAACGACGCCGGCAACAGCTCGGCAATCGCCGCCACGCCGTCAGCCAGGGAGAAATTCTTGGTGATGTCGCGGGTCTTGTAGCGGTAGACGAAGGACAGGCAAGGCTGATCCTTGACCGTCAGTTGCTTGATGATCAGCTTCTGCAGGTCGGGCTCGGTGCCGACGTACTTGGCCAGCACCAGCTTGATAAAGGCGTTTTGCTCAAGGCTCGCGCCGAGCAGTTCGAGGAACTGCGCGTGATGATCCGGCGCGGGGCTGGCAGGTTTAGCGGTGGCAGACATGAACAAAAACGCCTCGGGCAGGGAATGCCGGGAATTTTACACTACTCCAACACCACCAACCGATTCGGTAACTCATTGCGCGCATGGGTCACCGGCACATGCTCCTTGAGCAACTCCCCACAGGCTTCGATGCAACTGATAAACCCGGCCAACGTCTGGCCTTGTTTCACCTGGCGGGTGAAGTCCTTGACGATCGCGTCCCAGCTGCTGTCATCCAGGCGCGTGGAAATGCCCTTGTCCACCAGGATTTCCACATACCGCTCCGCCTCGCTGACAAAAATCAGCACCCCGGTACTGCCCAGCGTGTGGTGCAGGTGCTGCTCCAGGAACTGCCGCCGCGCCAGGTTGGACGCACGCCAATGCCGCACCGAGCGCGGGATCAGCCGCGTGGTGACCTTGGGCAACCGGAACACCAGGCACAGCACGACAAACGTGCCCCACTGCGCCAGCAGCAAGGTGTACATGGTCAGCCAGCCCGACAAATAGTGAATGATCCCCGGCACCACCAGCGCCAACAGGCTGGCCCACAGCAGCGGGATGTAGGCGTAGTCGTCGGCACGGGCCGCGAGCACGGTCACCAGTTCGGCGTCGGTCTGTTGCTCGACCCGGGCGATCGCCTCGGCGACCTGGCGTTGCTCGTGTTGACTCAGTAATGCCATGGTTGTTGATGCTCTCTAGTTATTGTCATTACCAGCCGCCCGAGGCGCCACCGCCGCCAAACCCACCGCCGCCGCCCCTGAAGCCACCGCCACCGCCGCCTCCCCCGCCGCCTCGGCCGCTGCTGCTGAGAATCGCCAGCAGGATAGCGCCAACGGGCAGGCCCATGCGATTGCACAGCCACAACACCGCCAGCAGCAGGATAAACAGACCAAAGGAGATGCCCGGGTTTTGCGTGGCGAAGTTGGCCTCGGACACATGCGCCGGCACCGCCAGCGGATCGCCGCCTACCACCTGTAGCATCGCCGCCACGCCGTCGCTGATGCCCTTGCTGTAGTTGCCCGCCTTGAACGCCGGGGTGATCACCTGGTTGATGATCACCCAGGACTGCGCGTCCGTGAGTACGCCTTCCAGGCCATAACCCACTTCGATACGGATCTTGCGCTCGTCCCGGGCGACGATCAGCAGCGCGCCGTTGTCCTTGCCCTTCTGGCCGATGCCCCACGCGCGGCCCAGTTGATAACCGAAGTCTTCAATGGGCACGCCTTGCAGGTCGGGCACGGTGACCACCACGATCTGGTCGCCGCTGGTCTGCTCCAGCGCCTGCAATTGCTGGGTCAGCTGTGCGCGTACGGCCGGGTCGATCATCTGGGCGTTGTCGACCACCCTCCCGGTCAGGGCCGGGAAATTCAGGGCGGCCTGGGCAGTCAGGCTGAAGGCCAGCAGCAGCGCCGCCAGCAGCCAAGCGCGCTTGCCCATCAGAATTTCACTTGCGGCGCTTTATCGGCATCGGCACTGGTGGCCTCGAAGTTGGCGCGGATCGGCAAGTCGCTGTACATCACGCTGTGCCACAGGCGGCCAGGGAAGGTACGGATCTCGGTGTTGTAGGCCTGCACCGCCTGGATAAAGTCGCGGCGGGCCACGGCGATACGGTTTTCGGTGCCTTCAAGTTGCGATTGCAGGGCCAGGAAGTTCTGGTTGGCCTTCAGGTCCGGGTAGCGCTCGGACACCACCATCAAGCGGCTGAGTGCACCGCTCAAGCCGTCCTGGGCCTGCTGGAACTGCTTGAGTTTTTCCGGATTGTCGAGGGTGCTGGCGTCCACCTGGATCGAGGTGGCCTTGGCCCGCGCTTCGATCACCGCGGTGAGGGTGTCCTGTTCATGGGCCGCGTAACCCTTCACCACTTCCACCAGGTTGGGGATCAGGTCGGCGCGCCGCTGGTACTGGTTCTGCACCTGGGCCCAGGCGGCCTTTGCCTGTTCGTCCAGGGTCGGGATCTTGTTGATGCCGCAACCGCTCAGCACGGTGCTCACCAGTATCAATGCCACGGCCTTCCAGCCCCAACGGTAACCTTGTGCTGCTTGCATGGTGTTTCTCCTGCCAAACCTATGAAATTTGCCGACTGACACGTTAGCCACGGGCTTAGGGCATAATCCGCCACCACCCACTGGATTGCATCGGGCCAATCAGCTAAAAGATGCCCAGCGCCAATAAGAGTTCAGAAGTGTGCTGCATTTATCTGAACAACACCCGAACAACAATAGACGCTCTCCGGTCCCAAGGCTGCGAGAAAGGATTTTCATGAAGAAGCTGTGTTTGCTGGGCCTTGTTGTCAGTTTGGCCACTCATTCCGTATTAGCCGAAACAAAGCCCGCAGTGCTCAAGGACAAGGACGCCTTCGTCAGCGATCTGCTGAAACAGATGACCCTCGATGAAAAGATCGGCCAGTTGCGCCTGATCAGCATCGGCCCCGAAATGCCCCGCGAGCTGATCCGCAAGGAAATCGCCGCCGGTCGCATCGGCGGTACCTTCAACTCGATCACCCGCCCGGAAAACCGTCCGATGCAGGACGCAGCCATGCGCAGCCGGTTGAAGATCCCGATGTTCTTCGCCTATGACGTGATCCACGGCCACCGTACGATTTTCCCCATCAGCCTGGCCCTGGCCTCCAGCTGGGACATGGACGCCATTGGCCGCTCCGGGCGCATCGCTGCCCAGGAAGCCGCCGCCGACAGCCTCGACATCACCTTTGCGCCGATGGTCGACATCTCCCGCGACCCGCGCTGGGGCCGTACCTCCGAAGGGTTTGGCGAAGACACCTACCTGACCTCGCGCATTGCCGAAGTGATGGTCAAGGCCTTCCAGGGCAGCAGCCCCGCCAAGGCCGACAGCATCATGGCCAGCGTCAAGCACTTCGCCCTGTATGGCGCGGTGGAAGGCGGTCGCGACTACAACGTGGTCGACATGAGCCCGGTCAAGATGTACCAGGACTACCTGCCGCCCTACCACGCCGCGATCAAGGCCGGTGCCGGCGGCGTGATGGTTGCGCTGAACTCGATCAACGGCGTGCCCGCCACGGCCAACACCTGGCTGATGAACGACCTGCTGCGCAAGGACTGGGGCTTCAAGGGCCTGGCGGTCAGCGACCACGGCGCGATCTTCGAGCTGATCAAGCACGGCGTGGCCAAGGACGGGCGCGAAGCCGCCAAGCTGGCGATCAAGGCCGGCATCGACATGAGCATGAACGACTCGCTCTACGGCAAGGAATTGCCCGGCCTGCTGAAATCCGGCGAGATCGAACAGAGCGACATCGACAACGCCGTGCGCGAAGTGCTCGGCGCCAAGTACGACATGGGCCTGTTCGCCGACCCGTACCTGCGCATCGGCAAGGCCGAGGATGACCCGGCCGACACCTACGCCGAAAGCCGCCTGCACCGTGCCGACGCGCGCGATGTGGCGCGCCGCAGCCAAGTGTTGCTGAAAAACCAGAACAACACCCTGCCACTGAAAAAGACCGCGACCATCGCCCTGGTCGGCCCGCTGGCCAAGGCGCCGATCGACATGATGGGCAGTTGGGCAGCTGCCGGCAAACCCGCGCAATCGGTGACCCTGCTGGACGGCATGAATGCCGTGATCGGCGAGAAGGGCAAAGTGATCTACGCCCGTGGCGCCAACATCACCAATGACAAAAAAGTCGTCGACTACCTCAACTTCCTGAACTTCGATGCCCCGGAAGTGGTGGATGACCCGCGCTCGTCACAGGTGATGATCGACGAAGCAGTGAAAGCCGCCAAGGACGCTGACGTAGTCGTGGCTGCCGTGGGCGAGTCCCGCGGCATGTCCCACGAGTCGTCGAGCCGCACCGACCTGAACATCCCGCAAAGCCAGCGCGACCTGATCAAGGCCTTGAAAGCCACCGGCAAACCGCTGGTGCTGGTGTTGATGAATGGCCGTCCGCTGTCGATTGTGGACGAGAACGAACAGGCTGACGCAATCCTGGAAACCTGGTTCGCCGGGACCGAAGGCGGCAATGCAATCGCTGACGTTTTGTTCGGCGACTACAACCCGTCGGGCAAGCTGCCCATCACCTTCCCGCGTTCGGTGGGGCAGATTCCGACCTACTACAACCACCTGAGCATTGGCCGGCCATTCACCCCGGGCAAGCCGGGCAACTACACCTCGCAGTACTTCGATGACACCACAGGGCCGTTGTTTCCGTTTGGTTATGGCTTGAGCTACACCAGCTTCAGCCTGTCGGACATGGCGCTGTCGTCCACCACCCTGAACAAGACCGGCAAGCTCGACGCCACCGTGGTGGTGAAAAACACCGGCAAGGTCGATGGCGAAACCGTGGTGCAGCTGTACATCCAGGACGTGGCCGGCTCGATGATCCGCCCGGTGAAGGAATTGAAGAACTTCCAGAAGATCATGCTCAAGGCGGGCGAAGAGCGCGCCGTGCACTTCACCATCACCGAGGAAGACTTGAAGTTCTACAACACCCAGCTGAAGTTTGCGGCTGAGCCGGGTGAGTTCAATGTGCAGATCGGGCTGGATTCGCAGGATGTGAAGCAGCAGAGCTTCGAATTGCTTTGATCTAAAGCTGTAAACGCAGTCAGTGTGGGAGCTGGCTTGTGTGGGAGCCGGGCTTGCCCGCGATTGCATCACCTCGGTGCATCTGAAGTACCGAGGTGTCTGCATCGCAGGCAAGCCAGCTCCCACACAAGCCAGCTCCCACATTTGATCTCAGCGTCCTGGCTAGCCGCGGCGATCCAGCAGGTTAACCACCAACCGATCAATCCACCCCCACACCCGTTGCTTCACCCTCCGCCACAAAGGCCGCGACCGCCACGCCTCCAGGCTCACCGCCTGGCTCAGGGCAAAATCCCGCTCGAAACTCCCCGCCACCGCCAACGTCAGTTCCGGGTCCAACGCTTCCAGATTCGCCTCCAGGTTGAAGCGCAGATTCCAGTGATCGAAGTTGCACGAACCAATGCTCACCCAATCATCCACCAGCACCATCTTCAGGTGCAGGAAGCACGGCTGGTATTCAAAAATCTGCACCCCGGATTTGAGCAAACGCGGGTAGTAACGGTGCCCGGCATACCGCACCGATGGGTGATCAGTGCGCGGCCCGGTCAGCAGCAAGCGCACATCCACGCCCCGCCCCGCCGCCCGGCGCAGGGCGCGTCGTACGCTCCAGGTCGGCAGGAAATACGGCGTGGCCAGCCAGATACGCTGGTGGCCGCTATTGAGTGCGCGGATCAGCGATTGCAGGATGTCCCGATGCTGACGGGCATCGGCATACGCCACACGGCCCAAGCCCGGCCCGGTGGCCGGCACCTTGGGCAAACGTGGCAGGCCAAAATGCATGGCGGGTTTCCAGGCCCGGCGATCGTCGTTGGCCAGCCATTGGCGGTCGAACAACGCCTGCCAATCCAGCACCAGCGGGCCGCGAATCTGCACCATCACTTCGTGCCAGTCGGCGCTGTCTTTTCCGGGGGTCCAGAATTCATCCGTCACGCCGGTGCCGCCGACCACGGCGATGGTCTGGTCGATCAGCAACAGCTTGCGGTGATCGCGGTAGAGGTTGCGCATCCAGCGGCGCCAGCTCAGGCGGTTGTAGAAACGCAGGTCCACCCCGGCCTCGATCAACCGCCGGCGCAAGCCCAGGGTAAACGCCAGGCTGCCGTAGTCATCGAACAGGCAACGCACCCGCACGCCACGCTCGGCGGCGGCCACCAGGGCCTGAACCATCGCTTCGGCACAGGCGCCCGCCTCCACCAGATACAGCTCCAGGGCAACCTGTTGCTCGGCCTGATTGATCGCTTCGAGCATGCGCGGAAAGAAACTCGGACCGTCGATCATCAGCTCGAAACGGTTGGCGCTGCGCCACGGGAACACTGCGCCGCTCATCTCAGCGCGCCGTGAAAATCAGTACCGCACCCACCGGCACCGACAGGCTGATCTGCGACAGGCCGGCAGCCTTGCGCAACGCGGCCACGCCCGGCAGCAAATCGAAATCCTCGGCATGTACTACCAACGGCTCCAGGGTCACCACTTGAAAGCGCCGGTCATCCAGGCGCGTGGCCAGCAGCTCGGCGCTGTAGGTTTGGGTCTTGCCGTGCAGCGTCACCGACAGCGGCAGGCGCAGCTCGTACTGCGCGCCGGGGGCCAGGTCGTTGATCGGTTGCAGGTTGATCTGGGCGTTGATCACGGCGTCGGGGAAGGTCTTGATCTCGAACAGGTCGTTGCGCATGCGTTCGTCGCGCAATGGGATGCCGCTGTTGATCGACTCCAGCTCGACTTCCAGCTGCGCCGCACCCTTGCTGTCGACCTTGCCGTGCAGCACCAAAAAGCGCTGCACTTCGGCGATGTCGGTGTTTTTGGTGGTGACGAACGACAGGCGTGAGGACTCGTTGTCCAGGTACCAATCGGCGTGGGCAGGCACGGCAGCAGCGGCCAGCAGCAGGAAGGCCATGGGTTTGAACAGGGACATAACGACTCGTGGGGCAAAAAACCTGAACGAACCTTAAGCGCAATGTAACGAGCGGCGCAAATCCAATGTAGGAGCTGGCTTGCCTGCGATACAGGCACCTCGGTCTGTCAGTTGTTTCGAGGCGATGCAATCGCAGGCAAGCCAGCTCCCACAGCTTGCTGTACATCGCGAATGGTCGACTCCAGGCTGGCCAGGTGCAGGCTCAACACCCGCTCCACCGGCGCCTGATCCATCGGCCAATGCAGCGCCATGCTGCCTACCAACCGCCCGTTGGCCCGCACCGGCAACGCCACGGCGCGAATCAGGAACGGCAGGCGCACCGGGTATTCCCAATAACCTTCGGTGCGCTGGCCAAACCCCTGGTGCTGGGACTGTTCACACGCCCGGTATTGCTCGTCTTCGGCCACCCGCTCACGGCCGGCCAGGCGCTGCACTTCATCGGCCGACAATTGCGACAGGCACGCCTTGCCCATGGCCGAGTGAAACAGGCTGGCGTGCTGGCCGACGATCTGGCAGTTGTTCGGGTAGAGCTTGCGCAGCACCGTGGGAATCGCGCTTTCCATCACCTCCAGGCGTTCACCGTCGAAGCTCGACAGGTCCACCACCAGGCCGGTGCGCTCGCTGAGGTCGAGCAACCAGGGCGCAGCACTTTCCACCAGTTGGCGCTTGAAGCGTTGCTGGGTGTCGCCGAACAGGCGCCGGGCTCGCAGGCGGTAACGCCGGTCGCTCAGGCCGCGATAGATCCAGCCCTGCTCCTGCAAGGTCAGCAGCATCCGCGAGACGGTGGCCTTGGGCAGGTGGGTCAGGTAATGCAACTCTTCGAGCCCCAGCGCCTGGTGCTCGCCGAGCAATTCGATGATCGCCAGTGCCCGCCCCACTGAGCGTACGGTTCCCGTCTCGGCGTCGCTGCCCATGTGTCGATCTCCTTGAGGCCAATGGATGATCTGATTTCACAGCAAGATACAGGCCCGTAGCGGCTCAGCCGGTCGGGGTAAGGCAACTGGGCGGTCGTCGTTGCACCCAGCGGGTCAGTTGTTCGTGGGCATAAGCCAGTTGCAACACCGCCCTGTCCGCCTGGGCCGGGCCGATGATTTGCAGGCCCATGGGCAAGCCCTGGGGGTTGAAACCCACCGGCACATTCATGCTCGGCAGGCCGGCCAGTGTGGGACCGATCACCACCTCCATCCAGCGGTGATAGGTGTCCATCTCGCGCCCTGCGACGATGCGTGGCCAGGGCTGTTGTGCATCGAAAGGGAACACTTGGGCGGTGGGCAGCAGCAGGAAATCGTAACGTTCGAACAGTTTGCCGAGGGCGCGGTACCAGTCACTGCGGTTGACCGAGGCCTGGTAGACGTCCGCCGCGCTCAGTTGCAAACCGCCCTGCACTTCCCATTGCGCTTCGGGCTTGAGCAGCGCGCGTTTTTGCGGGTCTGCGTAGGCTGCGCCGAGGGAGCCCTGGATCAGCCAATGGCGGTGCGTCAGCCAGGTCTGCCACAGACGTTCCAGGGAGAATTCCGGCTGGCAGTTTTCCACCTCGCAGCCCAGCGCCGCAAAGTCCTTGAGGGCCGATTCACACAGGCTCATCACGCCGTCTTCCATCGGCAGGTACCCGTTGTAATCCCCCAGCCAGCCCAGGCGCGCACCCTTGAAATCGCGCTGCAACGGCTCGCCGAACACCGCCGGGTCCGCGTTGAGCGACAGCGGCACCCGAGCGTCGTAGCCGGCTTGCACACTCAGCAGCCGCGCCACATCCGCCACGCTGCGGCCCATCGGGCCTTCAGTACCCAACTGCTGCACGAACAGGTCCGGCGCTGACCCATAGGGCACGCGGCCCAGGGACGGGCGCAGGCCAAACACGTTATTGAACGCCGCCGGGTTACGCAGCGACCCCATCATGTCGCTGCCATCGGCCACCGGCAGCATGCGCAGGGCCAACGCGACGGCCGCCCCGCCGCTGCTGCCACCGGCCACCAGGCGTGGGTCGTAGGCGTTGCCGGTGGTGCCGAACACGCTGTTGTAGGTCTGCGAACCGAGGCCGAATTCCGGCACGTTGCTCTTGCCGATGATGATCGCGCCGCTGGCCCGAACCCGCGCCACGCTGATCGCATCTTCTTGAGGAACATGCTCGGCGAACAGCGGCGAACCGAGGGTGGTGCGCAACCCCTTGGTGGCCGCCAGGTCCTTGATCGCCTGGGGCATGCCGTGCATCCAGCCACGGGATCGGCCCTGGTCCAGTTCCCGGTCGCACTGCACCGCTTCGGCCAGCACGTCTTCCTCGGAGCGCAGCGAGACCAGCGCATTCACCGCCGGGTTGAAGCGCTCGACCTGGGCCAGGTACGCCTGCATCACTTCATGGCAGGACACCTGCCGCGCATGGATCGCCCGAGACAGTTCGATGGCATCCAGTTCAACAATACTCAAGGTTTCACCTCGCTGGAAAACGGCGCCGGTCGTTTCGCCCGTGGCGCCTCATGCATGCAGTAAGTGCCCAGCAGCGTCAGGACGCAAGCGAACAGCACATAAAACGCCGGGGCCACCGGTGTGCCCAGCACCTTGCTGAGCCAGGTGACGATCAGCGGCGCAAAACCGCCGAACACCATCACCGCCACGTTGTAGGCCACCGACACCCCGGTGGAGCGTACTTCGATAGGAAACTGCTCGGCCAGGGCCGTCGGCGCCGGGCCGAAAAAGCCGCCGATGGCCGTGCACAGCATCACCTGCATCACCAACAAACGCTCGATGGACGGTGCCGTCGCGACCCACACATACAACGGGTACACCATCACGAAAAACGCCAAGGTAAACGCCATCAATACCGGGCGTCGGCCCAACCGATCCGACAGCAGGCCGGACAGCGGAATCACCACGGTCATCAGCGCCACGGCAAACATCTGCACCATCAACACCTGGTCCAGCGGCAGGCCGAGATTCTTGTGGGCGAAGGTCGGCATGTTCACCAGCACCACGTAGAACGACACCGTCGCGCCGCAGGCCAGGCCCATCGATACCAGGATGCTGCGGCGGTGATCGCGGATGACCTGCATCAAGCTCGGCGCCGCACCTTTGGCCTGTTCGCGCGCCTCGATAAACTCCTCGGGATCTTCCATGTGCCGACGAATCCACAAGCCCACCGGGCCAATCAGCAAGCCAAAGATGAACGGCAGGCGCCAGCCCCACACTTCAAGGGTTTGCGGCTCGAAGAAGTGCGTCACCAACGCCACCATCGCCGCGCCGCCAAACACCGCCAGGCACTGCCCCACCAACTGCCAGGAACCGTACAGGCCCTTGCGATGGGCCGGCGCGCTTTCCACCAGGAACGCCGTGGCACTGGCGTATTCGCCGCCAGTGGCAAAGCCCTGGAGCATGCGCGCAACCACAATCAGCATCGGCGCGCCCATGCCGATGGCGGCGTAGCTGGGAGCAAACGCGATCAGCGCGATGGAAATGGTCATCAGCCGGATGATCAACTGCATCGCGGCCTTGCGACCTTTGCGGTCCGAATACATGCCCAGCAGAATCCCGCCCACCGGGCGCATGAAGAAACCGACGCCAAAGGTCGCCAGGGCCATCAGCAGCGAGGCGTATTCATCCTCCGAGGGGAAAAACTGCCGGGCGATGATGCTGGCGAGAAAGCCGTAGACGATGAAGTCATACCATTCGAGCGCATTGCCGATCACGGCCGCCACCACCTGGCGGGTGCGCGATACACCTTGTTTTGTAGCCTGCATGGGAACACTCCATTCAACCTGTTGGGAAAGGGTCCAGCGGCAGAAAAAGGAGGTCGTCAGGCGGGCTTGAGCCAGCTCTCGGCCAGCGCGCCCCAGTAGGCGGCGCCGGTCAACAGGATGTCGTCGTTGAAGTCATAGGCGGGGTTGTGGACCATCGGCCGCGACACGCCGTTGCCGATAAACAGGTAACTGCCGGGGCAGCGTTGCAGCATCCAGGCGAAGTCTTCGCTGCCCATCAGCTTGTTGGTGTTGCCGTCGACGGCCTCTTCACCGAGCAGGGCGATGCCGACCTGGCGGGCGAATTCGGTTTCTTCGGGATGGTTGACCAGCACCGGATACGCCGGGCGATGCTCGATCTGCGCAGTGCAACCGAAGCTCGCGGCCTGGGTCAGGATGATCGCCTTGACCCGCTCCAGCATCAGCTCACGCACGCTGGCGTCCAAGGCCCGCAGGCTCAGGCGCAACACCGCCTGTTGCGGAATTACGTTGGCCGCCTGGCCCGCTTGCAGGGCGCCGACGGTGACTACGGCGGCTTCCTGGGCATTGATATTGCGCGCCACCACGGTCTGCAAGGCCATGACCATACTGGCGGCGGCCACCAGCGGGTCGACCGTCAGGTGCGGCATGGAGCCATGGCCGCCGACACCTTCGAGGGTCACGGTGATCAGGTCCTGGGAGGCCATCATCGGCCCGACCCGCAGGCCCAACTGGCCGGCGGGCAAGCCCGGCATGTTGTGCATGCCGAACAATGCATCGCAGGGAAAACGCTCCAGCAGGCCGTCGGCGAGCATGGCTTCGGCGCCACCCTGGCCTTCTTCTGCAGGCTGGAAAATCAGGTTCAGGGTGCCGTCGAACTGCCGGGTCGCGGCCAGGTAACGGGCGGCGCCCAGCAGCATGGTGGTGTGACCGTCATGGCCGCAGGCGTGCATGCAGCCAGCGTGTTGGCTGCTGTAGCTGGCGCCGGTGTTTTCGATGATCGGCAAGGCGTCCATGTCGGCGCGGATGCCCAGCTTGCGCGAGCTGCTGCCATTGCGCAGCACGCCGACCACGCCGGTGTGGCCGATGCCGGTATGCACTTCATAGCCCCAGCTTCGAAGGGATTGCGCCACGAGGGCGGAGGTGCGGTTTTCTTCAAAGCCCAGTTCGGGGTGGGCGTGAATGTCCTGACGCACGGCGTGCAGGTCGCTGGCGACATCGCTCAGCCAATCCAGGATGTGCTGGTGTGGGCTCATGGTGATTCTCCTCGCAGGCGGGTGTTCCCGTTCTTTTTCGTTGCACACCGCCAGATAACCGCGATGTGCGCGGGAGGACAATCAAAGGTGGTTCCACCCTGTGGAACCTCAGCCCCACCTGTGGCGAGGGAGCTTGCTCCCGCTGGGTTGCGCAGCAGCCCCAACAAGAGCGCCGGGGCCTCTCAGACAATACTCGTTGGCCGGTTTTGGGGGCGCTTCGCACCCCAGCGGGAGCAAGCTCCCTCGCCACAGGTTTGGTGTGTTGGCTCAGGGTGTGAGGCGGCAGCCCTCGCGTTGGCCCAGCCATTGAGCACTGTGGGTGCGGCCCAGGCCGCTGGCGGTCACCGAGTGTTTTTCCGGGTTGTCGGCGAAGGCACTGGTGGGCACGTATTGCTTCACATAACCCACGCAATAGTCGGCGGGGTTGCCTTCCACGTAACGGCAGGAGCAGTACTCCTTGGCGGTGTAGGCCGCGATGATATCGGGGAAGGCTTGCAGGTTGACCCGCTCATGCCAGACCCAGCCGAGCAACGCGAGCAGCAGCAAAACCAGCAGGCTGATGAAGGGATGGCGGCGGATCATGGTTGCACCGCCGCGAGGACGCGCTTGAGCAGTTCATTGTGGCGATAGCTGCCGTCGCGATCGTCGCCGTAGCGCACGATGACCAGCTGTTTTTCGGGCATCACATAGAGCGCCTGGCCCCAGTGGCCCAGGGCGGCGAAGGTGTCGGCGGGGGCGTCGGGCCAGGGTTTGGCGGCGCTCTGTACTTCGCGATTGAGCCACCATTGGCCGCCTGGGACGGCTTCGTCCTGGCCGGCCTTGTAGTGGTCGAAGGGTTGGCGGTTGAAGGCGATCCACTCCTTGGGCAGCAACTGTTGCTCGCCCCAGCGACCATCGCGCTGCATCAACAGGCCGACACGCGCCAGGTCGCGGGCGGTGAGGTAGGCGTATGAGGAGGCGACGAAGGTTTCCTCGGCGTCGCTTTCCCAGGTGGCATTGCGAATGCCCAGGGGTTGGAACAGCGCGGTCCACGGGTAGTCGACGTAGGCCTTGTGGCCGAGCATGCCTTTGAGGGTGGCGGACAAGATATTGCTGTCACCGCTGGAATAGCGGAACGCCTGGCCGGGGGCGCTGAAGGTGGCGGTGTCGGCGGCGAATTCGGCCATGTCGTGATGGCCGCGGGTGTAGAGCATGGCGACCACCGAGGATTTCAATGGGGCGTATTCGTAGTCTTCCTGCCAGTCGAGGCCCGAGGCCCAGTGCAGGAGGTCGGCCATGGTCACGCTTGGGTGCTGCTTCATCGGTGGGTAAAAGCGTGCGGCGGGGTCGGTGAGTTTGAAGCGGTTTTCGCCGAAGGCCACGCCGAGCACGGTGGCCATCAGGCTTTTGCTGATGGACCAGGTCAGATGCGGGGTGCTCGCGGTGGTGGGCGTCGCATAGCGTTCGTAGATGATCTGGCCGTCGCGGATGACCAGCAAGGCGTCGGTGCGGATGCCTTTGCGGGTGGAGTCGTCGCGGGGTGGGAAGGCGTAGTCATCCAGGGCTTGGGCGGCCGGGCCGGTGAGTGGCTCGCCTTGGGTCCAGTCTTTGGACGGCCAGGTTTCGGCGTGGGCCGTCAGGGTGAACAGCAGCGCGGCGTAGAGCAGGCCTTTGAACATGGGCTTGGGACTCGGGCATTCAAGCCCGCGAGGCTAGCGGAGGGAAATGACGGTTTTGTTACTGGGCCTTGGAGGGAGTGCATATCCGTTATTTAGGTAACGGCCGGTTATGGTTCCGCTCTTACAGCGGCTCACTTTTGAACAGCGCAAAAGTAAGCAAAACGCTCTTGCCCCACCACTCGGCACCTCGCTCAGGCTCGGTGTGCCCTCAGCTCCGGTAGCACGAAGCGGGCCGCCGCGACGGGGCGTCCCTGCCCCGTCGCGGCTAAACCGGCGTCCTGCCGGTTTACCCGCTCCGTACTACCTGCGTTCGGCCAGCGTGGTTTAACGGGGCGCCTAAGATCAAGATCAAAAG
>NZ_JACARE010000063.1 GCF_013386765.1 Pseudomonas yamanorum
CTTTTGATCTTGATCTTAGGCGCCCCGTTAAACCACGCTGGCCGAACGCAGGTAGTACGGAGCGGGTAAACCGGCAGGACGCCGGTTTAGCCGCGACGGGGCAGGGACGCCCCGTCGCGGCGGCCCGCTTCGTGCTGCCTGCGTTCGGGCACACCGAGCCTAAGCGAGGTGCCGAGTGGTGGGGCAAGAGCGTTTTGCTTACTTTTGCGCTTTTCAAAAGTGAGCCGCTGTAAGAGCGGAACCAATATCAGCCGTTACCTAAATAACGGATATGTACTCCCACCAAGGCCGAGCTGTTGCCTGACCAACACTTCCCACACACATTGTCGTTTTCCGCAATCCCCCAGCCCCCCAATCCCCCCTGTTTACAGGCCAAAAAACCCGGCATGCCTTGTGCAATGACCCAATCCCCGGACTTCAGGCCTCACCAATCATGCAAGAACCCGCCCCTTACCCGCGACGATCCAGCCCGCTGTTCCTTATCGGCACCGCCACACTCTGCGGCCTGCTCCTGGGCTGCGGCCAAAGCGGCCCCACCGCCACACGCAGTGACCAACCGGTAAAGGGCGGCACCCTGGTCTACGCCACCGACCGCGAACCCACGTGCCTCGACCCCCACGTGGCCGGCGACATGCCCCAGGTCTTCGTCGCCCAGCAGTACCTGGACTCCCTGGTCTCAATGGACACCGACGGCCGCATCGGCCCCTGGCTCGCCAAAACCTGGGAAGTGTCCCCGGACGGCCTGACCTACACCTTCCACCTGCGCAACGACGTGCACTTCACCGACGGCACCCCGTTCAACGCCGCCGCCGTCAAGGCCAACCTCGACCACATGGCCAACCCCAAGACCCAGTCCAGCACCGCCGGCGGCTACATCCGCCAATACCGCAGCACCGACGTGCTCGACGAGTACACCGCAGTGGTGCACCTGGCCACGCCTTACGCAGCGTTCCTGGAAGTGTTGGCCCAAGGCTTCCTCGGCATCGAATCCCCCACGGCACTGCTGCGCTCCCGCGACGTGAACTGCGAAAGCCCGGTGGGCAGCGGCCCGTTCAAGGTCGTGCGCTGGGACCGCCAAAGCCAGGTCGAACTGGTACGCAACCCCGACTACAACTGGGCCCCGCCCACCGCCAAACACCAGGGCCCGGCGTGGCTGGACCGGATCGTCTGGAAGTTCATCCAGGAACCTTCCGTGCGCTTCGCTTCGTTGCAGGCCGGCGAGGTCGACGTGATCGAAGCGCTGCCGCCCGAATCCCACGAGGCCGCGCGGCGTAACCCGGACCTGACCCTGGTGATCGCCCAGCGCCCCGGCAACCCTACAAACGGCACACTGAATATCACCCGTGCGCCGTTCGATGACCTGCGGGTGCGCGAAGCCTTTGTGCGCAGTTCCGACATCGAGGGCGCGCTGAAGAGCGTGTACTTCAACGAATTCCCCCGCGCCGGCGGCCCGTTGAGCCCGGCCACGCGCTTCTACAGCCCGGAGTTCCAGCACGCCCAGGATTACGACCCGGCCCGGGCCGCGCAGTTGCTCGACCAGGCCGGCTGGACCCAACGCGACAGCGAGGGCTACCGCACCAAGGACGGCAAGCGCCTGCAAGTCCACGTGGTGATGGGCAACCGCACGCCACCCTCGGAATACACCCTGTGGGAGCAGGTACAAGCCACCACCCGGCAGGCCGGCTTCGATCTGATCGTCGACCAGATGAGTGACGTGCAGGCCACCCAGCGCCAGGCCGACTGGGACTACGACATTCGCCTCGGCTACTGGAACACCAACACCGCCGACGTGCTGCGGATCATTTTCGGCAGTGAATTCATCCGCCCGGCGGGCGTCGGTGGCTACCACCAGAACACCGCCGGTTTCAGTGACCCGGCCTTCGACACGTTGATCCAGCAGGCCCTCACCACCCAGGACAGCGAGCAGCGACGGGCCCTGTATTACCAGGCGCAGAAAATCGCTTCCAGCCAGTACCTGCAACTGACCACCTACCCGCAAAGCACGCGGCTGGGTATCTACAAGACCACCCAGGGCGTGCGGCTGGAGCCGTCGCTGGCGGTGACCTATCTCTATGACGCATGGGTGAACAAATGAGCAGTCCATCACTTGCCAACCCACGGCGCGAGCGCCTGGCCCGGCTCGGCAAACGTGCGCTGTGGCGCCTTGCCGGCGGAGTGCTGGTGCTCTGGGCGGTGGCCACGCTGACCTTCTTTGCCCTGCGCCTGATGCCCGGTGATCCGGTGTTGGCGATCCTCGGGGGGCCGAGCGGCAACCCCAGCCCGGAAACCATCGCCGAAGCCACTCGCGAATATGGCCTGGACAAGCCCCTCGCGGTGCAATATGCGCTTTACCTCGGACGGTTGGTGCAGGGTGATTTAGGGGTTTCCTATTCCCAGCACCTGCCGGTGACGCGCGTCCTCGCCGAACAATCCTGGCCGACCCTGGAACTGACCCTGACCTCTCTCGCCCTGGCCTGGGTTCTGGTGCTGGCGCTGACGGTACTGACGGCCGGGCGCCGCCGCTGGGTAGCCAGCCTGGCCTCGCTCGCCGAAACCCTGGCCGCCGCGCTGCCGCATTTCTGGCTGGGGATTCTGCTGCTGGCGGTGTTCGCCTTCGGCCTGCGGCTGTTCCCGCCGGCCGGCAGCGATGGCTGGCGCACCCTGGTGTTGCCGTCGTTCGCCCTGGCGATTCCGCTGGCGGGGTTTATCGCCCAGGTCACCCGTGAATCCCTGGATTTGACCCTCGACCAACCCTTTATCCTGACCGCCCGCACCCGTGGCCTGAGTGACTTCAACGTGCGCTTCAAACACGCGCTGCGCCACGCCGTGTTGCCGGGGATTTCGCTGTCGGGCTGGGCCATCGGCGCGCTGATCAGTGGCGCGGTGGTGATTGAAGTGATCTTTTCCCGCAAGGGCCTTGGCCGTCAGCTGTACCAGGCGGTGCAGGCACAGGACCTGCCGCTGACCATCGGCATCAGCCTGGTGGTCGCTGCCGGTTACGTGCTCGCCAACATTCTGGTCGACCTCGTGTACCTGTGGGTCGATCCTCGCCAACAGGAGATTGCGGCATGAGCGGCCTGACCCTCGAAACACCGCTGCCCGCGCTGCGGACTCAGCGCACCACCCGCACGCTGCGGCCCGGCCCGCTGTTGGCGATTACCTTTCTGCTGCTGGTGATTGCCGCGGCGCTGGTGCCGCAGTTGTTCGCCTACAGCGACCCGCTGGCCATCGTGCCCCGCGAGGCGTTTCATCCGCCGAGCTGGGCCCACTGGTTCGGCACCGATCAGTCGGGGCGGGATATCTTTTCCCGGGTGATCTACGGCACCCGCCAGTCGCTGTTCATCGGGCTTGCTGCCACCGCGATTGCCATGAGCATCGCCATCGTGCTCGGCCTGCTGGGCGGGCTGGGCGGCGCCCGGGTAGACCGTGGCGTGGGCTGGTTGCTGGAAGTGCTGTTTGCGTTCCCGAGCCTGATCCTGGCGCTGCTGTTCGTGGCGATCTTCGGCAGCGGCATCGGCCCGCTGATCGTCGCCACCGGGCTGGGCAGTGCACCGGGTTACGCCCGCATGGTCCGCGGCCAGGTGCTGGCGGTGCGCAACGCAGGCTACATCGAAGCCGCCCGAGCCCTCGGGCATCCGCCGCTGCGGATCATCCTGCGCCAGTTGCTGCCCAACGCCATGCGCCCGTTGATCGTGACCCTGACCATGGGCGTGGGCCAGGCGATTGTCTGGGCCTCGGCCCTGAGCTTTCTCGGCCTGGGCGCCCGCCCGCCGGCGCCGGAGTGGGGGACCATGTTGTCCATGGGCCGCGACTTTATCGCCAACGCCTGGTGGCTGACGTTCTTCCCCGGCCTGTTCATCGTACTCACCACCCTGTCGACCACGGTCACGGGCCGTTACCTGCAACAACGCCTGGAGGGCCGTCTTTCATGAGCGACCAGAAACGCTTGATCGTTGAAGGGCTGTCCATTGAGTTTGCCGGGCAGTCGGTGGTGCGTAACCTGTCTTTCACCCTGGAGCCGGGCAAGACCCTGGCGCTGGTGGGTGAGTCCGGTTCGGGCAAGAGCGTCACCGCCCGCAGCCTGATCGGCCTGGCCGGCGCGGGCGCCAAGGTCACGGCGCGTACCTTGAGCTACGCCGGGGTGGATTTGCTCAGCCTGTCGGAGCGCGGCTGGCGCCGTTTGCGTGGCAACGGCATCGGCTTTGTGCTGCAGGACGCGCTGGTGTCCCTCGACCCGTTGCGGCCGGTGGGCAAGGAAATTCTCGAAGTGCTGGAGACCCACCGCTGGGGCGACCGCCGCAGCCGTGGCGAACGGGTGATCGAACTGCTGGACCTGGTGGGCGTGCCCGAGCCGCAACTGCGCGCCCGCCAGCGCCCCGATCAACTCTCCGGCGGCCTGCGCCAGCGTGCGCTGATCGCCAGTGCCCTGGCGCTGAACCCGGGCCTGGTAATTGCCGATGAACCGACCACCGCGCTGGATGCCACAGTACAGGCGCAGATCCTGCAGGTGTTGCAGCAGATCAAGGCACGTGGTGATTCGCTGCTGATCATCAGCCATGACCTGGCAGTGGTCGCCCAACTGGCGGATGAGGTACTCGTTTTGCGCCACGGTGAAGTGGTGGAGCAGGGCCCGATGGATCAGGTGCTGCTCAACCCGCGCCACGCCTACACGCGCTCGCTGCTGGATGCAGTGCCCGCCGAACATGCCCGTGGCACGCGCCTGTCGCCGGAGCGCAGCAACGCTGCGGCGCAACCACGGCCGGGGGCGGATTCGCCGGTGTTGCTCAAGGCCTCCGGCCTGGGCAAACGTTATGTCGGCCCCGATCAACAGTCACGCCAGGTGGTGGACGGCGTGAGCTTCGAGCTGCGCGCCGGCCGCACCCTGGGCATCGTCGGTGAATCCGGCTCGGGCAAAACCACCGTGGCGCGCATCGCCCTCGGCCTGCTGCAACCGGATGCCGGCGAGGTGCGTTTTCTTGACCAGCCGTGGGCAGCGGCAGGGCCGGAGCGAGTCGAGGAGAAAACCCGACGTTTGCATCGCCGCGACATCAGCGTGATCTATCAGGACCCGCTGAGCTCGTTCGACCCGCGCTGGACGGTCGGGCAGATCCTCAGTGACGCGCTGGACGTCGCAGGCATCGACGCCGAGCAACAGGCCGCCCGGGTGGCGCAGTTGCTCGACCAGGTTCGCCTTGCACCTCAGTTGGCCGAGCGTCGTCCGCTGCAACTGTCGGGCGGCCAGCGCCAGCGCGTGGCGATAGCCCGGGCAATCGCCAGCAACCCCAAGGTAATTATCTGTGACGAACCGGTGTCGGCGCTGGACGTGTCGGTGCAGGCCCAGGTGCTGGACCTGCTGGCCGACCTGCAAGCCTCGCTGGGCCTGGCCTACCTGTTTATCTCCCACGACCTCGGCGTGATCCGCCACGTCAGCGACGAAGTGCTGGTGATGCGTCACGGCCAGGTGGTGGAAAGCGCGAGTGTCGAAACCTTGTTTGAGTCACCCCAACACGAATACACCCAGCGCCTGTTGGGCGCAGTCCCGCGCCTGCCCGGCAGCGGTACGAAGCTGGTAGTGCCGGCCCTGGAGCCGGAACACCCCGGCTGGCTGTTTGATGAATCGCGCCTGTGGAAAATCGCCATCTAGAACTGAATCAAGGAAGTGCCATGAGCAAGTTGTCTGCTGTACCCAAGCCGCCGGTTGTGACGGTGGCTGAACTGAACGCCCGCGCCGACCGCATCCTGCCGCAGATCGCCGCCGGCGCTGCACAACGCGAACGCGACCGCCAGCTGCCGTATGAGGCCGTGGCGCAGATCGCCCAGGCCGGGCTGTTTACCGTGCGGATTCCCAAGCGTTTTGGCGGCGCCGGTGGTTCGGTGAAGGACGTGATTGCCTTGCTGATTCGCATCGCCTCGGCCGACTCCAACGTGGCCCAGGCATTGCGCCCCGGTTTCGGGTTTGTCGAAGGCCTGCTGGCGTCCCGCGCCGAAGGGGCGGAGGAGGAGCGCGAGCGTTGGTTCGCACGCTATCTGCAAGGCGCCGTGGTCGGCAATGCCGGTTGGGAAGTCGGCGGCGCCAACGGTTCCATCAGCGCGCGTATCGTGCGTGACGGCGAGCACTTTCGCGCTTCCGGCAGCAAGTACTACAGCACCGGTTCGTTGTATGCCGACTGGGTCAGCGCCGTGGCGCTGGACGAGAATGACCAGCCTGTCTCTTTCATCCTGCCCCGGGACCGCCAGGGCCTTGAGCTGCTGGATGATTTCGACGCCATGGGCCAGCGCCTGACCGCCAGTGGCACCACCCATCTGCATGACGTGCAGGTGTTGGCCAGCGAGATCCGCACCCGCACGGTCGAGGAAGGCAAGCGCACGATTGTCACACCATTCCTGCAAGTGTTCCTCGCGGCCGTGCAGGCGGGTATCGCACGCAATGCGTTGAATGACGCGGTGACCTTCGCCAAGGAACATGCGCGGCCCATCAAGCACAGCAGCGCCACGCGCTCGGTGGATGACCCGTATGTAGAGCTGAGTGTGGGCGACGTGTCGGCCCGGGCCTTTACCGCCGAAGCGGTGGTGTTGCACGCGGCCGACTCCATCGACCGCGCCTGGGCTGCGGACCTGGATGCGGTGGCCGTCGACCAGGCCGCAGTGGATGTGGCGCAAGCGCAATACATCGCGGCCGAATCGGCACTCAAGGCCGCCGAGCTGGTGTTCGACGTGGGTGGTGCATCCACCACGGGCCGTGCCCATAACCTCGACCGGCACTGGCGCAACGCGCGCACCGTGGCCAACCACAATCCCCGGCACTGGAAAGCCGCGGCCGTGGGCGCCTGGCAGCTCAAGGGCACGCCGCCACCGACCTCGGGGCTGTTTTGAACAAAGCCCTCGACCTTTCACACCCTTTGGGCGAGGTGGGCACCGGGCACGCGCGACGGGTACCGATGATCATCGGCTGTGCGCTGTTCATGGAACTGATCGACGCCACGGCGGTGCTCACGGCGCTGCCGCAGATGGCCCAGGATTTCGGCGAACCCAGCGTGCGCATGAACCTGGTGGTGTCGCTGTACCTGCTGGCGGTGGCGCTGTTTGTGCCGGTCAGCGGCTGGGCGGCCGACCGCTTCGGGCCGCGCCGGGTATTTATCAGCGCGATTGTGCTGTTCACCCTGGCGTCGGTGGCGTGTGCCTGCTCGGGCTCGCTGCTGCAATTGTCCCTGGCGCGTCTGGCCCAGGGGGCTTCGGGGGCGATGATGGTACCGGTGGGGCAGGTGATCCTGCTGCGCTGGTCGGCACGGGAAAACCTGCTGCGCGCCATGTCGTACCTCACGGTGGCGGCGCTGGTGGGGCCGTTGCTCGGCCCGCCCTTGGGCGGGCTGTTGGTGACGGTGTTGTCGTGGCACTGGATCTTCCTGATCAACCTGCCGATTGGCGTGCTCGGGGTGATCCTGGTGCTGCGCTACATCCCGGATTATTCCGGGGCGCCCGGCCAGCCATTGGACGTTCCCGGCCTGTTGCTCAGCGGTGTGGCGCTGGGCGGTCTGGTGTTCGGTTTCGAGGTGCTGGGCCACGGCCTGTTACCGCGGCAGTGGGCATTGCTGCTGATTGGAGGCGGGCTGTTCAGTGCCTGGCTGTATGTCCGGCATGCGCGGCGCACGGCGCACCCGTTGATCGATTTTTCACTGCTGAAAATCCCGACGTTTGCGGTGAGTTTCTGGGGCGGCAACCTGATGCGCATCGGCAGTGCGTCACAGCCGTTTTTGCTGGTGCTGCTGTTCCAGCTGTGCTTCGGGCTTAACCCGTTGCAGGCCGGTCTGTTGAGCGTTGCGGGTGGCGTCGGGGCGTTGCTGATGAAGATGCTGGCGGTACGCATCGTCAGCCGCTTCGGTTTCCGGCGTACCTTGATCAGTAACGCCGTGCTCACAGGTGCAACCATCCTGGCGTGCAGCCTGTTCGAGGTATCAACGCCTTACTGGATTGTAATACTGCTGTTATTTGGCAGCGGGATCATTCGCTCGCTGCAATTCAGCACCCTGGGGGCGCTGACCTATGCCGACGTGCCGCCGGAGCAATCCAGCCGCGCCAGCAGCCTGTCGGCGATGACCATTCAACTGACCTTGAGTCTGTCGGTGGGCATCGCGGCGGCGTTGCTCGGCTTGATCATGGCCGTGCGTGGGCATGCCACGGTGGAGCAGGGCGATATCGCCTGGATCATGGCGGGTGCCGGATTGCTGTGTGCATTATCGGGGTTGGTTTATCGCAGGCTGTCGCCGCAGGCGGGCTCGGCGATTTATGCAAAACGCGCAGAGGGAATTTGATGATTCGTGCAGCACGTATCGAGGATGCAGGTGCCATTGCCTGGGTGCATATTCGCAGTTGGCAGGAGGCTTATCGTGAGCTGATGCCGGCGGATTACCTGGCTTCGCTGGAAGCGACACAGCCCAGGCGCGAAGCCTTATGGCGGCAGTCGATCGAGCAGGCAAACGAGGCTGTATTTGTCGCGGAGGTCGAGGGGCGTGTGGTGGGCTGGATTGCGGTGAGCCCGAGCCGTGATGAGGATGCGGATTTTGGCAAAACCGGTGAAGTGCAGGCGGTGTATGTGCTGGCCGAGCATTGGGGCACCGGAGTGGGGCGGGCGCTGTGGCTCAGGGGCCTGGAGCATCTTGCGAGCCAGGGCCTGGAGACGGCGACGTTGTGGGTGCTGGCTGAAAACCGGCGGGCAGTGCGTTTTTACCAAAACGCCGGATGGACAGCGCAGGCCGAATCAAGCCGGACCCTCACCCGGGGCGGTCGTGAGCTGGAGGAAATTCGCTACCAATCGCAAACGTAACACTGAACCTGTGGTGAGGGAGGTTGCTGTGGTGAGTACGCTTGCTGTGGAGAGGGAGCTGCTGTGGAGAGGGAGGTTGCTGTGGCGAGGGAGCTTGCTGTGGCGAGGGGCTTGCTGTGGCGAGGGAGCTTGCTCCCGCTGGAGTGCGAAGCGCTCCCAGGATTTTGGGGCCGCTGCGCAGCCCAGCGGGAGCAAGCTCCCTCGCCACAGCAAGCTCCCTGCCACAGCAAGCTCCTCTCCACAGCAAGCTCCCTGCCACAGCAGCTCCCTGCCACAGCAAGCCCCCTGCCACAGGTGATTCGGTTGTCTGTTCCATTTGCTGACCATCAAGCACCAACGGTGCCATTTTTGCCTGAAAGCTGCGCGGCCACAGGCGTCATTCAGGAATGCCATAGGCCATGAGCTCGTCTTTTTCATCGTTTCGCACCTGGGATGTCCAGCACTTGCCGTCGACCCCGGCGGCCTTTGTGCGGCATTTCATCGGTCATTTCAAAGGGTGGTACCTGGCGATTCTGCTGCTGCAGATTGCCGCCGTGGTGTGTTCGATCCTGATTCCCTGGGGCCTCGGGCAGATCACCCGCACCGTCAGCAACGGGCTGGACGCGGAGCGGGCGTTTGAGGTGCTGCGCTGGCCGTTGACGCTGTTTGCGGTGCTGCTGGTGTGCGAGGTGTTATTCACCCGTGCGGCGGCGGGCTGCCACATCCATGTGTTGCCGTTGCAGCGGCGCACAGTCACCCACGTGGTCTTCGCCTATCTGCAACAGCACTCCCACCGTTTTATCAGCAACGAGTTCGCCGGCGCCCTGGCGCACCGGGTGTCCGAGGTGACGCTTGGAGTAAACCAGACCCTGAGCATCCTGCTGTTCGACCTGATCCCGCTGCTGGTAACGCTGAGCCTGGCCACAGCGCTGCTGTGGACGGCTTCGCCGCTGTTGGCGCTGTTCATGGCCGGCTGGTCGCTGGCGTTTATCGCCATCTGTTACCTGCTGGCGCGGCGCAGTCATCCCCTCGCTCAACAGTATTCGGCCGCCCGCAGCACCAGCACCGGCAAGGTGGTGGATGCAGTGTCCAACCTGGCCAATATCCGCCTGTTTGCCCGGCATGCGTTCGAGCACAGTTACCTGGGCACCTTCCTCGACAAGGAGGTGACCGCCGCCTACCGCTCACTCGGCTACATGGAGCGCATCCGCTGGTTCCAGACCAGTTGTGGCGTGGTGCTCAAGCTGGGGCTGTTGCTGCTCGCCCTGTACCTGTGGCGCAGTCACCGCATCGATATCGCCGCGTTTGTGATGTCCACCAGCCTGTCGCTGTTGATCATCAGTGACGTGGGCAACCTGTCGCGGCGCTTTCTTGAATTCTTCGAAGCCACCGGCAATATCGCCAACGGCGTGCGCACCCTGATTCGCCCCCACGAAGTCATCGACCAACCCGGTGCCAAGGCGTTGCAGGTCAAGCACGGGGATATCGAGTTTCGCGACGTGGGCTTCAGCTATGGCACCGGCCGGCCGATTTTCGAGCAGTTGAATATCGTGATCCCCGCCGGCCAGAAAGTCGGCCTGGTAGGCGCTTCGGGCTCCGGCAAGTCGACGCTGCTGAGCCTGCTGCTGCGCCTCTACGACGTGCAGCAAGGCCAGGTGCTGGTGGATGGCAAGGACGTGCGCGATGTGACCCAGCATTCGCTGCACCAGCAGATCGGCCTGATTCCCCAGGAGCCCGGCCTGTTCCACCGCAGCATTCGCGAAAATATTCATTACGGCCGCCTGGATGCCTCGATGGACGAAGTCGCCGAGGCGATTCACCGCGCCGGCGCCAGTGAATTTATCGACAGCATGGAACACGGCTACGAGTCGTTGGTGGGCGAGCGTGGGGTCAAGTTGTCCGGAGGCCAGCGCCAGCGCATTGCGATCGCCCGGGTGTTGCTGAAGAACGCGCCGATCCTGGTGATGGATGAAGCCACCTCGAGCCTGGACTCCATCACCGAGCGCTTTATCCAGGACAAACTCGACGAAATCATGGAAGACAAGACCGTGCTGGTGGTCGCCCACCGGCTGTCCACCGTGGCCCATCTGGACCGGATCCTGGTGTTCGACAATGGTCGGGTGGTCGAGGACGGCAGCCACGAAGAACTGCTGCGCCAGGGCGGGCAATACGCGCGGTTGTGGAGTCGCCAGTTCAGCGATGCCCTGGACGAAGCGGTGCTGTGATCAGGCGGCGTACCGAGTACGCCGCCTGTGGGGTTCAGATCGACAGGTGCAGCACCCGGTCATCCTTGGCGTTGGCCAGGGGCCGGCGCTTGTTGACCTTCAGCTCACCCAGATTGATCAGTAAGGTGCGGGTCACGTTGCGGCTCAACCCCAGCAACTCGGCGGTGTGCACCTGGTTGTGGTGGCACAGCCGGTAGGCGGCGGTCAGCAGGCTGCGCTCGACCTGTTCGTGGAGGTTGTCGATCTGCTCCTCGAACAGCCGCTGGAAGGCCTGCTCGAGCAGGTCATGGGCGGTGGTGCTGTCTTCCTGGCGTTCGATACGCAGGTTGGACATGCGCAGGTCATCGGCCTGGATCACGCCGTCGCGGCAGATCAGCAAGGTGTGGTGGATGACGTTTTCCAGTTCGCGGATGTTCCCCGGCCAGCTGTAGGTGGCCAGCCGCTGCTCGGCGTCCTTGCTCAGGATGACCTCGCCATACCCCAGGCGGCGGGTGTAGGTGTCGATGAAGTACTGCACCAGCGGCAGGATATCGCCGGGGCGGTCCCGCAGCGGGCTGAGTTCCAGGTTGACCACGTTCAGGCGGTAGAACAGGTCCTCGCGAAAATGCCCGGCGTTGATGGCTTTTTCCAGCTGCACGTTGGTGGCGGCCAACACCCGCACATTGATCGGAATGCTCTTGCGCGACCCCAGGCGCACCACTTCACGTTCCTGCAATACCCGCAGCAGCTTGACCTGGATCGACATCGGCAGGTCGCCGATTTCATCGAGGAACAGCGTGCCGCCGTTGGCCTCTTCAAACCAGCCGGCCTTGGCGCCGAGGGCGCCGGTGAACGCGCCTTTCTCGTGGCCGAACAGTTCGGCTTCCACCAGGGATTCGGAGAACGCGCCGCAATTCACCGCTACGAACGGCTGTTCCTTGCGGCCGCTGAGGTTGTGGATATGCCGCGCCACCAGCTCTTTGCCGGTGCCGGTTTCGCCGATGATCAGCACGCTGGCTTCGCTCGGCGCGACTTGTTGCACATGCTTGAGCAGGGCCTTGGACCTGGGGTCTTCAAACACCTGTGCGGTGGCGCGGATGGAGGTGGCAAGGGCGGGCGAGGGCGGTAAGGTCAGCAGTTGCATGGTAATCCCTATGAATAAAAAGTCGGGATGGGCGGGGTACCGTTCAGTGCCCATTCGCCCAGTTCATGAAGCTTGTAGTCCAGCGGGTCATGCAGGCTCTGGGTGCGCAGGTTGCGCCAGTGCCTGTCGAGGGCCACCGAGGCGTTGGTCGCCCGTGCGCCGGTAACCTCGAAGACCTTGCTACACAACTCCAGGCCGTTGCGGCTGGCAGCGACTTTGGCCGTGGCGATGGCAATGGCCGCTTCCCCGCGTTCCTCGCTGGTCAGTGCCGGCCCCTTGGCCCATGCCGCGTCCAGCACCTGGCCGGCGCGCTCCACCAACAGGCGGGTGCTTTGCAGCGCCACCCAGAAATCGCCGTAATGGCTGAGGATGTAAGGGTCCTGGGTGCTGTGGCTGGCACTGGAGCGGAACCACGGGCGGGCTTCTTCCAGGGTGTACTGGCGCGCCTCTTCGAACGCGCCTTCGGCGATGCCGAGGAAGATATTCGCGAAGTGCAGTTGCGCAATCAGCGGGCGCAGGCAGGCAAATGGCGTGCTCAGCGGGCCCGGGTCCAGCAGCAGGTCGGACTCTTCCACACGTACGCGCTTGAAGGTCACGCTGCCGCTGTCGGTCTGGCGCTGGCCCATATTGTTCCAGTCGTTGTGCAGGATGATCCCGCTGCGGGCACTGGGAATCGCCGCGATCAGCAACTTGCCGCCGGCGCTTTCGTCGATGGCCGAGGCGATCAGCATTTCCGAGTCGTTGGCCCCGGAGCAGAAGTTCTTCTGCCCCGAGAATTCCCGCCAGCCGGTGTGGCGCTTGACCACCGTGCGGGTGTCCAGCGGGTTCAGGGTGTTGCCCCAGAACCAGTTGTTGCTGGCCGTCAGGCTGAACCAGGTTTGCCACTGTACGGGCGTGGCGAACAACCGGACGGTGGCGAGCATCAGGTGATGAAAACCGAATACGTGGGCGATGGAGCTGTCGACCCGGGCGAATTCGCGCACCACTTCGAAGGTTTCCGACCAGTTGGCGTCCAGCCCGCCGAATTGCCCGGGAATGCTCAGGGACAACAGGCCGCTGCCGCGCAGCTTGTCGCGCTCGGCTTTGGGCGTGCCGCCGCTGGCGTCGCGGTCGACGGCGGTGCGGGCGAATTCGCTCGCCAGGTCACGGGCAATCTCCAGCGGCGTCCTGCGGGTGCAGAGTAAGTTGGCCGTCACGTGAATACCCCATTTAATTAATTTCCCTGAATGTTGGATGGAGCAAGACTCATACCAAGTAATAGTGGGCCGATAACTTGCGCTTTCTTATGGGTGTGCAAGAACGAAGAGTGTCGGATATGCAACTTTTGTTGGTCCGCTGTTGGGATTTGCACAGTTGGGTCCGAGGCTTGTGGGGCGGGGCTTTGGTTATGCTTTTATCGATTAAACATATAATTAAATGTGTTTTTTAAGCGTTGTTGTGAATCGAACATTTCACCAGCAAAGTGTTGCGCCAATGGCGGTTAAATTACGCGCTGGGCCAGCGTTTATTGATGTTTTGACGTGGCACGAACCCTGCAAAGTTGAAAACAGAGCGCGACTATACGAATAGATGCTCCAACTAATTAGAGACCCCAGGAGTATTGAGTCCATGCGGCAACTGTTTGAACCACGCGCTCGTCGTTTTGAGTCACTGGCCACCGCGTCCAGCCTTGGCGTGCTGTTGATGCTGATACACGGTGCGGCTGTTGCCGCCCAGACAGACCCGACCCTGGCCACGGTGGTGGTCACCGGCGCCGAAGCCACTGAAGCGCAAAAAGCCGAGAAGCAACTGGCCAAGGTGCCCGGCAAAACCGCGGTGATCGACAACCGCAAGATCGAGCAGGGCCGGGCGGCGAATGCCGAAGACGTACTGGCGTTGCAGCCGGGAGTCTTCGCCCAGGCCACCAGCGGCTCGGGCGCCAACAAGATTTCGATCCGTGGTTCGGGCCTCAATACCTTCTACCAAGGCTATGTGCTGGGGATCAAATTCCTCTACGACGGCCTGCCGCTGACCGGCCCAGGCGGCACCCAGGAAGACATGCTGGACATGGCCTCCGTGGACCACACCGAGGTGCTCTATGGCGCCAACGCCTTCCGTTATTCGGCGTTGTCACTGGGTGGCGCGATCAACTTCGTGAGCAAGACCGGCCGCACCGATCCGGGCAACTACGCACGCTTCGAAGCCGGCAGTTTCGGCTACCGCAAGCAGCAACTGAGCACCGGTGGCGTGGACGGCGACAACGACTACTACGTCAGCATCCAGCACAACGAGCGTGACGGTTACCAGGACAACACGCCGAACAAAGGGCAGGGGATCGTCGCCAACTTCGGCCACGTGTTCAGCCCGCAACTGGAGACGCGCTTCTACATTCGCTACAAGGAAGAAACCCTCAGCCAGGGCAACACCCTGACCAAATACCAGCTCAAGCACGACCCCACGAGCAACCTCGTGCCCATCGGGCGCAAGAAGGACGGCTCGACCCTGCTGGGCAGCACCACCACCTACACCTTTGACGACAATGCCAAGCTCGAAGTCGGCCTGGGCTACAACGACTACCCGCTGGACAACGGCTGGCGTTATTCGCCAACGCCCCAGGAATGGCGCTCCCAGGACGTCAACCTGACCCTGCGCTACCTGCGCACCGCCGACACCTTCTTCGGCCTGCGCAGCGACAGCAGCGTGACCTTCAGCAACACCCTGGCGTACCTGGCCGATGTGAAATCCCACAGCAAGGCCACCGGCATCACCCAGCAGAAAACCAACTACACCGGCTCCCGGGACACCGTGTTTTCCCTCGGCAACGAACTGCAACTTAATGACCGTACGTGGCTGTCCACCGGGCTGTCGCTGATTGATATCAAGCGCAAGGCACAGATCGAATACAGCACCAGCACCAATACCAGCGCGTTCCCCAGTGGCGTGGAATACGACGAGACCGACGTCGCGCCGCGCATCGGCCTGCGTTATCAGCTGACCCCGGAATTCGAAGTGTTCGGCAACGTCAGCCGCTCGGTGGACCCACCGGTGACCTGGCAGTTGGGCAGCACCGGCACGCCGTATATCCGCGATGTGCGGCCACAAAAAGCCAACACCGTGGAGTTCGGGATTCGCGGCAGCCACGGTATTTTCGACGGGAGCCTGACGGTCTACCGTTCGTGGGTGCAGAAAGAATTGCTGTCGGTGGTGGTGCGCCAGGCAACCGCTACCCAGGACCAACTGGTGGCCACCTCCAACGGCAGCGCGACCATTCACCAGGGCATCGAAGCCGGCTTGAATGCGCAGCTGTGGGACGGCGGCAATGGCGACACCGTGACCCTGCGCCAGGCCTACACCTTCAACGACTTCCACTACCGCAATGACTCGGTGTTCGGTGACAACCAACTGCCGGGCCTGCCACGGCAGGTCTACCAGGCTGAATTGGAATATCGCCAGGGCAGCGGTTTCTATGCGCAGCTCAACGCCCGGGCGGCGTCCAGCTATTACGTCGATTTTGCCAACTCACTGAGTGCGCCGTCTTACACGTTGTGGGGCGCGAAGGTGGGCTATGAGGCACCGAGCAAGAAGTGGGAAGTGTTCGTCGATGCGCGCAACCTGACCAACAAGCGCTATGCCACGGCCACCAACACCGCGTATGACGCCAAGGGCCAGGATTCGGCCAACTTCTATGTGGGGGATGCGTTCAACGTGACCACGGGGGTCGCGTTTCACTTCTGACCGCAGGCCGGCGCTCTAACGAACAAAGGAAATCCTGTGGGAGCTGTCGAGCTTTAGCGAGGCTGCGATGGCGTCAGCACAGTCAACATGGATGTTGCCTGGCCCACCGCTATCGCAGCCTCGCTAAAGCTCGACAGCTCCCACATTTGATTTTTGTTGCGTCCAGAAACCTAGTTCTGCGGCCGTTGCTTGGTTGAGTCCAGCTCGGCCTTTTTACCGGTGCTGATCTCGGTGATCTGCGCCGACTTGGCAATCGCAAAATCGAAGGTGTCCTGCATCTTGGCGATCGCATCGGTGGCCGTGCCGTTCAGGCCACCGTTGGCCGCCCAGTCGAAGTTCCATACGCCGGAGAGGTTATCGGCACCCGCCACGTCATGGGTTTCGATGGCGGTGAACACGTCGGGGTGGCGCTCCATATACTGGGCCGCAGCGCTCACATCGGCGGGCACCTTGCCCGAGGCATTGCTGGCCAGTTGCGAAAGCTCTTGCTTGGTAATCGCCGACTTGCCCGTCTGGCGCATGTAATCAGCGATCACCTTGCTCGACTTGGAAATATTCAACTTGTCGTCGAATACCGACGTCGAGGCTTTTTGAGTAGTCGGTCCGCCACCGGCGGGTGTTACGGTAGTAGACATCGGCGCTGCTCCCTCAATGGAATGGATGACATCGACGCCGACGTTAGCATGGGCAATTGGCCATTTATCGCCGGCTTCACAACAATTCGCAGCGGCCGGAAAATTTCACAGGGTTTCGCACAGGGAAGCGATGGTGTTCAGGACGAAGCAGGGGGCACACCGGTTTGCCGGGTTTTTCATCAGCCGCAATTTTTCACTGTTATGGCTGGGCCAGGCGCTCTCGTCCTTCGGCGAGTTTGTGTTGGAGAGCACGGTCATCGTCTGGCTGGTGACCGACCTGTTCCGTGACAGCGCCTTTGTGCCGAGCGCCGTTGGCCTGGCGGTGGCGGCATCGGCGCTTCCGCGGGTGCTGGTGGCACCCTTGGCGGGCGCCTGGGTCGACCGCCTGCCTGCGCTCTACGTGATGATCACGGCTGATGCGATCCGGGTGATCAACTTCCTGATCTTTGTCCTGATCTATTCGCTGTCCGGACCGGACCCGATGCAGGTATTCGCCGGTGTACTGCTGTTGCTGGTGCTGAACAGCAGCGCCGCGCAGTTCTTCAACCCATCCCGTCAGGCGATCATGCAAGTGATCATTCCCGTTGAGCGCCGGGTGGAAGCGTCGGCCAAGACGATGTTTTCCCTGACCGGCATTTCGGTGCTTTCAGCCTCCGTGGGCCCGGCCCTGTTTGTGTGGGTGGGGCCGATCTGGGCGTTGCTGATCAATGTGCTGGCGTTCAGCTGTTCGGCGCTGTGTATCGTGGCCACCCGGGGCTTGCGCGCCGCATTACCGGTCGAGCGCGCCTCATTCTGGCGTGGACTGTTGGACGGCCTGCGGTTTTGCTGGGGGCACCCGTCGATTCGGACGCTGCTGACCGGTGTGGCGTTGTACGGGGTTTCCCTCGGCATCAATAACGTCGTCCTGTCGTTGTATGCCTTCAAAACGTTGGGCCTGAGCCCGCGTGAATATGGCCTGGTGCTCGCCGCGTTCCCCGTCGGCGGGCTGGTGGCGGCCTTGCTGGTGCGGCCGTTGTTGAGGGCCTTGAGCATTCGCCGGGCGTTTACCGTGGCGCTGCTGTGCCTGGGGTTGAGCTACCTGGGCTACGCGTTGCATCCGCCGTTTTACCTGGCCTGGGCGCTGATGTTCTGCTGCGGGCTGTGCTTTTCGGTGTTTGCCATGGTGCAGGGGCCGATGCTGCAAGAGGCCGTGCCGGCGGGGTATATGGGCCGGGTGTCGGCGACGGTGACGCCGGTGCTGGCCATTGCTTCGTTGACCGGCACCCTGGCGTGTTCCCAGACGCTCAACCTCGTGCAAGGCGCGGATGTGTACGGCGACTACATTGTTATCGCGGCGGGCTTGCTGCTCACAGGCGGTGGGTTGATGCTGCTCGGTGAGCGGGCCGGGAAACAGCGGGTCACCCTGTCAGAGTGATTCACCCGCATCCAGCTTGGCCAGCAACCTCTGGCCCCGGTTCCAGAGCGCGTCCTGTTTGGATTCAGGCATGCGATCGAGATTTTTATACAGCATGGCCATGCGTTGATTGCCCCGCAGCAGGTCGCCGTGGCGCATCAGGAAGTGCCAGTAAAGCGAATTGAACGGGCAGGCATTCTCAGCGGTGCTTTCAGTGACTTTGTAGGCACAGTCGCGGCAGTAGTCCGACATGCGCTTTATATATTGGCCGCTGGCGCAATACGGTTTGGAACCGAGGTAGCCGCCATCGGCATGCATCACCATGCCCAGTGTGTTGGGCAGTTCGACCCAGTCGAAAGCGTCCATGTAGATCGCCAGGTACCACTCGCATATCTGGCTGGGCACGATGCCGGCCAGCAGGGCGAAATTGCCGGTGACCATCAGCCGCTGGATGTGATGGGCGTAGGCGTGTTTCAGGCTTTGGCCGATCGCCTGGCGCATGCAGTTCATTTGCGTCTCGCCCGTCCAGTAGAACTCCGGCAGCGGGCGGCTGTTGCCGAAGGCATTGCCGGCGGCGTAGTCCGGCATCTTCAGCCAGTAGACGCCGCGCACGTATTCACGCCAGCCAATCAGTTGGCGGATAAAACCTTCGGCGGCATTCAGCCCGATGCTGCCCGACCAATAGGCCGCTTCCACATCGCTGCACAGCTGGCGCAGGTCCAGCAGGCCGATGTTCAGCGCCGCGCTGATACGGGCGTGAAACAGAAACGGCTCGCCGCTGGCCATGGCGTCCTGGTAGTCGCCGAACCCCGCCAGGCCGTAATCCAGGAAGTAATCCCAGAGTGCCTGGGCATCGGCGTGGGTCACCGGGTAATCGAAAGTGTCGAGAGCGCCGTAGTGGCTGCTGAAGTGTTCAGCCACCAGCGCCAATACGCCCTGGGTGATCGAGTCCGAGCTGAAGCGCGCCGGGTAGGGCGCCTTGGTGCCCTTGGGCAGGGCCTTGCGGTTGTCTGCATCAAAGTTCCAGGCGCCGCCGACGGGCGTCCCGTCACCGTTGAGCAACAGCCGGCTCTTGCGGCGCATCTCCCGGTAGAAGTACTCCATGCGCAGCTGTTTTTTGCCGCTTGCCCAGGCAGCGAACTCGTCGCGGCTGCACAGGAACCGGCTGTCGGCGTGCCACTGGAGCGCTAAGCCGCAGTCTTTCAGGGATTGCTCCAGGCGCCAGTCGCCGCATTCGGTCAGGTGCACTTCACGCGCTTGCATCAGCGATTGCCAGCGCCTTAACTCGCCCGGTACCGAGCCGGTGTTTTGCGGGTCATCCAGGGTGACGTACTGCACCCGAATGCCGCGCTGCTGCAACGCCTGGGCAAAGTGGCGCATGGCGCTGAAGACCAGGACGATTTTCTGCGGGTGGTGGGGTACATGGCTGGCTTCCTCCATCACCTCGACCATCAAGACCGCGTCGCGCTGGCTATCCAGCCCCTTCAACGAGGCGAGGTCAAACGACAACTGGTCGCCCAGCACCAGGCACAGATTTCGAACTGGAGGGATCACCAGGGCACTTCCAGGGAAAACGGTGTGCGCAGTGGCTCGATAGGCCCTTCACGCCGGCCGCACATTTCATCATGGACGCACTGATGCACCAGGGTGCAGGGGAATGCCGGGACTGACTGCAACACGTCACGCAGGTGATTGACGGAGCGAAAGTGCATGGGCTTTGCGGCGGCGTCCAGCAGCGTGAACTGGCCGTGGTCCAGCCGGACGCGCGCCAGATAGAAACCGCCTTCCAGGGAGAGCAGTTCCATTTCGCGGACGTCGCCTTGGGTGGCCAGTTGGGTCAGGGTTTGCAGGTTCATGGTTCGCTCCTTGCCGGTCAGGGTTGCGAAGACTGGCGACGGAAGAACAGCGTCACCTGGCCCACTTCGATGCCCAGCTTGGACATGCTGGAGCGATTGATCAGGGTGTCTTCGTCCATCAGGTACATCCAGTCGTCGAGGCTTACTTCGTACACGGAGCCGTCCACCGGCAGGTTAAGGATGTAGCGCCAGCGCAATGCGTTGCCGGCCACTTCGCCCTTGGCCTCACCGACGACATCATCCGCCCGCCCGCGCCAATGGCCCGGGCCATCGGGGGTGAGGGTCCAGACACGCCGCTGGCGAGTGCCGTCGCTGTAAACAAAGCGCTCGTCGAGAATCAGGTTTTCACCTTCGCGGTGGCTGGCGATATTCACCTCGAAACGCTTGGCCACTTCGCCCGAGCGTTTCTCGAATATGCCCCAGGCTTTAACTGGCTTGCTGAAGAAACGCACCAGGTCCAGCTGCGGTTGCTGGTCGGCATAGTGTTTGACGTCAACGCTGCCGCAACTGCACAGGCCGAGGATCAAGGCCAGTGAAACCAATAGACGGGTCATTGCATGTCTCCCCGAGCGGGCGTGATACAGCGGAAGCTTCGATACCTGATACTTGTACAAAATTATAAACTTGTACAGGTATTTAAAAGGCACCTGGCTGTATCCGCTACTGACCTGCATATTGATGGGCCGCTCACTGAGCCGTTTGATCGTTCCCACGCTCTGCGTGTGAATGCCGCCTCGGACGCTCCGCGTCCCTCTGCCGACGCGACATTGAAGCCTTGCGCGAGGGTGACGCGGAGCGTCACGGTATGCATTCCCACGCGGAGCCTGGGAACGATCAACAATGGGCATACGCCGGCAGCGGTATCGCCCGTTCCTACGCAGACCGTTCCCACACAGATTTCAGGTTGCTTCCAGTCCTTCTCGCCGCTAACCTTCGCGGGTCGCTGCCAATTCAGCGAACGGGTGTGGTAGCCCGGCTATTTCATAGATCCCAAAACGCTCAAGGGCGTTTTTTTGTGCGGGCTGCTTTGTGGCGGCTGTGCATGGGAGGCTTCGGCCTGCCGGGTTTCTATGACCGGTCTACCACCCCGTGTACAGTCGCCTCCTTAATCGTGTGGTAGCGAGCGTGGAGGTGCTTACTCATAGAGGAGCTTCACCATGAAAAAGGTCTCGCCCAACCCGCCGCATTACTTGAACGACCAGAAATTCCACGATGCTGCCCAGCGCGCATTCAAGCACTACGACCTCAACTCAGAACCTGCCGCTTCGCCTCCGTCCTCCGACAAACTATTCTCCGTACGTGCCGGCCTCAGCACCGAAGTCGCCTTGTGTAATGCCAGCGAGATTCTTGAATCGGCGGCTGTCAGCGCCTATGACTGTGCCGAGCATCTTGATGGGGCCAGCCGCAAGCAAGTGTTGGCAGTGGTGCAATTGGTGGAGATGGCGCAGTTGTTGGTGGATGAGGCGCTGAACCGGGAGTGTCCGGTGGCCTGATCACATCCGAAATCCAACTGGCAACATAAATCCAGTGTGGGAGCGGTTGGTCAGGAGAGCGGGTTTGTCAGCAGGCTCGCGATCACTCCCACGCCGATCGTTCCCACTCTCTGCGTGGGAACGATCGGTCGCCCGGTTTATCAGTAGCGAATCATCACCGACTTGAGCTCGGTGTAGTCCTCGATAAAGGCCCCGCCAAACTCACGGCCCACTCCCGAAGACTTGTTGCCGCCAAACGGCACCGCCGGGTCGAGCATCGTGTGCATGTTCACCCACACCGTGCCCGCGTTGATCGCCGGTACCATGCGCAGGGCCTTGCTCAAGTCGTTGGTCCAGAGGCTGGCGCTCAGGCCGTAAGGCGTGTTGTTCATCAGTTCCAGCAGTTCTTCCTCGGTGTCGTAGGGGAAGAACGTGGCGATCGGGCCGAAGGTTTCTTCGTTGAGCAGGGTGTCGTTGATGGTGTTGGCGAGAATCACGGTGGGCTCCACATAGCAGCCCGGGCGGTCGATCAGCTTGCCGCCGTGGACAATCGTGTTGTTCTCGGCGCGGGCCTTGGCAAAAAACCATTCGAGTTTCTGTTGGTGCTGGCGGTTGGTCACCGGGCCGAATTCAGTGCGCTCATCCAGGGGCGAGCCGATGTGCAGCTGGCTCAGGCGTTGCGCCAGCTTGTCCATGATCGGCTCGATCTGTGAGCGGTGGGCGAAGAAGCGTTCGGCCGCCGCGCAGATTTGGCCGGAGTGCAGGAAGCCGGCTTCGATGATGCCGTTGACCGCCTTGTCGAGGTCCATATCCCGCAGGAACCCGGCGGAATTCTTGCCCCCCAGTTCCAGGGTCGCCCGGGTCAACCCGGCGCCCATGGCGCTGCGGCCCACGGCGATGCCGGTGGGCACCGAGCCGGTAAACGAGACCTTGTCGGTGCCCGCGTGCTCCACCAGGCCCTGGCCCACGTGCCCGCCACCGGTCAACACGTTCAGCACGCCCGCCGGCAGGCCGGCGTCGATGGCCAGTTCGGCGATGCGCAGGATGGTCAGCGGGGTGAACTCGCTGGGCTTGATGATGATGCTGCAACCGGTCACCAGCGCCGAGGCGAGTTTCCAGATGGCGATCATGGTCGAGAAATTCCACGGCACTATGCCCACCACCACGCCCACCGGTTCGCGCAGGGTGAACGCGGTGTAGCGTTCGCCGGCAAAGGAGGGCAGCGACGGGGTGATGGTCTGGCCGCTGATCTTGGTGGCCCAGCCGGCGTAGTAGCGCAGGAAGTGCGCGGCCTGGTCCACTTCAAAGGCCCGGGAAATCTGGATGATCTTGCCCGACTGGCAGGTTTCGATCTGGGCCAGTTCTTCGCGGTGTTGCTCCAGCAGGTCGGCGAGTTTCAGCAGCACGTTGCCGCGTGTCGCCGGTGCGGCTTGGGACCATTGGCGGAAGCCGCGCCGGGCGGATTCCACCGCCGCGTCGATATCGGCAAGGTCGGCGTCAGCCACCTGGGCGATCACTTCGCCGGTGGCCGGGTTGACCACGTCCAGGGTCTGGCTGGAATGGCTTGGCACGTAGCCGCCGTCGATAAACAAGGCATGGTTTCGACGGAGGAAGGCGTGGACTTCAGGCAGCAGCGCAATATCGCTCATGGGATGTTCCTGCTCGCAAAAGCCCGAGGTTAACCAGCCTGGGCGAGCCGGGCTTGTCTGTGCCTGCCGGGCGATATGTCTGTGGCTGCCAGGCCTGTGGAAAGTGCAATCTTGGCTGTGGAAGGTGCATTTTCCGCGGGTGTTGCCCGCTCCATACTGGCCCCACATCCAGCGCCGTTCGTTGAGTTTGAACGCCAGCCGGACATCCAATAATAAGCAGGGCCGTCCATGAAAAAGCCAAACCCGCTCCTCGAAGACCTCAAGGCGATTCTGCCGACCATCGCTGCCAACGCCTTCCAGGCCGAGCAGGACCGCAAAGTCCCCGACGAGAACATTGCGCTGCTCAAGAGCATCGGCATGCACCGTGCCTTTCAACCCAAACCCTTTGGCGGCATGGAAATCTCCCTGCCGCAATTTGCCGACTGCATTGCCTTGCTGGCCGGCGCCTGTGCCAGCACCGCCTGGGCCATGAGCCTGTTGTGCACCCACAGCCATCAGCTGGCGCTGTTTCCCGCCAAGCTGCAGCAGGAAGTCTGGGGCGATAACCCGAATGCCACCGCCAGCAGCAGCATCGCGCCGTTTGGCCGTACCGAAGAGGTTGAAGGCGGTGTGCTGTTCAGCGGTGAAATGGGCTGGAGCAGCGGTTGCGATCACGCCGAGTGGGCGATTGTCGGCTTCCGTCGCAAAAACGCCGAGGGCACCCAGGACTATTGCTTCGCGGTCCTGCCCCGCAGCGACTATCAGATTCGCGATGACTGGTTCGCTGCCGGCATGAAAGGCAGCGGCACCAAGACCCTGATCATCGACAACGTGCTGGTGCCCGAACACCGCATCCAGAAAGCCCGGGACATGATGGAAGGCAAGTCCGCCGGCTTTGGTTTGTACCCCGACAGCAAGATTTTCTACTCGCCGTACCGGCCGTATTTCGCCAGTGGTTTCTCCACCGTCAGCCTGGGCGTGGCCGAGCGCATGCTTGAGGTGTTCCGCGAAAAAACCAAGACCCGCGTGCGTGCCTACACCGGTGCGGCGGTGGGCGCCGCGACCCCGGCGTTGATGCGCCTGGCCGAGTCGACGCACCAGGTGGCCGCTGCCCGGGCGTTCCTGGAAAAGACCTGGCAGGAACACGCTGAGCACAGCGAACAGCACCGTTACCCGAGCCGCGAGACCCTGGCGTTCTGGCGCACCAACCAGGCGTACGCCACCAAGATGTGCATCCAGGCGGTGGACCGCTTGTTCGAGGCCGCCGGTGGCAATGCGTGGTTCGAGCACAACGAGATGCAGCGCCTGTTCCGCGATTCCCATATGACCGGCGCCCACGCCTACACCGACTACGACGTGTGCGCGCAGATTCTGGGGCGCGAGCTGATGGGGCTTGAGCCTGATCCGAGCATGATTTGACGCCGACCCGGCCATCACAACAATCAGGACTGCGCGTTGATGCAGTCCGGGAGTCTTGCATGTCTGATAACAGTTTCGACCCACGTGCCTTTCGCCGGGCCCTGGGCAACTTTGCCACCGGCGTCACCGTGGTCACCGCCGCTGATGCCAGCGGGCGCAAGGTCGGCGTTACCGCCAACAGCTTCAACTCGGTGTCCCTGGACCCGCCGCTGGTGTTGTGGAGCATCGACAAACGCTCCAACAGCCACGAGGTGTTCGAGCAGGCCAGCCATTTTGCGGTCAACGTGCTGGCGGCCGACCAGATCCACCTGTCGAACAACTTTGCCCGGCCCAGGGATGATCGTTTTGCCGAAATCGAATTCGAACCGGGGGAGGGCGGCTCGCCGGTCTTCGCCGATTGCTCGGCGCGGTTTCACTGCGAGAAGTACCAGCAAGTGGATGGTGGTGATCACTGGATCATGATCGGCAAGGTGGTGGCGTTTGATGATTTTGGTCGTGCGCCGTTGCTCTATCACCAGGGGGCGTATGCGCGGATCGAAGAGCGGCAACCGTAGGGCGAACGCCTCTCTAGAGGACTGACGCCGCTTGAATGTGGGAGCTGGCTTGCCTGCGATGCAGACACCTCGGTACATCAGAGACACCGCGGTGATGCCATCGCAGGCAAGCCAGCTCCTACATTTGGTCCTCATCAGCCCATTGGATTTGCGCTAGAACGGCACGGCCACGGTGACTTGGCTATAGAGATTGGTGCCATTGCCACCCACCTGATTGCCGCCGTTGCTCTCATCCTTGTTGGGCTTGTACAAACCCAGCAGCGGCGTGACGATCAGGTGTTCGTTCACCGCCCACTCCGCGTACAGGTCCAGTTCGCGCCCATCGAGGTTGAGCATGCCGCCCTTGCTCAACGTCTTGTAGTCGAAGAACAGCGCGCCCAGGGTGACGCTGTCCAGCGGCTTGACCTTCAACGCCACATGCTGCACCTCGGTGTTGGTATTGAACGGCCCCGAGTAATTGCCCGCCACTTCACCCTGCACCCAGGTGCCGTAGCCACGGTTGAAGCCCGAGAACATCGCGTCCCAGTTCTTCGAGTAGCGGCTGTAGCGGTAGGTCAGGTCCGGTGACCAGGGCAGTGCGGCGAAGGTATAACCGCCCTCGGTGTACCAGGCTTTCTCCGGGCCGGCGTCCTTGTCCTGCCAGGCGTATTCAAAGGAAAAGTGCGCGTTCTCGATCCCGGCATTGCCGGCGCCCCGCAGGCTGTAGATGTTCATGCCGGCACGCTGTTTTTGCAGGTCATTGGCGTAGCGGTCGTCAACGCTGATGCCATGGATATAGGTCAACCCCAGGGTGCCGGGCGCAGCGGTGTAGTCCAGTGTACCGGCGGCCATTTCGGTGTTGGCCTGGGCGCGGTTGTCGGACTTGATCCACATCACGCTGCCATGCACGCCGTCCTTGCCACCCAGGCGTAGCACGGCAGTTTGATCGAAAGCATGGCGCGCGGCGATGTAGTAGGCGCCGCCACGGTTGAACTTGCCGTCGCCCACGCCCTTGCCGAGGTTCGGGCCGTCGTCGTTGATGATGAAACCGTCGCCGAGCATGATGACCTGGCGGCCGAACGACAGGTCCACACCCTCCTTGCCCAATGCCGGAAACAGCTCCCCCGAGCGCCAGCCGGCGAAGGCTTCGTCGAACTTGGTGGTGCGCTCGCTGCCGGTGGTCACGCCGGACGCGTCGCCGTCGCCCCAGGTGCCGGAGCTGACCAGGTTGGCCGTGCCATACACGCTGCCCAGGGCGCCGAAGCGCTGGTCGATGCTCAAGCCATACTTGATGAAACCTTCGCGCCAGGTTGAACCGCCGGTGGTGCCGTCGTAGTTCTTGCGGCTGTTGAACAGGCCGTACACCGCCAGGAAGTTGCCGGTGACGTGGGTGTCGTCATCGGCATACAGCTCGAAGGCCTGGGCCGATGACTCGATGAGTGTCAGGGCGATGCCCAGGCTGATGGCACTGTACAGGTGACGGATTTGTTGTGTGTGTTGCATTGTTATAGTCCCCAGCAAGGTGAATTGAGGGAGCATTAGGGCGAGCGCCGCCGGGCCAAGTCTTTCCCCTGCGTGCCAGGCAATTGTCCCAGGCCGCCAGCGGCGCGGCGGTGGCAGGCAGCAACAAAACCGGCGGCAGCCAGGAGCAAGACGATCAGCCAGGGCGGGGCGCAGAGTGCCAATACTTCTAAAAATCCGCTTCTTGAGGATCCGCACCATGTCGATCAACGACCGGCTCACCGAACACCTGAAACGCGGCACGGTGGGCTTTCCCACGGCGCTGGCGAGCACCATCGGCCTGATTATGGCCAGCCCGGTGATCCTCACCGCGACCATGGGGTTTGGCATCGGCGGCAGCGCCTTCGCGGTGGCGATGCTGATCGCGGTGGTAATGATGCTGGCCCAGGCGACCACCTTCGCCGAAGCCGCCTCGATCCTGCCCACCACCGGCTCGGTCTACGACTACATCAATTGCGGCATGGGCCGGTTCTTCGCGATTACCGGCACCTTGTCGGCGTACCTGATCGTGCATGTGTTTGCCGGCACCGCCGAAACCATCCTGTCCGGGGTGATGGCGCTGGTGAACTTCGAACACCTCAACACCCTGGCGGAATCTGCCGGCGGTTCGTGGTTGCTGGGAGTGGGTTTCGTGATCGTGTTCGGGGTACTGAATGCGTTTGGTGTCAGTGCGTTCGGCCGGGCGGAGATCATCCTCACGTTCGGCATGTGGACCACCTTGATGGTGTTCGGCGTGCTGGGCCTGATCGCGGCCCCGGCGGTGCAACTGGACGGCTGGTTCGGTGAGTCCCTGGTGGGCACCGACCTGATCACCATCCTGTCGCTGGTGGGCATGGCGATGTTCATGTTCGTTGGCTGCGAATTCGTCACGCCGCTGGCGCCGGACCTGCGCAACTCGGCCAAGGTCATGCCCAGGGCGATGGTGCTGGGGCTGCTGGGCGTGGCCACCTGCATGTTCATCTACGGCGCCGCGATGAAGCGCCAGGTGGAAAACGTATTGATCGACGCGGCGGGCGGCGTGCACCTGCTGGACACGCCGATGGCCATCCCGAAATTCGCCGAGCAGGTGATGGGCAGCATCGGCCCGATGTGGCTGGGCATCGGCTTTCTGTTTGCCGGCGCTGCGACCATCAACACCCTGATGGCCGGCGTGCCCCGGATTCTGTATGGCATGGCGGTCGACGGCGCGTTGCCCAAGGTCTTCACCTACCTGCACCCGCGCTTCAAGACGCCGCTGCTGTGCATCCTGGTGGCGATGCTGATCCCGTGCCTGCACGCGCTGTACCTGGGGGGCAACACCGACAACATCATGCACCTGGTGCTGGCGGCGGTGTGTGCCTGGAGTTTTGCTTACCTGCTGGTGACGTTGTCGGTGGTGATTTTGCGGATTCGCCGGCCGGATCTGCCTCGCGCTTATCGTTCGCCGTTCTTCCCGCTGCCGCAGATTCTGTCGAGCATCGGCATCCTGCTGGGCATGTGGTTTATCACCCCGCCGGGCATGAACCCTGCCGACATCTACATCCCCTTTGGCGTGATGCTCGGGTGCACGGCGGCGTACGCGCTGTTCTGGACCCTGGTGGTGCAGAAGGTCAATCCATTCAAGCCTGCCTCGGTGGAAGAGGTGTTGGCCAAGGAGTTCGCCCATGAGCCGGGTCAGTCCCACAACGGGTATGTCAGCCATGCTGCAAAAACTGTCTGAGCTGTTCAGCGCCCGGCGCGCGCCTGCCGGGTATCGGCCCGGGGTTACGCTGGAGCACTTGCGACGTAACCTTGGCCTGGCCGGTTATGAGGTGTGCGGCCCGACCACGGCCCGGGTTGCCCTGGGCGACCTCGGGTTGCAATTGGAGATCGTGGAGCGCACCGAATCCCAGCTGTTGATGCACCTGGTGATGACCGAATTCGTCCTGCGCATCCCTGCCTCGCAGCAGGGCACGGCGAGCTTCGAACTGCACCACACCGGGGCCGTTCGACGCACCGGAATCCGCTGTCGGCAGCGGTCGGGAGACAAGGCGCTATTAAGCATTCTGCAAACTGAATTGCAGGAGGGCAGTGCATTGCATCGGGCCCTGATGCCGCTGGACTTCAAGCGTTTGCGCATCGACCTGGCGGATCAGCAGTGGTGCGTGCGGCTTGAGCATATGGGCGGCAGCGAGGTGGTCAACCGCATGCCGGCGTTCCGGCGCTATATCGCCTTGAGCAGCATCCAGCGCGCCTGGTTGCTGGACGCTCTGAGCGGTTTCCAGCGCGCATTACAGGCCCACTGATCGCGGGATTTGGCATCAATAGTGCAACCACCTTGGCAGACACGTACTTGTTGCGCGCATATAGATAACATGTTAACTATTGCCCGACAAAAACAAAAAGCCAAGGTGGAAACAACCATGAGCATGCAACAGATAGGGCAAGACGGGCTGGATCGCTGGACCCGGGATCTGCGCGCGGTTTGCGGTCACTTCGACACAGAACTGGCCTTCAACCGCTCGCTGTTCATCGGCAGCATCACCACCTTTTCCCGCGGCGGTTTGCCTTTGGCCAACCTGCGCACCAACGCGGGCCTGATCAAACGCCCGAAAACCCGCGCCGACCACGATGACGACCAGAACTGCTTCCTCGTCAGCCAGCGCAGCGGCTACTGCCAGATCACCCAAAACGGCCAGAGCGTGCAACTTGCCCCCGGCGAATTACTGTTGATGGACTCGGTGGGTTCCATCGACATCACCCCGTTCGGGCTGATCGAACACGCGTCCCTGTCCTTGTCCCGCGTAGAGGTGTGCAAACAGCTTGGCAACCAGCCCAAGACCTTCGGCAAAATCTCCTCGAGCAAAGCCTGCGGGCGCATGTTGCACGTGCTGATGGACCAACTCTGCAAGGACGCGCTCAGCGGCGAAGGCGCGGTGGGTGAGGGGCAGGCGTTGCAGTCGGCGTTTGTCTCGCTGCTGGGCTCGGCGTTTGAGCAAGAGGATGATGAACGCGATGATTGTGGCGGGTTGCAGGGCAGCAATCTGCGCAGCTATGTGCAGAAAGTGATTGATGAATCGTTGACCCAGCCAGGGCTGAGCCCGGTGGGGTTGGCGAGTCGGTTGAACATCTCGGTGCGGCATTTGTACCGGTTGTTTGAGGAACAGGATGACAGCGTGTGCCGGTACATCCAGCGAGCGCGGTTGAAGCGCAGTGCGGATGATCTGACCAACCCGTTTTTGCGCAGTGAGTCGATTACGTCGATTGCGTATAAGTGGGGGTTTACGGATTCGGCGCACTTTAGTCGGTCGTTCAAGAAGCAGTTTGAAGTGTCACCGAAGGATTTTCGGGCTGGGCGGTTGCAGCAGGTGGGGTGAGTACGGATGGCGGACCTTTTGTTGATGGACACCGGTTAACTGTGGGAGCTGGCTTGCCTGCGATGGCGATTTTGTAGGCGCCAAACATGCTGGGATTTGCCGAGTAGGCTGACCATTTCAAAAGGCCTTTAGTCTGTCATCGTAAGGTACGTACGCTGGTAAGTAGGTGAGGCATGCCTAGCAGATTAGTTGAAATCTTCATATCTTTCGGCACCTAACGATGCGAGCCAGCGTTTAAAAAAAGCAATTTGTTCTTGCGGGTCATTTGTCTTTGTTTTTATGGTTATTTTTTGTCCGTGTTGTTTGTATTTGTACTCGATTTTAAGTTTTAATCTTTGGTTGCACCTATTGAATCTAGCCAGCGATTATAAAAGTCATTTTGTTCGTTGGGGTCATTTGTAATATTGTGTTCCTCATATTCAAATATATGAACTAAATCTTCTCGCGTTGGACGTTTTCCCATGGTCAGCTCATATGCGACCATCCCGCCACTCATTTGTGAAGCCATACTTGAGGGTCTGACGTTTAATTTTGCACCTTTGCAAAGAAACTTTATGTGAGGGAAGTCGACTCTCACTTTTGCTAGGCAAATATACATGTCCTCTCCGGTGTAGATTTTTTTAAAGTCATCGGCTTCGGAAAATTTTAATTTTATATGCGCAGAATCATATTGGAATATCACGTCCTGTTTTTTGTTGTTTATTATTGCTTTAATATTTTTAGTCTTCATTTTATTTTCCGGTTTGGATTTGGAAGTGAATAGCCTACATAGCTGCCATCTCGTTTCATGGGTGTAACACCCAAGATGTCTTTTGTGTCAATTTTACTCTGTATTGAAATTTCTGCTTCATTGTCAAAAGGTACCAGTTTTCCTAATTCCTTATTTAAGTCATGGCCAGGTATCTTTTTTAATGCGTAGAGGAATCCTTTTCGTGTGCCGTATCTAGTTGCAAAATCAATTGCTACAACTTTTAAAGGAGATGTACTTATAAAGTTGCTTGGTGGGTTGTTGCTGTCAAGAGCGTGTAAGTATAAGTCGTTACTGTCGCCCTTGCTTTTGAAACCGTCTCGAAAAACTTCATTTGGGTGTATTTTATCTCCACGATAAAGGTACTCCCTATCCTGTTTTTTCGGCTGCTTAGGCTCCCCTGTATCAACGGCTGCCGTTTTTGTTGGATCTTCAGCCTTAGTTTCCGGTTTACATCCATCGCCTCCGGGACAGGTGTTCAACCCCAACGGATCCACCCACCCCGTAGGGTTAGGCACGTACTGGTATCCGTTCAGCCCGCCCGCCAGCTTCACCGGATCAGGCGTCAGGTAGCGACCAACGTCCGGATTGTAGTAGCGATGGCGGTTGTAGTGCAGCCCGCTTTCCGGGTCGAAGTATTGGCCCTGGAAGCGCAGCGGGTTAGTGATGGTATTGACGTCCAGCTTCGCGATTTGGCCGTAGGCGCGGTAGTGGGCGGACCAAACGATTTCGCCGTCGGGCGCGGTGAGTTCTTGTGGGGTGCCAAGGTGGTCGAGTT
>NZ_JACARE010000064.1 GCF_013386765.1 Pseudomonas yamanorum
CTTTTGATCTTGATCTTAGGCGCCCCGTTAAACCACGCTGGCCGAACGCAGGTAGTACGGAGCGGGTAAACCGGCAGGACGCCGGTTTAGCCGCGACGGGGCAGGGACGCCCCGTCGCGGCGGCCCGCGGAGTAATACCTGCGTTCGGGCACACCGAGCCCTAGCGAGGTGCCGAGTGGTGGGGCAAGAGCGTTTTGCTTACTTTTGCGCTTTTCAAAAGTGAGCCGCTGTAAGAGCGGAACCCATATCAGCAACAACCCAAATAACGGATATGTACTCAACCCCTCAGAGACCCCAAGTCAACCACAGCATTGACCACCCTAGGTACGCCGCAACATCAACGCCGCCACCGCACACGCCGCCAACGCCACACACGCCAGAAAGAACGCATCACTGTAGGCCATCAAAAACGCCTGGTGACGAACACTCTGGTCCAACAGGTTCAACACCACTTGGTGATCCGGCAACTGCTCCTGCAGCACCCCACCATCGGGCAAACGCGCTTGCAGGGCCGGGTCAAACAGCGTCACCGACTCGCCAATGCGCGCCGAATGCACCTTCTCGCGCACCACCACCAATTGCGCCAGCAGCGCTGTACCCACCGCCCCCCCCAGGTTACGCAGCATCGAAAACACCGCCGACGCCGACCCGGCCTGCGCCTTGGCCAGCCCGTGCACCGCCAGCACCGACAACGCCACCATGATCAGCGGCTGCCCCATGCCCCGTACCACGATCGAAGGCACGATCACATTGCTCGCGCTGTCCGCCGACAGGTGCGCCCCCATCCAGCACCCCAGGGCCATGATCGCGAACCCCGAGGCCACCAGCATCTTGGCACTGACCCACTTCATCAGGCGCGGCAGAAACGGCGCCATGATCAGTTGCACCATCCCATACGCGATCAGGCTCACGCCGATTTCGCTGGCGTTGTAGTGCTGCAACTGCGACAGGTAATTGGGCACCAAAAACACCAGGCCATAGGTGCTGGCGCCGAAGATAAACATCGCCACGCTGGCCACGCCAAAGTTGTAGTGCCCCAACAGCCGCAGGTTGATAAAGCTGTGGGCGCCCCACAACTGGCGCGCCACAAAACCGATCAAGCCAACCACCGCCAGCAGCGTCATCCATACGATAAAGTTCGAACCGAACCAGTCCTTGCGCCCGCCCTCCTCCAGCACGATCTGCAACGCACCCAGGCCCAGCACCATGCAGCCGATGCCCAGCCAGTCGCCCTGGCGCAACAGGCCCAGTTGCATCGGCTGGCGGTCGATGGACCAGGCCACCGCCGCCAGCAACGCGATCCCCGGGAACAGTTGCAGGTAGAAGATCCAGCGCCAGGAATACGCGTCGGTCAGCCAGCCGCCAATCGACGGCCCGGCGGCCTGGGCAACGCTGTTGGCCAGGCTGAACAAGGCCATGCCCAAGGGGATCTTGCTGGCCGGCAGTTCGGTGATGATCAGCTGGAATGACAGCGGAATCAGCACCGCCCCGGCCGCGCCTTGCACCACCCGGATCAGGATCATCACTTGCAGGTTCGGCGACAGTGAGCACGCCACCGAGGCCACCAGGAATATCCCCGAGCCCCACAGCATCACCCGGCGCAGGGAGAACACCTGCACCAGCCACGCCGTGAGGGGAATCATGATGATTTCGGCCACCAGGTAGGCGGTGGAAATCCACGAGCCTTCCTCGAAGGTCGCCCCCAGTGCGCCTTCGATTTCCGGCAGTGCGGCGCTGGTGACGTGCACGTTCATCCCGGCCATGAAGCAGCCGAACAGCCCGCCGATCACCGCGACCCAGGCGCGAAACGACACACGCCCTTCAGCCTCCATGAACGTGCTCCTGGCGGGCGGCCGGGCGGGTGTCCACCGTGGCAATCACCGACATGCCCGGCAGCACCCGCGCCTCGCCGGGCTCCAGGCGGATCTTCACCGGGAACCGCTGGACGACCTTGGTGAAGTTGCCGGTGGCGTTGTCCGGCGGCAACAGCGCGAACACCGCGCCGGAACCGGGGGCGATGCTCTCCACCTGGCCGTGCCAGTGCGCGCCGGAAAAGCTGTCGACGGCGATATCCACCGGCTGCCCGGGCGCCATGTGCTGCAACTGGGTTTCCTTGTAGTTGGCAATCACATACGCCTGCTCCACCGGCACCACCGCCAACAGCGGCAGGCCGGGCATCACGTATTGCTGGCGCCGCACCTTGCGCTGGCCCACCACACCGTCAAACGGCGCGCGGATCTCGGTGTCCTTCAGCGCGTTACGGGCCAGGGCCAGGTTGGACTCGGCTTCGCCAACGCGCGCCTGATACTCAAGGATCTGCGCCTGGGCCTGCTGCCGACGCGCCTGCAAGACCTGCAACTGCGCCTGCTGGCGCGCTACCTGGGCGTTCGCTTGCGCCATCGCCGCCTGGGCCTTCGCCTGGCTGGCGCTGACGGTTTCCAGGTGCTGGGCGCTGGCCACCTGTTGCGCGACCAATTCACGATAACGCTGGTAATCGAGCCTCGCGCGCCGGGCTTCGGCCTCGCCACTGCTCAAGGCGGCCCGCGCCTGGGTGATGCGTTGCTGCTGCTCGCTCATTTGCGCGTCGAGGGTTTTCACCGAGGCCTGTTGTGCAGTAGCGGCTGCCTGCGCCTGTTGCAGTTGCGCCTGGGCGCTGTTGAGGCGCTCGGTGAAATCTCGGTCGTCGATACGCACCAACACATCTCCCGCCTTGACCGGCTGGTTGTCTTCCACCAGCACCTGGGCCACATACCCGGCGATCCGTGGGCTGATGGCGACCCAATCGGCACGCACATAGGCGTCGTCGGTTTCTTCGAGAAAGCGCCCCCACTGCCACCAATACCCGGCAAAGGCGGCGAGCCCTACCAGCGTAGCGAGAGAGGCAGTGGTCACCAGGGCGCGACGATGACGTTGCATAACGGTCAGGCGAATAGGTTCAACAGCCTGGTTCATGGTGTGGCTCCATTGACAGCGACAGATAAGGGGGCGGTTGGATCGTCACGCTGCCAGCCGCCACCGAGGGCCTGGAACAGGTCGATCTGGCGGTTGATCAAACGCAGGTCGGACTCGGCCACGCGGGCTTCAAGGCCCACCAGGCTGCGTTCGCTGTCCAGCAGTTGCAGGGCATCCAGCGCGCCGGCGTGGTAGCCGCGGGACGCCAGGTCAAAGGCGCGACGGTTGTTGTCCAGGGCAGCGGCCAGCGCCTGGCGACGCTGCTGCTCGCCCTGGTACAAGGCCATGGCCTGCTCCACCTGCTTCAGCGCGTTGAGCACCGTACCGTCAAACCGTGCCAGGGCCTGGCGCGCTTCGGCCTGGCTTTGCTTGACCCGCGCCTTGGCGATCTGCCGATTGGGAAAGCGCCAGGACACCAACGGGCCGACGGAATAAACGGTCGCGTAATGGTCACCCAGTTTGCCCAGGCTGCTGGCAGACGAACCGAGCATCGCACCGAAGGTAATCCGCGGATAAAGCTCGGCACGGGACAAGCCCACCGTCGATGTGGCTGAGCGCAACTGGCCCTCGGCGCGGCGGATATCCGGCCGCCGTTGCACCAGCGCCCAGCCCTCGCCCACCGGCAACGGCGCCTGCAGTTGCGGGCTTTGGGCGCAGCTGTGAGGCGTGACCTGCTCCGGCGGCAACCCGCTGAGCACGGCCAACTCATACAAGGCACTGCTGCGCCGGGCCGTGAACATCGGCAACGGCGCGCGGGTTTCTTGCAGCAGGCCTTGCAGGCGACTCAAGTCCAGCTCCGTCGCCGCGCCGGCTTTTTGCAGCTTTTGCGTGACCGCGACGCTTTGCTCCAGCAACTGCACCGAGTGCGACTGCACCTGTTCCTGCAAGCCGTAGACGCAGGCCTGGGCATAGGCACGTGCGATCTGCGCGGCCACCGTCACCCGCAACTCGTCTTCCAGCGCCCGCGCCACTTGGGCATCGGCCCGGGCCGCGGCAATGCGGTAACGCACCTCGCCCCACAGGTCGAGGGTGTAGCTCAGGGAAAATTCGGGGGTGTGGCTCCATTCCGCACCGGCATGGCCGTGGGTGGCCTGGGCCAGGGTCTGGTCATCCCGGCTGCGACCGTAGGCCAGGCCATAGTCCAGCGACGTGGACGGCAGGCGCTCGCCGTCCACCTGTTCCAGCCGCGCCAGCAACGCGTCGACGTGGGCGGCAGCGGCTTCCAGGTCTTTGTTCTGGCGCAGGGCGCGCGCCACCAGAGCGTCCAACTGCGGGTCGCGGTACAGCTGCCACCAACGGGCAGGCAGCGGCTCGGCCGATTCGGCGGAAAGCTGCGGCGCAGGCGTCGCCGTGACCGTCGACGGCTCGCCGGGCACGCCACTGCACCCGGCCAGCACGCTCAACAGGGCGATGGGTATCCATGGATGAAAGGAAGGGCTGTGCATCACAAGGCTCGCTCAAGAAGGAGCCTTGCAGGTTAGGCAGGTGGCCTGTCCGGTTCGCCCGCGTCAGGGCCATGTATCGTCGCTAAACGGACAACAACGTTACATGACGCAACACTACGCCCCCGGCCGGAAATGACTCGGCGGATAACCCAGCGACCGACGAAACATCGCACTGAACGCACTCGGGCTCTGATACCCATGCTCCAGTGCCACCTCCAGGATCGACACGCCCTGGGCCAGTAGCTTCAAACTCAAGGCCAAGCGGGCACGCTTGCGCCATTCGCCAAAGCTCATGCCCAACTCGCGCTGGAACACCCGGCTCAGGGTACGGGCGCTCATGTTCAGGCTGTCGGCCCAGGATTCCAGGCTGCTGTCGTCGGAGGGGTTGCGGATGAAATGGGTGCACAGCCGGGCCAGCCGCGCCTCGCCGGGCACCGGCACGTGCATCGCCACCACCGGCGCGGCGAGCAGCTCCATGCGGATCAACTCGACCATGGCCTGCAGGCGCGGGCTGCTGTGCCCGGCGATCAGGGTCGCGGCGACGATCAGCTCCCGCAGCAACGCCGACACTTCGATCACCTGGCAGGTGCGCCCCAATCCCGGCTCCGCCTCGGGCATCAGGAACAGCGTGCGCATATGCACTTCGCCGGCCATGCGGATTTCGTGCGGGGTGCCGGCGGGCACCCACAGCGCATGCCCGGACGGCACCAGCCAACTGCCCTGGGCGGTGCTGACCACCATCACCCCGGACACCCCGTGGATCAGTTGCGCCTGGGCGTGGCAATGGGGATGCACCACGTCATCGTTGCGGTAGTTGTCGGCATAGGCTTCAAGCCACGGGCGGGGTTGGCTGTTCATCGGCTCAGGTCTCGCGTCAATCAGGCATTGATTCTAGCGAAAAGCCCTGTGGCGAAAACGATAGATATAGACAGCCATCGTCGTATTTCAGACAGCCGGTGAACTTGTGGACCACGCCATCAGTCAGCTGATTGGACACTCTGAAAAAGGTTGGGTGGGCGATGCGTATTTCGTTGGAGCAACAAGTGGCGCTGGTAACAGGCGCCAGTTCCGGAATCGGCGCGGGGGCCGCCAAGGCCCTGGCCGAGGCCGGAGCCGCGGTGGTGCTGAACTACAACGCCCAGGCGGCGCCGGCTGAAGCCTTGGCGGCGCAGATCAATGCCAGCGGTGGCCGGGCGATTGCGATTGGTGCCGACGTGTCGAAAGAGGCCGATGTGGAGCGGCTGTTTGCGCAAACCCTGGAAGCATTCGGGCACCTGGACATTCTGGTGGCCAACTCGGGCATGCAAAAAGACGCCGCCGCCGTCGACATGAGCCTCGACGACTGGAACGCGGTAATCGGCGTCAACCTCACCGGCCAGTTCCTCTGCGCCCGCGCGGCCCTGCGTATCTTCAATCGCCAGGGCATCCGCGAAGGGGTTTCCCGAGCCGCCGGAAAAATCATCCACATGAGTTCGGTGCACCAGGTGATTCCCTGGGCCGGGCACGTGAATTACGCCGCGTCCAAGGGCGGCGTGGAAATGCTGATGCGCACCCTGGCCCAGGAAGTCAGCCAACAGCGCATCCGCATCAACGGCGTGGCACCGGGGGCGATTCGCACGGCCATCAACCGCGCCGCCACCGAAGGCGCGGCCGAGGTGGAGCTGCTCAAACTGATTCCCTATGGCCGCGTGGGTGACGTCGAAGACGTGGCCAATGCGGTGGTGTGGCTGGCCAGTGATGCCTCCGACTACGTGGTGGGCAGCACCTTGTTTATTGATGGCGGCATGAGCCTTTATCCGGAGTTTCGTGGCAATGGTTGATCTGAAAAACGAACCACAAAGTGCTATCGATGCCCACGGCATCATTGGCGACATGCGCAGCGCGGCGCTGGTGAATGACAAGGGCAGCATCGATTTTTTCTGCTGGCCGGAGTTCGACAGCCCGTCGATCTTTTGCTCGCTGCTGGACTCCCCCGCCGCCGGGATTTTCCAGCTCACGCCGGACCTGCCCGACGCCCGCCGCGAGCAGATCTACCTGCCGGACACCAACGTGCTGCAAACCCGCTGGTTGAGCGATGAGGCGGTGGTGGAAGTCACCGATTTCCTGACCATCAGCGAAGACGTCGACGACCTGCCGATCCTGATCCGCCGCGTGCGGGTGGTCAGCGGCAAGGCGACCATTCACCTGCGCTGCGCGGTGCGGCATGACTACGCACGCGCCCAGACCCGCGCCACCCTGGATGACGCTGACGTGCGCTTTGAAGCCGACGGCCAACCCGGCCTGCGCCTGGCCGGCAGCCACGCCATGCAGCTCGATGGCGACGCCGCCATCGCGACCTTTGACCTGGGCCAGGAAGAAGGCGCCGAATTTGTCCTCGGCGGCCTGGACGATGCCCGGGTGAAAAACGACTGCACCGACCTGTGCCTGGAACGCACCCTGAAATTCTGGCGTGGCTGGATAGCCCAGTCCAACTACCGTGGACGCTGGCGCGAGATGGTCAATCGCTCGGCCCTCGCCCTGAAGCTCCTGACCTCGCGCAAACACGGCGCCATCCTTGCCGCCGCCACCTTCGGCCTGCCGGAAACTCCCGGCGGCGAACGCAATTGGGACTACCGCTACACCTGGATCCGCGATGCCTCGTTTACTGTCTACGCCTTTATGCGCCTGGGGTTTATCGAGGAGGCCAACGGCTACATGCGCTGGTTGAAAGGCCGCGTGGGCGACTGCTGCGACCAGCCGATGAAAATCAACATCCTGTACGGCATCGACGGCCGCCAGGAACTGCCGGAAACCGAACTCAGCCACCTCAGCGGCCACGGCGGCGCGCAACCGGTGCGCATCGGCAACGAGGCCTACGACCAGGTGCAACTGGATATCTACGGCGAACTGATGGACGCGGTGTACCTGGTCAACAAATACGGTGAAGCCATCTCCCACGAGGGCTGGAAACACACGGTGGAAGTGGCGGATCAGGTCTGCGAAACGTGGAACCACAAAGACGTTGGCATTTGGGAAATGCGCGGCGAGCAGCATCACTTTCTGCATTCACGACTGATGTGCTGGGTGGCCCTGGACCGGGCGATTCGCCTGGCGTCCAAGCGTTCGCTGCCGGCACCGTTTGCCCGCTGGGACCAGACCCGCCAGGCAATCTACGCAGACATCTGGAGCAATTTCTGGAACGAAGAACGCGGGCACTTTGTGCAGCATATCGGCAGCACCGCGCTGGATGGCTCGATGTTGTTGATGCCTTTGGTGCGCTTCGTTGCCGCAACGGACCCGCGCTGGTTATCGACGCTTGAAGCCATCCAGAAAAGCCTGGTACGTGACGGCATGGTGTACCGCTACCGCAACGACGACAGCCAGATCGACGGCCTGCAAGGCACCGAAGGCGCGTTTGCCGCGTGTTCGTTCTGGTACGTGGAATGCCTGGCCCGGGCCGGGCAAGTGGAGAAGGCGCACCTGGAGTTTGAACAGTTGCTGCGCTATGCCAACCCGCTGGGGTTGTATGCCGAAGAGTTTGATAACCAGGCACGGCACTTGGGCAATACGCCGCAGGCGTTGAGCCATTTGGCGCTGATCAGCGCGGCGACCTTCCTGGACCGCAAGTTGAGCGGGGAGAAAACGGTTTGGCAGCCTTAAGGCCGTACCCCCTCTGACCACAACAGAGTAACCCTGTGGGAGCTGGCTTGCCTGCGATGGCGGTGGATCAGCTCATGCATCAATGACTGAAACACCGCCATCGCAGGCAAGCCAGCTCCCACAAAGACCGCGCCAGACTTGGAGACGAAGTGTTCCCGGTGCACAATGCGCGGCCCTTCGATCCCAGCCAGGATTCCAATGCGCCAGGTACTACTGATCATCGACGTACAACCCTCCTTCGCTCCGCCCGACTGGCTGGTGGACGGCATCAACGCCCTGCTGGGCCGGATGCCGTCAGTGGCCACCGTCGAACGCCACGACGAAAGCATCACCCCGTTCGCCCGCCAACTCGGCTGGCAGCCAGCGCCCGACGACAACAGCCTGATTGCCGCCGACTATGTCTTCATCAAACACGGCTACGCCCCCACGCCTGAAACCATCAGCCACCTGAAAAGCCTCGCGCCGGAGCGGGTACTGGTGTGCGGCATCCAGACCGACACCTGTCTATTGGCGGCCGGGTTTGCGTTGTTTGATGCCGGCTTGCAACCCACACTGATCAGCGATTTGACCGTGGGTTCGTCGCTGGACCGTTCGGGAAAACTGGGGGCGGATTTGTGGCGGCATCACTTCAAGCACATCGTCACCCGCGCAGAAATTTAACCCTGCCCCCCAACTGTGGCGAGGGAGCTTGCTCCCGCTGGGGCGCGAAGCGGCCCCAAACGACTCACCGCCATCTCACAGCAAGAGTACAACCAACAAAACCTGGGGCTGCTGGGTGATCGTCTAGACAAGTAAAGCAATTGCAGCCTTTCGGATGACGTTTGGTCACTCGTTTGGTCTACAGTTGCACCACTTTCCCTCCACCCTCGGAGCCTCCATGTCTGCTCTCGCTCAGTTGCTGCACGTGCGCACCCCCATGCTCGACATCGCCTACGAGGCCCATGGCCAGGAAGGCGGCGAGGTGGTGATCCTGCTGCACGGTTTCCCCTACGACCCACGCGGCTACGACGCGATCGCCCCGGTGGTCGCCGGGCGTGGCTACCGGGTGCTGGTGCCATACCTGCGGGGTTATGGCCCGACGCGCTTCATCAGCGCCAATGTAATGCGCTCCGGCCAACAAGCGGCGCTGGCCAAGGATCTGCTGGATTTCATGGATGCCCTGTCCATCGAAAAAGCCACGCTGGTGGGCTATGACTGGGGCGGACGCGCCGCCTGTATCGTCGCGGCGTTGTGGCCTGAGCGGGTGCACGGGCTGGTGACCGGCGATGGCTACAACATTCAGGATATTGCCGCCTCGACCCGGCCCCGGGCGCCGGAAACAGAGCATCGGCTGTGGTATCAGTTTTACCTTCACACCCAACGCGGGGTCGATGGCTTGACCGCCAACCGGCGTGAGTTCTGCCAGTTGCTGTGGGCGCTCTGGTCGCCGTCCTGGGCCGAGGGGCCGAGCCTGTATGGCCAGACCGCACCCTCGTTTGATAACCCGGATTTTGTCGAGGTGGTGGTCCACTCCTACCGCCACCGCTTCATGTACGCACCGGGTGACCCGGCGCTGGAAAGTATCGAGCAGGCGCTGGTACAACCGCCGCCGATTTCGGTGCCAAGCATCTCGTTGTGCGGCGCCGATGACGGCGTGGGCCCGGCCCCGGTTGAAGATGACGACCTGGAGAACTTCAGCGGGTTTTACCGGCGCGAGGTACTGGCCGGCGTGGGCCACAATATTCCCCAGGAAGCACCCCAGGTCACCCTGGAGGCGATCTTCGAATTGCTGAGCCTTAACCCCCAGCCAAAATCCTGAAGCTGAACACGCTGCCCTGCCCCGCCACGCTTTCGGCCCACAGGGTGCCGCCATGGGCTTCGATAATGCCGTGGGAAATGTACAACCCCAGCCCGCTGCCGGTGGGGTTGCCCTCGCGGGAGGTCCAGTAGCGATCGAAGATATACGGCAGTTGCGCCGGGTCGATGCCGATGCCGTTGTCGCACACCCGGAACAACACGTCGTCACCGTCAGCCTCGGCAATCACCTCGATCACACCGCCCGCCGGGGTGAATTTCAGGGCGTTGCCCAACAGGTTGGAAAACACCTGGAACAACCGCTCCGGGTCGGCCTGCACACACAGCCCCGGCGCAGAACGCCATGTCAGGTCAACGCCCTTGGCTGCCGCCAGCGGCTGCCACATCGAGCAGATCTGTTCCTGGGTCGCCGCCACATCCAGCTGTTGCAGCGAAACACTGTAGCGCCCGGCCTCGATGCGCGAGATATCGATCAAGTCTTCCAGCAGCGTGTTCATGCGCGACGTAGCGTTTTGCATGGTCTCAATCGCGCTGGAGAGGCGCCGGCTGGTCTTGTTGTCTGCGGCGGGCAGCATGCTGCGCATCATGCCGCATTGCATCAGCAGGATGGTCAGCGGGCTGCGCAGGTCATGGGAGACTACGGCCACCAGCTCATCACGCGCCCGTACGGCCTCATGTTCACGCTGCACCTGGCGCGCGAGGTCGTGCTCCAGGGCGTTGCGACGCAGGTTTTCCACCGCCTGCAATTGCGACAGTGTCCAATACAGCGCCTTGCCGTCAACCTGCTGCTTCCACAGTTCAAACGACAGGCGCGGGCTTAACGTCGTGCCGCCCGGTTCCTGGTGTTTGATCGGCTGGCCGCTCCACTCCACCGTCGACTGAACCTCCGGGCGAAACCACATCACCGCGTTGTCCACCGGCTTGGGCAGGCAGAACGCCAACAGGCCACTGGCATGGGCCTGATAGGCCGCCGCCGGGGGAAAGTCCGCAGACAGCTGATGGCTGTGCACCACGCCTTTGCCTTGCCCGCGCACCCACCGGTACAGCTCGTGGATCTCAGCCCGCGTGGGGCAAACGCCGAACACATGCAGGCGCTCTTCCACCAGAATCGCCAGGCCACCGGCGGCAGTCAGGTTCAGCAGCGATTGCGCATACGGCAGCAGGCTTTCCATTACATCGCACTGATCTGCCGTCATGGCCGCCACCAACTCTTCAACCATGGCGGCCTTTTCGCGTTGCTGGCCGCGCTCCTGCTTCTCCTGGAGCAAAGTGATCTGCATCGACAGCAGTTGGCCGACGCTGGTGCACGCCGTGCGCAGTTCATGGGGCACGCGCAACGGCTCACGGTGACCACAGGTGATCAGGCCCCAGAGCTGGTCATCCTTGAGCAGCGAAATGCTCATGGAGGACCGCACGCCCATGTTCTTCAAATAGTGGCAGTGCACCGGGGAAACGCTGCGCAACACGGCGAAGCTGAGGTCCAGGGGCTGGCCGGTGTCGGGGCGCAGGGCCGGCAGGATCGGCACCGGCTGGTACTCGGCGTCGGGGATCGCGCGGATCCAGTTCAGCCGGTACAACTCGCGGGCCTGGGGCGGAATGTCCGAGGCGGGGAAACACAGCCCCAGGTAGGGTTGCATGCCGTCGCTGAGGGCTTCGCCGATGACCTTGCCGTGGCCTTCCTGCTCGAAGCGGTACAAGGTGACCCGGTCATAGCCGGTCAGGGCGCGAATTTCGGTGACGCAGACCTGGTACAGGCTTTCGAGGGTCTTGGCCGACTGTAGCCGGCGCAGCGTGCGGGCGAGCTGGCTCACGGCGCTGTGCTGAACCGTCAGGGCTCGCTCCAGCTCGAGAAACAGCAGGCCCTGATGGCGGTGCAAAAGGATGTCGTAGGCGTAGCCTTCAAGCGTCAGTTGGTGCAGTTCATCTGCGTCGGCGTCCAGGTCGGCCAAGGCGAGGACGACCTGCGCCGCCGCCTTGCTGCCCAGCACACTGGCCAGGGCCTGGCCCGAGATGCGCTCGGCGTCCAGGCCCAATGCCACGGTCAGGTTGCTGCTGGCTTGCAGCACCTCAAGCGCCGGCTCGCTCAATGTCAACAGCAGGCCGTGGGGCTGGATCGAACCGGGAATGTGGATGGGCTCACTGGCGCAATCGTCTATCAGCGTATCAAGCGTGGTCATCGCAGCACCCCGCAGTGGTCCAGCCACTGCTCGAAACACAGGAAGGTCGACTCGGCGACGCTTACCGCCTCCAGGCGTTCGGCGGGGGATTGCAGTGGGTACAGGCAGTCGAGGAAGCGCTGCCACAGGGCGCTGGTCTCAGCGCCGTACACATTCATGAACGCGCCACCGTTGGTGGAGCCAACACCAATCTTGATCTCGATCAGGTTGCGCAACACCTGGCCGCCGAGGGTGGCGCCTTCCAGCACGTAGAGGGCGCCCAAGGCTTGGGCCACGTTGGTAATGGCGGGCAGTTCGGGGCATATCGGCAAGGCGTCGATCTGCGGGTTTTCCAGGCCCAGCGCTAGCAAATCCGCCTGCAAATACGGGGTTTTGCTGCGCCGTCCCCATTCCAAGCCAGGGATGATTTCGCCCCACGGCGCCAGGGCGCGCTCCAGCGGCTGATAGAAGCCGTAGTAGGCGCTCATCAGCTCGCGGTAAAGCGCCAGGTCCATGCGGGAAAAAGGCAGCCGGGTATCGAGGCGTCGATGCAGTGCAGCGGTTGCCGCGCGCAATTCAACAAGGACAGGAGGTAGTGAATTCATAAGCAGTGCGTACGCCGGAAGGGTCGAAACCGCGACGTAGAGGCCTGGGATCAAGTCACTGCGCAATGGACTGTGGGTAACATAGCACCTTGATACAAAAACATTCCTATTCGTTCAATTTCGATCAGTTCTAACAGGGGCGGAAAACCGTTCGCGGTAGACCTGGGGCGTGATCGACACCGCCCGCAGGAAGCTGCGGCGCATGGTTTCTTCGCAGCCAAACCCGCAGTGCAAGGCAATGCGCTTGATCGACGCGCTGCTGTCGGCCAGTTGCCGGCGGGCGGTTTCCACGCGGATCAGCTCGACGGCCCGCGCAGGGGTCTGGCCGGTTTCGCTGCGGTAGTGGCGCACGAAGCTGCGTTCGCTCATGCCCGCCTGGGCGGCCAGTGTGGCGACGTTCAAATCCAGGGTCAGGTGTTCGGCGATCCAGGCGTGCAATTCTGCAAAACGGTTGCCGCCCTTTTGCAGGGACAACGTCACGCTGAACTGCGATTGCCCACCGGGGCGCTTGAGAAACACCACCAGGTGCCGCGCCACTTCCAGGGCCACGGCGCGGCCCAGGTCCTCTTCCACCAGTGCCAGGCACAAGTCGATGCCGGCAGTCACCCCGGCGGAAGTCCACAGGTTGCCCTGCTGGATGAAAATCGGGTTGGCTTCCACCCTCAGCTGTGGGTATTTGCGCGCAAGCTCTTCACAACGGGTCCAGTGGGTCGCCACGCGGCAGCCGTCGAGCAAACCGCTGGCGGCCAGCAAAAAGGCGCCGGTGCACACCGAAGTCATGCGCCGTGACAGCGTGGCTTTTTGGCGCACCCAGTCCACCAGGGCCGGGTCTTCGGCGGCACCGTAAACGCCCCAGCCGCCGGCGATCACCAGGGTGTCGCACGGTGCGTCGGCGGCCGGCAGCGGCTCGGCCACCAGGGCCAGGCCCGCCGAAGTCATCACCGGCTCGGCCTGGGCGGCGATCACACTCACCGCATAGGGCAAGGGCAAACCTTGCTGGCGCGCCAGGTCATTGGCCGAGGCAAACACTTGCAAAGGCCCGGTGACGTCGAGCACCTGCACATTGGGGAACGCGAGTACGTTGATGATTCTGGGCATGATTGGCGTGATTCGTGGGTTGAATGGCGTATGCGCCAAAGCCTAGGTGACTAGAGTGAAGCCGTCCATCCCTTTATCAGGAGCAGTCCCCATGACCTTGCAGATCGGCTTTTTGTTGTTCCCCGGCATCCAGCAACTGGACCTCACCGGGCCCTACGACGTGTTGGGATCGCTGCCGGATGTGAAGCTGCATCTGGTGTGGAAGGACCTGGCGCCGGTCACCTCCAGCACCGGCCTGGTGTTTACCCCCAGCACCACCTATGAGGCGTGCCCGACGCTGGATGTGATCTGCGTGCCGGGCGGCTCGGGGGTTGGGGCGTTGATGGAAGATGAACCAACCCTGGCGTTTCTCAAGGCCCAAGCGCAAACCGCGCGTTATGTGACCTCGGTGTGCACCGGCTCCCTGGTGCTGGGGGCGGCGGGCTTGCTGCGCGGGCGCCGCGCGACCACCCACTGGGCCTACCACGACATGCTGGCCCCGCTCGGCGCGATCCCGGTGCAGGAGCGCGTGGTGCGTGACGGCAACCTGTTGACCGGTGGCGGGATCACCGCCGGGATCGATTTCGCCCTGACCCTGGCGGCCGAGCTGTACAGCGAAGCGGCGGCGCAACTGGTGCAGTTGCAGATTGAATATGCCCCGGCCCCGCCGTTCAACGCCGGCCGGCCGGAGACCGCACCGGCGCACGTGCTGGAAGAAGCCCGCAAACGCACCGCCGAGTCGCGCAAGACCCGGGGTGAAATCGTGGCCCGGGCGGCGGCGCGGCTGGGTTAAGCGTTCGCGTGCCCGTGGCGGTCGGCGGGCACCAGATGCCCGATCGTGCCGTCGCCATACGCCCGTTCCACCTTGGAAATCACCACGTGATAACCGCCGTACCAGCGGCGGTACAGGCGCTTGGCTTCCAGGTGGGTCGGGTGGCTGGCAAAGGCGCGGATCGACGCTTCATCGCGCCAGTAATAACTGGCGTTGATCAACCCGCCATCCGCCGAGCGCCACGACTCGGCCCCCACATATCCCGGCAGCCTTGCCGCCAGTGCGTCGATCAAATCCGTGAGGCGCTGGAACTCATCATCCCGTTCACCGGGCTTGTAGATAAAGGCTGCGATGTACATGGGTAACGTCCTTTTATAAGTGGTTTATCACGCTGGCCGAGACATCAGCGCCAACCGCACGGCCAGCACCATCAGCACGGTGGCCAGGCCCCATTTCTGTAAGCCTGCGCTACCCGGTTTGCCGGCAAAAAACCGGCTCACCGCCCCGCCAAAAATCCCCAGCACGGCATGAAATACGCCGCTGATCAGCGTCAGGATCACCCCAAGTTGCACCAGTTGCAGCGCGATCGGCCCCGCCTCGGGGCTGACGAATTGCGGCAGGAACACCATGAAAAACAGCAACGCCTTGGGGTTGAGCACACTGTTGAGCATCGCCCGCACAAACACCCGGCCCAGGGGCTCCCGGGTGACGTGGGCGGTGTCCAGGGCCGGTGTTTTTTGCAGGGTCTTGAACACCAGCCACAGCAGGTACAACACCCCGGCATAGCGGATCAGGTCGAAGGCCGGCGGCCAGCTCGCGACCAGTGCGGTGACGCCGGTCGCGGTCAGGGCCGTGAGCAGCAGGTCCGCCACGCTGATGCCCAGCCCCGACGCCACACCGCCACGCCAGCCATAGGTCACACCGTGGCTGATGACGAAGGCCATGTTCGGGCCCGGCGATAACAACAGCAGCAGGACTGCACCAGAGAAAACAGCCAGGGTTGCGAGGTCGATCATGCTCAAGCCATCCACCGGGAAAGCCTGTAGATTAATCAGCTCACCTGATACAAACAAAAAATTGATCTAGATACGCTTTGCACAGGAACGCGCCATGGCTCAGGTCCGCTACAAACTGATCGTCGATGAACTGGCCACGCGGATTCGTGCCGGAAAGTTACCGCCGGGCACCCAGTTGCCGACCGTGCGCAACCTGATGAACAGCCATCGCATCGCCCTGGCCACCGCCTTGCGGGTGTACAGCGAACTGGAGGCCAGCGGCCTGGTGGTGGGTGAGCCGGGGCGCGGCACTTTTGTGCGCGACACCACGTTGCTGCGAGGCATGGGCCTGGTGCAACAGCCGCTGCAACCGGGCACCGTAGACCTGAGCCTCAACTACCCTTCGCTGCCCGGCCAGGCCGAGATGCTGCGCGACGGTTTACGCGCCATCGCCGCCTCGGGCGACCTCGATGCGCTGCTGCATTCCGCCCCACAGGGTGGCCGCGCCCATGAACGGCAGACGGCGGCGCGGCACCTGCGTAATCGGCAGATTCGCGTAGGGGGCGAGCAGGTATTGATCGTCAATGGCGCGCAACAAGGCCTGTCCGTGAGCCTGATGGCGCTGCTGCAACCGGGGGATGTGCTGGCGGTAGATGCGCTGACGTATCCCGGGTTGAAAACCTTGGCCCAGTCCCAACGCATCGACCTGGAGCCACTGCCACAACCGGCTGGCCATACGGACCTGGATGCGCTGGAGGCCTTGTGCAAACGGCGCCCGGTGCGGGCGTTTTATTGCATGCCCACGTTGCACAATCCGCTGGGCACGGTGATGGGCGAAGCTGATCGCGAGCGCCTTGCCGCGTTGGCTGAGCGATACGATTTTCTACTGATCGAAGACGGCGCCTACGCCTTTCTCGCCGAGCCCGCACCCAAGCCGTTGTTCACCTATGCGCCGTTGCGCACGGTGTATGTGTCCGGCCTTTCGAAGAGCGTGGCATCGGGGTTGCGGGTGGGGTTTATCGTGGCGCCCAAGGCGTTGGTGCCGGCGCTGGAGCAAGCGATTCGCGTTGCAACCTGGAGCACACCGACACTCACGGTGAACCTGGCGTGCCGCTGGATCGAATCCGGCGCGGTGGATGCGCTGGAAGAACACAAGCGCCAGGATGCGCGCCAACGTCAGGTGTTGGCACGGGAGGTATTGCAGGGTTGCGAGATAATTGCGCATCCGACGTCGTATTACCTGTGGTTTGTATTGCCCGAAGGCTTGCGGGCGGATGCGGTGGTGGCTGCGCTTGAGGGCCAGGGTGTGCGTGTCACCAGTGCCGAGCCGTTTGCCTGTACAGCGCATGTGCCGCATGCGTTGCGGGTGGCACTGGGGTCGATTGATTTGGCGACATTGCGGGTGGCCTTGGGGAAAATTCGCGAAGCAATTCGGATATGAATAAAGGGCCAGCAGGGTAAATCCCTTTGATTTGCGGGACATTTCCGAGACAATCTTTCGGCCTTGTGCCCATTGGAACCTGTGGCTAGTCTTCGCCCCGTCACTGCTCATCAGTGATCGGGTTTAGTCGCTCGGGTCTTACATGGCGCATGAGTCTCATGAAGTTTTATGGTGGCTGTGCGTAGGGCGCCTTCGGGTGCGCCGGTTTTCCATGTGGCCGGTCGACTAACCTGCGCATAGCCGCCACCCTCGTTTAGTCGCGACGGGTGTCAGCTCCTAAAACATATGGAGTTACACCATGAATAAACCCGTCCCCGACCCACCCATCGACCATTTCAAAAACCGCGCCGCCTTCAATCGCGCTCTCGAACACTACCTGCCCTCCCAGGGTTTCCACACCGTGAACGAAGACCTGAGCTTCGAAGACTCCCTTCTCTACACCGCCAGCCTGCTGAGCAGCGCCTCGGCCACCGCGCTCGATTGCGGCGAACTGCTGCGAAGCCCCGAGCGGGCGAAGTTGTTGGCGGTGTGGCATTTGCTGGAAATTGCCAAGACCACAGTCGACCGCTCAATTGAGTGCCTGCACCTGCGCAAGGCTTAAAAACAACGCGGTCAAAACTGTGGGAGCGGGCTTGCTCGCGAAAGCGGCGTACCAGTCAACGCATGCATTGACTTGAAAACCGCTTTCGCGAGCAACCTTGATCCAGAACCGACCTACACCAAAGCAGGAAGCGTCCGACTACTCACTTCTCCTCCTCTCCCCTAGCGTGCCGTGTCCTGAACATTACAAAAGGACACATCAGGGATGAAGCGTTATCACATCACCGTAGGCGCAAAGACCACCGCCGACGGCACCGTACGCACCGGTTGCGCAGATTGCACCATTGACGACGTGCCCCAGTCTGTTGAAGGCGACGAGATTGATTGCCCGGCTTGCGGAACCACCGGGGTCATCGTGTGCGATGGCCCGCGTCTGGGGGACACCATCAATGGACGCAACGCCGCACTGGAAGACGACCTCTGCCACTGCCAATGCACCCCATGGCCCCGACTGATCGCCAATCAAAACCAAAGCTCACAGACCATTGAAGTTGACGCCCCACCACAGGCGAGGGCCGCAGCGTCTGCCGTTTCCCAACCCACAGCAGCAGCGGCGCGATCTACACAGCGCCCGCCCACGCAATTCTTTACCCCGCAGCAGGTACCCACCTGTGAAAACACCTGGCGCACATACCAGGACCAGGCCGAAGCCATCGTGGCGCCGGGCGGCACGCTGATTGCCGATCCCAAGGCGCGTAACCGGGCAATCAACGTGGCTTATGCACAGTTGTGGCGGCTGGATAACCGCTTTCAGTGGGCGGGGCTCGCGGCGTTCGCGTCCAAGCAAGTGGGGTGTGGTTTGTTGCATGCGTCTGAGTCGATGGAAAAGATTCAGGCTGAACATGAAGCGGCACAAGCGCTGAGAAAAGGTGCCAGGGACGGGTTCTGGAGCTTGTTCAACCCCCTTGAGACGCAGCGACAGGCGAAGTTGCTGGAGTACGAACAACGGCAGCTTGAGTATGAACGGGCCATTCGCAACAACCCCTTGCCCGGTATTGATTGGCGGCGCGACGGCGAGCCGTTTTCAGCAGTGCAGCAGCTTTACCGGCATGTGTACGAGATGATGGCGATGGGGAATACGACGTTGTTTTTGGATGTGTATCCGTTGCATGTTTTTTATATGGAACGGGGGTTGAGGTTGTTTGAGAGTTGCTTGTCTTCGCGCCAGAACATTTATGGGGGTGGCCGCCCTTCGGTGTTGTGGCCGGCAGGGCATGAGCAGTTGAGATTTGGCACTGATCACGAGGCAATCCTGCAAGCCTTCGAGGCCATCAACGCTGGCAATATCGCCGGAAGTGTTGAGTATCTCGCTGACCACGAACAACGAAATATCCTTCAACCAACAATGTACCGTGACTCAAAACTGGTAGCCCTACTTCGTGGCAACCATCTCTCCTACGTCACTGGCATGCCGTCCGGTGCAGCCCAAGCCATTGAGCTGACGCTGGCAAACCAATGCCGCCCCGTTGAAGACGGCCGAACCATTGAATTCAGCAAAAATCCCATCGCCAATTTGGCCGATATCGACCAACGCATGACCTTCGTCCTGAGAGCTGCGGCGCAGTTTGATACGCTGCTGCGTAGCAATGAGCGACAGCGAATCGAACAGGCGCTAGAAGATATCGCTGAAGGCCGGGGTGTCCAATGAGCCGGATCATGCAGTTCTTGTGTCCTTCTGCTGCGAGCTGACCGCATAGGGTGCCATTTCGCCCCCAGCTGGAACCGACCCGATTAATGTGAGATCACGGGTAGCGTCAGTCGCAGCTAATCTGAGTCGAAAATCGCGTTGATTGCGAGCACGGCTGTTTTCGATCGCAAGCCCTTACACTTAGGAAACGGTATGCCAGCCCCATCAAACGCCCTTCGCTCTGCACTAGTGCTTTGGTTGTACGCCGCGGCCCTAGTGCATCTACTAGTCAGCCTCGCGCTGACCTGGGCCGGCCATTCGGGATTACTCGACGGTTACCTACAAACCATCGAACAAGCCTTCTGGGCAATCGACGCCGTACCCATCGCCGCCCGCGCCCAACAAGTATGGTGGGTCGCCTTATTCGGCGCCACGCTGCAAAGCTACTCCCTCTACATGCTCGCCCTCGTGCGCATCGGCCATCGACTGAGAAGTCCCATGGCCTGGGGCTGGTTAATCGCCGGCATCGTGCTGTGGGCGCCGCAAGACATGTGGGTCTCCGCCCAGGCTCGTGTCTGGTCACACCTGTGGTTCGACAGCCTCGCGCTGCTCACCCTGCTGCCGCCGCTGTTCTGGCTCTATCGCCATGACCGCGGCACCGCCCCTTCAAACAACACGCCGAGTGACGCCAACCATGTCTGATTTTTCTCTCCTGGATTGGGCGGTCGCGCTGCTTGTTGCCCAAGCCATTCTCGGGGCGCTGGATACCCTCTATCACCACGAACTCACTGTCGCGTTGCCTTATCGGCACAGCGCTCGGCTGGAGTTGTCGATCCACGCGCTGCGGTCGTGTTTCTACGGGATTCTGTTTCTGGGCATGGCGCATCTGGCGTTTCAGGGCACGTGGGCGATTGTGATTGCGTTGCTGTTCGCACTGGAGATCGGCCTGACTCTGTGGGATTTCGTGGTCGAGGATCGCAGCCGCAAACTGCCGGCCATCGAGCGGATCATGCACACCGTGTTGGCGGTGAATGGCGGGGCGTTTTTTGCCTTGTACGGGGTGCAACTGGCGCAGTGGGCGAGTCTGCCGACGGGCCTGAGCGCGATCGATTTCGGCTGGCGCGGCTGGTTGCTGACGTTGTTCGCTGTCGGCGTGACGGCCTCGGGCATTCGCGATGGATTGGCAGCGCTGCGCATGCAGCGCGAAGGCAAGCCGTCGAACCCGTTCGCGGGCGGCGCTTATAAGCGCGTGCTGGTGACCGGTGGCACCGGGTTTATCGGTGAAGTGCTGGTCAATCAATTGCTCGACGCCGGTCACACCGTCAGCGTGCTGGCTCGCGATCCGCTGAAAGCGGCGTACCTGTTTGATGGCCGCGCCCGGTGCCTGCGTTCGCTGAGCAAACTGGGCTACAACGAAACCTTCGACGTGGTGATCAATTTGGCCGGTGCGCCGGTGGCGGGGCCACGCTGGAGTGCCAAGCGCCAGGCGCAACTGATCGCCAGTCGGGTCAACACCACTGAAACATTGATCAGTTGGCTGAAGAACGTCCGGCGTAAACCGGCGCTGTGGGTTCAGGCCTCGGCCATTGGTTTTTACGGCGTGCGCGATGCTAGCGAAAGTCTTGATGAACGCGCCAGCAAGGGTGACGGATTCATGGCGCAGTTGTGCGCAAAATGGGAAGCCGCCGCGCAACCGGCCATCGAATTCGGCGTGCGTCAGGTGGTGCTGCGTCTGGGGGTGGTGTTCGGCCCCGGCGGCGCGTTGTTGCCGTTGCTGATTCCGTTCCGCCTGGGGTTTGGCGGGCGGATGGGCGATGGCCAACAGATCATGAGTTGGGTGCACCGCGATGATGTGATTCAAGTGATCGCCCGCGCATTCGCCGACGACAACCTGAGCGGCACCTACAACCTGGTGGCGCCGGACGCGGTCAGTCAGGCGGTGTTCGCCGAGCGTGTCGGTAAAGTCTTGAAGCGCCCGGTGTGGTTCCACATTCCGGCCACGCCGGTACGCGCATTGGCCGGCGAAATGGCGCAGTTGTTCTTCGACGGTCAGCGCGTAGTGCCCCGCCGTCTGACCGAGGCGGGTTACACGTTCCGTTACCCGACCCTCGACGCTGCCTTGCGCGATCTAGCCTGAGGACAACCCATGAGCAAGCCCCTGATGTACCTGCTGGCCGGCAACGGTGGTGCCGCCGATTGGTGGGATGACGCGTTGCCGCATTTTCAGCGCTATCAGGTGGTACCACTGGAACTACCAGGCTTCGGCAATAATCCTCAAGCCCCGTGCGAAGACCTTGCCGCCTACGCTCAGGCCCTGGTGACGGCGACTGTCAAAGGCAGCGCGATCATGGCGGTCGGGGTGAATGCGTTGCTGGTGTTGCATGCGCTACAACGTCAGCCGGGGCACTTTTGCCGCAGTGTTTTGTTGGCGCCGGTGGGGGCGTTTTTGTGGCAACGACGGCTGCCGGCATTGATGTCGCCGCTGCCCATTCGCAAAACCATTCACTGGCTACTGTCGAACAAGCCCGCGCTGTTTGCGCACAAGTTTTCCAACCAGACCTGGACGCCCGCGCAGTACCAGCGCATGGGCGCCGGCTATGCACGCTGCCGCGCATTTGTGCCGCACTGGGACCTGGTGCGGGCGGACACCGCGTTGCCATTGCTGGAGTGGATCACCGATCCGGTCGAGTTGGTCTGGGGCGATCAGGACAATGTGCTGGGCATCGAGCAGGCTGCCGCTTGGTCGGCGATTCTGGCTCGCGCTGATCTGACTATCAGCCTGAAAACCGGTTGGGGGCATTACCCATGGATCGACTCGCCGGCCGAGTTCGCTGAGTGGCTGGAGTCGGGTGAGTGCGGATTCGTCGCTCACACCAAGGGTGGTCGGTTGCGTCTGGCCGAGTTGGCCGGGCAAGCGGTGCCGCCAGCGCTGTCACTCAATGACTGCGATGATTCACGCTTGCCGGCGTTCCTCGCCAGCCAACCGGGCGCCACGTGGGCGGTGCGTTCCTCCAGTTACGGCGAGGATCAGGCCGATGCGGCGAATGCGGGTTTGAGCACTACGTTCCTGCGCGAATCGACTTCGAACGTGCCGGCTCGTATTACCGAATTGAGCGCCGCGGGTGTTGAAGAAGTGGTGGTGCAGCGTTTCATCACACCGCAGCTGTCCGGCATCGCTTTCGTGCGTCACCTGTCGGTGGAACTGGAATGGGTGGAAGGGCATCTTGAGTCACTGGCCGATGGTCAGGTGAGTCCCGAGCGCGCAATCATTTCCCGCCTCGGCGCCTCCTGGAGCAGCGACACCTTCAAGCCTTCACTCGGCTTGACCGCTGACCTGTTGTGGCGCTTTCTACAAGACGTTTTGCGGGTCTTTCACTACGTGCCTGGCGACGTTGAATGGGCCTGGGACGGTACGAAGCTGTGGCTGTTGCAATACCGGCCGATCAGCGACTACGGTTGGCGTCGTCACCTGACGGCCGCCAACATCGCCGAAATCCTGCCACCACAACCGAGCGTTTTCGTGGAGTACGCCCAGCGACGTGCGGCGGCGAGTATTCCGGCGATCATGGCGCGTTGGGATTCGCGGGTGTTGCAGGATAACGAGCCGTTCACCGCTGTGTTTGACGGCGCGTCGTACATCAACAATGATCTGTTTCTCGCCCGATTGGCCGACTGGGGGATCTCTGCCAGCCGCTACGCCGGTGAAGTCGGCGGCGCGACCCCGCATCTGCCTTGGCGACCGCTGCGAATGCTGCGCTCGTTGCCGTTGTTCCTGCGTATGCAGCGTATCGCGCGCGGGCATTTGCTGACGTTAGAAAAGCGCTTACGCCGTTTCGACGAAGAACTGTCCGAGCTGATCGCCCAAGGCGCTGACGGCCAACAACTGGCCGACTGGTTCACCCGGTTTTATGTGTTCGTGGTGCAAGGCAACTTGTGCATCGCCACCTCACTGGCCAACAGCGGCGGCGACCTGCTGGGCCGGCCGCCGACGGCTTATGACGACCTTGAAAACAGCCCGCATCGACTGCCCTGGGAAACCGATCCGGCCAAGCCGCGCCCGGCCCCAACGGATCTGCCATTACAGGCCTTCCCCCAATGGCCGGGGTTTATCCGCTTAGCCCATTCGACCGGCTTGCCGGGCCTGCGTGGTTACTACCTGCAAGTGCGCGAATGGTATCGCGACAACCTGATGCGGATCTTTTTTCGCCTGCACCACGCCATGCCGATGGCGGATCGAGCGCATTGGTTTGCGCCTCATCCAGACATTCGCAGCCGCGAAGGCAGCTTCTGGCAGGACGGTCGCGAAGGCACCGAACAAGCCACCGGTTTCATGATTTATCCGGGGCAGGTGCAAGGGGTTCTGGGCGACGACATTTTACTCGAAGACACCCTCGATCCGGGGCAACATGCACACTACCAAGCGGCGCGGGCGGTGATTGCGCGGATGGGCGGGCGCTTGTCCCACGGCTCGACGTTGTTGCGCGAGTTGCGCAAACCTTCAGCGATACTGCCTCAAGTAGATGTGGCGTGGTTAGGGTGTGAGGTGCTGTATCGCGATGGTGAGTTGACGTTGGTGAAGCCTCTCCATGGGGACCGCCATGACGCAAAACTCAGTCCGACAACCGCCTGAGCTGGTTCGGTTAACCACTTCCCAACCTCCCAGCCCACCTAAGCATTAAAGGCAACCCCAAAGCCTAGTACCGCGCCGACGGGGTGAAGGATTCATCTCTTCACCACTCGTCGCTTGTCCCCAAAAACCCCCGCATCCCACCTCCGTCAAAAAAAGGTTTTCCTCCTCGGCAGGAAAATTCTCAAATTTGTTCCTACACTCCAAAACGCCAGCATTTTGTTCTCATAAAACCCGGGAACCCGACCAGGACAGTCAACAATCTGTCACGACTAATAATACCTGGAGCGTCTAGGACAATACTCTTATAAGAAAGTCAAAACCTTGACGAATCGAATAAACGGAACCATCATTTAGCCATTACCCCGCAAATTCCCTGCAGATAGATAGGTAATTGCGTTTTACCCAGCGAAGCGAGCCGTTCGTCTGGCGCCACTTATAAAGCAAGCCCTGCCTTTATGGATGAGCAGCCGAACAAGGAAGCCCTGGTGTGCAATGAGGGATGTTTTTATGCGCGAGAAGTCGTCAGTCGACAGCCTGTTTTTGACCCGGGCCGGTTTCATTGAGTTTTTTGTGGTTTTCGTAAAATTGATGCACGGCTTCACCGCCGTTTTACCAGCACTGATCCTGCTGTTTTATCCAGACCCGATGGCTCCTGAGCTGCGCGCCCACTTTCTCGGCCTGCTGCTGTTTTTCGCGATCCTGACGATTATTCTGTTCCAGGCCATGGGGGTTTACTCCGAGGAGCTGTTCAGCAACCGTCTGCGGTTTCGCACCATGCTGGTGGCCTGGTCTTCGGCCTTTTGCATCCTGCTGTTCATGTACCAGATTCTGCTGATGTTTCCGCAGTTGAGCCCACGCAACCTGGCGTTCTGGTTTGTCACCAGCCTGGGGTTGTTCGGGCTGGAGCGGATGGTGATGCTGCGCCTGTTCCGCAACCTGATGGCCAGCGGCAAATACCTGCAACGCACGGTGATTCTCGGCTTCACCGACACCGCGGTGCACGTGGCCGACCACTTGCAGCGCAACGGTGATATTCGCTCCGGCCTGATCGGTTTTATCGATGACCGCACCGAACGCATCCCCAAGGAATTGAGCAACCTGCCACTGCTGGGCAACACCCGCGACCTGGAAAAACTGATCCGCTCCGAGCAGGTCAACCAGGTGATGATCACCCTGCCCTGGGCCGCCGAACAGCGGATCAACGGGCTGGTGAAGCGCCTGCGGCAGATGTCGGTCAACGTGATGCTGGTGCCCGACATGGCCGCCCTGCGTTATGGCCACAGCCGCATCACTGATGTGGGCGGCATCCTGATGTTCAATACCTCCCATGTGCCGCTGCGGGGCTGGTCGCCGTTTATCAAACGCTGCGAAGACTTGATTCTGGCGGCCCTGGGCCTGGTGGCGTTGTCGCCGATCATGCTGATCACCGCCATTGCCATCAAGCTCGACTCCAAGGGCCCGGTGCTGTTTCGCCAGAACCGGTTTGGCTACAACGACAATGTGATCCGGGTGTTCAAGTTCCGCTCGATGTACGCCGAGATGAGCGACTTCAACGCCGACCGCCAGACCACCCGCGGCGACCCGCGCATCACCCGCGTGGGCCGGATCATTCGTAAGACCAGCATCGATGAGCTGCCGCAGCTGTTCAACGTGCTGCTGGGCAACATGTCGATGGTCGGCCCGCGCCCCCACGCCACCGCGACCAAGGCCGCCGGGGTGCCCTACGAAGTGGCCGTCAGCGAGTACAGCTCGCGGCACCGGGTGAAACCGGGCATCACTGGCTGGGCGCAAATCAACGGCTATCGTGGTGAGACCGACACCCTGTTCAAGATTCAGAAACGCGTTGAGTACGACTTGGAGTACATCTCGAAGTGGTCGGTGTGGCTCGACTTGTACATCGTTTTCATGACGGTCCCGGCCGTCCTTTCGACCAAGGAAGTCTATTGATGAACACCCTCAACGGATTAATTCCCTGCATCATTTCCGGTGGTTCGGGCACCCGCCTGTGGCCGGTGTCGCGGCAGAACATGCCCAAGCCCTTCATGCGCATGCGTGATGACCAGAGCCTGTTGCAGAAAACGTTCCTGCGGGCCAGCCACTTGCCGGGCGTGGAAAGCGTGCTGACGGTGACCAACCGCGACCTGTTGTTTCGCACCCTCGATGATTACCGGGTGGTCAACAAGGCCCACCTGGCCCTCGACCTGTTGCTGGAGCCATTCGGGCGCAACACCGCTGCCGCCATTGCCGTGGCCGCCCTGCATGTGCATGAAAACTTCGGCGGCGAGGCGCAGTTGCTGATACTGCCCGCCGACCACCTGATCCTTGATGAAAGCGCCTTCGCCGAGGCTGTCACTCAGGCCCGCGAGCTGGCGGAAGCCGGTTACCTGGTGACCTTCGGCATCCAGCCCGACCACCCGGAAACCGGCTTCGGCTATATCGAGCAAGGTGAAGCACTGGGCCAAGGTTTCCGGGTCAAGCGCTTCGTCGAGAAGCCCGACCTGGCCACCGCCCAGGGTTATCTGGACGGCGGCAAGCACCTGTGGAACGCCGGGATGTTCTGCTTCAAGGCCGCCACCCTGCTGGAGGAGCTGGCCCTGCACGCGCCCGCCGTACTGGACGCCGCGAAAGCCGCCCTCGACCACAGCCACAGCCTGAATAACAACAACTGCCGCCAGCGCGAATTGAACGCTGAAGGCTTCGGTGCTGCGCCGGATATCTCGATCGACGTGGCGCTGATGGAAAAATCCGCGCAAGTGGCCGTGGTGCCCTGCGACATCGGCTGGAGCGATATCGGTTCCTGGGACGCGGTGCGCCAACTCACGCCGAGCGACGCCAACGGCAACCAGGTCAACGGCGAAGCGATCCTGCATGACGTGCACAACTGCTACATCGACTCACCCAAGCGCGTACTGGGTGCGGTGGGCGTGAGCGACCTGATCATCGTCGACACTCCGGACGCGATCCTGATTGCCGACGCCCGCCGCAGCCAGGACGTGCGCTACATCGTCGCCGAGCTCAAGCGCCAGGACCATCCGGCGTTCAGCCTGCACCGCACCGTGACCCGGCCGTGGGGCACCTACACCGTGCTGGAAGAAAGCAGCCGCTTCAAGATCAAGCGCATCGTGGTCAAGCCACAGGCCTCGCTGTCGTTGCAGATGCACCATCACCGCAGCGAACACTGGGTAGTGGTCAGCGGCGCGGCGATGATTACCAACGGCGACCGGGAGTTCCTGATCAACGCCAACGAGTCCACCTACATTCCCGCCGGGCACAAACACCGCCTGACCAACCCCGGCATCATCGACCTGGTGATGATCGAGGTGCAGAGCGGGGAGTACCTGGGCGAAGACGACATCGTGCGTTTTGACGACATCTACGGCCGGGCTCCGGCCGAAGTGAAGAAGTGATGCGTACCGCCCTGATCATCCCGACCCGCAACGCGTCCAGCCACCTCGACCGGCTGCTGCCGGCGCTGCGCATGCAAACCCTGCAACCGGACGAAACCCTGGTGGTCGACAGTGCCTCCAGCGATGACACCGTGGCACGTTTTCGCGAGTTCGGCGTACGGGTCGAAGTGATCGATGCCAAGGATTTCAACCACGGCGGCACCCGCCGCTGGGCCAGCGAACAAGTCGACGGCGACGTGCTGATCGTGATGACCCAGGACGCGATTCCCGCCGAGCCCGAGACCTTCGCCAACCTGGTGGGCGAGCTGCAGCTGGACCCGCTCAATGGCGTCGCGTATGGCCGCCAGTTGCCGCACCCGGATGCCGGTGTGCTGGGCGCCCAGTCGCGCCACTTCAATTACCCGCCACAAAGCAGAAGCAAAAGCCTGGCGGATGCGCCGGAGCTCGGGATCAAGACCTGCTTCAGCTCGGATTCGTTTTCGGTGTACCGGCGCAGCGCCCTGCAAGCCGTCGGTGGCTTCCCCGCGGATGTGATCGGCAGCGAGGACGCCTACGTCGCCGCCCGCATGCTGCTGGAAGGCTACAAGGTGCGCTATGCCGCCACCGCCCTGGTCTATCACTCCCACGATTACCGTCTCATGGATGAGTTTCACCGCTACTTCGACATTGGTGTTTTCTACGGCCGCGAGCCGTGGATTCGCCAGGCTTTTGGCGACGCCGGCGGTGAAGGTAAACGCTATGTACTGGCCGAGCTTCGAGCATTACGCGAAGCCGGTGCATTGCACCGCGTACCCGAAGTACTGGTGCGCAGCGCGTTCAAATTGCTCGGCTACCGGCTGGGCCATCTGGAGCGCCAGCTCCCCCTCGCCCTTAAGCGGCGCATCAGCATGTTCCCCGGTTATTGGAGGTGAGCATCATGACCTACAGGAAGACCCCTTTGATGAAACGAACCTTGCTCGTCCTGGCCATGATCGCATTGGCCGCCTGCAATACCCCGGCGCGGATCGTCGCGCCCGACGGGAAAACGGTGGATGAGGGCAAGCAGGCCCTCGACCGCATGGCCCAGTTGCCGCCGGCGGTGGAGCGTATCCGCATCGGCGACCAGCTGCGCATCGTGCGCGATGCCGGGGAAATGCCGACCCTATCGGCGTTCAACGTCAGCACGATTTACGAGCTGACGCTGTACACCGTGCAGAACGACGGCAAGATCAACTACCCCTTCCTGGGGCCGATCCAGGTGGCGCGGCGAACGCCGGCGGAAGTGGCCGCCGAGCTGAGCCAGAAGCTCGCACCGGTGTATCGCGAGCCGCGGGTGACGGTGAACATCAACCAGGCACCGGGTAACACGGTGATTGTCGGCGGCGCGGTGTTAAACCCGTCGGCGATCTCCATCGCCACGGCCCCGACCATGGAGCAGGCGATTCTCGGTGCCGGCGGCGTGAGCTCGGTGGGCAACGCGAGCATGGTGGCCCTGTTGCGTGAAGATGGCCAAGGCATCTACCACGCCTACTTTCTCGATTTCAGCCAGTACCTGAAGAACGGCGCACTGGGCCGCAAGCCCGTGGCGCTGCAACGCGGTGACGTGGTGTTTGTACCCAAGTCCAACGTCGGCGAACGGATCCAGGGCGTGGACACTTACCTGAACCAGCTGATTCCCTTCACCAAATCCATTGGTGTGGGCTACAGCTACACCACGAACCACTAAAGGAGCGACATCCCATGATCGAGATCCGTTCTTTTCGTGATCTTCTGCGTCTGTTCTTCATCTTCAAGCACGAGTTCAAACTGGCGGCGCTTGCCGCGCTGGTGATTATTTTGCTGGGGGCGTTTTTGCTGCCGGCCAAGTATGAATCCACCGCGCGACTGCTGGTAAAACCGGGGCGTGACTCGACGATGCCGATCGAGGTCGACAACCGTCAGCCGATCGTCATGCCGAGCACCCAGCGCGACCCGATTGTCGACGAGGAACGCCTGCTGACCGGGCGCCCCATCGTGCGCGCCGTGGCCGAGCATTACCTGGACGTGATGGACAAGATGCAACCGCCGGAAGGCGTGTGGAAGCGCACCAAGTGGTACGTCAAAAAAGGCATCAGTGCCGTGTTTGACGGGGTGCGAGTGGTGCTGGAAACCGTCGGTATCGTCGAAGAAACCACCCCGGTGGAACGCCTGGCGAAAAGCCTCGAGAAAAACTTCGAAGTAACCCACGCCGTCGGCTCTACGGTGATGGACATCAGCTTCCGCTGGGATGACCCGCAAATCGCCCAGGCGGTGGTCAAGGATTGGGTCGAAACCTACATCGACGAACGCACCCAGGCGTTGGGCCGCAAGAGCCTGTACGCGTTCTATGAAGGCCAGGTGTCTTCCAGCGCTGCCCAGATCAAGAGCTACAAGGACCAGATCCTCACGCACTTGAACGAGATCGGCGCGTCGAGCATCACCGATCGCCTGGAAGACTTGTCCGAGCGAATCAACGTGCTGCGTGGCGAAGTGTTCAACTCCACTCGCCTGATCGCTTCTTCCGACGTGGCGTTGCAGAGCACCCGTGACCAACTCAAGGGCCAGCCCAAAGAGGTGACCACGGTTCGCCAGATCGCGTTGAACCCGCAGCAACAAGACTTGCGTCGCCTGCTGAACCAGAAGCTCCTGGAAAAAGCCGACATGATGCGTACCTACACGGATAACGCGCCGCCGGTCAAAGCCCTGGACGCTTCGATCCGCGCCATGCAGGCCCAGGTTGCCGGTGAAAGCGACACGGTGCAAAGCTCCGAGAACCGCGCGCCGAACACCCTGGAAATCCACTTGCAACGGGTGCTGCTGGATGAAACCAGCCGTAACCAGTCCCTGCGTACACAGTTGGTGCAACAGCAAAAACAACTGACGGAACTGGAAGCCCAACGCAAGGACGCCCTGGCCATCGAGCCGGAACTGGCGCGCCTGGCCCGTGAGCTGAACGGCACCGAGAAAAACTACGCGCTGTATGTGGACAGCCTGGAAAAATCGCGCATCGACCGTGAACTGGACAAGAGCCAGATCAGTAACATCGCGGTGATCGAAGAAGCCACCCTCAACCCTGGGCGCGTCTTCCCGAAAACCCTGTTGATGCTGTTGCTGGCGATCCCGTTCTCGATCGTGGTGGGGCTGCTGGTGATCTACCTGTGCTACCTGCTGGATCAACGGATCCACGACGGCGGCCTGGTGGAAGGCAAATTCGGCCTGCCGCTGTGGACCACGCTGCCGGAGCTGGACACCAGCACCGCGCAAAGCACCAACGCCTTCAACGCGAGCATCTATCGCCTGTATGGCTTGCTGCCGCTGGAGCGGATTGCCGAACAGGGCCTGACCCTGGGCCTGACCTCGGCGCGACACGGTGAAGGCGTGAGCTTTATCGTCGAGCAGTTGCGCCAGTTGCTGGAAGAGAATGGTGTGCGGGTGCGGGTCGGCGGGATTGAGCCGGCGATTCCGGGCCAGGTGGTGTTGCTGGATGCCTCGGCGCTGCTGGACAACCGCGATGCGTTCATCAACCTGCGCCGTGCCGACCTGATTGCACTGGTGGTGGAAGCGCAAAAAAGCACGGTGCCGGTGGTGGAACACGCGCTGTCGATCCTCACCACGGCGTTCGGCAAGGTCGATGGCATCATCATCAACCGCCGCAAGTTCGAGGTGCCGGTCAAGGTGCTGAAAACCATCGCCAAATACCGGGGTTCGTTCTGATGCGCATCGCCCTGCTCGCTCCCCTGCCGCCGGAAAAGAACGGGATCGCCGATTACGCGAACCATTTCAAGACGGCACTGGAGCAACTGGGCGTCGATGTGATCACGCCCTTGACGGGCGTGGTCGGCAGCACGGCGGCGATCCAGCAGGCCATTGCCGGTTTCGACTGGCAAGGGGTTGACCTGGTACACGCCGAGCTGGGCGGTGGGCGGCTGGGGGAGTTTCTGGCCCTGCGCGAATTGCGCAAGGCCTACCCTGCCCTGCCGTTGACCGCCACGGTGCATGACCCGGAACGCATGGTCTGGCGGCGCGAGCAATTGCCCTTTCCGCTGAACCTGCTGGAATCCTTGCCCAGCCCATTGCCCCAGGCGGCAGTGGTGCTGGCCGATCCCTTGACCCTGCGCGAAGAACGTCACGTCGCACAGGGCCTGACCCGGCTGGTGACCCTCACCCGCCTGGGCGCCGACTGCCTGACGGCGCGCATGCAATTGCCCGCCGGCAAGGTGGCGGTGATCAACCACGCCAACCTGGACATCCCGCCCGTGGCCTTGCCGCCACTGGACACGCTGCACCTGCTGTATTTTGGTTTTATCTACCGTGGCAAAGGCATCGAAGACCTGTTGCAGGCACTGGCCGCCGTCTTCGAAAAAGCCCCCGAATTGCGTGACCGTGTGCGCCTGACCCTGGCCGGTGGCACTGCCGCCGAAATGGCGTTTGGCGCAGGCGGCAATTACCTGGAGCAGTTGAACAGCCAGATCGCCGAACTCGGCCTGGCAGGCTCCATCGACTGGCGGCTGAATTTGCCGGCCAGCGAGATTGCGCAGACGATCCAGGCGCACCATGTGATGGTGCTGCCGTATCGTGAATCGAAAAAACTCGGCCTGCTGGGCCGCCAGCGCGGCACCAGCGGCGCGCTGTCGTGGGCAGCGGCTTGCGGGCGCGGTGCGATTACGTCCGATGCCCGGGCGTTTGCCGAGGAAGTCGCCAGCGGCAACGGCGCCATCTACCCACAAGGCGATGTGGCTGCGCTCAGCGAGCAGTTGCTGTTGCTCGCCCGCAACCCGCAACGGGCCAGGGACTGGGCCGAACGCGCCGCCGCGATTGGCCGTGAACGGCTGTGGCCGTTGACCGCGCAGAAGTTCGCAAGCCTGTTTGAACACGCCATTGCAGGAGGCAACCATGGCACGTAAACGGACTTACCTGGCGACCCTCGTAGTCGTCGCAGCATTGGGCTTGACCGCCTTTCTCTGGGGCCGCCCGGCCGATGCCGAGAGCCATGTGCTCAAGGGCAACAAAGAGATCGTGTGGAAGGATTTTCTGGGGGTGAACGCGCAGTTCCTGTGGTTCAGCCCGGAGCGTTACCAGAAGCAGATCGACCGGCTCAAGGCCCTGGGCCTGGAATGGGTGCGCCTGGACCTGCACTGGGACCAACTGGAAACCGCCGAGAATCAGTACAACGTCGCGACCCTCGACGAGCTGGTGAACAAGCTGCAGCAGAACCAGATCAAGTCGGTGTTCTACCTGGTGGGCTCGGCGAAGTTCGCCACCACTGCGCCGGCCTCCTCGCCGTATCAGGACCAGTTCCCACCGAAAGACCCGGGCATCTTCGCCAACCGCATGGCGTTGCTGGCCCAGCGTTATCCCAGCGTGGAGGCCTGGCAGGTGTGGAACGAGCCGAACCTGCTGGGTTTCTGGCGCCCCGTGGCCGACCCGGCCGGCTACGCCAACCTGTTGCAAGTCACCGCCGCCGCGCTGCGGGTGGTGAACCCGAACACGCCGGTGGTGGCCGCCGGCATGGCGTTCTTCAGTGAAATGCCCAACGGCCAGAACATGCTCGACGGGCTGCTGCAACTGGGCGTGCCGAGCCTGAACACCGTGATGTCCTATCACCCCTACACCCAATTGCCCGAAGGCAATACGCCGTCGAACCTGGACTTTGTCGAAAAGACCAGCGCCCTCAACCAGAAACTGCGGGCGGCCGGGGTCAAGACCCTGTGGAGCACCGAGTGGGGCTGGTCGAACTATAAAGGCCCGAAAGAGGTGCAGGACTTCATCACCCCCCAAGGCCAGGCCGACTACATCGTGCGCCGCGTTGCGCTGATGAGCGCGCTGGATTTCGACAAGATCTTCCTGTTCACCCTGAGCGACCTGGACCAGCGCGCCAGCGTGCGCGACCAGAGTTACGGCTTGCTGGATATCGACACCAACCCGAAGCCGTCGTACACCGCCTTGCAGAATTTCCTCAAGGTGAGCGGGCCCAAATTGACCCCCGGCGACCCACCCACCGCCGACCAGTTGCCCGACGGCCTGTTCAGCATCGGCTGGACCCGTGCCGATGGGCGCAAGGTGTGGTTCTTCTGGTCGGCCCGTGGCGGCAGCGCGCATTTGCCGGGCATGACCACCGCCACCTTGTATGACCCGTTGCGAGGCACCGAAACACCCTTGAGTGGCACCAATGGACTGGATGTACCGGTCAAGCCGAACCTGCAAATTCTGTTATGGGATTGAAGCCACCCATGCGCATCCTCTGGATCCTGCCCTACTCGCCTTGGCCCGCTACCAGCGGTGGCAAGACGCGCCAGTTTCATTTGCTGCGCAGCCTGGCTGCGCGCGGGCACCGGATCACCTTGCTGTTGCATGACAAGCACGCGGTATCGCTCACCGATCGCCAGGTGCTGGAAGCCTTCCTGGAGCAGGTGATCATCCTGCCGCGCCGCCCGCTGCGCAGCCTGAAGACCCTGCTGGCCGGGCTGTTTGCACCGTACCCGTTGCTGGCCAGTGTGAATGGCCTGTCGGGTGCGATACAGGACACCTTCGAACGCTTGCTGGCCGAGCATTGGGACGTGGTGCAGATCGAGCACACCTATACCTTCCAGCCTTATGAAGATGCACTGGCCCGTCGCTCCCAGCCGTTTGTGCTGACCGAACACAACGTCGAATCGTCCCTTGGCGCGGCCACCTACGATCGCCTGCCGGGCTGGGCGCTGCCCTTTATTCGCTACGATCAATGGCGCTACGGCCGCTGGGAACGCCGGGTGATGCGCCAGGCCGCGCAAGTAGTCGCCGTGACTGAAGCCGACGCCCGGACCCTGGCGCAGATTGCCGGCAAGCCGGTGCCGGTGGTGGTCAATGGCGTGGATTGCGCGCACTTCGCCGCCGCCCGCCCGGACCCTGCGACCCGCCGCGTGCTGTTTCTCGGCAACTATGAATACGCGCCCAACGTCGATGCCATCGAGTGGGCCCTGGATGAAATCCTGCCGAAAGTGTGGGCCCGCTGCCCCGATGCGCGCATGAGCGTCTGCGGTTTTGGCATGCCCGAGAGCTGGCGCGAGCGCTGGAAGGACGGGCGCATCGAGTGGCAAGGTTTTGTGCCCAACCTGCTGACACTGCAATCGAGCTGCTCGGTGTTTTTGGCACCGTTGCGCCATGGCGGCGGCTCCAAGCTCAAGGTGCTCGAGGCCCTGGCCGCCGGCCTGCCGCTGGCGAGTACCGACCAGGGCGTGTCCGGCCTGGACCTGGTGCAAGGCCTGGATTACCTCGGCGGCCAAACCGCTGAAAGCCTGGCTGACGCCGTGGTGCGCCTGCTGCAACAGCCTGAAGTCGCCGCACCGATGGGCGAAGCCGGTCGCGCCTACGTGCGCCGTGCCCATGACTGGAGCGTCGCCGCCAGCCAGCTGGAGCAGGTGTACGCGCAACTGTCGCCCCTGAGCCAAAAGGAGCCGGCATGCGCATAGGCCTCGACTACCGCACCGTCGGCACCTCGCCGCAATCGGGCATCAGCCGCCAGGTGTACGCCCTGGAAGACGCCCTGCGCGCCATGCCCGGTATCGAGCTTGAACGCTTCAGCGTCGCGCCGCTGGGGGACGAGCTGCGCCTGAATGCCCATTGCCCGGAATGGGGCTGTGCCAAGACCGCCATGCACCAGCCCCACCAGCGCCTGCGTTTCGAGGCGGGGTTCTTGCCCAAGGCCCTGCGCGATGAGCGCATCGATCTGTACATCAGCACCTTCAATATGGGCCTGCCGCTGCCGCCCAAACCCAAAGGCCTGCGCACCGTGGTGTTGCTGCATGATCTGTTTCAGATCACCCTGGACAACTACCACGCCAACCGCCTGAAGGCGATGATCTACAAGGCCAGCGATCGCCTGTCGATCACTTATGCGGTGCACACGGCAGACCGGGTGTGGACGCCTTCGCAGTACAGTGCCGATGAAACGGCGCGCCTGTTTCCCAAGGCGGCGAGCAAGATTCGGGTGTTGCCCAATCAAGTGGTGGGCTTTGCCGGCGTGCCGGCGGACCTCACGGCCCGGCAACTGCCCGAGCACTACTGGCTGCTGGTGGGCACCCGGGAACTGCGCAAGAATGTGCCGTTCCTGGTGGACGCCTGGCAGCAAGCGCGCCGCCAATCGCCGAGCGTGCCGGAACTGGTGCTGGTAGGCAGCCTTGATCATTTGCCCGAAGCCCAACGCAGCTATCCCGGGATACGCGCGTTGAGCGGCGTATCCGACGCCGAGTTGCACGGCCTCTACCGCAAGGCCTCGCGCCTGTGGCAGCCTTCTTACGCGGAAGGGTTTGGCTTGCCGGTAATCGAAGCCCTGAGCGTCGGCACCCCGGTCGCGGTGGCCAGCGGTACCTCGCTGGATGAAATCACCCCGCCGTTGGCGCCGCGTTTTTCACCCACCGACGGTGCAGCCCTGGTGCAATTGATGCTGCACCTGGCCGACCAACCCATTGAACAACCGCCTGAACAGTTACGCAGCTGGGCCGAACGCTTCAACCACCAGGCCTACCGTCGGCGCCTGGCCGAACTGATCGAGGAATTGAATTGAGAATCTCACTGGGTAGCCTCGTCGCCATCGTCTTCGGCCTGCTGTTTGGTGGGTTGATCCTCTTTCTTTCCCCGGCCAAGGCCGTGCTGGCGGTGATCGGCCTGGCCGCTGCCGTGACGATTTTGCGGTTCCCGTTCTGGGGGCTGCTGCTGTTCGCCCTGGTGGCAACGTTCATGCCCTACTCCACCCTCAACCTGGGGATTCGCAGTACGGTCAGCGAAGCGTTGATCGCCCTGACGTGGGCGGCGGTGATCTGGCATGGTTTCCTCTCGCGCCTGCCGGCTGCGCCACCGCTGTCCCGGCGCCCTACCGACCGGATGTTGATGTGGCTGATGATCTTTACCGTGGTGCCGTTTATCGTCGGCCAGGTCAGCATCACCGCCGAGGCCAGCGGCCTGGCGAACTGGTTGCGCTGGTTGTTGAACCTGTCGGTGCTGTTCCTCGCCGCCAAGCTGCTGGTTGAGCAGAAAAACCGCGAAGCCCTGGTGATCGCGCTGTTGCTGGGCACCCTGGCGATGCTGGTGATGTCCATCGGCGTGTTTATCCGCTCGCGTTCGGCCTCGGGCATGCTGCCGATCCTGACCTTGATGAACTACGGCAGCCTCGACACCCTGTCCCTCGGCTTGGGGGCGATGGCCTCGCGGATGGGTTCGCCGTGGATGCACCCCAATGCCACCGGCGGGATCATGGCGTTGCTGCTGCCGTTGGCGTTCTGCTACGGCATCACCAACACCGGCTGGAAACGCGGCCTCGGCCTGGGCGTTGCCTGCCTGGGCGCGGCCGCCCTGCTGTTGGCCAGTAGCCGGGGCGCGATGGTCAGCCTCGCGCTGGTACTGATCTGGATGGCATCGCGGCGGGTGCCGTACACCGGGCGTTTGCTGATGATCGGCGTGGCGCTGGCCGTGGCGCTGGTGCTGTCGTATCCACCGTTGCAGGAACGTCTGGCGACGATCTTCTCGGCCCAGAACGCGAGTACCGAAGTGCGCTTCGACGAATACCGGATGTTCCCCCAGGCCGTGGCCAGTTACCCGCTGGGCATTGGCTTCAAGGTAGACCCGCCGGTGCCGGGCACTCACCTGCTGGGGATTTCCAACCTGTGGCTGAACTTCGTCTACAAGACCGGCGTGATCAGCATGCTGCTGTTTATCGCCGTGACCTGGCGCTGGTGGCGCGAGTCCCGGCCGGAGATCGGCCCGATCCGCCTGACCAAGGACAACGCGATCTGGCTGGGCAGCACGGCGGGGATTCTGTCGGCACTGGTCAGCGGCTTTTTTGACCACTACTTCAGCTTCGCGCTGGTAATGATCGCGCTGTTCTGGCTGATGGTGGGGATCAACGTGCTGGAGGCGCGGCGCCTGTTCCCGGCGCGCCTGCCAAAGGCCAAGACCGTGTCCTACCGCAAGCCCGTGCTCGATAGCGTCGGGCCCTAGGCATGCTCGGATCGGCGTTCTGGTTGACCCTGGCGACCCTGCTGGGGCTGTGCCTCGGGTTTGCCCGTGAGTGGTTGTTGGTAGCGGCCTGGGGTGCGGGCGAGCGCAGCGATGCGTTCCTGATTGCGCTGTTTTTGCCCGAAGCGTTGCGTATGTCCCTGGCCGGAGGCGTGCTGAGTGCCGCCGCCTTGCCGCTGTACCTGCAACGCAAGGACGGCGAGCGCCTGGACTGGCTGGCGGTGTTGTTCCCGGCGCTGCTGTTGATTGCGCTGGTCACCAGCCTGCTGTTGACGCTGCTGGCGCCATGGCTGGTGCAACTGCTCGGCCCGGGCCTTGCGGCGACGGCCACCAGCCTTGCCAGCAGCAATTTGCAGATCCTCGCCTGGAGCGTGCCGGGCTTGATGCTGCATGCGCTGTTCAGCATTCCGTTGCAGGCCAACGAGCGCTTTGTGGTCGCGGGGCTCGGCTCGTTGCTGTTCAACCTGCCGCCGGTGACCTACCTCGCCCTCGCCGGTACCGCCACGCAACCGCATTCGCTGGCGTTGGCCTGCCTCACCGGCAGCCTGCTGATGCCCCTGGCGCTGCTGCCATCGATGTTGCGCCTGGGCTGGCGGCCGTGGCGGCTGCGAGCGTCGACCCTGGAATTGCGCGAACTCGGCGGGCGCATCGGGCCGTTGCTGCTGAGCAACGGCGCCAGCCAGGGCTTGGCATTGATTGAACGATTGGTGGCGTCGTTGCTGGGTGAAGGCGCCGTGACCTGGGTCAACCTGGCCCGCAAGCTGATGAACCTGCCGCTGATTGCCCTGATGAGCCTCAACCAGGTGCTGCTGGGCATGATGAGCCGGCGCCAGGGCGATGAGCGCCTGGCCCTGCTCAAGCGCGGCCTGGAAACCGCCAGCCTGCTGACCCTGCCCGCCGGTGTCGGCCTGGTGGCGGCGGCGCCGAGCCTGGTGGCGTTGCTGCTGCCGAAGCAGTCGGTGGATTCGCCGTTGCCGCTGCTGCTGGCCTGGTTTGCCGTGCCGCTGGTATTTGGCGCCTGGAACGCCCTGCTGGCGCGCTATGCCTACGCCGCTGGCGACACTCGCCAGCCGCTGCGTTGCGAGCTGTTGGGCAGCCTGGTGAACGTGTTGCTGCTGGGCGTGCTGCCGTTTGTGTTTGGCCTGGCGGGCATCCCGCTGGCCGCCCTCGCCGGCGTGCTGTGCACCGCGTTGCTGTTGATGCAACGCCAAGACTTGCTCGGTGCCCTGCCCTGGAAGTGGCACTGGGTATTGAGTGGGCTGGTGATGGGTTTGGCCGCGTTGGTGTTGTTTCGGATTCAAGGTATTTGGCTGCAGCTGGGGTTGAGCACCCTGGCTGGAGCCGTGGTGTTGCTGGGCATGGGCCTGTGGCTCAAGCCGTGGCGCAAGGCAGGTTTATAGAGTGGGAGCAGTCAGGTGAAAAAACGCTGGATTCAAATGGATATTGCCAAGGGCATTGGCATCCTGATCATCGTGTTCGGGCACGGCTGGTTCGTGGAGCATTCCCCGAACTTGCTGTACCCGATACTCGCGGTCTTCATCCTGCCGCTGTTCTTCTTCCTGTCGGGGGTGTTCTTTAAGCCCGAGCAGCCGTTTGTTGAAATGGCCGTGCGCAAGGCCGATGCCCTGCTAAAACCGTTCTTCACCACGATGCTGGTGTACGTGCTGGTGCGCGACATCCTGCGTGGCCAACCGCTGCTGCCCGACATTGGCGGCGTGCTGTACGCCTCGGTGGACACCCTGCCCTGGCAGGCGTTGTGGTTCCTGCCACATTTCTGGGCGGCGATCCTGTTTGCCTGGGTGATGCTGCGGCTGATGCAACGCCTGGGCCTGTCCCTGGTGTGGAGCTGCGTGGTGGTGGGCGTGCAGTTGCTGCTGGGGGTCTGGACCCTGGACTGGTTCTGGCAGGTACCGATCACCGTCGGCGGCCAGACCTGGACGATGCCGGGGCTGCCCTTCAGCCTGGACGTGACGTTGATCAGCAGCACCTATTTCATCCTCGGCTATCTGCTGCGGGACGTGCTGCGCAGACACCAGAGTTCGCTGTTGAGCATGGTGGTGGCGCTGGTGGTGTACTTCGCGATTTTCATCCCGACCTGGGACACCATGGACCTGGCCCAGCGCCGCTATGACCATTGGCTGTGGACCAGTGCCCTGGCGGTGATCGGTGTGTACATCTGCTGGGCGCTGGCCGGGTTGATGATGACGTCGGCGGTATTGACCCGTGCCATGACCTACATCGGGCAGTCGACGCTGATCCTGTTGATTTTCCACGGCGAGATCCAGCACAAGACCATCGCCCTGCTGCAGCACCTGGGGTTGCCGGATGTGGCGGCGGCGTTTATCGGGCTGGTGGTGGCGGTGGTGGTGCCGTTGATGATCGGCGAGGTGATCAAGCGGGTGGCGTTCCTGCGGTTCTTCTACTTCCCGTTCCCGGTGCGCAAGGCGCCGGTGGTGGCCGGGGAGAAGCCTGGGGCATAAACCCCAGGCCTGCGGCCGCTAGAAGTCGTACTTGAGGCTGGTCATCAGGTTACGCGGCGCACCATACATCCCATGGTTGCCCGCGTAGCTGAGGTACTCCCGGTCAAACAGGTTGTTGAGGTTGACCGAGGTGCTCAGCTTTGGCGTTATGTCATAGCGCACCAGCAGGTTGGCAATCGCATAGCTGCCCTGGCTGAAGGTGTGCAGGTCCTCGCCGACCTTGCTCTGCCAGTTCACCCCACCGCCCACGGTGATCTTGTTCAAGTCGCCCGGCAGGCGGTACGTGGTGAAGGTCTTCAAACTCTGGCGCGGCAAGGTGGTGACGATGCGCTTGTCGTCCGCATCGGTGCTCACCGCGTACGCGTAGCCGGCAGAGGCTTGCCAGCCTTCGGCGAGTTCACCGCTGAGTTCCAGCTCCACGCCTTCGGTGGTGGTGCCTTTCTCGTTGCGATAGGTGTTGCCGCCCGGGGTGTCGATCCAGATCGCCAGGTTGTCCTGCTCCAGCTTGAACAATGCCAGGCTGGTGTTGAGCTGTTCATCGAAGAAGCTGCCCTTGAGCCCCACCTCGTAGCCTTTGCCCTCCATCGGCTCCAACGGTTTATTGTTGATGTCCCGCACCCAGGTCGCCTGAGGGTTGAAGATCTTGGTGTAGCTGGCATACGCCGACCAGTTATCGGTCAGGTCATACACCACCCCGGCGTAAGGAATGTAGACCCCGGTTTGTGATTCATCGGTACGCGTGGCGTCGCCCACATACGGACGGTCCTGGGTTTCACGCTTCCAGTCGATCACCCGGCTGCCGAGGATCACGCTGAGGTCATCGGTGACCCGCAACCGCGTGCTCAGGTAGGCCGCGTACTGGCTCTCATCCGCCGAGGACTTGCCGGTAACGTTGAAGTCGGGCTTCGCCGAATGCCCATCCCAGGTGAACAGGTTGTCGATCGCACCGGCCGGCGAACCGGAATAGTCGTAGTGCCAGCCTCCATAGCTGGGCACGCTTTCGCGGTATTTGGACAGGGTCACGCCGGCGATCAACTCATGCTCACGCCCCAGCAAGTCGAACGGCCCGGTGGCGTAGAGGTCGAGGTTGTCCTGGCGCGGTGTGCCGGAGAAACGCACCGGCAATTGAGTGGTGCCGCTGCCGTCACGATTGAGGGAGCCGTTGACGTAGTTGAAGACCTCGTCGAACTGGTTTTCGCTGTGGGTGAATTCGGCCTTGGCGCTCCAGCCGTTATCGAACGTCTGCTCGATGGAGGTGAAGAAACTGGTCTGTTCATGGTCGTTATAGGACCAGGCCGGCGCGGTGTTCAGCGAACGACTGAGGTTGGTTCGCGAGCCGTCGGTAAAACGTGTGGGCAAGCCGGAACGGGCCGGCGAGTCGACGTCGGTGCGCAGGTAACTGAAGCCCAGGGTCAGCAACGTGTCTTCGCTCAAGTCGAATTCGGTGATGCCATAGAGCAGTTGGGTTTCCTGTTTGTAGCGGTCGATCCAGGCGTGTTCGGTCTTGTAGTCCGCCACCAGCCGCCCGCGCACGTTGCCGGTCTCGGTCAGCGGGCCGGACACGTCGAAGCCGCTGCCATAACGGTCCCAGTTACCCGCCTCGGCCGTCACGCTGGCCCGGGCTTGCGCCGTCGGGCGTTTGCGAATCAGGTTGATGGTGGCCGCTGGGTTACCCATGCCGCTGATCAGGCCGGTGGCGCCGCGCACGATTTCCACCCGGTCGTACATGGCCATGCTTTGGGTGTAATTGTCCATGCGGGTGACGGTGGGCACGCCGTCGATTTCGAAGTTCTGGACCTGGAAGCCCCGGGAGAAATAACTGTCGCTTTCCGAGCCCAGGCCGTCACGCAGCACGATGATGCCGGGGGTGGCGTCGAGGGTATCGCTGAGGGTGCTCAGGCGCTGGTCATCCAGGCGTTGGCGGGTCATCACTGTCAGCGATTGCGGGGTTTCCCTGGGCGTGAGGTTCAGGCGCGTCGAGCTGCTGGAGGACTGGGTGGTGTAGGAGCCGGTGCCCTCGGTGGTCGAGCCCGGGGCCTTGCCGGAGATCGACACCGTGCCCAGTTGCAAGGCTCCGCCGGTGGGGCGCGGTTCCAGGGAATAGCTGTCGGCACTGCCGTGCACAGCTTGCAGGTCGGTGTTGCCCAGCAGAATCGCCAGGCCGCTGTCCAAGTCATGCCGCCCTTGCAGGCCGGGGCTGGTTTTGCCCTCGGTGAGCACCGCCGGGTACGACAGCAGGATATGCGTGACCTGGCCAAACTGGTTCAGCGCACCCGCCAGGGAGCCCGGTTTGATATCAAACCTGTATTGCTCAGCCGCCTGCACCCACGCCGGCGCCAGCAGCACCGGTGCTGCCATGGTCAGGCCGGCAATGCCCCGGACCACCGCAACGGCCAGTGTCTTTTTCAATGTGGTACGTATCGGTTGTCGCGCTTGCATGCCCTGCTCCCCAGTAAAGTTGGCTTCTGGGGATACGAGTCTCGTGAGAAACGCAAACGGACCACCCTCGGGCAAAAATAAATTCAGGCCAGGTTACGACGCGGCTTGAGGGTGACCCAGAACCGTGTGAAATGCTCCACGTCCAGCTTGAGGGTTTGCCCCAGGGTGGTGAGGATGCGGTCGGTGTCGCCCAGCGGGAACGTGCCGGACACCCGCAGGTCACTCACGGCCGGATCACAGGCCAGATGGCCGCGCCGGTAGCGGCTCAGCTCGTGAAGGAAGTCTTCCAGGCGCCGCCCCTGTGCGACCAGCATGCCGCGACTCCAGGCCAGCTCGCCGTCGCGCTGGGGCCTGCGGGCCAGCAGTGTATTGGTGTCAAAGCTGATGATTTCCCCGGGTTGCAGGCTGATGGTGCCCATGGGGATTTGCGCCGACAGCACGCCCTGGTCGGCGCCCAGTTGGGTGAAGCCGCCACGCTGACGAATGCTGAAGCGGTTGGCGGTGGCACGGGTCAGGCCTTCGGCGGTTTTGACCCAGAGCGGGCGCGTGTCCGCCGGGTTGGGCAACACCAGGATTTCGCCCCGCAGCAGGCTGATCTGCCGAACATCCTCGGTGTATTTCACGTCGATGGCGGTGTCGGTATTGAGCTGGACTTCCGTGTTGTCCGCCAGGTCGATGCGCCATTGTTCGCCGACACCAGTGCTGTAGTCACTGGTCCAGTGCTGCACCAAGGGGGTATCCCGGGCGGTCCACGCCACACTGCCGGCTGCCAGCAGCAGCGCGAGGTTCTTGATCACCCGGCGCCGCGACAATGCCGGCAGCAGTGCTGCACTCACCAATGCCTGATGAGCCGGCGCGCGCACGTCGTGCATCCGCTGGAAAAACCGTTGGGAATGCTGCCACGCCAGTTCATGTGCCGGGTCTTGCTGGCGCCAGGCAAGCCAGTCGTTACGGGTCTGTTCACTGACATCCGGCGACTGCAACTCCAGTTGCCAATGCATGGCCTGCTCGGCCGCTTCCAGGGACAGTGGCGACGGCCTCATCAACGCTGGCTGTCCAGCAGGATGCACTGGGCGCCCGCCTTGACGATGTAGCGCTTGACCGTGGTGATGCTCGCGCCAAGGCGCTCGGCAATTTCGCCATGGCTGAGGCCGTCGAGCTGCGACCAGAGGAACGCCTGGCGCACCGGCAGTGCCAGGCGGCTGAGGACTTCGTCGAGGGCAGCCAGGGTTTCCAGGAGGATCCACTGGGTTTCGGCGCTGGGAGCCGACTCTTCCGGCAACAGGGCCAGGGCCTGCATATAGGCCCTTTCGAGCTTTTGCCGGCGGAAGTGATTGGACAGCACGCTCTGCGCGACCTTCGCCAGAAAGCTGCGGGGGGCCAGGACTTCAACGGGCTGGTTCTTGGCGAGCAAACGCAGGAAGGTATCCTGGGCCAGGTCGGCAGCGCTCTGCGAGCAGTTCAAACGACGCCACAGCCACTGCTGCAACCAGCGGTGTTGCTGCTGGTAAAGCGTGGCCAGGTCAGTGGGAGTTGCCGCAGAAGTCGGGGACATGAAAGGCGCGCAGAGTGCAAATGATAACGCTTATCATATGACTCATGACGCCAGTGCTGCAAGTTTCTACCGCAAGGCCGGCTGGCCAGCTCTTGCGGGGGTTCAATCATCCAGTGCAGGTTGGGGCGCTGCATGCTTGGTGTTCTTGCCAGCCTTGGCGCCAGGCTTGGCAGCCGCTGGAGCCGCGGGCTCAGGCTCGGCCGGTGCGGCAAGGTCCTTTTCAGCCTGGGGCATCTGGTCAATCGCGCTGAAGAAATCCGCCAGGTTGAGGGTATCCGGTGGCACGGTCTTCTCGAGTTTCTTCTCGCCGTCCTTGCCCACCAGAATCACTTTGGTGCCACTGCCGGCGCCCAGCTTGAGCGCGCGGATCAGTGCGTTGGTTTCAGGCGGTGCGAGCTTCTTGTTGTCCTTGGCATCCTTGGCGAACTTCTCGCCCTCGGCACCAATGCTGCCGAAAGATACGGTGTAGAGCACCATGTTGCGCTCTTCAAAGGACTGCTTGTTGGCAGGCTCGTCCAGCTGTTTCTTGAGAGTGGCCAACGTCGGGTTACCGGAGTCGAGTTCCACCACCACCAACGGGCGTGACTTGCCCAGGTCCTGCTTGAGCGGATTGAGATCATCCGCGGCCAGCAGCGGCCCCGTAAAAGCCATCAAGGTAGCCAGGGTCAGCGACCGGATGAGCATGCACACCTCCTTTGAATTCCATGCAGGGTTCTTGAGTTTCATGTCTGCGACAGTCAAATTCAAGGATGATTCCTACGACAGCTTCAGAAAGCGTAGGTCAGGACGCCCGCGAAGCAAGGCGTTTAGCCACCTTGCACCTCATTGTTTCTTTTGATTGCGGATGCCCATCGTGGCCATTGCCGGGGCTCCTGCAGTGGCTTGAGGTGTTAGGCTAGGCCGTTCATTCGTTCAACGGGAAGCCATCATGCACAGCAAACGCGTCACGATCGAAGACTGGGACGGCGACGGCGCCATTCGCCTGCCGGACGAAGCCTTGCAGGAACTGGGGCTGGATGTGGGCGACACGCTGTACATCGTCGAGACCTATGTGGGCACGCAGAAGGGCTTTGTGTTGTCGACCACGCCGAAGATCGCCGACCGGATGGATGAGTTGGTGGAAGAGCTGAGCCACAAGCCCTAGCGAGCCAGCCTGGCTTGCAAGCCTGCTTTAACCTGCGGCCATTCCGGATCAATGATGCTGAAGCGCACCGAGTTGCGCTTGCGGCCATCGGGCATGATGCGCTCGTGGCGCACAATGCCTTCCTGTACTGCACCGAGGCGCAGGATCGCGGCCCGGGATTTTTCATTCAATTCATCGGTGGTGAACTGCACTCGCACACAGTCCATCACTTCAAACGCGTGGGTCAGCAGCAACAGCTTGGCCTCGGTGTTGACCCCCGATTTCTGCACCGACTGGCTGATAAACGTGTGGCCGATCTCCAGCTTGCGGTTGACCCGGTCGACCTTCCAGAACCGCGTACTGCCCACCACCTCGCCGGTGTCGCGGCGCACGATCACAAACGGCATCATGGTGCCCGCCTCACGCCCGGCCAGGGCAATGTCCACGTACTTTTCGACGGTGTCGGGGCCTGGCACGTTGGTCACTTTGAGGTTCCATAGTTGCCCGTCGGCGGCGGCCTGTACCAGGGCGGCCGAGTGTTCGCGTTGCAGGGGGCGGAGTTCGACCGTGGTACCGGTCAGGGTGGTTTCAGTCATGGGAATGTTGCGCCGTCTGGTGGTCGTCAATGGCCAAGATTGCAGGCTCCCGCCACTGCAAGGCAAGCCGTTTTAGAACAGGCCCATCTGGCCACCCACCAGGGTGCCGAAGTCGTCGTTTACGAACGGCAGGATCGCATCCGCCACCGGCTGCAGCTGCCGGGTGACGTAGTGGTCGTAGTCGATCGGTGCCTGGCGCACTTCCAGCGGTTCGGGGCCGTTGACGGTGATCACGTAGCTGATCCAGCCACCGTTCTGGTACTGGCGCGGGCGGCCCTGGCGGTCGTTGTATTCGTCGGCCAGGCGCGCGGCGCGCACATGGGGCGGCACGTTGCGTTCGTAGTCGCCCAGTTGCCGGCGCAGGCGTTTGCGATAGATCAGCAACGCGTCGAGCTCACCACTCAAGGTACGGCGCACGTAGTCGCGCACGTAATCCTGATGGGGCTGGCGGTGGAAGATCCGCTGGTAGAGCTCCTGCTGGAATTGCCGGGCCAGGGGCGACCAGTCGCTGCGTACGGTTTCCAGGCCTTTGTAGATCATGTCTTCGCTGCCATCTGCGCGGGTGACCAACCCGGCATAGCGCTTTTTGCTGCCCTCTTCCGCGCCGCGAATGGTCGGCATCAGGAAGCGGCTGAAGTGGGTTTCGTATTGCAGCTCCAGGGCGCTCTGCAGGCCGAACTCATTCTGCAGGCGCTCGCGCCACCAGGTGTTGACGTGCTGCACCAGGTCCAGGCCGATGCGCGTGGCGTCTTCCTGGGAGTGGGCGCTGCCAAGCCAGACGAAGGTGGAATCGGTGTCGCCGTAGATCACTTCATAGCCGCGGGCTTCGACCAGTTCGCGGGTCTGGCGCATGATCTGGTGGCCGCGCAGGGTGATGGACGACGCCAGCCGGGTGTCGAAAAACCGGCAACCGCTGGAACCGAGTACGCCGTAGAAGGCGTTCATGATGATCTTCAAGGCCTGGGACAGCGGCGCGTTGTGTTCGCGCTTGGCCACTTCGCGGCCTTCGGAAACCCGCGCGACAATCGATGGCAGGCAATGCCGGGTGCGGGAAAACCGCGCACCGCGAAAGCCTTCCACCGACTCACGGTCTTCGGGGTGACGCAGGCCTTCGATCAGGCCCACCGGGTCGATCAGAAAGCTGCGGATGATCGACGGGTAGAGGCTTTTGTAGTCGAGCACCAGCACCGATTCGTAGAGGCCGGGGCGCGAGTCCATGACAAACCCGCCGGGGCTGGCCTGGGGCGGTTTGTCGCCCAGGTTCGGCGCGACGAAACCCTGGCGGTGCATCAGCGGCATGTACAAATGGGTGAACGCGGCCACCGAACCGCCGTTGCGGTCCGCCGGCAGGCCGGTGACGCTGGCCCGCTCCAGGAGGAATTTCAGCAGCTCGGTCTTCTCGAAAATCCGCGTCACCAACTCGCAGTCCTTGAGGTTGTAGCGCGCCAGCGCGGGCTTGTCCTCAGCGAACATGCGGTTGATTTCGTCCATGCGCTGGTACGGCGTGGAGATCGATTTGCCTTCGCCGAGCAAGGTCTGGGCGACGTTTTCCAGGCTGAAGGATTCGAAACTCCAGGTGGCCGAACGCAAGGCTTCGATGCCGTCGATGATCAGTCGCCCGGCCGCCGCAGCGAAGTAGTGATTGCGGCTGCCGTGTTCGCGCCAGCCCATGGCATCGCCGCCACGGCCGAGCAGCAGCGGTACGTTCAGGCGCTGGGCATGTTCGTGCAGGACACGCAGGTCGAACTGCACCAGGTTCCAGCCGATGATCGCGTCGGGGTCATGGGTGGCGAGCCACTGGTTCAGGCGTTCCAGCAGTTCGGCGCGGGTGTCGCAGTAGTCGAGCTTGAAGTCCACTGCGTCGGTTTTGTTGGGCGGGCCGAGCATGTACACCTGGCGCTCGCCGCAGCCTTCGAGGGCGATGGAATACAGGTCGCCCTGGGCGGTGGTCTCGATGTCCAGCGACACCAGCTTGAGGGACGGGCGGTAATCCGGCGCGGGTTTCATCTGCGCCTCCACCAGCATGCCGCCCTCGCCCGACGTGCCGCCGAACCATACTGGCGCGGTGATGAAGCGCTCCATCATGTAGCGCTCGGGCGGGCGCACATCGCCTTCGTAGACGTCGATGCCGGCTTTGCGCAGGCGCTTTTCCAGGTCCATCAATTGGCGATGCTGTTTGGTGTACAGGCCCAACACCGGGCGATGGTGGAAGTCGCAGAGCGCCAGGTCGCGCAACTCGATGCCGCGCTCACCCTTGAGCTGCAGTTCGGCAGGCTTGCGATGGGCCTGGGGGATGAACATCACGGAGGTCTGCACCGGCAGGCGCACGAACCTTGGGCCTTGATCGGTGGCCAGCCAGAAACTGACCTCCGTGCCCGCCGGGGTGTCGCGCCAATGCCGGGTCAGGACAAACCCCTGCTGTAAATCCACCTTGCCACACCTCGAGAATCACTTTCAGGGCGTGATTCTACTCGGCCTGTGACAAGGCGCGGCGATTTAACGGAAATGACCTACGAACACGCAGCGAGCAGTCTCACAAAACTGTTGCAGAACATTAATGACAATCACTATCATTCTCACCGGAGTCGTATCCGCGCAGCGAGGACGCGCAACGTTGTTGCCCTTTTCCTCACAGTGACGGTTCGCCGTCAGGATCGACCATGCCCATTTCCACCCGCTTGGCTGTGCCGTTTCGCCCTACCCTGCTCGCCCTTTGCTGCTCCCTGAGCCTCGCCGCTCACGCCGCAACTCCAGAAACCCCGCAGGATGCGAACACCCGTCAGGATGGCAAGGCTCTGGAATTGGGCGCCACCACCATCAGCGCCGACGCAGCCACGCCCAGCGCCCTGCCCCCGGTGTACGCCGGCGGCCAGGTGGCTCGCGGCGGGCAACTGGGGGTGCTGGGCAACCAGGACATCATGGACGTGCCGTTCAGCATGTCTTCCTACACTGAAAAACTGATCCGTGACCAGCAGGCCGAAAACGTCGGCGATGTGCTGCTCAACGATTCGTCGGTGCGCCAGGCGTCGGGTTATGCCAACCAGGCCCAGGCCTTTGTGATTCGCGGCCTGCCGCTGAATGGCGACGACATTTCGTTCAACGGTTTGTACGGCATCCTGCCGCGCCAGATCATGTCCACCGACGCGCTGGAACGGGTTGAAGTGTTCAAGGGCCCCAACGCCTTTATCAACGGCGTGACGCCGGGCGGCTCCGGGATTGGCGGCGGTGTGAACCTGCAACCCAAACGCGCCGATGATGTGCCGCTGCGCCGTTTCAGCACCGATATCAGCAGCGATGGCCGGGTCGGCGAGCATCTGGATATCGGGCAACGTTTTGGCGAGGACAATCGGTTTGGCGCACGAGTGAATCTCTCCCAGCGTGAGGGCGATACCGGGATTGATGATGAAAGCCAGCGCTCGAAGCTGTTTGCGGTCGGCCTGGATTATCGCGGTGATGCCCTGCGCCTGTCGGGGGATTTTGTCTACTCGAAACAGCAGATCAATGGCGGGCGCAACACCGTGCTGATTGGCCAGAACCTGACCCACATCCCCAACGCGCCTTCGGCTGACACCAACTACGCGCCGAGCTGGGGCACCAGCAGCCTGGAAGACACCTTCGGCATGCTGCGCGCCGAGTACGACCTCAACGACAACTGGACGGCGTACATCGCCGGCGGCGCCAAACACACCAACGAGATCGGCCGTTACTCGTCGGTGACGCTGAATGACACCCTGGGCAACGCCACCGTCAGCGGCTCGCGCATCGCTCACCAGGAAGATAACACCAGCCTGATGGCGGGCTTGAACGGCAAGTTCCAGACCGGCGCTGTCAGCCACAAGCTTAACCTCGGGCTGACCGGGATCTGGGCCCAGACGCGCAACGCCTATGACTTCGACTTCACCGGCCACGCCAGCAATATCTATAATCCGGTGGACGTTGCCGAGCCAGTCAAGGGCAGCGTGGTGGGTGGCGACTTGAACGACCCGGGCATCACCGCCAAGACCTTCGCCCGCAGTGCAGCGATCTCCGACACCCTGGGCTTTATGGATGATCGCTTGCTGGTGACTGCCGGTTTGCGCCGCCAGGAACTGGTGGTCCAGGGGTACGACTACGGGTCGGGCCCACGTAACGCCAATTACGACAAATCCATCACCACGCCGGTGTACGGCCTGGTGTTCAAGCCGTGGGACCATGTGTCGTTCTATGCCAACCATATTGAAGGGCTGGCACAGGGGCCGACCGCGCCGACAACCTTAGGCAACGCCCAGGTAATCAACGGGGATCAAGTCTTTGCACCGGCCCGCTCGAAACAGACCGAAGCCGGGGTCAAGGTCGACATGGGCACCTATGGCGCCACGTTGGGTGTGTACCGAATCGAACAGCCAAGCGATGGCTATTCCCAAGTGACCGGCGTCGACGCACTGGGTAACCCCGTTGCGACTTACTTTCGCCAGGGCGACCAGATCAACAAAGGCGTAGAACTCAACGTGTTCGGTGAACCCATCGCCGGCCTGCGCCTGCTGGGCGGCGCAACCATTATCCACACCGAACTCAAAGGCACCCAGAACGGCGCCAACGACGGCAACCGCGCCGTCGGCGTACCAAGCTTCCAACTCAATGCCGGTGTGGACTGGGATGTGCCCGGCCTGCAAGGCGTGACCGTTGACGGCCGCATGCTGCGCACCGGCGGCCAATACGCCGACCAGGCCAACAACCTCAGCCTGCCCGCCTGGAACCGTTTCGACGTGGGCGCCCGCTACACCTTCAAAGTGGACCAGCGCGACGTCACCCTCGGCGCCACCGTGGAGAACGTCGCCAACACCAAGTACTGGGAATCGGCACTCGGCGGTTACCTGACCCAAGGTGACCCGCGCGTGGCGAAACTGTCGGCCAGCATCGACTTCTAACCCCAACCAATGTGGGAGCTGGCTTGCCTGCGATGCAGGCACCTCGGTGACGCTATCGCAGGCAAGCCAGCGCCTACAGAAAAGCAGATCTGCTTTCAGCCCTTTTGTTTGCCGGATATTGGACAGCCGCGTGCCAACTGCGTAGTTTTTCACCCACTGCGCACAAGGACCCCGGCATGTCCCCCGACCTCACTTCCATCGAGCTGTTCCTCAAGGCGGTCAAGCTGGGCAACCTGTCCCGGGCGGCCGGGCAATCCCACCTCTCCCTCTCTGCCGCCAGCCGGCGCCTGTCGCTGCTGGAGCAGCACTTCAAGGTGGCCCTGCTGACCCGCACCTCCACCGGCGTTTCGCCGACGGCGGCCGGGGACGTGTTGGCCCAGCATGCGCAGTCGATCCTGCGGGCGGTGGACGGCATGCACGCCGACCTCGCCGACTACGCCAAGGGCGCCACCGGCCGGGTGTGCCTGTACGCCAACAGTTCGGCGATGAGCCAGGAACTGCCGCGCCAACTGACCCAGTGGAACACCTTGCACCCGGGCATCCGCCTGGATATTCGCGAAGAGCGCAGCCGGGAAATTCTCCAGGCCGTACGTGAAGGCGTGGCGGATGTGGGCATCGTCACCACCCGCTCCAGCGGCGAAGAGCTGCGCTTTGAGCCCTACTGCCAGGATCGCCTGTGCCTGATCGTACCCAATGATCATCCGTTGAAAATGCGCCATGCGCGCTTTGAGGATTTGCTCGGCTATGACTTTGTCGGGCTGGAAGACAACGCCGCCATCACCCCGTTGATCAGCGAAGCCGCCGCCGCCATCGGCATGCCGTTGCGGCTGCGGATGCAGGTGCGCAGTTTCGAAGCAGTGTGCCGCTTGATCGCTGCCGGCCAGGGCGTGGGCGTGCTGCCACAAGGGGCGGTGCAGATTTTTCGCAAGGAGATGGCCTTGCGCTTTATCGAAATCGACGACAGTTGGGCCGACCGACAGATGTACCTGTGCATGCGCAAGGAACAGCCTTCACTGACCAGCCTGGCGCTGTTCGACTACCTGAGCGCCAACCCGGCGTAAATCTTCGGCCTTCGAATTTTGCGAAGGCCGATTCCACAATTAGCAATTCCCCTGTTGTTGCAGCTGTGCCAAGAATGCCCTCGCCAGACCTTCCTATAAAAACAACACAGGAGACACGGCGTGTCCCATTCCAACACCCGCTCCACCCACCGCATCGCCGTGATTCCCGGCGACGGCATCGGCCGCGAAGTGGTGCCCGAAGGCCTGCGGGTACTGGAGGCCGTCAGCCGGCGCTTCGGTATTCACTTTCACTTCGACCACTTTGCCTGGTGCAGCGAGCACTACCTGGCCCACGGCACGATGATGCCCGACGACTGGGCCGAGCAGATCGGCAGCCATGACGCGATCTTCTTCGGCGCCGTCGGTGCGCCCGACATCATTGCCGACCACACCGCCGTGTGGGAGTCGCTGCTGAAGATCCGCCGTCAGTTCGATCAATACGTGAATATCCGCCCCGTACGCCTGATGCCCGGCGTGCCCTGCCCGCTGGCCGGCCGCGTGCCGGGAGACATCGACTTTATCGTGGTGCGGGAAAACACCGAAGGCGAATACTCCAGTGTCGGCGGGCGCATGTGGGAAGGCACTACGCGGGAAATTGCGGTGCAGGAGTCGATCTTCTCCCGCGAAGGCGTGGACCGCGTGGTGGACTACGCCTTCAAGCTCGCGCAACAGCGGCCCCGGAAAAACCTGGTGGCGGCGACCAAATCCAATGGTATTTCGATCACCATGCCGTTCTGGGACGAGCGGGTGAACGAGATTGCCCGGCGCTACCCGGACGTGAAAACGGCCAAGTTCCACATCGACATTCTGTGTGCGCACTTCGTGCAGCATCCCGACTGGTTCGATGTGGTGGTGGCCTCCAATCTGTTTGGCGACATCCTTTCCGACCTGGGCCCGGCGTGCACCGGCACCATCGGTATTGCACCGTCGGCCAACCTCAATCCGGAGCGGCGCTACCCGTCGTTGTTTGAACCGGTGCACGGCTCGGCGCCGGACATTGCCGGCCTCGGCGTGGCCAATCCCATCGGGCAGATCTGGTCGGCAGCGCTGATGATCGAGCACCTGGGCGACGGCAATCCGCTTTATCAGGAAGCCGCGGCGGCCATCGTGTCCGCCATCGAAACGGTGCTTGCCGAAGGCCCGCGCACCCGGGAAATGGGCGGCAGCGCCAGCACCGTCGAAGTGGGCCGCGCCATCGCCGAATGCGTCGCAGGGAACAGGAGCTGAACATGACCAACGCACATTACATCGCCAATCAATGGCTGGCGTCGACCTCGCGGGAAGACATCCCGGTGATCGACCCGAGCACCGGCGAAACCTATTCGAGCATTGCCCGTGGCACGGCCGCCGATATCGATGCGGCGATCAGTGCCGCACGGCAGGCGCTGGGGGAAACCTTCGATGGGCCGTGGGGAACGTTGTCTGCCGTGGAGCGCAGTCGCCTGCTGGCCAGGCTCGGCGCGGCCGTGCTGGAGCATCATGAGGAACTGGCGCAGATCGAAGCGCGGGACACCGGCAAGGCCTTGAAAGTCGCCCGTGCCGATGCCACCGCCCTCGCCCGTTATTTCGAGTACTACGCCGGTGCCGCCGACAAGTTGCACGGCGAAACCTTGCCGTATCAAGCGGGCTACACCGTGCTGACGGTACGCGAACCCCATGGCGTGACGGGGCATATCATCCCGTGGAATTATCCGATGCAGATTTTCGGGCGCAGTGTCGGCGCCTCGCTGGCGGCGGGCAATGCCTGCGTGGTCAAGCCGGCGGAAGATGCCAGTTTGTCGTTGCTGCGCCTGGCGCAGATTGCTGCCGAAGTGGGCTTTCCGGCCGGCGCGATCAATGTGGTGACCGGCTATGGCTACGAAGCCGGCGCGGCGTTGTGCGCGCACCCGGGCATCGATCACATATCCTTCACTGGCTCAACCGCCACCGGCACGGCGGTGTCGATAGCCGCCGCCGAGCGCCACTGCCCGGTGACCCTGGAGTTGGGCGGCAAGTCGCCCCAACTGGTGTTCGCCGATGCCGACCTGGATGAAGCGCTGCCGGTGCTGGTCAATGCCATCGTGCAGAACTGCGGGCAAACCTGCTCCGCCGGCAGCCGCTTGCTGGTGGAGCGCAGCATTTACGAAAGCCTGATTGCGCGCCTCAGCCAGCGTTTTTCCGAGCTGCGTGCCGGGCCTTCGGCGCTGGACCTGGACATGGGCCCGCTGATCAACCAGAAGCAGCAACGCCAGGTGCGCGAGTTTATTCGCGAAGCCGAACAGGCCGGGATCACCGTCGCTGCCCGCGGCACGGTGGTGGCCGAGGCTGGCAGCGGTGGGTATTTCCAGGAGGCGGTGCTGTTTCGCGACGTGCCGCCAGACAGTCGCCTGGCGCAACAGGAAGTCTTTGGCCCGGTGCTGGCGGTGATGCCTTTCGACGACGAAGCCGAAGCGATTCGCCTGGCCAACGGCACCGAGTTCGGCCTGGTGGCCGGCGTGTGGACCCGCGACGGCGCCCGGCAAATGCGCCTGGCCCGCAAGCTGCGCTGCGGCCAGGTGTTCATCAATAACTACGGGGCCGGTGGCGGCGTCGAACTGCCATTCGGCGGCGTGAAGGCCAGCGGTTATGGCCGGGAAAAGGGCTTCGAGGCGCTGCTGGGCTTTACCACCTTGAAGACCATTGCGATCAAACACGGTTGATTCCTCACAACAACAAGAACGGAGAACACACCATGCGTTTAGCCAATAAAGTTGCGATCGTCACCGGCGCCGGCTCGGGTTTTGGCGAGGGCATCGCCAAGACTTTTGCCCGCCAGGGCGCCAAGGTCATCGTCGCCGACATGAATGCCGTCGGTGGCCAGCGGGTGGTCAATGAAATCGCCGAAAGCGGCGGCCATGCGCATTTCATCGAGGTCAACGTGGCCAATGATGAAAGCATGGGCGCCCTGCTGCGCGGCACCCTGGAACAGTTCGGCGGCCTCGACATCGTCATCAACAACGCCGGCACCACCCACCGCAACCGGCCGATGCTGGAAGTCGACGAGGCCGAGTTCGACCGGGTATTTGCAGTCAACGTCAAAAGCATCTTCCTCAGCGCCAAGCATTTTGTGCCGCACTTTCGCGGCCAGGGCGCCGGTGTGTTCGTCAACATTGCCTCGACGGCGGCGATCCGTCCGCGTCCGGGACTGGTCTGGTATAACGGCAGCAAGGGTGCAGTGGTGGTCATGAGCAAGACCATGGCGGCAGAGCTGGGACCGGACAATATCCGCGTCAACTGCGTGAATCCGGTGGTGGGCGCCACGGCCTTGCTCAGCGAATTCATGGGCGTGCCGGACACCCCGGAAAACCGCCAGAAGTTCATGGCGACCATTCCCCTGGGGCGCTTTTCCACCCCGCAAGATGTGGCCAACGCCTGCCTGTACCTGGCGTCGGACGAAGCGGCGTTCATCACCGGCACGTGCCTTGAAGTCGATGGCGGGCGCTGCGTGTAACTCACTCTCACAGGGACCGGAATTGCTATGTGTGATCTTCATAATAAGAACGAGCCGAACACCCGGGAATTGCTTGAAGGCCTGCCAAAGAACTGGGGTAAATGGGGACCGGACGACGAAGTCGGCGCCCTCAATTACCTGACCGAAGCCGAAGTACTGCGGGGCGTTGCTTCGGTACGCCAGGGCAAGACGTTTACCCTGCAAGTGCAGATCGGCCACCCGGACGGTGACCCGATGTGGCCCGCGCGCAACCCGTCGATGCGCTTCAATACCCTCGACCACAGCCATTACCACTTCGGCAAACAGCCGCACATGACCGGCGGCGCGGCGTATTCCGACGATGTGATCTTCATGCAGCTGCAAGGCTCGACCCAGTACGACGCCCTCGGCCACGCCTGGTACGACAATCAACTGTGGAACGGCTACGACGCCCAGACCACCGTCGGCGGCATGGCCAAGGCCAGCGTGCTGGCGATTGCCGAACGCGGCGTGGTGGGCCGCGCCGTGCTGATCGACATGGCCCGCCATCGCGGCAAGAAGTGCCTGGGCCGTGGCGAAACCTTCAACCACCTGGACTTGCTTGAAGCCGCCAAGGCCCAGGGCGTGACCATTGAAAAGCGCGACATCCTGATCATCCGCACCGGCTCCATGGGGGCGTTTTATGAACTGGGTAAAGCCGAGTTCTTCAAGGACCTGATGGAGCCGGGGCTGACCTACAGCCGGGAACTGGTGGAGTGGTTCCACGACATGGAAATCCCCAACCTGGTGACCGACACCATCGCCAACGAAGTGATCACCGACCCGGTGTCCGGGGTGCAGATTCCGCTGCATTGCGCGCTGATGCGCAACCTGGGGATCGCCTTCACCGAAATCGTGTTGCTGGAAGAACTGGCGGCCGACTGTGCGGACGACGGCCAGTGGAAATTCCTCTACACCGCCGCACCGTTGAAGATTGTCGGAGGCAGTGGTGCGCCGGTGAATCCGGTGGTGATCAAGTAGCCGTTCAATCCGGTGGCGAGTTTGCGAATCGCGAACTCGCCACTAGACTCAAGGTCTCCTCTCACATGGAAGTCCATTCAATGAAAGTATTCCGCCCTCTTCGCCAGGCGATTGCCCTGGCAACCCTGCTGTCCGCTGGCGCCCTGACGGCACATGCCGCCGATATCCCGCTGTCCAAGTCCCTGGAAGCCGATGAGGTGACCACCAAGGTGCTTAAAGTGGATGCCGCCAATCATCAGGTGGTGCTCCAAGGCGCCGAAGGTCGTGAGGTGCATGTACAACTCAGCGACCAGGCCAAAGACTTGGGGAATCTGAAGGTCGGCGATCAGGTCAAGGTGCTGGTGACCCACTCGGTCGCCGCCGTACTGGACACCGACATCGACAAGAGCGCACCGGATGCCACCGAGAAAACCGGCGTGCTGCGCGCCACCGCAGATAACCCGAACCCGGGCGGTGCTGCCTTCCGCCAGGTGCAGGTACAGTTGAAGATCACCCATATCGACCTGGCCAAAAACCAGGTGACCCTGGAAAACCCGGCGGGCCAGACCAAAGTGCTGACCGTGGAAAAACCGCAAATCCGCGCCGGCCTCAAAGACCTCAAGGTCGGCCAAAGCGTGTTGGTGACCTACACCGACACCCTGGAAATCAGCACCGCCCACGAAGGCTGACGGCTGTGGCGTCCCATCAGCTCAAGGCTGATGGGATTTCGCCAGGTACTCTTCGATATTGTTCATCTGATCGTCCCAGCCTCGGGAGTTCTTCTTGTAGGCTTTCTGGCGGCGAGCGTCGGGAATCCGGTCAAAACCTGACTCCACCACCCGCAACAGGATGCCTTCGGCGTGATCCTCAAGGGTGAATTCCACCAGGGTGGGGGTTTCCGTGTCGTAATCCACGTCGTTGTCTACGGCGTAGGGATGCCAGCTGAAAGAGAACCGCGCCTGTGGCTCAAGGCGCTCGATTTTCGCCTTCCACACCACGTGCTCGTAACCGGGGTACGTGATCGGGGCTTCAATGGCCCGACCCGGTGCGAACTGCTTGCCCTTGAGGGCGATGCCAAACCAGTTGCCGAATTGCTCGGCGTCGGTCAGTGCTTCCCAGACGCGTTGACGTGGAGCGTTGAGCAGGACTTTGCGTTTGATTTCATTTGATTCGTGCATGAGACACCTCCTGTATTGACAGTAGGCGACATCGACCAATGCGCAACCTTTAAAAAGGGATGGGGCATGACCGGCATCATGCCCTCGTAGCGTCAGACGTGAGGATCACCCGGCGCCTTGCTGGGGGTCGCGTACTGCGGCTTCAGGTGGCCTTCCTGATCGAGCAGCCAGGCGTCCATGATCTGGCGCACCACCGGACCCGCCACCCGGCCACCGGCCTCGCCGTTTTCGATCATTACTGAAATCACGATGCGCGGGTGCTCCGCCGGAGCGAAGCCGACGAACAAGGCGTTGTCTCGGTTGCGCTCCAGAGTCTTGAGGCGGTTGTAGCGCTCGCCCTGCTTGATCGCCACCACCTGCGCGGTACCACTCTTGCCGGCAATCCGGTATTGCGCACCGGCTGCAGCTGCGCGGGCAATGCCACGTGGGTCATGCATTACCAACTGCATGCCGTGGTTGACCTGCTCCCAGTCCCGCGGGTCTTTGAGGACGACATTGGGCATCGGGTTTTCATCCACCGGCGCCACGCCATTGATGGTCTTGGCCAGGTGCGGTCGGTTCCACACGCCTTTGTTGGCGATCAGCGCAGTGGCCTGGGCCAGTTGCAACGGGGTGACCTGCATGTAGCCCTGGCCGATGCCGAGGATCACGGTTTCACCCGGGAACCACGGTTGGCGCCGGGTGGCGCGCTTCCAGGCCTGGGACGGCATCAAGCCGGCTGACTCTTCGAACATGTCCAGGGAGACTTTCTGGCCGAGGCCGAACTCGGCCAGGTAGTCGTGCAGGCGGTCGATGCCCAGTTTGTGGGCCAGGTCGTAAAAGTAGGTGTCGTTGGAGCGCATGATCGCCGCGTCCATGTCCACCCAGCCGTCGCCGCTGTGGTTCCAGTTGCGGTATTTGTGGTCGAAGTCCGGGAGTTGGTAGTAGCCGGGGTCGAAGACGCGGGTCTGGGCGGTGACCACGCCGCTGTCGAGGCCGGCAATCGCCACTTCCGGCTTGATCGTCGAACCCGGTGCGTAGAGCCCGCGCAGCACGCGGTTGAACAGCGGCCGGTCGAGGGAGTCGTGAAGCGCGGCGTATTCCTTGAAGCTGATGCCGGTGACAAAGAGGTTCGGGTCAAAGCTGGGTTTGCTGACCATTGCCAGCACTTCGCCGGTTGCCGGGTCCAGGGCCACGACCGAGCCGCGACGATCACCGAGGGCTTCTTCGGCAGCTTCCTGGAGTTTGACGTCCAGGCTCAGCACGATGTTTTTGCCAGGGATCGGGTCGGTATGCTTGAGCACCCGCAGCACACGGCCCTGGGCGTTGGTCTCGACCTCTTCATAGCCGACGTGGCCATGCAACTCGGACTCGTAGAAGCGCTCGATCCCGGTTTTACCGATGGACTGCGTGCCTCGGTATTCCACCGAGTCGAGGGCCTTGGATTCTTTTTCGTTGATCCGACCTACGTAGCCGATGGAGTGGGCAAAGTGCGCGCCCAGCGGGTAATGGCGGACGAACTGAGGCTCGACGTCCACGCCCGGCAGGCGGAATTCGTTGACGGCCAGCACGGCGATCTGTTCTTCGGTCAGCTCGTAAAACAGGGTGACGGGCACGAAAGGATGACGCGCCTGCTTCAGCGCTTTATCAAATACGCCACGGTCTTCGGCGGGCAGGTGCAGGAGGCTGACAATGGCGTCCAGCTCACCCTTGAGATCGGTCGTGCGCTCACGGGTGATAATCAGGTTGTAACTGGGGCGGTTGTCGGCGAGGACTACGCCATTGCGGTCATAGATCAGGCCACGCGTCGGTGTAATCGGCAGGACATGGACGCGGTTGTTTTCGGAAATGGTGGAGTGATAGTCGTACTGCACCACCTGCAGGAAGTACATCCTGCCAACCAAGGCGCAGGTGATACCGATCACCAGCAGTGCACAGGCCAGCAGCCGCTTGTTGACCAGTCGGTTTTCGTTTTCGTGATCCTTGATCGGTATCGGTTCAGGCATTTCTACAGCATCTCGTTGAATAAGGTCGACGCCGCTTCCTGCGGAGGAGAAATCAATCCCTGGGAAAATGTGCTGCACCATACCAAAAATGCAGAAACACTTTGCATCGATTTCCCTGAACGGTGTGCTTATGGGGCACGCTCATGCACTTTGGTTCGGGTTGTCGAGCTTATTCATGCGTTTTTATGCTGAGAAATCAGCTAAGGATCGACTTGGGCTCCAGGAAAGCTTCCAGGCCGAATGTCCCGTACTCGCGGCCGATACCCGATTGTTTGAAACCGCCAAACGGTGCAAATGGTTCGTGGGCCAGGGTATTGATCAGGACTCGGCCGGCGTCTATGTGGCTGGCCAGCCTGCGGGCGCGTTCGGGATTCGATGAGAGGATGTACGCCTGGAGGCCGTAGGGCGTGTCGTTGGCGATGGCCAGTGCTTCGTCCTCGGTTGTGTAGGTAATGATCGATAGCACCGGGCCGAAGATTTCCTCACGGGCGATGGTCATTGGGTTGGTCACACGGCTGAATACAGTTGGTTTTACGAACCAGCCAGCGTTGATGCCTTCTGGCAAACCGGGGCCACCGGCCAATAGATGAGCCCCCTCCTGGGTGCCGATATGGATGTAGCGCTGCACCCGCTCCCATTGTTTCTGACTGACCATCGGACCGACCGCGGTGGCCGGATCACGAGGGTTGCCAGCCTTTACCCTGGCTACCTCCTCGACCATCAGCGCTTCAACTTCAGCCAGGCGAGTTTCAGGTACCAGGACTCGGGTGCCGGCAATGCAGGCCTGGCCGCTGTTCATGAAGCCGGCCTGAAGTGCCATGGGCACGGCCGTCTTGAGGTCTGCATCATCGAGAATCAGCACTGGTGATTTGCCGCCCAGTTCCAGGGTGACGCGCTTCAGAGTCTCGGCGCCAGTACGCAGGATCGTTTTGCCGACAGCGGTGGAGCCGGTGAAGGAGACTTTTGCGATGTCGGGATGAGCGCTCAATACGGCGCCTACGGTCTCGCCACGGCCGGTGACGATGTTGAACACGCCGGGAGGCAGCCCCGCTTCATGGAGTGCACGGGTGACGATAGAGGTCTGGATGGCGCTCATCTCACTCGGTTTGATCACCGCGGTACAGCCCGCAGCCAATGCGGCACCGAGCTTTGCGCAAATGAAACCGGCGTTGCTGTTCCAAGGGGTGATCAATCCGGCTACACCCAACGGCTGCATGACTACTTCGGCGATGCCGATGCGTCGGGAGAAGTTGTAGTTCTCAAGCACCGAAGCAGCATCCTGCAGGACGCTTGCGGCGTGCCTGGCCATCCATCGGGCACGGGATAGCGGGGCACCGTACTCCTCGATGATTGCATCGGTGAGTTCGTCCTCTACGGACTCAACGGCAGCGTGCATACGTTTGAGATAACCGATCCGAACTTCCTTCGGGCTTTGGGAGAACTCGGTAAACGCGCGCTTGGCGGCAGAGATAGCCTCCAGGGCGTCCTGTTCATTTGCCAATCGAACCTGGCCAATACTCTGGCCTGTAGCCGGATTGAACAGGTCAAAAAGCTCTTCGCCATGAGGTGTGACAAAGGCGCCATTGATGTAAATCTGGTTGATGTGGTGCATAGGTCCTCCGGGACGCTGAGCTAGTGCGTCCTACGGTAAGTCACTATGATTCAGCTGATAAGCCGGACAAATCGGCATGAGTTGATGAGTAATTCAGGACAATGAATACATCCGGACTTAATGAACTGGAAGCCGTATTGGCCGTGGCGCGGCATCGCAGCTTTCGTGCTGCGGCGACCGAGTTGAATGTATCCACGTCGGCGCTGAGCCACTCCATCGCAGGGCTTGAAGCGCGGATGGGGGTGAGGCTGTTCAATCGCACGACGCGCAGTGTGTCGTTATCCGAAGTGGGCGCAGAGTTTGTCGAGACGATTACCCCGGCGCTGTTGAGCATTCGCACAGCTTTGGAACAGGCGGGAAATCGCAGCACGGAACCCACCGGTACCTTGCGCCTGAATACCTCGGCGGGTGCGGCAAAACAGGTGATGCCCCTGCTACTGGAATACCTGCGGCGTTACCCACGGATGAAGCTGGATATCGTTACTGAGGGACGCCTGGTGGATATCGTGGCACAGGGATTTGATGCAGGGATCCGACTCGGGGATACAGTGCCTCAAGACATGATTGCGGTTGATATCAGCCCTGCCCAGCGGTTTGCTGTATTGGGTAGCCCGGACTATTTTGCCAGCCACCCAACCCCCCTTAGTCCCCTGGATTTGCGCGCCCATCGCTGTATTCGCAGCCGAATGCCCAGTGGCGCGATCTATCACTGGGAGTTTGAGCGCCATGGCGAAGCGATTGCTGTGGAGGTGCAGGGTGCTTTGACTCTGGATAACCCGACTCTCATGCTCGAGGCTGCCAGGGCGGGGCTGGGCTTGACCTATCTTACCGAATGGAATGCAGCCGCAGATTTGGCGAAGGGGACGTTAGTGCGCGTGCTGGAAGAATGGACACCGTCTTTTGACTGCTTGCGTCTCTATTATCCAGGGCGGCGTCATGTGCCGGCCGGGTTAAGGGCGCTGATTGAGTTGATCCGAGAGCAAAGTTTTTAGGCCACTTGGTTGTGAAATTTTCGACCGCCCAAAAACAAAACCCCTGATTGCGTTAGCAATCAGGGGTTCT
>NZ_JACARE010000065.1 GCF_013386765.1 Pseudomonas yamanorum
AGCTCTGCTTTCGCTCTGGATCTGGCTTCTACCACTCAGGCCGGCTTGAGTGGTGAAGCAAAATCAAAATCTAAAGCGGGCACGATCCCCTGTAGGAGCTGGCTTGCCGGCGATGGTCGTTAACGATGACGTTGGCGTCCTGAATGAACGCGGCGTTCTCAGGTTCTTCGCCGGCAAGCCAGCTCCTACAGAAAAGCGGCTTTTGCCTTTGCTTCACCACACTCAGGTCGGCTTTCAGGCCGCCGTGCTGTTGATCTTGATCTTGCTTTTGATCTGACTGCCCCATTCAGCCCGAGGCCGAACGCAGGGATTGAGGAGCGGGTAAACCGGCAGGACGCCGGTTTAGCCGCGACGGGGCAGGGACGCCCCGTCGCGGCGGCCCGCGGAGCAATCCCGGAGTGAGGGAACACCGAGCCTAGGCGAGGTGCCGACAGGCGGGGCAGAGCGTTTTGGTTACTTTGCCGCTTTTGCAAAGTGACTCGCTGTAAGAGCGAAACCATAGGCGGCCGTTACCTGAATAACGGATATACCCCCAATCACAGCAACGACAAAGGCAACGGCAATTCATAAGACTTCTTGACCGTCCGCACCACCAACGTAGACGAATAAGTACGAATCGGAATATCCCGGTAAATATCCAAAAACCGATAGATATATTCAGTGTACTCAGTGGCATCCCGAAACTTCGCCACCATCACAAAATCAAACTCCCCGGTCAGCAGATAGCAGTCCTGAATCTCCGGGTGGCTCGCCAGGATATGTTGCATCTTGCGGTCAATATCGTTGCTGTCCCTATCAAGCTTGATCAAAAAGAACGCCGTCACCTGAATCCCAAGCTTTCGCTCATCCAGCACCGCCACTTTCGCCTTGATAATCCCGACACTCTCCAACCGCCTGATACGCCGGTAACAACTGGTCGAAGACAGCCCCACACTGTCACTCAACAACTCCAGACTCTGGCTGCAATCCCTTTGCAATTTCCCCAGAATCTTCAAATCCATGGCATCTGTCATTTTTTCCATATCTTCCTTGAAAAAACTGCAATGAATCCACCGTAAACACCCGCCAATTTGCACAAATCCTGCGCAGCGGCGCACTAACATCAATCCAGCTTAGCAGCCCAGCCAAATCAGGCACCGGGCAGCATGAGAGGGATCTTATGATAGTCGCGAAACCGACATGGGCCACGGATATCCACGGCCTCTTCAACGCCCCCTACTGGATCCCCCAAGACCAACGCCCCGCCGTCGTCGCCTCCTGGGTAGGCTGCATGAACGCCTACTTCGTGTTCCTCGAAGACCCCGCCTCGGTCAAGACCTGGTCCGAAACCATCTACCAGCACCTGGCCTCGCGCAGCATGCCGCTGACCCTCGACCAGCAGCAATTCTGGCCCATCGATGCGCTGGAAACCTTCAGGCTGTGGGTCAACCAGGGCTGGCGCCTCACCCCAAGCTCACCCTTCGATGAAGCCGAACGCATTCCCCCCCCCGACCTGCCCCACCCGGTCAAGCGGGTGCGCCAGGACATTCGCGCCCTGAGCCTGGAACAACTGAACCTGTACCGCTCGCGCCTGGATGATGTGATGCAGGTGGCCAATGCCGACAGCGGCTCACCGTGGCAGCGCTACGCCTATATCCACACCAACTGGTGCCTGCATTACCAGGAGGCGTTTGCCCTGTGGCATCGCGCCTATCTGCTGTACCTGGAAGCCCTGATCGACTGCCCGATTCCCTACTGGGACTGGATGGCCGAAGACGCCAGTGTCGACGGCAGCCCCCAGGCCGGTTTGCCCCAGGCGTTTCTCGATGAAACCTACGTGCACCCGCATACCGGTGAGGTGCGGCCTAATCCACTGCGCTACGCCGCCGCCAAGGACGGCTGTTCGAAGGTCTGTGAAAAGGCCCCGGTGCCGGGGGTGGATTGCCGGTTCGTGCAACGCAACCCGCTGTTCTACACCCAGGGCGAGACGATGCGTTTCGAACGCACCCGGCTGTACGGCATGAGCCGGATTTTCCAGCAGCAGGTGGTGGACGCCCTGAAGTTCACCAGCTTCAGCCAGCCCCAGGGCGTGCCGGGTTATCCGTGGGCGAATATCCCGGTGTTTGATCCGCCCCAGGAAGACGACCTGTACCCCAACCGCGCGCTGAATTTCGATGGGCTGTACGAGCAACCCCATGACAACTATCACGGCTGGATCGGCGGCGACATGGCCGACAACGCCTACACCGCGTTCGACCCGGTGTTCAGCTCCTACCACGCCAATATCGACCGGATGCTCGAGGTCTGGATCCGCGCCCACCCGGCCGCGCAATACACCACCCAGTGCCTGCTCCAGCCCTTTTCCGGCAGCGAGGCCAGTACCGTCACGTTCACCAGTGCCGATGCCTGGCGCTACACCACCTTGGGGGACATGGCCCAGGACAGTCGGCATATCGGCTACGACTACGGCGCACCCGTTGCCCCGCCCTTCGGTACCCGCCACCCCGCTGCAAAGGCGTGTTGCCAGCGCAGTTCGACGCCCGCGCAGGCCACGGAACACGCCGCAGGCCTGGGGCCGTGGGTGGTGTTCGACCACGTGCGCTGCACCCACGACACTTACCTGATCGACGTCTTCCTCAACCAGCCCGACGCCACGCCGCAGCAGGTGAGCGCCGACAATCCGCACTATGTCGGGCGCTTCAGCCGCATCGGCATGGGCCTGGTGGATGACAAGGGCCGCTGCATCACTCACGGCGTGTCTCGCGCCCTGAATGCGGCGCGCAACACCAGGGCACTGAACCTCGGCCCCACGGACACGACGCAGTTATCCGTGGTGGTCACCCATCCCGATAGTGGCCGGGTATTGACGCCTGAAGAGTACGCGCCGCTGCCTGGCTTTATCGCCCAACTGGTGTGGGACGACCCGCGCCAAACCTTCGCCGGCCCTCCTCCGAGTGCCGGTTGCTGCTCCGCTTCCACCACCACAACACCTGGAGAACCGACATGAGCACACCCTTCAAACAGTTCACCTCGCCCGCCGGGCAAGCGCCCAAGGACTACAACAAGCTGGGCCTGGAAAACCAGTTGCCGCAGTTTGAAACCGACTGGAACAACGACCTCACCGGCTGGACACAGTCCGCGATCATCGGCAACCCGTGGTCGGGCCTCAATGACGCGCCGCGCTCGGGCTATTACAACCCGCTGGTGGAGGGCTACGGCCCCACCACGCCACCGGCGATCACCTGGGCGCCCTTCCCCAACCGGCTGTGGACGTTTTTCTACAACAACGGCACCGCGGTGATTCCGCAACTGGGCGGCAAGGCCATGACGTTGCAGCAGGTGATGGAGCTGACCGACAACGGCCAGATCACCCTCAACAACACCCCGTACACGCTCTACGATCCGAACAAGCAAGGCACCCTGCTGCAATTGCCCGTGACCCGCTGCCCGAGCATTGACTGGCAAGGCAAGTACAAGGATTTCTCGCCCTCGGGCCCGCGCGGCTGGCTGGACGAATACTGCGAGTGGTCGATCGTGCGCGACCCCGGTACCAAGAACATGCGCAAGATCACCTTTACCTGCGAAAACCCGGCGTATTTCCTCGCCATGTGGCGCATCGACCCGAACGCGGTACTGGGCCTGTATCGGGACTACATCGACCCGCAGGTGCAACTCGAGGACCTGTACTTGCGCTACACCGCCGACTGCCCGACCGGCAACAAGGGCGACCCGGTGATGGACCCCACCACCGGCCAGCCAGCCTATGACACGGTGAACAAATGGAACGCCGGCACCGCCTGCGTGCCCGGCCAATATGGCGGCGCGATGCACCTGACCTCCGGCCCCAACACCCTGAGCGCCGAGGTGTACCTGGCGGCCGCGGCCACCATCCTGCGGCCGCTGAGCAGCAGCCAGAACTCCCAGGCGCTGATCTGCTGCGCGCAATACGGGCAGAACTACCGCAACTCCGACCCGCATATCGGTTTTTCGGCCAACAGCGTGGCGGTGAATAACCGGCTGTCCCTGACCAACCCCATCGGCCTGTACCTGCAGCAACCCACCGACTTCTCGGCGTGGAAAGGTCCACAAGGCCAGGACGTCAGCCAGTACTGGAAAATTACCCGGGGCGCCGCAAAGTCCGCCGCCAACGGCTCCGACCAGATCCTGCAGGCGGTGTTTGAAGTGCCGGTGAGCGCAGGGTTCTCGATCAACGACATCACCATCAGCGGCCAGTCCATCGACTACGTGTGGGTGATTGCCCAGCAATTGCTGGTGGGGCTGAGCGTGACCACCACGCCCATCAGTCCGACACCGGATTCTTGCCCGTGCGTGACGGATCGGGTCAACGGTGTGCAACCCTGGCCGGTACAACTGCTGCCGCTGGATCTGTTCTACGGGCAGTCGCCCACCGACCTGCCAGCGTGGCTGGCTCCCGGTACCAGCGGGCAGTTTGCCCTGGTGGTGCAAGGCGCCGACCTCAAGACCACCGCCGAGACGGCGCGGGTGCAGTTTTCCAATCCCGGCGTCACGGCCGTGGTCACGAAGTTCCTGCCCGACGCCTCGGCCATCCCCGGGCAGACCAACTCCGGCGGCACCCAGGGCTACCTGCTGACCATCACTGTGAGCCCCACCGCCGCACCGGGGCTGGTGACGGTGCGCGCGCTCAACCCGGGCGAAGCCGATAACCCCAGCGCGGCGGAGCACCCATGGGAATCCGGGTTGGCGCTGGTGCCTGGCGCCTGATCTGAACGTTCCACCGTCCTTGTGGGGAGGCAGCTTGCTGCCTCCCCACAGGTTTACCTTCATGCAAGGAGCGCGATGATGTCCAGGTTACGCTTGAGTGTTTTATCGCTGCTGGCCAGTGTGGTGCTGAGCCTGTTTACGCTGCAGTCGGCCTATGCAACACCCCAATCCGATGCCGACGCCTGCGTGCAGCAGCAGTTGGTGTTCAACCCGGCCAGCGGCGGCTTCCTGCCGGTCAACAACTTCAACGCCACCGGCCAGAGCTTCATGAACTGCTTTGGCTGGCAGCTGTTCATTGCGCTGAACTGGCCAGTGAACCCCGGCTGGCCGACCACCGCCGCCCTGGCGGGCGAACCGGACATGAACAGCACCCTGGCGCAGTTCGGCGTGCCGACCACCGCCGGGCAACCGATGACGGTGGCGCCGGTATGGGCCAGCTACAAGGACGCCAACGATATCTTCCTGCCGGGTGCGCCTGTGCCCTCGGGCTGGGGCGTGCAAACCCTGGTGCCGTCCAATTGCAGTACCCAGGGCAGCCTCAAGGCGATGTCGGTGGGGGCGCGCAAGTTCATGACTGCCACCTCGGAAAGCGCGATCAACGCCCGCCACGGTTTCCACTTGTCCAGCGGCACCCTGGCGACGATTCCCGACCCGATCATGGAAGCCTCCGGCGGCTGGCTGACGGATCAGGCGGGCCAACTGGTGTTCTTTGAACGCAAGGTCGGCAAGGCCGAGTTTGATTACATCGTCAGCAAAGGACTGTACGACGCCGCCAATCAGTTGAAGGTGGCGCAGAACCTCGACAACCAGAACCCAGGCGGGCTGTCCTTGCCCATTGGCGAACCGATGCGCTCACTGCCGCCGACCCCGGTGCCACAGGAACAACTCGGGGCGCTGGAGCTCAAGGCCGCGTGGCGCATTCTCACCGGCAAGCCCGAACTCTATGGGCGCTACCTGACCACCGTCGCCTGGCTGAAAAACCCGGCCACCTTGCAGTGCACCCAGCAAGTGGTGGGCCTGGTGGGCCTGCATATCATCAACAAGACCCAAGCCTCGCCGAACTTCATCTGGACCACCTTCGAGCAAGTGGACAACGTGCCCGAACCGGCCCAGGCCCCCACGCAGCAGACGCCGCCGGACGGCTTCGCCTTCAACAACCCCAACTGCGGCACCGGCCCGGAATGCACCCCGAACGTGGCACGCATCCAGTGCCAACAGCACCATCCCGACCGCGACTGCACCGAGCCGTACCCACGGGACCAACCGGTGCAAACCACCCGGGAACATCCGCTGCCCACGGAGCTGCAGGCCCTGAACGGCGCGGTGCAGGCCAACTTCGCCCAGCAGAGCCAGGGTAAATCGGTGTTCCAGTACTACAAACTGATCAACGTACTCTGGACCCTCACCCCCAACCCGCCCGTCCAGCCGGAACCGGGTGTCAGTGCGGCGGTGCCGCTGTCCTACGGGCCGTTTATCAGCCAGGGCAATGTGCCGGTGGCCAACACCACCCTGGAAACCTATGTGCAGGGCGATAACTGCAACGCCTGCCACCAGTACGCGACCATCGCCGGCAGCTCGACCCTGGCCTCGGACTTTTCATTCCTGTTCAACAGCGCCGACTCGGCCCAGAAGAAAAGCCTGGTCAAACGTGTGAAAGCGTTCGAAACCATCAAGGACCAACCCTGAAAGCCTCCTGTAGGAGCGAGCTTGCTCGCGAAGAATGTGAACGATAACGCGTGTTGCGTGGATAAATGCGGCGCCCTCAGGTTTTTCGCGAGCAAGCTCGCGCCTACAAAGGGCCAATAAAAAAAGGGGCGATCAATGATCGCCCCAAATACAACGAGAGGTCCTTTTCTGCACACTACAAACTGATCTGCTGGCGCTCCTCATCCGTCAGCTGCGCCCGCGCCTGGTCACTCAACGGCCCGGCGCCGAGTACCTGCACCGGGCTGTTGGGGTTGTAGCCCGAGGTCTTCTGCTGATCCTGGGGCTTGCGTTCCACCGGCTCACTGCCAAAGCTCAACACTTCCACCGTGACAATCGACGCCCGGCCCTGTTTGGCCGCCGCCTGCTGGCTGCGCGCCGCGTCTTCGGCCGCCTGGGACGCCGCTGCGCCGGCCGCGCTCGCCGAGCTCATGGCCCCGGTGTTCACCGCCGCCGACACCGGCACCCCGGACGACTTGCCCTGGGTCTGGATGTTGGCGGCGTTGACCACCCGCAAGGCGGCAATGTTGATGTTGCCGGAGACACGAATCCCCGCCTCGCCCGCGTCGATGGTGCCCAACGGCGCGATCAGGTCGATGTCGCCGGCCGGGACTTCCGGAATCGGGTTCAACGTCGCGATCCCCGCACCGGTGCTCGGCACCGCTGGCGACAACGTCACGTTGCCCCAGTTGTCATAGACCCGCTTGGGCGGCGTGTACACCACGGTAGTCTTGGAACCGCGACCGGCGTTGATGTCGCCCTCGCCGGACCAGCCCAGAATCGAGCCGCCGAAGGTGGTCATGATGCGACTCTGGCCCAACAGGATGCTGCCCAGGGAGTACAGCTGAATGTTGCCCGTGCCCTGGGTTATCACACCCGCCGAAGCCGGTGGTGCCACGCCTTCGATACCGAAGGTCTGGCTGCCGCCGGGGGTGAGCATCTGGATCGAGCCGCCGAAGTTGGTGTGCACACCTGCCCCGCCAAACAGGCGGATATCGCCCTGGTAGGTAAGCGTGTTGCCCGCCACGTCCTTCTCCGGGAACAGCGCCGCAATCGCTGCCCGGCCACGGGCATAACTGCCTTGGCGTACACCGCCGACCTCGTTGTACTCGCGCCCGCCCGCCTCCAGTTCGGCAAAGTACACCTCACGGGCAAACACTCGTTGCTGCTCGGCAGGCAATTGCATGAAGTAAGCCACGGCCTGCTCGCTGTCACCGGCAAAACCGAAGCGCTCGGTCAGCCACGCCACCAGTTCGTTTTCGTAGGTCTTGGCCACTTTGCCGCCCGAGGCCGACAACGGTTCACCCGGCGCAATCTGATTGGCCGTGTTGAGGTAAGCCGCCACAAAGCGCTGGTAATCCCCGCCGTTGGCGCCTGCACCGGCCTGCATGACGATGCTTGCGCCTGGACGCAAGTCGCCGGCAATGATCGGGCCGAGACTGGTCACGCTGACCTTGTCGTCCATCACGATATTGCGCCCGGCAGTGATCTCCAGCGCGCCAGGGCCTGCAATGTTGAAGCTGCTGTAGAGAATGTCGCGCCCGGCGGAAACGATCGAGATGTCGGTGGCGTTGTTGTGAACGAACAGGTTGCCCGAGGCGAGCACGCCCGGAACAATCTCGCCATTGTCATTGGGGTTGGCACCGCTGCTGACGATATCGCGCCCGGCCATCATCCATACCGGCCGGCTGCCTTCGTACCAGGTCTCGCCGGCATGCGGCACGTTGATGTTGTTGTAGCCGATGATCCGGCCGCTGCTGACGCCAACCAGATCCCCGGTCAGGGCGTAGAAACGTGAAGGATCTGCGGTGTTGCTCAACGGCTCAGAGGCTGTGCCCGGGCCAAAAGCGAACAACGACATGCCCTGATTGCCGTAGGTGTTGTAGTTGCCCGTGCTGGAGGTGTTGCCGTAGCTGCTCGCGCCCAGGGTGGCAGCAATTGCCGGATTCCAGGGGGTAGCCATACTGCTCGGCGCCGAACCGGATTGAGTGACACTAAAACCACCGGCGTAGATCGAGTCCTGCGCCAGAAATTGCAGTTGCCCGTTTTTGCCAGGGGCCAGCAGCAGCGGGTAGCTGTAGACGGGCGAATCACGGAACGTGGCGGCCTTGCCGTAGTAAAGGCTGCCACTGGCCGCGGTCGCCCTGACGATCGACGGATAGACCACCGCCAGGTCCGTGTAGGTCGGCGCGATAACAAAAGGCGTCAGGTTGCCGCCTTCGGAATACAGGTCAATGGCGGTATTGGGGGTCCACAAGGTAAACCAACTACTGGAGCCGCCATTTACGCCGTCACGGCTGAAGGCCGAGCGGTTGTACTGCTGCGCACGCCCCGCATCTTCAACCGTCTGCACCACCAGGTCGCCCAAGGTATGCAAGCTGAACGTGGAGTCGCCCGCCACCAGCGTCAGCCCACCCTGCGGCGTACTGCGGCTGGCCCGCTCGGGCTCCAGCGCGCGAACCTCACCCGGCACCTGGGTGCCGGTGCCGTAGCGCAAGTCGATGCGCCCGATGCTGGCGGCCTGCACTTGTACATTGCCGCGAGTATTGACCAGCACACCATCGCGATTGCCGCTGGTTTCCATAATGGCGACAGGGTTGAGCGCACCTCGCACGCGCACCCGCATGTCGCCGCCACCGGTCAGTTGCAGGCTGCCGTCGCTGCTTACCCGGCCGGTGCTGCCGACTGCCAGCACCAGGCCCTGGGTACGTTTGTTGGTGACATCCCCAACGAAATTCGGGATTTTCAGCGTGCCCGCATCGCCGCCCACGTTTACATCCAGGTCACCGCCCCCCAAGGTGCCGAAACCGGTGAAGCCAATCAGGTTGTCAGCGACGATGTTGGTGTAGGTGCCAAAGTTGATCCACCACGCCGTGGGCTGGGCCTGGCCGCCGGTTGCAAACTCGCCACTGCCCTGGCGCCACAACCAGTTGCCGATATCGGCCGTGTTGCTGCCCCCATCGTAGGGGTTGGGGCGCGAAGGGGTTGAGAGGCCACCGGCATCCACGTGGCCCGTCAGGTCGCCACCGACGTTCAGCGTCAGGTTCCCGCCCGCTTGCGGGTACCAGGCGCGGTACAGGCTCTGGCTGCCCCCGTTGACGAACTGTTCGAAGTAGCTGTCGGGATCCTTGAGCACCGTGCTGCCGCCCGCCAGGGCCCGCGGCTGGTTGAACGGGTCACCCGCCTCAGTGGTGGTGGACGAGGTGCCGGCCGTGTACACACCGTACGTCGAGTTCACACTCAGGTTGCCCGCGCTCAACAATTGCAGGTCACCGGTGCCGGTACGAACCACGCTGAACAGCGAGTTGGATGGGGTTGGCGCGTATTCCTTACCGCCCGAGGCCACACAGTACGACGGTGTGCTCTGGCAGAATTCCGCCACGGTCTGGCCCGTCATCTCCAGCATCCAGGCGTCGTCCATCGCACTCCCGGGTTGAACAATGATGCCTTGGCCAGCGAGTTCATCGGCCGCCTGCTGGCTCCAGGCAAAGGCCGCTTTGGCCGAACAGTATTCCGGGCTATTGCCGCAGAAATCGGCAACCGAACCCAAGCCAAACTCATCAAGGATCGATTGATCGACCGGGTCACCTTCCTTGACGGTTACACCATTACCGGCAAGGTCCTGGACCGCAAACGCGGTCCACACCAGCACACCTTTGGGCGGCAATTCCTTGGCGAACATGCCGTAGTGGCTGTCGGCCAGGCGCAGCGTGCCGCTGCTCGGGTCCGGCTTGAGCAGCCGACTGTCCGCAGCCTCGGTGTCAGCCCCCGCGACCAGGCGCAATGACCAGGATTGCGACCCTTCGGCCAGCATCGGGGAAATGGCCCAGAGTTGCCCCTGGCGCCCGGCCACTTCAGGGCGCAACTCGATCGAATCCACCCCGCCCACCAGCTTGACGTCGGTGCCGACCGGAATCAGTGCGCCACGCGCCAGGGCGATGTTGCCATCCAGGGTGACGACATTCTTGCCGCCGTCCACAGCCCCGCTCAAGCCAGGCAATGGCACGCCTTTGGGCCAGGTCATGGCTCGCAGTTGGGTGGCCTGGGTCAGCAAGGTGCCGGCTTCCAGTTGCACCCCGGCTTGCAGGGTATACGGCTGGCTCAACAGCGTACCGGCCGCCAGCAACACAGCACCCGACGCATCCAGTACTGCTGCCGCGAGCACGGTACCCGCAGGCAAGGTCAGGTCCCGGGCCAGCGTGGCCCGGGTTGGCAGGCGGGTACCGGCCACTACGGTCATGCCTTTGATCGGCAAATCGTAGTTCAGCACCGAACCGCCGATGTAGGTGGTGCCATCGGCCAGGACCACACCATTGCCTGGCACGATGATCTCGCCGCCGGCGAAATCCCGACCCGCCAGCAACAGCCAGCCCTTGTCATTCATGGTGTCCGGTGGCGGCGAGAAGCCGTCGTTGAGGCTGCCGTAGATGTTCAGGTCGCCGCCGGCGCGCAAGGTCAGGCTGCCGGACTCGCCCGAGCCATACACCGAGGTTTTCTGAGTGTTGGGGTTGAGGCTGGCGTAGCGGTAACCGGACAGGTCGACATCACCCTGCACCACCAGGTCGCCGTCCGGAGTCTTGCTGATGATCTCCACGCCCGGGCGCAGGTGGAACGCATCGGCGTAAGTGGCGTTGTTCAACCCGGCCAGCTTGTTGCTCAACAGGTTGGTGTTTTGCAGCGCGGCGTTGATAAAGGCTGTGCTCAATACGTGCTTGCCATCCAGATACGCCTGATCAATGACCTGATACGGCCTGCCACTTGCGGTCGGGTCGGTCATCAGCGGCGCGTCGTCGTAAGTCGCCATGCCGTTGAGGGTGATCGCACGCGCACCTTTGATCGTCAGTTTGCCCCGTGCATCAATGGCGATGTCATTGTTGTCGATGCGCGGTGCGTTCAATTCCAGGGTGCCGCGATTGCGTCCGTCATTGCCGGCCGTGCCCGAGGTGCCGTGACGCAGGTCGATAGTCGCGCCATCGGCCAGGGTCAGTAGCCCGGTGCCGGACCCCAGTACCACCATCGCCCGGTTCGGGGAGTCGATGATCTTGCCGTAACTGTCCACCCGCACTTGGCTGCCGTGGGCATCCAGCACCGCGCTGCCGTCCAGGGTCAGGCCTTTTTTGCCGGCCAGGTTGATGCTGCCCACGCGCTCACCGCTGGCGTCAACCCGCCCGCTGACGCGCAGGCTGCCGTTGTCGACCGAGACGTTGATGGTGTTGGCCTTGAGGCCGTCACCGATGGTCAGGTTGCCCTGCTTGAGCTGGAAGCTGCGCGCGCCGAACACGCCCCCCTCGTTCAGGCGCTGGTTGAGTGCGGCAAACTGCTGATCCAGCGAGCCACTGGCGCCCAGGCGCTGGGCCTGGATTTCCAGGATGCCGCCGAGATACGGCACATAGGTGCCACCCGCGTTGTAATAGCCGCTGCTGCCCCCCAGGATCTTGCCTTGCAGGTCGACTGTGCCGCCAGCCGCATTCACCGCCACCGCGCGCAATCTGCCGCCCTGGTTGTACCTGGCCGACAGGTCGATGGTCGAGCCCGCCGCCTGCCGGATATTGCCATCGCGGCTGTCGAGCAACACATCGCCGCCGGCGCCGTATTGGGTGATGTCGTTGAACACCACCGCGCGACCGGCCACGTCGATCAACGCGTCATCGGTAAGCACCACATCGTCAGTGGCTTGCAGCGTGACCTTGCCGCTGGGCAGTACCACTGCGGTGGCCAAGCGAATGGTTTGGCCTTTGAACGACAACTCGCCGCCATAGCCTGCGACTGCACCACGGGTGTCGGCAGCGCCTGCGAGATCAATCGTGCCGCCAGCGGTGATGCGGTTCAGCGAGCCACCTTCACCGGTCATCAGCGGCGTCACGATGTTGAGGTTGCCGCCGCTGTAGGCAAACCCGGTGACCGGGTCATACGTGCCCTGGCGCTGATACACCGACAGGCTGCCTTTGTGGTTGGCGGTAATCCGCTCGCGGGCATTCAGGTTGACGTTGGCAAAGCCCAGTACCAGGCGATCAAAGACGGTGTTGGTATCGCGCTGGGCAAAAGGCCCATAACCGAACTCGATACGTTCGGCGTTGATATCCAGGCGCCCACTGCCATTACCGGCGCCGCCAGCAATGACCGCGCCCGGCCCGCCTGTGGCGCCTTGCCAGATCAGGTTGGCGGTGTGAATGGTCGCCACATCATCGGCATTCCCCGAACCGTAGATCGCCGGCGTCGACAGCACCAGATTGCTCAGCAACGACTTGCCGGTCACCGAGTCATAGGTATCAAGGGTGGTGGTGCCGTAGAAATTGAACGCCTGGCCGGCCGACAGTTGCAGGGTTTCCAGCGCCGGAGCTCCCGACTGGGTGTCGCCGCGCATCAAACGCTCAAGCACTTGCTGGTTGAGCGTCAGGCCTGACGGCAACACATTGCGCGCAGCGGCATCGGCCAGCCCGGCCGTGCTGCCGACGTTGATATTGCTCAGGGCCAGCGCCAGGTGGCGAGTGCCGTAGCGCACCTGGTCGTCCAGCTGCAGGTCTTTGTCGGTCGCGGCGATAATGCTGCCCTCGGAATAGATCGTGGTCTGACCCGAGCAATTGCCGCTCGGGCACACGCCGATCCTGATACCACCCGAAGGCTCACCGTTGAGGTTTACGTAAGGCATTACATTAAGCAGGCCGTTGGACACGGCCAGCATGCTCGGCACCCCCTTGTAGACAAAACCATCACGCGCGTCATAGATCGCCGCACCGCGCCCCAGGGTATTGATCGAAGCCCCCTGCTCAACCACGATGTCGCCACGGCCCGATACCATGATCACTTCCGGGGCCGACAGGGTTGCCCCGCTGCGCAGGATGACCCCGGCCCCAGGGGTGTTGGAACCAAACGGAAACATGATGACGTTGCCGTTGCGGCCATATTCCACTTGGGGCAAACCGCCGATCATCAGGCGTTTGGCGCCCAGATTATTCAGGCTTTGGGCGGTCAGCGTCAGGCCCTCGTAGGCTGGCAGGGGGCTGCCGGCGTCAACGATCTGGGTATCCCGGCTCTCGGCAGTGTCACCGCCCAGGTTGATCACCCCCACGGTGCCGCCGTAGCCGCCTTTGGCGGCCTCAAAGTTGCCAATGCCCTGGAACGAGAACGTCTCTTTGCCCCCGCCGCCGTTAAACCCCAGCTTGAGGGTCTTGGCGTCCACTTCCAGCATCGGGCGTGGCACACCGAGCCTGGCGGCATCGGCAATGGCGAACTGGGCGTAGCTGGTTTCGTTGTACTGGGAGTAGCGGCGCAAGGTGTCGGCCGAGGTCAGGATCACCTGGCTGTTGACGCTGTTGTGAATGCCGGTGTTGATGATCGACAGTTGCCCGGCCGTCGACCACGACCCGTTGCGCATCAGCGTGGTTGTGCCGTCGCTGCCCTGGGCGGCGAACCCGTTGATCTCCACCCGGAACGCTCCCGGCTTCAAGGCATAGGTGGATGGCATCAAGGTGTAGGTGCCTGCCGGCAAGCCCGGCACTCCGGCACCAATGGTGATCTGCTGGCCCACCAGCGGCGTACTCGCGCCGGCTTCGCCAGCCACCGGCGCATAGCCTGATTGAACGCCCGGCACGATGGCATAGACCGGGTTGGTGCTCAGCCCCGGCAAGGTAAAACCACCGTTGGCCCCGAACTGCACCAGCGGGTTGAAGCGCGCATCGGTAGAACCGCCGCGCCCGGAAATAAAGCCGGCCCCCAGCAATTCGCCGCCACCCGACAGGTCCAGCGTGGCGTCGGGCAATACGTCCACCGACTTGCCCCCCAGAATCACCCCGACCGACAGCTCTCCACCGTTGGCAGCGCCGATACCGCCCTGTCCGGTAAAGACCACGGTCTTGCCGTTGTAGCGATAAACCTGGCCATCCACGGTGCCGCCATACGGCAACACCAGGCCCTTGGCGCTGACCGAGGTCAGGCTGCCGGGCAGCAGTTCCACCTTGTTGCTGCCCAGGTTGCCGAGTTCGATCAACCCCAGCGGCGCACGCAACACCCCGCCCTGCCTGATGGTGTAAGCGCCCAGTTGCAGGCGCCCGAACACCGAGTCCGGTGCCACGCCGTTATCATCGCCGACCTTCTCGATCGTCAGGGTGCGAGTCGGGTCGAAGATCAGTTGATTGCCCTTGTTGCCAAGGCTGCCTACCAGCACCTGGGCCTTGATCTCGGAGCCCGGGTAGATGCGCGCGGCGCGCAGGGTCATGTCGCCCGCTGAGCTCAAGACCGTGCTGAAACCACTGGGTGTATTGCCGCCATCGCTGCCGGCGAGAAAACGCAGGTCGCCGCTGCTGTTGAGCCGGACCTGATCAAAGCCCTGCTCGGCGCCAAAGGCGAAGCGGTCGCGGATGTCCAGCAAGTCGCTGTTGACGGTCAACACGCCCTGGCTGCGAAACGTCGGCGAGGTATCGCTGATGTACGCCCGGGTCCACGCTTCCATCCCAGGTTTGTCCGGCTCAAGCAAACCACTGAGGAGTACATGCGGCGCACTGAGATTAATCTGCGAAGTCGGTTTCGCGTTGCGGGTCAGGCCAATACCGCCCGAATACAGCTGCAGGCTTTGCCCCATGTGCAGCGAGGCATCGCCGTCGAGATTCAACGCCCCCCGCACCAGCAAGGTCAGGTTGTCAAAACCACCGGCCTGGATCTGGTCGATTCCGAGTGCGCCGTGACCGTAGATCAACGCGTCTGCCGCCGCTTCTGCAGTGTCGGGCAAGGCGCTGGTTTGATGCTGCTGGTTGAGCACCAGTTCGCGTACCGGCAGTACCCGGTCCTTGACGTGCAGCTTCAAGTAGTACGGCGACTCCAGTGCCAGCGCCAGACGCCCGCCGGCCGCTCCGTCGCCACCGGCGTTGGCGACGAAACTGCCGTCCAGGTACAAACCGTTGTTGGAAGCAAAAGCAATGTTGCCGCCGTTGCTGGCCACCCGCGTACGGCCCTGGCCCGGCAGATCGAGCAGCGCCTGGCTGCCGGACGCATCCAGGCGTGCACCTTCACGCACCACCACAAACAGGTCGCTGGCCTTGGCTATGCCGGTGACCGGATCGATATCGCCACCGACGGTGATCTGGCCGCCATTGCGTACCTGGCCATACACCCCGCCACGATTGTCGACAGCGGTCACGGCCCGGGAGGCCACGTCAATCACCGCCTGTTCGCCGATCCAGATCGACCGGCCATGGCCGTTGCCTTCGACTTGTGTGGAGTCGGTGTTGCTCAAACCCGCGAGGCTCACCGTGCCGCCCCAGGCATTGAGCGTGCCGTCGACGGTCAATTGGCCGATGCTGCGCAGGTTGATTCCCTGGCCGGGGTCGACGCTGATGACCGCGCCTTTGCCGACGGTCAGGGCAGTGGTCGCGGCCAGCGCGCCTGAAGCGATCGTGGTACCGGCATTGAGGTTCAGGCTGGCGCCACGGCGTTGAGTCAGCACGCCTTTGACGGCGTCCTCCTGGTACAGCGGTGACGCCCAGCGTTCCAGCGCCGTGGTCGGGTCGCTGCCGCTTGGGGTGGACAGTGCCTGTTCACCCAAGCGGTAGACCGGCATGGACACATCGACCTGGGTGCCGTCAGTGACCAGCAGCCCCTCGTTGCCGGTGATGTCGTACGCCGAGAAGCCCTTGTTGAAGAAGTCCCCTGCCAGGTGCAGGGTGTCGTCGCTCGGCGCCGTGGCGTTATCGCCGATCTGCACCTTGCGCGCCTGCACGGCCAGCGTACCGCCGCCGTTGACGCCGTAACCACGAATCTCGCTGCCCAGTTCAAGCGCGTTCAGAGCCGCCAGGGTCGCGCTGCCGCCCTTGCCACCGATGACCTTGCCGTCCAGGCCAATGGTGGCCCCGGAGGACACGTCCACCACACTGCCTGCCGCCAGTTGCAGGTCGCCGGTGCTGCGCAGCGACACCTTGCCGCCGTCCAGATACGCCGCGCTGGCGTTGTTGACGCCGTCCTGCGCCAGGTTGCTCCAGCGCCCGGAAGCGTCCAGCCTGACCCCTTCGGCCACATTGACCCAGGCCCGAGTGCCCGCCGTTGGCAGCAGGTACACATCGCCGACGGCCATGCTGCGATCCCTGTCGGGTTGGTTAAGCAGGTTGCCCGCGTTGAGGCTGCCACCGTTCGCCGTCAGGTTGGCATTGACCGCCACCCTAGGTGCAAACAGGGTGATGTCGCCGCCATCGGCCACTTTAAGCGCGCCGTTGACGGTGATCTGTTGCGTCGCGGCGCCTTTGATCGCGCCCAGTTCGAAGCCGTTGAGCAGGTCACTGTCAAGAATCACCTTGCCCTGGCGGTCAGCGGGCAAGGCCGCGTCCAGGTCCAGGCCATCGGCGATCTTTTGCGCGCCGGGCTCGAACAGAATCTCGCCGGTCACCGGGTTCAGGTTGTAGCGCAAAGTGCCGGTGCTTTTATTGAACACCGGTGTGTAGCCGCCGATGATCAGTTGCGCGCGTTGCGCGGCAGCCTTTTGCGACTGCGCATAGCCATCCATGTTGAGCGTCGGTGTGTTGATCTGACGATCACCCTGGAACACGTCGCTGATCAATCGGCCTTCGAGCACCGCACTGGCGGTGCCGATCACCAGCTTGCCCGCATCGCGGCCTACGGTGTAACCCGCCTCGTAGCGTTGTTGCGCGGCAATCAGCGGGTTGTAGTAATGGTCGGTGCGGCCCCAGCGTGCGCTGGTGTCTTCAAAGCCCTTGTAGAAACCCGAGTAGAGAATGTCTCCCGGCGCCCTGGACAGCTCATACAGGCGACCATCGGGGCCCTTGAGCCAGCTTTGCCGGATGTAGCCATCCTGCACGTCGATCGTGCCGCCCGACAGGTTGAACTGGGCGCCCTGTTCAGTCACCACTTCCTTGCCGGTAAACGTCAGCGTGCCACCCTGGGCCATCCACTCGCTGACGGTATGCCCCTGGGTGCCGAGGTAACCGCCGACCTCCAGCAGGCCACCGGCGGTGTACCAGCGATCGGTGGCGTAACCATTGGTGCCCGCAGGCACAAACACCAGCTCACGCAGGTCAACCCACACATCGTTGTTGATCAACTGGCCGCCGTCACGGTTGACCGGCGCATCGCGCTGCTCGTTACCCTGGACGTTGATCTTGATGTTGTTGGATTCCATCGACACCTTGACGCCAATCGCGCCGGACACATCAATCATCGCACCGTCACGCACCAGGCTACGCTGGCCTGCCGTGACCGCCACCTGACCGCCGGTGGCCAGGGTGATGGAGCCGTCCTTGAACTCCACGGTGCCGCCGCTGACGATCTCTACCCGGGACTGATCGATACGGTCACTGACCGTGCTCAGGTTGTTGAAGCGCCCGGTGGCCATATTGACCGCGTCCGGGCGGCCGTCGAGGTTGATCAGGCCGTTGTCGCGCTGGCTGTTAAGCGCGGTGTTGCCGGTGTTGTCGAGAAGGATTGCGGTGGTGCTGCCCTGCCCCAGGGTCACGCTGCCGGTGGTATCGGTGACCGAGTTGAGCAGGTGCACGGTGCCTCGGTTATCCACCGAGGTGCTGGCCAGGGCCACGCCGTTTTGCTGCACCTGGTGCCCGGTCAGGGTGATGTCGCCCGTGGAGGCCAATATCAGCCCACTGTTGCTCACCTTGCCCGCACTGCTGCCCTGCTTGAGGCTGGTAGCCACTTCGTTGCCGCGGGTGGTGGAACCCTGATTGCCCGAGGTGCCTACGCCGCGGCGAATGTAAAAGCTGTCGCCGGCGGCCAGGGTGGTCTGGCCCTTGGCGGTGATGATCGTGCCGGCGTTCTCGACCTCAGCCCCCAATAGCAAAGCGTAGCCGCCGGAGTCGGTGGAAAGCGCCGGGGAGTGGGTCTGGATCAGCGCACCACGCTGTACCTCGACCTTGCCCGCGGCGTCGGTAAACGTTGGCTGTGAACCATTGATATCGACGTAGATCCCGCGCTGGGTGAACTGGTCATCGGTGATGTTGGCGGCGGCGGCCACCAGGTTGCGCACGTTGACCTGGCTGGTGCCGCTGAAGACCACGCCATTACGGTTCATGATCATCACCGTACCGGCGCCGGTAATCTGGCCCTGGATCTCGCTGGGGCGTGCGTTGGGATCGTTGACCCGGTTGAGCAAGGCCCAGTTGGACTGCTGCTGGAAATCCACGGTGGTGTTGCGCCCGACGTTGAAGGTTTCCCAGTTGAGGATCGCTTTGTCGGCGGTCTGCTCGATGGTCACCGTGGTCTTGCCGCCGGATTGGTTTTGGGTCGGACCTTTGGCATTGACCCAGCCTTGGGTCAGGCTGTTGTCGACCTGCAGGCCGCCTTTACCGAGGCCGTCGGGAATGGTCGAGACCTGGCCAAGCGCCGCCTGCCGGCCCGCCGCCTGGGCTGCCTGCTGGGCGGCAATCGCCGCCACGCTGTTGTTCAACGTGCTGATGGAACGCGCCAGCTGCTGGTTGACCTTCGCCTGTTGATTCAACGCCGGAATCCCCGGCACCTGCCCGGTGCCGAGACGCGCCGCCGTGGCGGCCTGGGAGGCGCCCTTGTCGGCAAACCAGCCGGAACTGAACGCCGCCGAAGCGGCATGGGCGTTGCCCGCCACCATCAACAAGGCAATCGCCTGGGCCAGCGGCTTGAGGCGCAGGACTGTCTGGGCACGTGGCGCCCGAGCATTCAGGTTAACCGGTGGTTTGCAGCGGACCATCAGGAATCTTCCTTATTTGTAATCGCCCGGGGGCAAGACACGCTCATGTATGAGGGTTAGGCGGTTGGCGCGGGGCGGGACCGAACTTCTGTCATCGAAAGTTCATGTGGGCCTGTTAACGCAAAAAAAATCAGCAACGGCACAGGCCGTTGCTGATCGGTGGTGCGGGGTCTTGCAGGCTTGGGTTACAGCGGACGACCAATACCGTTGCAGATGTTCGACTTGCCGATGCTCAGGTTGCTGTCAGCATTGAGGAAGGTGTCGTTGATCGCGGTTTTCCAGGTGGTTGGCAGTGGCACGAAGCGGTTGTTGCGGATGGCCGCATCGTTGCTGCTGAACGCGCTGGTGTTGTAGTGACGGGTAAAGAACGTACGGACCTGGGAGGTCTGGTTAGCGTCGGCGTAGCACTGGCTGAACACCACGTTGGTGAAGCCCAGGATTGGGTAACCGCTGCTTGGGTAGGCGACGACGCTTGGGTCGGTAGCGCTGGTGGTAGCAGCAAACACAGGGACCCAGTTGTTTGGCAAGGTACGGTTGGCGATGGCAGGTACCGCCACAGCACCGATGGCCGCCGAAACGTTGGCTGGAGCAGGCGAAACACCGGCAACGGTTGCAACCTTGGTGGCGTCATCCAGACCGGCCAGGGTGGCTGCTGCGTAATCCGGGCTCATGTACGTGACGCGACCTTCAGCGGCATTCAGTGTGCTCATGACACCGGCGCTGGTGTCGGTGAAAAAGCCACCGGCCGGGTTGGCTTGTTGCAACGGGTTGAGTGCGCCAGCGGGCAAGCCGCCGGAGAAGCTGCTGCCGAAGGCCTGGGTCACGGCGAAGGTGCCGCCTTCCAGGGCCGGGCTGCACTTGGCGTTCAGGAAGCGCGTGAACAGTTCAGTGGTGCCGCTGTTTTCCTTGCGGTAAATGACGGTGATAGGGCCGGTGCGGCCAGAGTCAGCAATCAGGTCCCAGGTGGTCAAGCGACCCGAGAACACACCGCACAGGTCGTTGACGCTGAGGTTGACGGTCTTGCCTGCTACACCGCTCTTGTTGAACGGGATGGCAACCGAAGTGGCCACCGAAGGCACCTGGATCAGCGGGCCCCAGGCAGTGCCATGGGCCGTCACGTAGTTGCTCAGCTCGGTTGAGGACAGCTTGGAATCGCTGCCGGCCCAGTGCACGTTCTTGCCGGTGACGGTGGCGTCCAGCTTGCTGTAGTCGTTGTTCAGGAAGGCAGCCTTGCCGTTGCCGCTGCCCACACCGATGTACGGCGCGAAACCGGCAGTCAGGACGCCGGCAGTCTGGTACAGCGGTTGTGGCAGGGTGGCGCCGCCGCCGTTGACGTCAGCCATTGCAGCCTGGGCCGAGCACAGTGCAGCGAGGGTCATGGATACCGCGAGAACGTTGCGCTTAAACATGAAGAAGCTCCTTTCGTCGTGTTTGTACGTTTGGGGTAGATGACGCTATGGCTTCGGTCCCGGGCTGTGTTCCGGGGGTAACCAGGGGTGAGGCCATGGGTATGAAATTTCGCAGCATCCGATGACAGCAAAAGGAAAAAACCTCGGGAGGAACAGCTTGATTTTTAAAAAGATTCTCGGGTGTTTTGGTCACACTTCTGGACGGTTTCAGGGGGCGGTGACAGCGAGGTTTCACGTTGGCTTTTCGGCACTGGGCTGGAGGCCGCACGGGCCGTGTCGGGGGGGGTTGGAACATGACAGAACGAGGAACCCGAGGTTGAGACCCGCGTGTCAGGCGCAAGAAAACAGCATCGAAGAAACGCGGTTCGAATGTGGGAGCTGGCTTGCCTGCGATGGCGGCGGGTCAGTTGGCATCCTGGGCGGCTGAAACACCGCTATCGCAGGCAAGCCAGCTCCCACCTGTTTGACCGCGTTTCGTCAGCAACTAGGTCACCAATTGGTTGATTTCGATGATCGGCAGCAACACCGCCATCACGATCACCAGCACCACGGCGCCCATCACCACGATCATCAGGGGTTCCAGCAAGGCGGTCATGCCCATCGCCCGGCGCTCTATATCCCGGGACAGGGTTTGCGCCGCACGCTCCAGCATCGGCGGCAGGGAGCCGGTCTTTTCGCCACTGGCGATCAGGTGGATCAGCACCGGCGGGAAGACTTTTTCCACCGCCAGCGCCGGGGCCAGGTTGACCCCTTCGCGAACCTTGGCGGTGGCGTCGGTGACGCACTGGCTCAGGCGGTCGTTGGACAAGGTCTGGCGCGCCGCTTCCAGGGCGCGCAACAACGGCACGCCGGCGCCGCCGAGAATCGCCAGGGTCGAGGCAAACCGTGCGGTATTGAGCCCCAGCACAAAGCGCCCGATCAGCGGCAGGCGCAGCACCCGGCTGTGCCAGTTCAACCGCGCCACGGGGTTGCGCAGGTACAGCCGCCAACTCCAGAAACCGCCCACGATCCCGGCAAAACACAGCCAGCCCCAGGCACGGATAAAGTCGCTGGCATTGAGCATCGCCAACGTCAGCCCCGGCAGGTCCTGGCGCGCCTGGGAAAACGCACTGACCACCTGGGGCACCACGTAGCTGAGCAGGAAAATCACGATGCCGATGGACACCAGCCCCACCACGCCCGGGTAGATAAACGCGGTGAGGATCTTGCCCCGCAGGTTGTTGCGTTCCTCGATGTAGTCGGCCAAACGCTCCATGACCTGGGCCAGGTCGCCGGACTCCTCCCCCGCCGCGATCAGCGCCCGGTAGATCGACGGAAAATCCCGTGGCCGCGCGGCCAGCGCATCGGCCAGGCGCATACCGCTGCGCACATCGGCGCGCACCGCGCTCAAGGTCTGGGCGATGTGTTTTTTCTCGGCTTGCTCCACGGTAGCGCTCAACGCGGCTTCCAGTGGCAGGCTCGCACCGAGCAGGCTCGCCAATTGCCGGGTGGCCCACGCCAGGTCGTTGTCCGAGAGCTTGGCACCGAACCGGCTGCCACCGGCTTGCGGGTGATTGTTCTCGACCTGCACCCGCAAGGCCGTCAGGCCGCGGCTGCGCAGGTGGGCAAAGGCGCCGCTCTGGCTGTCGGCTTCAAGGTGGCCAGACTCCAGCTTGCCGCTGGCGTCGGCAGCGTCGTAGCGGTATCGGTTCATCAGGCGTCCCGTGTTACGCGCAGGATTTCTTCGGGGGCGGTGGCGCCGCTGCGCACCCAGCGCTCGCCGTCTTCGCGCATGCTGAACATGCCGGCCCGGCGTGCGGCGGCCCTCAAGTCCTGCTCGCCGGCGCCCTGGTGGATCAGGCCACGCAGCGCATCGTCGATGCAGAACAATTCGTGGATGCCGGTACGGCCGCTGTAGCCGATCTGGTTGCACTGCGCACACCCGACAGGCCGCCAGGTGCCGGGCGCTGCCGGGTCTTCCTGCTTGCAGTGCGGGCAGAGGCGGCGCACCAGGCGCTGGGCCAATACCCCGAGCAGGGAGGACGCCAGCAGGAACGGTTCGACGCCCATGTCGATCAGGCGGTTGACGGCTGAGACGGCGTCGTTGGTGTGCAGGGTGGCGAGCACCAGGTGACCGGTGAGCGAGGCTTGCACCGCGATCTGGGCGGTCTCCAGGTCGCGGATTTCGCCGATCATGATGATGTCCGGGTCCTGGCGCAGGATCGCCCGCAGGGCCAGGGCGAAGGTCATGTCGATCTTGGCGTTGACCTGGATCTGGCTGATGCCCGGCAGGTCGTATTCCACCGGGTCTTCGACGGTGAGGATGTTGCTGGTGCTGGCGTCCAGCCGGGCCAGGGCGGCGTAGAGGCTGGTGGTCTTGCCGCTGCCGGTGGGGCCGGTGACCAGCACGATGCCGTGGGGTTGGCGGATCAGGCTGTCGAGCTTGGCGAGCACGTCGGGGTCCATGCCGAGGGTTTCCAGTTGCAGGCGCCCGGCTTGTTTGTCCAGCAGGCGCATCACCACGCGTTCGCCGTGGCCGGTGGGTACGGTGGAGACGCGAATGTCGATGGGGCGGCCGGCTACGCGCAGGGCGATGCGGCCGTCCTGGGGCAGGCGTTTTTCGGCGATGTCGAGTTGGGCCATGATCTTGATGCGCGAGACCAGGGCGCCGTGGAGGGCTTTGCGCGGGGAAACCACGTCACGCAGGGTGCCGTCGACGCGGTAGCGCACTACGGAATGGGTTTCGTAGGGTTCGATGTGGATGTCGCTGGCTTCGTCGCGGGCGGCCTGGGTGAGCAAGGCGTTGATCATGCGGATCACCGGGGCGCCGTCCTGGGTGTCGAGCAGGTCGGTGATTTCGGGGATGTCTTGCATGAGGCGGTCGAGGTCCACCTCGTTCTCGGCGGCGCCCACGACGGCGGCGGCGCTGCCGGTGTCGGCGTAGGCGGTGGCCAGGAGGCCGTCGAGTTCGTCGTCGCGCACATGGATGAGCTGGGTTTGGCCGAACTGGCGGTGGACTTCGCTGATGGACCAACCTGGGGTTGAGGGGCAGATGGTCAGCGTGGGGCCCTGGGGTCCTGGGTGAAGGAGGATGCGTTGGGATTTGGCCCAGGCGTAAGGCAGGAGGCTCATGGGTGTGTCCCTTGGGTTGTGTACATATCCATTCCTTCGGTTATGGCCGCTATTGGTTCCGCTCTTACAGCGGCTCACTTTTGAAAAGCGCAAAAGTAAGCAAAACGCTCTTGCCCCACCACTCGGCACCTCGCTTAGGCTCGGTGTGCCCGCACTCC
>NZ_JACARE010000066.1 GCF_013386765.1 Pseudomonas yamanorum
AGGGATTGAGGAGCGGGTAAACCGGCAGGACGCCGGTTTAGCCGCGACGGGGCAGGGACGCCCCGTCGCGGCGGCCCGCGGAGCAATGCCGGGAACACCGAGCCTAGGCGAGGTGCCGACAGGCGGGGCAGAGCGTTTTGGTTACTTTGCCGCTTTTGCAAAGTGACTCGCTGTAAGAGCGAAACCATAGGCAGCCGTTACCTAAATAACGGATATGTACCCAGAGCCCCCCCCCCAGCGAAACCAGGCAAAACCCCCAATCCCAACTAAGCTCACCCCCAACAAAAACAACACCGAGCGCCCCCAATGACCCACCCTACCGAGGCCTTCCGCGCCGCCTACCGCGCCAGCATCACCCCCCACTACAACCCCTGGCTCCACGCCGGCTTCGTGTTCAGCTACGGCCTCCTCTGCATCACCCTGTTCTGGTCCACCACCCAACAAATCCAACCCCTGGAATGGCTGACCATCCCCCTCACCCTGGTCTTCTTCAACCTGTGCATCTACCTCGTCCACCGCCACCTGGGCCACCATAAACACCCCGTCGCCCGCCTGTTCTACGCCCGCCACACCGGCGACCACCACAGCTTCTTCACCCCCGGCCACATGACCTACGACAGCCCCCGAGACTGGCGCGTCATCCTGTTCCCCGCCTGGCTCATCCTGATCCACAGCCTGGCCATCACCCTGCCCGCCTGGTGGCTGCTCAAACACCTCAACCCCAACGTCGCCGGCCTGTTCGCCGGCTGCATGATCCTCGGCTACCTGCTCTATGAATTCTTCCACGCCTGCGAACACCTGCACCCCGACCACCCCGTGGCCCGCCTGCCATGGATCCGCCAGATGCACCACCTGCACGCCCTGCATCACCGTCGCGAACTGATGCAGGGGCGCAACTTCAATATCGTCCTGCCGCTGATGGACTACCTGTTCGGCACCCTGCATTGGGAACCGCAAACGCCCGAATCAAAAAAAGCCCAATAAAAAACGCCCCACCTAAGTGGGGCGTCTACCAGTCGCAAAAGTGTTTATGCGCCCCTATCGGCCAATGATGTCCTGGCTGCAGATATGCCCCAGGCTCACGTAGGGAACGTTATCGCCACCGACGCCGACATTCGGCAACTCCTTGAGGTCGATGCGCCAGCCGCCGACGTTGTACCAGGTGTCCCAGAGGTACTTCACACCGGTGCTGCTGTCGTAGTACTGGGCACGGTAGTCACCGACACAACCGCCCAACTCCGCGCTCCCCGATGTTTTGCCGGCACTATCGGTGACGGCCGAGAATACCGTCCAGTTGAAGTCCGGACCCGGAACAAAACGCTTGTCGACCTTGAGCTGTGAAGTGACCCCCACCAACGGTGCACCCGTGCTGTCTTTCCATTCGGTTCTCCAGGTCATGAGACGACCGGCCTGGGTCGCCAGGGGGGCGACGCCCACCGGGATTCGGGTCACCGTTCCGCCCCTCGCATCGGAGTCCGTCAGGTGCGGACTTGAACCGAACGTCAGCGTGTACTCGGACTTGGCATCCCACACCTCAGCGGGGTTGGCCCGCACGCGCGCCTTGTAGACAAAGCCCGGTGCGCGGCTGGGAAAGGTCGCTGTCGAGCCACCCGGAATGTTGACCCAGGCACTGCCGTTGAAGTACTCGAAGATCCACTGATTACGCACGCCCTTGTCGTCATCACCGAGGAACAGGCTGACACCCTGCCCGCGTACAGCGGCGAAATCGAAGTAGTCAACGTCATCCGGGCTGTCGAGGTTGCCCGTCAGATAATTCAAGCGGTCCGGCAAGGCGAACGCCGTTTCCGCGGTGTCATTGGGCTCGTAGGCGTCAATCGCGGTGTTGACGATCGCGCCGAAGTCGAAGGCCGAACCGTCAGCCACCTTGGCCTCCAGGAACCAGTAGTAGTCCCCGGCTTCAAGCATGCCGCTGATGACTTCGTCGCTGTTGCCCGGGTTATCAGACGTGATCAGTGCCGTCAGGTTGTTCTGCCCGTCGTCCTGGAACAGTGTCAGGGCCATTTCGGTCCCCGGCTGTTGGCCGGCAAGATAAATCTGCACCTTGGCCTTGGCGGGCACATTGAAGTGGAAGCACTGGGATTGGCCACTCAGCAATCCGTCATAGCTGTAACCGACATTGATATCGAGGCTGTCGCACAGCGGCACAAACGCGGCCTGGGCAGCAGGCGCCTTGGCCGATTTTACCAGCCGTGACACCGCTGCAATCTGCACGCTTTCAGAGGGCTTCGCGACGCTGGCAACCTGCCTGGACACACCGACGGGCTTGGCTGTTTGTGCGACCTTGAGTTTATCCAGCACCTGCGCCGAAGACGCTGTGGCCTGCACCTTGCCCCCGGATTTCAGGGCGCTCTTGACCGCTGCACTCAAGCTTTTTTCGCTCAGGTGCACGCTGCTCTGCGAAGGGTATTGCTCGGCCAGGGCAAAGGCCGAAACGAAGCTGGCAGCCATCATGGCCGCGCCCAATACAAAGGCTTTTTTAGATTTCATTTTTTATCCATCCATAGTTAAAAAATTGAAGCTCAGGTGACCGGTGACATCCGGTCACCTGGGATGGAATGTAGGATAAAGCTGTATATATGTACAGTAACATTGGAAAATCTTTTGCAGCGACTACCCTTTAATCCAGACGTACCAGAGCCCAGCACCTACAAATCCAGCCATCCCAAAACGATACGGCCAAAGCACCCAGCGCTTGAGAGACAGGGGAACAGACGCCAGCTCTGCCGCCGTCACATCCCCCCTTCTGATATGCAGCTTGGGGAGCGAAAGGAAGTCGACAATCAGACTCAGGCGCATGTATCTGTCGATCAGTTGGTTTCTGCGCCAAAACCGTTTGTTGTCACGGACCAAAACGTTATCGCTAAAGTAGCGTTCCAGTTCGTCCAGTTTTTTGTACTCGACGAATAGCTTCAGTCCCAAAAAAACAAACGGCCACACTCCCAATAAAATCACGGTAAACCCGTGTAACGACATACTCATGCCTCTTCCCCCTCATAGATCAGGTCACCGGCCATTTCTCCAAGCGATCCCCCCACGGTTCCACCGGTATACCCTCCTGCAGCACCGCCAATAATCCCGCAAGCGAGTTCCCCTTTCCCTCGAGTAGCGATGCCCAAAACGACCTTACACAAACCACGCGCCAACTTTGCACCTAGTGCCCCGCCACCGGCAGCACCACCTACTCCACCCACCAACTTCCCACCTTGCACATACTTCGCCCGCCTACACATCGCCTCCCTCCCCTCCATACACGCCTCCTTGACCTCCAGCCCCGCCACCCCCACATCCAGCGCCAGCCCCACATACGTCCCCTTGCCCAAAAACCTCGACGTCTCGGCAATGCTGCGAACCCGCTGCGTATAGCCCACGATTTCACTCTTGTGCAGGTAACTCTTGGTGGAAATGCCCAGCACTTTCTTCAGCGATTTGTTGGTTTTCAGGCTCGTGCCAAATCGCGCAGCGCCTTGCAATTGAATATCCAGACGTCGAAACAACATCTGGCGCTGCTGGATAAACGTCTCCTTGTTCACAGCACCGCTCTTCAGTCGCTGATGCAACCGTTCAACCTCCTCCAACGTGTGCTGGACCTCGTCCAGGTGTCGCCCCCACGCCGACGTCGCGCTGCCGACACCCAAGGAGCTGTAACCCAGAAAGCTCTGCAGCAAGTCATAGTTATTGACCACCGCCGTCCCCGCCGAAGCATCCAGCTCCAGGTTGCGTCGAATCTCCTGGGCATGGCGCATCAACCAGGCATCATCGGCGGTACACGCCACACCGTAGTCGTCGGGAACGATCACCATCTGCCCCGGCGTCACCAGGCGGGCCTGGCGCAAGTGCAGGTTCAGCGCATCGAATTGATCGGAGAGTTGCCGGCTGGACCCGGTCAGCAACCGGGATTTCAAACTGAGGTAGTCCGTGGTGCGGTCATTGATGTATCCCTGCGCCATCACTTACATCCCTGATGTAATGAATATGGCGCAGGAATATAAGCAGCCGAACGCGGCCCGGACACAAGCCTGGGACGGCTGAAATTACATTTGGGAAATCACCTACCTGGCAGGTAATTAATGCCTACAAAAAACCTCGAACTCAGTACCCGGTCATCTCCAGGTACCCCACCCCACCCTGGAACTTCACCGGCCCTTCCCAGTAAGGAATGCTCAGGTTCATCCAGGCTTTGGGATTAAGCGCCTGGGTAGTGATGTCCAGGTGCTTGCCCGGGATTTTCAACGACCACTGGGTAGGAATGCTGCGCCCATCAATCGTGGTGGTGCCCAGCGGTGTCAGTTGGATGTCCTGGTTGTGCAAGGTCTGGGTTTGGCCTCGCTGGTCGATCCAGGTGCCCGTCAGGTATGACGGCCCGTCCTTCTGCCGCACTCGAAACAGCATCAACTGCTCGCCGCTGTCCAGGTGCAGGGAGAACCAGTCCCAGCCGGTCTGGCTGGCGGTCAGGGGCTGGCTGCTCCATTCGCGGTCGAGCCAGGCGGTGCCTGTAACCTGGTAGGTTTTTCCATCGATGGTCACGCGGCCATCCGCCTGGAAAAACGGCTGGCTGTAGTAGTACGACGCCTGGCCCTGGTCGGATTTGCGGCTGTAGCCGTTATCACCCTGGAGCACCAGCGGGCGGCTGGAGGTCAGGTGCAGGTCGTAGTTGAAATGCTCGCCGGCCGCCGCCAGTTGCATGTCCGCCAGGGGGCTGGCGGCACCGGGGCGGGTGGCGAAATTCCAGTCATCGATCCACGCATTGAACGGCACCGCCTGGGCTCCCGCCTGCCCCACGCCGCCGCGAGCGTAGCGTTCGGTGGCGTAATGGCGGGTGGCCGAAGTGACGGCGGCGTGGCCGAGCCAGATGGTCGAGTCGTGCCAGCCCGGCTGCGTCGGCCCGGCCTTGAGGGCGTTGCGAAACAGTGTCCATTGCACGCCGTAGGCATTGCCCTCGGCGTCCTTGAGGTTGGCGGTGAGGTACCACCATTCGATGCGATAGCCATCATGGGGGCCGTGGTCTTCGGGAAAGCTGAAGACCTTGCCGGGCACCACCTGGGCGAAGTCCGAAGCCTGGCTGCCCAGCCCGGCGAAGCTCTCTTCAGGCGCGGGCGGTTTATCGCAGGCGCCCAGCAGCAGGCACGTCGCCCACAGCAGGTACTTAATCTTCATTGGCAAAGGTCCTCAGCAAATCCGCCGGGCGACTGCGATACAGCTGCCACAACGGCCAGGCCGACGCCAGCAAGGTGGCCAACATCGCCAGGCCCAGCAGTTGCGCCAGTTGCCACGGGAATACCTGCAACGGCAGGCGCCAGCCAAAGGCCTGGACGTTGATCACCACGTCCAGGCACCAGGCCAGCAGCAAGCCCAGCGGCAACGCCAGCACCAGGGTCAGCACCGCCAGCAGCCAGGTTTGGCCGAGGTTGAGCAGCATCAGTTGGCGTCGCGTCACCCCCAGTGCCCAAAGCGGCGCCAACTGCCCCAGCCGGCTTTGGCTCTGGGTCAGCAGGCTGATGAACAACGCCACGCCGGCCACGCCCAGGGTCAGGCTGTTGAGGGCCGCGGTGGCGGCGAACGTCCGTTCGAAGACCTGGCTCGACCAGCCCTTGAGCTGCTGCTGGTCGACGATGCGGCTGTCTTCCAGGGCAAACTGCCTCTGCACTTCCCGAACAAGCAGCGGCACGTTGCCCGGCAATACCCGCAAGTTGAAACGCGCCGGCGACAATCCCGGCCAGTGCTGCAACAGGTGCCGTGAATTCACCAGCAGATGGCCCTTGGGGTTGCCGTAGTCGGCGTAGATCCCCACCACCTTCGGCGACCAGGGGCCCTGGGGCGTGGGAATGCTGATCACATCCCCCAGCCGCACCTTGAGGCGGCGCGCCATTTGTTCGCTGAGCATCAGGGTGTCGTCTTGCAGCAACTGGTCCCAGGGATCCGCCACCGCTTCCAGCAACGGCCAATGCTGGCGATAGGTGGCGTCGTCGACCACGCCGAACAGGTCCGCCGGCCAACCTTGCAGCTGCACCGCGACCTGCCAGGTCGGCAGCACCGTCTGCACCAGCGGTTGCTGCACCAGCCAGGTGTGCAACTGCTCGGCCTGGGCCGGGGTTTGCGGGTTCAGGTACAGCTCGGCGGTCAGGCGTTGTTCCAGCCAATTGTTGAAGGTCTGGCGAAAGCCCGAGGTCATCGAGCCCGCGCCGATATTGGCGGCCAACGCCAGCAGCAAGGCCATCAACGCCAGGCTCAGGGCCGGCAATTGCTGGCGGCAATCGGCGAGAAACCATTGGCCCAGCACCGAGCGGCTGCGCCCCAATACCGTCTTGAGTACGCCATTGAGCACCACCGGCAAACCCAGTGCAGCGCCGAGCAACAACGCGGCCATCAAGACAAAACCGCTGGCCAGGCTATCGCCGAACGCCAGCGCCAGCAGCGCGATCGATAAAGCCGCGCCCGCCACCCAACCCTGGCGTCGCAGCCAGCGCCCATGGGCTTGGTGCCAGGCCTGGGCATTGGCCAGCGCCAGCAACGGCAAGCGCGCCGCCCGCCATAAACTGCTGGCCCCGGCGAGCAAGGCGCCGAGCAAACCCAGGCCCAGGCCGCTGAGCCACCACCACGGGCTGAGGCTCAGTTGGCCGGGCACTTCGGCGCCGTACAGGCCGCGCAAGCTGGCGGCCACGTCCGGCAGCAACAGGCTGGCCAACAGATACCCGCTGGCCACGCCCACCAGGCCACCGAGCACGGCCATGCCACCGAGTTCGACTGCCAGGCTGAGGATCAGCATCCGCGCACTCACCCCGCATGCACGCAAGGTTCGCAGCAGGCCGCGCCGTTGCTCCAGGGCCAGGCCGATGGCGGCGTGCACGATAAACAGCCCCACCACAAAGGACAGAAAGCCCAGTGCATCGAGGTTCAGGTGGAAGCTTTCCGTGAGGCGCGCGAGGTTGTTTTCCTCAGCCTGCTTGAGCTGCAGTTGCGCACCCAGTTCCGGCGGCAAGGCGGGATGCGCGGCGGCAAAGGCCTTGTCCAGCAACAACCGCGACAGGCGCTGGGGCATGTCCAGCAGCGGTTGGGCGAAGCCGATGTCGGTCAGCAACAGGCCGGGGGCCATGTCCGCTTGAACATGCAGTGGCGGCAGCGCCAGCTCGCTGGCCGTCAGCGGTTGGTCGCCCTCTTTCAGGCCCAGCGCCTGCGCCGTCTGCGGCGCGATCCAGGTGCGGCCTGGCGGGTTGAAGAACGCGATCATCTGCGCCCGGTCCAGGGTCTGCCCGGCCAGCGCGCCACCGCCGGGCAACGACACCGGGTCGATGCCCATCACTTGCAGGCGCTGGTCTTCATGCCCCTTGAGCAGCACACGGCCCTGCACCACCGGCGACACCGGCCACCCGGCGCGGCGTAACTCGGCAAACAGCGCCTGGGGGAAACTGGCACCGTCCGGCGCGCTGACGCTGGCCTGGGGTTCGCCGCCGATCAGTTGGCTGGCGCGGGCATAGCTGTCCCGCGCCTGGCTATTGAGGGCTTGCACACCGGTCAACAGCGCGGTGGCCAGCCACAGGCCGGTGAGCACGCTGAAGAACTGCACCGGGTGGCGACGCCAATGGCTCAGCAGCGCGCGCAGTGTCCAATGGAAGACGCGCACTTCAGCGGGCGTCCGCCGCAAGCACCTGGCCACGGTGCAACACCACCTGCTGGTCCAGGCGCGCCGCGATACGCGGGCTGTGGGTGACCATCAACAGGCTGGTGGGGCTATCGCGCAGCAGGTCCAGCAGCAATTGCAGCACGTCGTCGCTGGTGGCTTCGTCGAGGTTGCCGGTGGGTTCGTCCGCCAGCAGCAGGCCCGGGCGCGATGCCAGGGCTCGGCCCACCGCGACCCGTTGCTGCTGGCCGCCGGACAGCTGTTCGGGGTAGCGCTTGAGCAAGTCGCCCAGGCCCAGGCGCTCCACCAATTGCGCCTGCCATGCCGGATCGAGGCGTCCGGCCAGGCGTGCCTGAAATGCCAGGTTGTCTTCCACCCGCAGGCTGCCAATCAGGTTGAACTGCTGGAACACCAGGCCGATCTCGGTACGGCGCCAGTGGGCCAGTTGCGCTTCGCTCATCTGGTCCAGGCGCTGATTGCCCACCAGGATGCTGCCACGGTCGGCCTGGTCGAGCCCGGCCACCAGGTGCAGCAGCGTGCTTTTGCCACTGCCGGACTCGCCCATCAGCGCGAGGCTGCAACGCGCGCCCAGGTCAAGGTCGACACCCGCCAGCACGGCCAGCGGCCCTTGCGGCGTGCCGTAGCTCTTGAATACCCCTCGTACCTGCAGCATCGCGCTTCCCTACCGGTTTCTGGACTGAGTCCGAGAATAACGGTTGTCACATTTTTATGTCACAACCATGGCAAAAGGAGCGCCCTATGACCCGCTGCAAATTTTTCACATTGATTTCACTCGGCCGCCACCTGCCGAACTTTAAATTGCCGCCCATGCACAGATAACGGGCTGGTTATTTTCAAACGCTTGTTGATGCAAATGAACAATTTTTTATATTGGTATGTTCAGCAAAAAGACAGCGCGCCTGTGACACGCTTTTGCACATTCCCGCATAAGCGCTCGTCACTTGGCGCCTTGCCTAACTTGCCACTGCCAGTTACCGGATTACGCCTGGAAGTTACCTATGGTGAATAGTGTGGTTGACCTGAGTCTGAGCAAGTCGCGCTCGCGCTGGGCCTTTTTAAAGCAGTTGAACAAGCTTTGGCTTGGCGTGGCCAGTATCGTGATGGTCAGCCTGGCGGTGACGGCGTTTATCTGGTGGCCACGCTCGCCCCTGGACCTGGGCGTGGGCCATCGCCTGCTCACCTCCGGCGCCCTGGAAGCCTGGCGCAACGGCGACCTGGTGGTGCTGGTACGTCATGAAGAACGTTGCGACCGCTCCTCCCATCCCTGCCTCGGCCCGGCAGACGGCCTGACCGTTATCGGCTCGGTGGCCGCTACCGTCACGGGCAAGGCCTTCCAGACCCTGGGCATGGAAAACACCGACGTACTGAGCAGCCCCACCACCCGCACCGCGCAGACCTCGCTGTTCATGTTCGGTAAATCCGAATTGTCACCCGGCCCACTGGCCATCTGCGGCCCCGCCATCGGCGAGGAACTGCGTCCCCACAAACTCCCGGACCGCAACTTGCTGCTCGTCACCCACAGCGCCTGCATCAGCGACTTCGAAGAAGCCCTGGGCTTCGAACACGCCGCCCATGCCGAATATGGCAGTGCCCTGTTCGTAAAGGTTCTGCCCAATGGAAAGTTCAAGGCACTGGGTATTATGAACCCCAAGGACTGGGCGGCCGTGCTAAAGCAACTTTGAACACTTATTTACATTTGAACATTCAAACTTGTTCAGCAAAAAGACAGCCAAGGGATGAGATATTTTGCAGTTTTAATTCAAACTTGCCTGGACGCCATTCATAGCTTGCTAATCATTTAGATACTCACCGTATGATCATGACTTTCGATGACTCATTGGACGCTCCACGTTTAACGAGCTTGACTAGGGCGCATGGATATTCAACTCCGCGCCCACCAACAGACTGTTTAAGGAATAACGTTCTGTGCCGTACTTCTACCCGAACACGCTCCACCCCTCGCGCATGGCTGATCCAGCGCTCGCGCTGATACACCGTCAATACTGCTTGAGAGTGCAATAGCCATGACCCGCCTTAAACCATTGCCCGTATTGCTACTGGCATTCGTGATGTTCTATTTGTTGCCGTTGGGCCTGCACGGCCTGTGGATTCCCGACGAAACCCGCTACGCCCAGATCAGCCAGGAAATGATCATGAGCGGCAACTGGGTGGCACCGCACTTCATGGGCGTGCGCTATTTTGAAAAACCCGCCGCCGGCTACTGGCTGATTGCGCTGGGCCAGGCGGTGTTTGGTCAAAACCTGTTCGGCGTACGCATTGCCTCCGTGCTGACCACTGGCCTGAGCGTCATGCTGGCCTACCTGATCGCCCGGCGGTTGTGGAACGACCCGCGCAAGAGTTTTGCCTGCGCCCTGCTCTATATGAGCTTCGGCCTGGTGGCCGGGCAAGCCGGTTACTCCAACCTGGACCCGCAATTCACCTTTTGGGTCAACCTGAGCCTGGCGGCACTGTGGTTTGCCCTCGACAGCTCCACAGCTCGCGCTCGCCTTGCCAGTTGGACGTTGCTGGGAGTGGCCTGCGGCATGGGCTTCATGACCAAGGGGTTCCTGGCGTGGTTGCTGCCGGTACTGATCGCCCTGCCGTACATGATCTGGCAGCGTCGCCTGGGTGAACTGCTGCGCTACGGCCCGCTGGCAATTCTGGTGGCGGCCGTGGTGTGCCTGCCCTGGGCGCTGACCATCCACCTGCAGGAACCGGATTACTGGCGCTTCTTCTTCTGGCATGAGCACATCCGCCGGTTTGCCTCCGACAACGCCCAGCATGCTCGGCCCTGGTGGTTTTACCTGCCGATGATGGTGGTGTCGTGCCTGCCGTGGGCGGCGCTGCTGCCGACCACCCTGTGCAAGACCTGGAACGAAAAGCGCCAACCCGCCATCGCCTTTCTTGCCCTGTGGATGCTGCTGCCCCTGGGCTTTTTCAGCCTGAGCAACGGCAAGTTGCCGACTTACATCATGCCGTGCCTGCTGCCGCTGGCGCTGCTGATGGGCCATGCATTGATCGACCTGCTGGCGAATGCCCGCACCCGCACGCTGCGCTTCAATGGCCTGCTCAACCTGGGCATCGGCCTGGCAGCGATGGTCACGCTGATCTACCTGCAAATCGCCAGGCCGCTGTACGGCAACAGCCACAGCGAGATGTTCAACCTGTCCCTGACGTTCATCGTGCTGATGGGCTGGATGCTCGCCAACCTGCTGCAAGCGTTTCGCCCACTGACGCTGTGGGCGATGCCGGCCCTGGGCATCGGCCTGCTGGTGGCACTGTTGCCTGCGGGCATGCCGGCGATGATCGAAGATAACGAGATGCCCGACCAGTTTGTGCTCCAGCACCTGGACGAGCTGCAACAGACCCACGCGCTGTTGAGCAACGAGCTGGGCTCTGCCTCAGCCCTGTCATGGCGCCTGCGCCGGCCCGAGGTGGCGTTCTACGACACCGAAGGCGAGTTGCGCTACGGCCTGCAATACGCCGACTCGATGCACCGCAAGGTCGGCCTGGACAGCGTTCAAACCTGGCTCAAACAGGCGCGCCAGCAAGGTTCGGTAGGCGTGCTGATGCGGGTCAGGAGCACCAGTGAAATGCGCGAAGCCGGGCAGTTGCCGCTGGGGGGCAAGCGTTATTACAAAGGTGACCTGGAGATCATCATCTACCCGCAATTGCCGTAACACGACAGCACTAGTGTGGGGTGACCCATTCAACACTCATCCCACATTGGAATTGCTTGATGAATTTCTGGAAAACCGAACGCGGCGCCCTGCTGCTGCTCCTGGGTGTGTCCGCCGTGATCCTGTTGCTGGGCCTGGGCACCCGCGACCTGTGGGGCCCGGAAACCCGCTGGGCGAACATCACCCTGCACATGCTGCAGAGCGGCGACTACTTCGACCCCTACCTCAAGGGCACCCCGTACTACGACAAACCCCTGCCGTCGTACTGGCTGATCACCGGTTTTGCCAACCTGATGGGCGGCCTGGGGCCGTGGTCGTTGCGCCTGTCGTCAGTCATCTCGGCGTGGCTGAGCATCTGGCTGGTCTACCTGATCGGCGAGCGCCTGTTCCGCAAGGGCACCGGCCTGATTGCCGGCTGGATGCTCGCGACCACCTTCTACTTCATCTTCTGGGCCCGGGTGGCCACGGCAGATGTGCTGACCGTGTGCGGCGTGCTGGCGGCGGTCTGGTGGTATTGGCGCGGGCCGGACGATACGCGGCTGGGGCGCTACACGGTGTTCTTCCTGTTGCTGGCGGCGACGTCGCTGTTCAAGGGCTTGATCGGCTTCGTGCTGCCGGGGCTGGTGCTGTTGCCGCACCTGCTCAGTGAACAACGCTACAAGCGCCACCTCAACCTGCGCCTGGTGCTGGCGGTGATCATCGCCGGGGCGTTCTACGGGATCCCGTTTGTACTGTCCCATCTCTACGGCGCACCCACCTACGGTGAAAGCGGCCTGGAACTGGTGTTCCGGGAAAACGTGGTGCGCTTCTTCGACCCGTTCGACCATATGGGGCCGATCTACACCTACCTGATCTACCTGCCGGCCTACACCTTGCCCTGGGCCCCCTGCTGGATCCTCGGCCTGTGGCTCGCCGCGCGGCACTGGCGCGACACCCCGCCCAACACGCGCTGGCTGGTGTGGGGCCTGGGCCTGCTGTTTGTGTTCTTCACCGCCAGTGGCAGCCGGCGCAGCTACTACGTGCTGCCGCTGGTGCCGTTCGCGCAGTTGCTGGCGGCGTGGTGGGTCAGTGAGCGCATTGCCCGCAAAGGCACGGTCGGCCGGGGTTGGTTCCGTGGGTTCGGCATTGCCGCCGGGGTGATGCTGCTGGTGCTCGGGGTGGTATATCCGTGGACCAATGGCAACGGCGGCGTGACCCGTTTTGCCGAGGACGTGCAGGCCCAGGCGGTGCAAAGCGCGCCGTGGAATGAGTGGCAGATGGTGATGGTGGAAGTCGATAACAAGGTGCCGATGTACCTGCAAAACGGTGGGGCGCCGTTCTACTACGTGGCTGAAACCCAGGACTTCCCGCGCCAGGGTGACAGTGCGGCGTTCATGGCGTGGCTGGACAGAACCAGCGGCCGGCACTTCGACCCGCAACGCACGATCATTGTGGCGCAGTACACCAAGGACGAGCCGGCGCCGCTGGCGTATCTGGGCAGCGATCATCAGGTGATCAGTACCCGGCCGGACAATGGCGAGCGGCTGTTCCACAAGCGTGACGGTGGCAGCGTGGCGTTTATTCCGACAGCGCCGTGACCGTGGGTTTGGTGGTGAGTCGGTGAAAAGCGGCCAGCACGTCTTCGGGTTTTTCGAGCATCAGTTGGTGGCCGCATTCGGGCAGCAACTGGAACGTGGCATTGGGTAGATGCCGGGCCAATGCTTCGCCGCCGCTGGCGGGTGTCAGGCCGTCACTGTCACCGGCCTGTACGCTCACCGGCAAGGTCAGGGTGAGCAGTGCGTTGGCGTCTGGCCATTGGGCGTTTTTCATCAGGGCCTTGAACATGTGGAGCGGGTTACGTTCGGTGAGTTTTTCTTCGTAGGCGACCAGGGCGGGGTCGGCCTTGGCGTTCCATGCGGCCTGGCGGAAACCTTTGGCCAGCAGTGGGCGCAGCCATTCCAGGATCCAGGCGGGCAGGCGCATCAGGCCGCCGCTTTTGCCGGGGCGGTTCAGTTGGGTGCCCAGCAGTAATGCGGCTTCGATGGGGATCGCGGGTTTGGCCAGCAGGGTGCTCAGGGTCAGGCCGGTGCCGAACGAGTGGGCGACGATCAGGTTGCGGGGGCCGCCGTAGCGGTTGAGGATTTGCAGGTAGTCGGCGACCAGTTCCGGCCAGGCGTAGGCATCCGCGTTGTGGGGTTTCGCGCTTTCGCCGTGGCCTAGCAGGTCCCAGGCGACCAGGCTGTAGCCTTCGGTTTTCAGGGCTTGCCATTGGTGGCGCCATTGGTCCTTGTTGCCGCCGGCGCCGTGGCAGAAGAACACCACCGTGTCGGGTTGGGTAGTGCCCACGTGGTGGGTGAGGCTCAGGTGGCGGTTGGGGCGGATTTCCAAGCGTTGGCCACGGATCAGTGGCAGGTCGTCGAACTGGGTTGTCATGGGGGGTTAGATTCCTTGGTGACTGGGATTGGGGGCATATCCGTTTCTTCGGTTATGGCCGCTATGGGTTCCGCTCTTACAGCGGCTCACTTTTGAAAAGCGCAAAAGTAAGCAAAACGCTCTTGCCCCACCACTCGGCACCTCGCTAGGGCTCGGTGTGCCCGCACTCCGGCATTACTCCGCGGGCCGCCGCGACGGGGCGTCCCTGCCCCGTCGCGGCTAAACCGGCGTCCTGCCGGTTTACCCGCTCCGTACTACCTGCGTTCGGCCAGCGTGGTTTAACGGGGCGCCTAAGATCAAGATCAAAAG
>NZ_JACARE010000067.1 GCF_013386765.1 Pseudomonas yamanorum
AGGCCCAGCAACACGTAGATCAGGATCAGCGTCGCGATATCCACCGCGCCACGGGAACCGAAGAATGGCCAGATCAACGCCGCCACGATGAGGGCGATGATGATGTAGCGCTGGGTGCGCGGCAGGGTCAGGAACTGGCTGACCTTGGGCGATACCAGCGGGCCTCGGTTGGACTTGAGGAGGGCACCGACCTGCTGGGTAAACAGCACCCGCAGGAACATCAGCACCGAGCACAGCGCAATGATGGTCAGGGTTACGGGACCTGTGCCGTGCACTTCAAGGTTGATCCCGACAATGCTCAGCTTGAGGCCGAGTACCGGGAAGGCCACGGCCCACACCAGCAAGGCGCTGAAAAACGCCGATTTAAGATATCTGCTCATACTTTCTCAACCTCCGGACGGCCCAGAATGCCGGTCGGCCGGAACAACAGCACCAGAACCAATAGACCGAATGCCACCACGTCCTTGTACTGGTCACCGAACACATCGGCGCCAAAGGCTTCAGCCACGCCCAGCACCAGCCCGCCGAGCATCGCGCCCGGAATGCTGCCGATGCCGCCCAATACCGCCGCGGTGAAGGCCTTGAGGCCCACCAGGAAACCGGCGTTGGGGTTGATCACGCCGTACTGCATGCTCAGCAACACGGCAGCGACGGCGGCCAGTGCGGCACCGATGACGAAGGTCAGGGCGATGATGTTGTTGGTGTTGATGCCCAACAGGTTGGCCATCTTGATGTCTTCGGCGCAGGCCCGGCAGGCGCGCCCCAGACGGGAGCGGGAGATGAACAGGGTCAGGCCGAGCATCGCCACCAGGGTGACGACGAAAACCAGGACCTGCATATACGAAATCAGCACTTCTTGTGCGCCGCCTGGGCCGAAGGAGAAGCTCCCCGGGATCAGGTTGGGAATGGATTTGTCCTTGGAATCCTGGGACAGCAATACGGTGTTCTGCAGGAAGATCGACATGCCGATCGCGGAGATCAGCGGGATCAAGCGGTTGCTGCCACGCAAGGGGCGGTACGCAACGCGTTCGATACTGTAGCCATAGGCACTGGTTACGACGATGGACGCCAGGAACGCAGCGGTCATCAACAGCGGCAGGGAGTGGATACCCAGCATGGCCAGCCCGGCAAGGGCGATGAAGGCCACGTAGGAACCAATCATGTACACCTCGCCATGGGCGAAGTTAATCATTCCAATGATGCCGTAAACCATTGTGTAGCCAATGGCTATCAAGGCATAGGTGCTGCCAACGGTCATGCCGTTAACCAGCGTTTGGAAAAAATGATAGATCTCAGGCATTACAGCGCTCCTAAAAACCCGATACGCATTTCACTGGTGGAGTCAATTTCCGGCTCGGTGCCCTGTTCTGTGATCAGGTTGCACAAAGCGTTTGCCAGCGAACCGCTGGTGACGGTTTTAAGATTTTCAGGTGAGCCAGCTCCCGGATCGCGGGTGACAGGCCCATAAACCTCGTAAAACAAAGCCCACTGCTTGCACAGTGGGCTTGTTGACCAGTAACGCCTGGCTTACTGAGGGGAAACTTCGGTTTTTGGTTTGCCGAAGTGCCATTCGTAGACCACGAACTTGAAGTCCTTCAGGTCGCCCTTGGCGTCGAAGCTCAGGTCGCCGGTTGGGGTCTTGAAGGTGCCTGCGTGGATGGCAGCAGCCACTTTGGCGGTGTCTTCGCTTTTCGCGGCGGTGATACCACCGGCGATCACTTCAACAGCCGAGTAGGCCGGGAACACGAACGGACCGGTTGGGTCCTGCTTGTTCTTGGTGAACTCTTCAACGATTGCCTTGTTGGCAGGATCGGTGTCGAAAGACTTCGGCAGGGTAACCAGCAGGCCTTCGGAAGCGCCCTGGGCGATTTGCGAGATGGAATCGTTGCCGACGCCTTCAGGGCCCATGAACTTGGCGTTCACGCCTTTTTCCTTGGCTTGGCGCAGGATCAGGCCCAGCTCAGGGTGGTAGCCGCCGTAGTAGACGAAGTCGACGTTGGCTTGCTTGAGCTTCTGGATCAGCGAGCCGAAGTCTTTGTCGCCAGCGTTGATGCCTTCGAAGAGGGCAACTTTCACGCCTTTCTTCTCGAGGGTCTGTTTAACCGCGGTGGCGATGCCTTCACCGTATTGCTGTTTGTCGTGAATAACAGCTACGACTTTCGGCTTCACGTGGTCGGCGATGTAGTTGCCAGCGGCTGGGCCTTGAGCGCTGTCCAGGCCGATGGTGCGGAAGATCAGCTTGTAGCCACGGGAAGTGATTTCCGGGCTGGTGGCGGCCGGGGTGATCATGATCACGCCTTCGTCTTCGTAAATGTCGGACGCTGGCTGAGTGGAGCTGGAGCAGAGGTGACCGACTACAAACTTGACGCCGTCGTTGACCACTTTGTTGGCTACGGCTACGGCTTGTTTTGGATCGCAAGCGTCGTCGTATTCTTTGGCTTCGAGCATTTTGCCATCGACGCCGCCCTTGGCGTTGATGTCGGCGATAGCCTGCTTGGCGCCCATGAACTGCATGTCGCCATACTGGGTCACAGGGCCGGTTTTAGGGCCGGCAATCCCGATCTTGATGGTGTCAGCTGCGAACGAATGGCCGGCAACCCCAGCCAGGACCATAGCGGCAAACAGTTTGGAAATCTGCTTAGTAGCCTTATTCATAGTGCTCCACTCTTGCTGTTGTATTTTTTATAGTTCTAGCGGCCTTGTGAGCTGCAGAACCGGATCAGATATCTCGGATATCCCCCGGCAGCGGCCTGGCAACTGTACCGGTACAGTGTAGAGCGCCGGTTGATCGCTTGAAAAGCTGGCTGCTGGGGGCAAAACCCGGGTATGTCGCTTAAATGAAAGAAAAAGACAGAATTGCGGCGGGGTGATGCCAGAGTATCGGGCAATCCTTGGCTTTCCTGACACTTTCGTTCGGTGCCTCATTTGCAACTGGGTTTTTCTGCCTGCCGCTCGACGGTATGATTGCGCCGATTTTTCTTCAGGTGGACTCCCATGACGCAAGAACCTAGCACCCTCTATGCCAAGCTGCTTGGTGAAACCGCCGAAATTTCCTGGAAGGAGCTTGAGCCGTTCTTTGCCAAGGGTGCCCTATTGTGGGTCGACGCCGGGCTGGATTTGATCGAGGCTGCCGAGGGCATGGCTGAGGATAACCGTGAGAAAGTCGCTGCCTGGCTGGCTGCGGGGAGTCTTGGCGAGGTGTCTGCGACGCGGGCATTGGACCTGGTTGAGCGGGATCCGAGCTTGTGGGCGGTGGTGGTTTCACCGTGGATTCTGATCCAGGAAAGGGCGGCGTAGGAAATGCCTGCGCGAAAATGGTGCGGTATTTTTCTGAGTTTAAGTGTGTAGCGGGGTAACTGCATTTGCGGTGATGGCACGTTGCCGTAGAGAAAGGTCACAGGCGGGGGTTACGTGCGCGTCATGGGAACAGTTTTGTTCGCGCCGGAATGCGGTGGGAATTGTTTCTTGGTGTGTGTACATATCCGTTA
>NZ_JACARE010000007.1:0-69338 GCF_013386765.1 Pseudomonas yamanorum
GCCGCGACGGGGCGTCACTGCCCCGTCGCGGCGGCCCGCTTCGTGCTACCGGAGTGCGGGCACACCGAGCCTAGGCGAGGTGCCGAGTGGTGGGGCAAGAGCGTTTTGCTTACTTTTGCGCTGTTCAAAAGTGAGCCGCTGTAAGAGCGGAACCCTAAGCGGCCGTTACCGCAGCAACGGATATGTACATCAAACCCGATAAGCCCGCATAAACAACCCCACCACCTCCTGCACATGCTCCTCAGCCGCCTCGGCACTCAACTGCCCCCCGCACCCATACAACAAGCAAAAATTCGCCGTACCCTTCAGCAGGCAAAAAAAGTGCTCAGCGGCAGTGAGCGGCTTGGGAATACTCAGCGCGCCACTCTGGTCGATCTTGCTCAGCAGCCGCTCCATCCCCTGCAACATGCGCATCGGCCCCGCCTCGAAAAAGATCTGCGACAACTTCGGATCCTGACTCCCGGAGGTCATCATCAACCGGTGCAGGTTCACCGACTCCTCGCTATTGATCAGCACATGAAACCCACGCGCAATATTGAGCAGCACCTTCTCCACCGGCACATCTGCCGGCAGTTCGAAATACATCACCGGTAACTGCTCTTCGCACTTGGCAACCACCGCCGCCGAGAACAGCGTCTCCTTGTCGGTGAAATGACTGTACACGGTCAGCTTCGATACCCCGGCCTCCACCGCCACCGCATCCATGCTGGTGCTCGCATACCCATTACTCAAGAACAGGATCTTCGCCGCTTCGAGGATCGCCTGGCGTTTTGCCATGTCCTTGGGACGCCCGGGGCTATTGGTGTTCACAGGATTGTCGGACATTTTCACTTTATTACTGGACTGGTGAGTTTGGTATTAATAACATACTGGCCAGTATAATTATTCCTACAACTATTAGCGAAAGGTCCTTCAGCATGCGCAGCTATTTCCTGCCATTCGCGTTGCCTGCCAGCTTGCTGTTCCTGTTGGCTGCCTGTGGCCATGAAGAAGCGGCGCAGACTACCGTCCGCCCGGCCATGGTGGTTCAGCCAGAGCCTTCGGCGCAGGCTTCCGACAGCTACCCGGGTGAGGTGCGTGCCCGCTATGAACCCGACCTGGCCTTTCGCATTGGCGGCAAAGTCAGCCGACGACTGGTCGAGGAGGGCGAGCGCGTCAAGGCCAACCAGCCCCTGGCAGAACTCGATCCGCAGGATGTGCGCCTGCAACTGGAAGCCACCCGCGCCCAGGTCGCCGCCGCCGAAGCCAACCTGAGCCTGGTGCGCGCCGAGCGTGACCGCTACAAGACCCTGATGGACCGTCAGATGGTCAGCCGCTCCCAGTACGACAATTCCGAAAACCTCTACCGTTCAGGTGAAGCCCGTCTCAAGCAGATCAAGGCCGAATTCGACGTGGCCAATAACCAGGCCGGGTATGCCGTGCTGCGCGCGCCCCAGGATGGCGTGGTGGCCAAGCGTGCGGTGGAAGTGGGCCAGGTGGTATCGGCCGGCCAGACCGTATTTACCCTGGCCACCGATGGCGAGCGGGAGGTGCTGATCAGCCTGCCGGAGCAAAGCTTCGGGCGCTTCAAGATTGGCCAGCCGGTGTCCGTGGAACTGTGGAGCCAGCCGGACCAGCGCTTCAACGGCCGCATTCGCGAACTATCACCCGCCGCTGATCCCAAGTCGCGAACCTTTGCCGCCCGCGTCGCTTTCACCGGCGGCAAGGTGCCTGCAGAGCTGGGGCAGAGCGCTCGCGTATTCATACAGGCCGACGGCGTGATTCCCCTGGCGGTGCCACTGTCGGCCCTCAGTGCGGAGAACGGCGCGTCCTACGTCTGGGTGGTGCAGCCCGACAATACCCTCAAGCGCACACCGGTGCGGATCGGTGCCTTTGGCGAGAAAACCGTACCGGTGCTGGAAGGCCTGAGCCCTACCGATTGGGTGATCGCAGCCGGCGTGCATGTACTCCATGAGGGCCAGCAAGTGCGCCCGGTGGATCGCGCCAACCGCGTGGTAAGCCTGGCGGCCAAGGAGTAGTCCCCGATGGGTTTCAATCTTTCCGAATGGGCGTTGCGCAATCGCCAGATCGTACTGTTCCTGATGATCCTGCTGGCAGTGGTAGGCACCTTGTCCTACACCAAGCTGGGACAAAGCGAAGACCCGCCGTTTACTTTCAAGGCCATGGTGATCAAGACCAACTGGCCGGGGGCGACTGCCCAGGAAGTCTCGCGCCAGGTCACCGAGCGTATTGAAAAGAAATTGATGGAGACCGGCGACTACGAGCGCATCGTGTCGTTCTCGCGCCCTGGCGAATCCCAGGTCACCTTCATGGCTCGGGACTCGATGCATTCCGCGCAGATCCCGGACCTCTGGTACCAGGTGCGCAAGAAGATCAGCGATATTCGCCAGACCCTGCCGCCGGATATCCAGGGCCCGTTTTTCAACGATGAGTTCGGCACTACCTTTGGCAATATCTACGCCCTGACCGGCGACGGCTTTGACTATGCCGTGCTCAAGGACTACGCCGACCGCATCCAGATTCAGCTGCAACGGGTGCCGGATGTGGGCAAGGTCGAACTGCAGGGTTTGCAGGACGAGAAGATCTGGATCGAACTGTCCAACCTCAAGCTCGCCACCCTCGGCCTGCCGCTGGCCGCGGTGCAGCAGGCGTTGCAGGAGCAGAACGCGGTATCGACCGCCGGCTTCTTTGAAACCCCGAGCGAGCGCGTGCAGTTACGGGTGTCCGGCAACTTCAAGACCGTTAAGGAAATCCGCGACTTCCCTATCCGCGTTGGTGACCGCACGTTCCGTATCGGTGACGTGGCCGAGATTCACCGCGGCTTCAACGACCCGCCGGCACCGCGCATGCGGTACATGGGCGACGATGCCATCGGCCTGGCCGTGGCCATGCGCGATGGGGGCGACATCCTGGTACTGGGCAAGGCCCTGGAAAGCGAATTCGCACGCCTGCAGAAGAACCTTCCTGCCGGCATGGAGCTGCGCAAGGTGTCGGACCAGCCGGCAGCGGTGAAAACCAGTGTCGGCGAATTCGTCCAGGTGCTGGCGGAAGCCTTGGCGATTGTGTTGCTGGTGAGCTTCTTCTCCCTGGGCGTACGCACCGGCATGGTGGTGGCCCTGGCAATCCCGCTGGTGTTGGCCATGACCTTCGCCACCATGTACTACCTCGGCATCGGCCTGCACAAGATTTCCCTCGGTGCATTGGTGCTCGCACTGGGCTTGCTGGTGGACGACGCGATCATCGCCGTGGAAATGATGGCGATCAAGATGGAGCAGGGCTACGACCGGCTCAAGGCCGCCAGTTTCGCCTGGACCAGCACCGCGTTCCCGATGCTCACCGGTACGCTGATCACGGCGGCGGGTTTCCTGCCGATTGCCACGGCGCAATCGAGCACCGGCGAATACACCCGTTCGATCTTCCAGGTAGTGACCATCGCGCTGCTGGCCTCCTGGGTCGCAGCGGTGGTGTTCGTGCCGTACCTGGGGGAAAAACTCCTGCCGGACCTGGCGAAGATTCATGCGGCCAAGCATGGCGCCGATGGGCCGGATCCCTACGGTACGCCGTTCTATCAGCGTGTAAGACGCCTGGTGGAATGGTGCGTGCGTCGGCGCAAGACGGTGATTGTCCTGACCTTGCTGCTGTTTATCGGCTCGGTGGCGCTGTTCCGCTTTGTGCCCCAGCAGTTCTTCCCGGCTTCCGGGCGGCTGGAGCTGATGGTCGACCTCAAGCTGGCTGAAGGTGCGTCCCTGAGCAACACGGCAGACCAGGTCAAACGCCTTGAAGCGTTGCTCAAGGAACATGCCGGTATTGAGAACTATGTGGCCTACGTCGGCACAGGTTCGCCACGTTTCTACCTGCCCCTGGACCAGCAACTGCCCGCGGCCAGCTTTGCCCAGTTTGTGGTGTTGGCCAAGACCATCGAGGAGCGCGAAAGCCTGCGCACCTGGCTGATCGAGACCCTCAACGAACAGTTCCCGGACCTGCGCTCGCGGGTCACGCGGCTTGAGAACGGCCCGCCCGTTGGCTACCCCGTGCAGTTCCGGGTGACGGGCGAGCACATCGAAGAAGTCCGGGCCCTGGCGCGGAAAGTGGCGGCCAAGGTTCGCGAAAACACCCATGTGGTCAACGTACATCTCGACTGGGAAGAGCCGAGCAAGATCGTCTACCTCAACGTCGATCAGGACCGCGCCCGCGCCCTTGGTGTGAGCACCGCCAACCTGTCGAAATTCCTCCAGAGCTCCCTCACCGGCTCCAGCGTCAGCCAGTACCGCGAGGACAACGAGTTGATCGAAATCCTGCTGCGCGGCACCGTTCACGAGCGTACCGAGCTGTCGTTGCTGCCAAGCCTGGCAGTGCCCACCGACAACGGCAAAAGCGTGGCGCTGTCGCAGATCGCGACCCTGGAATACGGCTTTGAAGAAGGCATCATCTGGCACCGCAACCGCCTGCCGACCGTGACCATCCGCGCCGATATCTATGGCAAGGAACAACCGGCAACCCTGGTGCAGCAGATCCTGCCGACACTGGAAGGCGTGCGCGCTGAATTGCCCGACGGTTACCTGCTGGAAGTTGGCGGCACGGTGGAGGATTCCGCCCGTGGACAGAACTCGGTCAAGGCCGGCGTGCCGCTGTTTATCGTGGTGGTGCTGACGTTGCTGATGCTGCAGCTGCGCAGTTTCTCACGCACGGCCATGGTCTTTCTTACGGCGCCACTGGGGTTGATCGGGGTGACGCTGTTCCTGTTGGTGTTCCGCCAACCCTTTGGGTTCGTGGCGATGCTGGGAACCATCGCCCTGTCGGGGATGATCATGCGCAACTCGGTGATCCTGGTGGACCAGATCGAGCAGGACATCAAGGCCGGGCTGGCGCCCTGGCAGGCGATTATCGAGGCGACGGTGCGACGCTTCCGGCCGATCGTGCTGACAGCGCTGGCGGCGGTGCTGGCGATGATCCCGTTGTCACGCAGCGTGTTCTTCGGGCCGATGGCTGTGGCGATCATGGGCGGGTTGATTGTGGCGACGGCGTTGACGCTGTTGTTCCTGCCGGCGTTGTATGCGGCGTGGTTCAGGGTCAGGAAGGACGCTGTGTAAGTCTGCGAGCGGCAGGGATGTCCTGTAAGGAAGTTCCTTTTGTCATTCACATGTAGACGCAAAGTGCAGTGTTGGCCGGTGGAACGTTTGTACGTGGTGCTCCACTCAGAATTGTCTGATTGACAGGCATGGTTGTCGGAGCCGCAGGCAGCGGCTCCGATGAACAATAATGAGTTCATGGAGCGTCATATGTTTATTTTGTCTGCCATTGCTGGAATTGCTGCGTTCAAAGGAGCCCTCCTGGGATCATTATTCGGCAATATGGTCACCCCGAAAGGCGCTGATAAGGGCCCCCCGCAAAAGCCGGGGCATGGACGCCGCGGCTTTGACCGGCACCGCCCATCACTGCCAACCTTGCGTCCTGTGCTGCAAGACGGGCACCGCCAGTATCTCCCTGCCGTGAGCGAGATCCATCAGCCCTACAGGCCATCCCATGGGCTTCTCCCGCTGAGTCGATGACATCCTGAAGGCCAATGAAATGCTGGTCCTGTCTCAGCCTCGCCGGGCTGGAACCTTTTTTTCACGGGAGCCACATAGAGTTACCTGATAGGCAGGTGTGTTTTTCTGTCGGAAACTTATAGAGGCGACACAAGATGCTTTTACAAGCGTTAGGCAACTTTTACATGGGCGTGGGCATGTTGTTGGGAGGTGGTTCTGCTAGCCAACCAATAAACCAGCATTGCGATAAATCCAAACGCGGCGAGCCTGCAAGCCGGCGCGAGCTTGAAGCAAGACTGGCGAATCTTGAATCCGTTCAATACAGCCATTCGCAGCCGCGAAACAGCATTACGATTAATAACAGCAACACCCTCGTCAGTCGCTGAGTGCGTAGATCGAGCGCGTGTTTGTTTATATTTTATATCGAGTCAATGCAAACGCCCCGCAGATTGCGGGGCGTTTGCATGTTTACGATCAGCCAAAGCCGCGGGTTTACAGCGCCCCGAAGACCTTCTTCGCCAGGCTGGTAGCAGCCGCTGCGGGGTTCTTGCGAATCGTCTCTTCCTGCTGGGCGATCATCTTGAACAACCCGTCCAGCGCCTGCTCGGTCACGTAGCTTTCGACGTTGGCGCTCTTGGCATCAATGGCACCAAAGCTGGCCGCCTTGCCTGCGAGGGCGTTGTACTGCTGGGCAACGCCAACCTTGTCGGTAGCCGCCTTGACGATCGGCAGGAACTTGGCCCGGATCTCGTCACGGCTGCTTTTGTTCAGGTACTGGGTGGCCGAGTCCTGGCCGCCGGTTAGGATGCCCTTGGCGTCGGTCACGCTCATGTTTTTCACGGCGTTTACCAGGATCGGCTGGGCCTGGGTCACGGCAGACTCGGCGGCCTTGTTCATGCTGGCTTCAAGCTGGTTGACCTGGTCACCCATGCCGAACATTTTCAGCTTGTCGGCGACTTTACCCAACTTGCCCGGCAGGCCGATTTTCACTTCCGGGTTGTTACTGAAACCACCGGGAACCCCCAGTTGTTTGACGGCAATCTGCGCGCCTTGGGTCAGTGCGTCCTTGAGGCCGCCGGTGGCGTCGCCCTGGGACAGGCTGCCAAGGGACAAGGCCATGGCGTTGGCACCGAGCAGCAGGCCGGCACACAGGGCAGTGAGGCGAAGGGAGTTGCGGAGCATGGGCGCTTCCTTATGTTCGATATCTTAATCAGTGTGCAACCGCGTCCACGCGTACGCGCAGCGGTTGTGGATCCTGGCCGTTCAACTGCACGGAGTGCCGTTCGGTGGTGATAAACAGTAGCTTGCCATCCAGTTCGATGCGAGCGCTGACCGAGTAACTGTGGCCAGGTTTGACTTGGGCCGGGTCGTAGCTCAAGTGAAACGGCAGCGGCACCTGGCCTTTCACCGGGCCTTTCTGCTCGGCCAGGGTCACGGCCGGGGCGTCCATCAAGGACACGTCTTGCAGGGTCACACTCAAGGTGGCAGCGGGCGGCAGGGCGATGCGTTGCAGGTAGAACACTTCGCCATCAAGGCTGGCTTTGGGGGCGGGGCTCATGGTCTGGCAGGCTCCCAGCAGGGCGGTCAGGCCCAGGAGAATGATTTTTTTCATGGTGCAGCTCCTTGTCAACGGCGCCAGAAACACCCTGGCGCCTTGGTCACTCTAGTGTGTTTCTTCTGGGACGACGGGCTTGTCTGCCGCCTCTTCACTGCGATGCAGGGCCACCTGGCGAATCGACATGCGAATCTCCGCCGGCAACACGCGCTTGGCCGCGCCTTCGGCCAACTCACCCAGCAGTGGGTGATAGCTCAGCTTTCCGGCCTCGTCGCGGCGTAGCACATCTTGCTCCAGCAACGTCTGGATAAAATGTCGGAAAAGGCTCTTGTCGAAGAACTCCGGTGCATTCAAACCATGCAGGATCGACAGGCGCTGGGCCATGACGGTACACAGGTCTTCCAGCTCCTCGGCACTGATGCTGTGCTGGCCGCTGTTGAGCAGCAGCGAGATTGCCATGTAGAAGCGTTGCAGGGTCTGGGCGATGCTTTTGGACAGCAGCGTCAGCAGTACAAAGTGCCGGGAGCTCGGGGCCGGGCGCAGGTACACCTCGTTCTCGAAACGCAGCAGGCCTTGTTCGACGAAGGCTTCCAGCCACTGGTCGACTACCGCGTCCAGCTCGTCCAGGGACCAGCGGATAAACAGCTCTGATTGCAGGTACGGGTAAAGCGCGCGGGTGTAGCGCAGGATCTGTTCGCGGCTCATGCGCGAGCTGCTCTGGAAGAAACTCGCCAGCAGCGCTGGCAAGGCAAAGATGTGCAGCACGTTGTTGCGGTAGTAGGTCATCAGGACGGCATTCTGCTCGTCCAGATAGAGGATCTTGCCCAGGGCGTCACTCTGTTCCGACAGCAGGTCCATGTCCTTGACGTGCTTGATCAGCGCCAGGCCGTCACCTTCGGGCAAGGTGGTGTGGGGCGAGTAGGGCACCTTGCGCAGCAAGGCCAGGTACAGATCAAGCTGGCGTGCCATCGCTTGCTCGTCCAAAGCCAGGCGCGTGGTGGACAGCAGCGCCAGGGCCACCAGGTTCACCGGGTTGATCGCCGCCGCTTCGTTCAGGTGTTGCGCCACCCGCTCGCCGAGGCGATTGGTGGTTTCGTTGAGCCACGCCGGCTTGTAGTTCGGCCCCAGCTCCTGGGAACGCCAGTCGGGCTGCTCGCTGTCGAGAAATTCCGCCAGCTTGATCGGTTCGCCGAAGTTCACCGCCACCTGGCCAAAGCGCTGCTTGAGGGCGCCGACCACTTTGAAAATATCGAAAATCGACTCTTTTTTCTTGCTCGCACCGCGCAGCTCGCCGAGGTAAGTACGGCCTTCCAGCACGCGCTCATAGCCGATGTACACCGGCACAAACACGATGGGCATGCGCGAGGAGCGCAGGAAACTGCGCAGGGTGATTGCCAGCATCCCGGTCTTCGGTTGCAGCATGCGCCCGGTGCGCGAACGTCCGCCTTCGACGAAATACTCCACCGGGAAACCCTTGGTGAACAGGGTGTGCAGGTATTCGTTGAACACCGAGGTGTACAGCGGGTTGCCCTTGAACGTGCGGCGCATGAAAAACGCCCCGCCACGGCGTAGCAGGCTGCCGATCACCGGCATGTTGAGGTTGATCCCGGCGGCGATGTGCGGCGGGGTCAGGCCGTTCTTGAACAGCAGATAGGACAGCAGCAGGTAGTCGATGTGGCTGCGATGGCACGGCACATAGATCACCTCGTAACCCTGGGCGACCTTTTGCACACCTTCGATGTTGTTGACCTTGATGCCGTCGTAGATCTTGTTCCAGAACCAGCTCAGCACCACTTCGAGGAAGCGGATGGCGGTATAGGTGTAGTCCGAAGCAATTTCATTGCCGTAGCGCAGGGCCTGGGCCTTGGCTTTCTCGGGGGTGATTTTCTCGCGTTCGGCTTCGTCGAGAATCGCCTGGCGCACCAGCGGCATGTTCACCAGGCCTTTGACCAGGTTGCGCCGGTGGGACAGGTCGGGGCCGATCACCGCGGTTTTCAGGTTGCGAAAGTGCACCCGCAGGATGCGTTGGGCCATGCGCACGGTGCGTTCGTGGCCTTTATTGTGCTCGATCAATTCACGCAGGTTGATGGGCGCGGAGAATTGCACCCGGGTCTTGCGGCCCAGGATCAGGATGCTCAGCAGCCGGCGCAGGCGGCCGGTCACGGCCCAGCTGTCGGCGAACAGCAGTTTCCACGGGCTGGACTCGCTGTCGGGCGACTGGCCCCAGAACACACTGACTGGAATGATCTGTGCATTCTCTTCGGCGTGTTCGGTGAGCACGTCCACCAGGCGGGTCAGGGTGGGCGGTGCGCCGCGCTTGTCCTGGCGGCCGAGCCAGTCTGGCTCGGGGGTCAGGTAGAAAAAGGCCGCGGGTTCCATCAACGGGCCGACCGATACCGGCAGCACCGGGCGCGGCAGTCCGGCCTTGGTACATTCGGTATCAACCACCGCCAATTCGGTGAGGGACGGGGATTGCAGGACGTAAAACACCGGGCGACTGCGGTCGAGGTTCAGGGTAAGGGACGACTGGTTGATCGTCTCTGAGCGAACCCAGAGGTACAACAGCCGGCGCAAGGTGCCAAATACCAGACGGCGAAAAGGAGAACGGGTCATACGGCTTCTGCTTTGAGTGGGGAATACCGAGCAGATGCTCGGGGCGCTAGTGTGCAGTATTAGCCGAAAATCGGCAAAAAAGCGGCGAAGTAATCTTGAGTTGAAGCTTTTTGAGCCTGTCTTATACTCGGCAGTTCAACTGCGACGACTCAACAATAAACGTACTTATAAAAAGCATGTGGGAGCAAAACAGATGGCAACGCGCGAAACCGGCAATGTGAAGTGGTTCAACGACGCAAAGGGCTACGGCTTTATCCAGCGGGAAGATGGCAAGGACGTGTTTGTGCACTACCGCGCCATTCGCGGTGAGGGGCATCGTTCATTGGCTGAAGGCCAGCAGGTGGAGTACGCCGTGGTGACGGGCGAAAAGGGCTTGCAGGCTGAGGATGTGGTGGGTCTGTAACCCGATAGGCACAACACACCTTTAAATGTGGGAACCCGGCCGAATGTGGGAGCCGGGCTTGCCCGCGATAGCATCGCCGCGGTTTGGCTGAATGACCGAGGTGCGCCCATCGCAGGCAAGCCAGCTCCCACATTTGATTGGGTTTGCACATCGAGGCTTTGTTAGCCTGACTTTATGCCGTTTTCCAGGTGATCTGCTCTTCACCGTCTTCGCTGATACGAATCCAGGTATCCGCGCTTTCTTCACCTTCTTCCTCAACCCAGCTACCGGGCGCGCAACGCACTTCGACGTTCAGCGCGGCAAAGGCCGCACGGGCGCAGGCGATGTCGTCTTCCCACGGGGTCTGGTCGCTTTCCAGGTACAGGCTGTTCCATTTGCCTACGGCTTTGGGCAACCAGGTAACCGGCACGCTGCCGGCGGTGCACTTGTAGGTCTGGCCGCGCTGGACCCAGTCGGTGCACGAGCCCAGGGCGGCGCCCAGCCAGGCGGCGATGGCCTTGTGGTCGACGTCGGCGTCCTTGAGGTAAATCTCGATATCAGGTTGGCGCATGGATGTTCCTCATTGCGGGATTTTGAAAATCCATTCGCGGATTCGGTGCGGGCCCCAAGAGGCCCTCAAAGTAATGGGTTATTGAAGCACGAAATAGTCGTAGCGCATCGACACGGTGACCAGCAGCGGTTCGGCGGCCTCGATCACCTGGGCCCGGCGCTCGGCACTGGCGCGCCAGCCGTGGGGCGTCATGGCCAGCAGATTGGCGCGATCCTGGGGGTCGGCCAGGCTGAGTTTGAACTCCAGGGTTTCGCTGTGTTGCAGGCTCATGCCGTCCGGTACCAGCGCCAGGTGCTTGTCGTCGGTGTACTCGCGCACTTCGTCGTACAAACGCTCGCGCAGCTCCATCAGGTGGCCGCTGGTAGGGCCAACCTTCATCAAGCCGCCGCCCGGGCTGAGCAGGCGCTTGGCCTCAAGCCAATCCATCGGGCTGAAGACGCTGGCCAGGAACTGGCAGCTGGCATCGGCCAACGGCACCCGGGCCATGCTGGCGATCAACCAGGTCACCGTGGGGTTGCGCTTGCAGGCGCGCTTGACCGCTTCCTTGGAAATATCCAGCGCATAGCCATCGGCGCGCAGCAGGGTATCGGCGATTTGCGCGGTGTAGTAACCCTCGCCACAACCGATGTCCAGCCAGCGCTGGGGTTTGCGTTCAGCGGCCAGTTCGGCCAGGCGCCTGGCCACCGGGGCGTAATGCCCGGCGTTGAGGAAGTCGCGGCGCGCTTCCACCATCGCCAGGTTATCCCCCGGGTCGCGGCTGTTCTTGTGCTGCACCGGCAGCAGGTTCAGGTAACCCTGGCGCGCGCGGTCGAAACGGTGCCCGACCGGGCAGGCCACGCCGTTGTCCACTTCATGGAGCGGTGCGCTGCAAATGGGGCAAGCAAGCATCAGGCGAGCAACTTGATCAGGGTCTGGTAGTAGATTTCGGTCAGCACGTCGAGGTCGCTGGCGAGGATGCGCTCGTTGACCTGATGGATCGTCGCGTTGACCGGGCCCAGCTCCACGACCTGGGTACCGAGGGTGGCGATGAAGCGCCCGTCGGAGGTGCCGCCGCTGGTAGAGGCCTTGGTCTCGCGGCCGGTGACGGCCTTGATGCTGGCGGAAACCGCATCGAGCAACGCGCCCGGTTCGGTAAGGAACGGCAGGCCCGACAGCGCCCACTCCACATGCCAGTCCAGGCCATGCTTGTCGAGAATCGCCGCGACCCGCTGCTGCAGGCCTTCGACGGTGGACTCGGTGGAGAAACGGAAGTTGAACACCGCCGTCAGGTCACCCGGGATCACGTTGGTGGCGCCGGTGCCGGAATTGAGGTTGGAAATCTGGAAGCTGGTGGGCGGGAAGAAGGTGTTGCCATCGTCCCAGTGCTCGGCGGCCAGTTCCGCCAGCGCCGGAGCGGCCAGGTGGATCGGGTTCTTTGCCAGGTGCGGGTAGGCCACATGGCCTTGCACGCCGCGCACGGTCAGGGTGGCACCGAGGGAGCCGCGACGGCCGTTCTTGACCACGTCGCCCACCAGAGTGGTGCTCGACGGCTCGCCAACGATGCACCAGTCCAGGCGCTCCTTGCGGGCCGCCAGGCGCTCGATCACGGCCTTGGTGCCGTGGTGCGCCGGGCCTTCTTCATCGCTGGTGATCAGGAAAGCCACCGAACCCTTGTGGTCCGGGTAGTCGGTGACGAAACGCTCGGACGCGACCAGCATCGCCGCCAGGCTGCCTTTCATGTCCGCCGCGCCACGGCCGCAGAGCATGCCGTTTTCGTCGATCAACGCATCAAACGGATCGTTCTGCCAGGCCTTGACCGGGCCGGTCGGCACCACGTCGGTGTGGCCGGCGAAGCACAATACCGGGCCTTCGTGTTTGCCGTGGGTGGCCCAGAAGTTATCCACATCCTCGATGCGCATCGGCTCAAGCGCAAAACCGGCGTCGCCCAGGCGCTGCATCATCAGCTTCTGGCAATCGGCGTCGATCGGCGTCACCGACGGGCGACGGATCAGGTCGATAGCAAGTTGGAGGGTTGGCGAAAGGTCGGCGTGGGCCGTCATGTAAAAACTCCAGTGCAGGGCGCGCAAAATGGCCGTTATCTTATAGCAAAACGGCGGCCAGAGGCCGCCGTTTAGTGCATTGCGCAGGATTTTAAGCTGCGGTTGCGGGCTCTTGCGCCGGCGCCGGTTTCGGCAGCGACGACAGGAACGCCATGATCAGCGCCGCCACATACGGCAGCGACTGCACCAGCAACATCACCACCCAGAAGCGTATGTCATTGCTTGGCAGGCCCTGCACCAGGTAAATCCCCAGTGCCGCGCCCCACAACAGCAGCATGATGAACATCTCTTCCCGGGCTTCGGAAATCGCCACCCAGAAACCGTGGTTATCGGCGTTCTTCGGTGTACGAAAGAACGGAATGCTGGTGGTGAAGAAACCGTACAGCACCGCCTTGGCGATGGTGTGGGACAACGCCAACCCGGCCAATGCCGCGCAGAACGCATCCTTGAGGTTCACACCCACCGCACGACGGTAGAGGAAGATGATCTTGCCGACCTTGAACACGAACAACGCCAGGGGCGGGATCGCGAAAATCAGCAGCGGCGGGTCAACCCGCGTCGGCACGATAATCATCGCCGCCGACCACAACAGGGCGCCCACGGTGAAGAAGATGTTCATGCCGTCCGCCACCCACGGCAACCAGCCTGCGAGGAAGTGATAACGCTGGCCACGGGTCAGCTCGGTGTCCTTGCCGCACAACAGGCTTGCGGTGTGACGCTTGATGATCTGGATTGCACCGTAGGCCCAGCGGAAACGCTGTTTCTTGAAGTCGATAAAGGTATCGGGCATCAGGCCCTTGCCGTAGCTGTCGTGGTAGTACGCCGCCGACAGGCCTTTCTCGAAGACCCGCAGGCCCAGCTCGGCATCTTCACAGATGCACCAGTCGGCCCAGCCCAGTTCTTCCAGGACCGAGCGACGGGTCATGGTCATGGTGCCGTGCTGGATGATTGCGTCACGGTCGTTGCGGGTGACCATGCCGATATGGAAGAAGCCTTTGTATTCTGCGTAGCAGAGCTTCTTGAAGGTGCTTTCGTTCTGGTCGCGATAATCCTGTGGCGACTGCACCACGGCAATTTTCGGGTCGGCGAAGTGCGGCACCATGTGCTTGAGCCAGTTCGGCGAAACGCAGTAATCAGAGTCGATCACGGCGATAACTTCGGCATCCTTGGCGGTATGCGGTATCAAGTAGTTCAGCGCGCCACCCTTGAAACCGGCCAGGGGCGAGACGTGGAAGAACTTGAAGCGCGGGCCCAGGGTTTCGCAGTAGTCGCGCACGGGCTCCCACACGGCCGGGTCCTTGGTGTTGTTGTCGATGATCAGGACTTCGTAGTCCGGATAGTCGAGGGCGGCCAGGGCGTCGAGGGTCTGTTTGACCATCTCCGGCGGCTCGTTGTAGCACGGCACATGGATCGAGACTTTCGGGCGGTAGTCCGAATCCCCCTCAACCGGCAGGAATTCGCGCCGGCGTTTGTGGGTCCAGACCGCTTCCGCCAGTTCGTGGGCTTCGGTGAGCAGCACGATAAACACGCCGAGGGCGCCGAGGGCCAGGAGGATGCCCACGGTGAGGCTGAACCAGGTGCTGTATTGCTGGCTGTAGTCGTAGCCGATCCACACCAGCACCGAACCGCACAGGAACGCGATAAAGGTCAGGAAGGTGCGGCCCCGCTGGCGCAGGGCCGAGCCGTCGATCATCAGCAAGGTCAGGGACAGCAGCGCAAGCACCACCGAACCGATGGCCAGCACGCGCCATTGCGGGATCGCGACAACCGGGCCGTCAAAGTTGAATTTCTGCTGGCGTGCGGCGTTGTACACGCCCCAGTAGGCGCCCGCCGAGCCTTCGTCGCTGACTTTCCAAGGCTGGTCGAAGGCCTCGATCACGAAGTAGTTGTAGCCCTGGCGATTGAGCTTGTTTACCAGTGTGCGCAGGTAAATCGCCTGGTCGGCCGGGGACGTTTCATTGCCACCGCGCATGCGTCCGTTACTCGGCCAGCCAACCTCCGACAGCAGCAGCGGCTTTTTCGGGAACAGTTTCTTCAGGTCCCGGGCACGATCAAGTACGTACTGGCCGGCCTTGTCCATCGGGATAAATTCCCAGAACGGCAGGATGTGCGCGGCGATCAGGTCGACGTGCTTGGCCAGTTGCGGGTTCTTTTCCCAGATGTGCCATTGCTCGGAAGTCGTCACCGGCACTTTCACGGCAGCGCGCACCCGGTCCAGCAGCACAATCAGGGCTTGCGGGGTGATTTCCTCACGGAACAGCGCTTCGTTACCCACCACCACCCGCACGACGCTGCGGGAACTGTTGGCGATCTCGATGGCACGCTGGATTTCGCGCTCGTTGCGCGCAAGGTCCGGGCTGATCCAGATCCCCAGGGTCACCCGCAGGCCAAACTCTTCCGCCAGCTTGGGGATATCCCCCAGGGTGCCGTCGACCGAGTAGGTACGGATGTTGTCCGTCAGCTTGCTCATGATCGCAAGGTCCTGACGCATTTGATCGTCAGTCGGATACTGGTCTTTCTGTGGGAACTGGCCTTGCTGGAACGGCGAGTAGGAAAAACCGGAGATCTGTTCAGGCCAGTTAGGGGCAGTGACCGGGCGGTTGATCAGCGCCCAGAAGCCGGTGAACAGCGCGGCAATTGCCAGCACCACCACCAGGTTGAGTCCAAATTTACGCGATGACATGGCTATTTCGGGTTCCAAAAGGTGTGGAACGAAAAGAGGTGTCGGCCAACGCCGAACGGCGCGCATCCTACACCGGCCTTTCACTGACCGTACAGCAAGCCGAGAAAAACCGGACATTGGGCAGCGAAACTTCACCTAAGTTCTTTACTTGTAGCTGGATGCGTCGAACTTGTCGCGGCAACGCCCTATAATGCGCGCCGGTTTTTGGGGTAATGGTCATGAGTACAGAAGATCCACGGTTTGCCGGCGTCGCCCGCTTGTATGGCATTGAAGGCCTGGAACGCCTGAAGGCGGCCCACGTGGCCATCGTCGGCGTGGGCGGGGTTGGCTCGTGGGCGGCGGAAGCCATCGCCCGTTGTGGCGTGGGCGAGATTTCGCTGTTTGACCTGGACGACGTGTGCGTCAGCAACAGCAACCGCCAGTTACATGCGCTGGACAGCACCGTGGGCAGGGCCAAGGTCGAGGTCATGGCCGAGCGCCTGAAGGGCATCAACCCCGACTGCACCGTGCATGCGGTGGCGGACTTCGTGACCCGCGAGACCATGGCCGAGTACATCACGCCGAATATCGACTGTGTGATCGACTGCATCGACAGCGTAAACGCCAAGGCGGCGCTGATTGCCTGGTGCAAGCGGCGCAAGATCCAGATCATCACCACCGGCGGCGCGGGCGGGCAGATCGATCCGACGCTGATCCAGGTGTGTGACTTGAACCGTACGTTCAATGACCCGCTGGCGTCGAAAGTGCGCTCCACCTTGCGCCGCGACTATGGCTTCTCGCGCACCGTGACCCGCCATTACAGCGTGCCTTGCGTGTTCTCCACCGAACAACTGCGCTATCCGAAGCCGGACGGCAGCATCTGTTTGCAGAAAAGTTTTGTCGGGGATGGCGTGAAGCTGGACTGCGCCGGCGGGTTTGGCGCGGTGATGATGGTCACCGCGACCTTCGGCATGGTGGCGGCGACCAAGGCGGTGGACAAGATTGTGGCCGGGGTGCGCCGGCCTTCGGATCGGGTCAAGGCCCCTTAATTCTGGCACCTTACACAAATCAAAAAATGTGGGAGCTGGCTTGCCTGCGATGGCGGTCTGTCAGTTACTACAACGATGACTGATACACCGCAATCGCAGGCAAGCCAGCTCCCACAGTAGTTATGTGTTTGAGCTCAGGTCGCGCATACGCTGCAAGACTGCATTCAGGCCATTGCTGCGCGACGGTGATAACTGCCGCGATAAGGCCAGTTGGTCAAACCAGTCGGGCAAGTCGACGGAGTGCAGTTCGGCGGCCGATAAACCATTAACCCGCGCCAGCAACAGCGCCACCAACCCGCGAATCAGCCGTGCATCGCTGCTGGCGGCAAACTGCCAGTGGCCGTCCTGCAAACGCCCCACCAGCCACACCAGGCTTTCACAGCCCTGCACCAGGTTGGCGTCGACCTTGTCTTCAGCCGGCAAGGCGGGCAACCGCTCGCCCCATTGCATCAGCAGGCGGGCGCGTTGTTCCCAGCTGCCGACCGCCTGGAACGCTTCCAACGCGACAACCGCGTCCGTCGGCAAGCTCATCGCAACATATCCATGGCCTGATCCAGCGCTTCAAAAAAACGCTCCAGGTCGTCGGAGTCGTTGTACAGCGCCAGCGACACCCGAATCGCCCCGGAGAGCCCCATCTGCTTGAGCAGCGGCATCGCACAGTGATGGCCGGCGCGCACGGCAATCCCCTGTTCGGTCAGCAAGTGGGCGAGGTCGGCGTTGTGCACGCCCTCCACCACAAAGCTGGCCAGGGCGACTTGCGGAGAGCCCAGCAGGCGCACGCCGTTGCGCGCTTGCAGGCCACGCAGCAGGTAGTCGTGCAGGGCGGCTTCGTGGGCCGTCACCGCCTGTTGATCCAGGGAACTCAGGTAATCGAGGGTTGCGCCCAGGCCGATCACGCTGGCGATCGGGGGTGTTCCCGCTTCGAAGCCAAGGGGCGCGGGGCGGAAGCTGGCGCTTTGATAGTCAGCCTGTTGCACCATCTCGCCACCAAACTGCCAGTGACGCAGGTGATGCAGGGCTTCAGTGCGGCCATACAGCACGCCGACCCCGTCCGGCCCGTAGAGCTTGTGGCTGGAAAACACATAGAAGTCGCAGCCCAGGGCCTGCATGTCATGGCGGCCATGGACGATGCCCTGGGCGCCATCGACAACGGTCAGTGCTTGCTGGGCCTTGGCCAGCGCCAGCAATTGCGGCAATGGCTGCCAGGCGCCAAGCACGTTGGACAGTTGGCTCACCGCCAGCAATCGGGTGCGAGGGCCGATCAAACGTGCGGCGGCTTGCAGGTCAATCAAGCCGTCATCGTCAAGCGGCAGTACCACCAGTTCCAGCCCGCGACGTTTGGCCAGTTGCTGCCACGGCAGCAGGTTGGCGTGGTGCTCCAGGGCGCTGATGACAATCTCGTCGCCCGGATTGAATAGGTGCTCAAGGCCATAAGCCAGGAGGTTCAGCGCCGAAGTCGCGCCGTGGGTAAAGATGATTTGCCCGTCGTCACCGACGTTCAGCCACTGTGCCACCTTGCTGCGACTGTCCTCGAAGGCCTGGGTCGCGTGAGCGCCCGGCAGATGCTGGGCACGGTGCACATTGGCTGCGCCATTGGCGTAGTAATGGCTGATGGCGTCCAGCAAGGCTTGAGGTTTTTGCGTGGTAGCGGCGTTGTCCAGATAGGTCTGGTCTTGCCGTTGCAGGGTGGCGATGGCCGGAAAGTCGGCGCGCCAGGGAGAGGGCACAAGCATGGTGATCAAGGCTCGTATAAACGGCCCGCACCGGTCAGGTGAGGGCCGTCAGTGGCATCGAGTCGCTGCTTAGTTGTGAGCGTGCAGCGCTGCGTTCAGTTCGATGGCCGATTTGTGGGTTTTGCACTCCACGGCACCGGTCTCGGAGTTGCGGCGGAACAGCAGGTCCGGTTGGCCGGCCAGCTCACGGGCCTTGACCACTTTGACCAGTTGGTTGGCCTCGTCCAGCAGCGCAACCTTGGTGCCGGCGGTGACGTACAGGCCCGACTCCACGGTGTTGCGGTCGCCCAGCGGGATACCGATACCGGCGTTGGCGCCGATCAGGCAGCCTTCGCCCACCTTGATCACGATGTTGCCGCCGCCCGACAGGGTGCCCATGGTGGAGCAACCGCCGCCCAGGTCGGAACCCTTGCCGACGAATACGCCAGCCGACACACGGCCTTCGATCATGCCCGGGCCTTCGGTGCCGGCGTTGAAGTTGACGAAACCTTCGTGCATCACGGTGGTGCCTTCACCCACGTAGGCGCCCAGGCGGATGCGCGCGGCATCAGCGATACGCACGCCGCTTGGCACTACGTAGTCGGTCATTTTCGGGAACTTGTCCACCGAGAACACTTCCAGCAGCTCGCCACGCAGGCGTGCTTCCAGTTGACGCTCGGCCAGCTCGGCGATGTCGATGGCGCCCTGGCTCGTCCAGGCCACGTTCGGCAGTTGCGGGAACACACCGGCCAGGCTCAGGCCGTGTGGCTTGACCAGGCGATGGGACAGCAAATGCAGCTTGAGGTAGGCCTCGGGGGTGGAGGTCAGCGCGGCGTCTTCGGCCAGCAGCGTGGCGACCAGCGGCGTGTGGCTTTCAGCCAGGCGGCTCAACAGCGCGGCTTGGGCGGCGTCGACACCCTTGAGCGCGTCAGCCAGTTGCAGGGCCTGGGTGACGGTGAAGGTGATCGCCTGGTTGCCTTCGGTGTAACCGAGGATTGGAGCGATGGCTGCGATGATTTCAGCCGATGGATTGAGCAGCGGTTGTGCGTAAAACACTTCCAGCCAAGCACCTTGGCGGTTCTGAGTGCCGACGCCGAAGCCCAGGCTGAACAGGGAATTGGACATGCTATTACCTCTACAAAAATGAAGTGGGCTGGCCTACTTGAGGGCCGCCGAATAACTATCTGGCTTGAAGCCAATCAGGGTTCTGTCACCGAGATCAAGCACCGGGCGCTTGATCATCGAGGGTTGTGCGAGCATCAATTCAATGGCTTTCGACTGATCGAGATCGGCTTTGCGTTCGTCTTCGAGTTTGCGAAAGGTGGTGCCCGCACGGTTCAAAACCACCTGCCAACCGTGCTCATTGCACCATTGGGTCAAGTGTTCGCGGTCGATACCGGCCGTTTTGTAGTCATGAAACTCATAGCTGACAGCGTGTTCATCGAGCCAGGTGCGCGCCTTTTTCATGGTGTCGCAGGCTTTGATGCCGAAAAGGTGCAACGTTTTGCTTGAAGCGGTCAAGGAATTGCCCCCCTTTGGGCTGACGGAGATGAAAGGTCACGGATTATGCCATGGCCAGCAGCTTTCGGCGCCGCTCGTCACAAACGTGTTTTGCCCACGTGCGACTTTTGTGCAAAGGCCATCGCGCAGCATAGGCGGCTAATATGGCACTTCAACGGCGAGTTGTTGCCTGATGTGTGTTGTTGCAAGTTGATTGTCTGGGAATCCCGCTTTATGCAAACCGCCTACACCGTACTTATCCTGCTGATGCTGGTCAGCGTTTCGCGTCTGGTCGGGCGTGTTATCCCACTGCCGTTGCCGCTGGTGCAGATTGCCGCCGGCGCCTTGCTGGCGTGGCCGACCCTGGGGCTGCATGTGGCCCTGGACCCTGAGTTGTTTCTTTTCCTGTTTTTGCCGCCGCTGCTGTTCTCCGATGGCTGGCGTATGCCCAAGCGTGAACTGTGGCGCCTGCGCGGGCCGATCCTGACGCTGGCGGTGGGGCTGGTGTTGTTCACGGTAGTGGGCGCCGGTTACTTCATCCATTGGATATTGCCTACGATCCCGCTGCCGGTGGCCTTCGCCCTGGCGGCGGTATTGTCGCCGACGGATGCCGTGGCGGTGTCGGCGATTTCCCAGAATCGCTTGCCGACGCCGTTGATGCATATGCTCCAGGGCGAGGCGTTGATGAATGACGCGTCGGGTTTGGTGACGTTCAAGTTCGCCCTGGCGGCGGCGCTGACCGGGGTGTTTTCCCTGGCGGATGCCAGCCTGACCTTTGTGCTCGTTGCGGTCGGTGGCCTGGCCATTGGTGTGGCCTTGAGCTGGCTGGTGGGCCGCCTGCGGTCCTGGATGATCGCCCGTGGCTGGGATGACCCGGCGACGCACGTGGTGTTCATGTTGTTGCTGCCGTTTGCCGCCTACGTACTGGCCGAACGTCTTGGCGCATCGGGGATCTTGTCAGCGGTGGCCGCGGGGATGATGCAAAGCTGGCTGGACCTGCTGCCGCGCCAGACCAGCACCCGGCTGCTCAATCGCAGCGTGTGGTCGCTGCTGGAGTTTGCGTTTAACGGGTTGATCTTCCTGCTGCTGGGCCTGCAATTGCCAGACATCATCAAGGCCGTAGTCAGCCATGAGCCAACACTGTGGCCGACGTTGCTGTACCGCTGCCTGGACGTGATCGCGATTTTCCTGGTGCTGGTGGTATTGCGGTTTATCTGGGTGCAGAGCATCTGGCGCCTGTCAGGTTTACTGCGCCGTCTGCGTGGCAAAAGTGAGCTGACGCTGGTGCCCACAGCCCGTTCCTGCTGGTTGTTGACCGTGGGCGGGGTGCGGGGTGCGGTGACGTTGGCGGGTGTGATGTCGGTGCCGTTGCTGTTGGCGCCCGGTGAGGCGTTCCCGGAGCGTGATCTGCTGATCTTTATTGCCGCGGGTGTGATTTTGCTGTCTTTGGTCGCTGCCTGTATTGCCTTGCCGCTTCTGCTGCGGGGAATCGAAAAGAGCCCGGACGACAGGCGCCGCAGCGAGGTGCGTGACGCCTGGAAGAAAACCGCTGAAGCGGCGATCCATGCCCTGGAAGCCGAAGAACCTGCTGAAGCGGCACCCCAGGATGCCGCCCAGGCAGCCTTGGCCACTGAGCTCAAGGCGCGGTTGATGTCGGAATATCGTCATCAGCTGGAAGTGTTCAACGACTCGGCGGAAGCCCAGGCATTGGCGTTTCAGATGGATCAACTGGAGCGCAAGTTACGGCTCAAGGCCCTGAGGGCGCAGCGCTTGGAGTTGTATAGCCTGAGTCGTCACCACCAGATTGGTGATGACGTGCTGCGGGAGGTGTTGGCGGATCTGGATATGAGTGAGGCGAATCTGGGTCACGTCAAATAACACCGCGGTGCTTACTTGTGGCGAGGGAGCTTGCTCCCGCTGGGTGACGAAGTCGCCCCAACGCTGGCGACTTCATTCATGCAGGGAAACAGCGTCAGCCGGTTTACGACTGCTGCGCAGCCGAGCGGGAGCAAGCTCCCTCGCCACGTTCAGAGCAGTTATTTATTGCGGGTGATGAAGTCGCGAATCCGCTCGGCTGCTTCCACGCACTCGGCCAGCGGCGCAACCAGCGCCAGGCGCACACGCCCGGCGCCCGGGTTGACGCCATCGACTTCCCGGGACAGGTACGAACCCGGCACCACGGTCACGTGTTCTTCCACGAACAGGTCGCGGCAGAAGGCGGCGTCATCACCTTTAATATTCGGCCACAGGTAGAAACCGCCGTCGGGGTTTTGCACGTCCAGCACCGGCTTCAGGATCGCCAGCACGGCATCGAACTTTTCCCGGTACAGGTCACGGTTGGCCTGCACGTGGGCTTCGTCCTGCCAGGCGGCAATGCTCGCCAACTGGGTTTGCACCGGCATCGCGCAGCCGTGGTAGGTGCGGTACAGCAGGAAACCCTTGAGGATTTCGGCGTCACCAGCCACAAAGCCCGAACGCAGACCCGGCAGGTTGGAGCGCTTGGACAGGCTGTGGAACACCACGCAGCGCTTGAAGTCCTGGCGGCCCAGTTCCACGCAGGCGCTGAGCAGGCCCGGCGGCGGGGTTTGTTCGTCGAAGTACAGCTCGCTGTAGCACTCATCGGCGGCGATCACGAAGTCGTATTCGTCGGCCAGGGCGATCAGCTTTTTCAGGGTGTCGACGGGAATCAGTGCGCCGGTCGGGTTGCCAGGGGAGCACAGGAACAGGATCTGGCAGCGTTTCCAGATGTCTGGCGACACCGCGTCGAAATCCGGATTGAAGCCGTTTGCATCCAGGCACGGCAGGTAGTGCGGCTTGGCGCCGGCAAGAAAGGCCGCGCCTTCGTAGATTTGATAGAACGGGTTCGGGCTGACCACCAGTGCGTCGTCACCACGGTTGACCACGGTCTGGGTGAAGGCGAACAGCGCTTCACGGGTGCCGTTCACCGGCAGGATATTGCGCGCCGGGTCGAGCCAGCCCTTGGGCACGCTGAAGCGGCGTTCGCACCAGGTGCCAATGGCCTCGCGCAGGGCCGGGATGCCCAGGGTGGTCGGGTACACCGCCATCTGGTCCAGGTTGTTGGCCAGCGCATCGGCGACGAACTGCGGGGATTTGTGCTTCGGCTCGCCGATGGAGAGGGCGATCGGGCGTTTGTCCGGGTTCGGCGTAACACTGCCCAGCAGGACGCGCAGTTTTTCGAACGGGTAAGGCTGCAACTGGTTCAGAGCGTTGTTCATGAAGGCCTCTATCACGGGGCTCCCTGTAGGAGCTGGCTTGCCAGCGATGCAGGCACCGCGGTGTATCAGGTACGCCGAGGTGATGCCATCGCAGGCAAGCCAGCTCCTACAGGAACCGCATTTATACAGTTAAAAATCAAATCGTCAGTCTGGACATCTCGACGCCGGTCTCCTGGTTGACGCTCAACTGCTGGACGATGGCTTCCTGCAAGCGTCGGCACAGTTCAGGGTCGGAAAGCGGCTGGTTGTCGGCATCGGTAATAAAGAACACGTCTTCCACCCGTTCGCCCAGGGTCGCGATCTTGGCGTTCTGCAACGACAGGTCGAATTCCAGGAAGATCGTGCCGATCCGCGCCAACAGGCCCGGGCGGTCCGGCGCGCTGAGCTCCAGTACGGTCACCGGGCGCTGGGCGTCGTTGTGGATCGTCACCTCGGGGGCGAATGCAAAGTGCTTGAGCTGGCGCGGCACCCGGCGCTGGATGATGGTCGGGTAGTCGTCGGGGTTGCGCAGGGCGTCGGTGAGGCCTTTGCGGATCTTTTTCACCCGTTCCGGGTTGTCGCCGATGGACTCGCCTTCCGTGTCGAGCACGATGTAGGTGTCGAGGGTGAACTGGCTGCTGGAGGTGATGACCCGGGCGTCGTGAATGTTCAGGTTGAGCTGGTCCATCGCGGCCACGGTCACGGCGAAGAAGTCGTGCTGGTCGGGTGCGTAGATGAAGATCTGCGTGCCGCCCTCGAACTCGCGCTGGGTGGTTTCCTTGATCAGCACCAGCGGCCCGCCATCGGCCGGCTGCTGCAGGATCGCGTCGCTGTGCCAGGCCACGTCGCCGGCGGTGTGGCGCAGGAAGTAGTCGTCCCCCAGTTGCGACCAGAGCTGCTCGACGTCGTCCGGGTCGTTGCCGCCACGCACCAGGATATCCAGGGCTGCGCTTTGGGTGCGACGGATCTGCTCCTCGCGGTCCACCGGGTTCTCCAGGCCGCGACGCAAGGCGCGCTTGGTCTCGGTGTAGAGCTGGCGCAACAGGCTGGCGCGCCAGGAGTTCCATAGTGTCGGGTTGGTGGCGTTGATGTCGGACACCGTGAGCACGTACAGGTAGTCGAGACGGGTTTCGTCGCCGACGGCCTGGGCGAAATCATGAATCACCTGCGGGTCGGACAAGTCCTTGCGCTGGGCGGTGGTGGACATCACCAGGTGGTTTTGCACCAGCCATACGATCAGGCGGCTGTCCCACAGCGGCAACTGGTGACGCTGGCAGAACGCTTCGGCATCCACGGCGCCAATTTCCGAGTGATCGCCGTGACGGCCCTTGCCGATGTCGTGGTACAGGCCGGCGAGGTAGATCAATTCAGGCTTGGGCAAGCGCGCCATGAGCTTACTGGCCAGCGGGAATTTCTCTGACACCTGGGTGTACTGCAACTTACGCAGGTGTTTGATCAGGTTCAGGGTGTGGGCATCCACGGTATAGATGTGGAACAGGTCGTGTTGCATCTGCCCGACGATAAAGCCGAACTCCGGCAGGTAACGCCCCAGGATCCCGTAACGGTTCATGCGCCGCAGGTTGCGGTGGATACCGATCTTGCACTTGAACAGTTCGATAAACAGGCTGGTGTTGCGGATGTCGTGGCGGAAATCGTCGTCGATCAGGTGACGATTTTCCCGCAGCAGGCGAATGGTGTCGGCGCGCACACCCTTGATTTCCGGCTGTTGGGCCATCAGCACGAAGATTTCCAGCATGGCGAACGGCGTGCGTTTGAACACGTTGTCGTTGCGGGCTTCGATGTAGCCATCGTGCAACTGGAAGCGCGAGTTGATCGGCTGCGGCGGTGCTTCGTCTTCCGGGGCCAGGATCACTTCTTCGAAGTGCTGGATGATCAGGTCGCTGAGCTGGGCAATGCTCATCACCACCCGGTAATACTGCTGCATGAAGCTTTCGATGCTGGTCTTCGCGTCTTCACCTTCAAACCCCAGCAAGGTCGCGATGGAGCGCTGGTGATCGAACAGCAGGCGGTCTTCGGAGCGGCCGGCCAGCATGTGCAGCGCGTAGCGCACTTTCCAGAGGAATTCCTGGGAGGAGGCCAGCAGGGCGTTTTCGCTCTCTACCAGAAAGCCTTCCCCGGCCAGGGCCCGCAGGTTCAGGGTGCCGTACTGGCGACGGGCAACCCAGAGGATCGTCTGGATATCCCGCAGGCCGCCCGGGGAACCTTTGACGTTGGGTTCCAGGTTGTATTCGGTGTCGTTGTACTTGTGGTGCCGGGCCTTCTGCTCGGCGCGCTTGGCCAGGAAGAATTCCTTGCTCGGCCACATGTGCGCGGTGCTGGTGACTTCCAGCATGCGCTGGCGCAGGTGCTCGGGGCCGGCGATGGTGCGGCTTTCCATCAGGTTGGTGATCACCGTCAGGTCGGCGCGGGCTTCCTGGGCGCATTCGTCCACCGAGCGCACGCTTTGGCCGACCTCCAGGCCGATGTCCCACAACAGCGTCAGAAAACGCTCGATGGAGTCGCGAAAGATCTCGTGGTCGGCGCTGTCCAGCAAAATCAGCAGGTCAATGTCGGAGTAGGGGTGCAGTTCGCCCCGGCCATAGCCGCCGACGGCCACCAGGGCGATATCGGCGTCTTCGCTCCAGCTGAACTGTTCCCAGGCCTTTTGCAGGATGTTGTCGACGAACCAGGCGCGGTCCTCGATCAGCCGGCGAATGTCCCGGCCAGTGCGAAAGCGCTCGTCGAGCACCTCGCGGGCCTGACGGATGGCCTTCTTGAAGGCGGCGATGGGGCTTGCCTTCAGCGCCAGCTCCGCCTGGAACTGGCCGCGGTCAAACAGTTCGGGATCCACCTGGGGCATCGATCGGTTTTCCTATCTATCTATGGGGCACAGCGTTGCTAATCAGAAAACCGGTGCAAACATTACGCCGAAACGCGAGGAATCGTGTCGTCGGCGCGCAGGGTGAAGATCTCGTAGCCGGTGTCGGTCACCAGCAGGGTGTGTTCCCACTGGGCCGAGAGCTTGCGGTCCTTGGTGATGGCGGTCCAGCCGTCGCCCAGCACCTTGGTGTCGGCCTTGCCCTGGTTGATCATCGGCTCGATGGTGAAGGTCATGCCTGCCTTGAGCTCCATGCCGGTGCCGGCGCGGCCGTAGTGCAGGATCTGTGGCTCTTCATGGAACACCTTGCCGATGCCGTGGCCGCAGAACTCACGGACCACCGAGAAGCCGTTCTTTTCGGCGTGCTTCTGGATGATTTCACCGATGTCGCCCAGGCGGCAGCCGGGCTTGACGATTTCGATGGCCTTGTACATGCATTCCTGGGTCACTTGCGACAGGCGCTCAGCCCACACTGGCACGGTGCCGACGTGGAACATGCGGCTGGTGTCGCCGTGGTAGCCGTCCTTGATCACAGTAACGTCGATGTTCAGGGTGTCACCGTCTTTCAGGGGCTTGTCGCCGGGAATGCCGTGGCACACCACGTGGTTGATCGAGGTGCAGATCGACTTGGGGAAGCCCTTGTAGTTCAGTGGCGCCGGGATGGCTTTTTGCACATCGACAATATAGTCATGGCAGATGCGGTCCAGCGCTTCGGTGGTGACGCCGGGCTTGACGTGTTCGGCAATCATTTCCAGCACGTCGGCAGCCAGTTTGCCGGCAACGCGCATGCCTGCGATGTCTTCGGCGGTTTTGAGGGTGACGGTCATACAGGCTCTCTCTAGCGCGACGCGCTGAAATCAATACGGTTTACGGGTGTGCGACAAAAGGTTGCAGAATTCGCACAAGCCCAAAAAACGCGATTCTAGCAGACGCAGGGGTGAAACCATGAGCGTCTGGCGATCGCTTCTGTCTATAAGGATGGGGGCATTCTGGCTTTATTCAAAGGCTTAGGCAAAAGCGACAGGCGGCAAATGTGATTGCGGGTTTCGTTTTTGCAAGCTGTGTGGTATAAAATGCGCCGCTTTCCGGGGATACCCCGCAAAGCTTAAATCCACACACGTGTCGACACGATGACCTGGGTGCCGGAGGCGAATGCCGCTGGTTGGTCATTGGGATACGTGGAGGCCAAACCCGACTTATTAAGGAACTATCATGTCCCAAGTCAACATGCGCGATATGCTGAAGGCCGGTGTGCACTTCGGTCACCAGACCCGTTACTGGAACCCGAAAATGGGTAAATACATTTTCGGCGCGCGTAACAAGATCCACATCATCAACCTTGAAAAAACCCTGCCAATGTTCAACGAAGCTCTGACTTTCGTAGAGCGCCTGGCCCAGGGCAAAAACAAGATTCTGTTCGTCGGCACCAAGCGTTCCGCTGGCAAGATCGTTGCTGAAGAAGCAGCACGTTGCGGTTCGCCGTACGTCGATCACCGCTGGTTGGGCGGCATGCTGACCAACTTCAAAACCATCCGTGCTTCCATCAAGCGTCTGCGTGACCTTGAAGTGCAAGCCGAAGACGGTACTTTCGCCAAGCTGACCAAGAAAGAGGCGCTGATGCGCACTCGCGACCTGGAAAAGCTCGATCGTTCCCTGGGTGGTATCAAGGACATGGGCGGTCTGCCTGACGCACTGTTCGTTATCGACGTTGATCACGAGCGCATCGCGATCACCGAAGCCAACAAGCTGGGCATCCCGGTTATCGGCGTAGTCGATACCAACAGCAGCCCGGAAGGCGTTGACTACATCATCCCAGGCAACGATGACGCAATCCGCGCTATCCAGCTGTACATGGGTTCGATGGCTGACGCTGTAATCCGTGGCCGCAACCACGTTGCTGGCGGCACCGAGCAGTTCGTTGAAGAAGCTCCGGTAGCAGCAGCTGAGTAACTGACGCCTTGGCGTTGACTCAGTAAGCAAAAAGGGGGCTTGGCCCCCTTTTTGCCACCTCGAAAACCATTTGTCTGCAGCGCAGCTACAACATCTGTAACGTGCAGCGGCCTACAAGGGTGGTTCGGGAAGAATTGATCGCCCGTTCAATCGGGTGGAATGGTTGAAAACCTATCCAAGAGGATTTTGAAAATGGCAGAGATTACTGCAGCGTTGGTTAAAGAACTGCGTGAGCGTACCGGCGAAGGCATGATGGATTGCAAAAAGGCCTTGACCAAGGCCGGCGGCGACATCGAAAAAGCCATTGATGACATGCGTGCTTCGGGCGCCATCAAGGCTGCCAAGAAAGCAGGCAACGTTGCTGCTGAAGGCGCTATCGCTCTTAAAGAAGACGGTAAGACCGCCGTTCTGCTGGAAGTGAACTCGCAGACCGACTTCCTGGCTCTGCAGGACGACTTCAAGGCATTTGTTGCTGCAAGCGTTGAAAAAGCGTTCGCTGACAAGCTGACTGACGTCGCTCCGCTGATCGAAGCTCAAGAAGCTGCTCGCCTGGTGCTGGTCGGCAAGGTTGGCGAAAACGTCAACATCCGTCGCCTGGCTCGCGTTGAAGGTGATGTTGTCGGTGGTTACCTGCACGGTAACAAGATCGGCGTTGTGGTTGCCCTTAAAGGCGGCAACGTTGAACTGGCCAAAGACATCGCTATGCACGTAGCGGCCAGCAACCCTGAATTCCTGCTGCCATCGGAAGTGTCCGCTGAAGCAATCGAACGCGAAAAAGCCGTGTTCCTGAGCCTCAACGCTGACAAAATCGCCGGCAAGCCGGAAAACATCGTTGAAAACATGATCAAGGGCCGTATCAGCAAGTTCCTGGCTGAGGCTTCCCTGGTTGAGCAGGCGTTCGTCAAGAACCCTGAAATCAAGGTTGGCGAGCTGGCCAAGAAAGCCGGTGCTGAGATCGTTTCCTTCACCTACTACAAAGTAGGCGACGGTATCGAGAAGCCGGTCGACAACTTTGCTGAAGAAGTTGCCGCCCAGCTGGCTGCCGCCAAGCAGTAAGACAGTTTTCAACTGTCGCCCAAAAGAGGCTGCCCGCTTACGCGCGCAGCCTCTTTTCAAATGGGGTGATCAATTTTTATTGGTTTCCCTTTGGAACTGGCTTACAAAGCCGTGTTCCGATGGCGCTGTGACAGCGTCAAGCTAGAGTGAACGCAGGCCGTAAACGGCTTGCCAAGAATTTTCAAAAATACGCCGCAGGAGAGATTCGCAATGGCTCAGCAGGGCAGTGGTCATCAGGCTCGCTATAAACGCATTCTACTCAAGCTTAGCGGCGAGGCCCTGATGGGGTCGGAAGAGTTTGGGATTGATCCCAAAGTACTCGACCGCATGGCACTGGAAGTCGGCCAACTGGTCGGTATCGGTGTTCAGGTCGGTCTGGTGATCGGCGGCGGCAACCTGTTCCGTGGTGCGGCACTGAGCGCCGCTGGCATGGATCGGGTGACAGGCGACCACATGGGCATGCTGGCCACTGTGATGAACGCCCTGGCCATGCGTGACGCCCTGGAGCGCGCCAATATCACCGCGATCGTGATGTCGGCTATTTCCATGGTTGGCGTAACCGATCACTATGATCGTCGCAAAGCCATGCGTCATCTGGATGCCAAAGAGGTAGTGATTTTTGCTGCCGGTACCGGTAATCCGTTCTTCACCACCGATTCGGCTGCGTGCCTGCGTGGTATCGAGATCAACGCGGACGTGGTGCTCAAGGCCACCAAGGTTGACGGTGTTTACACTGCAGACCCATTCAAAGACCCGCATGCCGAGAAGTTCGATCATCTGACTTATGATGAAGTACTGGATCGCAAGCTGGGCGTGATGGACCTGACGGCAATTTGCTTGTGCCGCGACCACAAGATGCCGTTGCGCGTATTTAACATGAACAAGCCCGGCGCCCTGCTGAACATCGTACACGGCGGCGCGGAAGGGACTCTGATCGAGGAAATCGAACAATGATCAACGAAATCAAAAAAGACGCTCAAGAGCGCATGCACAAATCCCTGGAGTCTCTGAACCATGCATTTGGCCAGATTCGTACCGGCAAGGCCCACCCAAGCATTCTGGGCAGTGTGATGGTGCCGTACTACGGTACTGATACCTCCATCACCCAAGTGGCCAACATCACCGTAAAAGACTCCCGTACCCTGCAGGTCGTGGCGTTCGAGCGCAACATGCTCGGCGCTGTCGACAAGGCCATCCAGAGCGCCGGCTTGAACCTCAATCCGACCAACCTGGGCGAATTGCTGCTGATCTCCATGCCGGCCCTGACTGAGGAGACCCGCAAGGGCTTCACCAAGCAGGCCCGCAGCGCCGCTGAAGATGCACGTGTTGCCGTGCGCAACATCCGTCGTGATGCCTTGGGTGACCTGAAGAAACTGGTCAAGGACAAGGAAATCAGCGAAGACGAAGAGCGCCGTGCCGTTGCTGATATCGACAAGCTGACGAAAGACGCCGAGGCCCAGATCACCAAGGCCACGGAAGATAAAGAAAAGGACCTGATGGCCGTATAAAGGGTCAGGACGCCTTCATGGAAAAGACCAAGCAGACTGTGCCCTCCGTGGTGCCGCGCCATGTCGCGATCATCATGGATGGGAATAATCGCTGGGCGAAGAAGCGCTTTATGCCGGGTGTTGCCGGGCATAAAGCGGGTGTCGATGCTGTGCGTGCCGTGATCGAGGTGTGTGCCGAGGCCAAGGTCGAAGTGTTGACCTTGTTCGCGTTCTCCAGTGAAAACTGGCAGCGCCCGGCCGAGGAAGTCAGTGCCTTGATGGACCTGTTCTTCAAAGCCCTGCGTCGTGAGGCCAAGCGCCTGAACGAGAACAACATCAGCCTGCGCATCATCGGCGACCGCTCGCGGTTCCATCCAGAGTTGCAGGCGGCGATGCGCGAAGCCGAGGCAATCACTGCCGGCAGTGACCGTTTTGTGCTGCAGATTGCAGCCAACTACGGCGGCCAGTGGGATATCGCCCAGGCTGCGCAGCGTCTGGCGCGCGAAGTGCAGGCCGGCCATTTGCGTCCGGAAGACATCACGCCCGAACTGTTGCAAACCTGTCTGGTGACCGGCGACCTGCCGCTGCCCGATCTGTGCATTCGTACCGGTGGCGACCACCGCATCAGCAACTTCCTGTTGTGGCAGTTGGCCTATACCGAATTGTACTTCTCCGACCTGTTCTGGCCGGACTTCAAACACGATGCCATGCGCAACGCGCTGGCCGATTTCGCTTCCCGTCAGCGTCGCTTCGGTAAAACGAGCGAGCAGATCGAAGCTGGAGCCCGGGTTTAATGCTTAAACAACGAATCATCACGGCGCTGATCCTGCTGCCTATTGCCCTGTGCGGGTTTTTCCTGCTTGAAGGGGCGAATTTCGCGCTGTTCATCGGCCTGGTTGTGACGCTGGGTGCATGGGAGTGGGCGCGCCTGGCGGGTTTCGCCGCGCAGTTGCCTCGTGTGGTGTACGCCGCTGTCGTGGCGCTGTTGATGTTCCTGATGTACATCCTGCCGGGCGTGGCACCTTGGGTGCTGGGTGCGGCGGTGTTGTGGTGGGCGTTGGCGACGTATCTGGTGCTGACCTATCCAGGCACCAGCAGTCACTGGTCCAGTGTCGCCTGCAAGCTGGTGATCGGCCTTTTGATTCTGCTGCCTGCCTGGCAAGGCCTGGTCTACATCAAGCACATGCAGTTGGGTAACTGGCTGATCATGGCGGTGATGGTGCTGGTGTGGGGCGCCGATATCGGTGCCTACTTCTCCGGCCGTGCTTTCGGCAAGCGCAAGCTGGCGCCGGCTGTCAGCCCGGGCAAAAGCTGGGAAGGCGTGTATGGCGGCCTGGCATTGACCCTGGTGATTACGATTGTGGTCGGTGTGGTGCGCGGCTGGACCGTCAAGGAAATGCTCCTGGCCCTGGTGGGTGCGGCGGTGGTCGTGTTCATCTCGGTGGTCGGTGACCTCACCGAAAGCATGTTCAAGCGTCAGGCCGGGATCAAGGACAGCAGTAACCTGCTGCCGGGTCACGGTGGTGTGCTTGACCGTATCGACAGCCTGACGGCTGCGATCCCGATTTTTGCCGTTCTGTTGTGGATGGCTGCCTCGTGAGCCGCCTGCAACAGGTCACCGTGCTGGGGGCTACCGGCTCGGTGGGGCTCAGCACACTCGATGTGATTGCTCGTCATCCCGAGCGTTATCAAGTATTCGCATTGACCGGCTTCAGTCGCCTGAGCGAGCTGTTGGCGCTGTGTGTGCGGCACACGCCGCAATACGCAGTCGTGCCGGAAGCGGCAGCTGCGCGTGGTTTGCAGGATGACCTGCGCGCGGCGGGCCTGGCGACCCGGGTGTTGGTAGGGGAGGAGGGGTTGTGCCAGGTTTCGGCTGATCCTGATGTCGACACCGTGGTCGCCGCGATTGTCGGCGCTGCCGGTTTGCGTCCGACCCTGGCCGCCGTTGATGCAGGCAAGAAGATTCTGCTGGCCAATAAAGAAGCCCTGGTGATGTCCGGCGCGCTCTTTATGCAGGCCGTGCGCAAGAGCGGCGCCGTGCTGTTGCCGCTGGACAGCGAACACAACGCGATTTTCCAGTGCATGCCCGCTGACTTCGCCCGTGGGCTGAGCCAGGTGGGTGTGCGTCGGATTCTGCTGACAGCCTCTGGCGGTCCGTTCCGGCAGACGCCGCTGGCCGAGATGGAGCATGTTTCCCCTGACCAGGCCTGTGCTCATCCGAACTGGTCCATGGGGCGCAAGATCTCGGTGGACTCGGCAAGCATGATGAACAAGGGCCTGGAGTTGATCGAGGCCTGCTGGCTGTTTGACGCCCGGCCGGATCAGGTCGAGGTGGTGATTCACCCGCAAAGTGTGATTCATTCCCTGGTGGATTACGTGGACGGTTCGGTCTTGGCCCAGTTGGGCAACCCGGACATGCGCACGCCGATCGCCAATGCACTGGCCTGGCCGGAGCGCATTGACTCGGGTGTTGCACCCCTGGATCTGTTTGCCATTGCCCGCCTGGATTTCGAAGCGCCTGACGAGCAGCGCTTCCCTTGCCTGCGTCTTGCGCGGCAAGCTGCGGATGCGGGTAATAGTGCGCCGGCGATGCTGAATGCGGCCAACGAAGTGGCCGTGGCGGCGTTTCTTGATCGGCGCGTCCGCTTTCCGCAGATCGCGAGTATCATCGAGGACGTTTTAAGCGTTGAGCCCGTCGTCGCCGTGAATGACCTTGGCGCGGTGTTCGAGGCGGATGCCAAGGCCCGGGCCTTGGCCGAGCAATGGTTGAACCGCAATACGCGTTAGCCTTTTGGCGTGTTTGAGCCTTCAGGCACTGGATTGAAATGCGGAGAAATTAGATGAGTGCGCTCTACATGATTGTCGGCACCCTGGTTGCTCTGGGTGTGCTGGTCACCTTCCACGAGTTCGGCCATTTCTGGGTCGCGCGTCGTTGCGGCGTCAAGGTACTGCGCTTTTCCGTAGGCTTCGGCATGCCCTTGCTGCGTTGGCACGACCGTCGCGGTACCGAGTTTGTGATTGCTGCCATTCCGCTGGGCGGCTACGTCAAGATGCTCGATGAGCGTGAAGGCGAAGTGCCGGCTGATCAGTTGGACCAATCCTTTAATCGCAAGACCGTTCGTCAGCGTATTGCCATTGTGGCGGCAGGCCCGATCGCCAACTTTCTGTTGGCCATGGTGTTTTTCTGGGTCCTGGCCATGTTGGGCAGCCAGCAGGTGCGCCCGGTCATTGGTGCCGTCGAGGCGGACAGCATGGCGGCCAAGGCTGGCCTGACTGCCGGTCAAGAAATTGTCGCAGTTGATGGCGAGCCAACCACGGGTTGGGGGGCGGTCAATTTGCAGTTGGTGCGTCGCCTGGGTGAAAGCGGCATCGTCAAGTTGGTGGTGCGCGAGCCGGACTCCACGGCTGAAACGCCGCGCGAGCTGACCCTGGACCACTGGCTGAAGGGCTCCGATGAGCCTGATCCGATCAAGTCCCTGGGTATTCGCCCATGGCGCCCGGCCTTGCCGCCGGTACTCGCAGAGCTGGATCCGAAGGGGCCGGCCCAGGCCGCGGGTCTGAAAACCGGTGATCGCCTGCTGGCGCTGGATGGCCAGGCGCTCAACGATTGGCAGCAAGTGGTCGACCTGGTGCGTGTACGCCCTGATACCAAAATTGTGCTGAAAGTTGAGCGCGAGGGTGCTCAAATCGACATCCCTGTGACCCTGGCGGTTCGCGGGGAAGCCAAGGCAGCCGGGGGTTACCTGGGTGCCGGGGTCAAGGGTGTCGAGTGGCCACCTTCGATGGTGCGAGAGGTCAGTTTCGGGCCGTTGGCGGCAATTGGCGAGGGCGCGAGACGCACCTGGACCATGAGTGTGCTGACCCTCGATTCCCTCAAGAAAATGTTGTTCGGCGAGCTCTCGGTAAAAAACTTGAGTGGACCGATAACCATTGCTAAAGTGGCGGGCGCTTCTGCCCAGTCGGGCGTTGTAGATTTCCTGAATTTCCTGGCTTATCTGAGTATTAGCCTTGGGGTTCTGAATTTGTTGCCCATTCCAGTATTGGATGGGGGGCATCTGTTGTTTTATCTGGTCGAGTGGGTGCGTGGTCGCCCCTTGTCGGATCGGGTGCAGGGTTGGGGGATACAGATCGGTATCAGTTTGGTGGTCGGGGTGATGTTGTTAGCCTTGGTCAACGATCTGGGACGACTGTAACGCTTCGCTGAATTGCGAATCTGCCGCATTTTGCGGCAGTTTGTTTATTGCCAGTTGGAATAAGAAAGGACTTCATGAAACGTCTGCTGCTAACTGCGGTTCTCACCGTATTGATGATCGCCGAAGTTCACGCCGAGTCCTTCACCATCTCCGATATTCGCGTCAACGGCCTCCAGCGGGTTTCCGCGGGTAGCGTCTTTGGTGCCTTGCCGTTGAACGTCGGGGAACAGGCTGATGACCGTCGCCTGGTGGAATCCACTCGTGCGCTGTTCAAAACCGGGTTCTTTCAAGATATCCAACTGGGTCGCGAAGGTAACGTCCTCGTCATCACTGTCGTCGAGCGGCCGTCTGTCGCCAGTATCGAGATCGAAGGCAACAAGGCGATCTCCACTGAAGACTTGATGAAAGGCCTGAAGCAATCGGGCCTTGCCGAAGGCGAGATCTTCCAGCGTGCCACCCTCGAAGGCGTACGTAACGAGCTGCAACGCCAGTACGTCGCGCAGGGCCGTTACTCGGCTACTGTCGAGACCGAGGTCGTGCCGCAGCCGCGTAACCGCGTCGGCCTGAAGGTGAACATCAACGAAGGCACCGTGGCGGCCATCCAGCACATCAACGTGGTGGGTAACACCAAGTTCTCCGATGATGACCTGATCGACCTGTTCGAGCTCAAGACCACCAACTGGCTGTCGTTCTTCAAGAACGATGACAAGTACGCTCGTGAAAAACTGTCCGGTGACTTGGAGCGCCTGCGTTCCTACTACCTGGACCGTGGCTATATCAACATGGATATTGCTTCGACCCAGGTGTCCATCACCCCGGACAAGAAGCACGTCTATATCACTGTCAACGTCAACGAAGGCGAGAAGTACAAGGTTCGTGACGTCAAGCTCAGCGGCGACTTGAAAGTGCCTGAAGACCAGGTCAAGTCCCTGTTGCTGGTGCAGAAAGACCAGGTGTTCTCGCGCAAGCTGATGACCACCACGTCTGAACTGATCACCCGTCGCCTGGGTAACGAAGGCTATACCTTCGCCAACGTCAACGGCGTACCGACCCCGCATGATGAAGACCACACTGTGGACATCACCTTCGTCGTCGATCCGGGCAAGCGCGCCTACGTGAACCGCATCAACTTCCGTGGCAACACCAAGTCTGCCGACGAAGTGCTGCGCCGTGAAATGCGTCAGATGGAAGGTGGCTGGGCGTCGACTTACCTGATCGACCAGTCCAAGGTTCGCCTTGAGCGTCTGGGCTTCTTTAAAGAAGTCAACGTCGAAACCCCGGCTGTACCGGGTGTGGATGACCAGGTTGACGTGAACTACGCCGTAGAAGAGCAGGCTTCCGGTTCGATTACCGCCAGTGTCGGTTTCGCCCAGAGTGCCGGCCTGATCCTCGGTGGTTCGATCACCCAGAACAACTTCCTCGGTACCGGTAACAAGGTTTCCATCGGCCTGACCCGAAGCGAATACCAGAGCCGCTATAACTTCGGTTATGTCGACCCCTACTGGACTGCTGACGGTGTGAGCCTGGGCTACAACGCCTTCTACCGCACAACCGACTACAAAGACCTCGACGTCGACGTTGCAAGCTATGCAATCGACAGCCTGGGTGTTGGCGCCAACATTGGTTACCCGATCAGTGAGACCTCGCGTCTGACCTTCGGCCTGACTGCGCAACAAGACAAGATCAAGACCGGTGTGTACACCGTGGATGAGATCTTCAACTTCGTGCGTAAAGAAGGCGACCAGTTCCTGAACTTCAAGGCTTCGGCCGGCTGGTCGGAATCGACCCTGAACAAAGGTGTACTGGCAACCCGTGGCCATTCCCAGAGCCTGACTCTGGAAGCAACCACGCCGGGCAGCGACCTGTCGTTCTTCAAGCTCGACTACCGTGGTCAGTTGTTCCAGCCATTGAGCGAAAACTACACCATGCGCCTGCACACCGAGCTGGGTTATGGCGATGGTTATGGTTCGACCAGCGGCTTGCCGTTCTATGAGAACTACTATGCTGGTGGTTTCAACTCGGTACGTGGCTTCAAGGACAGCACCCTGGGTCCTCGTGGTACTCCAAGCCGTGGCGTGGGTGTGACCGGTAACCAAGGTACTGTGGCTGACTCGGACAACGACCCGCTGCCATTCGGTGGTAACGTTCTGATCCAGGGTGGTGCGGAGATCCTGTTCCCGCTGCCATTCGTGAAAGATCAACGTTCCCTGCGTACTTCGGTCTTCTGGGATGTGGGTAACGTGTTCGACTCCAAGTGCGAACAGGTCACCAACCCGAATGGCTCGAAGTCCAACACGCAGTGCAACGACGTAAGTCTGAGCAACCTGGCGAGTTCTGTCGGTGTGGGCGTGACCTGGGTGACGGCGCTGGGCCCGTTGAGCTTTGCTCTGGCCATGCCGATCAAGAAACCGGATAACGCTGAAACCCAGATTTTCCAATTCTCCCTCGGCCAGACGTTCTAAGCGTCTGACCCAAGATAACGACAACGGATTCTGTAGGAGTGCATCGTGCGTAAGTTGACTCAATTGGTTCTCCTGGCGACTGTCCTGGTAGCGACCCCGGCCTTTGCCGAAATGAAGATTGCTGTTCTGAACTATCAGATGGCTTTGCTGGAATCCGATGCGGCCAAGAAATACGCCGTGGATGCCGAGAAGAAATTCGGTCCGCAACTGACCAAGCTGAAAACTCTGGAAAGCAGCGCCAAGGGCATCCAGGACCGTCTGGTAGCCGGTGGCGACAAGATGCAGCAAGGCGAGCGCGAGCGTCTGGAGCTTGAATTCAAGCAAAAGGCCCGTGACTACCAGTTCCAGTCCAAGGAGCTGAACGAAGCCAAAGCTGTTGCTGACCGTGAAATGCTCAAGCAGCTCAAGCCGAAACTCGACAGCGCTGTGGAAGAAGTCATCAAGAAAGGTGCCTTTGACCTGGTATTCGAACGCGGTGCCGTCATCGACGTTAAACCTCAGTACGACATCACCCGTCAGGTGATCGAGCGCATGAATCAGCTGAAGTAAGCCATGACTGCGACTATCAAGCTCGGTCAATTGGCCGAGTTCCTGGGGGCCACCTTGCGTGGCTCCCCGGAGAAGGAAATCACTGGGCTAGCCACCTTGCAGGAGGCTGGCCCAGCTCAGTTGAGCTTCCTGGCAAACCCCCAATACCGTAAATACCTGGGCGACAGCCGTGCCGCAGCCGTGTTGCTGAAGGCCGCTGATGCCGAAGGGTTTGTAGGGGATGCGTTGGTTGTTGCCGACCCGTACCTGGCGTATGCCCGGGTTTCGCACCTGTTCGATCCAAAACCCAAGGCTGCTGCCGGTATCCATCCTACGGCGGTGATCGCCGATGACGCGCAGGTCGATCCTGCCGCGAGCATCGGTGCTTTTGTGGTGATCGAAAGTGGTGCGCGCATCGGGGCGGACGTGACGATCGGCGCGCAAAGCTTTATCGGTGCCCGTAGCGAGATTGGTGCCGGTGGCTGGCTGGCCCCGCGTGTGACTTTGTACCACGACGTACGCATTGGCGAACGTGTAGTGATTCAGTCGGGTGCCGTGATCGGTGGCGAGGGCTTCGGCTTCGCCAATTCGAAAGGTGTATGGAACAAGATTGCCCAGGTGGGCGGCGTGTTGATCGGCGATGACGTTGAAATTGGCGTCAATACCGCTGTTGACCGCGGCGCCTTGGCCGATACCGTCATAGGTAACGGCGTGAAACTGGATAACCAGATTCAGATCGCTCACAACGTGCAGATTGGCGATCACACTGCCATGGCAGCCTGCGTAGGGATTTCCGGTAGCACCAAGATTGGCAAGCATTGCATGCTCGCCGGCGGTGTTGGCCTGGTAGGTCATATCGAAGTGTGCGACAACGTATTCATCACCGGCATGACCATGGTGACCCATTCGATTACCGAACCTGGGGCCTATTCATCCGGTACGGCCATGCAGCCTGCGGCCGAATGGCGCAAGAGCGCGGCGCGTCTGAGGCAGCTCGACGACATCGCTCGGCGCCTGAAACATCTGGAAAAGCGTGTTGGGGACGTGACCCCTGGCGGTAATGCTTCATCAGATGGCTGATACCATTTCCATATCAAGTGTGCACAGCCGCTAGACTGCCTCCTTGATTTGCTAGAGGGGCGTGCCTTAGTCCGCACGCTCCCAATCTTTATTACAGGCTTCCCCCCGAAATGATGGACATCAACGAGATTCGCGAATACCTGCCTCACCGTTATCCGTTCCTGCTGGTGGACCGGGTGACGGACCTCAATGTTGAGGAAAAGCGCATTCGTGCCTACAAGAATGTCAGCATCAACGAACCGTTCTTCAACGGTCACTTCCCTGCGCATCCCATCATGCCAGGCGTCTTGATCATCGAAGCAATGGCCCAGGCTGCCGGTATCCTTGGTTTCAAAATGCTCGACCTGAAGCCTGCCGATGGCACGCTTTACTATTTCGTGGGCTCCGACAAACTGCGCTTCCGCAACCCGGTCACCCCGGGCGATCAGTTGATCCTGGAAGCCAAGTTCATCAGCTGCAAGCGCCAGATCTGGAAGTTCGAATGCCAGGCCTCGGTCGACGGCAAGCCGGTGTGCTCGGCTGAAATCATCTGTGCGGAACGCAAACTATGAGTTTGATTGACCCTCGCGCAATCATCGATCCGACGGCCGTGTTGGCCGCCGACGTTGAGGTCGGCCCTTGGTCGATCGTCGGCGCAGGTGTGGAAATCGGCGAGGGGACAGTCATCGGGCCGCACGTGATCCTCAAAGGCCCGACGCGGATTGGCAAACACAACCGCATCTATCAGTTTTCATCGATAGGCGAAGACACCCCGGACATGAAGTACAAGGGTGAAGAAACGCGCCTGGTAATCGGTGATCACAACATCATCCGTGAAGGCGTGACCATTCACCGCGGCACCGTCCAGGACCGCGCAGAGACCACCCTGGGCGATCACAACCTGGTGATGGCCTATGCGCACATCGGCCATGACAGCGTGATCGGCAACCACTGCATCCTGGTCAACAACACTGCGTTGGCTGGCCACGTGCACGTTGATGACTGGGCGATCCTGTCCGGCTTCACCCTGGTGCATCAGTACTGCCATATCGGCGCCCATAGTTTTTCAGGCATGGGTACCGCGATTGGCAAGGACGTTCCGGCGTTTGTCACGGTATTCGGCAACCCGGCAGAAGCCCGCAGCATGAACTTCGAAGGCATGCGCCGTCGTGGCTTCAGCGAAGACGCGATCCATGCCCTGCGCCGTGCCTACAAAGTGGTTTACCGCCAGGGGCTGACGGTGGACCAGGCCTTGACCGAACTGACGGAGCCGGCCGCGCTGTTTCCCGAAGTTGCGACATTCCGTGACTCGATCCAGTCGTCGACTCGCGGCATCACCCGCTGATCATGGCCAAGCTGCGTATAGCGTTGGTGGCCGGAGAAGCTTCCGGCGATATTCTCGGTGCAGGCCTGATGCGAGCCCTCAAGGCCCAGCATCCTGCGGTTGAATTCATCGGTGTCGGCGGTCCGCTGATGCAGGCTGAAGGCCTGACGTCCTACTTTCCCATGGAACGCTTGTCGGTCATGGGGCTGGTGGAGGTACTGGGCCGCTTGCGCGAGCTGCTGGCCCGCCGCAAGAAACTGATCCAGACCCTGATCGAAGAAAAGCCCGACGTCTTTATCGGAATCGACGCTCCGGACTTCACCCTCAATATCGAACTCAAGTTGCGTCAGGCCGGGATCAAGACCGTGCATTACGTCAGCCCGTCCGTGTGGGCGTGGCGGCAAAAGCGCGTGCTGAAGATCCGCGAAGGCTGCGACCTGATGCTGACCCTGCTGCCGTTCGAGGCCCGGTTCTACGAAGAGAAGGGCGTACCGGTGCGGTTTGTCGGCCATACCCTGGCCGACACCATTCCGCTCCAGGCCGACCGCGCTGCCGCTCGCGCCGAGCTGGGCTTGCCTGACGGGCCGTTGGTGGCCTTGATGCCGGGTAGCCGTGGCGGTGAAGTCGGTCGTCTTGGCGCACTGTTTTTTGATGCCGCCGAACGCCTGCAAGCCTTGAAGCCGGGCGTACGCTTCGTATTGCCGTGCGCGAGCCCTCAGCGCCGTGTGCAAATTGAAGAATTGTTGGTAGGGCGCAACTTGCCGTTGACCCTGCTCGACGGCGGCTCGCACCTGGCCCTGGCGGCGTGCGATGCAGTGTTGATCGCCTCCGGCACCGCGACCCTGGAGGCCTTGCTCTACAAGCGCCCGATGGTCGTGGCCTATCGCCTGGCGCCGCTGACCTACTGGATTCTCAAGCGTATGGTCAAAAGCCCCTACATCTCCCTGCCCAATTTGCTGGCCCAGCGTCTGCTGGTACCCGAATTGCTGCAGGACGATGCGACGCCTGAAGCCCTGGCACAAACCCTTTTCCCGCTGATCGACGGCGGCGAAGAACAGACCCGTGGTTTCGACGAGATTCACCGTACCTTGCGCCGCGATGCGTCGAACCAGGCGGCGGATGCGGTGCTGACCTTGATCGGCCATAAACAGGAAGCCCTATGAAGACGCAGATGGGCCTGGATTTCAGCCTAGTAGCCGATGCCCTTGATCTGGTGGCCGGTGTTGACGAAGTCGGTCGTGGCCCGCTGTGTGGCGCGGTCGTCACGGCCGCGGTGATTCTCGATCCGAACCGCCCGATCCTCGGCCTCAACGACTCGAAGAAACTCACCGAAGCCCGTCGCGAAAAGCTCTTTGACGAGATCTGTGAGAAAGCCCTGAGCTGGCACATCGCCCGGGCTGAAGTCGAAGAAATCGACAAATTGAATATCCTGCACGCCACCATGCTGGCCATGCAGCGCGCCATTGAGGGCCTGCACATCACGCCAAAAATGGCGATGATCGACGGCAACCGCTGCCCCAAGCTGACCATGCCGGCGGAAGCGGTGGTCAAGGGTGACAGCAAGGTGCCGGCGATTGCCGCCGCCTCGATCCTCGCCAAAGTCAGCCGTGATCGTGAAATGGCAGCGTTCGAATTGATCTATCCCGGCTACGGGATGGGTGGACATAAGGGCTACCCGACGCCCGTTCATCTGGAAGCTCTGGCTCGTCTTGGCCCGACCCCGATCCACCGACGCTCGTTCGCCCCGGTTCGCCAGGCTTACGAGGCGCGGGAAAGCCTGATCGAGGTTTAGCAGCAAGGCTGATGTTTTTGCCAAGGCCCGGTACAATCCGGGCCTTGTTGTCTCCACGTTTTTAGACAGGATCACTATGCCGGCTTCATTCGTTCACCTGCGCCTGCACACTGAATACTCCCTGGTCGACGGCCTGGTACGGATCAAACCCCTGGTCAAGACCCTGGTGGGCATGAACATGCCCGCCGTGGCGGTGACCGACCAGAACAACATGTGTTCCCTGGTCAAGTTCTACAAGGCCGCCATGGGCGCCGGCATCAAGCCGATCTGCGGCGCCGACCTGTGGCTGTCCAACAAAGACCCCGATAACCCACTGAGCCGCATCAGCCTGCTGGCGATGAACGGCGTTGGTTATCGCAACCTCACCGAACTGATTTCCCGCGGTTTTATCGACGGCCAGCGCAACGGCTCGATCATCATCGAGCGTGAATGGGTGGCCGAAGCCAGCGAAGGGCTGATCATGCTCTCGGCGGCCAAAGAGGGTGAAATCGGTATCGCGTTGTTGGGCGGCAATCCTCACGAGGCCGAAGTGCTCGCCCGTGAATGGATGGACGTGTTCCCCGACCGCTTCTACCTGGAAATCCAGCGCACCAATCGCCCCAATGATGAAGAGCAGTTGCACGCCGCCGTGGCCCTGGCTGAAAAGCTCGGCGCGCCGCTGGTGGCGACCAACGATGTGCGCTTTATCAAGAAGGAAGACTTCGAGGCCCACGAAACTCGCGTCTGTATTGGCGAAGGCCGGGCGCTGGACGATCCGCGCCGCTCGAAAAACTACAGCGAAGAGCAGTACCTCAAAAGCGCCGATGAAATGGCCGAGTTGTTCAGCGACCTCCCCGAGGCCCTGGAAAACTCCGTCGAAATCGCCAAGCGCTGCAATATTGAAGTGAAGCTGGGCAAGCACTTTCTGCCCAACTTCCCGATTCCCGATGGCATGACCATCGACGAGTATTTCCGCAAGGTATCCTTCGACGGTCTGGAGGAGCGCCTGAGCGTCCTGCTGCCCAAGGACACCACTGAAGATTATGAAGCCAAGCGCCAGGTCTACGTCGATCGGCTGAATTTCGAGCTGGATATCATCATCCAGATGGGGTTCCCCGGTTACTTCCTGATCGTAATGGACTTTATCCAGTGGGCCAAAAGCAACGGCGTGCCGGTGGGCCCAGGCCGTGGATCGGGTGCCGGGTCGCTGGTGGCCTATGTGCAGAAGATCACCGACCTCGACCCGCTGGAATATGACCTGCTGTTCGAACGGTTCCTTAACCCGGAACGGGTATCGATGCCCGACTTCGACGTCGACTTCTGCATGGACGGTCGCGACCGGGTAATCGAATACGTAGCCGAGAAGTACGGTCGCAACGCTGTAAGCCAGATCATCACCTTCGGTTCCATGGCGGCCAAAGCGGTAATCCGCGACGTGGCCCGGGTGCAGGGCAAGTCCTACGGCCTGGCTGACCGCCTGTCGAAGATGATCCCGTTTGAAGTCGGCATGACCCTGGAAAAAGCCTACGAGCAAGAAGAAATCCTGCGGGACTTCATCAAGGTCGATGAAGAAGCGGCTGAAATCTGGGACATGGCGCGCAAACTTGAAGGCGTGGTGCGGAACGTCGGTAAACACGCCGGTGGTGTAGTAATCGCTCCTACCAAGCTGACGGACTTTTCGCCGATCTATTGCGATGAAGAAGGCGACGGCCTGGTAACCCAGTTCGACAAGGACGACGTGGAGGCGGCCGGCCTGGTGAAGTTCGACTTCCTCGGCCTGCGTACCCTGACGATCATCGACTGGGCGCTGAAGACCATCAACCGCGAGCGCGCCAAGATCGATGAGCCGCCGCTGGATATCGCGTTTATCCCGCTGGACGACAAGCCGACGTACCAGTTGCTGCAAAAAGCCGAAACCACGGCCGTGTTCCAGCTTGAATCCCGCGGCATGAAAGAGCTGATCAAAAAGCTCAAGCCCGACTGCCTGGAAGACTTGATCGCACTGGTGGCCCTGTTCCGTCCGGGCCCGCTGCAATCGGGCATGGTGGATGACTTCATCAACCGTAAGCACGGGCGTGCCGAACTGGCTTACCCGCACTCCGATTACCAGTACGAAGGGCTCAAGCCCGTACTGGCACCGACCTACGGCATCATCCTGTATCAAGAACAGGTGATGCAGATTGCCCAGGTGATGGCCGGCTACACCCTGGGTGGCGCCGACATGCTGCGTCGGGCCATGGGTAAGAAAAAACCCGAGGAAATGGCCAAGCAGCGCGGCGGTTTCATTGAAGGTTGCGCCACCAACAATATCGACGCTGACCTTGCCGGTAACATCTTCGACCTGGTGGAGAAATTCGCCGGTTACGGCTTCAACAAGTCCCACTCCGCCGCCTATGGCCTGGTTTCCTACCAGACCGCGTGGCTGAAGGCTCACTACCCGGCGCCGTTCATGGCCGCGGTACTGTCTGCGGATATGCACAACACCGACAAGGTCGTGACCTTGATCGAGGAAGTGCGCACCATGAAGCTGCGCCTCGACGCGCCGGACGTGAACACCTCCGAGTTCAAGTTCACGGTGAACGACGAAGGCCGCATCATTTATGGCCTCGGCGCGATCAAGGGCGTGGGCGAAGGCCCGGTGGAGGCGATTACCGAAGCGCGCCAGGACGGGCCGTTCAAGGACCTGTTCGACTTCTGCGCCCGGGTCGACCTCAAGCGCATCAACAAACGTACCCTGGACGGCCTGATTCGCAGCGGCGCCCTGGATCGCCTGGGCCCGTACTTCCATGATGAGCCGAAGGCATACCAGGCCAACATCGACCGCAACCGCGCGGTGTTGCTGACTGCCATGGAAGAAGCGATCAAGGCTGCCGAGCAGACTGCCCGCACCCACGACAGTGGCCACGCCGACCTGTTTGGCGGGCTGTTCGTCGAAGCAGACGCCGACGTCTACGCCAACCATCGCAAGGCCAAGGACCTGACCCTCAAGGAACGCCTCAAGGGCGAGAAAGACACCCTGGGCCTGTACCTCACCGGTCACCCGATTGATGAGTACGAAGGTGAGATCCGGCGGTTCGCCCGTCAGCGCATCATCGACCTGAAGCCGGCGCGGGATACCCAGACCGTCGCGGGTATGATCATCGCCCTGCGGGTGATGAAGAACAAAAAGGGCGACAAGATGGGGTTCATCACCCTTGACGACCGCTCGGGCCGGATCGAAGCTTCGTTGTTCGCCGATGCGTTCCACTCCGCCCAGTCGCTGCTGCAGACCGACGCCATGGTGGTGGTGGAAGGGGAGGTCAGCAACGACGACTTCTCCGGCGGCCTGCGCCTGCGGATCAAACGCGTGATGAGCATGGAAGATGCCCGCACCAACCTGGCCGAAAGCCTGCGCCTGAAGGTCAAGACCGATGCGCTCAAAGGCGATCAGCTACGCTGGTTGGGCGACTTGCTTAAACGCCACCGTGGCGCCTGCCCGGTGACCATGGAATACACCCGCGACGATGCCAAGGCGATGTTGCAGTTTGGTGAGACGTGGCGAATTGATCCCGCTGATGGCTTGATTCAAGCATTGCGTGACCAGTTCGGGCGTGACAACGTCTTCCTCCAATACCGTTGATGGGTCAGGCGGTACCAAGAACGCCTGATCTCGACCCAATATTTAATCTCGACCTAAACACGCCTCTCCCTTAAGGTAGGGCGCGAATAGACAACCGGCTGGCCAGGCACTCCCTGGCCGTCGACCCAAGACGGACGCTTATGAACCCGAATTTTCTTGATTTCGAACAGCCGATCGCTGACCTGCAAGCCAAGATCGAAGAACTGCGCCTGGTCGGCAATGACAATTCGCTGAATATCGGCGATGAAATCGCTCGCCTGCAAGACAAGAGCAGCACGCTCACCGAAGACATCTTCGGCAAGCTGACCAGCTGGCAGATCGCGCGCCTGGCCCGCCACCCGCGCCGTCCGTACACCCTGGACTACATCGAACACATCTTCACCGAGTTCGATGAGCTGCACGGCGACCGTCATTTCTCCGACGACGCGGCCATCGTGGGCGGTATCGCCCGCCTGGACGACCAGCCGGTGATGGTGATCGGTCACCAGAAAGGCCGTGAAGTGCGCGAGAAGGTTCGCCGCAACTTCGGCATGCCGCGCCCCGAAGGCTACCGCAAGGCTTGCCGCCTGATGGAAATGGCCGAGCGCTTCAAGATGCCGATCCTGACCTTCATCGACACCCCGGGCGCCTACCCAGGTATCGACGCTGAAGAGCGCAACCAGAGCGAGGCGATTGCCTGGAACCTGCGGGTGATGGCGCGTCTGAAGACGCCGATCATCGCGACCGTGATCGGTGAAGGCGGTTCCGGCGGCGCACTGGCCATTGGCGTCTGCGACCAGCTGAACATGCTGCAATATTCGACCTATGCGGTGATCTCGCCGGAAGGTTGCGCCTCGATCCTGTGGAAAACCGCCGAGAAAGCACCGGACGCTGCCGAAGCCATGGGCATCACCGCTGATCGCCTGAAAGGCCTGGGCATCGTGGACAAAGTGATCGCCGAGCCATTGGGCGGCGCCCACCGTGACCCGGCTGCCGCGGCCGCGACCATTCGTGCCGAACTCGGCTCGCAACTGGCGATGCTCAAGAAGTTCGACAACGAGGCGCTGCTGGCCCGTCGTTACGAGCGACTGATGAGCTACGGTCTCTAAGTCGACGCCGTATTAAATGTGGGAGCGGGCTTGTGTGGGAGCTGGCTTGCCTGCGATGGCATCAACTCGGTGCAATAGATAAACCTAGTTGTTTGCATCGCGGGCAAGCCCGGCTCCCACACAAGCCAGCTCCCACATTTGCTTTGTGTATGCTGGGTTGTCGCATTCCAGATTGATGGCGTTCTTTGCTATGAAGCCCACCTTAACCGCCAAACTTCTGCAAACCCTTCCCCCCTGGCGCAACGCCCCGGCCTGGCATATCGCGTTCTCCGGCGGTCTCGACTCCACCGTCCTGCTGCACCTTCTGGCCACTCTGGCCAAAACTGACAAACTTCCGCCACTCAGTGCGCTGCATGTTCATCATGGGCTGCAAGCTGCGGCTGACGCGTGGCCGGCTCATTGCCAGGCCGTGTGTGACGCCCTGGGCGTGCCCCTGCGGGTGATCCGTGTGCAGGTGCAACAAGGCGCAAGCCTGGAGCGTGCCGCCCGTGAGGCGCGGTATCAGGCGTTTGCCGAGGTCACCGGGGCAGGGGAGTTGCTGATCACCGGCCAGCACCGCGACGATCAGGCCGAAACCTTGCTGTTTCGCTTGTTACGTGGGGCTGGTGTACGTGGGCTGGCGGCAATGCCCGCGCAACGTCCGTTGGCGGGCGGATATCTGGTTCGCCCCTTGCTGGCGGTATCCCGCGCCGATCTGGAAGCCTACGCCCGCGAGCAGGACTTAACCTGGATCGAAGACCCGTCCAACGCCGATCCGCGTTTCTCGCGCAATTACCTGCGCCACCATGTTTTCCCGCAGCTTGCCAAGCGTTGGCCTCAGGCCGTCAGCACCATGGCCCGCAGCGCCGAACACTTGAGCGAAGCCCAGGGCCTGCTCGACGAACTGGCACAAATGGACCTGCTTGCCGCGAGCCGACTCTCGGCGTTTCCCTGGCTGGCGTTGCCCTCGCTGACCCTTGAGCCGCTTGCCGCGCTCTCCGAGGCCCGCCAGCGCAACGCACTCATGCACTGGCTGACACCGCTGACACGCTTGCCCGACAGCGAACACTGGGCCGGTTGGTCGACCTTGCGCGACGCCAGGGAAGACGCACAGCCCCTGTGGCGCCTGGCCGACGGTGAATTGCACCGCTGTGCCGGGCAGATCTGGTGGTTACCCGCCAGTTGGTCGGAATTTTCTGACGCGCCGGTGAACTGGTCACACCCGCAAAACCCACTACAGTTACCCGGTAACGGCCAACTGCATTTCAGTGGCAGCGCACCTGAGAGCCCCTTGAGCATCCGTTATCGCCAGGGCGGCGAAATCATGGAATTGCCAGGCCGGGGCCGGCGAGACCTGAAGCGGTTGCTTAACGAAAGTGCAATACCAGGCTTCATCCGTGGCAGATTGCCGCTGCTGTATCAGGGCCAACAATTGCTGGCTGTGGCCAACCTGCCGGGGCTTGCGACAGGTGGCGGTACCGGCTGGCAATTACATTGGATACCACCAACCTGCGATCAAGGTTTGAGCTGATAGAGCCTTTCCGGTAGACTACGCTCCCTTCTTGATACAACTTCTGTGGATTCGCCTGAATCGCAGGAGTTGCCGATTACCAAGCAGTCTTTGCTGGGCGATTCCAAAAAATGTGTAGCGATCAACGTACCGGTGTTTCATTGCTGGTCTGTCACAACGCGGCGGTTTTTTTGAAAGGTGCACTGTGATTAATGCAGGTGATCGGGGGCTTCGGCCTTCCTTCGCTTTCCCCGGCGGCTCGGACCGCTTTAACGCAGACTTCTAGGGTTTTTCATGACGCGCTACATATTCGTCACGGGCGGTGTTGTTTCTTCATTGGGGAAAGGCATTGCCTCCGCTTCATTGGCGGCCATCCTGGAGGCGCGGGGACTTAAGGTCACCATGCTCAAGCTGGACCCGTACATCAACGTTGACCCGGGCACCATGAGCCCGTTCCAGCACGGTGAAGTGTTCGTCACCCACGACGGCGCCGAGACCGACCTGGACCTGGGCCACTACGAGCGGTTCATCCGCACGACCATGACCCAGAACAACAACTTCACCACCGGCCGTGTCTACGAGCACGTGCTGCGCAAGGAGCGCCGTGGTGACTACCTGGGTGCAACCATCCAGGTGATCCCGCACATCACCGACGAAATCAAGCGCCGCATCATCAAGGGTGCAGGCGATGCCGACGTGGCAATGGTCGAGATCGGTGGCACCGTGGGTGACATCGAATCCCAGCCGTTCCTCGAAGCCATCCGCCAGTTGCGTTTCGAAGTCGGAGCCAAGCGCGCGATGCTGATGCACCTGACACTGGTGCCGTACATCGCCACCGCCGGCGAAACCAAAACCAAGCCTACCCAGCACTCGGTCAAGGAACTGCGTTCCATCGGCCTGCAGCCGGACGTGCTGGTATGCCGCTCCGACCACGCGATCGACATCGCGTCCCGTCGCAAGATCGCCCAGTTCACCAACGTTGAAGAACGTGCGGTGATCGCCCTGGAAGACGCCGACACCATCTACAAGATCCCGGGCATCCTGCATTCCCAGGGCCTGGATGACTTTGTTGTCGAGCGTTTCGGCCTGCAGTGTGGCGGCGCCGATCTGTCCGAGTGGGAAGCCGTGGTCGACGCCAAGCTCAACCCTGAGCATGAAGTCACCATCGCCATGGTCGGCAAGTACATGGAACTGCTGGACGCCTACAAGTCGCTGATCGAAGCGATGAGCCACGCGGGCATCAGCAACCGTACCAAGGTCAACCTGCGCTACATCGACTCCGAAGACATCGAGAACCAGGGCACTGCGCTGCTGGAAGGCGTTGACGCCATCCTGGTTCCGGGCGGCTTCGGCCTGCGTGGCGTGGAAGGCAAGATCACTGCCGTCCAGTACGCTCGTGAGAACAAGGTGCCGTACCTGGGCATCTGCCTGGGCATGCAAGTGGCGGTCATCGAGTTCGCCCGTAACGTGATGGGCTGGAAAGACGCCAACTCCACCGAGTTCGATCGCACCAGCGGCCACCCGGTCGTGGGCCTGATCACCGAGTGGGAAGATGCCACCGGCGCCGTCGAAACCCGTACCGAAACCTCCGACCTGGGCGGCACCATGCGCCTCGGCGCGCAGGATTGCCTGCTGGAGCCGGGCTCGCTGGTTCACGATTGCTACGGCAAGGACGTGATCGTCGAGCGTCACCGTCACCGCTATGAAGTGAACAACAACCTGCTGCCGAAAATCATGGAAGCCGGCCTGAAAATCTCCGGTCGTTCAGGTGATGGCGCGCTGGTTGAAGTGGTTGAAGCACCGGATCATCCATGGTTCGTGGCGTGCCAGTTCCACCCGGAGTTCACATCGACCCCGCGCGACGGTCACCCGTTGTTCAGCGGCTTCGTCAAAGCAGCACTGACGCAACATCAGAAGAAGGCGTAAACCTGATGGCCCAGAAGATCATTCGCGTAGGCGACATCGAGATTGCCAACGACAAGCCCATGGTGCTGTTCGGCGGCATGAACGTGCTGGAAAGCCGCGACATGGCGATGCAGGTCTGCGAAGAGTACGTGAAGGTGACCGAGAAACTCGGTATCCCTTACGTGTTCAAGGCCAGCTTCGACAAGGCCAACCGTTCGTCCGTGACCTCCTACCGCGGCCCGGGCCTTGAAGAAGGCATGCGGATCTTCCAGGACATCAAGCAAGCCTTCGGCGTGCCGATCATCACCGACGTCCACGAGCCGGAACAGGCTGCCGTGGTCGCCGAGGTGTGCGACATCATCCAGCTGCCGGCCTTCCTGTCGCGCCAGACCGACCTCGTGGTCGCCATGGCCAAGACCGGCGCTGTGATCAATATCAAGAAGGCCCAGTTCCTCGCGCCCCAGGAAATGAAACACATCCTGAACAAGTGCGTGGAAGCGGGTAACGACCAGTTGATCCTCTGCGAGCGTGGTTCGAGCTTCGGCTACAACAACCTCGTGGTGGACATGCTCGGTTTCGGCATCATGAAACAGTTCGAATACCCGGTGTTCTTCGACGTGACCCACGCGCTGCAAATGCCCGGTGGTCGTGCCGATTCCGCTGGCGGGCGCCGTGCCCAGGTACTGGACCTGGCCAAGGCCGGCATCAGCCAGTCCCTGGCGGGCCTGTTCCTGGAAGCCCACCCGGATCCGGACAACGCCAAGTGCGACGGCCCATGCGCCCTGCGCCTGGACAAGCTTGAGCCATTCCTGGCCCAGTTGAAGCAGTTGGACGACCTGGTCAAGAGTTTTCCAGTCGTCGAAACCGCGTAATATCGGCGAACCTAATTCTGTAGGAGCCGGCTTGCCGGCGATGGCATCCTCAAAAACGCCATCGCCGGCAAGCCGGCTCCTACAAAGCAGCAATGTGCGCGACAAGTTAAATCGAGCGGTATAGAGCGTTTTCGTCAACTTTGGAGTGTTTACAACAATGGCAAAAATCGTCGACATCAAAGGTCGTGAAGTTCTCGACTCCCGTGGCAACCCTACCGTCGAAGCCGACGTGCTTCTCGATAACGGCATCATCGGCAGCGCCTGCGCGCCGTCCGGTGCTTCCACAGGTTCCCGCGAAGCGCTGGAACTGCGTGATGGCGACAAGAGCCGTTACCTGGGCAAGGGTGTACTCAAGGCAGTCGCCAACATCAATGGCCCGATCCGTGACCTGCTGCTGGGCAAGGACCCGCTTGACCAGAAAGCCCTCGATCACGCGATGATCAAGCTCGACGGTACCGAAAACAAAGGCAGCCTGGGCGCCAACGCCATCCTCGCCGTGTCCCTGGCCGCTGCCAAGGCCGCTGCACAGGACCAGGACCTGCCGCTGTACGCCCACATCGCCAACCTGAACGGCACTCCGGGTGTCTACTCGATGCCGGTGCCGATGATGAACATCATCAACGGTGGCGAGCACGCCGATAACAACGTCGACATCCAGGAATTCATGGTGCAGCCGGTTGGCGCCAAGACCTTCTCCGAAGGCCTGCGCATGGGCACCGAGATTTTCCACCACCTCAAGGCTGTGCTGAAGGCCCGTGGCCTGAGCACTGCGGTGGGTGACGAAGGTGGTTTCGCACCGAACCTGGCGTCCAACGAAGATGCACTGAAAGTGATCTCCGAAGCCGTGGCCAACGCTGGCTACAAGCTGGGCACCGACGTGACCCTGGCCCTGGACTGCGCGGCCAGCGAATTCTACGAAGACGGCAAGTACAACCTGTCCGGTGAAGGCCACGTGTTCACCTCCGAAGGTTTTGCCGACTACCTGAAGGGCCTGACTGAACGCTACCCGATCATCTCCGTTGAAGATGGCCTGGACGAGTCCGACTGGGCTGGCTGGAAAATCCTCACCGACAAGATCGGCGAGAAAATCCAACTGGTGGGCGACGACCTGTTCGTGACCAACACCAAGATCCTGAAAGAAGGCATCGACAAAAAGATCGCCAACTCGATCCTGATCAAGTTCAACCAGATCGGCACCCTGACCGAAACCCTGGAAGCCATCCAGATGGCCAAGGCAGCGGGCTACACCGCCGTGATCTCCCACCGCTCCGGCGAAACCGAAGATTCGACCATTGCCGACCTGGCCGTGGGCACTTCGGCCGGGCAGATCAAGACCGGTTCCCTGTGCCGTTCCGATCGCGTTTCCAAGTACAACCAATTGCTGCGTATCGAAGAGCAACTGGGCGGCAAAGCCAAATACAACGGTCGCAGCGAGTTTCGCGGCTGATTGTTAAATGGTAAAAGGTCAGCGGATTACGTCGGAAAAATCACGACAGCGTGAATTTCGACGCTAATCTCATGACTAACAAGCACGAGCCTGGTTTTTCCAGGCTTCGTGCTATCAGTTGCTGCAAAAGTTTTGCATGGCTGTCTTTTTTCACTGGATACCCGATATTCGATGCGCAGTCCCAATTGGTTGTTCCTCGTCTTGCTCTTGCTGCTGGCTGGCCTGCAGTACCGCCTTTGGGTGGGGAATGGCAGCTTGGCGCAGGTCACCGAACTGACCCAGCAAATTGCCGCACAGCACGCCGAAAACGAGGTGCTGCTGGAGCGCAATCGCGTGCTCGATGCCGAAGTACTTGAACTGAAGAAAGGCATGGAGACCGTTGAAGAACGGGCTCGTCACGAGTTGGGCATGGTCAAGGAGGGCGAGACCCTCTACCAGTTGGCCCAATGAGTATTTCGTCACCGGCCTTCTGGGCCGTGATTCCTGCCGCGGGCGTTGGTGCCCGTATGGCTGCGGACCGTCCCAAGCAGTACCTGCAACTGGGCGGCCGGACTATTCTTGAACACAGCCTTGGCTGTTTCCTCGACCACCCTGACCTCAAGGGGCTGGTGGTCAGTGTTGCTGTCGACGACCCTTACTGGCCAACCCTGGCCTGCGCCACCGACCCGCGCATCGTGCGTGTGGACGGCGGTGAAGAGCGCTCGGGTTCTGTACTTAACGCCTTGCTGTACCTGCATGGCCAGGGCGCCGGCGATGATGACTGGGTGCTGGTGCACGATGCGGCCCGGCCCAACCTCAATCGCGACGACCTCGACAAACTGCTGTTTGAGCTCGCCAACGATCCCGTCGGCGGTCTGCTGGCGGTGCCTGCGCGGGATACCCTCAAGCGTGCCGACAAGCATGGCCGGGTGCTGGAAACCGTTGATCGCAGCGAAATCTGGCAGGCCTACACACCGCAGATGTTTCGCCTGGGCGCCCTGCATCGGGCCCTGGCCGACAGCCTGGTGTCGGACGTGGTCATCACCGACGAAGCCTCCGCCATGGAATGGGCCGGGCACGCGCCGCGCCTGATCGAAGGCCGTTCCGACAATATCAAGGTCACTCGCCCCGAGGACCTTGAATGGCTGCGCCAGCGCCGAGCCAGCCAGCCCAGATGATTCAGCCGGCTACCTGCTCCACACCGGGCCGGGCTTTCAGTGCATCAACCAAGGCCTGCACACTGCGGAAATGTTTCTGATCGATCGACCAGCCCGGCACGCTGATTGAAAAGAGCGCGCCGGTTTGATTGATCGTGATGGTCTGGATGTTGCCCCGCCGGGACCGGTAGAGAATCTGCGCCGACGTTGTGGGCGTGGCCGCCGAGAGCAGGAACTGCGCTGGTTTTGTCAGTTGTGTCTCAGGTGTCTTCAGCACCAGGCTGTGTGACGGCCCCGGCGTTTCTTGGGCTGGCCTGCGCAATGACGCGGTATCAACCCGCAATACAAAATTCGCCTTGACCGTCGCCTCGCCCCGGCCGATTCCCATGCTGGAGGTCTGCCCCGGATCAGCCATAATCCCCTGCTGTAGCCCGGGCCGGACATCCTCTATCCGCAGACCGATGCTGCCCGTCAACTCTGCCAGCCCCGGGACTCCCCGATAATTGTTGGTATGGCTGTCACCCACGAATGCGATCCACTTTCCCGGATGGCGCTTGGTGGTCTGGATCCATTGAATCACTTCGGTTGCGTAGAAATTCATCATTCGCTGACGAAGTGTGCCAGCGGTATCTGGCATGTCCCGGATCATGTAACTGACGGTGCAATCGATGGGTTGTACCTTGATGCCGGCCTCCCTGGCTTTGATTACGATATTTTGAAACGTGTAATAGCTATCGCGCAAAGGTGGGTAGATGCCCTTCAGGTAATTTTTCAGCTCATCGGGCATGCGCGCCGACCGGGAACGGTAGAACAGCTTGAGCAACGGCGTATGAATGTCCGTCAGCAAATGCTCGAAATAGATCCGCTTTACCCCGACTCGCGCCAGCTCCTGCATGTTATCGACCAGAAACGCCTTGCTTGACACCGCGCCGTGGGTTTCGCCCACCACCAGGCCATCGCTTGCACCGAACAGTTTGTGGATGATGCTGGTCTGGGATTCGTCGAGGCTGAACGTCGGTAGTACCGGCCGGAGAGGGGAGAGCGTTCGGTTATTAAAAAACTCGGTGGAGTCCTGGGCCAATTTACCTCTCTTTTCAAAGAACAGGTTGCGGGTATCCCGTAGCGCTTGTTGCCGGCTTCCAAGGGGTTCGAAGTCTGCGGAGAACGAATTGTTGTCGCTCATCATGTTCGCCACGGCATCGCGCAACGGTGCCGGCATTTCATAGGCGTTGAAAAAGGTGGAATGGTCGGGGCCGCCAAAAAACCGGTAGATACGTTGCCAGCCATTGCGAAACGCACCGCCTCCGCTCAGTCCGACGCGCCGCCATCGCCGGTCGGCACTTTGTATGGCGTAGAGCCCGGTCGCCTGGATTTTTCCGGGGAGCACAGGATCGGTCATGAACAGTTCGAAAAAACCGCCCTCATTGGGAGTGCTGTAGGTCAAGAACGGGTCGCCGTTGATCTTTACGGTCTGCAGGCCTGTGGGCGCCGGCGGGGGCAGTTTGGCCGGTGCCCATCCCTCATCTGTTGCAGGCGTTGAGCCGGTGGTGGTGATACTGACTTTGATGTTGCCGTTGCTCTCTCTGGACGCCTTGCCCAGTTGCCTGCGCAGGCTGTTGAGGCTGGCTGCCTGGGTCGTGAGGCCGTGAATCGTCACCGGCATCGCATTCAGGGCGCCGAAGATGATGCGTTCCGTACCTTTTGGTTTGTCTCTGAGCACGTCGTCGGCGCCAATCGCCATCTCGGTGAGGCCTTGGGTCAGAAAGCAGAATTCCGCCAACAGTGCCGAGCGCATTGCCAGTGCCAGGGGGAGTGCCAGCAGGCAGCCTTTTTCCAGGCTGTCGAGGGTGTTGGCCTTGCGGGTGTCGAGGGGGGACACGATGGTGCTCGCCATCAGCTTGCTGATGCGTGCTTTCACCTGGCGAGTCACGTAGTCGAACGGGTCGCCGCTGAGTGGCGGGTACATGGGGTTGTTGATGTATTGCGCGGGATCCCAATAGGCGTCCGGCAGCAGTTTGTTGAACAGCCCGGACGCCGGGGCCGGGCCGGGAAAAGCGCTCATGCCGATCAACGCTTCCTCGACACCGCTGTAGATCAGGCCGGAGTCGACGGTGTCGGGGTCGAAATGGTTGGTCAGGGCTTTGCGCTGAGTGGCATCTTTGGCCACGCTCACCACCTTTGCGCGCATGGAGGCCGGATTGGTATAGCCGTGGAAGGGCGACGAGTTGCCCGGAATGTAGAGCAGGGTGATTTGGCTCTGGTTGTCGGTGATGGTGAGGATGTCGGTGGCTTCGCTGTTGTGAATACGCAGCAGCCGCAGAGAGATGCCGGCGTCCGGGACGTAGGGCGCCTGCATGTCCTCGAGGGTCAGGTTGCTGAAGTCTTTCTCGACCGCTACGCCGGCCGCCCGTGCTGCCAGTTGGCGCTCTTCAACGGTAAGGCTGAACTCTTCGAACTGAATCAGGTAGGCCTCGATAAAGGCGATGCGCATCAGGGTTTTATAGTTTTCCTGATGCTTGTCCCAGAAAGCCAGGATGGCATTGTTGTAAGCCTCTTCAAAATTGCTCGATTGCACGGCGACGCGAAAGGTTTGAGGCGAGATGTCCAGCTGTGTATCCGGGCCATACACCTGCGGCAGGCTGCGCAGGTAAATGGCTTCATAACGTTGCGGGGGGATCCAGCCGCTGGTGATGAACTCGTCGTTGAATACCGCCGGGATCCGGTTATCCATCAGGCGCGGCAACTCGGGAACGATGTTGAAATACGGCGCGGTCATGGAGTACTCGGTGATGTTGACCAGCCCGCCGGGGGCCACTGGCGCATTGGTGATCAGCGCCTCGGTCAACGTCATTGACTGCACAATCGCGCCGGTGAATGGCGCGTCGGGGTTGTCGGTGTTGTATTCGATTGTGGTCAGCAGGGTGTTGTCCGGGTCCAGTTCTTCGCTGCAGAACGGCTGGGCCCGTTCGCGAATCAGGTTGGCGGCAATTTCGCCGGGAACCGGGAAGTCGGCCAGTACTTTGTGAATAAAGTGGTTGGTGCGTTGGATCTGCGGGGTGTTAGTGCTCATCTGCTTGCCTTGTGGCAGTGGAAACTGCGGGTATTTGCAGGCAAGCGGGTACTGGTCGGGTGTTACTTATCTGGGGGTGTACACCGGGTTTTTAGCAAGCCCGTCCTTAAGGAAATCCACTAGCTTTCGCACTTTTGGCGACAGATGACGCTGTTGCGGATACAGCGCCCACACGGCGGTATTCGGCGGCTGGTGAGCCTCAAGCAACGACACCAGGGCGCCGCTGTTCAGATGCTCCAGCACGTAGTAGTCGGGCAACTGACACAACCCCACACCTTGTAACGCGGCATCGAGCACCGCTTGCCCACTGTTGCAGCGCCAATTGCCCTGTACGCGTTGGGAAAATTCCCGCCCGTCCTGCTCCAGTTGCCAGATGTCGGAGCTGCCGATCAGGCAGTTATGCCGGCTCAATTCCGACAGGCTGTGTGGGCGACCATACCGTTCAAGGTAGGAGGGCGATGCGCAGAGGTACATGCGTCGTGGCGCCAGGCGGCTGGCCACCATGCGTGAGTCGGAAAGCCGCCCCAGGCGGATGGCCAGGTCCAGGCCTTCATGCACCAGGTCCAGTTGGCGGTTGCTCAGTTCCACGTCCACCCGCAGTTGCGGATACAGCCCCATGAAGCGCGTTACCAGCGGCACGATAAACCGTTCGCCATATGCCACTGCGCAGGTCATGCGCAGCATGCCTTTGGGCTCGCTTGCCAGGTCGCCCACGGCGCGCAGGGCCTCCTCGCGGCCATCCTGCAGGCGCTGGCAGTGCTGCAAAAACGTCTGGCCGGCCTCCGTCAGCGTCACCCGACGGGTACTGCGATACAGCAGTCGCGTTTGCAGTCGCTCTTCCAGCCGTGCCACCTGGCGGCTGATATGGGAGGACGAAACCCCGAGACGCTCCGCTGCCGCCGTGAATTGGCAGCATTCAGCCACGGCGACGAATTCGTCGATGCCTTCCCAGCGGTTTTCCAGCATGAGGATTATCCCTGTACGGCAATAATGTTTTGCTTTGGTCTGGATTATTAATCAACCAGCCATGTTTTACACTGTCGGTCTTACGTTTTTAATCCATGGAGAAACCGGATGATCAAGTCCCGCGCGGCCGTAGCCTTCGAAGCCAAGAAGCCCCTTGAGATCGTTGAAGTGGATGTGGCCATGCCCAAGGCTGGCGAAGTGTTGCTGCGGGTGGTGGCCTCCGGTGTCTGCCATACCGACGCCTACACCCTGTCGGGCGCCGACCCGGAAGGCATCTTCCCGTCGATCCTCGGCCATGAAGGTGGTGCGGTGGTGGAAGCCATCGGTGAAGGCGTGACCTCGGTGGCGGTGGGCGACCATGTGATCCCGCTGTACACCCCGGAATGCGGCAAATGCAAATTCTGCCTGTCGGGCAAGACCAACCTCTGCCAGGCGATTCGCGCCACCCAGGGCAAAGGCCTGATGCCCGACGGTACTTCGCGCTTTTCCTACAAGGGCCAGCCGATTTTCCACTACATGGGCACCTCGACCTTCTCCGAATACACCGTGCTGCCGGAAATCTCCGTAGCCAAGATCCCCAAAGAAGCGCCGCTGGAAAAAGTCTGCCTGCTGGGCTGTGGCGTCACCACCGGCATCGGTGCGGTGATCAACACCGCCAAGGTCAAGCCGGGCGACACCGTGGCCATCTTCGGCCTGGGCGGTATCGGCCTGTCGGCGGTGATCGGCGCGGTAAAAGCCAAGGCCGGTCGCATCATCGCCATCGACATCAACCCGGCCAAGTTTGAAATCGCCAAGCAACTGGGCGCCACCGACTGCATCAACCCGAAAGACTACGACCGCCCGATCCAGGACGTGATCGTTGATCTGACCGACGGCGGCGTCGACTTTTCCTTCGAATGCATCGGCAACGTCCAACTGATGCGTGCGGCCCTGGAGTGCTGCCACAAGGGTTGGGGCGAGTCGGTGATCATCGGCGTGGCCGGTGCCGGCCAGGAAATCGCTACCCGTCCGTTCCAGCTGGTGACCGGTCGAGTCTGGCGCGGTTCGGCGTTTGGTGGTGTGCGCGGTCGCAGCGAATTGCCAAGCTACGTGGAAATGGCCCAGACCGGCGAAATCCCGCTGGATACCTTCATCACCCACACCATGGGCCTGGAAGATATCAACAAGGCGTTTGACCTGATGCATGAAGGCAAGAGCATCCGTACCGTCATTCACTTCTGAGGTCGGCCATGAGTCTGGAAAACCTGTCATGCCAGAAAAGCTTCGGCGGCTGGCACAAACGCTACAAGCACCATTCTGATGTGCTGGGCTGCGACATGACCTTCGCCGTGTACCTGCCGCCGCAAGCGGAGCAGGGCGGCAAGTTGCCGGTGCTGTACTGGCTGTCGGGGCTGACCTGCACCGATGAGAACTTCATGCAGAAGGCTGGCGCCCAGCGCATGGCGGCCGAACTGGGGTTGATCATCGTGGCGCCTGACACCAGCCCGCGCGGGCCCGGGGTGCCGGGTGACCCGGACAACGCCTGGGACTTCGGCCTCGGCGCCGGCTTTTACCTGAATGCCACCCAGGAACCCTGGGCCCAGCACTATCGGATGCATGACTACGTGGTGCAGGAATTGCCGGCATTGGTCGAAGCGCATTTCCCGGCTTCGGCCAAGCGCGGGATCAGCGGCCACTCCATGGGCGGTCACGGCGCGCTGGTGTGTGCCTTGCGCAACCCGGGGCGTTATCAGTCGGTGTCGGCCTTCTCGCCGATCAACAATCCGATGGATTGCCCGTGGGGCCAGAAGGCGTTCTCCCGCTACCTCGGCGAAGAACGCTCGAAGTGGCGCGAATGGGATGCCTGCGTGTTGATCAGCGAAGCCTCGGAAAAGCTGCCGCTGCTGGTGGACCAGGGCGATCGCGACGATTTCCTCGCGGTGCAGCTCAAGCCGCAAGCCTTGCAGCAAGCGGCCAAGGCGGCCAACCATCCGCTGGAGCTGCGCCTGCAACCGGGCTATGACCACAGCTACTTCTTTATCGCCAGCTTTATCGAAGACCATTTACGCCATCACGCACGCGCTTTGCTCGGTTAATGTGAGGCAAAAGTAGGTAGAATCACGCCCTGAATTAAATCGGGGCGTTTTTTTATGCGTATTGGCCACGGCTATGATGTGCACCGTTTCGCCGAAGGCGATTTCATCACCCTGGGCGGCGTGCGGATCGCGCACCACCATGGGTTGCTGGCTCATTCCGACGGCGACGTTGTGCTGCATGCCTTGAGCGATGCCTTGCTCGGCGCCGCTGCGTTGGGCGACATCGGCAAACACTTTCCGGACACCGACCCCACTTTCAAGGGCGCGGACAGCCGCGTGCTGCTGCGTCATGTGGTTGGTTTGATCCACGCCAAGGGCTGGAAGGTCGGCAACGTCGACAACACCATCGTTGCCCAGGCGCCGAAAATGGCCCCGCATATCGAATCGATGCGCGCGCTGATTGCCGCGGATCTTCAAGTTGAGTTGGATCAAGTGAACGTAAAAGCCACCACCACCGAAAAGCTCGGGTTTACCGGTCGCGAAGAGGGCATTGCGGTGCATTCCGTTGCCTTGTTGCTGCGCGCATGAATGATCTGCAACTGCTGGGCCCGCGTGCCTATGGCGACGCCTTGGGCAGCGCCGTCCTGAAGGCCACCGCCGAAGACTTCCAGGTGGATGAAGTGCTGGACATCCCGCTGAGCGGCGAGGGTGAACACCTGTGGTTATGGGTGGAAAAGCGCGGCCTGAATACCGAGGAAGCGGCGCGGCGGATTGCCAAGGCGGCGGGCGTGCCGTTGCGCACCGTCAGCTACGCCGGGCTCAAGGACCGCCAGGCGCTGACCCGCCAGTGGTTCAGCGTGCAATTGCCGGGCAAGGCTGATCCGGACCTGAGTGGGGCGGAAAACGACACCCTGAAGATCCTCAAGACCGGCCGCCACAAGCGCAAGCTGCAGCGCGGCGCCCATTCGGCCAACGGCTTTACCTTGCGCCTGACCCAGTTTGCCGGTGATGCCGCGGCCATCGACGCGCGCCTGCAACTGATCGCCAAGCAGGGCATTCCCAACTATTTCGGCGCCCAGCGTTTCGGCCATAACGGCGGCAACGTCGTCGATGCCCGCGACTGGGCGGCGCGCAAGGCCTTGCCGGAGCAGCGCAACGTGCGTTCGCGCCTGCTCTCGACGGCGCGCAGCTTCCTGTTCAATAAAGTGCTGGCGGCGCGAGTGGCCGACGGTTCCTGGCAGCGCGCCCAGGTCGGCGATCTGCTGGCGTTTACCGACAGCCGCAGCTTTTTCCCGGCCGGGGAGACTGAATGCAGCGACCCGCGCCTGGCCATCCTCGACCTGCATCCCACCGGCCCGCAATGGGGCGAAGGTGATTCGCCGGCGTCGGGGGCGACCTTCGCTCTGGAACAGGCGATTGCCGACGGTGAAGCCGACCTGCGGGATTGGCTGGTGAATGCCGGCATGAGCCAGGAACGTCGCATTCTTCGACTGCCCATTGGCGGGTTGACGTGGCATTATCCCGAGTCTGACATTCTGCAATTGGAATTCGTCCTGCCGGCTGGATGCTTCGCTACCGTATTGGTGCGCGAGCTTGTAGATCTGGTGCCGGTGGGGCAGACGGACAGCCCATGCGTATTCTGATATCTAACGACGACGGGGTCACTGCACCCGGCCTTGCCGCGCTTCATGCTGCGCTGGCGGATTACGCCGAGTGTGTGGTGGTTGCCCCCGACCAGGACAAAAGCGGCGCCAGCAGCTCGCTGACGCTCGACCGTCCGTTGCACGTACAGACGTTGCCCAACGGCTTTATCAGCGTGAACGGCACGCCGACGGATTGCGTGCACCTGGCGATCAACAGCCTGCTGGAGCGTGAGCCTGACCTGGTGGTTTCCGGGATCAACCTGGGGGCCAACCTGGGAGATGACGTGTTGTACTCCGGCACTGTGGCAGCAGCCCTTGAGGGGCGCTTCCTAGGTCGGACTTCGTTCGCCTTTTCGTTTGCTTCCCGTCAATTGGACAACCTGGCGACCGCGGCGTATTTCGCCCGCAAGCTGGTGGAAGCCCATGACACCCTGGTGTTGCCGCCGCGTACGGTGCTCAACGTCAATATCCCCAACCTGCCCCTGGACCACATTCGCGGCATCCAGTTGACCCGCCTGGGCCATCGCGCCCGTGCGGCAGCGCCGTTGAAGGTGGTCGATCCGCGTGGCCGTGAAGGTTATTGGATCGCCGCTGCCGGCGATGCCGAGGACGGTGGCGAGGGCACGGACTTTCATGCGGTGATGCAAGGCTATGTCTCGATTACCCCGTTGCAACTCGATCGCACCTTCAGTGATGCCTTCAGTAGCCTCGATGGCTGGCTGGAGGGGCTGCGCTGATGGCTCGTGAACAAGACGACCTGCTGCGCCGGGGCATCGGGATGACCTCCCAGCGCACCCGCGAGCGTTTGATCCAGCGCCTGTATGAAGAGGGGCTGTCCAACGCCCAGGTGCTGGAGGTGATCCGGCGTACCCCACGGCACCTGTTTGTCGATGAAGCCCTGGCGCACCGCGCTTATGAAGACACGGCGCTGCCAATTGGCCACAACCAGACCATCTCCCAGCCTTATATGGTGGCGCGGATGAGTGAGTTGCTGCTGGCGGCCGGCCCGCTGGACAAGGTGCTCGAAATCGGCACCGGTTCCGGCTACCAGACGGCCGTGTTGTCACAACTGGTAGAGCGGGTGTTTTCCGTGGAGCGCATCAAGGTTCTGCAGGACCGGGCCAAGGAGCGCCTGGTGGAGCTGAACCTGCGCAACGTGGTGTTCCGCTGGGGCGATGGCTGGGAAGGCTGGCCGGCGCTGGCGCCGTACAACGGCATCATCGTCACCGCCGTGGCGACCGACGTGCCCCAGGCTTTGCTCGACCAATTGGCTCCCGGCGGGCGCCTGGTGATTCCGGTGGGCTCCGGCGAAGTGCAACAATTAATGTTGATCATTCGTGAGGAAGAAGGCTTTTCCCGGCATGTGCTCGGTGCGGTGCGTTTTGTTCCGTTGCTTAACGGTCCGCTGGCCTGATCAATTATTCCTGCGTACTGAATTCTATTGCCGGCTATGTGTCTTACAGCGGGGTCTATGGAGTCAACATAGTCAGCCGCCGGGACTTGGCATGATGAAATTTTCTTTAGAATCGTGTTTCCAGTAAAAGTCCAACGGGCAGTTATACTTGCGTCATATTTCAAGCCTGATACAGGCGTTCATAGTCAGCCACCACAAAGGGAGCGGCGGGTGAGTCTCACGGTCATTGCACAGCGTATGAGTCAAACAAGCTTTCAGCGACTGGTGATTGGCCTTGTCTTGAGTTCCTTGCTGGCGGCTTGCTCAAGCACGCCATCCGGTGGTGCCCGAGTGGTCGACCGCAATAATGCGGTCCCGCAAAAACCTACCGTAACCACCGGGCAATATGTGGTGCGCAAGGGCGATACGATGTTCTCGATTGCCTTCCGTTATGGGTGGGATTACAAGGCGCTCGCGGCTCGTAACAATATTCCTGTGCCCTATACGATACATCCGGGCCAGACCATCCGTTTCGATGGGCGAACCGGTTCAGCACCGACTGCTGTCGTCACAAATACGGCCTCGTCGCCGTCTTCTTCAAGCAAAACTACAATCATCACCCGGCCTGCAGGCACCGCCGCGCCTGGGGTTGCGAGCAAACCGGCACCCGCGCCGCTGCCGCCTGCCGGGCCTGCTCCTACCGGTTGGGGATGGCCCTCAAATGGCATCCTTATTGGAAAATTCTCTTCAAACGGTAGTTTGAATAAAGGCATTGATATCGCCGGGGATTTGGGACAGCCTGTTTTAGCTGCGTCTGATGGGACAGTGGTGTACGCCGGGAGTGGTTTACGGGGCTACGGCGAGCTGGTCATCATCAAACACAGCGATACCTACGTCAGTGCCTACGGTCATAACCGCAGGCTGTTGGTTCGGGAGGGGCAGCAGGTCAAAGTCGGACAGACAATTGCCGAAATGGGGTCAACTGGTACAGACCGGGTGAAACTGCACTTTGAGATTCGCCGCCAAGGGAAGCCTGTTGATCCGCTGCAATTCCTTCCCCGTCGTTGATGTGTTGCACAGCCTGTTCCCTCACGTAGAAGGAACAGGCTCCAGCGTTGCCAAGGATAAAGGCGTCGCTTGAGCTTGAGGTCGAACTCACCAAAGGACTATAACAATGGCTCTCAGTAAAGAAGCGCCGGAGTTTGACATCGACGATGAGGTTCTCCTTATGGAGACTGTCATCGATACGGAATCGATGTCGAATGAGGGACCTGCTGTACCTTCAGTTCGCACCAAGTCCAAAAACTCCACCGCGTTAAAGCAACACAAATATATTGATTACACGCGGGCGCTCGACGCGACCCAGCTGTACCTCAATGAAATCGGCTTTTCCCCTCTGCTCACTCCCGAAGAAGAAGTCCATTTTGCGCGCTTGTCGCAAAAGGGTGATCCGGCTGGGCGCAAGCGCATGATTGAAAGCAACCTGCGACTGGTGGTGAAAATCGCCCGACGCTACGTCAATCGTGGGTTGTCCCTGTTGGACTTGATCGAGGAGGGCAATCTCGGCCTGATCCGAGCGGTGGAGAAGTTTGACCCTGAGCGGGGTTTTCGCTTTTCAACCTACGCCACCTGGTGGATTCGTCAAACCATCGAACGGGCGATCATGAATCAAACCCGTACGATCCGGTTGCCGATCCATGTGGTCAAGGAGCTCAACGTCTACCTGCGGGCGGCGCGTGAGCTGACACAAAAACTCGATCATGAACCTTCGCCTGAAGAAATCGCCAACCTGCTGGAAAAACCGGTGGGAGAGGTCAAGCGTATGCTCGGCCTCAATGAGCGGGTGTCTTCAGTCGATGTCTCGCTGGGTCCGGATTCGGATAAAACCCTGCTGGACACCCTCACCGATGATCGCCCTACAGACCCTTGTGAGTTGCTGCAGGACGACGATCTGTCGCAAAGCATCGACCAGTGGCTTTCGGAGTTGACGGACAAACAGCGTGAGGTGGTGATTCGCCGCTTCGGGCTGCGCGGCCACGAAAGCAGTACCCTGGAGGATGTTGGCCTGGAGATCGGCCTGACCCGTGAGCGGGTTCGGCAGATCCAGGTAGAGGGCCTCAAGCGCTTGCGCGAGATCCTGGAGAAGAATGGCTTGTCGAGTGAGTCGTTGTTTCAATAACGGCCTGTAAGGCAGCTATAAAAAACGCCCGGTGCATGTGAATGCGCCGGGCGTTTTGCTTTGGGGGGTGCGCGTAGCAGCTGTCGAGCGCCAGCGAGGCTGCGTCCGGCCTCAACTCGGTGTCGCGCCCTACGCAGCCTCACTGGCGCTCGACAGTTGCTACGATAGCCAAATCCCAGGCACAAAAAAGCCCCGCTTTTAAGGGCGGGGCTTTTCGACTAAATCAGTACAAGTTAGATAACTTGAACTTCTTCAGCTTGCATGCCTTTCTGACCGCGGGTAGCGATGAAAGAAACCTGTTGGCCTTCTTTCAGGCTTTTGAAGCCGTCGGATTGGATAGCTTTGAAGTGAACGAACAGGTCGTCACCGGATTGTGGAGTGATGAAGCCGAAGCCTTTTTCATCGTTGAACCACTTAACGGTACCAGTTTGGCGATTAGACATGGTGTATCTCCTTGGACAAAGTTAACTGCGACTCAGGAAAAGCCCTGGCCGAGACTGAGTGCAAAGAGCAGGAAAAATTCTTGGAGATGGTTGGATCGAAATTCAACATATCGTGTAGAGATTCTCAGTGACACAAGCAGCACAGTGGCGCCACCTTAACCCTTTTTCCGGAACGTGCCAATGGTATTTCCGAAGGTTTCTCTATTTTCGTGACTGGCGGCAGCCTGATACCGCACCAACGCTCCACAATTGAAGGTGCGCCCCGCCCAGCAGGGGCTGCACGGCACCAAGAAAAACAGCCGCCCCTTTGAACCACGGGGCCAGCCCCGGTAAGATGCCCAACAGAATTTTTTCACCTCGCTATTCAGGACACCCGCCATGAGCATCAAATCGGACAAGTGGATTCGCCGCATGGCGCAAGAGCACGGCATGATCGAGCCCTTCGTGGAGCGCCAGATGCGCGGCGAAGGCGCTGAGCGGCTGATCTCGTTCGGGGTTTCCAGCTACGGCTACGATGTACGTTGCGCCGATGAGTTCAAGGTGTTCACCAACATCAACTCGGCAACCGTCGATCCGAAAAACTTCGACGAAAAGAGCTTCGTCGACGTCAAGAGCGACGTCTGCATCATCCCGCCAAACTCCTTTGCCCTGGCGCGCACCGTCGAGTTCTTCCGTATCCCGCGCAACGTCCTGACTATCTGCCTCGGTAAAAGCACCTACGCGCGCTGCGGCATCATCGTCAACGTGACGCCGCTCGAGCCGGAATGGGAAGGGCACGTCACCCTCGAGTTCTCCAACACCACCACCTTGCCGGCAAAAATCTACGCCAACGAAGGCGTGGCACAGATGCTGTTCTTCGAATCCGACGAAGAGTGCGAAGTGTCCTATAAGGACCGTGGCGGCAAGTATCAGGGCCAGCGTGGCGTCACTCTCCCACGCACCTGATCGAATCGTCTTACAGGCTAAGGGAATTTGTCAGCGGGCAGACACTCTATTGGGTGTACTGCCCCGTCGCGTGCACAACGCGCCGGGCCACGCTTGAGGAGTCCCCTATGAAGCTCGATCCGCGAATCAGCGCCGAACTCGCCCGGCTTGAACCCAATCAGATTGGCGTGATGGCCTGGTCCTTGATGGCCGATCCCGCCGCAGGCGGCATTCCCGGCCAGCCCGGCCCCGATGATCCCTGGCCCAACCAGCCTGAAGAACCCGGTGAGCCAACCCTCCCTGACGAACCGCCTCCCGCCCCTGTGGCCTGATTTCCTGCAGCCGTTGCCTGATGGTCAGTGGCTCAATGCACTGGCCATACTTCATGGTCCCCGATCACAAAGACCTGGCTGTCTTCCTCCATCGTCACGCAATAACCCCCGGTAAACGCGCCGAACGCCGGCAACAGGCTGACCTCGGCGCCGAGCTGGAAGCACGGCAGGCGCAAGCTTTGCCGGCCCTTGCCCCGCAAGCGATAGACCGGGTGCACGTGCCCGGCCAGTACATGGTGGCTGACATGGGCCTGCGGTTCGTGTTGCAGCGCAAACGGGCCCATCAGCAGGGGCTCGGTGACCACCTCAATGTTCAGATCGCCAGGCGGGTCGCCAGCGCGTTTGTCGTGGTTGCCGCGAATCAGCGTCAGTGACAGATCGGAATGGCGCTCACGCCAGGCTCTCAGGGCGTTCAGGGTGCCGCTGGCGTGGGAGCCGGGCCCGTGGAGAAAGTCGCCGAGAAAGATCACCTGCTCACAGGGATAGGCTGCCAACAGTCGGTCCAGGCGTTGCAGGTTGTCCGTCGTCGTGCCCTGCGGCACCGGCTGGCCCAGGCTGCGATAGGCCGACGCCTTGCCAAAATGCGCATCGGCGATCAGCAGGCACTTTCTCGCGGGCCAATACACAGCCTTGTCCGCCAGCAACCACAGCGTTTCTTCCGCCAGATGTATCGGGTAATGAACGGGCATCAGTTTTTCCCGTTATCGGCGACTTTTTCCAGATCCTTGACCATCCGTGCGATGCGCTCCGAGAGTTTTTCCGAGCTCAGGCTTTCCCGAAAACGCTCTACCAATAGCGGGAACGCCAGTGGTGTAGGCCGTTTGATCTGATGCAGGTCCAGTTTCAACCCTGACAAGTGGCGCAACGTCTCTTCCAGCCGACGAATATCCAGCTCTTCGCGCAGGACTTCTTCCCCGGCCTGGGCCAGCAACAGGTTCTTCGGGTCGTATTGCTTGAATACCTCAAAGAACAACCCGCTGGAGGCCTGCACCTGCCGCGTACTTTTCGGCGCGCCCGGGTAGCCGGCGAACACCAGCCCGGCGATCCGCGCGATCTCACGAAAGCGCCGCAGCGCCAGTTCACCGGCATTCAGGCTCGCCACGACGTCATCCAGCAGATGCTCCGCCGTGAACAATTCCCCGCTTAATAGCGCCGGCCAATCCACCTCGGTTGCACTCAGTAGCTCCAACCCATAGTCATTCACCGCGATCGAAAACGTCACCGCCTGCTGCCGGCTGACCCGCCACGCCAGCAGGCTTGCCAGCCCCAGATGCACCTGGCGCCCGGCGAACGGGTACAGGAACAGGTGCCAGCCCTCCCGGGACTTGAGCGCCTCGGCCAGCAGATGCTCGCGAGTGGGCAGCCCGGACCAGCGCAACTGGGTTTCCAGCAACGGTTGCACCGCGTGCATCTCCGGGCCGAGGAAACGCCCGTGGGCGGCCGCATCAAAGCGCTCGACCACCGCCTGGGCCAGCTCGTTGGAAAGTGGCATGCGCCCGCCGTTCCAGCGTGGTACGGCGGCCTTTTTTGCGGTACTGCGCTTCACATAAGCGGTCATGTTTTCCACCCGTACCAATTCCAGCAAGCGCCCAGCGAACAGGAAGCCATCCCCCGGCTTCAATCGCGCAATAAACCCTTCCTCGACACTGCCCAGGGTCTTGCCACCGCCGCCCTTGCTCCAGAATTTCAGCTGGATACTGGCGTCGCTGACGATCGTCCCCACGCTCATCCGATGGCGCCGGGCCAGCCGGGCATCGGGGACGCGCCAGATGCCGTGTTCGTCCGGCTCGACCCGGCGGTAATCCGGGTAGGCCGTCAGCGACAGGCCACCATGGCGCACGAAACCCAGGGCCCAGGCCCAATCCGCGTCGCTCAGGTCGCGATAGGCCCAGGCGCTGCGGACTTCCTCCAGCAACGCATCCGGCACAAAACCGCCGCCCAGCGCCATGCTCACCAAATGTTGTACCAGCACATCCAACGGCTTGTGGGGCGACTGACGGGCTTCGATGCGCCGTTCAGCGATGGCGTCCTGGGCGGCAGCGGCTTCCACCAGCTCCAGGCTGTGGGTCGGCACCAGCGTCACTCGCGACGGCCGGCCTGGGGCATGGCCGGAGCGCCCGGCGCGTTGCATCAGGCGGGCTACGCCCTTGGCCGAGCCGATTTGCAGTACCCGTTCCACTGGCAAGAAATCCACCCCCAGGTCCAGGCTCGACGTACACACCACGGCCTTCAGTTGCCCGTCTTTCAGGGCTCGCTCTACCCAATCGCGGGTTTCCCGGGACAGCGAACCGTGGTGCAGGGCAATCAGCCCGGCCCAGTCGGGGCGAGCGTCAAGCAACGCCTGGTACCAGATTTCCGATTGCGCCCGGGTGTTGGTAAACACCAGGCAACTGCTGCTGGCGTCGACCTCGGCCACCACTTGCGGCAGCATCTTCAGGCCGATATGGCCGGCCCATGGAAAACGCTCGATCACTGGTGGCAACAGCGTATCGACCTGCAACAGCTTGGCGGTTTGCCCCTGCACGTTGATCCCGCCGCCTTGTGGGATCAACACCTCCAGCGCGTGAGCCTGGTTACCCAGGGTTGCGGAAATGCCCCACACAATCAGCGCTGGGTGCCATTGCCGCAGGCGGGCGAGGGCGAGTTGTAGCTGTACGCCGCGTTTGTTGCCGATCAGTTCGTGCCATTCGTCCACGACTACCATGCGCAGATGGGACAGGCTGACCTCGCTGTCGGCGCGGGCGAGCATCAGCGTGAGGCTTTCCGGGGTGGTGATCAGGGTGGTGGGCAGGCGGCGGCTTTGGCGGGCGCGCTCGCTGCTGCTGGTGTCGCCGGTGCGCAGCCCGACGGTCCAGGGGATGCTCAGGGATTGGAGCGGTGCTTCAAGGGCGCGGGCAGTGTCTGCGGCCAGGGCGCGCATGGGGGTGATCCACAGGACGGTCAGCGGTTCGGCGGGGGCTTTGCGTTTGCGGGGAGTGTCTTCGGTGATGGCGAAGCGGTTGAGGGCGGCGAACCACAGTGCGTAGGTTTTCCCGGCGCCGGTGCTGGCGTGGAGCAGTCCTGACTGGCCTTGCTTGACTGCGTTCCATAAGTCTTTCTGGAAGGCGAACGGTTTCCAGCCTTTGGCGGCGAACCAGTCTTTGGCGAAGTTGCTGGATTTGGCCATGCTTGGGGCTCTGGGGGGGTATTTCAGAGACCTTTGTTGGGGGGGAAAGGTTTAACGAATGTTGGGGGCATATCCGTTGCTGCGGTAACGGCTTCCTATGGTTTCGCTCTTACAGCG
>NZ_JACARE010000007.1:69507-118610 GCF_013386765.1 Pseudomonas yamanorum
CCGACCTGAGTGGTAAAAGCAAAAGCAAAAGCCGCTTTTCTGTAGGAGCTGGCTTGCCGGCGATGCAGGCAACTAGGTCTCTCAGGTACACCCAGTTGATGCCATCGCAGGCAAGCCAGCTCCCACAGTTGACCGTGCCCGCTGTAGCTTTTGATTTTGATGTTGCTTTTGCTTCACCACACTCAAGCCGGCCTGTAGGCCGCTGTGCTCTTGATCTGCTTTTGATCACTTAGGCGCCCCGTTAAACCACGCTGGCCGAACGCAGGTAGTACGGAGCGGGTAAACCGGCAGGACGCCGGTTTAGCCGCGACGGGGCAGGGATGCCCCGTCGCGGCGGCCCGCGGAGTAATGCCGGAGCTGAGGGCACACCGAGCCTTAGCGAGGTGCCGAGTGGTGGGGCAAGAGCGTTTTGCTTACTTTTGCGCTGTTCAAAAGTGAGCCGCTGTAAGAGCGGAACCCATATCAGCCATCACCTAAATAACGGATATGCCCCCCCCCAGCCCTACTTCAAATTCCCACTCAAAAACTGCTGCAACCGCTCGCTCTTCGGATTACCCAGCACATCCTCCGGCGCACCTTGTTCCTCCACCAACCCCTTGTGCAAAAACAGCACCTGGCTCGACACCTTCCGGGCAAAGCTCATCTCGTGGGTCACCATGATCATGGTCCGGCCTTCCTCAGCCAGCCCCTGAATCACCTTCAACACCTCACCCACCAATTCCGGATCCAGCGCCGAAGTCGGCTCGTCAAACAGCATCACCTCCGGCTCCATCGCCAGCGCCCGGGCAATCGCCACCCGCTGTTGCTGACCACCCGACAAAAACGCCGGGTATTGACCCGCCACCCGCGCCGGCAGCCCAACCTTGTCCAGGTAACGACGAGCCCGGTCCTCGGCGTCCTTCTTGCTGCAGCCCAAGACCCGGCGCGGTGCCATGGTGATGTTCTCCAGCACACTCATGTGGCTCCACAAGTTGAAATGCTGAAACACCATCGCCAACCGCGTACGCAGGCGCTGCAACTCAGCGTCGTCAGCCACACGCATCCCATGGCGGTCGCTGACCATACGAATCTGCTGCCCGTCCAGGGTCATGGCCCCATCATTCGGCTGTTCAAGAAAGTTGATACAACGCAAAAAGGTGCTTTTGCCCGAGCCGCTGGCGCCGATCAAGCTGATCACATCACCGGTCTTGGCCTTGAGCGAGACACCTTTGAGCACCTCATTGTCGCCATAGCTTTTATGCAGGCCTTCAACGGTCAATTTGTACATGGGGCATGCATCCTCAAGGCGAAAGTAGGTAGCCGCTGCGATAGGCTTCAAGGCCTGCGACATGGGCGATGACCATCCCGGCAGTGGCCATGCGCCGCAGCGAACGGGCGTAAAGCAGGCCGGCATTGCCGCAATGCACCGGCGTTACGCGGTCAGAAATGGGGTCGATGATTTCGGCGATCAGTTGCCCGGCTTCCACGTATTCCCCGGGCAGGGCGCTGAACACCAGCAAGCCGCCCACGGGCGTGGCCACCGGCTCGACGCCCGCCAGTGGTGTGGCGGGGTAGGGCAATTGCGGCAGCGGTGCAGGCTCGCCGCTGATCGCGCCGAAGTGAATCAGGTAATCAATGATCGCCTGGCAGTCGAGGCTGGCCAGGCCGTGGTTGACGTCGCCCTGGCCGCGCAGCTCGACGGTCACCGAAAAGCTGCCCATCGGGATCGGGAAACGCTCGCCAAACCGTTGCTGCAATTGCCACCACACCAAAGTGAAGCATTCATCGAACGATTGCCCGCCAGAGTCGGTGGCCAGCAGGCTGGCTTCCGAGCCGATATAGCGCGCCAACGGCTCCACCCGGGGCCACGCTTCGGGGGTGGTGTACAGGTGCGCCACGGCTTCGAAGTCGCAGTGCAGGTCCAGCACCATGTCGGCATCGCACGCCAGGCGTTGCAGCACCAGGCGCTGGGACTCCAATTGAGTGGCGGGTGTTTGCGCCCCAAGGGCCATGACCAGAGCGTCGCGGATCAACTCGACGTTGTGCTGCGGATCGTCTCCCAGCAGTTCTTCAACCTGATTGCCGACTTCGTCGCTCAGGTCGACAAACAGGCGATTGAAGTTCTGCCCGCTTTCCAGCTCGTAGCGGCCCAGGGGGATGTCCATCAACACCTGTTCCAGGCCGGTGGGGTTGGCGATGGGCACCAGCACGATCTCGCTGCGCAGGCGGCCGGCCGCAGCCAGTTGTGCCAGGCGCGCCTTGAGATGCCAGGCCACCAGCATGCCCGGCAACTCGTCGGCATGCAGCGACGACTGGATGTAGACCTTGCCTTCTGCCTGCTCGGGCCCGAAGTGGAAACTGTGGATCTGCCGCGCCGTGCCCGGCACCGGCGCCACGAGTGGATGAATCTGATGACGCATGAAGGCTCCTTAGTGGCTGGGCCCGAGAAAGGCCAGCCAGCGGCGCTCCGCCAGACGAAACAGACCCACCAGGGCAAAGGTCACGGTCAGGTAGATCAGCGCAGCGATACCGAATGATTGAAACGTCATGTAAGTGGCCGAGTTGGCGTCCCGGGCGACTTTCAAAATATCCGGGATGGTTGCGGTGAAGGCCACCGTGGTCGAGTGCAGCATCAGGATCACTTCATTACTGTAGTACGGCAACGAGCGGCGCAGGGCCGACGGCATGATCACGTAGGCATACAGCTTCCAGCCGCTCAGGCCGTAGGCTTTCGCCGCTTCCACTTCGCCGTGGGCCATGCTGCGGATCGCCCCGGCGAAAATCTCCGTGGTGTAGGCGCAGGTGTTGAGGGCGAAGGCGAGGAGGGTGCAGTTCATCGCATCACGAAAGAACGCATCCAGCACCGGCTGCGCACGAACCGCCGCGATGCTGTAGATCCCGGTGTAGCAAATCAGCAACTGGATATACAGCGGCGTGCCGCGAAACAGGTAGGTGTAGAACTGCACCGGCCAGCGCACCCAGCGGTTGCGCGACACCCGGGCGATGGACAGCGGGATCGATACCAGAAAGCCAATGAAGATCGACGCGCTGAGCAGCCACATGGTCATGGCCAGGCCGGTGATGTGCTGGCCGTCGCTATAAAGGAAGGGCCGCCAGTATTGCTGGATCAGTTCGATCATCGCACTGCCTCCCGTGAGCCTGCGGAGTAGCGCCGTTCGAGGCGGCGCAGGACGAAGTTGGAGGCGCTGGTGATCAACAGGTAGATAAACGCGGCGATCACCAGGAAATAGAACAGCTGATAGGTGCTCTTGCCGGCGTCCTGGGCAGCCTTGACCAGGTCGGCCAGGCCGATGATCGACACCAGGGCCGTGGCCTTGAGCATCACCATCCAGTTATTGCCGATGCCCGGCAGGGCGAAGCGCATCATCTGCGGGAAGGTCACGAAGCGAAACCGCTGGCTGCGCGAGAGCCCGTAGGCCGTGGCGGCCTCCAGTTGGCCACGGGGCACGGCGAGGATCGCGCCGCGAAAGGTCTCGGTGAAATACGCACCGTAGATAAAGCCCAGGGTGATGACCCCGGCGCTGAATGGGTCGATCTCGATGTAGTCCCATTCCATAAAGTCGGTAAAGCCGGTCAGCCAGATTTGCAGGCTGTAGAAAATCAGCAGCATCAGCACCAGGTCGGGCACGCCGCGAATCAAGGTGGTATAGATTTGCGCGGGAATCCGCAGGAACGGCAGGCTGGACAGTTTGGCGGTGGCGCCGAGCAAGCCCAGCAACACGCTGACGGCCAGGGAGAACACCGACAACTTGATGGTCATCCAGGTGCCTTGCAGCAACAGCGGGCCGAAACCCTTCAAGCTAAAGGCGCTGAGGCCCAGGGTTTGCAACAGATCTTCGAACATAAATCAGGACCTATGGCGATAAAAAAGCGCCCCTCCAGAGGAAGGGCGCCCCAGGCATTATTTGCCGCTGTACAGGTTCAGATCGCCAAAGTGTTTCTTCTGGATGGTGGCGTAGGTGCCATCATCGTGTAACGCTTTGATACCTTTATCCAACAAGGCCTTGAGGTCTTTGTTACCTTTTTTGATACCGACCGCAGTTTTGGACGGCAGCAGTGGGTCGTCGATGGCCTTGCTGACTTCATAGTCAGCACCGGCTGGCGACTTCAAAAAGCCCAGTTCGGCTTGCAGCATGTCTTGTACGGAAGCGTCCAGACGGCCGGAAGTCAGGTCAGCATAAACCTGGTCCTGGTTGGCGTAGGCCTTGGTGGTCACACCGGCCTTGTCCAGTACGGCCTTGGCGTAGGCTTCCTGGATGGTGCCTTGCTCGTAGCCAACGCTCTTGCCCTTGAGGGACTCAGGTGTGGAGTAGTTCGCGCCCTTTTTGAACACCAGGGAAGTCGGGCCGGAGAACAGCTCGTTGGAGAAGTCGATCGCCTTTTCACGGGCTTCGGTCACGGTCATCGAGGAAATCACGCCGTCGAACTTGTTGGCGTTGAGGCCTGGAATCATGCCGTCGAAGTCACTTTCGACCCATTTGCACTTGACCTTCAGCTCGGCACAGATGGCATTGCCCAGGTCGATATCGAAGCCCACCAGGCTGCCGTCGGCGGCTTTTGACTCAAACGGCGCGTAGGACGGATCGACACCAAAACGCAATTCCTTGTATTCCTTGGCCAGCGCGGAACCGGCGGCCATGCACAGAGCCAGTGCAGAAAGGGTCAGCAATGCTTTTTTCATTATGTAATCCCTGGAAACCAAGATAAGCGCTTGTGGCGCGGTTAGGACTGTTACTGAACGGTGTCAGACCCGACTCAAGTAGCAATTTCTGCACCATAGTTCCGAATGGTCGTTTTAAAAGGTGAGATTAAGAAGTTGTGCCAGTAGGAAATGCCCGAAAATGGGCATAGATAATTCTGAGCACTATTTTGAGGCGCTGGAAGATTTCAAATGGAGCACTTGTGTGGGAGCTGGCTTGCCTGCGATAGCATCATCTCGGTGTAGCTGATAGTCCGAGGCGTCTGCATCGCAGGCAAGCCAGCTCCCACATTGGTCGGTGGCGTTCCTCAGAGAAGTGTCAGGTGAGTAAATCCTGCAACGTCGCCAGGTTGTCCGCTTCCTCGACCGACTTATCCTGGCGCCACCGCAACATCCTCGGAAAACGCACGGCAATCCCGCTCTTGTGGCGCTTGGACAGGGCAATCCCCTCGAAACCCAACTCAAACACCAGGCTGGGCGTCACACTGCTCACCGGGCCGAATTTTTCCACGGTGGTCTTGCGGATAATCCCGTCGACCTTGCGCATTTCTTCATCGGTCAGCCCCGAATACGCCTTGGCGAAAGGCACCAGCGTGCGCTCGCTGCCGGGCGGGCCGTCCCACACGGCGAAGGTGTAGTCGCTGTACAGGCTGGCGCGCCGGCCATGACCGCGCTGGGCATAGATCAGCACCGCGTCGACACTGAACGGGTCGACTTTCCATTTCCACCACACGCCCATGTCCTTGGTCCGACCCACGCCGTAGAGGCCATCGCGGGCCTTGAGCATCATGCCTTCCACGCCCAGGCTGCGGGAGGCTTCACGTTGCTCTGCCAACGCTTGCCAGCTATCGGCGGTCAGCAATGGCGAGGCCCGCAGCGTGGGCTGCTCGCAATCGGCAATCACCTGCTCCAGCTGCGCCCGGCGTTCGGCCTGGGTGTGGTTGCGCCAGTCTTCACCATGGTGTTCCAGCAGGTCATAGGCCAGCACCGCGACCGGGGCGTCTTCGAGGATTTTCTTGCTCAGGGTTTTGCGGCCGATGCGCTGTTGCAGCAGGGCGAAGGGCTGTACCGATTCCTTCCACACCACGATTTCGCCGTCGATCACCGTGCCATCTGGCAGGCGGTGCTCCAGGTCGTGGAGTTCGGGGAAGCGGTCGGTGACCAGCTCTTCACCCCTGGACCAGATCCACAAGCGACCTTCGCGCTTGACCAGTTGGGCGCGGATGCCGTCCCACTTCCATTCCACTTGCCAGTCTGCGGGAGCACCGAGCAAGGCATCGAATTGCTCCACCGGTAGCGCCAGGCCATGGGCGAGAAAAAACGGATACGGCTGCCCGCCACGTTGGGCGTGTTCGTCGGACGATTCGGCGGCAATCAGCTTTAAATAGCCTTCGGCCGTCGGACGGTTGGACAGGTCGGTGTAGCCCACCAGACGCTGGGCCACGCGCTTGCTGTCCAGCCCGGCCATGGCGGCGAGGGCGCGGGTCACCAACAGTTTTGATACGCCGACCCGGAAGCTGCCGGTGATCAGCTTGATGCAGAGCATCAGGCTCGGTTGATCCAGTTGTGTCCACAAGGCGGGCAGGCGTGCGGCCAGTTCTTCGGGCGGCAGGCCACGCAGGGGCAGGAGTTTTTCTTCCAGCCACACCGCCAGGCCGTCGTCCGAGGTGTGGGGCGATTCCGGCAGCAGCAGGGAAATGGTTTCCGCCAGGTCGCCTACCGACTGATAACTCTCTTCGAACAACCACGGCTCGATGCCGGCGGCTTCGGTGGCCATGTCCCGCAGCAGTCGGGTCGGCACCAGTTGCCGGGGCCGCCCGCCGGATAAAAAGTACACCGCCCACGCCGCGTCTTCCGCGGGCGCCTGGAGAAAATAGGCCTGCAAGGCGGCGAGCTTGGCGTTGCTGGAGGTGGTGGCGTCGAGGTTGGCGTACAGCTCGGCGAAGGCTTTCATGACGCGACTTCCTCTTCGTCATCGCCGTATTCGGTGGTGAAGCCCTGGGCGTTCAGGCCCTTTTCCCGCAGGTGCCGGACCAGCACACCCACAGAACCGTGGGTGACCATCACCCGCTCGGCGCCGGTTTGCTCGATGGCCCACAACAACCCGGGCCAGTCGGCGTGGTCCGAAAGCACAAACCCGCGATCTACCCCGCGCCGCCGCCGGGTGCCGCGCAGGCGCATCCAGCCGCTGGCGAAGGCATCGCTGTAGTCGCCGAAACGGCGTATCCAGGTGCTGCCGCCGGCCGAGGGCGGGGCGATGATCAGGGCTTGGCGCAGCAGGGGATCGGTCTTTTTGAAATCACCGGCGTATAGGGTTTCGGGGATGTAGATGCCGGCTTCGCGGTACACCCGGTTAAGGGGTTCTACCGCGCCATGGCTGAGGATCGGGCCGATGCTGGCGTCGATCCCGTGGAGGATTCGTTGGGCCTTGCCAAAGGAGTAACAGAACAACACGCTGGCCTTGCCGGCGGCGATATTCGCCTGCCACCAGTCGTTGATCCCGGCAAAAATCTGCGCCTGGGGCTGCCAGCGATAGATCGGCAGGCCGAAGGTCGACTCGGTAATAAAGGTATGGCAACGCACCGGTTCGAACGGCGCGCAGGTGCCGTCGGGTTCGACTTTATAGTCGCCGGAGGCCACCCAGACTTCGCCCTGGTATTCGAGTCGCACCTGGGCGGAGCCGAGCACGTGGCCGGCGGGGTGGAAACTCAAGGTGACGCCGTGATGGAGCAGGGTTTCGCCGTACGCCAGGGTTTGCAGGTTGATGTCCTGGCCCAGGCGCGAGCGCAGGATGCCTTCGCCGGGAGCGGCGGCCAGGTAGTGCTGATTGCCGGTGCGGGCGTGATCGCCGTGGGCGTGGGTGATCACCGAGCGCTCCACCGGGCGCCAGGGGTCGATGTAGAAATCCCCGGCGGGGCAGTAGAGGCCTTCGGGCCGGGCGATAACAAGGTCCATGGGCGTGCCGTGGAGGTGGGCTTGTTAATTATGAGGCGGGGGCGGGTGGAGAAGTTCTATCGGAATGCATGCAATCAACTGTAGGAGCTGGCTTGCCGGCGATGCTGGCGACTCGGTCTTGCAGTCAGACCGAGTTGAAGCCATCGCTGGCAAGCCAGCTCCTACAAAGATTGGGTTTTTTCAGGGGTGCCGGGTTATTTGCCCGGCACCAACGTCAACCGCGTCTTCCCATAAACCCCGTCAAAGTTCTGCGGCTGCATCGGAAAGCTCAGGTATTGCGCCTTCAGCCACGGGTCGATGCCGTTGGCGTAGTTCGGGCTGGCCGGGTTGCCGGATTGGCCGATGCCGCTCTGGCCCATCATCGGTTCCGCCTGCCCGAAGTCGACGATCATCCGCAGCGCCGGTACCTGGGTTGTGTCGAAACTCTGGCCCCAGCTATATGGCGCGCTGTTCAGCGTGTTGTGATCGCCGCCTGCCGCCAGTGGCCCGCGAATGGTCTTGCCGCTGGTGTCCTTCCAGGTGTAACTGTGCAATTTGCCCCACTGCCAGGCCTTGTGATCGGCGCCCAATGCGCTGTCGCCAGCAGTAATCGCGGCGGCCAGGCTGCGGGCGAGGATCGCCGGCTTGTCGGTTTTCTGCCCGGTGCGGGCGTCATTCCAGAACGGGCTGTCTTCGCGCCCCAGCAGGTGGTCGGCCACCGCCGAGTACGACAGGTTGGCGTTGCCGATAAAGGCTTTCCAGGTGGCGCTGTTTTCCGGGCCGAGTTCGTCGAGGAAAATCTGCTTGGCGCTTTCCTGCAGGAACAACTCATAAATCGCCGCGTCGGCGGAGGTAGCTGCCAGGCGGCCATCAAAGGCCATCAGGCGGCCCAGTGCTTCCCGCGCCTTGGCCTGTTCGGCCACCGGTAATCCATCGATCGCCTGTTTCAGCGGCTGGGCCATGCCCGGCGCCTGGAACATGCTCTTGAGCTTGGCGGCAAACGTGGTGGTCTGGTCGTACTGCATGGCGATCATGCTACGGCTGTCATGCTTGCCGCTGCCCGCCAGTTGCGCGATGCGTTCGGCACGTTCCGGCGCCGCCCACGAGTTGGACAGTTGCATGCCGTAGCCGCGGGGAATGGTGCGCTGGTTGGCAGTGCCGATCCAACCCTGGGTCGGGTCCTGATCGTAAGGGTGCAGCATCGCGTCGGCGTAGCCATCCCAGTCGAAACGCCCGTCCCAGCCCGGCGATGGCACCAGGCCTTCGCCTTCACGGCGGTTCGGGAAACGCCCGGTGACTTGCCAGCCGATGCTGCTGGCGTCGGCGAAGACCATGTTCAAGGCAATTGCGCGAATTTCCCGGGTGGCGTCAGACGCTTTACTGGCGGTTTGCGCACGGGACAGGTCGAAGAACGCGTCCAGGCTCTTGTCGTCCTTGAAGTCGGCGGTCTGCAAGGCCAGGCCGTAGCCGCTGTTCAGCGACTGGGCGCTGTTGAGCAATGGCCCGTGGCGGGTTTCGTACACCGCTTCGCGAATCGGCCGCTGGCCCTTGGCGAAGTAGGTTTCGTTACGCACGATGGCCGGCAGCCATTTGCCGTTGTTCTCGTAGTACAGCGCGTTGCCCTGGCGCTTGACCTTCTCCAGGAACACATCCTGGGTATCGCCCGCGACTTGGCTCATGCTCCAGGCCACCTTGCCGTTGAACCCGGAAAGCAGGGTTGGCAAGCCGGCGATCGACACACCGGCGGCCTGGTATTTCGGCGAGCGGATCTGTACGTAGTTCCACAGCGATGGCGCCTGCATCGAGGTCGACAGGTCATTGGCCAGCAGGCTCTTGTTGCTGCGACTGCGCTGCGGGCCGATAGCCCAGTTGCTGGAACTGGACGTGCCCAGGGTGTTCAGGGTGCCGAGGTGTTCGCTGAGGCTGGTCAGCGCGGCGAGACCCGGGATCTGGCCCAGGTTGATGCCCTTGAGCTTGTCGGACTCGGCCACCGGCAACGGTTCATCCGGGTAGTTTGGGGTCAGCCAGGCGAGTTTGTCGGCGCCGACTTTTTGCGCCAGCACCAGCGACGACAACTCTTCCTGCAAGTTGGTCGACTCGCTGAAATTCAGCAGGCAGAACAGCAGCGCCGAATCTTCCGGCTTCCAGTATTCGGGCTTGTAGCCGCTCTGGGCCAGGTCTGGCGGCAGTTTGTCGCGGTAGCGGAACAGGTAGGCGTTGACCCCGCGCGCATACACTTCAAAGAAGCGCTTGAGGCGCGGCGACGAGGCGTTATACAGCTCGCCGGCGCTCTTGCGCAGGTTGACCGCCCGCATGAAACGGTCGACATCCAGCACATCCGGCCCGGACATTTCCGCCAGGCGGCCCTGGGCCAGCAGGCGCAGGGTGACCATCTGGGTGATGCGGTCGCTGGCGTGCACATAGCCCAGGGTGAACAGCGCGTCATGGAACGTGCTGCTTTCAATCAGCGGGATGCCTTGGCTGTTGCGGCGCACGGAAACGTTCTGCGCCAGGCCCTTGATGGGCTGCACGCCGGAAACCGGAGGCAGGGTGTCTTGGGTGCTCTGTAACTGGCAACCGGCCAGGCCCAAGGCACTGGCAATGGCCGCGGCAACGCCGAACCGGGGAAGAAAATGTGAGAGGGCTGGCGAGGCCATGGCAAAGCTCCTGCGGGGGGTAGCGTCAGTAAAGGCGCTACGTTAGTGAGCGCGGCGAAACGACGCAAGCGGGAGGCGATGCTTATTTGTAGATAGATTTATGGATCAGCACAAAATCCTGTGGGAGCTGGCTTGCCTGCGATGCTGGCACCTTGGTGTGTCTGATTCACCAGGGTGATGCAATCGCAGGCAAGCCAGCTCCCACAGAGCGTGAAACGCACCTTTGGGTCAGGATTTCGGTGGATTGACCTTCTGCACCAGCTCATAAGCACGCACCGTAGCAGGGCGTTGCTTGATGTGATTGAACCAGCGTTCTACGTGTGGGAAGTCTTCCAGCTTCTGGCTCTGCCACTTGTGGGAAACGATCCAAGGGTAGATCGCCATGTCGGCAATGCTGTATTCCTCGCCGGCCACAAATTTGCGGTCGGCCAGACGCCGGTCCAGCACGCCATACAGGCGGGCGGTCTCATCCACATAGCGTTTGATCGCGTAGGGGATCTTCTCCGGGGCGAACTGGCTGAAGTGATGATTCTGCCCGGCCATCGGGCCCAGGCCACCCATTTGCCAGAACAGCCATTGCAATGCTTCCTGACGACCGCGCAGGTCCTGGGGAATGAACTTGCCGGTTTTTTCCGCGAGGTACAGCAGGATCGCGCCGGATTCGAACAGGGAAATCGGTGCGCCGCCGTCCGTCGGGTTCTGATCGACGATGGCCGGGATGCGGTTGTTGGGGGCGATTTTCAGGAAGTCGGGTTTGAACTGGTCGCCCTGGCCGATGTTGATCGGGTGCACCTCGTAAGGCAGACCGGCTTCTTCCAGGAACAACGACACTTTGTGACCGTTGGGGGTGGTCCAGTAATACAGGTCGATCATGAAGCTCTCCAAGGGTGGTGACGCTTGAGCGAATGCCTGTAGGTATAGGTAATGTTAGGGTGACGAAAATTCAATGAAACATTTGGGTCTATCGATATGGAAATCCGTGCGGGCGCGGTGTTGGTGCTGATTGATCAGCAAAAAGGCATTCACCATCCCAGGCTGGGGCGGCGTAATAACCCGCAGGCGGAGGAACGTATGCTGGCGTTGCTGGGGCATTGGCGGCGGCAAGGCTGGCCGGTGATTCATGTGCAGCATTTGTCGCATTCGCCGGAGTCGGTGTTCTGGCCGGAACAGGCGGGGGTGGAGTTTCAGGACGCGTTTGTTCCCCAGGCGGGCGAGCAGTTGATCCAGAAGCGGGTGCCGGATGCGTTTTGTGGCACGGGGCTGGAAGCGAATTTGCGTGAGGTGGGGATTCAGCAAATGGTGCTGGTGGGCGTGGCCACCCATAACTCGGTGGAGGCCACGGCCCGCACTGCCGGTAACCTGGGGTTTGAGACGTGGGTTATAGAAGATGCCTGCTACACCTTCGACAAGGCCGACTTTTTCGGGCAGATGCATTCGGCCGAGACGGTGCACGCCATGTCGTTGGGCAACCTGCACGGTGAGTACGCCACCGTCATTTCCTCTGAAACCCTCCTCCCCGTAGCAGCTGTCGAGCCTTAGCGAGGCTGCGTTGGCCGCACCGCCGCTTCCAGGCCAGGCACTGCACCGCGTCGCGCCCGACGCAGCCTCGCTGAAGCTCGACAGCTGCTACGGCGGGGTTTAAGCCACGGCACCATCCACCAACACCTGCAACGTCTGCTGTGAGCACCGCTCGATGCGTACCCGCACGCCATAGACTTCGGCAAACAGCGCCGCATCCAGCACCTCATCCGCTGCACCACTGGCATACAGCCGACCCTGTCGCAGCACCGCGATATGGTCGGCGTAGCGCGCCGCCAGATTGATGTCGTGCAGCACCACCACTGCAATCAGGTTGTGCTCCCGCACCAGGTCACGTACGCAATCCATGACCTTCAACTGGTAGTTCAAGTCCAGCGCACTGGTGGGTTCATCCAGCAGCATCACCTGTGGACGGCGCGCAATCAGTTGCGCCAGGCTGACCAGTTGCCGCTGGCCGCCGGATAACGTACTCAACAGCTGGTCCGCCAGATGAGCGATGCCAATCCTTTGCAACGCATCGAACGCCTCGCGCATGCACGCGTCGCTTGAAAGCGGAATGCCATCGACGTTCGCCACCCGTAACGCGGCGATCACACTTTCCATCACGCTCAGGCTCAACCCCGGCGGAAGGTTCTGCGGCATGTAGGTCACGCGCCGGGCGCGCTCGCCAACCGACATTTTCGTCAGGTCCAGGTCACCCAGTCTTACGACGCCCTGCATCTTTTCCAGGCCGGCTATGGCCCGCAACAACGTCGACTTGCCCGCACCGTTCGGCCCGATCAGCGCGGTCAGGCTGCCATGGGCCAGGGTCGGCAAACTCAGGTCGTGCACGATCTGGCGCCGTCCATAGCTGACGTGGGCGTTCTGAATCGACAACCCGCTGCTCATAACTGTCTCCCACGCTTGAACACCAGCAACACGAAAATCGGCACGCCCACCAGTGCGGTGACGATGCCCACCGGCACAATCACGCCGGGCATGATCAGCTTGCTGGCGATGGACGACAGCGACAGCAGCAAAGCGCCGACAAGGGCGCTGGCCGGCAGCAGGAAGCGCTGGTCTTCACCCACCAGGATCCGCGCGATATGCGGACCCACCAGGCCGATAAATCCGATGGTTCCCACAAACGCCACGGCGGTGGCCGACAGCAGGCTGATGCGCAACAACGAGAAAAACCGCAGGCGTTTCACGTCGACACCAAAGCTTTGCGCACGGTCTTCGCCCATGCGCAGCAGGGTCAGGCGCGGGGCGGCGGCGAAGGAAAAGGGCATGACCACGGCGACCACAAACGCGAGGATGCCAAGCTTGTCCCAGTTGGCTCGGGTCACGCTGCCCAAGGTCCAGAACACCAGTTGTTGCAGCACGTCCTCGGTGGCCACCAGTTGCAACAGCGCGACCACCGCGTTGCAACTGAAGACCAGGGCGATGCCGAACAGCACCAGGCTTTCCACCCCGGCACCCCGCAGGCGGGACATGGCTTGCAGCAAAAATACCGAGGCGGCAGCGAACACAAACGCCGAAATGGAAATCGCCGTATTGGCCGACACCCACAGCGTCGTCACTGGAAACACAATCACCAGGGACGCGCCCAATGCCGCGGCCGAAGAAACCCCCAGAGTGAACGGACTGGCCAACGGGTTGTTCAGGATCGCCTGCATCTCGGCACCCGCCAGGGACAGCGCGCAGCCCACCAACACTGCCATCAGCGCGTAGGGCAGGCGCACGTTCCAGATAATCACCTGGTCGGTGGCGCTCAAGTGCGCCGGGTGCAGCAAACCATCGAGCAGGGCGCCAAGGCCCATGCCCGACGGGCCGCTGGCCAGGTCCACGAGGATCGCGCAAACCAGCGCGCCTCCCAGCAGGGCCAGCAGCCAGCAACGGCGCGCGAGCAGGCGGCGATAGCCCTGGCTGGCGGCGGCGAGGTCGAGGGTTTGAGTGGTCATTGGATTCGCAGCCTTGAAAACGACGAAAATCCCTGCAGGTACTCGGTCAGTGTGGGAGCTGGCTTGCCTGCGATGGCGATGGTGAATCCAACACCGCTATCGCAGGCAAGCCAGCTCCCACAGGAATCGTGTCCAGGCAGGGAATGGGTTGTGAGCCTTAGTTACTTGGCCTTGCCATCAATCCAGTAAGCACCCTGCAACGGCATGCCAAGGAACTGCTGGTTTATCGCTTCCATGGTCGCCTTGGGGTCCAGCTTGGCGAACAGTTCCGGATGCACCCACTTGGCCAGCGCTTCAATCGCCAGCAGGTTGTACGGCGAGTTGTAGAAGTCATGCCACAGGCCGTGGGAATTGCCCTCGCGAATCGCCCGAAGGTTCACAAATTCCGGGCGTGCCAGCACGCTGTCAAACGCGGCGCGTGCGTCTTCGTTGCTCACGCCCGCGCCAAGAATCAACCCAGGCTTGTGATTACCGGTGGCCACGTACACATCCGGGTCGGCCTTCAGTGCGTATTCGACACTGATGTCCCCCAGCGCCCCCGGCACCACATCGGCGGCGATGTTGCGCCCGCCCACCAGCTTGATCACTTCACCCATGCCGCTCTTGCCGGTGGTGTGCCCCGGCGCCTGCCAGGCACCGGCCAGCAATTCCAGGAACACACTCGGGCGCGGCCCGGCCGGCAAGGTGGCGACGGCGTCGGTGATCACCTTGATGTGCTGGTCATAAAAGTCGAGGAACGCCTTGGCCTGGGTTTCCCGGCCAAGGGCTTGGCCCAGGGCCGTCATGCTGGTGTGAGTGCCTTGCACCGGGTTGATGCGAAAGTCCACGAACAACACGGCGATTCCCGCCTTGGCCAACACGTCCGCCACCGGGCTGTGTTCGGTGGGGCCGTGGCCGGAAATGCTGAACACGGCGAGGTCGGGTTTCAGCGAGAGAATTTCCTCGGCGCTGACACTTTGCTCCGACGCCTGACCAATCAGCGGGATGTCTTTTACCGTCGGAAATTTCGCCACGTAGGCGTTGTAGGTGTGGGCGTCCAGCAGCTTCAAATCATTCTGCCAGCCGACAATTCGTTGGAACGGCGCGTCCTTGTCCAGCAAGGCGAAGGCGGAAATCAAACGGCCTTCGCCGAGCACCACACGTTGCACGTGGTCCGGCACGTTGACCTGGCGGCCCAGCACGTCGGTGACTTCATGGGCGGCGGCCGTTTCGGCGTGCCCCAGGATCAGCACGGCAAACAGCGCGCCCAGCTTGAGGAAGTTGCGGGGTTTCAGCATGGCGAGAACTCCAGGTGAAGGCGGCGCATCAGACATCGCTCCAGCGCCGCAAAAGGTTGTGATAGGCGCCGCTCGGTTGCAGCGTTCGCCTCGGGGGCCGGCTTAAAACTCATAGTCGACGCTGGCCGTGAGCGTGCGCCCGGCGCCCGGGATGCCGTAGAGCTGGAAGCCGTCCAGGGACGAGCCGATCTGGCTGTAGTAGAACTTGTTAAATACGTTGTTGAGGTTGAGGTTGACCGTGGTTTGTTTGGTCACCTTGTATTGCGCAGCCACGTTGTTGAGCCAGTAGCCCGGGGCCTTTTCGTGGTCGCGGGTGTAGATCGCGTAGACGCCGGACGGGCCGTTGGCGTAGCTGCTGTTGTTGTTCAAACCGCCGACGTATTTATTGTCGCTGTAGCGGCGGCGTCCTACGTACTGCGCGCCGTAGCTCAGGCTCAGGTCGTCGGTGACGGCGTAGGTGGTCCACAGGTTGGCGGTCAGGTCGGGAACGTTCTTGGCTTCCTCGCCCTTGTTGGCGCCCTTGGTCTGGGTGCTTTTGAGCGCCGAGAACCCGCTGTACACCGTCCAGCGCGGGCTGATATTGCCTTGCAGGCCAAGCTCCACGCCGTCTACGCGTTTGGCCGGGAGGGCGCGGACCGGTGCGGTTTCGCCGTCCTGGTATTCCCAGGAGTTGTCCAGTTCGGTGCGGAAGATCGCGGCGGTGACGTTCAGCAGGTCGTGGGCAATGTCCCACTTGGTGCCGATTTCGTAGGTTTTCGACTTGGCCGGGGTGTAGTTGCTGGTGCTGGCCGCGCCGTAGATCTGGTTGTTGGTGGACGCGCCCAGGGCCGACGGTTGTGCCGCTTCGCTGTAGGACACGTAGATGCTGCCGTTAGGCAAAGGCTTGTACACCGCGCCGACACGTCCGCTCACGGCTCCGTCGGTGCTGTCGACGGAAGCCTGCCCACGCTGGGTGGTCTTGGCCTGCCAGTTGTCGTAGCGCAGGGAGCCGAGCACTTGCCACTGTTCATTGAGGGTGATGGTGTCACCGAGGTAGATACCGGCGTTGTCGATCACCGAGCGCGGCTGGCCTTCGCCCTTGGTCACGGTGGTGCTGGCAAAGCTGTGGTTCGGGTCGTTCATGTCGAAGAACAGATCGCCGGCCGGCACCTCGGCGTTGCGTTTCAGGCCGCCGTAGGTCTCGTGATAGAACTCAAGCCCGCTGACCACTGCGTGTTCCAGGCCGCCGGTGTTGAGCTTGAAGGCGAAGTCGGTCTGGTTGTCGAGAATGGTGTAGCGCGTCGACTGGCCGAAGTCGCTGCCCCGCAGAATGCCGTAGGCGGTGTTACCGCTGTTGGCGTATCCCGGGTAGGCATTCACCGTGCTGCCGGGCACTTGGCTGATCGGTCCTACGCCGGTGTAGCCCAGGGTCGCACAGCGCGGGCCGGTGCAGGTTTTCTGGCCATTGGCGTTGGCGGCAAAGAAGCGTGCGGGTGAGAGCACGGCAAAGTTGTCGGTGCGCTCCCACTTGGTCTGGTTTTTCAGGGTCGCTTCGTTCCAGTCCAAATCATGTTCGAAGCGGGTGGTCAGCGAGGTGGTTTTGGTCTGCTGGGTGTACAGGTGCGAATCGCCGTACCAGTTCGAACGCTTCACGCCGGGCATGCGGTCGCCGTCGGTGCCGCGCTGGATCGGCACGCCGCCGTCCGGGGTGTTGTCGTCCTTCTGGTAAAAGGTGTCGATAAACAGGCGCGTGTCGGTGCCCAGGCCGAAGCCGAGGGAGGTCGCGATGCCCCAGCGGTCGTAGTCCACGTCGTCGCGCTCGGCCACCTGGTTGTAGTGTTTCATCAGGTTGATGCGCAGGGCGGTGGTGTCGTTCAACTGCTTGTTGAAATCGCCGGTGAGGCGGCGGTAGCTGTCGGTGCCGATGCCGGCGGAGAGCTTGTTGGCGTCTCCCAGGTGCGCCTCTTTACTCACCAGGTTGACGCTGCCGCCTACAGCCGACACGCCGGATTCGATCGAGCCGGTGCCCTTGAACACTTCCGCCTGTTGCAGGTTGAAGGTGTCGGTGCGGGTCGATTGGCCGGCATCGCGCACGCCGTCGACGGTCAGGCTCTGCTCCGAAGAAAACCCGCGAATCGAAAACAGGTCACCCCAGCCCAGGTTGCCTTCGCCGGACATGAAGGTGATGCCCGGCACGTTGCGCAACACTTCCTGCAAGGTTTGCGCGTTCTGCTCCTTGAGCACTTGCTGCGGGACAATGGTCACGCTTTGCGGGGCGTCCAGCAGTGGCTGGCTGATTTTTGCCGAGGTCACCCGGTCAACCTTGAAAGCCGAAGTGGCTTCGCCATCGATCTTGATTTCCGGCAGGCTCAGCACCGAATCCTGGGACGCCGCCACCGGCGCATCGGCCCAGGCAGTGGGTGGAAGGCTGCCGGCGGCAAGCAGGCCGAACATCGGCGCAAGGGTAGATTGGCGCGACAGAACGCGAGGGGAAGGCAATGGCATTCAGAGTGACCTAGGCTAAATTACAATTAATCTCATTTAGATTCGGTAGTCTAAAGACCGATACCGGCCGGCATGCCGTGGCTTTGTAATGGGGATGCGCGATTACCGCTTTCCACAACATTCCATTACATTTGCGTGCACGCCTGGCTGACGTTTCGGCTATCTCCTGCCTTTTGAGTTTCGGACGAATTGCCCCATGGCCAAGCAAGACCACTTGTTGATCGTCGATGACGACCCGCAAATCCGCCAGCTGTTGTGCGACTACCTGAGTGATGCCGGCTTCCAGGTGTCCACCGCTGGCGACGGCAAGGAAATGCGCCGCCGCCTGGCGCTGAATGTCATCGACCTGATCGTGCTGGACCTGATGCTGCCCGGCGAAGACGGCCTGAGTCTGTGCCGCGAATTGCGGGTGAGCTCCAACACGCCGGTGATCATGCTCACCGCCAAGGGCACGCTGATCGACCGGATCGTCGGCCTGGAAATCGGCGCCGACGATTACTTGCCCAAGCCGTTCGACCCTCGGGAGTTGCTGGTGCGGATCAAGGTGGTGCTGCGCCGGGTGCAGAGTTTTCCGGACCGGGCGCGGCTGGATGAAGCGCCGAGCATCAGCTTCGCCGGCTGGCAACTGGACACCCGGGCGCGGCAATTGCTCTCGCCCGAAGGCGTGGTGGTGAGCCTCGGCAACTCCGATTACCGGGTGTTGCGCCTGCTGTTGCAACACCCCAACCGGCCGCTGAGTCGCGACTTTTTGCTCAACCATGTGTTCGACAAGGACAGCACGCCGTTCGACCGCTCGATTGATGTGTGCGTCAGCCGCCTGCGTTCGCAATTGCCGGCCGGGCTGATCAAGACCGTGCGCAATGAGGGCTACATGCTCACCGCCGACGACGTGGCGCTGCAATCGTGAAACTGCTGCCGCGTTCGCTGTTTGGCCGGCTGGTGCTGATCCTGGTCAGCGGCATGCTCGCGGCCCAGGCGCTCACCAGCAGCATCTGGTACGACATGCGCCACGGCCAGGTGCTGGAAATCCCCAGCCGGCTGATCGCCACACGGCTGGCGGACGTGGTGCGGCTGGTGCACAGCGATCCGGCACAGGCTGATGTACTGATCAAGCTGCTCGATACACCGCGTTTTCGCCTGACGCTCAGTGATCAGGCCAGTGATGTGCCGAGCCGCATCAGCGACAGCGACCAGTCCACTGAGCGTCTGTTGAATAAAGTGCTCTCGGAGAAGACCGGCTATACGCAGAACCTGCATTTGTTGAGCCTCAAGTTGCTGGACGCCGAAGGCCAGCACGCGGGGCTTTCGACCTTGCTCGGCTCCAAACCGGTGGTGGGGCAGTTCCTTATTGACCTGCGATTGCCGGACGGGCGCTGGTTACAGGTGGAGGCCACCGAGGAGCAGGGCTGGACCAGTACCTCGCCGATGGACCTGTTGTTCGACTATGTGATGCGTATTTATTTGCTGCGGGTCGTGGTGCTGGTGATCATCGCCCTGGTGGCTGTTCGTCTAGCCATTCGCCCGCTGAATGCGTTGGCCAAGGCGGCTGAAGCGCTGGGCCGGGATATTCAACGGCCACCGCTGGCCGTCGATGGCCCCACCGAAGTACGCCGCGCCGCCCAGGCGTTCAACGCCATGCAACAACGGCTGATCGCCAATATTGCCGAACGTACGCGGTTCCTTGCGGCGATTTCCCACGACCTGCGCTCGCCCATCACACGCCTGCGCTTACGTACGGAGATGCTCGACGACAACCGCACCAAGGAGCGTTTTCGCAGCGACCTGGAAGAAATGGAGCACATGGTGTCCAGCACCCTGGATTTTGTCAGCAGCGGCGAAATCAACGAGAAACGCCAGAACATCGACATCAACGCCTTGCTGCAAAGCTTGCAGGCGGACCTTCAGGATGTGGGTGAGACGGTGACGATAGAAGGGCGGGCCAAACAGCCGCTGCCGGGGTATGCCCGCAGCCTCAAGCGTTGTGTGCAGAACCTGCTGGAAAATGCGGTGCGTTATGGGTGCGAGGTGGTGGTGAGGGTTGAGGACAAGGCCGACAGCTTGAAGATTGTGATCAGCGACCGTGGGCCAGGGATTCCCCAGGAACAGCTGGAACAGGTGATGGAGCCGTTTTACCGGGTGGAAGGCTCACGCAATGTGGAAACCGGCGGCTACGGGCTGGGGTTGAGCATCGCGCATACGATTGCCAGTGCCCATGACGGGCGGTTGAGCTTGAGCAATCGGGAGGGTGGGGGATTGGAGGTGGTGTTGCAGTTTCAGCGCAAGGCTCAAGGCTGAGTCAGGATTTTGTGGGGCAGGGAGATAATGTGGAGAGGGAGCTTGCTGTGGTGAGGGAGCTTGTTGTGGTAAGGGGGCTTGCTGTGGCGAGGGAGCTTGCTCCCGCTGGAGTGCGCAGCGCTCCCGCTTTTTTTGGGGCCGCTGCGCAGCCCAGCGGGAGCAAGCTCCCTCGCCACAGCAAGCTCCCTTGCCACAGCAAGCTCCCTCGCCACAGCAAGCCCCCTTGCCACAGCATGCTCCAAAGCCACATTGGGTGTATTACCACTGCACCTTGTTGAGGGCCTCGGCAAACGCCATCAACTTCGGCGAGTACTGCCGCGACGGCGGATACACCAGCGATATCGCCCGGCTGCGCCCGGCAAACTCCTCCAGCAAGGGCACCAGGCGCCCGGCCGCCAGATCCTCGCGCACCGCAAAATCCATCACCTGGGCAATGCCAAACCCGCCCACCGCGCCATCCACCAACGCGTCACCGATATCAAAGATCAGCCTTCCTTCGACACTCACGTCCTGCACCTTGCCATCAAGTACGAATTGCCAGTCCACCAGCCGGCTGGTGCGCAGGTTGCGTACGGTCAGGCAGTTGTGGTCCTTGAGCTCATCGACGGTTTGCGGCGTACCAAAACGCGCGAGATAAGCCGGGGCGGCCACGGTGACCCAGCGCAACGGCGGCAGTGCCCGGGCGATCAGGCGCTGGTCCTGAATCTCGCCGGTGCGCAGCAGGGCGTCAAAGCCTTCGTCGACGATGTCCACCAGGCGGTCGGTCATCACCGCTTCAATGCGCAGGTCGGGGTATTGAAGGGTCAGTTCGCCGATCACCGGCATCACCACCTTGCGGCCAAACAACGACGGGGTGCTGATCTTCAGCAAGCCGGACGGTGAACTGCGGCGGTCGAGCATCTGCCGCTCGGCTTCGGCCAGTTCCGCCAGCAGCGGCGCGCTGCGCTCATAGAGCATCTGCCCGTCCGGCGTGAGGCTGACGCTGCGGGTGTTGCGTTGCAGCAGGCGTACGCCCAACTGGTTTTCCAGCCGGGAAATGGCCCGGGACAAGCCCGATTGGGTCAGCCCCAGGTCCCCGGCAGCACGGGTGAAACTGCGGGTTTCGGCGACGCGAACCAGCAAGCGAACGGCGTTCAAATCCATGATTAAAGTCATTACTGAAAGAGTGATAAGGCTATTTATCATCTGTTGAGCATGAAAGACACTGGCGCCTCTCATTTTCTGGCAGGACGCTGTGATGTCTTTATCTCGACCCTCAGGCTGGATGTTGTCGTTGCTGGCAACCGCGCAACTGATCATCGCCCTGGACGCGACCATCGTGTTTGTCGCGCTGCCGCAGATCGGCAGCCACCTGGGTTTTTCCGCCCAGCAATTGCAGTGGGTGGTCAGCGCCTACACCGTGGCGTTCGGCGGCTTCCTGCTGTTGGGTGGCCGCGCGGCAGACTTGTTGGGCAAGCGGCGCTTGTACATCCTCGGTCAGTCGCTGTACGCGCTGTCATCCCTGGCGGCGGTGCTCGGCGCCAGCGCCTTGTTGCTGGTGCTGGCCCGGGCGGTGCAGGGCGTGGGCGGGGCGCTGTTGTTCCCGGCCACCTTGGCGCTGATCAACACCCACTACGCCGAAGGCCCGGCGCGCAACCGTGCGTTTGCGGTATGGAGCGCGGCGTCTGCGGCGGGCCTGGCCTTGGGGGCGTTGCTCGGCGGCGTGCTGACCCAGGCCTGGGGCTGGGAAGCGGTCTTCCTGGTGAATGTGCCGTTGGCCGGCGCCTGCGCCCTGGCGGCGCGCTACTGGATTCCCGTCGATGGCGAGCGGGCCCGTGGGCGCAATTTTGATATCAGCGGCGCGTTGACCGTGACGCTAGGCGGAACCTTGCTGGTGTTCGCCCTGGTGCAAGGGCCGGAGTGGGGCTGGGCGGCGCCGTCGACCCTGGGTTGCATGGCCCTGGCAGTGGCGCTGCTGGGGTTGTTCGCCTGGATCGAACACCGCGGCCGTGATCCCTTGATGCCGCTGCGGCTGTTGGGCTACCGCGAGTTGCGCATGGCCATGGTGTTGACCGCAGTGTTCATGAGCAGCTTTGGCGTGCAGTACTATTTTCTGGCGGTGTATTACCAGCAGGTCTACGGCTACAGCGTGTTGCAGGCGGGGCTGGCGTTTTTGCCGGCGACCCTGGTGTGCACCGCCGGCATCTGGCTGGCGGAACGTTCGCTGGCGCGGCTGGGTTTGCGCACCACCTTGGTCAGCGGCCAGTTGGCGGGCGCGGTGGGCATCGCCCTGGTGTGTGTGGCGTTGCCGACGGGGGCGGGGTTCTGGTCGTTGCTGCCGGGGATTTTCATCCTGAGTATCGGCCAGGGCATGACCTGGACGGCGATGTGGGTGTCGGCCGGGTTGGGCATCCGCCCGGGCGAGCAAGGTGTGGCGGCGGGCATGGCCTCCACCAGCCAGCAGATTGGCGGTGCGTTGGGGCTGGCGTTGCTGGTGTCGTTGGCGAATTCTGGCGGGTCGACGGGTGCGGCGCAGGCGGGTGGGATCGAATTGGCGCTGTGGTGGAGCGCGGCGATTGCCCTGGTGGGTGCGGTGCTGGCGTTAGCGCTTAAAGAGCGCGCTATAGAGTCGGATGCGATTTCAGCAGCGACATAAATCAACTGTGGGAGCTGGCTTGCCTGCGATGGCGGAGTGTCAGTCAGTCATTTATTCGCTGACCCACCGCTATCGCAGGCAAGCCAGCTCCCACAGGTTGATTGCATTTCAAGGCGGGATTTTCAGCGCCCGAGCATCTTCACCCAGCGCGACGGCGGCATGCCGAAGGTGCTGCGAAACTGGCGGGTCATGTGGCTCTGGTCGGTGAAGCCTGCGGTCAGTGCCGCATCCACCAGTGACTGGCCATGGCCGAGCAGGCTGCGCACCAGGTCCAGGCGGCGCATGGTCAGGTAGCGATAAGGGCTGGTGCCGAACAACAAACGAAAATCCCGCGACAACGCCCAGCGGTCACGATTGGCGTATTCCGCCATCTCGTCGAGGGTGATCGGGCGGCCCAGGGCGCTGTGGATAAATTCCCGGGCGCGCTCGGCGGCGCGGTAGTCGAAGGTCTTGCGACTGACGGTGATGCCCGACGCATTGTTCAGCGCCTGGGCCAGGTCGAACATCGCGTCCTGTTCCTGCAACGGATCGATCGGGCAATCCAGGCTTTGCAGCAACGCTTCGCTGGCGCGGTACAGCCACGGGTCGCTGGACAGCCCGCCGGGAATAAACGGCAACGGCTTGCCACCGAGCACCTGCTGGATCAGCGCCGGCTCCACATAAATCATCCGGTATTTGAAGCCTTCCTCGCTGCCGGCCCAACCGTCATGCACTTCGTCGGGATGGATCACCATGGTCCGTCCCGGCAGGCTGTGGGTCATGCCGCCGCGATAGTGAAAACTCTGCACGCCGAACAGGGTGCGGCCGATGGCGTAGGTGTCGTGGCGATGGGGGTCGAAGCCAAATCCGGCAAAGTACGCCTCTATACGCTCCAGGCCACTGGCGTGGGGCGCGCGGTGCAGCCAGTCGATATTGGTCGCCATGATGAGTTGTCGCGCAAAGAGATGGAAATACGTTAACCCAGTCTGAATCCGCTGTCTGCCGGGGTCTTGTACGATTGTGCGCGGCGGGTGCCGGGCCTATGATCCTGATTCCTGCACTGTCCTCGGCGGAATCCCACATGGAATTGTTCAATCCGGCCTACGCGGCTCCTCTGGTCTCGCTGGCCCTGCTCTGGACCGTCGCGGTCGTCACGCCCGGCCCGAACTTCTTCAACACCGCGCAACTGGCCGCCAGTTGCTCGCGTCGCCACGGCGTGGTGGCGTCCTCGGGCGTGGCCACCGGCACGGTGATCTGGGGGCTGGCAGGCGGCCTGGGGATCAAGTCGCTGTTCACCGCAGCGCCGATGCTGTACCTGGCGTTCAAGATCATCGGCGGCTGCTACCTGATTTACCTGGGGTTGAAACTGTTCCGGCGCTCGGCACCGTCCATGGCCCAGAACCTGTTGCCGGATGAGCCTCGGCGCTCACTGTTTTCCGCCTGGCGCCTGGGCTTGCTGGGCAACCTGTCCAACCCCAAGGCGGCGCTGTTCGTCGCGACGATCTTTGCGTCCACCATGCCGCAGTCACCGTCGCCGATGCTGCTGACCCTGGCGGTGATCACCATGGCGACGCTGTCGTTCAGTTGGTACTCCTGCGTGGCGCTGGTGTTTTCCAGCGAGCGGATGGCTAACGTCTACAGCCGTTCGCGCAAGTGGCTGGACCGGTTTGCCGGCGGTTGTTATGTGCTGTTCGGGGCCACGCTGGTGGCGAATCGCTGACGGCTCATGGTAAGAAGCCTTACTTTCAAACGTGAGGCCGATCATGAGCAAGCTGCGGGTAGGGATTATTTTTGGTGGCCGTTCGGCCGAGCACGAAGTGTCGCTGCAATCGGCGCGCAACATCGTCGACGCACTGGACCGTTCGCGCTTTGAGCCGATCCTGATCGGCATCGACAAGGCCGGCCACTGGCACCTCAACGACACCTCGGGGTTTTTGCTCAACGAGGAAAACCCGGCGCTGATCGCCCTCAACCAATCCAACCGCGAACTGGCCGTGGTGCCGGGCAAGGCCAGCCAGCAACTGGTGGAAACCGCCAGCCAGGCCTCGCTGGAACATGTCGATGTGATCTTCCCGATCGTCCACGGCACCCTCGGAGAAGACGGCTGCCTGCAAGGGCTGCTGCGCATGGCCGACTTGCCGTTTGTTGGCTCTGACGTGCTGGGTTCGGCGGTGTGCATGGACAAGGACATCAGCAAACGCCTGCTGCGGGATGCCGGGATTGCCGTGACGCCGTTCATCACCCTCAACCGTCGCACGGCGGCGCGTACCACCTTCGAACAGGCCCAACAGAAACTTGGATTGCCGATGTTCGTGAAGCCGGCGAACCAGGGTTCATCCGTGGGCGTGAGCAAGGTAGGCAGCGAGGCTGAATACCACGCGGCCGTTGAGCTGGCCCTGGGGTTTGATGAAAAAGTGCTGGTGGAATCGGCAGTAAAAGGCCGGGAAATCGAATGCGCCGTGTTGGGCAACGAGAACCCCATCGCCAGCGGCTGCGGCGAGATCGTGGTGCGCGACGGGTTCTATTCCTACGACAGCAAATACATCGATGACCAGGCGGCCCAGGTGGTGGTGCCGGCGGACATCAGTGTTGAACACAGCGAGCGCATTCGTGCGTTGGCCATCGAAGCGTTTGAAACCCTGGGCTGCGCCGGGCTGGCGCGGGTGGATGTGTTTCTGACGGATGAGGGTGAGGTGCTGATCAACGAGATCAACTCGTTGCCGGGTTTTACCCGCATCAGCATGTACCCCAAGTTGTGGCAGGCGGCAGGCATGAGCTACAGCGAGCTGGTAAGCCGGTTGATCGAGCTGGCGCTGGAGCGGCATGCGGGGCGTAAGGGGCTGAAGATCAGCCGGTAGCCCAGGAATGCCATCAGGCGTTACTGAGGACTTCTCGAAAAACGTCCGGCCTGATGGCTGCTATATGCAGCAATGAACGTGCTGCGCCGGACGGAGAACGGCGGCCTTGCTCCCATTCTTGAAGCGTTCGTACAGAGACTCCCAGCAATTCGGCGAACTTGGGTTGCGACAGCCCAGTTTTACTTCGGGCCTCGGCGGCTTGGGTGATTTCGACGTGATGGACCTGGCCATGACGACCTTCTTTGACATCAATAACGGCAGCCAGCAATTCCTCGCCGATGTTGCGTTTGGCGTCACGTTCCTTAAGTTGTTTCTCAGTGAGTGGCATGGTTCATTTCCTTGGCGATTTTGTAGAGGACATGCGCGGGAATATTCTCGGTGGCACCTTTGCCATAAATCAGCAGGGCAACCAGTGCACCACACGCCAATTGTGTTGTGTAGATGATCCGCACTGAGCTGCTCTTGCCTCGGCCTTCAAGACTCCAGCGTACTTTTCGGCAACCACCAGAGCCTGGAATGACAGTTCCTGAGTCGGGGTGGTTGGCGAGAAAAACCATAAAAATACCCCGTTCTTCTTCGGTCCAGTAATCGGGCCATAGCTTGCTGAATAGTGGCGACTCGATGATCGTTAACACGCAAAATTCTACGTCTTTGACGTAGCCTCTGGCAAGGAATGGCGGGGCCAGAAAATGTCAGCGGATGGAGTGGTATTCAAGAAGCGTTGTATCGCAAAAGATGACAGCCTATGGTCTCCCCAAGGCTAGTAGCTACGAGAGCTGTAGGGGGCTTCCCATCACTCTGCGCGAGCAATCCACGAATACAACAACGTCTTGCGCTCCGTACTGTCATGGGTCCTTCTGCGATAACTCGCAAACGCCGGTGAGGTGCAATACGTACACACCTCGCTCACCTCAACCTGCTCACGCTTGATCCCCGCCGCCTCCAGCAAGATCAGCGCATAACGGCTCAAATCAAACCACGCACTCAAGGCCTGCCTGGGTTCTGGCGGCTGAATCTCTGGTGCCAACAACGGCCCCGGCTGCTCGAGCGTCCACGGCGCATTCCCGTCCAGCCATAAGTGCCCCTGACTCGCCTGCAACTGCGCCACAAACTCGCCGCTCACCTCATAACAACAAGGCTTGATCGACGGCCCGATCGCAATCCGCAACTGGTTCAGCGCCACGCCCTCGGCGGTAAACCGTTGCATGGCATTCGCGATGATCCCGCCTTGCAGCCCCTTCCAGCCGCCATGAATTGCCGCAACAAGATCCCCATTTTCCGAGGCGATCAGCAGCGGCAAACAGTCGGCAGTGATCACCGCAATCGGCTGCGCATCCCGGCTGAAAACCCCGTCGGCTTCCACCGTGTTGGCCATCAGCTCCGGGCGCCATTCAATGGTCGTGGCGCTGTGCACCTGCTTGCAGATGAACACCGCGTCCGGCCGCAATGGATCGTCAATCGTACAAAACCCATGGTCGACGCCAACCAGGGCGCCGAGGTTATTTGCCTTGTGCACGCGCAGCTCTCCAGTGAGTCACATCAGTCCCCGAGGGCCTCGCCTTCACGACGCGGATCAGCCCCGCCGATCAACGATACCTTGCCCTGTGCATCACGCACCCGAACGATCGCCTGGGCGCCGCTGGTCATGTCGATTTCGCTCAGGGCGTGGCCCTTGTCCTTCAGCGCCTGCTTCAGCGGCGCACTGAATAACCCGGCTTCCAGCTCGGTAGGCCCGTTGCGGCTGCCGAAGTTGGGCAGGCCGACGGCGGCTTGCGGGTCGAGGTTCCAGTCGAGCATGGCCACCAGGGATTTGCTCACATATTCGATGATCTGCGAACCGCCCGGCGAACCCACCGTGGCCACCAGCTCGCCGCTCTGGCGATCAAACACCAGCGTCGGCGCCATGGACGAACGCGGACGCTTGCCCGGCTCGATGCGGTTGGCCACCGGCTGGCCGTTCTCTTCGGGGATGAACGAGAAGTCCGTCATCTGGTTGTTCAGCAAAAAGCCTTGGACCATCACATGGGAGCCGAATGCCGACTCCACGGTAGTGGTCATCGACACCGCGCCACCTACGTCATCCACCGCCACCACTTGCGAGGTGGAAATGCGCAGTGGCGAGCGATCCGGCGCGTAGGCCACCTGAATGCCGGCAGGCTTGCCCGGCTTGGCGACGCCCATGCTGCGCTCACCAATCAATGCGGCACGGCCGGCCAGATAATCCGGCGCCACCAGCCCGGCCACCGGCACTGGCACGTAGTCGGAATCCGCCACGTACTGCGCGCGGTCGGCATAGGCCAGGCGGTCGGCCTCGGCGATCAGGTGCACCGCTTCGGGCACCGGCTCCCGGCCAGCCGGGGAGTCGTTCTTCACTGGCTTCAATAGCGCAAGCGTCATGCGCGGGTCACGGGCTTCCAGGGCCTGCAACGTGCCGAGGATCTGCGCGATGGCGATCCCACCCGACGATGGCGGCGGCATGCCGCAGACTTTCCAGCGCTTGTAGTCGGTGCACAGGGGCGCCCGCTCAACCGCGCTGTAGCCCTTGAGGTCGGTCAGCGTCAGGCTGCCGGCGTTGCTGTTGCCTTGCACCTTGCGGGCTATTTCTTCGGCAATCGGGCCGTAGTACAGCGCGTCCGGCCCTTCCTTGGCGATGCGCTTGAACACGTTGGCCAACGCAGGATTCTTCAACAGCGTACCGGTGGCCTTGGGGCTGCCGTCGGCGTTCAGAAAGTACGCGGTCATTTCCGGCGAGCGGCTCATGTAACGGTCGGCGACGATCAGGCTGTGCAGGCGCGCCGAGATCGGGAAGCCCTGTTCGGCCAGGCGAATGGCCGGCTCGAACAGCGTCGCCCATTGCAGGTGGCCGGTCTTTTTGTGGGCCATTTCCAGGGCGCGCAACACGCCCGGCGTTGCCACCGAGCGCCCGCCAATCTGGGCCTGCGGGAACGACATCGGCGTGCCGTCGGCGTTGAGGAACAACCGCTCGGTAGCGCCCGCCGGTGCGGTTTCGCGACCGTCATAGGCCTGCACCTTTTTGCCGTCCCACAGCATGATAAACGCGCCGCCGCCGATCCCGGACGACTGCGGTTCCACCAGGGTCAGTACAGCCTGCATGGCAATCGCCGCGTCGATGGCCGAGCCGCCCTTGCGCAATATTTCGCGCCCGGCTTCGGCGGCCAGCGGGTTGGCGGCGGCGGCCATATGGCGCTCCGCGTGGCGGGTGCTCATGTCGGTGCGATAGCCCGAGCCGAGTTCCGGGGCGGGCGGCAGTTCCGGCGCGGTGGCGCTGTGGCAGGCGGCGAGGGTGAGGGCAGTGGTAATCAGTGAGAGGGCGGTAAGGCGTTGACGGTGGAAAATCGAAAACACGCGATGACTCCGTTCATTTGAGAATGATCTGTTGTCCGTGGGGTAAATGTACCTCAGTGCGCAAAAACGATCTTGGGCAAATCAGCCTGTGCGGGACAATGCTACCCGCTATCAAGACGGCTGCAGGTACAGGGAACCAATGCCTACAAATGGTCACTAGGGAGTTTTGAGCAGAAACTTCGAGAGGTTGCAATGAATTCAGTACCAGAAGGCCTGGCCGGATCGTATCGTCAGGGTGTGGAGTCGCCGATAACGTCAGTCACCGAAGGCGCTTCTCAGGAAACGCCTGTAAAACAACCGCACAAAGGGCTTTCAGGCTGGTTCTCGAAAGCTCCGTCTCCCGAGCAACTGAGCCGCTACCAATCGTTGCAACCCACTTCGATGTTGTTCACGCCGACCCTCAAAGAGGGGAAAGTACAGGCGGATGGAACCCGTGAGGGCCAGGAGATTGCGCGCCATTTGAACCAGGCGAACAAGCAGTATGTCGCCGAGGATCATGGCGGTGCGGGCAAGCATGCATTGGGCTTCAAGGATGAGCGGCACTACCGGTTTCAGATCCAGTCCACACCTGCTGCGGCGGCGGTGTTCAAAAGCAGCCGCCCCGAGGACCGGGCATCACCCCCCACGGGCAACAACCCGGGCCGGGCCCTCATGGGGATTATCAGCCAGGTACACACCACCGTTGATGACCAGCAATATCGTCTGGAGGGCGGGCGCCTGTACCGTTTCGATCCAGCCATCACCACCTGGTTGCCTGACCCCGACACTCGCGCCTTGAGCCGTATCAGCCTGACCCGTGAGGGCCAGTTGCTCAAGGTGCCCCTGGGCATGGCAGACAGCAGCGTCGAGGGCAAGACCACGGTTTCCCTGAGCGATGCCCCGGGTGGCTCCATTCTGCACGCGGCAGGGACGAGGTTACGTGCGCTGGACGAGGCCGGTAACCCGCTGCAACTTACGCGTATCGGGTTGTCCGGCAATACCCTCCATGCAACCAATGCCCATGGCGAATTGTTGCAGGCCGATCTGCAACAGGCGCAGGGCGGCGTGCTGACGATGACCGTGCAACCGGTTGAGTCGTTGGAGCGGGCATTGAAGGGGGCGGTCAACGTCGAGGGATTTTTCCATGACGATGCGGGGCAGCTCAACACGCTGGTTCGGGATTCGCGCCAGCAACTGCACAGCGCACCCTTGGCCGGCAAGGACTCACTGAGCCCGCAATGGAACCTGAGTGATGTGCTGGTCAAGGGCATCGAAAAAGGGTTGCCGCAGCCGAGCTTGCAGGCATTGGCCGGGGCGGTCGATCTCGGGCAGCGCGGAAAGGTTGCACTGGATGAGGGCAATCTGCTGGTCTGGGACAGGGCGACGCAACGCTGGGAGCGCGATCCGCAGGTGGGCCTCCGGGGGCTGGAGCGAGGGCTGGATGGCCGTGGTTATGTGCTGCAGGATGGGCAGTTGAAGGCGGTGGCGACCCAGCAAGCCCGGGAACCGATCCATGAAGGCGCGAGCCACGACTTGTCAGCGGTACCCAAACCTCGTACGCAAGTCACCCTTGACGAGGTCTTGGCAGGAAACAACCAGCAGAAAGTCACGGCGTTTGCCGTGGCTGACGCCAGGACGTATGTGACGGCCAATCAAGACCATCAGCTTCAGGTCAACCTGGGCGGTGTTTCCCGCCAGTTGACCCTGACCCCGCCCATCGCCGTGCAGGTGTTGGCACTGGATCAAGACGCAAACCTCTACGCCCGAAGCAAAGACGGCGAGCTGTTCACCTTGAAGCGCGAGGATTGGCAGGAGCGCCCCGAGGCTGCCTTGAGCTGGAGCAAGGTCGAGCTGCCGAGGGGGCAGCGGCTGGACTCTCTGCGCATGGGCGCCGACAAGCACCTGGTGGGGGAGTGGGATAAGCGCTTCTTTCGCCTGGAGACATCCGCCGAGGGCACGATGACGTGGGGGCCGGTGCCATCGGCATCGTCCGCCCCTGGTCAGTCATTAACCGAGACCCTGGCAGGCGCCCAAATGCGCACCCAGTTTCCCGGTGGCGCACTGTCCGCCACCAGTAACGTGCTGGGTCAGACCACTGAAGGTGTTCCGCTCAAGCGCGGTTTTTTCGCAGGGGTGAACGCGCACTTTCATCCGTTGGACAGCCTCAAGGAAATGGGCAAGGGCATTCAGCATCACTTCACCGGTCGCCAGGGCCTGGAAAGCGTCTACACCGAAAACAAACACCTGCACGAGCAACTCAAGGCGCTTTCCCAGGCCAGGCCGGTTCCCGGCGATATTCAGTCGCGCCTGGAAACCCTGAGCCAGTCGGGGCCGCGCGAGGCGTTGGCCAAGGCCATCAGTGAAGCACTGGCCAAGGTGGAAAAAGACAGCAAGTCTGCGGCGCAACGCCTGGGGGATGCGCATGGGATAACGTTTGATCCGAAGCCCGGCTTGAGTCGGGCGAACATTCAATCTGAGTCGACGCTGCATCAACTGTACGAGGCGTTCAAACGGCTGTCGCCCTCCACACAGAAAGAGACCGCGGCGTTGCTGGCCAATTTCGAGGGGCAGGCCCTGTCGCTTGCGGCATGGGACCCAGGCCGCAAGCGCGACCTCAGTCATCCCTCGGCGATGATCGAAGGCGACCTGATTCACCAGGCCAGCACCCTTAAGCAACTGACGGATTTGACGGTTGAGCTGGAGCGAGCCTCCGGTATGAGCTCGAGTGCCCTGGAAAGAATCAAGCAGTCCCTCGAATCCGTGATGAAGGACTATGAGCAAAGCCTGGTGCACAAGCTGTCCGGTCAGAACGTCGCCAGCTATGACCAGGCCGAGACGCTCTACAAAAACTTCAAGCTGCTGGCGAAGGACCTCGGAACCCCCGGATCGGCCCTGCATTGGCACCTCTCGCGGTTGTTGGGGCTGCCTGCCGATGGGAGCCTCAAGGAGGCGATGACGCAAGAGATCCAGCAGATGGGGAGCGGCCAGACGTTGTCACCAAGCCGCACCAAGGGCAAAAACCTGGGGGCCATGGTGACCGGAATAAAACCGGTGGCGCCGCTGGAGTTTTTTGTCGGCGTGTCCAAGTCCCATTCCAACGGTGTCAGCATCAGTCGTACCGACAAAGGCGCCAAGTTAGAAATCAGCATGGATGACACCCGTCGGTTGGCCGCCTCGGTGGCCTCCGGGTTGACCCTTGGCAAAGGCCCAGAAGTCGTGGGCCACGGCCTGCGGGTAGCGGCGGAAATGACCGCGGCGCTGGCCAATACCAAAGGGTCGAGTATCGGTTTCGACGTGAAAGAAGCTGACTTTCCCAAGATGATGTCGATCCTGATGGGAGAGCAGGGCAACGTCTTTGACCTGCTGCAGTTGGGTGAGGCTCACGCCGTGGGTGAGAGCTCGAAAACCAACGTTGACCTCAGCCTGGATGCGCTTGCGCAATTGCGTTTGCTCTACCACCCGCAGGAAGATGTTCCCGAGGTGGCCTCGGTGCTTCGAGCCGGCGTGGGGCTGGTGGGTAACCTCAATCTGGCCCACTTTGACCAAAGCCAGTCAACCAGTCGTAGCGCCGCGGGTACAAGCCAGGGTGGCGCAACCAATGCACAACTCCTGCGCCAGGGCGGTGTGGGTGTCAACCTCGGCCCGCTGAATGCGGTGGGGCTGGGCATGCCGGGAGGCCCTGGCCATGGCGCAGCAGTGTTCGCACTGCCGGAGGTGTCGGTCATGGTGAAGTTTGATCGCGGGCAATCCCGGGGTTTCAGCTTTTCCTTCAAGCGGCCAGAGCCTGTGGCTCAGTCAGCGATCGACAGCCTTGTCAGTGACCTTTCTCGCTACGCTCCCGGATTCAAAGGCGACCTTGGCGCCCTGAAGCTGGAGGGCAAACCGGTGGCAGAACAACTGGCCACGCTGCAACGGTTTCTGGAAACGCATCCCGCGACCGCAACGAAACCCGAGGCTTACCACACACTCAACGACTCACTGGATAAGCTCGTTCACCAGCAGAATCTGGTAGAGAAGGGGCTTCGCCAATTGGTGTCGGTGACGGCGTCTGCCACTTACGTCGGTTTGCGTGATGATGGACAGCATGCCTGGTTGAACGATGTTGCACCGGCCAACAAAGCTGACATTGTGCAGTGGCTCAAGGATGACCCACAGTTTGCCCAGGTGCTGGACCAGTTGCAGAACGGCGAAGGGACCTCGGTGGGCATCGGCCTGGAACTCAAGCCGGATGTGGTGCGCGCCGTCGAGCGCAAAATCCTCGACGGTGAAAGCCCGGAGTCGCTGATCAAAGAGGCCTTGGGCAAGCGTGAAAACCTGCGCATCAAAACCATGAGCCTCAGTTATACCGCGAGCCAGTCCCATGCGATGTCGATACCCTCAATGACCAATATCGGCTTTTCGAGCAACGCCGCACTGAGCCATACCCATAAACGCGTCAATGCCGAACTGGAGTACGGTGCCGACGCGGACAAACCCCTGAGAATGAAGTTGAACGATACGCTGGGCAGCCCGCCGCCCGCTGAGTTGACCCTTGATCTGGCGGATCAGCGAGTCCGGACACCTCGCCCTCCAATGCCCTGACCAGATCATTCCCACGCTCTGCGTGGGAATGCAACCAGGGATGCTCCGCGTCCCTGGTTGCACTGAATTTGGTTGTGCGGTACAACTATCTGCCTCTTCGTTCGGGTAAAAAGGTGTCCCGTGAACCGTTCTACGCCAGACCTTATTGATCAGATCCGCTGCGCCACGCGCCTGATGGTGCGAGAGCTGGGCTTCATGCAGCCGAAGTTGGCGGCCAGCAGCTACCCGCCTTCCTCCGTTCACACCCTGGTTGAAATCGGCGAGCGCGGCGCGCTGACGGCGGCGGAACTGGTCACGTTGCTGGGGCTGGAAAAGTCGTCCGTGAGCCGCATGGTGCGCAAGCTGATCGAGGCGGGCGAACTGGAAGAGTTTGCCCACGAGGACGATGCCCGCTCGAAAAAACTGCGGCTCACCGCGCGAGGCCGCAAGACGTTGGGCGACATCGAGACGTTTGCCCGGCGGCAGGTGGGCGAGGCGATTGCCGACCTGTCCAGCGAACAGCAACAGGCTGTCAGCCGTGGCCTGGACCAATACGCCGGCGCCTTGCAAACCCAGCGCACCGGCACCCGGCAACCCCGGCACTACCGCATTGCCCGTGGCTACCGCCCGGGCGTGATCGGACGTATCGCGCAGATGCACGCCGAGTACTACGCCCAGCACGCTAACTTTGGCCAGCCGTTTGAAAGCCTGGTGGCGGCGGACATGGCCGAGTTGATGGGGCGCTTATCCAACCCGCGTAACGAAGTGTGGACGGTGCTGGACGGGGCACAGATCGTCGGCTCGATCGCCATTGATGGCGAGGGCGAAAACGGCGAGGCGATCCTGCGCTGCTTCATCCTCGACCCGTCGGCCCATGGCCAGGGCTTGGGCAAGCAGTTGTTGAAAGAGGCAGTGGATTTCTGTGATGAACACCGTTTTCCGGCGGTGCGGTTGTGGACATTCAAGGGCCTGGACGTGGCGCGCAAGCTGTATGAAAACGCGGGCTTTGTGCTGGCGTCCGAGCAGGAAGGGCAGCAGTGGGGCAAGGCGGTGGTGGAGCAGTGTTTTGTGCGGCGTGGTATTTGACGCAACAGCGCCCCACGTCACGGGGCGCTGCGGTTTGGCCGGTTAGAAGTCCCAGCGCGTGGTGAGCATCACATTGCGCGGGGTGCCGTAATAGGCCGTGTTATAGAAACCGATGTTGGTGTAGTAGAACTTGTCGAACAGGTTGTTGACGTTCAACGTCGCGGAAAGATGTTCGCTGACCTGATACTTGGCCATCGCGTCCACCACCCAATACGCTTCCTGCGAGAACTCTTCGTTTTGCGCCTTGGGCCGGTTGTATACCACTTGCCAGCTTCTGCTCTGCCAGCGTGCGCCGCCGCCGACGGTCAGGCGGTCCAGCGGGCCCTTGAGTTTGTACGAGGTGAAGAAGCTGAGCTGGTCCTCCGGCTCCCAGGTCGACGCCTTGTCGCCATTTTCATCCCGCAGGATCTTGTGGGTGTAGCCGGCCTGGGCCTGCCAACCCGGCGCCAGCTCGCCGGACATCTCGGCCTCGAAGCCCTTGGTCTTGGCCTTGATGCCTTTCTCGGCGTACCCGAGGGACGGGTTGGTCGGCGCAGCGTTGTATTCGGCGTCCGGCTCCGCGCGGTTGGTTTCATGCACTTCGAAGTAGGCCATGCTGGTGTTGAGCCGGCCCTCGAAGAACTCGCCCTTGAGGCCGGTCTCGTAGTTCTTGCCTTCATCCGGTTCCAGCAATTTGTTGTTGCGGTCGCGGCTGTAGCTCGACGGCATGAAGATGTCGGTGTAGCTGGCGTACGCGGTGAAGTTGTCGTTCAGGTCGTAGGTGACCCCGGCGTAGGGCACCAGCTTGCCGGTTTCGGTGGAGTCGTCATCGCCGCGCAATTTGTAGTTGGCCACGCGGCTGCCGAGGAACAGGTTCAAGTCATCCGTGAGGTTGAAACGTGCCGCCATATAGCCTGCGGATTGCCGGGTGGTGGCATCGATGGTCCGCGTCGGCGCACCCCAGTCCGGCTCTGGAACGTTGCCGTCGAAGTTCCAGAAATCGATCTGGTTGTTGCCCACAAAAGTGGGGTCGCCGTAGTCTTTTCCGGTCCAGTGGGAGTTGGAGGCCGACGCGCCAATCACCAGTTCATGGGTACGGCCCAGCAGGCTGAACGGGCCGCTGGCGTAGATATCACCCGAGTCGGCGCGGGTGTTGCCGGTGAATTTGTTGGCGTACAGGGACGACAAGCCGGTGGCGGCGTACGGGCCACTCATGATCGAGCCCAGGGGCGCGTCGTAGCCCATGAGTTGGTGGGTGTATTGGCCCTTGATCACCCAGCCATTGTCGAAGTTGTGTTCCAGGGTGGAGAACGCGCTGCGGGAATACTGCTCCCAACGGCTCCACTTGGCGCCGTTGTTGTAAGAGCGTTTCACGTCGATGCGGTTGCCGCTGCGGTCGAACAGCGCCCGGCTGCCGGACCAGCCCGAGCCCTGCGGGTCGCTGTCCAGGTAATCGAAGCCGACGGTGAGCAGGGTGTCGTCGGTCAGGTCGGCTTCCAGCGTGCCGAAGTACACATTGGTGCTGCGCTGGTAGTGGTCCATGAAGGAGTGCTTGTCCTGGTACGCCGCCACCGCCCGTCCGCGCACGTTGCCGCTGTCGGTCAGCGGGCCACTCACGTCGATCTGGGAGCGATAGTTGTCCCAACTGCCGGCGCCCAGTTCGACACTGGCCTTGAAGTCTCGCGTGGGCTTTTTGCGGATCAGGTTGATCGTCGCGCCAGGGGCGCCGGCGCCGGTCAGCAGGCCGGTGGCGCCCTTGAGGATTTCCACGCGGTCATAGATCGCCATGTCGCTGAGGGTCTGGCTGGACGAGTAGGCGGAGTTGCGCAGGGTCGGGATGCCGTCGTACTGGAAGTTCTCCACCGAGAAGCCGCGGGCGTAGTAATTGTTGCGCTCGCTGTCGAAGGTCGACACGGTGATGCCTGGCGTATGGCGCATCACGTCGTCGATCGAGGTGAGCGCGAAGTCATCCATATGCTGGCGCGTGATCACGGTGATCGACTGCGGGGTTTCCCGTGGCGTCAGCACCATGCGCGTGGCGGTGGCGATGGTGCCCGGGGTGTAGGAACCAGTGCCTTCAGTGATAGTGCCCAACTGGTTGGCGCTGATCTCGGTTGCACCCAGCGACAGCGTGCCGCTGGCCACCGGCAGGCTTTCCAGCTGGTAGCCATCGGCGTTGCCGGTTGCAGCGAAGCCGGTGCCGGCCAGCACCTGGGCGAACCCGTCTGTCACGCTGTAGCTGCCGCGTACACCGGGGCTGTTCAACCCGGCCACCTGTTGCGACAGGAACGAAATCGGCACGCCGGCGGCCTGGGCATAACGGGTCAGCACGTCACCGAGTGGGCCAGGGGCGACGTCGAACGTCTGTACCTGCTGTTGCGCATACGCCAGGCCCGGCACCGCCAGCGGCAGGCAGCCAAGCAACAGTCGACTGGCCAGCAACAGGCCGCCGCGAGTGGGGGTTGAAGACATGTGATCGGTGCTCCTTTGGATGTTGGCCAAGGGAAGGACGCGGCAAAACCGAAAACACGCAGCGCTGCGCAAAAAATTATTCGGCAGGTACTTTCAAGCGCACGCGAGTGAGCCACGGGGTGTAGGTGCTGACTTCAATCGGCAGGGTGCGCGAGAGCAGGCGCAGCGCACGGTCGCTGTCGTCAGTCGGCAGCATCACCGTCACGCGCATGCCTTGCAGCGCCTTGCGATCAAACATCAAAACGCCCGGGCGATGCCGCGCCAGGCGCTCAAGCACATCCGCCAGAGGCTCGTCGTTGGCCAGCAATTGATGGGCCGCCCAGGCTTGCTGCTGGGCCTGCACATCGACACTTTTCGGCGTGCCCGGGCCGCTTGCATCCAGGCGCACCTGCTCGCCCGGGCCGAGGGTGATCGTGTGCCCGGCGCTGTCGATGCGGGTCGAGGATTCGAGCATCTTGACCACGGTGGCGGTGTCGCTGAGCTCGACGATAAAGCGCGTGCCCAGGGCGCGAATGCTGCCTTGGGGGGTGTCGACATAAAACGGGCGCTGGGCGTCCTTGGCCACTGTCACCAGCATCTCACCGTGCAGCAGTTGCACGCGGCGCTGGCTGGCGTCCAGGTGCAGGTTCACGGCGGAGTTGCCTTCCAGTTGCAGATCACTGCCGTCGGCCAGCAGCGTCTGGTGCCATTCGCTTCGGCCGGTGCTCAGATCGGCGAACAGATAGCCGCGCTGCTCGTACTGATACGCCGGCACGCCCGCCATCAGCAGTGCCAGGGCCAGGCACTTGACCAGCGTTGCCCCATGGCGAGGCTGCCGGGCGCGACGTAACGCAGCGCGGGCCGGCGCTTGTTTGAGCGGCTGCAAGTGGCCCTGAAGGCGGGCAATGGCTTGCGGGTGCTGTGGGTCGGCGGCCAGCCAGGCATGAAACGCCTGTTCGTTGGCGGCATTGCCTTCGTGATCCAGCCGCACCAGCCATTCGGCGGCCTGGCGCAACACGGATTGGGGCAGAGGCTGACTCATGGCTGTGCGCACGCATCGCACGCCAGCAAGGCTTCCACCAGATCGTTCTGCACCGTGCGCACCGAAACGCCCAGGCGCTGGGCAATCTGCGCTTGGTCCAGGCCTTCGAGGTAACGCAGGATGAAGGTGTCGCGGATCCGCTTGTTCATGCGTGCCAAGGCCCGGTCAATCGCCTCAAGCATTTGCGCGGCTTGCAGGATCTGCTCCGGTGAAGGCGCCTGTTCCAGGTACGCGGCGCAGCGTTCCAGCTCTTCGCGGTAGGCCTGTTCCAGGCGACGGCGGCGGCCATTGTCCATCAGCAAGCGGCGCGCGATGGTGGCCAGATAAGCCCGTGGTTCACCCGGCGCCACGTAAGTGCCCGATGCCAGCAAGCGTACGAAAGTGTCCTGCGCCACGTCGGCTGCCTGATGGGAGCACTGCACACGGCGCCGCAACCAGGTCAACAACCAGCCGTGGTAGCCGCGGTACAGCGCATCGAGCGTGGGAGCGTCGGTGGGCGAAGCCAGCTTCATGAGATAAGTTCGTAAGTGAGAATTAATCCCATTCTAGTGGTTTAAAACTTCGGGCTGCAATAGACGGCACACCAACGGTTGAGAGAGACTTTCCCAGGGTAGTGGCATTAAGCTATCTGCCGCATATCCTTTCTGACATTTAATCGGGTTTGAATTTATCTATGGGTCGTTCCTTTGCTTGGGTCATTCCGCTGTGCCTGGTGGCTGCTGTTGGAGCGGGGTGTTCTTCTCATAAAGGCCCGCCGCCGGCCAAACCCAAGCCGGTGGTACTGACGGCGGACGACCACCATGCGAAGGTGATTTTCAGAATGCTCAGCACTGAATCACAGGTGCATTTCAGCGTTGGCCCGGCGGGAAACCTGAGCAGCGTGGGGAGTGTTTACAACGATGCCCAAGAGCAACAAATGCCGGCGTTTGCCCGCGGGTTGTACAAGGGGCTGGCCCGCGGGCTCTATCAGGTGCGGCCGTTCCGGGAGACGTTGGTGCCGGCGGATCAGGTGACCGTGGTAGAAGGCGTTGCGAACTGGCGCAATGATCGCGGCACGTCCTATACCCTGGAAAAGTGCGGGCCGTTGTCCCGCAGTTTCCTGCCGAAGGCTAACAAAACCTATCTGGTGGAGTTTGATTTGCAAGGATTCTCGGTGTGCAGCGAGAAGCTTTATGACGTGACAGTGGAAGGGCAAAGGGACCTGGTTTTACCGGTAGCGATTTAATGGATTGACACCTTCCCATCCCGTTTTCTGGAGTTTTGATGCGCACTTTACCGCTGGTTTTCGTCCTTGCTGCACTGCTGCTCAGTGGCTGCAGCATCCCGTACCAAACCCCTGAAGCTCGCGCCCAGATACAGCAAGACCTGGGCGTTTCCGGCAGTGACATCATCGACATCTCTTACACCAACTTCTGCAAACTGAAGTACGGCGATGAAGCGATCTGCCATGCCGAGCAAGGCTTGGCGGTGCTGACCCGCAAAGGCTTGATTCTGAGCAAGTACCAAAGCAGCCGTTACGTGCCGGCCTACACCCTGAAAACCGCCGAAGTGCTGTGCGGCCATACCGCCACCTCGCGGGAGGCGGCGGAAGCGTTGAACATGTTTACCGCGGACTCCAACTTCGTGTTGTTGCCGCTCAATGCCGACAAGCAATGGAATGGCGCGATGCACCGGGAGATGGTGGATTACTTGCTGGCGGATGGTCAGCCATTGTTGATTGGTGCGGGCGCGAAGGCGGTGAGGCCGAGCGGCAAGAAGAAGTACGGCGGAGGGATGATCCCGGGGACAAAGATTCCGTACTTCACGGAGTTTGAGTATTCGGAGTTGGTGAATCCTTGTCCGGGTGCACCAAGTGATGCGGCCCACAGCGACTGAGTTGTTTAAATATCGTTGGGGTTGATCAGGGCGGTCAGTACATGGTCCGCCCAAACCCCGTTGATCTTCAGATACGCCCGCGCTTCACCCTCCCGTTCAAACCCCAGCCGCGCCAGCAGGCGCGCACTGCGCTCATTCTCCGAACGGTAGTTGGCCATGATTCGGTGCAGCTGCATTGCGTTGAACACATGAGCAATGCCCGCCGTCAGCGCTTCCTGCATCAGGCCCAGGCCTTGGGCGGATTCAGCCAGCGCGTAACCCAGGTGACAGGCCTGGAACGCACCACGCACGATGTTGCTGAAGTTGCAGGCGCCGATGATTGTGCCGTGGCTGAATATCAGCAGGTGCAACGCTTCGCCGCTGGCGGTTTTGTCGGCCATGTTTTCGAGGCGTTCGGTGATGGCTGTCAGTTCGAAAAAGGTGTCGTCACGCGACGGTTCCCAAGGCTGGAGGAAGTCGCGATTCTCCAGCAGGTACGCTTGCAGGGCACGTGCGTGGGAAGGGTGGGCGGGGAGCAGTAAAAGCCGGTCGGTGTGGATGCCGGTGGCGGGGAATGTCATGCGTCACCTCAATGTGGTGGGGCAGTGTACTTTTCTTCAGGCATAAAAAAACGGCCTACCTTTCGGTAAGCCGTTTTTAGTACTTGGTGGTACACAGTCATTTGAACTGGATGGTTATCTATATGAAGTTAAAGGTATTTTATTGTATGTGGTTGTTGGGGCATACACACAGGCATACACGCTGAACTATGCTGGCCGCGATCTCCTGAGGATTGCAGGACTAAAAGCTGGTAATACGATGACGATCTAGCAGCCAACCTGTGCGGGTTAAAAATGAGAAGCTCCGAAAAGGCCAACACTGAGCCCACGCTACTTCATAACCGGCGAATGATAGATGCCACCGCTAGCTGGATATCCCGATTAGACGATTACCCTGGATGGAAAGAGTGGAATCGTCAAAGGTTAGTCCGTGCGCTCTATGATGATTTGTCGTCGGAGGCAGACCGTGATGCGGCCCAGATGTTTGTCTTTTCAGACCCCATAAGTCGACAGCACGCGGTCGTCTACCGATACCTAAGCCTGCAGCAGACGGTCAGTACGCTGAAAGATTGTGAGTACTACTTTCGTAGATTCCCGTTCCATGGGTTGCCTGTCACCCACTCCGATCATGTCACCTATATCTGCGAGATGTACTTCGGACGCTTCTACGAATTTAGGGAGCGATTAAAAAAATATCTCAACGTTCTATCGGATGCGGTCACGGCACATCGAATCGACATAGGACGATTCATCAAGCTGTTCGATAAGGAGTTCGAGGATGAGATTAAGGCCCGTCACTCTGTACACCATCATGAACGGTTCGAAGACCGCGCTATCGATCGCATATACCTAGCCCATGTGGTTTCCCTTGGTCGTTCAGATGACGGCTGGAAGAGGGAGCGCCAAGAGGCCTACCGTACCGTCACGAGAGAATGGGCGGCTCGTGTGCGAATGCGGGCTGCCAAATTAGATCAATTCATGGAAGGTGTTGCTCAGCTCACATTAAGCAGTTGTGAATTTCTCGAAGCCCCGTCAGACAAAGCCACCGAAGCCTCTTGAGCTGGCCTGCGAATCGAGCGCGAACTCTTGGGGGAGATTTCAAACGTGCGGGGGACCCTGAGGGAATTCTGCTGACACGGGGCATGAAACCCGCGGGATCGAGTTAGTGGGAGGCGTGGGAAGTTACTGAAATTTCAATCGTTGAAATTGAAAGGATTTTGAAGAAAAGAGGGCATCGTTACCGTACTGGTAAGGATGCCCTCGGATCGCCTAAACGGTAGGGCAAATGCACAGGTGAACTGGAGTTCACCAGGTTCATCTGTTCACTAAGCTGGGAGGCTACCCGCTAACACGATTCCGCGGGTTCTATGCCCCGTACCTAGAAGAATTCTTCAGGGTCCCCACCATCGAACCAAAGCCAAGAGCATGACCCACCTCGCTCGCTGAAGGTGCAATACCATAGGGGCTAGGGGGCTACCCTAATAAAACCGTGTTACCGGTGTTACGCGTGTTACATAAGTATATAACTATATGATTTTCATGAGTTTACATCGCGTTACACAGCAGGGGCTAGTTTGCCGATATGCGTGTTACATGGCGAAGAGGTGTTACATCAATTAATGCCTTGGCAGGAGCTGTTTGTGATGATTGCAGCGGGTGCCACCGACCTAGGGGCTCCGTCTAGAAGGGCCGCTAACGGCCATTAGCGGACACTAAGGCCGTACGTGAAACCTGAGACGACTCATACAACGCCTTAGATCAGCCAAAGCAGAGAGTTTCTAGCACCCTAGATTAAACCCGTTGACTTGGCGGTATTGATTTCGACCCATGCAGCAAAGGCGTCAATGAATTTTTTCAAGAACTGAGTAGTTCCGTCGTCATTCAAATTTCCGCCTGGCCCCAGTAGCCTTGTCGCCCCACCGATATACGCTTCCGGCTGCTGCAAAAGTGGCATGTCCAGAAATACCATAGACTGACGTAAATGATGGTTAGCACCGAAGCCGCCGCTGGCACCGGGCGATACGCTTACGATAGCTGCGGGTTTGCCTGCCCACACAGACTCGCCGTAAGGGCGAGAACCAATATCAATGGCGTTCTTCAATACACCAGGAACTGACCTGTTGTATTCGGGAGTGAAAAACAGTACTCCATCTTTCGACGCCATATTTTGGCGAAAACGAGTCCAGGCTTCAGGGGCACTCTTACCGTTTTCTTCCAAGTCTTGGTTAAACAGATTCAGTTCATTGATCTCGACTATTTCTAATAAAAGGCTCGGTGGCGCAAGCGCGATTACTTCTTGAGCAAATAGGCGGTTCAACGACTCTTTGCGCAGGCTGCCGACAATGACGGCAATCTTTTTAGGCGACATGATGGGACCTTGATTTAAGTGGCTTTAAAGGGGGTAATCAATTTGAAAAGAACAAAAAAACGGACGTCGAACGGTGGCCGAACGATGAGGACTGCCCCACCGCCTGGTCATGTGGGTCTGCCCTATACTTTGGCGGCGCCGTTGACAACCAGGTGATGACCGGAAATCCAAGCTGCATCGTCACTTGCCAGGAAAAGCACGGCGCCTTCGACATCGGCGACAGAGCCCAAGCGCGCAAATGGCGACAACTGTGCCAATGCCTGATAGTCATTTTCCTGAAGGTTTGCGATGACACCGGCGTCACGTAGCGGCCCCGGTACCACACCGTTCACCGTGACGTTACGCTTGCCCATTTCCTGCGCGAGACATTCAACGTAAAGCCGGCCGGCGGCTTTGCTTCCGGCATACGCGGTGAAGCCTGCGTTCGGTACGATCGTCGTAGTGGACGAAATCACGATGATGCGTCCACCATCGGTAACATGGCGCGCACTTTCGCGAAGCGTATAGAAGGTGCCAAACACATTGGTTTTGGTGACAGCCTCGAACATCGCGTTATCGATTTCCGTGATCGGTGTGTCGATAAGCTCCCGCCCGGCATTGGCCACGACAATATCGATGCGCCCAAATCGAGCCAGCACTGCTGCGAATATGGCTTTGACAGCGTCCGGGTCGCTGATGTCTCCCCCGATGGCCATTGCTTGAGCGCCCTCAGCAACGAGAGCCTCGACATTTCGGTCGGCTGCGGCAGCGTCAGTGTTGTACGTCAACGCAACGGAAGCCCCCTCTCTGGCAAAACGACGTGCCAGGGATAATCCGAGCCCGCGCGATGCGCCGGTAATCAGTACAACTTTGTTGGTCATTCGCATGATCAGATTCCGTTGATGCTGCGTTCTGTAGAGGTTGCGTTGCCCTGCCACTGGACAAGTTCCTGCTCGACTTTGGCCATTTTTGCACGCATTCCGCCCATCGCATCGGCACCCAAGGCCGCGTGTACGGGTGGATGATCCGCCTCCATCAGGTTGATAATCGCCAAAGCCCCTTTTCCTGGAACATTCGGCTGCTTACCTTGCAGACCACCTATAGCTACACGGAACTTACCGACGGGTGTGCCTTCATAGTCATCGATTTTTTGCTCGACGTAAGCCAGTGAGCGACCCGCAAATTGGGTCTCGAATACACCGATGGTCAACACAGTCGTGGCGATGTTAAAGGGTGCAAGTTCACCTGCCAGTGCTTCCCCCAGGATGTCAGTAGCGCCCTTAGCGGCCGAGTACACGCCCATGCCCGGGTAGCCAATGAAGCCACCGATTGCGGAGAATTGAATGATGTGCCCGCTGCGCTGCTTGCGCATCGCAGGGGTTACAGCGCGAATGATGTTCAGGCCGCCAAAGAAATTCAGATCGAATACACGCCGCGCTTCTCGATCCGTCATTTCTTCAACTGCACCCACTGTGCCAGCACCCGCACAGTTGGCGACAATGTCGATACGTCCAAAGTGATCCAGCACCTGGGCCACACCCGTTTTGACCGCCACATCGTCTGTCACGTCTACCAAAACGCCCATGCCCTGCGCAGCATGTTTACCGTTATAGAAATCCACTTCTTCTTGCTTGCGAAAGGTGGCTGCGACTAGCGCACCTTTTTCCAGCAGTTGATGCACTAACTCGCGCCCCAATCCCGATGAGGCACCAGTAACGAGGACGACTTTGCCATTTATTGATTTCATTCTCTGCTCCGGGGTTTGGCTATTCACCGGATGTTAGGTATTGGGCCTCCCCCCAACAAGCCGGTTTGGCCAGATTCAACTTCCCGCTCATTGGACGCTCCTTCCCAGCGAAACATTGCCAAATAACTACATAGTTCTAGACGGTACCCTTGGAACTCTTCAAGATTAAAAATTGCCTTCCTATGATTGGGCCATACGTGAATCGGCTGGACCTGAACGATCTGTTTATTTTTGTCAATGTGGTCGATCGCGGTGGGTTTACTGCCGCAGTTGCAAGTACCGGTATGCCCAAGTCAACGCTTAGCCACCGCATGCAACAATTGGAGGGCGAATTAGGTGTGCGTTTGCTCAGCCGAACGTCGCGTCGCTTCGGTATGACCGAGGCAGGAGAAGAGTTTTACCAGCACGCGCTGGCCGCGCTGCGAGAAGCGGAGATGGCAGAAATGTCAGTGCGTCAGCGGTTGTTGGAGCCCGTCGGGACCATCCGGTGTACCGCTGGAGTCGCGACCATGAATTTCGCCATGGCGGGCATGATCGCTGACTTCCTTCGTGTCTATCCCAAGATCAATATGGTCGCTCATGCAGCCGATCGAACCATCGATATTGTTGGCGAAAATTACGACGTCGCCATCCGGGCGCATGAGGCTCCATTGCCGGACTCCGATCTTGTCCAGCGCATGCTCGGGGTCGCTCCCTGGTTTCTGTTCGCCGGATCAAGCTATCTGGCCGAACATGGCGCACCGGCCACGCCAGCGGAGCTAAGCAGCCACGCCTCGATTTTCTTTGCGCGAGCTAATGCCCCCATGAACTGGCGGTTGCGCCATGTCACTTTATCGATCGAAGAAATTGCTGTGCCCATCATGCCGCGGCTGCAAAGCGAGGACATGCTCAGCCTGCAACATGCAGCTATCAGCGGGCTTGGGATTGTGGCCCTGCCGAGTTACATCGCGCGGGCGGCCGTTGCGCGTGGTGAGCTTCATCGAGTTCTGCCCGAATGGATAGCTGGCGATGCCAGGATCACTGCACTGGTACCTTCCCGCAAAGGATTACTGCCGTCAGTACGTGTTTTCTTGGATCACTTGGCTTCGGAGTTTCCCAAGATCCTCTAGCTGTAAAGCCATCCTTAATACGCTGGGCAAATCGTTGCAGCGGCTTCTCCGTGAATACAGCACATTTTTTTACCGAATACAGCAACTACGGCGGCACTACCGAGCGGGTAGGCGCCGAAGATAGGGGGAGTTCTCGACGTCCATTCCACCGGACACAGATTCCAGAAACCCCGTCTTGCTGGGTCAGGTACGCGTTCCTACCATGGTTTCTTGCCTCTCATCCTCGACGGCACTAACGATACCTGATCTGGAATCTATGACTTTGACAATCACACGACGCGGCGCGATAGCTTTGGGAGCACAGGCAGTGCTGGTTGCAATGACGGCAGGCGCTGCTACGTTTGCCTCTAGTGCAACGCGCAGCTCCAGTAAAACTAAAGAGACCCCTCGGACTGGCAAGCAGTTTGACGTGGTGATCGTCGGTGGTGGATCTGCCGGTGCCGTCCTTGCAGCACGTCTCAGTGCCGACCCGCTGCGCAGTGTGCTGCTGCTCGACGCAGGTCCCGACTTTGCGCCCGACCGGTATCCAGCAGTGCTGACGAACGCCGACCTAGTTGCCGCCTCTCCCGAATACGACTGGCATTACCATAGTGACGACTCAGCTCGGATAGGTCACGACATAGCCATCCCACGCGGCCGAGTGATCGGTGGTAGCTCCGCGGTCAATGCTGCTGTGGCGATGCGTGCGCGTCCTGCCGACTTTGCGCGCTGGGCCGGACGCGGAATCGAAGGTTGGGCTTGGCCGGAAGTGCTGTCCGCCTACCGAGCGATGGAAAACACGCCAACTGGCGAAGATGCATGGCATGGCCGTACCGGCCCATTTCCAGTGCGTCAGCGCACTGCTGCGCAGAATACTATCTCAATGCGTGCTTTCGTGGCGGCTGCCGAGTCAGTTGGACTGCCGCTCGTGGATGACTTCAACGGCGCGCGCCAGCACGGCGTAGGTCCCTACCCGTTGAATGTCATCAACGGCACCCGAATCAATACCGGCATGGCTTACCTGAGTGCAGACGTGCGGGCTCGCGCCAACCTCACTATCCGCGGCCACGCTGAAGCCGACCGCGTCCTGATAGAACGAGAACGCGCCATAGGTGTATTGCTAGTAGACGGCGAGATAGTTCCAGCCGGCGAAGTAATCTTGTCGGCCGGTGCCATAGGCAGCCCCGCTATCCTGCTACGCTCCGGTATCGGCCCACAAGGCCATCTTCGCGAGATGGGAATCGCCACCGTCGCTGATCTACCGGTAGGTGAACGGTTGCAAGAACATCCGTTTTTCTTCAACGTCTACGCGCTGAAGACCTCCGCAATTGCTATGACCCCAGCCGGCGGCGCCATCGCCTGGACTCGTTCGCAACACGCCGCACCGGACGATCTGGACTTACATATCTCCGGTACACACCTGATCGACCCAAAGGCAAGCCCTACCGGCGGTGCGATAGTGCTGGCATGCGCCGTCACATTACCTAAATCCAACGGTAGCGTACGCTTGACCAGCCGTGACCCCCGAGTTGCGCCGAACATTCGGTACAACTTTTTTGAACAGGAAAATGACTTGGATCGCATGGTCGAAGCTGTAGAACTGTCTCGCAAGATTGGCCGCAGTGCACCGTTTGCTGACTTGGTTGACCATGAAATGACACCGGGTAGCAGCGTACTTGAAGGCAAGGCTTTGCGACAAAACATCGTAAACAATGTCGCCGGCTATCAGCACCCCACGTCGAGCGTGCCGATGGGCGCGGACGGTGACAAGGCCGCCGTAGTCAACAATTGGGGCGCGGTGCGAGGTATCGCGGCACTGCGTGTTGTGGATGCCTCTATCATCCCGGATATCCCATCGGTGGCGACAAATCTTACTACTATCATGCTAGCCGAACGCATTGGTGCCCACCTGACTCGATAATTTCCCCGAACGCAGCGTAAAACTGGAGCATCAATGATTGGATCGCTAAAGCCGAACTCTGCAATAAGAACCATAATCTGAAATTGAATAAAATATACGGAGACCGTTGAGCAAACGCCGTCAATAGACGATAAATTGCAAATTAGAAGTTTGGCCGAAACAGCGCCGCAACTGCGGCGCGAGCCAAGAATGGTTTATTTTTATGTCGGACATATCTAGTGCTTATAAAAAAGAGCCAAACTACAGAAAGACTATTTATAATTACCCTAAGTATCACACATATAACTATAACCATTAAATAAGATAAATAAAGCCAGGAAGTTAATGCCTTACATTAAGAGAATTGAAATCTTAGAGAACTATAGAGAAGAGAATAATTTCCCCTTCTATTTGCCTTCAATTCAATCAATTAGCAAAATCGAGCTTCATCCCGTGATAAATTTTTTCGTTGGAGAAAACGGTAGCGGTAAGTCAACCCTCTTAGAGGCTATTGCAGTTTCATGTGGCTTTAATCATGAGGGAGGCAGTAAGAATTTCAAGTTTTCTTCCAGCGATGAAAAATCCCTACTGTCCAAGGCATTGCGCTTGTCACGCACAGCAAAGCGACCTCGAGATGGCTATTTTTATCGCGCAGAAAGTTTTTATAATGTAATTACAGAGATGAATAAGTTGGATTGCGGACCTGGCGGGCCAGCTATTAAGGACTCATACGGGGGAAACGATCTTCATACGAGGTCTCATGGGGAGGCTTTTATGGATCTGATTTTACATCGATTCGGAGGAAACGGATTGTATTTACTAGACGAGCCTGAATCTGCGCTATCTCCCCAACGCCAATTATCTCTGCTGGTACGTATAGCGGAACTCGCAAAACAAAATTCGCAGTTCATAATTGCAACTCACTCACCAATTTTAATTGCTTACCCGGGCGCCAGAATTTGGGAGTTTACCAATGGTGGATTGGTAGAGAAGGAATATTCAGAAACTGAAAACTACCTAATTATGAAAAGTTACTTTGCTAACCCTGAAAGCTTTATGAGCAAACTATTTGATGAAAAGCATGATTTTTAGTTAGTTCAGGCACTGAAGAACATCGATGGCTAGAGCGTTTATCAAGATCGCTGGCGCAAAAAAATGAATTGTTGCCGATCGCGGCTTAATAAGTACGACGGCATTATTGCCTTGTTTAGCGTAGATCGAGATGCCGCCGATTTTGAGGAGAATGGCCACTTCTTGCCGAAAGCGGTAGCCTGGTACGGCAGGTTTCGGCTAGAAGCGCACTCGACAGTTAGCCGCTGATGTCTCTACGCTGATCGATCTGGTGAAAGCACACCACTAAAAGGAGCAGTCATGTTGGTAGTTGCCGTTGATCGAGATAGCGTTCATGCGGGAGATGATCTGGAAAGTCATGCAATATCGATCACATTCGATCAATCAGCAACACTGCGCACCTTGATCGAAGTGATACAAGATATGGACTACCTACCTCGTATCAGTGGAGGCAAGGCCACTTGGGTTGTTTATTCATCTGGCAAACCATTAGGTGTTTTAGCCCAGCAATGGCCAGAACCTAAATTGGTCGTGCGCCCCGAGAGCATCGTGGATCAATATTTCGGAAATATCGAGCCTCGCCTACTTTTCAGATATGGGTGTCAGGCAGATCCAGATGAGGTCTTTTCGGATGCCCAGGCCGGAAATGAACTGCCATCACGATTTTAGGATGGGCAGGAGGCATTGCTTTAAATCAATGCGAGATTACTGCTGTGGGTCGAGAGCCGCCTCCCGTGAACGACTGCTTTTGGCCCAGAGTGTGTCAAAACCCT
>NZ_JACARE010000068.1 GCF_013386765.1 Pseudomonas yamanorum
AACCATAAGCGGCCGTTACCGCAGCAACGGATATGTACTCAATCCCAAAGCATCCCTGAACCCCCCCGCCGCATTCGTTCAGCGAACGGCATGGGCCTTCAACCCCCGCAACAACAGCTCCAACCCTTGCAACGCTTCTTCCAGCCGCTCGCCCGGGCGTTGATCCTGGGCGATCCAAAGCGATGCACTCACCAGGCTGCCATTGATCAGCCTCGCCAACGCCTGGCTGCACGCATGCTCGATGACCCCCGCCTGCATCAGGTCATCAAGCAACCGACACAGCGAATCCACGCATTGCTGCTGGTCGGTCGTCCCCAGCACCGCCGGAGCATCCTGCAGCACAATGCGCTGGACCTCGGCATCCTGAGCCATACGCAAATAGGCCCGGCAGCGTTCGCAAAACCCGTCCCAAGGGTTCTCGGCCCGCTCGGAGATAAGGTGCAGGCTCGCATCCATTTCACCGTCGAGCTGCGCCACCACCGCCGCCAGCAAGCCTTTCTTGTCGCCAAAATGATGGTACAACGCACCCCGGGTCAGGCCGGCGCGAGCGGTGAAATCATCCATCGACGTCTGGGCGTAGCCTTGCGTGGCGAAGGCCTGGCGGGCGCTGGCGATCAGGCGGGCGCGGGTGTCTTCGATCATGTCGGCACGGGCTCGGCTCATGGATAAGGCTCACAATAGGTGATTGACATACGACGCGTATGTTACGCATGATTTGTCACATACGCACCGTATGTATTTTGCCCCGAAAACCTCGAATAGCAAGTTTCAGGGCGCTCAGGAAGAGGTTACACACCATGGCAAACCCCTACGCCGAGCTGTTCCAGGCGCCAGGTTCCAGGGCTTTTGTACTGGCGGGCATGCTCGCCCGCATGCCGATCTCCATGACCGGGATCGGCTTGATCACCATGCTTTCGCAAGTGCACGGCGGTTATGGACTGGCCGGCGCCGTGACCGCCACCTTCGCCCTGGCCACGGCGTTTTGCGCGCCCCAGGTCTCGCGGTTGGTGGACCGTTATGGCCAGGGCCGGGTGTTGCCGGTGGCGGCGTCCATCGGCGGCGGCGCGCTGTTGCTGTTGTTGCTCTGCACCCGCATGCAGGCGCCGACCTGGACGCTGTTCATCTTCGCCGCCCTGGCCGGTTGCATGCCCAACATGTCGGCCATGGTGCGGGCGCGCTGGACCGAGCTGTATCGCGGCCAGCCCAAACTGCAAACCGCGTTTGCCCTGGAGTCGGTGCTTGATGAGGTGGTGTTCATTATTGGCCCGCCGGTCTCGGTGGGCTTATGCGTGCTGCTGTTCCCCGAAGCGGGGCCGTTGATTGCGGCGCTGTTCCTGGCGGTTGGGGTCACCGCTTTCGTGCTGCAACGCCAGACCGAACCACCGGTGCATGAGCACCACGCCGAACACGGGCGTTGGCTGATCGCCTCGCCCTCGGTGTTGATCCTGATGGTGCTGTTGATGGCCATGGGCGTCATCGTCGGCGTGGTGGATGTGGTCAGCGTCGCCTTCGCCCAGCACCAGGGCCAGCCGGCTGCCGCGAGCATTGTGCTGTCGGTGTACGCCATCGGTTCGTGCCTGGCCGGGCTGGCGTTTGGTGCCCTGAAATTGAAAGCCCCGTTGCCTCGCCAGTTCCTGTACTGCGGCGTGGCGACGGCGATCACTACGCTGCCGTTGTTGCTGGTGACGAACATTCCCGGGTTGGCGGCGGCAATCTTCATCTCTGGCCTGTTCTTCGCCCCGACATTGATCGTGTCCATGGCGTTGGTGGAACAAATCGTCCCGCCGAGCCGCCTGACCGAAGGCATGACCTGGCTGATCACCGGCCTGAGCATCGGCGTGGCCATTGGCGCCGCCAGCTCGGGCTGGATGATTGACCGCTTCGGCGCACCCAGCGGGTTCTGGGTGGCGCTGGCGGCGGGGGCGGTGGTGCTGGGAGCAGCGGTGTTGGGGTATCGGCGGTTGGGGTGATTACCCTGTCACCAGTGCGCCGCGATGTTGCAGGAATTCGTTCAGCGCCTGCCGCGTGAGATCGTTCAACGTCACTTTTTGCCGGGTTGCCGCGAGGGCAGCGGCCAAGTGGAGGTCATGGCCGACACGGACGTTGAACGAACCCTTGCAGGGCTTTTCCGGTGTTTGCCCAAGGGCCTGGCAGGTCTCGATGTAGTCGTCTACGGCGTTGCAAAAAGCCGCGTCCAACTCGGCGACGGTTTTTCCCTCGTAGCTGACCAGGGCCTTGATGAAAAGCAGCTTCCCGAACAGGCAATTGTCTTCGATGCTGGCTTCGATGGAGCCGATGTAGCCTTTGTGTTTCAGCTGGTTGTTCACTGAATCAGTTCTCCTGATTTCAATTGTTCGATGATCTGGCGCCGAATGTAGTGTTTCAGTTCGTTGCCGGGGTGAGGCTTGTGCAGGGTAATCATTGCACTGGGGTCGCCCCTGTCGAACCTGACCCGGCTACCCGCCCCTTCGATTTGCGTGTATCCCAGGCGCCGCAGCAGTGTGACGAGTTCGGGCCAGGTAAAGGCCGAGTGCTCATTGAGCAGTTTGGCCAGCAGCTTTTCATTTTTCGACACGGCGATCCTTGCCTGTAACTAAATGTAGTTGCAATTGATGGGTTGCGTCAATGATAGGACAGCCTCGCCGAGCCTCTCGGTGTTTGATGTAACCCTTGATGACACCGTTGCCTGCGCTCCAAATCCCCCGCTAATTTTTCCCCTCCGGATTCGTTTTATAGGGACGACGTGCCTTTGTGCTTCCTGCCTATTGCCCCGGATCCCAAGAAATGAACGCTGAAGACTCCTTGAAACTTGCTCGCCGGTTTATCGGGTTGCCCCTGGAAAAACGCCAGATGTTCCTCCAGGCGTTGCAGAGGGAAGGGGTGGAATTTTCGCGTTTTCCGATTCCGGCAGGCGTAGAAGCAGAGGACCGCCAGGCGCTGTCTTACGCCCAGCAACGGATGTGGTTTCTCTGGCATCTGGACCCCCACAGCGGCGCCTATAACCTGCCGGCGGCAGTGCGTCTGACCGGGCGCCTGAATATTTCTGCCCTGGAACAGGCGTTCGTCAGCCTCATCGAGCGTCACGAGACCTTGCGTACGGTGTTTCAGATGCAAGCCGATGACACTCTTCTACAAGTGCCGGCGCAGCAGGGCTTGACCCTCGAACATGTGGATTTGAGCGCCTTGCCTGCCGGCGAACGTGAGTCCGAGGTGGTGCTGGAGGTCGAGCAGCAGTCATTGCGTCCGTTCGACCTCGCCCAGGGGCCGCTGCTGCGGGTACGCCTGCTCAAGCTGGCCGATACCGAACACGTCCTGCTGCTGACGCTGCACCACATCGTCTCCGATGGCTGGTCGATGAATGTGCTGATCGACGAGTTCTGCCGTTTTTACGACGCCCACGATGGCGCAACCCCGGTGGAGATGGCGCCGCTACCGATTCAATACAGTGATTACGCCCTGTGGCAGCGTCGCTGGCTGGAAGCCGGCGAGCAGCAACGCCAGCTGGATTACTGGCTCGCGCAACTGGGGGATGAGCACCCGGTGATGGAGTTGCCAGCGGACCGTGCCCGCCCATCGATTCCCACCTACAACGGCCGACGCCATGAGTTGACGCTCGACAGTGGGTTGGCCGATCAACTGCGCCAGGTGGCTCGCCAGCATGGCGTGACGTTGTTCATGTTGTTGCTTGGGTCCTTTGCCGTCCTGTTGCAGCGCTACACCGGGCAGAACGATCTGCGTATCGGTGTACCCATTGCCAACCGCAACCGTAATGAAATCGAAGGGCTGATCGGTTTCTTCGTCAACACTCAGGTACTGCGCCTGCCGTTCGATGGGCAAACGTCGGTCCGTGAACTGCTGGCGATCGTCAAGGAAGCCGCGTTGGGCGCGCAGTCCCATCAAGACTTGCCGTTCGAGCGCCTGGTCGAGGCCCTCAAGCTTGAGCGCAGTCTCAGCTACAACCCGCTGTTTCAAGTGATGTACAACCATCAGCCAGAGGTCGCGGACGTTACCCGGCTCACCTTGAAGTCCGGGCTGCAATTGGGCGTGATCGAGTGGGAGAGCCGCAGCACTCAGTTTGACTTGAGCCTGGATACCTTCGAGAAAGCCGGGCAGTTGCACGCCTCATTCACCTACGCCACCGACTTGTTTGAAGCCGCGTCGATCCAGCGCCTGGCGCAACATTGGCACAGCGTGTTGCGCCGAATCGTGGACGATCCTGCCCAGCGCGTTGGCGAAGTGCAATTGCTTGGTGTCGATGAGCGTCAGCGCCTGATGAGTGAGTGGGGGCGACATGACACGCTTTATCCGAGCCAACTCCCGGTTCACCAACTATTCGAACAGCAGGCCGCCCAGGCGCCTGACGCAGTGGCGTTGATCTTCGAAGGGCAGGTGCTCAGCTACGGCGAGCTGAATACGCGCGCCAACCGTTTGGCCCACCATCTGGTCGCGCGTGGTGTAGGCCCTGAAGTGCTGGTGGGCATTGCCGTCGAGCGCGGGCTGGACATGGTGGTGGGGCTGCTGGCGGTGCTCAAGGCCGGTGGTGGTTACGTGCCGCTGGATCCGCAATATCCGGTCGACCGTCTGCTGTGCATGATCGAAGACAGCGCCTGTGTGCTGGTGCTGACCCAGTCCTCGTTACAGGAGCGCCTGCCAATACCACCCGCGGTGCAACGTGTGTGCCTGGACCAGGACCACGCCTGGCGTGAGGCTGACGGCAATAATCCGGTCGGTACCGTCGATGGCGAGAACCTGGCCTATGTGATGTTCACCTCGGGCTCCACCGGCCGCCCGAAAGGCGTCGGCATTACCCATGCGTCGCTGACCAGACATGCCTTTGTGTCGTTGCAGTTCTTTGGCCTGAGCGCCTCCGATCGGGTGCTGCAATTTTCCACCTTCAACTTCGACGGTTTCGTCGAGCAACTGTACCCGGCGCTAATCTGCGGGGCATCGGTGGTGTTGCGCGGCAACGAAATCTGGGACAGCGAGACCCTGTATCGCCAACTGATCGAGCAGCGTATCAGCGTCATGGACCTGACCACCGCCTACTGGAACATGCTCGCCAAGGAGTTCGCCGCCGTGGGCCCCAGGGATTATGGCGTACTGCGCCAGGTACACAGTGGCGGTGAAGCAATGCCGCCCGAAGGCCTTTTGGCCTGGCGCCAGGCCGGACTTTGCGCGGTGCGCCTGCTCAATACCTATGGGCCGACAGAGGCAACGGTCACCGCCACCACGCTGGACTGCACCGACTATGTCCTGGGCGCTCAGCCGATCCCGCTGACGCTGCCTATTGGTCATGTACTGCCTGGGCGCAGCCTGTACGTGCTGGACGACAACGGCCTGCCGGCGCCCATCGGCGTAGTGGGTGAGTTGGTGATCGGTGGTGAACTGTTGGCCCGTGGCTACTTCGGCCGGCCATCCCTCAGCGCCGAGCGCTTCATGCCTGACCCGTTCAGCGGCTCGGGTGCGCGCCTGTATCGCACCGGCGACCTGGCGCGGTTCAACACCGAGGGTGTGCTCGAATACGTCGGGCGTATCGATCACCAAGTGAAGATCCGCGGTTTCCGTATTGAATTGGGGGAAATCGAGGCGCGTCTGCTGGAATTGCCCACCGTGCGTGACGCAATTGTCCTGGCAGTTCCCGGACCCAGCGGCCTGCAGTTGGCGGGGTATGTGGTGCCCGCCGACAAGGCTCAGGAACAAGGCTCGTTGCGCGAGGCGATACGCGCACAGCTTGCCGAGCATTTGCCGGACTACATGGTGCCCGGGCACGTGGTGTTCCTTGATGCATTGCCGTTGAGCCCCAATGGCAAACTGGACCGCAAGGCCTTGCCATTGCCGGACGCCGGCCAGGTCCAGCAAACCTACGTTGCGCCCGCAACCCCGCTGGAGCAGGCCATCGCGGGTATCTGGCAAGACGTGCTGAAGCTTGGGAAGGTGGGCTTGCACGACAATTTTTTCGAGTTGGGTGGTGATTCGATCATTTCCATCCAGGTGGTGAGCCGAGCGCGTCAGGCGGGTATAGGCCTGAGCTCTCGGGATGTGTTCATTCACCAGACCGTCAAGGCCCTGGCGGGCGTTGCCCGGCTCGACGGCGAGGCTTTTACCGTGGACCAGGGCCCGGTCACCGGTGTGCTGGCACTGTCCCCGATCCAGCAGCTTTTTTTCGAAACCCCAGTGCCGGTACGGCATCACTGGAACCAGGCGGTGCTGCTGCGTGCGCTGGAACCCTTGCAGGCCGACGCGCTGAGCCGAGCCTTGTGTGCCTTGATGGTTCATCACGACAACCTGCGGGCCCGGTTCACCCACGGCGTAGATGGCTGGAGTGCCGAGATTGCCGAGCCGGCTACGGTGCCCGATGACGTGCTCTGGCAGGCCACTGTCGGGGATAATGCTCAATTGCAAACACTGTGGCTTGACGCGCAGCGCAGCCTCGACCTGCAACGCAGCCTGGTGCGTGCGGTCCTGGCGACGCTGGCCGATGGCAGCCAGCGGCTGTTGCTGGTCATCCATCACCTGGTGGTGGACGGCGTGTCCTGGCGCATCCTTCTGGAGGACCTGCAGCAGGGCTATCGTCAGGCGCTGGCGGAACAGCCGGTCAACCTGGCGGCCAAGACCAGTTCATTCAAGGCCTGGAGCAAGCATTTGCAGGGGTACGCGCGCCGTGAGGACGCGCAACGGGAACTGGCGTACTGGCAGGCGCAACTGCACGGCGCCAGCCGCCCGCTGCCTTGTGAAAACCCTCACGGCAGCCTCCAGTGCCGGCATGCCCACGTGGTGCGCAGCCGTCTGAGCCCACAGTTGACCCGACAATTGCTGCAGGACGCGCCCGGGGCTTATCGCACCCAGGTCAACGATCTTTTGTTGACCGCGTTGGCACAGGTGGCAGGGGCCTGGACGGGGCAGGCCGATACGCTGATCCAACTCGAAGGCCACGGCCGCGAAGAGTTGTTTGACGACATCGACCTCAGCCGCAGCGTCGGCTGGTTCACCAGTCTGTTTCCGTTGCGGCTGACCACGGCAGCCTCGTTGGCGGCATCGATCAAGCAGATCAAGGAGCAAGTGCGCGCCGTTCCGCTTAAAGGTATTGGCTTTGGCGTATTGCGTTATCAAGGTGACGTGGCGACCCGGCGGATTCTCAAGGGGCTGGAGCAACCCCGGATAACCTTTAACTACCTGGGGCAGTTCGACGGCAGTTTCGACGCCGGGCAAGGCGCCTTGTTCGTACCCGCAGGCGAGGGCGCTGGCGCCGAGCAGGACGCCGACGCCCCGCTGGATAACTGGCTGTCGATTGAGGGCCAGGTCTATGACGGTGAGTTGGAGTTGCGCTGGACGTTCAGTCGCGAAATGTTCGCCACCTCCACCGTGCAGCGTCTGGCCGACGATTACCGTACGGCCCTGCAACAGGTGATTGAGCATTGCTGCGACGCGCAGGCGGCGGGGCTTACACCGTCGGACGTGGCGCTGTCGGGGCTGCAACAGGAGCGTCTGGATACCCTGGAGAATCCGGCGAATATCGAGGATATCTACCCGCTGTCGCCCATGCAGCAAGGCATGCTGTTCCATAGCTTGTACGAGCAGGCAAACGGCACCTATATCAACCAGCTGTGCGTGGATATCGATGGCCTGGACGTCGAGCGGTTTCGCGCGGCCTGGCAAGCGTGCGTCGATGCCCACGACATCTTGCGCAGCAGCTTCCTCTGGCAGGGCGAGTTGGCCAAGCCGCTGCAGGTGATCCATCGTCGGCTCGCATTGACGTTCACCTGTGAAGATTGGCAAGGCCGAGGGGACCTGGCTTTGGCACTGGCGAATTTTGTCGAGACCGATCGTGCGGCAGGGTTTGAGCTGGAGCGCCCGGGCCTGTTGCGCCTGACGCTGATTAAGACCGGGCCACGGCGTCATCATCTGGTGTTTACCAACCACCATATCCTGATGGATGGCTGGAGCAGTTCGCAGCTTCTTGGCGAGGTTTTCCTGCGGTATGGCGGGCACGCGCCCGCACAGCCGGCGGGGCGTTTCCGCAGTTATATCGAGTGGTTGCAGCGCCAGGATGGCGCGGCGGACGAGGTGTTCTGGAAAGAACACCTGGCGCAATTGCAGGAGCCCACACTATTGGCATCGGCCCTGACGGGCGGCGATCGATCCCGGGATACCTCGGGTTATGGCCTGTTCCACCAGGCGCTGCCTGCTGAACAAACGCGGCAGCTGGAAGGCTTTGCCCGGCAGCGCAAGGTGACCGTCAATACGCTGGTCCAGGCCGCGTGGTTGCTGCTGTTGCAGCGCTACACCGGCCGTGACGCCGTTGCTTTCGGCTCCACCGTGGCGGGACGTCCGGCTGACCTTGCCGGCATCGAGCAGCAGTTGGGCCTGTTCATCAACACGTTACCGGTGGTGGGTAATCCCAAGCCTGAACAGACGGTTGATCAATGGCTTCAAGCCGTCCAGGCGCACAGCCTGGCGTTGCGCGAGCATGAGCATACGGCGTTGTTCGATGTGCAGCGCTGGTCGGGCCACAGCGGCGCGGCGTTGTTCGACACGTTGCTGGTGTTCGAAAACTATCCGGTCTCGCAGGCACTGGAACACGGTGCGCCGAGCGGCCTGGCGTTTGGCGCGGTGGCCAATCATGACCAGACCAACTACCCACTGACGCTTGGTGTGACCCTGGGGCAGACCCTGGCCTTGCATTACAGCTTCGATCGGCAGCACTTCAGTGCGCCGTTCATTGAGGCACTGGACGGCCATTTGCGTTGCCTGCTCGAGCAGATGTGCGCCCAGCCTGCACGGACGCTGGGCGAGCTGAACCTGTTGAACGACGCGCAGCGCCAAATCCTGGTGCAGGACTGGAACGCCACCGTCACGGTCTACCCCCTTGAACGCGCGGTTCACCAACTGATTGCAGACCAGGTAGCTCGCACGCCGCAAGCCATCGCGTTGCAGTTCGGCGAACAGCAGTTGACGTACCGGGAGCTTGATCAGCGCGCCAACCA
>NZ_JACARE010000069.1:0-258 GCF_013386765.1 Pseudomonas yamanorum
GGCTTGCCTGCGATGGCGGTGGGTCAGGCACTGAAGTGGGTGCCTGATACATTGCCATCGCAGGCAAGCCAGCTCCCACATTGGATTTAGGGTGTGCCAGTTGGCTCAGGGCTTGTCGACATCGTGATATTCACCGCCATACCCATCCCCCACCCGCCAGATGATGTCGTGGTTCTCACTGGTCCATTCCGACGGTTTCAGCGAATACTTGAGCGCATCCCACTCTTGAGCCGAACACCGAACAAAATGTGGGAGCTG
>NZ_JACARE010000069.1:497-19829 GCF_013386765.1 Pseudomonas yamanorum
GCCAGATGATGTCGTGGTTCTCATTGGTCCATTCCGACGGTTTCAGCGAGTATTTGTAGTCCTCTGAATTACGGTTGTTCCCGTCCCCGATGAAGTCCGGATGATCGCGCCGATGATCCCCGCCACGAATACTCGACCGCGCATCCCACTCTTCCTTGCGGAAATCAAAAATGCTCTGGTCCTGCGGCGCATCCCGCTGGCCCCAGTCGGACAGGTACGTCTGCAACCACACATACGCCTCATCGCCGTTGGGCTTGAGCAAGCCGTCCTGCTTGAAGTCCTGGATCTGGTCCCAGTTCTGCATCGAGATCTTGTGCAGCTTATGGGACTGCACCGTGCTCAAAATCGCCCCGACAAACGACAACGCACCGGAGATCAAGAAGCCCACCGGCCCCAGGAATGGAATGATCCGCCCGGTCACCCCCAGCGTTCCCAGCACGCCGCCTGCCGCGCCCACCAGGCTGCTGACACCGCCCGCCATGGACAGTGAGCCCGAGGCGATTTTCACCGGGTCTTTCTCGCGCACACCGTCACGCAGGGTGAACGCCGCCTGCACCACGCTGATCACGCCGCCTGCCACGTCGGTGGCCATGCCGATCACCTTGATCGCGCTGCTGGCGAACTTCGCGCCAAACCCGGCCCCGGCCACGCCGCCCCGGCTGGCGATGCCTTTTTCGATGCCTTCCTGGACCTTTTTCGCGCCTTCGTCGCTCCAGCCGCCGCTGTTGAGGGCCTTGCCCACGTCCTTGCCGTCGTCCATGGCCTGGTCGACGATCTCGAAGTACTTCTTCTGCACCGCTTCGGCGTCCTTGGGCAGCGCGTGGTAACCCTCGCCGGGCTTGGCCCACAGGTCGGGCAGGGAGCGATCGAAGCCCATCAGTTTGTAGGCGTTGGTGCCGCGCAATTTGTCGTAGACCTTCAAGCCCAGCGTGGCGAAGTGCGAGCCGGTGCCCAGGAAGCCAAGGAAGTCGTTGGCGATGCCCAGGCGTTTCATCGGCGTATCCGCCAGCTTGCCGCCCTGGCCCGCCAGTTGGTAGACGATCCGGCCCATGCCGATTGCGCCGCCCACCGAGCCGAGCACGCCGTTGTCCTTGAGGAAGTTGAGGTTCTTCACGAACGAGCTGCGGTTCTCTTCGCTGAGGCCCGGCATGATCTCCTTGCTCACGGCCTTGTCGATGTCGCTGAAGCTGATCACGCCGTTTTTCTGCCAGGTGTCGCCGAGGGAAATCATCGCCTTGCCGAAGTCGGCGGCGGCGTTTTTGTCCTTGAGCAGTTGGTCGACAAACTTCGAATACACCCCCAGCGCCTGGCGCGGCAGGCCGTCGGCGCTGCCCTTGAGCATCGACAAGATCGCCATGGTGTTGTCGGTGGTGGCCAGGGCGGTGTTGGCGTCATCGATCTTGGTGGGATCGTCCATCAGTTTTTCAACCGCGTCGGTGTAGCCATCGATCTGCAGGTTTTGCAGGAAGCTGTCGGCCTTGGCCGGGTCGATATCGGCCAGGGCGGTGTAGGCGGTCTGGATTTCCTGGGTGGCCAGTTCGGTCTTGCCACTGTCCTGCAGGGACTTGATGTACTTGGTGAAATTCTCCGAGGAGGTGCTGTCGATCAGTTTCTGTTTGGTCTCATCGACCTTGGCCTGGCCGCCGTCGACCTTGCCCAGGGCCGCGTCGTGGTTGGCCTTGATGTCGTGCTGGATGGTCGAGTCGCCGAGCAGGTCGTTGATGGTCTGGTCGATGGACTTGGTGTCGAAGATGTTGTCGCGCACGTCCCGGGAGGTCACGTCGATGGGCGTGGTGGCGATGCCCTGGTTGCCGAAACCGTGCTCGGGAATGATCGACATGCCGTTGTCGGCCATGCTCCGGGCTTCCACCGCCCGCAGGAACTTGGCGCGCGGGTCGTCCTTGCCGATGCTGCCGTCCTTGACCCCGGCGCGGTAACTGTCCACCAGGGTTTTCATCGACAGGTCCTGCACCGACAGCGGGTTGCCGCTTTCATCTTTTTCGGTGGTGGTGAGGTTGTCGACGGACACGTCCTTGAGCGGCGGCAGGCCGTTGTCGGTGCGCAGCTTGTCGACGTCGGTGGTCTGCGCGGCGATGTCGCTGCGGTAGCCGGAAATCTGTTCGAACATCTGTGGGTTGCTGTCTTCCGAGACCACGATTTTCTCTTCGCTGCCCCCCGGCTTGTGCTGGGTGAAGGCGATCAGCCCCGGGCCATAATCCCCGGCGCCGCCGACGCTCATGATGTCTTCGGTGGAGCCCAGGTAAGCGTCCGGGCCGGCGAGGGTGTAGCCGTCGCCCTTGGCCTTTTCGATACCGGCCAGGGTTTGGCCTTTGGTGGTGTAGGCGGCGAAGGCTTCGGGGGTGATGTCCTTGGACACCACCAGCAATTTGCCGTCGGCCTGGTTGACCACCAGGATGCCGTCCATGGGCGCGTCGACCTTGCTGATGTCACCCAGCTTCAGGCTGGCCTCGTCCTTGCGCAGCAGTTCCTGGCCGGGCAGGGACTGGGCGTTCTTGATGTAGTCGAAGGCTTGGGAACCTTCACTGGCGTGCACCGCGTGGAGGAAGTTGTAGAAGGTGCCGCCGGCGTTGGGGTTGGGGTTGCTGAGGTCGGCACCGGGCTGTGGCAGGTCGGCTTCGGACTTGCTGATTGCGTACTTGTGGCCCTGGTGCTCGAACAGGATCACCCCGGCGCTGCTGTCTTCCGACACCACTTTCAACTGGCTGAAATCGAGGTCGCCCGGCAGGCTGGTGACTTCTTCATAACCTTTGGATTTGCCGTCATTGAGGGCTTCCTTGGTCACCCCGGCCTGGGTGTAGGTGCTGAACGCCTGGGGCGTGAGCAATTCGGAAATGACCAGAGTCTTGCCGTTTTCCAGGCTGACCTTGAGGATGCCGTCTTCGGCCTTGCCCACGGATTTGATGTTGGCCAGGCGCACGCCGTCGCCGTCTTCGCGCAGCAGCTGCTGGTCGGGGTTCTTCAGGCTTTCGACAATGGCCTTGCCGGCCGGGGTGCCCTGGGTTTCGGCCAGGGTCTGGAGGACGGTGTACAGCGGCGTGCCTTCGTCGGGCCCGCCCTGATTGACCGGGGCCACGGCATGGCCGAAGCGCAGGTTCTTCAATACGTCGAAGCCGTCCTGGGCGTTGGCCGCACCCTCGGCGCTGATCTTGTATTTGGCGCCGTCCTGTTCGAAGTAGATCACCCCGGCGTCTTTGTCTTCGGAAATGACCTTGAGCTTGTCGATGTCGAGTTTGGCCGGGAGGGCGGTGACTTCCTTGTAGTCGTCGGGCTTGAGGGTTTTATCGCTTGTTCCCGAGGTGGCGAGGATTTTGGCTTTGTTCAGGACAGCGTCGAAAACGCGCTCGGGAGCGTTGGGTTGATCGACGCGGGGGGAGGCAGACTTTTCGGGGCGGGTGATCATCGGTTCAGTCCATGTGATGGGCGCACGAGGACTGGATATTAGGCGCTGCAAGCGAGTGAAAACGGGTTTGTTGGCAACAAGTCACAAGCTTTCACAGGTGTGAAATTCAGGTCCCGGGATAGCGCGTCTCCATCACGATCGACAATGCATCCGGGCGCCAGAACTCCTGGTCGAACTCCACCGGCTGGTCGTTTTCGCCGAAGTTCAAGCGTTCCAGATAAACACTGGTGGACCCGGTGGACAATTGCAGCAACTCGGCCTGCTCTTCATTCACGGTGCCAATGTGCATCTCCAGCTCACACCGCGACTGCACCCGGGAAAACCGCTCCCGCAGCAGCTGGGTCAGCGAGGTATTCAAGTCGGCGTCCAGCAGCCCCGGGCACCAGCTTGCCAGCAGCGCATTGAACTCCAGCAACACTGGCCGCCGGTCGATCCAGCGCCGCCGTTGCAGGAAAAACATCGGCTCATCCGCCGACGCGAGGCCCATCCGCCTGGCCAGCCAGTCGCCCGCGGGGCGCAGCTCTGCGTGCAGGCATTCGGTGCGCGGCGTACGGCCTTGGGCACTTACGTAATCCATAAAGCCGCTGATGCGTGTTGGGTCATAGCGGATGCGCCGGGGGCTGACAAACCAGCCGCGACGGTTTTCCCGGTACACCAGGCCTTCGGCTTCCAGCTGCTGCAAGGCCTGGCGCAAGGTGACCCGGGTGCAGCCGAAGCGCTCGATCATCTCCCGTTCGGACGGGAATTTCTCATCCGCCTGGGGCACACCCGCCGCGATATCGTGGGCGATCTGTTCGCGAATGCGCTGGTAGTGCGGTGAAATCGGGTCGAAAGGCATCCTGGGTTCCGTGTGCAGGCCGGGCGTGGGCGTGACTCTACCGTTCCTGTTGGCGCAGGTCACGCAGTGCCCACGAGCACCTTACTCAAAGCGGAACGAAGCCCCATGGGCCGAGGCTGGCAAGCGGTCACTGCCGTCGGCGCTGAGCCGCGAACGCAGGGTGCCGGTCTGCGGTGTGGTGCGATACAGCCCACGTTTTTGCAGGGCCGGGATCACCAGTTCGACAAAGTCATTCAGCGAGCCGTGGCTGATCAACGGGTTGAGCATGTAGCCGCTGGTGCCGGAAATTCTGGCGTGTTCCTCGATTTTTTCCGCCACCTGCTCCGGCGTGCCCACCAGGATCAGGTCGCTGCCCCGCGTCACGTTGGCGAAGCGTTGCTTGACCTCGCCGGCGGTCAGCGGTTTGCCGCTGCCATCGGGTCTCATCACGTAGGAGGTCATGCCTTCGGTGTGGGTGGACAGTGCTTCGCTGTCGGCGTAGCGGCTGATATCGATACCGGTGTCGCCCGCGTAGCTCACCAACTGCGCCTGCAGGTGATAGTTGCTTTGCAGGGTCTCGTATTTCTTTTGTGCTTCGATGGCGGTGGGGGCCGTGACGATGCGCAACACGGTCAGGGATTTGACGTCTTGCTGCCTGCGCCCGCGGGCCTCGGCCTGTCGCCAGATATCTTCCAGCCCCTGGCGTATCTCCAGTGGGTTGGATTTGGCGATAAACACCAGCTCTGCATGTTTGGCCGCGAACTGCCGGCCACGGCCCGACCAACCCGCCTGGATCAGCAGCGGCGTGCGTTGCGGCGAGGGTGACGTGAGGTGCGGGCCGGCCACCCGGTAATGGTCGCCGGCATGCTGGATCGGTCGAACACGCGCGCTATCGGCATAGGTGCGTGCGAGTTTGTCGGCGAGCACCGCGTCATCGGCCCAACTGCCTTCCCAGAGCTTGTACACCACGTCGAGAAACTCTTCGGCGCGTTCGTAGCGGTCGTCGTGCTTGATCATCTGCTCCAGGCCGAAATTGCGTGCGGCGCTGGACAGGTAAGAGGTGACGATGTTCCAGCCGATACGCCCATCGGACAAATGGTCCAGGGTGCTGAAGCGCCGGGCGTGGGTGAATGGGTGTTCATAGGTGGTGCTGACCGTGACGCCAAAGGCGAGCTTTTCGGTCAGGGCCACCAGTGCGGGAATGATCGTCAGCGGGTCGTTGGCCGGCGCTTCCACCGCCCATTTCAACGCCGCCGCTTCGGACCCGCCAAACACATCGTAGAAGCCCAGCACATCGCCGAAGAACATCAGGTCGAGGTTGGCTTCATCTGCCGTGCGGGCCAGGTTCGACCAGTACTTGAGGGTGTTGATGCCCAGGCGTTCATCCGCCGGGTGGGTCCACAGGCTGGGCGCGCCGCCGCAGCCGACACTGGCTTGTTCGTACAGGCCGAATAACAACGGGGTTGGATCAGACATGGTGCTTCCTGCAGGTAAAAAGCGGTTATCGCCCGTGAAGGTAGGCCTTGCCGTAGTGCCGCTCCAGCCGTGCCTGGATCAGCTCCAGGCCAATGGAGAGCAGCCAGTAGATGACGGCAGCGGTGGTGAGCATTTCGATGTAGCGGTATGAGGAGCGCCCGTAGGACTGCGCGAGGAACATCACTTCCCAGACGCCCATGACCGAGACCAGCGATGAGTCCTTGAGCATCGAAATGAACTGGCTGGTGGTCGGTGGAATGATGGTGCGCATCGCCTGGGGCAGCACGATCTGCCAGAACGTCACCGTCGGGCCCATGCCCAGCGCCGCCGCCGCATTCCGTTGGCCCTGGGACACTCCGATGATGCCGGCGCGAAAGATCTCGCTCAGGTACGCCCCGTAGTTCAACGACAGCGCAATGATCCCGGCGCTGATGGCGCCCGGCACTACGCCCAACTGGGGCAGGCCGAGGTAGATCAGCAAAATCTGGATCAGCAGCGGCGTGCCGCGAAAGAACGAGGCGTAAAAACTGGCAATCCCGAACGCCACTGCGCTGTTCGACAAGCGCGCCAGGGCCGTCGCAAACCCCAGGGCCAGGGACAGCCAGATCGAGCAGAAACACAGGAATAGCGTCAGCGCCGCACCCTGCAGAAAGCCGTTGGGCGACAGGTGCAGGCCCACCAGGTTCTGCCACTTGGCCGCGACGATCGCAAACTTCAGGTCGAAGCTCATGAACAGCCCGGCGAACAGGCACAGCATCACGCCCCAGGTCAGCCACAGGCGCACCTGGAAGGGCAACCACTGGCGTTTGACGGGCGGCGGTTTCACCACAGAGGGCGGGGTGGGGAAAACGCTCATTGGGTGATGTCTGCGCCAATCCATTTCTGGGAGATCTTCGTCAGCGTGCCGTCGCTTTTAAGGTCGGCCAGCACTTGGGTCAGCCTCGCGTCCCATTGGGGGTCGCCTTTTTCGGTGGCGACCACGTTGGGCTCGCTGTAAAGCTGTTTGCCGACGACCTTGAAGCGTGGGTCATGCTTGATTCGCTCATTGGCGGTCACCAGGTTGGTGAGCATTGCGTCCAGGCGTTTGCCGGTGCCGAGCGCCAGGTCCTGGAAGGCCACGATTTCATTGTCGTAAGGCACGGCTTGAATCTGGCTGAACGGGTATTCGATTGGCGTGTTGGCGCCTTCGATCACCAGGTCTTTGTTCAGGTAGGCCTCGTAGGTCGAGGCGCTGCCCACGCCGACTTTTTTCCCGGAAAGGTCACTGGCCGAGTGGATGGAAGATTCATCGGCATTGACCACGATGACCGCCGGTGAGGCGTAATACTCGACAGGAAAATTGAACACTTGCCCACGGGCGGCACTTGGGGTCATGGAGCAGATGCACACGTCATAACGCCCTTGCCAGCGGCCAGCGGCGATCACTTCCCAAGAGGGTGTTTCCAACTTCAGGGTGACGCCAAGTTTGTCGGCCACGGCCTTGGCCACGTCGACGTCGAAGCCATCGAGCTGGTTTTGTTCATTGAGAAAAGAGAAGGGCGGATAGTTCTCCATCAGCACGCCAACCAACTGTTTGGATTGCGTGATGCGATCCAGCGTTGCCCCGGCGAACACCGCCGGGCTGGCTACTAACAGGGCTAGGCCCAAGGTCACGACAGTACGTAAATTCATAAATATACCCATGGGATTTTTTATATTTAAACGCGATAAGGGCTTTATGTTTAATGATTTTATGTACTGTAATGCGTTGTTTTAGTTATATGTTTTCCCAACTGTTGGCCTGGCAACAGTTGGGAAGCAAACATCGTGTTCAAGCAACTGAAAGTTGCTGTTCCTGTTGGCGCAAGTCACGCTGCCACGACACCAACCCATACGCCGCCAACACCACAAACCCGGCATACAACGCGGCGGTCAATTGCAGATCCTTGTACACAAACAGCCCGACGTACACCGTATCCAGCACGATCCACAGCCACCAACTCACCACATACTTGCGCGCCGCCCACAGGCTGGCCACCAGGCTGAAAGCGGTGAGCAGCGAGTCCAGCCACGGCAATGCGGCATCGGTGAAGTGGTGCATGGCGGCGCCCAGCAGCAGGGCGCCGATCACACCTGCGAATAAATGACGCCACGCTTCCTGCACCGGCAAACGCTCGACCCGCACCTTGCCCGCGTCGATGCGCCCGGTGCTCCAGCGCCACCAGCCGTAGCCCTGCAACACAGCGAAGACCAGTTGCAGGAGCATGTCGGAATACAGCTTCACCTCGAAGAAGATCCAGCCGTACAGCAACACCGCGACCACACTGACCGGCCAGCACCAGCGCACCCGTCGGGCGGTGAGCCACACCCCGGCGATATTGAAGATTACAGCGACTATTTCCAGCGGCGTCATACGGTCCCCTCAGGGTCAATTTTGCAGGTGCAGCGCCTGTTGCTTGAGCTGGCGCTTGCGTTCAAAGGGCAGTTTTTCCTGGTCGCCATAGGGCGCGCTGTACCAGTTGCCGTAGGTCGGGTTGGGCAGCACGAACCAGCGTTGGCCGAGCCAGCCCAGGTAGGGTTCGGCGGCCTTGCGCTGGGCGTCCAGGGTGTTGTGTTCGGCCTGCACGAAATCCCCCAGGGAGTCACCGGCCAGGATCAGCACGCGGGCATGTTGGGCGACCCATTGGCGGCGGCAGTTCTTGCCGTAGCCGGCCTGTTCGCAGCTGCCAATCGGGGTGCCGGCGGCCAGTACCTGCTGGTCGCTGTCTACCGGAAAGCCTCGCAGGCGCAGGTTGTTGACGGTGGCCTGGACCTGGCTTTGCTCACGGTTGGTGATGTAGTACACCGTGATGCCTTTGTGTTTGGCGGCCTGCAGGAAGGCGACTGCGCCGGGCAGCGCCTGGGCCTTGGCCTGGTCGACCCAGGTGTTCCAGCGGTCGTAGGAGTAGACCTGGTTATTGACGATGTCCCGGGCGTTCAGCGGGATGTTGTCGAGCACGGTTTCGTCGATGTCGACGACCACCGCCGGCGGCAACCCGGTCAGATTACGCGGGGGCAAGGGCAGGGCGTCCCAGTCCGCAGTGTTGAGGGCCACGTCCAGTTGCCGGGTGGCGTTGGCGAATACCTGGCGGTAAATCAGCTCGTGCTCGATGGACGTTTGGGTCCACAGCACCGCATCCAGCTGGTCGTTGGCGGGTGGTTGCTGCTGGCAGCCGACGAGGGCGGTGGAGAGCAGGCACACACTGGCAAAAATCAGATTACGCATGAACAGTCAGCCTCAAAAATTGACGGTGGCGGATAACCGCGCGGTGCGTGGCGCGCCCAGGAACAGGTAGCCATCGCCCGCGGATTCACCCACGTCGCGCCAGTAGCGTTTGTCGAACAGGTTGTCGACGGTCAGGCGCAGCACAGTATCGTAATCACCGACTTTGGTGCTGTAGCGTCCGCCCACATCGAACACTGCATAGTCGTCGACCTTCACGCTGGCCTCGCGGTTTGCGTACTTGCTACCGCTGTATTGCACCCCGCCGAGCAGGGCCAGGCCCTTGATCCCGGGAATGCTGTAGTCGCCGTGCAGGCTGGCACGCAGCTTGGGTACGTTGATCGCCTGGTGGCCGTCATAGTCGTCGGTGCCGCTGCCACTCACCCGGGCGCGAATCGCCGCCACGCTGGCCGAGACTTGCAGGTTGTCGGTCACCCGGCCGTTGGCCGAGAGTTCCAGGCCCACGTTCTTCTGCTTGCCTTGCTGCACAAAGGTGATGCTGCCGTCATCGTTGGGCCGGTTGTATTGCAGGTCCTGGGTGATCTGGAACAGCGCGGCGGTCAGGCTCAGGCGCTGCAAGTCATGCTTGATCCCCACTTCCAGCTGGCGCGAAGTGGTCGGTGGCAGTACTTCATCGGCGTTGCTGCTGAACCACGCTGCCGTACCGCCCAGGGACAGGCCCTTGCTGTAGCTGGCGTACAGTGTCGTGTCGGGGCGCGGCTTGTAGATCAATGCCACCTGGGGCAGAAACACACTGCGCTGGGTATGGCGGGTGGTGTCGCCGGCCTGGTCGTAGGTTTCTTCGTCGAGGCGCACCTGGCGCCCGCCCAGGATGGTTTGCCACTGCTCGTTGAAGCTGATGCGGTCGCTGGCGAACAGGCCGTATTGGCGGCTATCCAGGCGCCGGTAGGTGTGGCCCAGTGGGCCCTCGTAAGGATCAAGCACCGGCGGTTTTTCGTAGATATTGCCTTCGCCGATGTATTCGTTGATCGACGTGCGCCGGTCCACCAGGCGGCGGAAGGCGGTGGTGCCGAAGGTCAGGTCGTGCTTGAGAAACCCGGTGTCGAACTGGCCGTTGAGCGCGGCCTGGGCTTCTTCGTTGCTGCGGGTGTCGTCTGGGCTGCGGTAGTCCGAGATGTCGTAGTCGCCCTCGGCGCTGAAGTGGTTGGGCACTGCGGTGTTGGCGCAACTGGCGGCGCCGTAGCAGCCCCAGGCGAAGGTGCTGTAATCGTCGATCACCACGCGGCTGCGGGAGGCGCTGAAGCTGGCTTTCCAGGCCTCGTTGAAGCGGTATTCGAACAGGCCATCGAGGTTCAGCGACTTGATGCCCACCGGGTTCGACCAGCTCTGGTAGCCCAGCAAATCCCGTGGCGATGCGTTGTGGGGCACGGTGGTGCCGCCGAGCAATTGATAACCGGGCACCGAGCGCTGCTCGCGGTTCTGGTACTCGGCGTTCAGTTGCAGCAGGGCGTTGGGGCTGATGTTCCAGTCGAGGGCCAGGGACGCAAAATCCCGCTGGCCGTCGGCGTGGTCGACGTAGGAGCGGATGTCTTCGTGGGCCAGGTTGACCCGCACGCCCACCTGCTGCTCGGCGCCGAGCCAGCCGCCGACGTCGGTGGCCAGGTAGCGCTCGCCGTGTTCGTTGGTGGACACGGTCACCGAGCGTACATTCTCCGGGCGCTTGCTCACGTAGTTCACCAGGCCACCGGGCTCGGACACGCCGCTTTGCAGGCCGGACAGGCCCTTGAGCACTTCCACCTGCTGCTTGTTCTCCAGCGCCACGTTCTGTTCGCCGGTGATAGTGCGGCCGTTGATCTTGTAGCTGCTGGCGGGGTTCAGCGAGAAGCCGCGCACCACGAAATTCTCGTAGTACCCCACCGGCGCGTAGCTGTCGCCCACTGAGGCGTCGTTCTTCAACACCTCGCTCAGCAGGCGGGCTTGCTGGTCTTTCAGGCGGGCCTCAGTGATCACCGCCACCGAGGCCGGGGTGTCCAGCAACGGGGCATTATCGAAGCCGGCGACGGCGGCCTTTTTGGCCTGGTAATCGGTGGCCTGTTCGCCGACCACGGTGACGGTGTCCAGGGTTGCGTCCTGGGCATGGGCGGCCGTGGCGGCGAGGGTGATGCTCAGGGCGAGCAGGGTGTGACGGTACGGTGTTGCCATAAAAGGAGCGCTCCAAGGGCCTGCCCGCTGGCACATCACGCTTTATCGGGCGCAAAAGGGCCCAGCGCTGCGCAACGGACGGGTTGCCAGTACGAAATTAAAAAGCCGGGGTCGCCGCGAAGGCGTCAGGCCGGAGCTGCTCCGGTAGTCATTGGTAAGCGTGCATCGGTGGCCCATTCCTGGAGCGAGCCGTCGTAGAGTGCGATGTCCTGGCGACCCAGCAGGGTCAGGGCCAGGGCGTTGGCCGCAGCCGAAATGCCGCCGCCGCAATAGAGAATCAGTGGACCGTCGCTGTGCAGCAGCGTGGGTCCGATGGCCAGGGCCAGGGCGTCCTTGGGCAGGTAGCGACCCTGGGCATCAAACAGCGTGCGTGCTGGCAGGTTGTGGCTGCCGGGAATGTGCCCGCGCCGGGCGTAGCGGGTGGCTGCAGTGCCTTCGAACAAGGCGGCGCCCAATGCACAGACCAGTACGCCGGGTGAGTCCCCTGCGACCACCGCTTCAACGCCGGCACGGTCGATCCACAGTGGCGCATAGGCGTGAATTGGCCAGGGTTCGACGGCGCTGGTTATTGCCGGCTGCCCGCTGTGCTGCGCTAAGCCCGCCCGTTGCCAGGCGTTGAAACCACCGTCCAGCACCGACGCAGCAATACCCAGCCCGCGCAACATCCACCACAGGCGTGCGGCCCAGAAACCGTCGGCGCGGTCGTAGATCACGACCTGGCTGCCGGCACCTGAGCCCAGGTTTGCCAGGGCCTGAACCAGGGCTTGCGGGGTTGGCAGGGCGAAGCTGTAGCTGGCGTGGGAGTCCGCGAAGTCGGTCAACAAATCGGCATGCCGTGCGCCGGGGATATGCGCCTGCAGCCAGCCGGCATGCCCGCTGGCGACCCGGTAATCTCCGTCAAAACGCGGCGACGGCAGCACCACGGTAGCGTCCAGAATTACCAAGCCTGGCTCCCCGAGGCGGGCATGCAGCCAATCGGTATCGACCAGGATGCTCATACGGATTTGCGCCGGATATGACCGAGCAAGCGTTGCCCCTGGGCACCGGCAAACCATTGCAAATGGCCCAGCAGGTAAGCGTGATAGGCCACGTCGGCGCTGCGGGTAGAACCCACCACGCCCTGGTAGTACGCCACTTCGGACAGGGCGAAATCCACATGCACCAACGGCAGCAGGGCGCTCAGCGTGTGCAGGTCTTGCGCGCTCAGTGGCCGGATTTGGTGATAGCCGGCAAGCAGTGCATCGACGCTGTCGAGGTCCGCGATCGCCGGGCGGCCGAGGTCCAGGTCCAGCCAGGGCACGGCGTTGCGCTCGATGGCGGTGGCCAGGTCGTAGAGGGCGAAGGTGCGGTCGGCCAGGCCGAAATCCAGCACGCTGGACACCGTGCCGTCTTCATTCCACAGCAGGTTCGAGGCGTGCCAGTCGTTGTGGGTCCAGAGTGGCGGTTGCTGCTGCAGCAAGGGTTGCAGTGGTGCGTGCCAGGGCAACAGCAACTCGGTGAGTTGCGTGTGCCAGTCCTTGTCGGCCAGGTACTCGGCCAGCGCCGGTGTGTTGGCGATAGCTGCCAGTGGCGCGGGTTGTTCGATCAGTCGGGCGTTGGCAAGCAGCACTTCGGTTTGGCGGTGTGGGGCGGTGTAGCCTTCAGCCGCTTGATGCAGCTGAGCCAGGGCGACGCCTGCCGCCAAAGCGTGTTGGGTCGTTTGAAAAGGCGACCACGACAGCGCGTCGCGGTACAGGTCCAGGCCCTTGGCGACGTGGTGAATCTCATAGGTCCATTCGCCCTGCTTCGTGGCCGTCGCGCCATGGCGGTTGGGCACCACCGCGGCAACCGGTGCGCCCTGGCGATGCAGGTGGGCGATCAGGCGGTGCTCTTCCTCCAGCCACGTGGCTTGCCGCACCTGCTGGTGATGCCGTTTGACGAACAGGGTGGCGCTGCTGGTGGTGATCAGCCCGGCGGCGGAAAACGGTCGCGGGCTGTGCCAATGCAGGCTGCGCAGTTGCCCGAGGTGCGGGTACTCGCGCAGCAGGTGCTGGATATCCGCTTCGTGCAGCGCTGGCCAGTCGGCAGCCACCGGATCAAGCCCCAGGCCATGGGCAGTGCGTTGTGGGTTCATGCCGCCGCTCCGGGCAGATAGGCGTTACTGGTTGCCTCTTGCCACACCTGCGGATTGTCGAGCACCGCGTGCTCATGCAGCCACTCGGCGTAAGGCTTGAGCAGCGCTTGGCGTTGCTCGCCCCAGCGGCCGCCATGCAGCCAGGTCGGGGCGATCTTGTGCAGGGATGCGTTGAGCAATTCCGCCGGAAAATACGGCGTGGTGTGTTCGTAGGCCGCCAGCGCAATCGTCGGCTCCTCGGCCACGGCGAGATAGCCGCGGGCCGTGGCTGCGAGGAAATCACGCACCAGCCAAGGCTGCTCGGCGAGGGTTCGTTCGTGGGCGCCCAACAGGTAGCTGTGATACGCCGGTGCGCCAATCTCATCCACCGGCAACACCACCCGGCGCTCCGCCTCGATAGGACTGTGCATCAATGCTTCCCAGGCCCAGTAGCCGCCGAAACTGGCATCGGCGATCCCTTCGGCCAACTGCTCGGGGCGTAGCTCACGCACGCCGCTGTCCACCAGGATCACGCCATCCGGATCGCCACCGTCGTTGCTCACCAGATGACGCACCATCGCCAAACCCCGCGGTGTGGGGTTGAGCGCCAGGCGCTTGCCCACCAGGTCCCGAGGACGCTGGATACCGGAGTCGGTGAGGGTTTGAATCGACTCAAGCCCCGCATGATTGATCGCCGCGATGCCTTGCAGCGCTTGCCCCAGGCCGCGCCGGACCAGTAGGCGGTTGCTCGGGAAAATGCCGAAGTCCGCTGCGCCAGTCAGCAGGTGTTCAAGGGTGTCGCCCCGATAAGGATCGTGCACCACCAACTCCACATCCAGCCCCAGCTCGGCGTACCAACCGCGTTCCCTCGCCAGGTACAAACCCGCCGAATTCGGCCAGGGATGAAAGTACTCCAGCATTACCTTTACCGACACCATCGCTTGCTACTCCAGCTTGCAGTCTTGTGATGGGGGCGATTTATAAGGGAGCAATCTGGTATATACCAATATCGTTTATTGCTATGGATATGCCGGAATGGTTGGCGGGCAGTCGAGCCAAGGACTTTTCGCGAGCTCAAGTGATAGGCAAAAGCATCGGATTGGCTGGAACTATTTGTGCTGTTCTGTCATTTGTCAGGTTGGGCTTATAACTGGGGAAGAAAGCTTTATGGATGTTCGCACCAAACTCGCAACGCGCTATGAGGGACCTTGCCACGTCCTGGATCATTCAAGAATCGAGGTGGGAGACATACTGCTTTCAACCTCCGAGGCTTGGGTCAGCTCTGCGATCAAAGTGGTGACTCGTTCGGCGTTCAGCCACGCCGCTATTTTTGTCCAAGCGGGCGGTTTGGTGATTGAGGCTGTGCATCCCCATATCAAGTTGACCTCAATGGTGGACAAGGCCATTCGCGACGCGAAGAACATCCGGGTGCTTCGCTGGGCCAATCCGCAGGTGCCGTGCAATACCCAGGCGATTGCCGAGTACGCCCGATCCCATGTATTCAAGAACTATTCCCGCAGTGGTGCGGTGTTAAGCAAAGCTCCGCAAGGCTTGGGAACTGAAGAAGAGTCGCAGCTGTTCTGCTCGCAGTTGATTGCCTCCAGCTACCTGGCAGGTGGTGTGTCGCTGACCGATAAGGCTCCCGCCAAGACCACTCCGGCGGATATCGCTAAAAGCCCTTATCTGTTGGATGTAACGCAAAGCGTGTTGCTGCCTGCCCATGCCAGCGACCTCATGGTCGAGCGCTTTGTCGAGCAGGGCAGTGATGCGGACATGGGCACTGAATTTCACGCCCTCGTCAAAGGAATTGTGGATGCGACTGTGGGTGGGTGTCCTTTTATCAAGAAGGGCAAGCTTAAGTCCCTCGAAGAAGTTATTGGCCTGCTGATAGCGCCTGAACGCTCGCTTGAACCTGCCCAGGAGCAAGTGCTTATCCGGCAATTCTCATTGGCAGTAGGGGGCCGACTCGATCATTTCCTCGAACGGTGGGTGCAAACGCATGCGGGTGCCGCCTTCTCTTACGATGCAATTATCGATGCCGTAATTGAAGGCGGCTTCTGTACGAATGGCCAACTGCGCCAGCACCTGGTGTTTCTTGAGTCTTTGAACAGTCAGGCCAGGCAAGGACTGGCATGGCGTGTTCAAAGCCTTGAGTTTATGAAGCAAGTACCACCGTCTGTGGCCACGTTGCCTGTGATCAAGGGTATTGAGCGTTTTTACCAACGCCTGTTTAGCATCGAGACGCAACTGTTTGATGTTGGCATGATCGCAACCGAGCGGCTTCGGGCGCACTTGAAGCACAGCGGCGCCTCGAGTGAAACGCCGACTGGCTGAAGGTCGTAGATAAGGTCTACAAAACCTGGGAAGGGGCTGCCCGCCATGTGGGAAAGCCGCGATGATCAATCATCCAGTGAGGCTGGCCAGGCCGTATGCAGACGCCACCGACCCAGCGTTCTGCTGTTGCATGGTCCGGCCAGTAAGCCTTCGCGTTCAAAACCTGACGACCCAGCGCAGTCAGCGCCAACATCCGTTGAGGCCATGGCAACTGAGCCTCGGACTCGATCAACAGCGGATTTTCGCCATCAATCAACGGCCGCATCAGCGCGTGGAACATCATGTCCCCCAGATACGGCAGCGGTTCACGCTTGCCCATCAACTCGGCGTACACCCTGCCAAACGGCACCGGCCCGGCCTCGGCCACGTAGTGCAGGGCCAGGCGTTCGGTCAGTGACAAACCGTCCCGCGTCCCCGGCAGCTCCTGCAACTGCCGGCGCAATGCCGGGGCCAGGAAGGGCAGGGATGGATGGTGGGCCCGGGCCAGTTCCGCCAGCTTGAGCGGCGAGCTGGCGCAATACGCCGACCAGGCCTGCCGCGCCAGTTGCAGCATGCTCTCATCGACCGGGCGGCGCTGGGGCCAGAGCCATGCCAACACTTCGGGCGCCAATTGGCCAATGCCGATAAAACGTTGCACGCCGGGGATACGGTCGACCTCGATCAGCTCAAGCTTTTCAGGCAGATGCTCAAGCCCCGCCAACGCACGCATCAGGAACAACTGATCGTACGCATCCGCCTCGCACCACAATACGCTGTGGCCGCTGCTGCCCAACTGTTCAAGATGGGTGTATTCGTCGGCATGCCGGCGCGCCACCTCGGCCTCATCCATGGCAAACACCTGGCTGATGTAGCGGCTGCGAACGGCCTGGTAGTGCTCGGCTGGCAGGTCCTGCACCGGGCCCATGCACAATGGGTCAATCAGCATCCGAAAGTGGCCCTTGAACCCCGCCACGCCGAGGCTGTGGGCGATGTCGTTGCCGCAGCGCCAGTGGGTGGTGCGGGCCTCGTCGCTGGCTTCGAAACCCGGATGGCGGGCGGCAAAATCTACCGTATCGACGTGGGCTTTCAGTTTGGGCCAGCTAGGGAAACCGAGCTCCTTGGCGATCAGCCACTGGGCATCGGATAAGGTGGGAGTAGCGGCGGCATCGGCGTTTTTCAGGCGCAGCAAAAGCTCCTTGGCGCGCTTGCGTTGCTGCTCAAGGTTGATACGGCCGTTAGTAGACGATAATGATTGCGACATACGATCTCCTTGCACAAACCTTGTCCGCTTTAAGGTTGGGAGTCGTAGAAATGTGATATTCAGTCAAGGTCTTGGGCGCAGCCCTTTCCGCGGATGGTGGCGTAGATGGCGCCAGGCGGGAAATATAGGCAGTGCAATGGTTGATTGCAAGCCGCCCGGCGCAGAGTGCCGGTGTCTGGCACAGGAGATGTTCATGAAAGTTGGTGTGATTTCCGATACCCACGGCCTGCTCCGCGCCGAGGCCCTGGCGGCCCTGGAGGGGTGCGAGCAGATTGTTCACGCCGGGGATATCGGCAGCCCGGAAATTCTCGAACTGCTGGCCTCGATTGCGCCGTTGCATGTGGTGCGCGGCAATAACGACCTTGATGCGGCCTGGGCTGAGCACCTGGCTGACCGGCTGGATTTCGACCTGAATGGCTGGCGGTCGCTGCTGGTGCATGACATTGCCGATGTGCCGAAGGTGCTTGATCCGGACATCAGGCTGGTGATCACCGGCCACTCCCACAAGCCGCTGATCGAGTGGCGCGGCGAGCGATTGTTTCTCAATCCCGGCAGTGCAGGGCGGCGGCGTTTCAAGTTGCCGGTGACCCTGGCGCTGCTCGAGGTGCGGGAGAAGTCCATCAAGCCGCGCCTGGTGTCGCTGGAGCCCAAGCGCTGAATAAAACCTGTGGCGAGAGGGGTTGTTGTGGTGAGGGAGCTTGCTGTGGCGAGGGAGCTTGCTCCCGCTGGGACGCGAAGCGGCCCCAATAAAGCCACTGCGATACACCTGAAAAAAACCCGTCAATTTCTTGGGTCTGCTGCGCAGCCCAGCGGGAGCAAGCTCCCTCGCCACGTGTCTTACCATTGCGCCTAAATCAGGAACAAGGATCATCAACTCCATGAGCGTATTAGTCGAAACCCGGGCGCTCACGCGGATGGACGAGCGCCGCCAACTCCAACTGTTGCACCCGACGAACTTCCAACTGCACCGCGCCGACCGGATCTCCATCACCGGCTCATCCGGCTCCGGCAAAAGCGTATTCCTGCGGGCACTTGCCTTGCTCGATGCACCGTCCTCCGGGGATATCCTCTGGAATGGGCAACCCATCGCCAACGTGCAAATCCCGCAGTACCGCAGCCATATCAGCTACCTCGCCCAACGCCCGGCGCTGATCGAGGGCAGCGTGGAAGACAACCTGCGTTTCCCCTACAGCCTCAAGGCCTTGCACCACCTCAGTTTCGACTCGCAGGCCGTCAATGCGCTGCTGGCCCACGCAGGAAAAGAGCCGGGCTTCCTGGCAAAAAATGCCGGGGATTTATCCGGCGGTGAGTCCCAGGTGGTGTCGCTGATCCGCACCCTGCAACTCAATCCCGATGTGCTGTTGCTGGACGAACCCACCGCCGCCCTCGACCCGGCCTCATCCCGGGAAGTCGAGGCGTTGATCAACGCCTGGGCCGAAGCGGACAAAGACCACGCCTATGTCTGGGTGTCCCACGACCTTGAGCAGGCGCAACGCATGAGCACCACTCACCTGCACATGGATGCCGGTGTGCTGACGGGGGCCGTGCAGCCATGAACTATCACGACCTTACGGCACTGGACATGGCCATCGCCGCTTCGCTGATCCTGATCAATGGCGCGCTGTCGCTGTTATTGCGTCTGGGCCTGGAGCGCCAGTTGTTTTGGGCCGCTGTGCGCACGGTGGTGCAGTTGCTGGCGATTGGGTATTTGCTGGGCTGGGTCTTTGAATTCGCCTACTGGTACGTGGTGCTGCCGCTGATGTGCCTGATGACCCTGATCGCCGGGCTCTCGGCCGCCGGGCGTGGCAAGCGTACCTATGCCGGGCAGCGGGCCGACAGCATTGTGTCGGTGTGGGGCAGTTCGTGGCTGGTGACGGCGGTTGGCCTGTTCGCGGTCATTCGGATTCACCCGTGGTACGAGCCGCAGTATGCGATCCCGATTCTTGGGATGATTCTCGGGAATACGCTCACCGGTGTATCGTTGGGGATTGAGCGCATGACTCAGGAGCTGACCTCGGGGCGCAATACTATCGAGATGGTCCTGGCGTTGGGTGGTTCGCGCTGGGAAGCGGCGCAGGACGCGATTCGCCAGGCGGTGCGGGCGGGGATGATTCCGACCCTGAACCAGATGACGGTGGTGGGGATTGTCAGCCTGCCCGGCATGATGACTGGCCAGGTGCTGGCGGGAGAGAGCCCGGTGGACGCGGTGCGTTATCAGATCGTGATCATGTTTTTGATCGCCGCGTCTTCGGCGTTGGGTACGGTGGGTGCGGTGTTGCTTACCTACCGGCGGTTGTTTTCGCCTGGGCATCGGTTTTTGCGGTATCGGCTTGAAGATCGGGTGTAATCCTGGTGAGGGCGGGTAGCGGTTTTGGGGTGGTTTACTGTGTACATATCCATTCCTGCGGTAACGGCGGCTTATGGTTTCGCTCTTACAGCGACTCACTTTGGAAAAGCCGGAATGCCGGCCCAGCCCAAAGTAAGCAAAGGGCTCTGCCCCGCCTGTCGGCGCCTCGCCTAGGCTCGGCGTTCCCTCACTCCGGGATTG
>NZ_JACARE010000070.1 GCF_013386765.1 Pseudomonas yamanorum
CCGACAGGCGGGGCAGAGCCCTTTGCTTACTTTGGGGCTTTTCCAAAGTGACTCGCTGTAAGAGCGAAACCATAAGCCGCCGTTACCTGAATAACGGATATACACCCCAACCTAAGCCCGCGCAGCAAACACCCCCCGCGCAATCGACCGAGCCACGCAGTCAGCCGCCGCCGACCCAATCCGCCCAATCTCCACCTGCCGCCGAGGCCCATCCGTCAACTCCACAGCCCCAGAGGCCAACGCAAAAACCGTATCCCCATCAAACGGCAAATGCGCCGGCCGCACCGCCCGGGCAATCCCGTCCTGGGCCATGATCGCCACCCGCTTGCACTCCGCCACCGTCAACCGCGCCGTACTCGCCACCACCACCAACGTCGTATTGGCCCCCGCTTGCAGGCGCCCCATGGAATCCAGCCGCGACAACTCCGGCATCGGGTCACTGCAATCCATCTCCGTGACGGGCCGCGCCCCACCAAACTCCCCCGCCACCTCCCACGGCCAAGCCCAAAACGTCTCACCATCCGGCATGTAGACCGAACCGATCGGATTGGCCACCACCAACGCAGCCACAACCAACCCATCCCCCAAATCCAGCGACGCCGTACCCAGCCCGCCTTTCAACACCCCGGCCATGGCCCCACGCCCAGCCCCGACCGAGCCCAGCTCAAAGTCCGGACCAGCGTTGGCCAGAGCCTCAAACCCCAACCGTCGATAAGGCGGCTCCAGGCCCCAATCCTTGTCGCCGCCATTGGCCAGGTCATGCAACACCGCCGCCGGCACGATAGGAATCGCCGGCGCACCCGGCTTCAAATGCAACCCCACCTGGTCTTGGGACAACTTCGCTGCCACCGCATCCGCCGCCCCCAGGCCAAACACCGAGCCACCGGCAAACACCAGGGCGTGCAACTGGCCAACCATGTTCTCCGGCTCCAGCGCCGCCGTTTCGCGACCGCCAGGGCCGCCACCACGAATGTCGATACTGGCAGTCCAGAAACCATCCGGGCGGATCACCGTGACGCCGGTGTCGGCATACAGGTCTGTGGCGTGGCCAACCTCCAGGCCGGGAATATCAGTGAGGGCGTTGCGCGGGCCGGGTCTAGGCATACAGAAAAGCTTCCTTGGGTTTAGGTATGGCGTGGGGAGAGCAAGGGGTGTGCCAAGCAGGCATTTCCCCGCCCCAGCGTACGCCAGCCGTCTCTCGGAAAAATCCCCTGCACAAAAACCAACACCCTGCCTTCCCGCCTGTTAGAAAAACACCACCCGCTACCCCAGCCCGCCAACAACCCCTTGTTATCCAAGACTTTTCAGCGATGGCACAGCCTTTGCTCTCCTGCCTCCACCAGAGCTTGAACTCAACAAGCCGCCCTCGAACAAGGCTCGTCGCCTAACCACACTGGAGTGTTGCACATCATGAATCCATCACGCGTCGCAGGCCGCCGCCAACCCGGCAAGGCCTTCGCCCATACCCTGTTGTTCCTCGCCGTGTGCGAGGCCGCCAGCTACAGCAGCCTGACCCTCGCCGCCGATGCCCCGGCCAGCGACAACCCGCTGGACACCGTCGTGGTGATCGGCAACCGTGGCCAGGCCCGCACCCTGGCCGAGAGCCCGGTGCCGGTGGATGTGATTTCCTCCAAGCAGTTGCTCGCCACCGGCCAGGGCGACCTGACCCGCGCCCTGAGCAAGGTGCTGCCGTCCCTCAACCAGCCGGCCTCGTCGGGCTTCGGCTCGACCTCGATCGTGCGCCCCATCAGCCTGCGTGGCCTGAACGGCGACCAGGTGCTGGTGCTGGTCAACGGCAAGCGCCGCCACAACAGCGCGCTGTTGAACAACGCGACCTCCCTCAACTCCGGCTCACAACCGGTAGACCTGGACATGATCCCCACCGCCCTGGTGGATCACATCGAAGTCCTGCGTGACGGGGCCTCGGCGCAATATGGCTCGGACGCCATCGGTGGGGTGATCAACATCGTGCTCAAGCAGACCGACCATGGCGGCAGCCTGTCCACCACCTACGGCCAGAACTATGAAAACGGCGACGGCGAAACCGTGCGCCAGACCGGCAACGTCGGCCTGGCCCTGCCCAACGACGGCTTCATCAACCTCGCCCTGGACGTGAAAAAACAGGACGTCTCGGACCGTTCCGACGCAGCGCCCTACACCGACAGTGCCGGCAACACCAGCCAGCGCCACACCTACTACGGCACTGGCCTGCCCGAGGCGAAGAACTTCAGCCTGGGCTACAACGCCGAATTGCCGGTCGCTGACGCGCTGACCCTGTACTCGTTCTCGACCTACACCCACCGCAACTCGGAAAAGCCCCTGGCCTTCCACCAGCCGGGCAGTTTCAACGGCATCCAGACGCCGTACCCGGAAGGTATCGAAGACAACCTGCGCTTCATCGAAGACGACTTCCAGGTGGCATTCGGCGGCAAGGGCCAGGCCGCCGGCTGGGACTATGACCTGTCGAGCACCTATGGCCAGGACCATGCCCGGGCCACCCTCACCGACACCTACAACCTGAGCTACGGCCCGACCTCGCCGACCTCGGTAGACACCGGCGTGAAAACCTTCAGCCAGTGGACCAACAACCTCGACCTGACCCGCGCCTTCGACCTCGGCCTGTACAAGCCGACGCAGATTTCCTGGGGCCTGGAACAGCGCTACGAAGACTACAAGATCGGCAAGGGCGACCTCGCCTCCTACGCCAGCGGGCCGTTCGACACCGGCGCCAACGGCGCGATTATTCCACCCGGGACCATTTCCGGTGCGGGCACTACCCCGGCCGATGCCGCGGAAAAAAGCCGCATCAGCCTCGCGGGCTACGGCGAAGTCGGTCAGGACTTCACGGACAAATGGCACGTGGACCTGGCCGGACGCTACGAGCACTACAACGATGGCTCGGGCACCACCACCAACGGCAAGATCTCCACCCGCTACCAACTGACGCCGATCCTGGCGGTGCGCGGCACCTTCAGTACCGGGTTCCGTGCGCCGTCCCTGGCCCAGCAGATCTACAGCTCCACCTCGCAAACCAGCGTCAACGGCCAACTGTTTGACTACCGCAACGTGGCGGTGAATTCCGACGTGGCCAAGGCGTTGGGTGCGACCACCCTCAAGCCGGAAAAGTCGACCAACTACAGCGTCGGGCTGACCCTGCAACCCACCGACAACACCAACATCACCCTGGATGCCTACCAGATCGTGATCAAGGACCGCATCGCCCAGACCGGCTACCTCGGCGGCACGCCGCAGATCAGCGCGATCCTCGCCGCCGCCGGGCTCAACCCCAACCAGGCAGTGACCTACTTCACCAACGCCCTCGACACCACCACCCGTGGCGTCGACCTGGTGGGCGACTACCGCCAGGACATCGGTGCCTATGGCAGCCTGAAATACAGCGCCGGCTTCAACTGGAACACCACCCAGATCGACTCGATCCACGCCTCGGCCGTGGCCGCCCAGGCCCTTGGCCCGGACGGTGGCTACGACCGTCAGCGCCAGGGCAACCTCAAGTACGGCCTGCCGCAATCCAAACTGCTGCTGGGCACCACCTGGACCTACGACAAAGTTGAAACCAGCCTCAACCTGACCCGCTACGGCTCCTACACCGAGTACGGCACCGCCGAGATCTACGACCGCAACTTCGCGCCGACCTGGATCACCGACCTGAACATCGACTACCACCTGACCAAGGCGGTGACCCTGAATGCCGGCGCCAACAACCTGTTCAACAAGTACCCGAAACGCACCGACCTGGTGAGCAGCTCCGGCGGCTTCCCCTACGGCACCTTTTCGCCTTACGGCACCACCGGTGGCTACTGGTACACCGGCGTGACGTACGCCTTCTGACCCAGCCCGCAGGGCCGGTTCGCCGACCCTGCGCCTGACCTTTCCCGGGAGCCTGTCCATGACCCGACGTACCGATCAACTCAAGCTGGGGGCCTTCCTGGCCAACAGCGGCCACCACGTATCGGCCTGGCGCCACCCGCTGGCACAGGCCGATGCCAGCCTGGATTTCGAGCACTTCAAGCACATTGCGCAAACCGCCGAGCGCGGCAAATTCGACGCCTTGTTCGTCGCCGATGTGGTCGCACTGTGGGGGCATCATCACGATGCACTCAGCCGAACGGCGCGGGCCGAGCACTTCGAACCCCTCACGCTGATGGCCGCCCTCGCCGCCGTCACGAGCAATATCGGCCTGATCGCCACCGCCACCACCAGCTACAACGAGCCGTACCACATCGCCCGCAAGTTCGCCTCCCTCGATCACCTGTCCAAGGGCCGCGCCGCTTGGAACCTGGTGACCTCGGTGGTCTCGGATGAAGCCTGGAACTTCGGCCGCGAAACCCATATCGACCACGGCGACCGCTACCAGCGCGCCGAAGAATTCCACGATGTGGTCAAGGGCCTGTGGGACAGCTGGGACGATGATGCCTTCACCCGCGACAAGGCCAGCGGTGAGTATTTCGACCCGGCCAAACTGCACACCCTGAACCATCGCGGCGAACACTTTTCCGTGCGTGGCCCGCTCAACGTCGCCCGCCCGCCGCAGGGCCATCCGGTGCTGGTACAGGCCGGTGCGTCGGAGCCCGGCAAGGCCCTCGCCGCCCGCGTCGCCGAGCTGATTTTTGCGGTCAACCATGACCTGGCCGGCGCCCAGGCGTTCTATCAGGACATCAAGCAACGGGCCGCCGCCTTTGGCCGTGACCCCGACCACGTCAAGATCCTGCCCGGTGTCACTCCGTTTATCGGCGAGACCCGCGAACAGGCCCAGGCGCTGTTCGAAGAATTCCAGGCCCTGGTCGACCCGGTACTGGGCCTGCGTTTCCTGGCCGACACCCTGGGCGATGACATCGACCTGTCGGGCTACGACCTTGACGGCCCGCTGCCGGAAACCCCGGTAGGCCAGCGCGGCAGCCGGCGCGACAAACTGCTGGAACTGGCCCGCAGCCAGAACCTGAGCATCCGCCAGCTGTACCTGCACCTGACCGCCGGCAACCCGGTGATCGGCACCGCCGAAGACATCGCCGACTTCTTCCAGCAGTGGTTCGAAGCCCGTGCCTGTGACGGCTTTAACGTGTTCTTCCCGTACTTCCCCGGCGGCATCGACCTGTTCGTCGACCAGGTGATTCCACTGCTGCAACAACGCGGGCTGTTCCGCACCGAATACGAAGGCACCACCCTGCGGGAAAACCTCGGCCTGCCGCGCCCGACCAACCGTTTTACCCAAGGAGCAAAACCATGAAGCACAGCGCATGGATGCTGGCGCTCGGCAGCCTGGTCGCCTCGAAGGCCTTCGCCCTGAACATTTTGCTGAGCAACGACGACGGCTATCAGCACCCCAATATTCGCGCCCTTTACACCGAGCTCAAGGCCCAGGGGCATACGGTGCGGATTGCCGCGCCGCAAGCCGACCAGAGCGCCCGGGGCGGCGCGTTTTTCTTTGGCCGCGAAGTCACCGTCGGCCATGACGACGACCCGGCCTATCCCGACAGTTACTACATCAGCACCACCGAAAACGGCGTGTGCCAAAGCCCCGAGTGCGCGGGTAAGGACGTGCAGATCGAGATCAGCGGCACGCCGGTGATGGCCTTGCTGATGGGCCTGAAAAAAGTCATGCCCCATCCCGACCTGGTGATCGTCGGCCCCAACCCCGGGAATAACCTGGGGGCGATCAACAGCGCCTCCGGCACGTTCAACGTCGCGAGTGTCGCGGTGCAGGCGGGCATTCCGGCGCTGGCGGTCAGCACCGACTTGAAAGAGGCCGACCCACAGCGCGCGGCCCTGCTGGTGGCGAAGCTGGTCAACGCCCTGGACCAGCATCGCCAACCCGACGGCGCGCTCTTGCCCAAGGGCCTGGGCCTGAACATCAACCTGCCAAAAGACCCGCAGATCAAGGGTGTGAAACTCACCCGAATCGGCAGCTACGTGGGCTTTGAAGCGGTGTACACCGACGACCTCAAGCAATTCAAGCTGCCAGGCAAACCCGGCATTGGCTTCCAGTACAGCCCCGCCGCCACCGCCGAGCAACAGAAGCAGGATGAAGCGGTATGGCTGAACAAGGGTTACCTGACCATCAGCCCATTCAGCGGCCTGCCGGAGTCGATCAATGCCGGCCCCGCGCTGCAAAAACAACTGGCCCGCGAGGTGCAGCCATGAGTTCGCGTTTTTCCCTGGGGTTTCTCAGCCGAGTCTACAGCCCGGGCTTCGATCCCAAGGTCTACCGCGACACGCTGGAGCTGTTCAAGGTCGCTGAAGAACTGGGCTTCGACAGTGGCTGGGTGGCGCAGCACCACTTCGCCAGCGAACACGGCCGCCTGCCCTCGCCTCTGGTATTGCTCGCCGCCATCGCCCAGCGCACCCGCCGGATCAGCCTCGGTACCGGGATTATCGTGCTGCCCCAGGAAGCGCCGCTGCGCCTGGCGGAAGACGCCTCGGTGCTGGACTTGTTGAGCAATGGCCGGCTGGAACTGGGCCTGGGCGCAGGCTTCGATCCTGAGACCTTTACGGCGTTCGGCCGCGAGCCGCAGGCGCGCCACCGCGACTATGAGCAACACCTGCAAGAGTTGCTTCACGCCCTGGGTAACGCGCCACTGACCGACAGTGGCTCACGCCTGCTGCCACGGGCCGCCGGCCTCGGGCAGCGAATCTGGGAAGCCACTTCACGGGTGGAACTGGTAGCCGAGCGCGGCCACGGCCTGATCATGGCGCCGAACCCGCATTTACCGCCTGAAGCCGGCGTGGAGCTGGTCAACCGCTATCGCAACGCCTGGACCGGCGACAACGGCACCCCGCCCCGCATCGCCCGGGTGCAAGCACTGATCCCGAACCCGGACGCCGCCACACGCCAGGACATCCAGGCCTACGTGCGGCGCCAGCAAAGCATCGGCGTGTACAAGGCGCCGGTGGACGATGATTTCGACACCACCCTCAAGCGCCTCGGGATCCTGCACGGGCCGGTCGAGCAGATCATCGAGCAGCTGCAGCAAGGCCCGACCCTGACCGCCAACGACCACCTGGTGCTGCAAGTGCAGACCACCAGCACCCCGCTGCGTGATGCGATCCGTGCCCTGGAAATCATCCGCGAACAGATCGCCCCGGCCCTGGGCTGGCAACCGACCCTGCCTCAAGGAACCCTGTCATGAGCTTCAAACTGGGCTTTCTCAGCCACGCCTTTGGCGATGATCCACAGCAGGTCTATCGCGACCTGATCGAACAATTCGAAGTCGCCGAAGCCCTGGGTTTTGACGGTGGCTGGATTGCCCAGCACCACCTGAGCAACGGCTTTGGCCGGCTGCCGTCGCCGCTGGTATTGCTGGCGGCGGTGGCCGAGCGTACCCGGCATATCGAACTGGGCACCGGGGTGATCGTGCTGCCGTTTGAAGACCCGATCCGCCTGGCGGAAGACGCCAGCGTGCTCGACGCCCTGAGCGGCGGCCGGGTGCAACTGGGTCTGGGCAGCGGCGGCGCCAACCTCGACAACTTCAGCGCCTTTGGACGTGATGCCCTGCAACGCCAGGTCGACTTCAGCGACAGCCAGCAGCAGGTCCAGCAGTTACTCGACGGCGAACCGCTGACGCCCCACAACCCATTGACCCTGCAACCGCCAGCAACCGGTTTGAGCAGCCGCTTGTGGCACTCCCACGGCAGCCTCGAAGGCGCGGCCTACACCGCGAGCCAAGGCAACGGCCTGCTCCTGGGCACCGCCACCCACGACCCGCTGACCGTGCAGAAACCCTTGGCCGATGCCTACCTGAACGCCTGGACCCGCACCGATCGCCAGCCGCGAATCGGCGTGGTGCGTGCAATTTTCCCGGCACCGGACCGGGCCAGTGCCCAAGCGGAATTGGCGGTGGACATTGAGCGACACATCCCGCGCCTGCAACGCGAAGGCCTGATTGATCAAGCCGTGGACCTGCAGGAACACCTGCGCCTGATGAACGTGCACCACGGCCATCCCGACGAAGTGATCGAAAGCCTGCAGCGGGACCCGTCGCTGCTGCCCTATGCTGACTACCTGATCGCGGTGGTCCAGGCCGAAAGCTCGACCCAGGCCCAGATCCTCAAGCGCCTGGAAATCATCGCCCGGGACATCGCCCCGGCCCTCGGATGGCGAGGACGAGAGTAGGATGATCAAACACCCCGAAAGCGTCAGCTCCCGTAGCAGCTGTCGAGTGAAACGAGGCTGCGTTGCGGTGTGTCAGATACACCGCGAACGCAGCCTCGCTGGGGCTCGACAGCTGCTACGACGACGACGACGACGCGTGATGCTGATGCCAAACTATGGAGCCCGTGTATGCCCCTTGAATTCAGTTGGTTGATGCCCCTCTGTACCCCCGACTGGGCGGCGCGGCCGGGGCAATGGATCCAGCTGGCCCAGGCGGTGGAATACGCCGGCATCGACGGCCTGTGGATCCCCGGCGGCGCCCTGTGCGCCGACAGCCTCGGGGTGGCGGCGGCACTGTGCGCCCATACCCGGCGGGTGCAGTTGTCGGTCAGCGTGCCGCCGGAAGTCATGCTCCCGGCCGCCCTGGCCACCACCCTGCAAAGCCTGCAATCCATCAGCAGCCACCGGGTGCGCCTGCACTTGCCCGACGGCGAACAAGGCAGCCTGCGCAGCGCCTTTGGCGAATGGCTGAACCGCGACCAGCGCAGCGAGCGCATCGGCGAATACCTGGACATCCTCCAGCAACTGCTGGCCCCGAATGACGGTGGCCTGGATTACCAAGGCCGCTACTTCCAACTGGAAAACGCCGGCGTCGCCCGCCGCGAACTGCCCGCCCCGCCCCTGGTGCTGGACGACAGCCAAAGCCACGCGCTGGTGGCCGGGCACGCCCAAGTCTGCCTGTTGCGGCCCGGGCATCCGCAGTGGCTGGCCCAGGAAATACGGCGCTGGCGCCAGCTGCAACCGAGCCTGGCCTTTGCCTGTACCTTTGGCCTGATCATCGGCGACAGCGAAGACCTGGCATGGGAAACCGCCGCCGCGCTGCTGCCGACCCAGGACCTGCCCAACCACCGCATCGCCACCGTGCCCCGCGACCGTCACCCGTTGCGCCAGTGGGAGATCCACCCGAACCTGCTGCAACTGCACCCCGGCCAACCGCTGATCCTGGTGGGCACACCCCGTCAAATCGCCACGCGCCTGCAGGAACTGCACGGCCTGGGCGTTGGCCACATCATCCTGCAAGGCGGCCCGGCGGTCAGCGAAGTGCTGCGCTTTGGGGAACAGATCCTGCCGCTGCTTTTTCAACACGGCCTGCGCAAGGAGCGCCTGCACCATGAACACTGAGGTTCGCCCACCGATCCAGCTTGACTGGTTCCTGCCCACCAACGGCGACGGCCGCCACCTCACCAGCAGCGGCCTGCCCAAGGTCGGGCTGTTCCAGCAAGGCGAACGCGCGCCGACCCTCGATTACCTGCGCCAGATCGTGCGAGCCACCGAACAGGCCGGGTTTGACGGGATCATGGTGCCTACTGCCAGTGGGTTCGAAGACCCATGGCTGATTACTGCGGTGCTGGCCCAGGAAGTGCGGCGGCTTAAGTTCCTCCTGACGTTGCGGCCTGGCATGGAACTGCCTGCTTATACCGCCCACCGTGCGGCGACCTTGCAACTGCTCAGCGAGAACCGGCTGGCGTTGCATGTGGTGACGGGGTCCAGCCGCTTCGAGCAGCGTTCGTTGGGGGATTTTCTTGAGCACGATGAGCGTTATGCGCGGACTGCCGAGTTCTTGCAGGTGTTCCAGGCGGTGTGGGCTGGCAAGCAGCCGGCGCATCCGGGGCGGTATTACCGCAGCGGGATCAACACGCCGGTGGCGCCTGGGGCCGAGGTGCCGGCGATTTATTTTGGGGGTGCGTCAGAGGCGGCTGAGCAGGTGGGCGCTGCCCATGCTCAGACGTACCTGATGTGGTGTGAGCCGCCGGCGATGATTGCCGAGCGGGTGGTGCGGATGCGGGAGTTGGCCGCGTTGCAGGGGCGGACGTTGCGCTTTGGGTTGCGCTTGCACATCTTTGCCGATCGCACCGACGAGGCGGCCTGGGCGCATGTTGAGCGGCTGCTGGAGGAGATTCCCAAGGACGCCATTGACCAGGCGCAACGGCAGATGGCCAAGTATGAATCGGTGGGGCAGAGTCGCCAGACTGAATTGATGAAAGGCCGTGGGCGTGGGGCGCGGGAGTTGGAGGTTTCGGCCAACCTCTGGGCCGGGGTGGGCCTGGTCCGTGGGGGGGCCGGGACGGCGTTGGTGGGGAGTTATGAGCGGGTGGCGGAGCGGATCGAGGAGTATCACCAGTTGGGGGTGGACAGCTTTATTTTGTCGGGGTTTCCGCATCTCGAGGAGTCGATTCACGTGGGGGCCGAGGTGTTGCCCCTGTTGCGCAGGATAGGTGCTTCGGCGCGGGGTGCTGAGGTGGGCCGGGGGTGAGTACATATCCATTTCTTCGGTAACGGCTGATATCGGTTCCGCTCTTACAGCGGCTCACTTTTGAAAAGCGCAAAAGTAAGCAAAACGCTCTTGCCCCACCACTCGGCACCTCGCTAAGGCTCGGTGTGCCCGCACTCCGGCATTACTCCGCGGGCCGCCGCGACGGGGCGTCCCTGCCCCGTCGCGGCTAAACCGGCGTCCTGCCGGTTTACCCGCTCCGTACTACCTGCGTTCGGCCAGCGTGGTTTAACGGGGCGCCTAAGATCAAGATCAAAAG
>NZ_JACARE010000071.1 GCF_013386765.1 Pseudomonas yamanorum
CCTGCGTTCGGGCACACCGAGCATTAGCGAGGTGCCGAGTGGTGGGGCAAGAGCGTTTTGCTTACTTTTGCGCTTTTCAAAAGTGAGCCGCTGTAAGAGCGGAACCCATATCAGCCATCACCCAAAAAACGGATATACACCCAAACCCCAGCCATAAAAAAAGGCGCAACCCTCACAGGTCGCACCTTCTTCACAAGCCAAAGACCTGTCAGCTACCCAAAGCCTTGGAAGCCAACCAGAACAACCCGGCCGAAAGGCCCACAGTCGCCGGCAGCGTCAACACCCAAGCCATCAGAATGGTCTTGACGGTGCCGCCCTGCAGCCCGCTCTTGTTAGCCACCATGGTCCCCGCCACACCCGAAGACAACACATGGGTCGTAGAAACCGGCAGGCTGAAGATGTTAGCCAAGCCAATCATGCTGGCCGTGGTGATCTGCGCCGACATGCCCTGAGCATAGGTCATGCCCTGCTTGCCGATCTTCTCGCCAATGGTCAACACCACACGCTTCCAGCCCACCATGGTGCCCAGGCCCAAGGCCAACGCTACCGCCAGGATCACCCAGAACGGCGCGTACTCCGTGGTAGCGGTCAGGTCCTTGCGCAACTTGTCCAGGTCCGACTTCTCACGCGCATCCAGGCCAGGCAACTTGCCAACCTTCTTCGCGGTGTCATCCAGGCACAACAGATAACGACGCACTTCAATCCGATGCTCGGCGGTCAACGAATGGTAGTCAGAGACACCTTTCAATGTACCCAGCAGGGCGTTGATGGTCGGCTCAGTCTGCTGCGGATTGCACTGGAACTTGCCCGGCAGATCGTTTTGCACACTCTTGCCCAGGGCAAGGAACTCACCGAGGGTTTCATGATTGCGCTGGTAGAACTGATTCAAGTGCAGGGTGGCGTCGCGGGTACGCTCGATCTGGTAAGTGGTGCTGCCCAGATCCAGTACAAACTGTGCCGGCACAATACCAATCAACACCAGCATGATCAGGCCGATACCTTTCTGCCCGTCGTTGGAGCCGTGCACGAAGCTCACGGCCATGGCCGAAATCACCAGTACCAGGCGGTTCCAGAACGGCGGGTGCTTCTTGTCGTCGAGCTTGCGGCGCTGGTCCGGCGTCTTGTGCATCTTCGACAGCGGGCGCCACCATTTCAGGCCCAGCAGCACCAGGGCTGCCACCACGAAACCGGCCATCGGCGAGAACACCAGCGAGGCGCCGATATCGATCGCTTTCTGCCAGTTCACGCCGTCAGCCAGCGGGATGTCGTTGATCAGGGCGTTGGCCAGGCCGACACCAAGGATCGAACCGATCAGGGTGTGGGAACTGGACGCCGGGATCCCGAAGTACCAGGTGCCGAGGTTCCAGGTGATCGCCGCTGCCAATAATGAGAAGACCATGGCCAGGCCGTGGCCGGTGTTCACATTGATCAGCAACTCCACCGGCAGCAAGTGCACGATGGCATAGGCAACACCGACACCGCCGAGCAACACGCCGAGGAAGTTGAACACCCCGGAGAAGAACACGGCCAGATGCGGAGGCATGGCTTTGGTATAGATGACTGTGGCAACCGCGTTAGCGGTGTCATGAAAGCCATTGATGAACTCGAAGGCGAGGACAAAGGCCAGGGCGAGCAACAGGCTCACGAGAACCCAAGCATCCAGTCCGCTGAATAAATCGATCATGAAGGTTTTCTGACCCGGTCGTAAGGGGGCGCGATTATGCCAGAAAACATCGGTAATCAATGCACTAGCTGCTCATCGGTAACATTCTTCAACGAAAAAAAATGGGGGCGAGGCGCGCGTCCCGCTGTTTTCGGGGCTTTGGCAAGTGTTTGATTTATAAAGAAGATTTGTGAAATATGTGGGTTTAAGCACCGAAAAGGTATATCTGAAACAATTGTATGAAATTTCGCTAAGACGGCCAAAAGGGGCTTCCCTCCACCAGCGCAGTACTGGCAGAGAGATGGCACTTGTGACTGCTCAACCCGAATCGCTTATGGCTCTTCGGCTTTGAGGTCCTGTTCAATCTTTTGGATTTCCTGGGCAAAGGCCTGGTCGAGCAGACTGGCTCGTTTGCGCCATGGCTTGCGTTCAGGTTCTGGCTGGGCGGCGTAGGTGGTGACTTCCCCGCCGTAAACATCCTTGTAACGTTGTTCCTGGCGCTCAAGTTCCGCGCGCAGTTCGTCTTTCGTCACATTGTTACCTAATTGAGTTGAGTTTGATTCCGGTGAAGCGCGATGCCAGGAAGGACAAAACATTTCCTTATTCCGCGCGGCCACGATACCGGAGAAGAACAGCTGTCGTAGCAACAGTTTTCTTTTTCTCAGCCACAAGCAGTTGGCAGGCATTTGAAATGAGTGTCAGGTACTTGCGGCGCAGCTTGCACAAAGCCAGTGCATGGCTGGGTGAGGTTCGTCCTCGGGGGCTAGACGAGGCTGGCCTCTACACAGGATGCATTATAGCGATGCGTTTGAATAACACTATCATCATCAAGTTAAAAATCGTCAACTTTGTGTGAGGGTTTTGTTACGTGCGCATGTGGGGTACTTGCTGAACTATTGGCGCCATAAATTGTGCGGTGTTTTACAGGCGGTAAATAAACCTTAAGTTCTTTCGTACATCAGTCGATTTTGAAAACAGGTCAAGTGAAGCTCCGATTTGGGCCCGGCACCGGCCGGCAGTGTCAAATTGCGATAATCGAATGATCGTCCGATAATCGCACAATGTTGGCTGCCCTGCCTTGTGTACCCATTGCATGGCGGCTTGTAATAGCGGTTACCCTCCCGCAGCGGTTAAAAACAAGAGAAAGGACCCCACATGAACGATCAATTGCGCAACTCCTTCGCATCAGTGGCGCCGCCGATCGTTGCTTCACCGGCCAAGCGCATCCAGGCGTTTACCGGTGATCCGGACTTCATGACTTCCCTGGCACGTGGCCTGGCCGTGGTGCAAGCGTTCCAGGAGCGCAAGCGCCACCTCACCATCGCCCAGATCAGCCATCGCACCGAAATTCCCCGCGCTGCCGTACGCCGTTGCCTGCATACCTTGATCAAACTCGGCTACGCCACCACTGACGGGCGTACCTACTCGCTGCTGCCCAAGGTGCTGACCCTCGGCCACGCGTATCTGTCGTCCACGCCCCTGGCGGTATCGGCCCAGCCCTATCTGGACCGCATGAGCGAGCAACTTCACGAAGCCTGCAACATGGCGACCCTGGAGGGCGACGACATCCTCTACATCGCCCGCTCGGCCACCACCCAGCGCCTGATTTCCGTCGACCTGTCGGTGGGCGGGCGCCTGCCGGCCTATTGCACCTCCATGGGCCGCATCCTGCTGGCGGCACTCGATGACGCCTCGCTGCAGGACTACCTCGACCACGCCGACCTGCAAACCAAGACCAGCCGCACCCTCACCACCCCGCAAGCCTTGCTCGAATGCCTGCAGGAAGTGCGGCAACAGGGCTGGTGCATTGTCGACCAGGAACTGGAGCAGGGCCTGCGTTCCATCGCCGTGCCGGTGTACGACGCTTCCGGCCAGGTGCTGGCGGCGTTGAATGTCAGCACCCATGCCGGGCGGGTCAGCCGCAGTGAGCTGGAGCAGCGTTTCCTGCCGAGCATGCTCAGCGCCAGCCAGGAGTTGAGTGCCCAGCTGTTTGCCTAAGCTGTTCGGTGATCGCACAGATACCGGCCGGATGAATTGACGGTGTTTCCCCAGGCTTATTAATGTGCGGCAGCGCTTCATGGCGCCGCCCCAATAATAATGACGACCCAACGTCGTTCGCCCGCCCATCGGTGTGGAAATAAAAATAATGAATCAGCCTTCACCTGCTGTCGGTACGTGCCTGGACGTTCAGTCCTTCATCAACGCCCAACCGCTGTCGCGGTATCAGTGGCGGGTGGTGATCCTGTGTTTTCTCATTGTGTTCCTCGACGGCCTCGACACCGCCGCCATGGGCTTTATTGCCCCGGCGCTGTCCCAGGACTGGGGCATCGACCGCGCCAGCCTCGGCCCGGTGATGAGTGCCGCGTTGATCGGCATGGTCTTCGGTGCCCTGGGGTCCGGCCCGTTGGCCGACCGCTTTGGGCGCAAGGTGGTGCTGGTAGGGGCAGTGCTGGTATTCGGTGCCTTCAGCCTCGCGTCGGCCTACAGCAGCAACGTTGATCAATTGCTGATTCTGCGTTTCCTCACCGGCCTGGGCCTGGGTGCCGGGATGCCGAACGCCACGACGCTGCTCTCCGAATACACCCCGGAACGCCATAAATCCTTGCTGGTGACCAGCATGTTCTGCGGCTTCAACCTGGGCATGGCCGGTGGCGGGTTTATCTCGGCCAAGTTGATTCCGGCCTTCGGCTGGCACAGCTTGCTGATGATTGGCGGAATTTTGCCGTTGATCCTCGCCGTGGTGTTGCTGTTCTGGCTGCCGGAATCGGCGCGTTACCTGGTGGTGCGCAATCGCGGCACCGACAAGGTGCGCAAGACCCTCGCGCCCATTGACCCCGCCGTTGTCGCCCAGGCCTCAAGCTTCAGCGTGCCCGAGCAAAAAACCGTCAAGGCGCGCAACGTATTCGCGGTGATCTTCTCCGGCACCTACAGCGCCGGCACCTTGCTGCTGTGGCTGACTTACTTCATGGGCCTGGTGATTGTTTACCTGCTTACCAGTTGGCTACCGACCCTGATGCGCGACAGCGGCGCCAGCATGGAACAGGCCGCGTTTATCGGCGCCTTGTTCCAGTTTGGCGGCGTGTTGAGTGCGGTCGGTGTGGGCTGGGCGATGGACCGGTTCAATCCCCACAAAGTTATCGGCACCTTCTACCTGCTGGCCGGGGTATTTGCCTACGCGGTGGGGCAGAGCCTGGGCAATATCACGCTGCTGGCGACCCTGGTGCTGATCGCCGGGATGTGTGTCAACGGTGCGCAATCGGCGATGCCGTCGTTGGCCGCGCGTTTCTATCCGACCCAAGGCCGCGCCACCGGTGTCTCGTGGATGCTCGGCATCGGCCGTTTTGGCGCGATCCTCGGTGCCTGGATGGGCGCGACCTTGCTGGGCCTGGGCTGGAACTTCGAACAGGTGCTGACGGCCCTGGTGATTCCGGCGGCGTTGGCCACCACGGCGGTGGTGATCAAGGGCATGGTCAGCCATGCAGACGCGACGTAAAGCCGACCGATAGCAAGACAACAATCCGTTCGATAATCGAACACTCAGTCGATTATCGGATTGTTTGGCCCCGACCCCCGGCTTAATCTTCAAGCACTTCGGCGCTGCCTCCAGCGCCTTTTTCGATCCATACCGGGAGCCCAACCCCATGGCTGAAATCCTTTCCCTGGCCGAGGCCGTGAAGCAGTTCGTGAATGACGGTGACACCGTTGCACTCGAAGGCTTTACTCACTTGATTCCTACGGCGGCAGGTCATGAAATCATTCGTCAGGGCAAGAAAGACCTGACGCTGGTGCGCATGACGCCCGACCTGATCTACGACCAGTTGATCGGCGCCGGCTGTGCACGCAAGCTGATTTTCTCCTGGGGCGGCAACCCGGGTGTGGGTTCCCTGCATCGCCTGCGGGACGCGGTTGAAAAACAATGGCCGCAACCGCTGGAGATCGAAGAGCACAGCCACGCCGACCTGGCCAATGCCTACGTCGCCGGTGCCTCCGGCCTGCCATTTGCGGTGCTGCGTGCCTACGCCGGTTCCGACCTGCCCAAGGTCAACCCGCTGATCAAGACCGTAACCTGCCCGTTCACTGGAGAAGTGCTGGCAGCGGTGCCGTCGGTACGCCCGGACATCACTGTGATCCACGCGCAAAAGGCTGACCGCAAGGGCAACGTGCTGCTGTGGGGCATCCTCGGGGTGCAGAAGGAAGCGGCCCTGGCGGCCAAGCGCTGCATCGTGACCGTCGAAGAGATCGTCGACGACCTCAACGCGCCGATGAACGCCTGTGTATTACCGACCTGGGCCCTGACCGCCGTGTGCCACGTGCCAGGCGGCGCGCATCCGTCCTACGCCCACGGTTACACCGAGCGTGATAACCGTTTCTACCAGGCCTGGGACCCGATCGCCCGGGACCGTGAGACGTTTACCGCGTGGATCAACGAATACATCCACGGCACCGCCAACTTCAGTGAATTCCAGGCCAAGCTGGCTACCGCGCAGGAGGCCAAATAATGGCTTACTCCACCAACGAAATGATGACCGTCGCCGCCGCGCGCCGCCTGAAGAATGGTTCGGTGTGCTTCGTCGGCATCGGCCTGCCTTCCAAGGCCGCCAACCTGGCACGCCTGACGTCGTCGCCCGACGTGGTGCTGATCTACGAGTCCGGCCCGATTGGCGCCAAGCCGTCGGTACTGCCGCTGTCCATCGGTGACGGCGAGCTGGCGGAAACCGCTGACACCGTAGTGCCGACCGGTGAGATTTTTCGCTACTGGCTGCAGGGCGGGCGCATTGACGTCGGCTTCCTCGGTGCGGCCCAGGTCGACCGTTTCGGCAATATCAACACCACCGTGGTCGGTGATTATCACCAGCCCAAAGTGCGCCTGCCGGGTGCCGGTGGCGCACCGGAGATCGCCGGCTCCGCCAAGAGCGTGCTGATCATCCTCAAGCAGTCGGCCCGTTCGTTTGTCGACAAACTGGATTTCATTACCTCGGTTGGCCACGGCGAAGGCGGCGACTCGCGTAAACGCTTGGGTCTGCCAGGCGCCGGCCCTGTAGGGATTATTACCGACCTGTGCATCATGGAACCGGAGGAGGGCAGCCACGAGTTTGTCGTCACCGCCCTGCACCCCGGCGTGACCCGTGAGCAAGTAGTGGCCGCCACCGGTTGGGCGATCCGCTTCGCCGACCAGGTGACCACCAGCGCCGAGCCCACCGAGATTGAACTGACTGCCCTGCGCGACCTTGAAGCACGCACCGCTGCCGCCCACGGCCAAGCCCCCGGAGAAGCCTGATGCGCGACGTATTTATCTGTGACGCGATTCGTACCCCCATCGGCCGTTTTGGCGGAGGCTTGTCCACCGTGCGCGCCGATGACCTGGCGGCGCTGCCGATCAAGGCCCTGATGGAACGCAACCCGTCGGTGGACTGGAATGCGGTGGACGAAGTGTTCCTCGGCTGCGCCAACCAGGCCGGCGAAGACAACCGCAACGTCGCCCGCATGGCCGCGCTGCTGGCCGGCCTGCCGGAGAGCATTCCCGGCGTCACCCTGAACCGCCTGTGCGCGTCGGGCATGGACGCCATCGGCACGGCGTTCCGTGCCATTGCCAGCGGCGAGATGGAGCTGGCAATTGCCGGTGGCGTCGAGTCGATGTCCCGCGCGCCGTTCGTGATGGGCAAGGCGGATGCAGCGTTTTCGCGCAACATGAAGCTGGAAGACACCACCATCGGCTGGCGTTTCATCAACCCGTTGATGAAGGCCCAGTACGGCGTCGACCCGATGCCGCAGACCGCCGACAACGTGGCCGACGACTATCAGGTTTCCCGCGCCGACCAGGACGCCTTCGCCCTGCGCAGCCAGCAACGTACCGCCGTTGCACAGGCCGCCGGCTTCTTCGCTGAAGAGATCGTGCCGGTGCGGGTCGCCCACAAAAAAGGCGAAACCGTGGTCGAGCACGACGAGCACCCACGGGCCGATACCACCCTGGAGGCCCTGACCAAACTCAAGCCGGTCAACGGCCCCGACAAGACCGTCACCGCGGGCAACGCCTCGGGCGTCAACGACGGTGCCGCCGCGCTGATCCTGGCCTCCGCCGAAGCCGTCAAAAAACACGGCCTGACTGCCCGCGCTCGGGTGTTGGGCATGGCCAGCGCCGGTGTGGCGCCACGTGTAATGGGCATCGGCCCGGTGCCGGCGGTGCGCAAACTGGTGGAGCGCCTGGGCCTGGCGGTCACCGATTTTGATGTGATCGAACTCAACGAAGCCTTTGCCAGCCAGGGCCTGGCCGTACTGCGGGAACTGGGGATTGCCGACGACGCACCCCAGGTCAACCCGAACGGCGGCGCGATTGCCCTCGGCCACCCGCTGGGCATGAGCGGCGCGCGCCTGGTGCTGACCGCGTTGCATCAGCTGGAAAAAACCGGCGGCAGCAAAGGCCTGGCGACCATGTGTGTGGGTGTTGGCCAAGGTTTGGCCCTGGCGATCGAACGCGTTTGAGACCCACAAAAATAAAGAGGATTGCCCCATGAGTGACAAGCCCGGATACCGGCGCCCGCAAGCGGGTACTCAGCCTGATTACCTGCACCCGGCGTACCAGTCGACGAACCTGCGTTCGCCGTCCAAACCGTTGGTGTTCCTGCCCCATTCCCTGTCGGAAATCACCGGCCCGACCATCGGTGCCGAGCGGATCAACGAGAAGGACAACGACCTGACCGCCCAGCACGAAGGCGAGCCCCAGGGCGAGCGCATCATCATTCACGGGCGTGTGCTGGATGAAAACGGCTTGCCCGTGCCCGGCATCCTCGTGGAAATCTGGCAGGCCAATGCTGCCGGCCGCTACAACCACAAACGCGACGTGCACGACGCGCCGCTGGACCCGAACTTCACTGGCACGGGCCGTACCGTCACCGACGCCGATGGCTGGTACCAGTTCCAGACCATCAAGCCCGGTGCCTACCCGTGGGGCAACCACCACAACGCCTGGCGCCCGGCGCATATCCACTTCTCGCTGTTCGGCCCGAGTGTGCTGACGCGGCTGGTGACGCAGATGTACTTCCCCGGCGACCCGCTGCTGGCCTACGACCCGATCTACAACTGCGTCCCGGATACGTCCGCCAAGGAACGCCTGATCGCCTCGTTCGATCTGGAAAAAACCATTCCGCACTATGCCCTCGGCTACCGCTGGGACATCGTCCTGCGCGGCCGCGACGCCACGCCGATGGAGAAATGAGATGAGCCTCAACGCGACTACTTCCCACACCGTCGGGCCGTATTACCACATCGGCCTGACCTGGCTGAACCGCGAAGACCTGACCGTTGCAGCAACCCTCGGTGAGCGTGTGGCGATCACCGGGCAGGTGGTGGATGGCAACGGCGATGTGGTCAACGACGCCATGCTGGAAGTCTGGCAGGCCAATGCGGCCGGCAAGTACGACCATCCCGAAGATGACCAGGACAAGGCGGTGGACCCGAACTTCGAAGGTTTTGGCCGGGTGCCGGTGGATGCCGAAGGGCGGTTTCGGTTTACCACCATCAAGCCGGGCAGCGTGCCGGGGTTGAAGGGCACGACCCAGGCGCCGCACTTGGTGGTGTTGGTGTTTGCCCGTGGATTGGTGAAGCACCTGCTGACGCGGATTTACTTTGACGGTGAGGCGCTGAATGGGGATGACGCGCTGCTGGCGTGTGTGCCCCAGGAGCGGCGGCGCACGTTGATCGCCAAGGCGGATGCGGCGGGTGTGTATCAGTGGAATGTGATTTTGCAGGGCACAGACGAAGAAACGGTGTTCTTCGATTATTGAGTTGGCGGGGGATTTATCGCAAGCAAGCCAGCTCCCACAGGGGAATGCATTCCAAATGTGGGAGCCGGGCTTGCCCGCGATGAGGCCAGCCCAGGCAACAAATATCCAAAAGTCTGCTTGCGGAACATGGTTGTTGCAAAGTATGTCTAGGCTATAACCGTTCCCACTGAGTGAAAAAACATGACAACAAAAACGAGCCACTACACCGGAGAAGAACGCAGCAAAAGGATTTTTGCGATTGTCGGTGCCTCTTCCGGCAACCTCGTCGAATGGTTCGACTTCTACGTCTATGCCTTCTGCGCCATCTATTTCGCCCCGGCGTTTTTCCCGTCGGACGACCCCACCGTGCAACTGCTCAACACCGCTGGCGTGTTCGCTGCCGGCTTCCTGATGCGTCCCATCGGCGGCTGGCTGTTCGGCCGGGTGGCGGATAAACACGGTCGCAAGAATTCCATGATGATCTCGGTGCTGATGATGTGCGCCGGCTCCCTGGTCATCGCGTTTTTGCCCACCTACAAAGACATCGGCGCATGGGCCCCGGCCTTGCTGCTGGTGGCCCGGTTGTTCCAGGGCCTGTCGGTCGGCGGCGAATACGGCACCACCGCCACCTACATGAGTGAAGTCGCCCTCAAGGGCCAGCGCGGGTTCTTCGCCTCGTTCCAGTACGTGACGCTGATCGGCGGGCAACTGCTGGCGGTGCTGGTGGTGGTGATCCTGCAACAGATCCTCACCGAAGAAGAACTGCGGGCCTGGGGCTGGCGGATTCCGTTCGTGATCGGCGCCATCGCGGCGGTGATCTCGCTGTTGCTGCGTCGCACCCTGAAAGAAACCACCAGCAAGGAAATGCGTGAAGACAAGGACGCCGGCAGCATTACCGCGCTGTTCCGCGATCACAAGGCGGCGTTTATCACGGTGCTCGGCTACACCGCCGGCGGCTCGCTGATTTTCTACACCTTCACCACCTACATGCAGAAGTACCTGGTGAACACCGCCGGGATGCACGCCAAGACGGCCAGCTACATCATGACCGGCGCGCTGTTCTTCTACATGTGCATGCAGCCGGTGTTCGGCATGCTGGCAGACAAGATCGGCCGGCGTAATTCGATGCTGTGGTTCGGCGCCCTGGGCACCCTGTTCACCGTGCCGATCCTGCTGACCCTGAAAACCGTCAGCAGCCCGTTCCTGGCCTTTGTGCTGATCACCCTGGCCCTGGCCATCGTGAGCTTCTACACCTCCATCAGCGGGCTGGTGAAAGCCGAAATGTTCCCGCCACAAGTGCGTGCACTGGGCGTGGGCCTGGCGTATGCGGTGGCGAACGCGATCTTCGGTGGTTCGGCGGAGTACGTGGCCCTGGGCCTGAAGTCCCTGGGCATGGAGAACACCTTCTATTGGTACGTCACGGCGATGATGGCGGTGGCGTTCCTGTTCAGCTTGCGCCTGCCCAAAGAGGCGGCGTACTTGCACCACGATCTGTAACCGGCTGGCGCATGCCCGTTGCCGGGTATGCGCCACCTAGGGATGTTTTATGAGCATGCGCACGAGCAACCAACTGTTCGACGCCTATTTCACTGCCAACGGCATGGCCGAAGTGTTCTGCGACCAGGGGCGCTTGCAGGGCATGCTGGATTTCGAAGCGGCGCTGGCCCGGGCCGAGGCCCAGGTGGGGTTGATCCCGCACGCGGCCGTCGCACCCATTGCCCAGGCCTGCCTGGCTTCTCTCTACGACGTTGATGCCCTCGGCGAGGCGATTGCCACGGCAGGCAATTCGGCGATTCCGTTGGTCAAGGCCCTCGGCAAGTTGATCGCCAGCGAAGATGCCGGCGCCGAACGTTATGTGCATCTGGGCGCCACCAGCCAGGATGTGATGGACACCGGCCTGGTGCTGCAACTGCGCAGCGCGGTCGAATTGATCGAACACGACCTGGCGCGGCTTGGTGACATCCTTGCCGCCCAGGCTCAACGTTATGCCGCAACCCCGTTGGCTGGCCGGACCTGGTTGCAGCATGCAACACCGGTCACGCTGGGCATGAAAATCGCCGGCTGGCTCGGCGCAGTCAGCCGCAGTCGGCAACGCCTCAGCGAACTCAAGCCGCGCTTGCTGGTGCTGCAATTTGGTGGTGCTTCCGGCACCCTGGCGGCCCTCGGCGAACAGGCGATGCCGGTGGCTCAAGCGCTGGCCGCCGAGTTGCAACTGGGCCTGCCGGAACAACCCTGGCATACCCAGCGCGACCGCCTGGTGGAGTTTGCCTCGGTGCTTGGCCTGATCGCCGGTAGCCTGGGCAAACTCGGCCGCGACATCAGCCTGCTGATGCAGACCGAAGCGGCGGAAGTGTTCGAACCGTCGGCACCCGGCAAAGGCGGCTCCTCGACCATGCCCCACAAACGCAACCCGGTGGGCGCCGCCGTGCTGATCAGCGCCGCCACCCGCGTGCCCGGCCTGGTGGCGACGATGTTCAGCGCCATGCCCCAGGAGCACGAGCGCAGCCTGGGCCTGTGGCACGCCGAATGGGAGACCTTGCCGGAGATTTGCCGGCTGGTGTCCGGTGCGTTGCATCAGGCGCTGCTGGTCAGCGAAGGCCTGGAAGTCGACCCCGGGCGCATGGGCCAAAACCTTGACCTGACCCAAGGCCTGGTGCTGGCCGAAGCGGTCAGCATCGTGCTCGCCCAACGCCTGGGCCGCGAAACTGCGCACCATCTGCTGGAACAATGCTGCAAACGCGCCGTCGCGCACGGGCGCCACCTGCGGGCGGTGCTGGGGGATGAGCCGCAAGTGACGGCCGAGCTTTCGGCCGCCGAACTTGATCGCCTGCTGGACCCGGCGCACTACCTGGGCCAGGCGCAAACCTGGGTCACCCGGGCCGTGGCCGAACATTTTGCTTTGACTGCCTGAGGAGGCTGCTGTGGGATTTGTACAACTCGCCGATGGCGCACTGAACTACCAACTCGATGGCCCCGAAGACGCACCGGTGCTGGTGCTGTCCAACTCCCTGGGCACCGACCTGCACATGTGGGACATCCAGATCGAGGCGTTCACGAAGCACTTCCGGGTGCTGCGTTTCGACACTCGTGGCCACGGCAAGTCACTGGTGACAGAAGGCCCCTACAGCATCGAGCAGTTGGGCCATGACGTATTGGCGTTGCTGGATGCGCTGCAGATCGAACGCGCGCATTTTTGCGGGTTGTCCATGGGCGGCCTGATCGGCCAATGGCTGGGCATCAATGCCGGTGAGCGCCTGCGCCGGCTGGTGGTGTGCAACACCGCCGCGAAAATTGGCACGCCCGAGATCTGGAACCCGCGCATCGAGATGGTCCTGCGGGACGGTTCGGCTGCGATGGTGGCCCTGCGTGACGCCTCGATCGCACGTTGGTTTACCGCCGATTTCGCCGACGCCCATCCTGATCAAGCCAAGCTGATCACCGACATGCTGGCGGCGACCAATCCCCAAGGCTATGCCGCCAACTGCGCGGCGGTCCGCGACGCGGATTTGCGCGAGCAACTGGCATTGATCAAAGTGCCGACCCTGGTGATTGCCGGCACTGAAGATGCGGTCACACCGCCTTCCGGTGGGCACTTTATCCAGGAGCAGGTGAGGGGCGCCGAGTATGCCGAGTTCTACGCGGCGCACCTGTCCAACGTGCAAGCCGGTGTGGCGTTCAGCGACCGCGTACTGGAATTTCTGTTAGCCCGCTGAGTATCGCTAAACCCTGTGGCGAGCGAGCTTGCTCCGTCGCCACAGGTAGGTGCCTGTCGTCGATAGTTGCATGAGGAGCTTTTTGTGGACGAGAAACAACGTTATGCCGACGGCCTGCAAGTGCGCCGCGAAGTGCTGGGCGACGCCCATGTCGACCGCAGCCTCAATGCCCTGACCGAGTTCAACAGCGAGTTCCAGGAAATGATCACCCGCCACGCCTGGGGTGATATCTGGACCCGCCCGGGCCTGCCCCGGCATACCCGCAGCCTGATCACCATCGCCATGCTCATCGGCATGAACCGCAGTGAAGAACTGAAGCTGCACCTGCGGGCCGCCGCGAGTAACGGCGTGACCCGCGCCGAGATCAAGGAAGTGCTGATGCAGAGCGCGATCTACTGCGGGATTCCGGCGGCCAACGCGACGTTTCATCTGGCCGAGTCGGTGTGGGACGAACTCGGTGTGGAGTCGCGCGATTCGGCCTGAGTGAGCGGTGCCTGTTAAGTGTAATGGGCGCGTAATGGGCGTCCCATTTCGTCCCTCAGGGCGTTTTCCGTAAAAGGCGTGGGATTGGTAGTCGTAGGCGCGGTCGCGCGGTGATTATCGAAGTCAAACGGCTGCGTGGCGGTAGGCAAGCCTACCGCTTGTCGTTCATCGTTGGATTCGCCTTCGGGGTTCTCCGGTATGGCGGTGTCGCCCTGCAGGAAGGTCCCGGTTGCACCGTTATAGGCATGGGCCATTTCGTGATAGAGGGCGTTGACCGGCGCGTTGTCCTCATCAAGCGAGAAGGAGGGGTTGTACTGTATTTCGCCGGCGGTGGCGACAGCACCGCGCTGATGATCGGTGATATAGCCCTGGGCCGCGGGTGCCAGGGTTTCAAGGGGTTCACCTGCTGCCAGATGGTTGCGAACCGCGGCGTTATTGAAATAATAAACACCGTTATCGCCCGTGAATTCAGTGATGCGAACCGGGGCGTTGTTGCGCTGGGCCGTGGCGTCGGCAGTGCCGAGCATTTTCTTGCCCTGCGGTGACATTCTCAGCAACTCCATATCGTCCTCTACCCGTTGTTTGAACTCGGTAGAACCTTCAATGATGTAGCCACTTTTACCCGCCTGCTCGGGTTGTGTGTGAACGCGTGTGGAACCTGGCGTGCGGTGAATCTCGTCCGAAGTCTTGGCGTAGATGACGGTGTCGTCGTTATCGGACCTGACAATGTTCCGGTCGCGCCCGGTATAGATCGTGGCGGGGCCATGGGTCACGATCAGATTTTCACCTTTGCCTCCGTGTATGACTGCCGGGATGTCGGTGTCATTGCGGGTGACAATCATGAAGTCATGGCCATCACCTCCGTCCATGAACAGGCGGCGTTCCGGTGATCCTTGGCCGGCTTGCATACGGTCGTTGCCGTTGTTGCCTTTGAGAACGCTGTTACCGGAACCTGCGATCAGCAAATCATTGCCATCGTCGCCGAACGCGATGCCGTTGCCGCTGCCGAGTTTTAGAGTGTCGTTGCCCGCTCCGCCGTAGAGTCGGGTGTTGCCCGCGCCGGCCCTGGCGTAATCGTTGCCGTCACCCAATTCGATGCGGATATCGTTCGCGACCTGAGGGTCGATCAGAACGCAGTCGTTGCCGCCGTTTGTTCTGATGCGCAGGGGTTGAGTTTCACTGCCGTCAGGGGAGCGAAGCAGGTTCAGTTGGTAGGGTATTTTGTTGATGAGCGCGATCAGGCTGTCGTCCGGGCCTTTTTTGATGATCACCTTGTCGGCTTGGTTGCCTGTCTCGATGATGAACTCGTTACCGGTAGAGCCCACAGGCTGTCCGTTTTTACTGACGTAGGTGATCTCCTGGTAGATCTTCACATTTTGGTCGTGTCGCAATACGTCGGTATTGACGTACTTTTTCTCGTTTTTATCCATCGGATTCTGGTCCGGGGTGAGCCTGGAGTGGGCAGAGAAATACCAGAAGTCCAGTGGCCTGTCGTGACCAATATATCGCGACGATTTGCCGGTGATGACCACTGGGACAGGCGGTGAGGACGCCTTCGAATCTGCCGTTGCAGGTGATATCACCTGTGGGTTGAGTGCCGGCGAACCGAGAAGGGGAGACATATTCATGGGGGCTTATCTCTGTGTGGATATACCCTTTTGTGTGGCGCATCTTGGGGGCGAGTTCCTCATGGCACTCGGGATGTTGGGGCGATTACTGTTACCTGTCGTCGCGAGGCTGTGCAACGCAGTAGACGGTCCTACGGATGGGCACTTGAGTGTTTCAGCTATGCTGATAATGAGTGACGGCTTCTTCCTACAGCTCCTATGGCGCGTCGTGTTTATCCTGCGCTACGGCCCTCTCTGTTACGCCCCGAGCCCTGATACCCAATGAAATTACTGCTGCATCCCGCCAGGGTAGTTGCCCTGGTGTTCCTGGCCGCCATACTGGCCGGAACCTTCATACTGATGCAGCCAATCTCCCAGGCTGAAGGGGCCGCCGTTCCTTGGGTGACGGCCTTCTTTACGGCGGTGTCCGCCGTCTGCGTGACCGGGTTGGTGGTGGTGGACACCGGCACGTACTGGTCGACCTTCGGTCAGTCGGTGATTCTTCTGCTGTTCCAGCTCGGTGGCTTCGGCATCATGACGGTAGCCACGTTGCTCGGCTTGATGGTGAACAGCCGGTTGCGCCTGCGTACCAAAATGGTCGCACAGTTGGAGTCGCGCTCATTGGGCGTGGGCGACATCGCCAGCGTGGCCAAATTGGTGCTGGTGGTGACGTTCGCCCTGGAACTCATCGCGGCCGTTTGGCTCACCCTCAGGTTTCATTTTGCCTACGGCCAGCCATGGAGCGACGCGGCATGGAGCGGCCTGTTTCATGCGGTATCGGCGTTCAATAACGCGGGGTTCTCGATTTATCCCGACAGCCTGATGCGTTATGCCGCAGACGGCTGGGTGTTGCTGCCGATCATGGCGGCGATTGTGATCGGCGGCATTGGTTTTCCGGTGCTGTACGACTTGCGCAGCCGGTTCAATCAGCCCCGTCGCTGGTCACTGCATACCAAGCTCACCCTGGCCGGCACCGCCATTTTACTGATGCTGGGGTTGCTCACGCTGCTGCTGTTCGAGTGGGACAACTCGGCCACCCTGGGCCCGATGGCCGTGGCCGATAAACTGCTCTCGGCGGCATTTGCTTCGGTTTCCGCCCGCACTGCCGGGTTCAATTCCATCGAGATTGGCGCACTGACCCCGGAAAGCTGGGCCGTGCATTACTTCCTGATGTTCATCGGCGGTGGCAGCGCGGGCACGGCCGGTGGTGTCAAGGTTGGCACGGTCGCGATCCTGGCCTTGCTGGTGATTGCCGAAATTCGCGGGAACAGTGACTGCGAGGCATTTGGCCGGCGAGTCGGCGCCCCGGCCCAGCGCCAGGCCATTACGGTGCTGGTGCTGAGCAGCGCGCTGATCGTGCTGGCGACGCTGTTTATCCTGCGTGAAACCGCGCTGCCCACCGACCAGGTGATTTTCGAAGTCATCTCGGCGTTTGGCACCGTGGGCTTGTCCACCGGCATTACCGCCGATCTCCCCACCTCGGCCCAGTTGGTGCTGACCCTGCTGATGTACATCGGGCGTGTTGGCACTATTACCCTGGCGGCCTCGCTGGCGCTGGGGGAGCACCGCATGCCGTACCGCTACCCGGAGGAACATCCAATTGTTGGCTAACTTGTTATTTTCAGAACGCTTTTCTTTCGCCAAAGGCGACAGCGTGGTGGTGATCGGGCTTGGCCGCTTTGGTGGCTCGGTGGCCCAATCGTTGATGCGCCTGGGCCATGATGTGATGGGGATCGACAGCGACCCTGCGCCGGTGCATGAGTGGGCCGATCTCTTGACCCACGCGGCCCAGGCCGACTCGACCAACCTGCAGGTCATGCGCCAACTGGGGATTGCCGACTTTGCCCACGCTATTGTGGGAATTGGCACCGACTTGTCCGCCAGCCTGCTGACCGTCATGGCCCTGACCGAACTGGGGATTCCGGATATCTGGGTCAAGGCCCGCACCGCCGAGCACGGTCAGATAGCCCAGCGCATTGGCGCCCATCATGTGGTTTACCCGGAGAAGGAAATGGGCGAGCGGGTGGCTCACCTGATTACCGGGCGGATGATCGATTTCATTGAGTTCGACGACGGTTTTGCCATCGCGAAGATTCATTCCCCGTTGTCGTGTCACAACAACACCCTGGCCGACGGGCAGATCCGCGAAAAATTCGGCGTGACGATCGTCGGGCTCAAGCGCGCCAGCCAGGATTTCCAGCATGCCACCCCGAGCACCCTGGTGCTGCCGGGTGATCTGCTGATCGTGTCCGGCCCGACGCACCTTATCCAGAAATTTGCCGGCCACTCGAGCTGATCCGAGCGATCAGTGAGAGTCCGCGTCCCACACCCAGTTCCACACGCCCGGCAGATGCACCACTTCGTCGGCGTCCTTTACCGTGCGGGCCATGGCGGCGCGCTGCAAGGCCGCCCGGTCGGTATAGAACGGCTGCGTAGCGACCGGTACGCCGTTGATGTGCGCACTGTCCATCAGGATTTGCAGGTATTCCTTCAGGTGCCAGGCGGTGTAGCGGTTGATGTCGTGAAAGGTCACCACCACCGGAATCACACCGTCCACGGTCGGTAACTCACCCTTGGCAATGCGCTCGCGCAGTACCGACAACTGGCGTATCAGGTTCTCCCGACGACGCGGGCTGCCGTTGAATACCCAGATCACCCCGTCATTCGCACTCAGGTCCGTGAGCAGCACATGCATCCCATGCTGCTGGTAGGCGGCGAACGTGCGTTTGTCGTAATTCCAGAACGGCGGGCGTACCAGCGTGGGTGGCTGGCCGGTGATGGACTGAAGGGTCGACGAACCCAGGCTGAGGTAGTGCTCCAGCTCAACCGGATTCTGCGAGCGATGATTGCTGTGCCACGGCGTGGCGGTGTGGAAGGCCAGGATATGGCCGGCCGCGAATTCCCGCTCCATGGTCTTGCGACCCCGTAGGTTGCCGCCGGAGCGGGGCGCCTCGGTCTGCAAAAAGAACACCGCCTTGATGCCCGGCTGTATCGGGTTATTCGCCAGGTCAGCCATCACCGAGCGGCTGGGGTTCATAAAACCCGAAGCGCTGGGGCCGTCATCGAAGGTCAGCAAAAAACGAATTGGCGCTTCGGTTTTCAGGCGTTGTTCGGTCTGCGGTGTGAGGGCCAGGGGCGGACCAATACAGCCGCTGAGGCTCAGGGCCAGGACCAATAGGGCCGATGCGATGGCGAAGGGTTTCATGGTGGACGGCGGACTCGAAGACGTTGGCTGCTGGTTCGGGTCATCCATGACACGCGCACCATACAGCAAGTCCCGCGAGGCTTTACAGCAGGCTTGGCGGGTAACTGACGATCAGCCGGTTATCGCACAACGTGTCAGGAGTAACGACGGCGCAAGGGCCTGCCCATTTCTTCGTGCAACGTATTTTCGGTAAAGGGTTTGGGGTTGGTTGACGTGGCTGGCGTGGCGGGGTCGTTATCGAAGTCGAACGGCGGGGCGTCAGTTTCAAGGCCGACCGCCTGGCGTTCGTTATTGGCCACGTACCGTGGCGACTCGCCTGGATGCCCCTCCAGCATGAACCCGGGAAGAAACGTGCCGTTGGCACCGTTATAGGCGTGCGCCAGTTCATGGTACAGCATGGTCAAGGGGGGGGCGACATTGCCAGGGGTGATGTGTAAGGACGTCCGGTTGAAACGGATATAAGCCTGAGTTGCACTAGAGCCGGGTACGCCGTTTTTGATCGCGCCTTCAATAGGGCCGTCGGTATCGACTGGCGAGTGTTGCATCCACGCCCTCAATTCCTCGCTATCGAAAACGTATTGGCTGTCATCGATATGAAGTTCTTCCTTGATCGTGACGGGCCCACCGTTTTTTCTGGCCGCCGCATCCATTGCCATCAGCATCGCCTGGCCGCTGGGTGAGTTGCGCAGCAGTTCAAGGTCATCCGCGACGCGCTGCCTGAAGGCGTCCGAACCTTCGACGGCCAGGCCCTGGGCGCCTGCGGTACTGGGTGTTACCTGGCTGACGGTTGAACGGCGGGCGCCGTAGACCGTGTCGCCGGCCTTGCCATAGATGAGGTTTTCGCCTCCATTGGAGAAGACCCTGTCGTTACCCAGGCCGGTGTAGAACGTAGTCCGATCATGACCCACCAGCACATCATCGCCCCGGCCTCCATGGATGACCGTATGGCCATTGCCCGCGTAAAGATGATCGTTGCCCTGGCCACCGTCCAGGTAACTCTGTTTGCCGCAGGTTCCAGCCCCGGCATACAACCGGTCATTACCGTTGTTGCCATACATCACGTGGCTGCCGGTGCCGCCCGTGATCAGGTCGTCGCCATCATTGCCTTCGGCGTAGCCTGTGCCGTCGGCCAGGCGAAGGGTGTCGTTGCCCGCGCCGCCGAACAGCCATGTTGCGCCGCCGCCCGCCTGGACGTGGTCGTGACCGTCACCGGCTTCGACTTTGACGGCAAGCCTGACATCACTGTCAATCCTTACCCGGTCATTGCCGCCCTGGGTCTTGATATGCAGCAGTGGCGGCGGCCCATCCTGCGTGTCCGAGGGCTTAAGCCAATAGGATCGGCCATTCACGCTGACCCGTAACTGCCCACTGTGGTGTTTGCTGATGTGCACGATGTCTGGGTGATTGCCGGTTTCAATCAGCAGGGTGTCATTCAGTATTTCCGCCTGGTCGGGGTGCCGGAGATCCCAGGTGACCACCCGGCTGGCGTGCAGGTTGCCATCATTGATCAGCGTGCTGGTCTTGATTTGAATGGGCTCCTGCACATGCTGTGGTAACCGTACGGGCGGATCGTAGGCGGGCGGATGACGAAAATCTATGCTGTTCAATGGCGTGGCCTTCAAGTCGGGAGGGTGGGTTTTCAGCTGCGCCATCAGAGGGCGAGAGCATCGCCTGCCGACACGTGCGGCAGGTATACCTCTACGTTCTCTATCGAGCGGGACTGGTTCCACCCGGTATTGCATCGAACTGATTCAGCACGTGCGCCGCCGGCTTACAGCAGGCTTATCGGGTAACTGACGATCAGCCGGTTTTCATCAAACTCATTGTTGTTGTAGTCCCGGCGCATGCTGGAATTGCGCCAGCGCACATTGAGGTCTTTCAACGTTCCGCTTTGCACCACGTAGCCCACTTCGCTTTCCCGTCCCCATTCCCTGCCGTCGGTCACCGTGCCGCTGTGTACGTTGCTGCCGCTGATGTAGCGGTTCATCAACGTCAGGCCTGGGATGCCCAGGGCGGCGAAGTTGTAGTCGTGGCGCACTTGCCAGGATTTTTCCCGGGCGTTGTCGTAGCTGGCGTTGTAGCTGTCGTTGGCCAGGGTGCCGCCGCTGGTGCCGTTGACCCGCATCCAGGCGCTGTTGCCGGTGAGTTTTTGCAGGCCCACGTAGAAGGTGTTGCCGCCGTATCGAGCCGAGAACAAGCCGGACCAGGTCTTGTTGTCGAGGTCGCCGGCGCGGGCGCTGCCGTCGTCCTTGCCGTAGAAGAACCCGAGGTTGGCGCCCAGGGTCCAGTCGCCCACGGGCTGGCTGTGGATCAGGTTGAGGTATTGCTGGCTGTAGATGTCCTTGAGCTGGGCGTTCCACACGCCGATCTGGGTGCGTTTGTCGTTGAAGGCATATTCGCCGCCCTGGAAGTTGAAGCGGTCGGAGGTGAACGCGGTTTTCCCGAACATCGACATGTCGGTCATGCTGCTGTCGTCCCGCGGGCTGTTGGCGCGGAACTGGCCACCGTACAGGGTCAGGCCGTCGATTTCTTTGGAAGTGATTTGCCCGCCGCGCAGGGTTTGCGGGAGTGAGCGGCCATCGTCGGAACGCAGGATCGGCAGCACCGGCATCCACTCGCCCACCTTCACTTCGGTCTTCGAGATCCGGGCCTTGAACGCAACGCCGAGGCGTCCGAAGTTATCGGCGGGCTCGCCATCGCGGTCCAGCGGCAGGAGTTGGGTACCGCCGGTGCCGCGTCCGCCATCGAGCTTCTGCGAGCTCAGGCCGAGCACGTCCATACCGAACCCGACGGTGCCTTGGGTGAAACCGGACCTGGCGTCGAGAATGAAACTTTGCGTCCACTCCTGTGCGCCGCCCTGGGCTTTGGTCGGGTTGGTGAAGTTGCGGTTGAAGAAGAAGTTGCGCAGGTTGAGGTTGGCGCTGGCGTCTTCGAGAAAGCCGTGTTCTTCGGCGAGAACGGGAAGGGCGAGACTGGCAACAGCGGTTGCCAGCAATAGCTGGCGCGGGTCAAGGATGCTCATGGTGTCGGACCTGTTGTTATTGGGGTTATGCAGGTGCGGGCCATGGTGCGGGGCGGTGCGGGGGCGTTTCAATTGGGGTGGAGCGGGTTTTGGGCGATGATCGAACGCAAGTTGCAGGACCAGCCCCGCGGCAGGGCTGGCCGGTTTTTCGCAAGCGTTACAGGCGGGAGGCGGTGAGGCTGGTCCAGGGAAAGGCGGGCAAGTATTTCTGGCAGGCGAGGGTTGCGGCCACCATCACTAACAGGAACACGACCTGAAACGGGCTCCAGTAGCTCCAGTGCAGGCCGCTGATCCACGGGTATTTTTCATTGAAGCTTTCGCTGACTTGGCCAATGCGCCGGCGGTGAAACTGATTGATCAGAATCATGCCCAGGTAGCCCAGCATGCCCATCAGTCCCAGCACGAAGCCGAACATCAACAGCATGCCCACTTGCGGGATACCGTGGCGCAGCACCAACCAGTATTGATGAGGGTTGAAGCGCTTGGGCAGCAGGCGTTCACTCAGCCACAGGTCGGGGACGATCAGCCGCGACGTGAATGCCGCCCAGAGCTGGGTGCCACGAATGGCGATCATGGCCGGGATAAAGGTCAGCAGCATGAACATGACCATTTCGGCGACCAGCGTGGTTTTTTTCTGCTGATAAAACGCCAGGCCACTGGCGATGGCCAGGCCGCCCCACACCCGGACCCAACTCTGATAAGAGACGGCGCGCGGCAGGAACCTGCGCCAGAAATACACATCGGGCTGAGGCAGACGCTCAAGCAGCTGCGGGTAGCGCCACGCCAGGGTTTCAGACAGGTGCTGGCAGGCGTTCCATTCGTTGCCGCCAAACGGGTCTGTGAAGCGATGCTGCTGTGTGGCGGACATGGGCGTGAGCAGCAGCCGCGCCGCCAGCACGTCCGGTGAGTTGCGCGGACCGTCCTTGGCCTTGGCCAGCAGGTTGTCGTAGAAGCTTTCCTGCTGGCAGCGCTCCACCAGGCCGCTCCACATCCACTCTGGCTCCGGGTGCACGCCTTTCTGATCGTCCCAGCCAAAGGCCTGGGACACCCGCTCGAACAGCGGCACGCTCCACTGCGTTTCGTGGAGCAATTGCAGGATGATGCGTTGCCACTGTTGCTGCAGGTCGAACACCCGCAGCCAGGGTTGCTGGTTGTACGCCGTGAGCTGGTTGACGAACTCGCGCTCGGCCTTTTGCTCCAACAGTTCCTGAAGCGCCTGGCGGTATTGCTGGAGCAGTTCGTTGGTGAGCGCTTCGTGTTGCCAGGGCGTCATCACCACGCTTTGCCAGGGCGTCAGCCATTCCAGATGCTGCACGGCCCAGGCGGCAATCGCGCCGCGTTCGCCAGGGGTATCGAAGCAATGGCGCAGCAGGGCGGCCTGGAAGGCATCCGCACACAGTTGCTGCTGCGCCTGCTCCCAGCGCTCGTTGAGGTTGGCTGCGCTCAGCCCTTTGATCAGGGCCTGTGCACGAGTCTGCTCGGGCGGTAGCGCGAACGGGGCAGGGCTGACGGGGTGCACGTCGATAAAGTCCGAGTACTGGTTGAGGCTGCCGTAGGCCTGCTCCGCCACCGGGGCTTCAATGGCTTCGGCTTCTTGCTCTTCATGCTCGGCCCGCCAGCGCGCGATGTTCAGCGCCTGCTCGTAAGCCTCCCGCAGGCGCTGGAAGCCTTCGGCATCGTCATCCGGGCGGCAGTTTTTGAGCAGGCGCGCATAGCCGCGCTTGATGCTGCGTTCGTCGGCGTCTTCCGGCAGTTGCAACACTGTCCAACATTCCATGTCGCAGGCTCCCTAGCGCCAGATGCCACTGTCCAGTTGTTCCAGTTGCCGGGTGAGTTCAGTGCGGGCTTCACGGATACGACGTTCGTCCTGGGTGTCGAGCACTTGCTGGAACTGCGCCGCCCAATGGCCCAACTGCTCACGCAATTCCCCCAGGTTTTCCTGGTAGAGCCGCTCCAGGCGTGCGGTCAGCACGGTGTTGACCTGTTGGTCCCTCGGGTGAATCTTCAGCAGCGCCAGGGCTTGCAGGCGTTGCTGGATTTCGTCCGCGGTCAGTACGCCGGGGTTGTTCTCGATCACCAGCGAGTGTTGCTCGCCCGTCAGCGGAATACTTACCTGGGCTTCCAGCAGGCCGTTGTTGTCATAGGTGAAGCGCACATCCAGCGAGACCTCACCGGCCTTGCGCTTGGGCACATCAATTTCCAGCTCGCCGAGCTTGATGTTGTCTTTCACCAGGCGGCTTTCGCCCTGGAAGATTTTCAGCAGTACCTGGGCCTGGTTGTCGTGCATGGTGTGCACGGTTTTGACGCGGCTCACCGGCACGCTGCTGTTGCGCTCGATCAGCGGCAGGTAATGGCCGCTTTCGATGTGGTTACCGTACTGGGTCGAGGTTTCGATGCCCAGGGTGTAAGGGCAGACGTCGGTCAGCACCACTTCTTCCAGCGCCGCCGAACGTGCCTTGAGCGCGGCTTGAATCGCGGCGCCGTGGGCGACGACCTGGTCGGGGTCGAGGCTGATGGACGGGAAGCGCCCGAACAATCCGGCGGCCAGCTTGCGCACCAGCGGCATGCGCGTGGTGCCGCCCACCAGCAGGATCTCGTCCAGGTCGCCGACCCGGATGCGCGCGTCCCGCAGCGCCCGTTCAATCGGGGTGCGCAGGCGTTCAAGCAGCGGCGTGAAGAGTTTGGCCAGTTCCTGCTGGGTGATGGTGTGGGTCCATTGCTGGCCATCCACGCGCAACGTGAACTCGGCGCTGTCGTCCTGGCCGAGGGCCTTGCGCACCCGTTCGGCTTCGCGTCGCAGGGGTTGCAGCACCGAGGCCCGTGGCGGGAAACCTTGGACGTTGCGCTGGCTGTCGATGAAATGGTCGAGCAGCAGGGTGTCGAAATCTTCGCCGCCGAGGAAGTTGTCACCGGCGCTGGCGCGCACTTCCATGACGCCGTCGAACAGCTCGATAATCGACACGTCAAAGGTGCCGCCGCCAAGGTCGAACACCAGGAACGAGGTTTCCTTGTCCCGCTGGTGCAGGCCGTAGGCGAGGGCGGCGGCGGTGGGTTCGTTGATCAGCTTTTCGATGTTCAGGCCGGCCAGTTCACCGGCGATGCGGGTGGCCTTGCGCTGGCCGTCACTGAAGTAGGCGGGCACGCTGATCACGGCTTCCGTGACGGTGTGGCCGTAGGTGCGCTCGATGTCTTCCTTGAGGCTTTTGAGCACCAGCGCCGAGAGCTCTTCCGGGCGGAACAGCCGGTCGCCCAGGCGCACTTCAGTGGCGCTGCCCATGTAGCGCTTGAACAACGAGGTGGTCAGTTGCGGGTGAGTGTGCAGCCGCTCGCGTGCGGCCTGGCCCACCAGAATCCGGCCCTGGTCATCCAGCCCGACCACGCTTGGGGTCAGGAACTGGCCAAGGGCGTTGGGCACCAACTCGGTGGTATCGCCGCGCCATACGGCGGCAAGACTGTTGGTGGTCCCCAGGTCGATTCCTACGATCATTACGACAAGCTCCCTCTGTGGTCTGTAAGAATCTGTTACCAATTTTACCCTGATGTCCGGCGCGAAACGCAACCCACATTAGACCAGTGCCGCTCCCGGATCTGAAATGCACGCCCCTGTGGGAGCCGGGCTTGCCCGCGATGCAGGCGCCGCGGTCTGCCAGACACACCGCAGCGATCCCATCGCAGCCTCGCCAAGGCTCGACAGCTCCTACCTTGATCTTTGTTACAGGCATAAAAAAACCGCCTCCCGTGAGGGAAGCGGTTTTTGTGTTACCGGGCTATCAGAACAGATTCAGCTTTGGCGCTTCTTCTTTCAACGGCTCGTTCTTCGCGGTTTGCTCGTTCCAGCCACCACCGAGGGCCTTGTACAGGTTCACCTCGCTGTTGAGCTGCGCCAGGCGGTCGGTGATCAGCGATTGCTGGGCACTGAACAGTTGGCGCTGGGCGTCGAGGAACGTCAGGTTGCTGTCGACACCAATGCGGTAGCGACGCTCGGCCAGGCGGTAGTAATCCTGGTTGGCCGCGACGAAGCCACGTTGGGCGTCCAGTTGCTGCTTGTAGGTCTCGCGGGCGGCAAGGCCATCGGAGACTTCCTGGAAGCCGGTCTGGATCGCTTTCTCGTAGTTGGCGACGTTGATCTCTTTCTGGATTTTCGAGTAATCCAGGCTGGCGCGCAGGCTGCCGGCGTTGAAGATCGGGATGTTGATCTGCGGTGCGAACGACCAGGTACCCGAACCACCCTTGAACAGGCCGCCCAGGGTCGGGCTTGCAGTACCGGCACTGGCGGTCAGGGTGATGCTCGGGAAGAACGCTGCCCGTGCCGCACCGATGTTGGCGTTGGCCGCCTTGAGGTTGTACTCGGCCTGCAGGATGTCGGGACGACGTTGCAGCAGGTCCGACGGCAGGCCGGCCGGTACTTCGCTCAACAGGTCGTCAGCCAATGGCCGGCTGACGATGTTCGCCGGCAGGCCGGTGCCCAGCAGCAGGGTCAGGTTGTTTTCGTCCTGGGCCACTTGGCGGGTATAGCGCGCCAATGCAACCCGGGCGTTTTCCACCGAGGTACGGGCCTGGCTCAGGTCCAGGGCCGACGCTACGCCGACTTCATTGCTGCGGGAGGTGAGCTTGAAGCTCTGCTCGTACGCGCCCAGGGTGTCCTGGGTGAGCTTGAGCAGCTCCTTGTCGGCCTGCCAGGTCAGGTAGGCGTTGGCCACACTGGCCACCAGGCTGATCTGAGTGGTGCGACGCGCTTCTTCGGTGGCGAAGTATTGTTGCAGCGCTTGCTCGCTCAGGCTGCGCACGCGGCCGAACAGGTCCAGCTCATAAGAGCTGATCCCGAGGCCGGCCGAGTATTGGCTGGTAATGCCCGCTTCGCCGGTCTGCGACAGTTTGGCCGGAGTCCGCGAACGGCTGCCGCTGCCCGTGGCCGAGATGGCCGGGAACAGGTCGGCACGCTGGATCTGGTACTGCGCGGCATAGGCGTCGATGTTCAGGGCCGCGACACGCAGGTCGCGGTTGTTCACCAGTGCAGTCTGGATCAGCTGCTGCAGGGCAGGGTCATGGAAAAACTGCTTCCAGCCTTGCTCGGCGGCGGCCTGGCTCGGCGCCTGGGCCGACGAATACGCCGGCCCCTGCGGGAACTGCGCGGCTACCGGCGCTTCAGGGCGCTGGTAGTCCGGGATCAGCGAGCAGCCACTGAGCACGAATGCCGTGACGGCTAAGGAAAGTAGCGACTTGCTCATTGGCCAGCCTCTTTAGGAGTTTGCTTGGTTTCAGTCTTTTTACGCTCGCCAGCGGAGGACACGGTTGCGAAGAACAGGGGTACCCAGAAAATCGCGAGGACCGTGGCGGTGATCATACCGCCAATTACGCCCGTACCGATGGCGTGCTGGCTACCTGAGCCGGCACCGGTGGAAATCGCCAGGGGCAGTACGCCGAGCATGAACGCCATGGACGTCATGATGATCGGACGCAGACGCATGCGGGATGCCTCGATAGCCGACTCGACGATGCCTTTGCCCTGTTCGTGAAGCTCTTTGGCGAACTCCACGATCAGGATGGCGTTTTTCGCCGCCAGGCCCACCGTCACCAACAGGCCCACCTGGAAGAACACGTCGTTGGACAGTCCCCGCAGGCTGGTGGCGATCAGCGCACCGATCACACCCAGTGGTACAACCAGAATCACCGCGATCGGAATCGACCAGCTTTCGTACAGTGCCGCAAGGCAAAGGAACACGACCAGCAGCGACAGGGCGTACAGCGCAGGCGCCTGGGAGCCGGACAGGCGTTCTTCGTACGACAGGCCCGTCCAGGAGTAACCGACACCGGCCGGCAGGTCCTTGGCGATACGCTCGACTTCCGCCATCGCATCACCGGTACTGTAGCCAGGTGCCGGGGTACCGAGGATTTCCATCGCCGCTACACCGTTATAGCGCGAGAGTTTCGGCGAACCGAAGATCCACTTGCCCGAAGAGATGGCCGACAGCGGCACCATCTTCCCGGACGTGCTGCGCACGTACCATTTGCTCAGGTCTTCCGGAGACATCCGGCTGGCGGCGTCACCCTGTACATACACCTTCTTCACACGACCACGGTCGATGAAGTCGTTGATGTAGCTGCCACCCAAGGCGATTGCCAGGGTCTGCTGGATGTCTGCCAGGCTGATGCCCTGGGCGCTGGCCTTCTCGTCGTCAACGGTCAGCTCGTACTGCGGCTCATCGTTCACGCCGTTGGGGCGCACGCCCGCCAGGATCTTGCTTTGTGCTGCGGCACCGAGGAACTGGTTACGCGCATCCATCAACTTCTGGTGGCCAACGCCGCCCTGGTCTTGCAGGAACACGTCGAAGCCGGTGGCGTTACCCAGTTCCAGTACCGACGGTGGTACCACGGCGAACACCATGGCGTCCTTGAAGGTCTGGAAGAAATAACCCTGGGCGCGCTTGGCAACTTCAAATACCGACAGCGACGCATCACGCTCATCCCATGGCTTGAGCATCACGAACGCGAGGCCCGAGCTCTGGCCACGACCGGCGAAGTTGAAGCCGTTTACGGTAAACACCGATTTAACCGCCTTGCCTTCGCCTGGCTCGCCTTCCTTGTCGTTCAACAGGTAGGCGCGCATGTCGTCGATGACTTTCTGCGTACGTTCAGCCGAAGAGCCCACTGGCGTCTGGACCTGGGCAAAGATCACGCCCTGGTCTTCCTCTGGGAGGAACGCGCTTGGAATACGGGTGAACATCCAGATCATGCCGGCGAGGATCAGTGCATAGACCACGAAAGCCGGGAACTTGTGCTTGATCATGTTACCGACGCCGCGCTCGTAGCTCAGTACGCCACGGTCGAAGGTACGGTTGAACCAGCCGAAGAAACCGCGCTTGGGTTGGCCGTGCTTTTCCGGGTCAATCGGCTTGAGCATGGTGGCGCACAAGGCCGGGGTGAAGATCAGGGCAACCAGTACCGACAGCGCCATCGCCGAAACAATGGTGATGGAGAACTGGCGGTAGATCACACCGGTGGAACCACCGAAGAACGCCATTGGCAGCAGTACCGCCGACAGCACCAGGGCGATACCTACCAGGGCGCCCTGGATCTGGCCCATGGACTTGACCGTCGCCTCCTTGGGCGACAGGTGCTCCTCGGCCATTACCCGCTCGACGTTCTCCACCACAACAATGGCATCGTCCACCAGCAAGCCGATGGCCAGGATCATGCCGAACATGGTCAGGGTGTTGATGGTGAAGCCGAACGCGGCGAGGATCCCGAAGGTACCCAGCAATACCACCGGTACGGTCATGGTGGTGATGATGGTGGCGCGGAAGTTCTGCAGGAACAGGAACATCACCAGGAACACCAGCACGATCGCTTCGACCAGGGTGTGAACCACACCGGAGATCGATTCGGTCACGACCGGCGTGGTGTCATACGGCACCACAGCCTTCATGCCAGGCGGGAAGAACGGTTCGAGGGACGCAACCGTTTCACGAATCGCCTTGGCGGTGTCGAGTGCGTTGGCACCGGCTGCCAGCTTGATCGCCATACCGGAAGCCGGCTTGCCGTTGAACTGTGCACTGATGCTGTAGTTCTGGCCGCCCAGTTCGATACGCGCAACGTCACCCAGACGAACCTGGGATCCGTCGGAGTTGACCTTCATCAGGATATTGCCGAACGCTTCAGTGGTTTGCAGACGCGTCTTGCCGATGATGGTGGCGTTCAACTGAGTGCCGGGCAGGGCAGGCAGGCCGCCCAATTGGCCGGTGGCCACCTGGACGTTCTGCGCCTGGATGGCGTTGCTGACATCCACTGGCGTCAGCTGGTAGTTGTTCAGCTTGGCCGGGTCGAGCCAGATACGCATGGCGTACTGGGAACCGAACACCTGGAAGTCACCCACACCAGCGGTCCGGGAAATCGGGTCCTGGATGTTGGAAACGATGTAGTTGGAAAGGTCATCCTTGGTCATGCTGCCGTCTTCCGACACCAGACCGATCACCATCAGGAAGTTCTTCACCGACTTGGTAACGCGGATACCTTGCTGCTGTACTTCTTGTGGCAGCAGCGGGGTCGCCAGGTTGAGCTTGTTCTGTACCTGAACCTGGGCGATGTCCGGGTTGGTACCCTGGTTGAACGTCGCGGTGATGGTCATGCTGCCGTCGGAGTTACTGTCCGAGGCGACATAACGCAGGTTGTCGATACCGTTGAGCTGTTGCTCGATCACCTGCACCACGGTGTCCTGCACGGTTTGTGCAGACGCGCCCGGGTAGGTCACCTGGATATCAATGGCGGTTGGCGCAATGGCCGGGTACTGGTTGATGGGCAACTTCAGGATAGACAGTGCCCCGACCAGCATGATCACCAGGGCAATTACCCAGGCGAAAATGGGACGGTCGATAAAAAATTTCGACATGAATTACTCCCCTTGACCAGCAGCGGCAGCAGGAGCAGCAGCGGAACCGGCGGGCTTGGCGTTATCCGCGTCCTTGACCTTGACTTCGATGCCCGGCTTGATGAATTGCAGGCCTTCGGTGATCACACGGTCACCGGCGTTCAGGCCTTTTTCCACCAGCCAGTAGGCGCCGGTAGTCCGGTTGGCGACCAGTACACGCTGCTCGACCTTGTTGTCCTTGTTCACCACCAGCGCGGTCGGGATGCCCTTCAGGTCGCGGGTCACGCCTTGCTGCGGTGCCAGGATGGCCTTGCTGTTCACACCGGCCTGCAATTGCGCGTGCACAAACATGCCCGGCAGCAGGGTGTGGTCTGGGTTCGGGAACACGGCACGCAGGGTCACGGAACCGGTGGTTTCGTCGACCGAGACTTCAGAGAATTCCAGTTTACCGTCCAGCTTGTAATCGCTGCCGTCTTCCAGGGTCAGCTTGACCTTGGCCGCGTTGTCACCGGCTTTTTCCAGCTGGCCGCTTTCCAGGTCGCGACGCAGTTTCAGCATCTCGGCGGAGGACTGCGTGACGTCGACGTAGATCGGGTCCAGTTGCTGGATCACGGCCATGGCATCGGTCTGGCCGTTGCTGACCAGCGCGCCTTCGGTGACCGAAGAGCGGCCGATACGCCCGGAGATAGGGGCGAAGACCTTGGTGTAGCGCACGTTGATCTGGGCCGTTTGCACGTTGGCTTCAGAGGTCATGCGGTTGGACACGGCGGTGTCGTATTCCTGACGGCTGACCGCTTGCTCGTCCACCAACTGCTTGTAGCGGTCGGCAATCGACTTGGTCTGGGCCAGGTTGGCCTGGGCGCTTTTCAGAGAGGCGTCATACACCGACGGATCGATCTGATAGAGCTGCTGGCCTTCCTTGACGTCGCCGCCTTCCTTGAACAGGCGCTTGAGAATGATGCCGTTGACCTGAGGGCGAACCTCGGCAATGCGGTAGGCCGTGGTGCGGCCTGGCAGCTCGGATGTCAGGGTAAAGGCTTGAGGTTGAATAGTGACCACGCCGACCTGAGGGGTTTGAGCGGGCGGAGCCGCTTCTTCCTTTTTACATCCGCTGAGCAGCGATGCCAGGGCGACGGCAGTAACCAGGGCGGTAACAGCTGGCTTAAGTTGCATGAAGATCCTCGGGTCAGGCGCGCAGAGTGCGCACAAGAAGTGTGGAAGGGTAAAAAACAGGCACTGAGTGGATAAGTAGCTTGCTACGCAATATACTTACGTTCATGGTTGTTTGTAAACTCTTGACAGGCTTCGCGGAATGTTGACAAAGCAGCGTCCAAAGCCTCGATTCTAGTACGTTCGGCGCCCATGAAGGCGTCGTCCCACAATTATTCAGATGGTCGTTTCCGGCCACCCAAAGTGTCCTGATTGAGGTTTTACTGCCATGGTTCGTCGTACCAAAGAGGAAGCTCAGGAAACGCGCAGCCAGATTCTTGAAGCGGCCGAGCAAGCCTTTTACGAGCGCGGTGTTGCGCGTACCACGCTGGCGGACATCGCCGCCTTGGCGGGCGTGACGCGCGGTGCCATCTACTGGCATTTCAGCAACAAGGCCGACCTGGTGCAGGCGATGCTCGATACGCTGCACGAGCCGCTGGATGAGTTGGCCAGGGCCAGTGAGAGCGAGGACGAGGTCGATCCGCTGGGTTGCATGCGCAAGCTGCTGATTCATCTGTTCCATCAAGTGGCGCTGGACCCGAAGACCCGGCGCATCAATGAGATTTTGTTTCATAAGTGCGAATTCACCGATGAAATGTGTGATCTGCGCCGTCAGCGCCAGACCGCCAGCCTTGAATGCAACCTGCGCATCGGGCTGACCCTGCGTAACGCGGTCCATCGCGGGCAGCTTCCGGAGAATCTCGACACCGTACGTGCTGCCGTATGCATGCACGCTTATATCGACGGAATTCTCGGCCAATGGCTGCTGGTACCCGACAGTTTTCAATTGGCCCAGGACGCAGAACGGTGGGTCGATATCGCGTTGGACATGCTGCGCTTGAGCCCTGGCCTGCGCAATTAAGACAAAATGCGTAATTGCGACCAGTTGTGTCAACAATAAAGGCCAGGGCAGGTCAATCAGCCTTTTCCCTGATTTTATGGGGTGACGTTATATACGGGCTGGCGGGTGGTTGATAGGTAGTTGGCTAAGTATTTTGTAGCAATATTGTTGCAAGGCTGTGAAGGAATGTTCCTGCGGCCTGTGTAGGAGCGAGCTTGCTCGCGAAGATCGTCAACGATAACGCGGGCATGCTGCATTAACGCGTCGCCTGGGCGTTTTTCGCGAGCAAGCTCGCTCCTACAGGAAAATGTTTCCTGCGGCCCATAAAAAAGCCCCGGCTCTCGCAAGCCGGGGCTTTTTCGTTTCAGCCGATTACAGGGCCAGGGTCGGGTAGTCGATGTAGCCGACCGGGCCTTTGGCGTAGAACGTCTCTGGATGCGCTTCGTTCAGCGGAGCATCGGCCTTCAGGCGAGCCGGCAGGTCCGGGTTGGCGATGAACGGTACGCCGAACGCTACGGCGTCGGCCTTGCCTGAGGCCAGCCAGGCGTTGGCGCTGTCCTTGGTGAAGCGTTCGTTGGCGATGTACGGGCCGCCGAAGGCTGCTTTCAGTTGTGGGCCGAGGCTGTCGCCGGCTTCCTTTTCACGGGAGCAGATGAACGCGATACCACGCTTGCCCAGCTCTTTTGCGAGGTAGGTGAAAGTTTCCGACAGGTTGGCGTCGCCCATGTCGTGGGAGTCGGCGCGTGGTGCCAGGTGCACACCCACACGGCCGGCGCCCCAGACTTCAATCACTGCGTCAGTCACTTCGAGCATCAGGCGTGCACGGTTTTCCAGGGAGCCGCCATAGTTGTCGGTGCGCTGGTTGGTGCTGCTTTGCAGGAACTGGTCAAGCAGGTAGCCGTTTGCGCCGTGAACTTCCACACCGTCAAAACCGGCAGCCTTGGCGTTCTCGGCGCCTACGCGGTAAGCGTCGACGATGTCGGCGATTTCAGCGGTTTCCAGGGCGCGCGGGGTAGGGTAGTCGGCCAGTGGGCGCACCAGGCTGACGTGGCCTTTAGGCTGGATGGCACTGGGTGCGACCGGGGTTTCACCGTCGAGGTACGATTCATGGGAGATGCGGCCCACGTGCCACAGTTGCAGGAAGATCTTGCCGCCTGCGCCGTGTACGGCCTTGGTTACATTGGCCCAGCCACGCACCTGGTCGTTGGACCAGATGCCCGGGGTATCCGGGTAGCCCACGCCCATTGGCGTCACAGAGGTGGCTTCGCTGAGGATCAGGCCGGCGGAGGCACGTTGTACGTAGTACTCGGCCATCAGCGCATTGGGCACACGACCGGCGTCGGCACGGCAGCGGGTCAGCGGCGCCATGATGATGCGGTTCGACAGTTCCAGGTCGCCCAGCTTGATTGGATCGAAAATAGTCGTCATGGGATACACCCTTCTCTTTAGTTGATCAGTTGGTCGCGGGGGCCAGGTCGGCATCGCCGGTCTGACGGAAAGTAATCAGGGTCACCAGCAGGGCGAGCACCGCCAATGCTGCAGCGGCCAGGGGGACGCTGGTCAGGCCGAAACCGTGGGCAATCACGCTGCCGCCAACCCAGGCGCCGAGGGCGTTGCCGATGTTGAAGGCACCGATGTTCAAGGTGGACACCAGGTTGGGGGCGGCCTTGCCGAAGGTCACCACGTTGATTTGCAGTGCCGGCACGGCGGCAAACGAGGCGGTGGCCCAGAGGAACAGGGTGATTTCAGTCGGGATCACGGCGACGCTGGTCCAGGTCAGCACCGTGGAGACGACGGCCATGCTGATGAATACGCCGATCAGGGTGGCGGCCAAGCGTTTGTCTGCCAGCTTGCCGCCGATGATGTTGCCGACGGTCAGGCCCAGGCCGATCAGCAGCAGGGTCCAGGTCACGCCTTTGGGCGAGACACCGGTGACATCCCCCAGCAGCGGCGCGACGTAGGTAAAGAGGGTGAACATCGAGGCGGAGAACAGCGCGGTCATGCTCAATGACAGCCATATACCGGCGCCTTTGAGTGCTTTGAGCTCGGCGCGCATGTCGAGTTTTTCCTCGTCACGCTTGGTCGGCAGGAAGCGGATCAGGCCGATCAATGCGATCACTCCAATCACGGTGACTGCCCAGAAGGTCGAGCGCCAGCCGGCTTCCTGGCCCAGTGCCGTGCCCAACGGCACACCCAGCACGTTGGCCAGGGTCAAGCCGGTGAACATCAGCGCCACGGCCGAAGCACGCTTGTTGGCCGGCACCAGGTTGGCGGCGACCACCGAACCGATGCCAAAGAAGGCACCGTGGCACAGCGCCGTCACCACACGGGCAAACATCAGCACGTTGTAGTCACTGGCCATGGCGCAGAGCAGGTTGCCGATGATGAAAATGCCCATCAACGCTACCAGGGCGGCCTTGCGCGGCAACTTGGCGGTGGCCAGTGCCATGAAGGGCGCGCCGATGGCCACGCCCAGGGCGTAACCGGTCACCAGCCAGCCGGCGCCGGGAATCGATACACCGAGGTCGGCCGCCACATCGGGCAACAGCCCCATGATGACGAACTCGGTCGTACCGATGGCGAAGGCGCTTAAGGCCAGGATGAGTAGCGAGAGAGGCATTGGTGGGTCCTTGTTACAGCGGTGTGCTGAGTTCTTCGGTGAGCGCTTTGAGGAAGGCTTGGATTGCCTCCTCATTGCGTTTGAAAAAGTGCCATTGGCCGGCCTTCTGGCTGCTGATCAGCCCCGCTCGTTGCAGAGTCGCCAGGTGCGCCGACACGGTGGACTGGGACAGGCCGCAACGCTGGTCGATCTGCCCGGCGCAAATGCCGTGCTCGTGGTGGTGAATCTGCTCAGGGAATTGCGTCTTCGGGTCTTTCAGCCAGTTGAGGATGTCTCGCCGTACTGGGTGCGCCAGGGCTTTTATTATTTCGTCGAGGTCGATGGACATGGCAGTGATGCTCGGGTTTGTAAAACGTTATATCGCGATGAGGCGAACTTTAAATCGTTATATTCCGATACACCAATATGATTTTGGTCTTAGGCCAGGCTAAATCGGTATATCGGGTTATAACGATACGTTGGCGGCAGTGTTAGACTGCGCGGCATGAATTATCTCGCACATCTGCACCTGGGCGGCCAACTTCCTGCTCAATTGCTCGGCAGCCTGTATGGCGACTTCGTTAAAGGTCGCCTGCAAGGCCAGTTCAGCCCGCAAATCGAGTCGGCGATTCAGTTGCACCGCTCAATCGACCGCTACACCGACAGCCACCCGCTGGTAGGGGAGGCATTGTCGCGCTTCACACTCACCCGACGCCGCTACGCCGGGATCGTCCTCGATGTGTTTTTCGACCACTGCCTGGCGCGGGATTGGGCCTTGTATGCCGATCAGCCGCTGGAGCGGTTTACCTCGCGGGTTTACCGGGTGCTCGCCGAAGAGCCGGCGTTGCCGGGGCGGCTGGCGCAGATTGCGCCGTATATGGCGGCGGATGACTGGCTGGGTTCATACCGCGAGTTTGCGGTGATGGAGCAGGTATTGGCGGGGATCGGCCGGCGCCTGACACGGCCCGAAGAACTGGGCCAAGCCATGCAGGAATTGCGCACGCTGTATGAGCCGTTGAGCGAGGACTTTCGGGTGTTTTATCCAGAGTTGCAGCAGTTCGCACAAAACCAGCTGACCACACATAACTAAATGTAGGAGCTGGCTTGCCGGCGATGCAGGCACCTCGGTTTTTCAGATACACCGAGGTGATGCCATCGCAGGCAAGCCAGCTCCCACAGGTTAATTGTGTTCACATCACTTCATGCAGCGAACGCTGGCCGTACGGGTAGCTGCTCTGTTTCAGGGGTTGGCCAAAACAACGCCTTCTGCACCGCCTGCTGCGCCTGGAATGCCAGCGCGGCACGTTCCTGCCCGGCGCAGGCAATCGGCTTGAGCAGATGGATTTCCACATCGCCCTGGTCATTGCCAAACAAACGCATCAGGTGCGAGAGCAAATCATCGTCGCCAATAAAGGGTGCCAGCGGGTCGATGTTGCCATCGCGCAGATAACGGATCGCCACCGGTTGCAACGACACGTCGGCATCAATCGCACTGGCCAGCAAGCGCCCGTGGAACGTGCGCAGGGCACGACCATCAGTGGTGGTGCCTTCCGGAAACATCAACAGCGGGTGCTTTTGTTCCAGGTGTCGGGTCATCTGCTTGCGGATCAACTGGCTGTCACCCGAACCGCGGCGGATAAACAGGCTGCCGGCCTTGGCCGCCAGCCAGCCCGCCACCGGCCAGGTACGCACCTCGGCCTTGGACAGGAACGACATCGGCGCCACCATCCCCAGCAGCGGGATATCGGTCCAGGACACATGGTTGCTGACCCACAGCATCGACTGCTGTGGCAACTCACCGTGAACGGTCACGCGAAAGGGCAGGGCACTGGTCAGCCGCGCCATGAAAAACCGCGACCAGCGCTGGCGGCGTACCATCGAGTTGGCCACCCCCAAGCGTTCAAACACACCAAACACACTGGCCATGGTCAAACCCAGGGCCACCACCAGCAGCACGCGGGCGATCCGCCCGTACACCCGAAGGCGGCTCATCACATGGCTGCCTTGAAGTGGCGAGCGTAACGCGGGCACAACTCGTCGCGCTTGAGCAGGATAAACACGTCGGCCACCTGGAAATCCTCGTCCCAGCATGGCTCGCCGCAAATCTTCGCACCCAGGCGCATGTAGGCCTTGAGCAGGGGCGGCATTTCGGCGATGACGTTGGACGGCAGGTCCAAGGCAGGCAGCGGCTTTTTCGGCTCGGCCCGCAGGTGTTCGTTGCACAGGTAGCGTTCGCGCAGGCGCTGCATGATGGCGTGGGCCTGGATGCCGCCGTCGTGCATCGGGATGCTCGCGCAGCCCATCAGGTAGCTGTAGCCGCCCTGGTTGAGTACCTCGGCCAATTCGCCCCACAACACCGCGATGGTGCCGCCGTTGCGGTAGGCCGGGTCGACGCAGGTGCGGCCGATTTCCAGGATCGGGCCTTTGAGGTGCAGCAGGCCGTGGAGGCTGAATTCTTCTTCGCTGTAGAAGCGGCCCAGGGTGCTGGCGGCCTGGTGGTCGAGCAAACGGGTGGTGGCGACGAGTCGACCGCTGTTCAAATCCCGCACGCCGATGTGGCTGCAGTGAACATCATAGTCATCCATGTCCAGGCCCAGTTCTGCGCCTTTCAGCTTGGCGTTGAATTCGCCGCTGAACACGTTGAACCGCAGGGCCTGGGCTTCCTGCAAAGCCTGGGCGCCGATCAGGCGTTCGGCTTGCAGGCGGCGTTCATTGCCGGTGTCGCTGATGCGGGCGATCTGAGTCATGGCGAGTCTCCGAGTGCCGGCCAGGGTTGCGGCCGGTCGACTTGTTTGTGCCAACTCAGGCTATGTACGGCCGGTGTCATCTCCATGAAGTTACGGTGACGCTTAGATGACAGGCGTTTTGGTCGGGGATCGCTGGGTACATATCCGTTATTTAGGTAACGGCCGCCTATGGTTTCGCTCTTACAGCGAGTCACTTTGCAAAAGCGGCAAAGTAACCAAAACGCTCTGCCCCGCCTGTCGGCACCTCGCTTAGGCTCGGT
>NZ_JACARE010000072.1 GCF_013386765.1 Pseudomonas yamanorum
GGCGTCTTCTGCAACACCGCGTCGTCGGCCGTCAGCCTGTAGGCCTGCTGCATCCAGCACAGGCGATTGGTCAACGCCTTGTGCCGGTTGCCGGCACCCTTGGGCTTGCCGGTGGACCCGGAGGTGTAGATCACGTACGCCAGGTTTTCCGGCGCCAGGCTGATGCCCGGGCACGTGGTGGGGAACGCTTCGGCGCCCGGTTCGTCCAGGCACAACGTGGCCAGGCCGGCCGGGATCGGCAATTGCGCCAACAGGCGACGCTGGCTCAGCAGCAACCCGATGGCACTGTCTTCGATCATGTAGGCCAGGCGTTCCGTCGGGTAGTCCGGGTCCAGCGGGACGTAGGCCCCACCGGCCTTGAGCACCGCCAGCAAGCCAATGACCATCTCCAGACTGCGCTCCATCGCCAGCCCCACCAGTACTTCGGGGCCTACGCCAAGGCTGATCAGTTGATGGGCCAATTGGTTGGCGCGCTGATCAAGCTCCCGGTACGTCAACTGCTGTTCGCCGAACTGCAACGCC
>NZ_JACARE010000073.1 GCF_013386765.1 Pseudomonas yamanorum
GCGCGGGTAAACCGGCGTCCTGCCTGTTTACCCGCTCCGTACTACCTGCGTTCGGCCAGCGTGGTTTAACGGGGCGCCTAAGATCAAAATCAAGATCAAAAGCCAGAGCACAGTGGCCTACAGGCCGGCTTGAGTGTGGTGAAGCAAAGGCAACATCAAAATCTAAAGCTACAGCGGGCACGGTCAAAAATGTGGGAGCTGGCTTGCCTGCGATGGCATCACCTCGGTGTATCTGATGTACCGAGTTGTCTGCATCGCAGGCAAGCCAGCTCCCACAGAAAAGCAGCTCTGCGCTTGCCTTGGCTTTTGATCTGGCT
>NZ_JACARE010000074.1:0-10408 GCF_013386765.1 Pseudomonas yamanorum
CCAAATAACGGATATGCCCCCCAAAGCTACTGCAAGTTGACAAACAACCCCCCGTCTACCAACAGCGAAGCCCCAGTCACATACCGCGCCATATCCGAAGCAAGAAACACAATGGGCCCCGCAACATCATCAGGCTCCCCCAACCGCCCCAGCGGCGTACGCGAAGTCATGTACGCCAGCTTCTCTTCATCCGCCAAATCCTCCTTGTTGATGTCGGTAGCAATCGTCCCCGGCAACACCGAATTACAGCGAATCCCATAAGGCCCCAGCGCAATCGCACAAGACTGCATCAACGAATGCAGCCCGGCCTTGGTCGGCGTGTAATGCGTCTGCATCCCGCCCCCCACCAGCGCACTGATGGAACTGACGGCGATGATCGCGCCACCCTTGCCCTGGTTCTTCATCTGGTTGGCCGCCGCCTGCACGGCGAAGTAGGCGCCGTTGAGGTTGGTGTTGACGGTCTTGAGGTAAACCTCGCGAGGCATGTCGAGGAAAGAGTGGAACGGGCAAATCCCGGCATTGTTGACGAACACATCCACACTGCCAAACGCCTTGAGCGCGCCCGCCACCAGCTTGTCACCCGTGTCCGGATCGGCCGCATCGCCGCCCACTTCCACCGCCTGCCCACCAAACCCCTTGATCTCCTCGATCAACGAAAACGCCGCCTCAGTCCCCTGGCCACTGCCACTATGACCAATCACCACACGAGCCCCCTGACGCGCGCACTCGCGGGCAGCAGCGCGTCCGATACCTCGGGAAGCGCCAGTAACAATCACGGTTTTATCTGCAAGCAACATAAATAAACTCCTGGAAAACAAGCGGCCTCAGCCGAGATAGTTGCCGTAACCGACCATGGCGATAGCCCCGAGAATCACCGCGATACCGGCAACCAATACGCTTTTGTTGGTAGCGCTGGTGCCTTGCCACTCACGGAAATACAGGCCCCAGCAGTTGGATACGATGATGATGAAAGACATGTGCAGCACCCAGGAACTGGCGTCGTTCTGCAGGCGGCTTTCGCCCATGCCGTAGAAGAAAAATTGCAGGAACCACAAGGTCCCGGCGCACGCCACCAGCAGGTAGTTACGGAACAGCGGGGTGCTGCGATCGGTGTAGTCGTGGAACGTGCGGTTGCGCCAGTTCAGCCACAGGCACCAGAGGCCATTGGTGGTGAGCCCGCCCCACATGATCACCATGAAGGTCACGTTGTTCTGGAACAGGCTGTTGGCGCCGTGCTCCACCGCCGCGGCAGCCAGCGGACGCCCGGCGGAAATGCCGTAGCTGAAGCAGGCGCTCAGCACGCCTGAGATCACCGCCACCAACATGCCCTTGGCCACCGAGAACTCGCTGATGCTGGCGAATTTCACCGCTTCCGGCACTTCCCGCTCCTTGATCAGACCGGCCTTGCCGCACACCGCAATGCCCACCAGGGACACCGCGACACCCCACAGCACCCAATGCCCGCCCTGGGAGGCGAGCATCGAGGTCAGGGTGCCTTCGGTGGCGTCGGTGAACAGGTCGCGGTACAGCGCCGGCATCAAGGCGCCGAGGGCCGAGGTCAGGCCGAGTACCAGCGACATGCCCAGGGACAGCCCGAGGTAGCGCATGGTCAGGCCGAACGTCAGCCCGCCGATGCCCCAGAGCACGCCGAACAGGTAGGTCCAGAGCAGGGTGCCGCTGTCGGCCTGGCGCAGGATGTCGGCCCAGCCGGGCACGGTCAGTTGCGCGGCAATCAACGGCACGATCAGCCAGGACACCAGGCCGCCGGTGATCCAGTAGCTTTCCCAGGCCCAGCCACGGACTTTCTTGTAGGGGATGTAGAAACTGCCGGAGGCGAAGCCGCCGATGAAGTGCAGAATCACACCGAAGAGAATGATTTCCACGTGTTCAATTCCTTTTTATTGTTGTGGTTGGCCGTGGGTTCAGCCATGGGCAGGCGTGGGGCTGTAGATCCGCACCGCGTTGTGCAGGAAGAACTTGCCCTGTACGTCCTCGGGTTTGCCCGCCAGGCAGGCTTTCACCAGGCCCAGGGTGGTGGCGAAATCGGCCAGGTGATCGCTGTTGGGCCAGTCGCTGCCAAAGAAGCAACGGTCGTTGCCAAAGGCTTCCCACAGCACGGCCAGGCGGTCGTTGTAGAACGACGGGTCAAGGATCAATCCACCCGGGCCGACCTGGGGGATTTCCGCCAGTTTGGCAAACACATTGGGCCGCTCGGCCAGGCGCATCAGGTCAGCGTGATAGGCCGATTCTTCACCGGCCGGCACGCTGGCGTTGGGCAGGTGATCGACGATGATGCGCAGCTCGGGCAAGGCATCGCTCAAGTGCAGCAGCCCTTTGATCAGGCGCGGGTTCGGGTTGGCGCTGTCCAGGCTGCGCCCGTATTCGGCAAGGCGGCGCAGGCCTTCGATAAAGCCTTGGCGCTTCTGGTCGTCGAGCAAGTCGCGGTCCCACAGGTTGCCGTAGCGCAAGCCGAGGAACAGCGGTTCAGGGGCCAGGGTTTCAAGGTCTGCCGCAAAGTCGCTGTGCAGCGGGTCGAGGTTGCCGACGAAGCCGAGCATGCGCGGGTCGCTGCGCAAGGTGTCCAGCAACCAGCGATTGTCCTCGCGCCACGGGCTGGCTTCCACGGCGATGGCGCCGATCACATGATGTTCGCCCGCCAGCGCCCAATAATCCGCCGGTAAATGCGCGGCATACAGCGCGTTGCCCGGCTCGGGCCAGGGGATGCCCTGGGAGCGGCGCGGGTCGAACAGGTGCAGATGGCTGTCGATGATCGGCCCGCTGTATGGGGTAAGAGGCATTGCGCAATCCTTCGGAAGAATGGACAGGGAAGGGCCCGCACGCTACCGCGCCAGGGCCCGTTGCACCACCTCAGCCCTGCAAGTACACCGCATGGGTATGGGTGTACTCATACAGGCCGTGCTTGCCGTCGGCGCCGCCGATCCCGGATTTGCGCACACCGGCATGGAAACCCTGCATTGCCTCGAAGTTCTCGCGGTTGATGTAGGTTTCGCCGAACGACAACTCGCGTACTGCCTGCATCGCCTTGCCCAGGTCGCGGGTGTAGATCGAGGAAGTCAGGCCGTAGTCGCAGTCGTTGGCCAGGGCGATGGCTTCATCCAGGTCATCGACAATCTGGATCGGCAGCACCGGCCCGAAGATCTCTTCGCGCATGATTTCCATGTCGGCGCGGCAGCCGGCCAATACCGTGGGCTGGAAGTGAAAACCCTGGCCCAGGTCGGCGATTTGCCCACCGGTGACCAGCGATGCACCCTGGTCCAGCGCGGTGCGCACCTTGCGGTTGACGCTGTCGAGGCCCTGGCGGTTGATCAGCGGGCCCATTTCTACATCGGGCTGGGCGATGGGATCGCCGTAGCGAGTGGCGGCCATCGCGGCGCTGATGCGCTCGATAAACTGGTCGGCCACCTTGCGTTCCACATACACCCGTTCGGCGCAGTTGCACACCTGGCCGCTGTTGATGATCCGCGAGTCACGAATGGCTTTTACCGCCAGGTCCAGGTCGGCATCGGCGAGGACGATGGCGGGAGCCTTGCCGCCCAGTTCCAGGTTGAGCTTGGTGATATTCGGCGCGGCGGCGGCCATGATCCGCGAGCCGGTGGCGACGCTGCCGGTGAAGCTGATCATGTCCACGCCCTTGTGGGCGGTGAGGGCGCCACCCACCCGCCCATCGCCGCAGACCACGTTGAACACCCCGGCCGGCAGGTCGGTCTCGGCCACCAGTCTGGCGAACTCGAAGCAGTTGTTGGGCGTCTCTTCGCTGGGCTTGATCACGATGGTGTTGCCGGTCAGCAACGCCGGGGCCATCTTGCGGGCGATCAGGAAGAACGGGAAATTCCACGGCAGGATGCCGGCCACCACGCCCAGGGGTTTGCGGAACAGGAAGATGTTTTCGTTGGGCCGGTCGCTGGTGATGATCTCGCCTTCAATGCGGCGCGCCCACTCGGCCATGTAGTCGAGGTAGTCGGCGGTGAAGTTGACTTCGACTTCCGCAAGGCCCGTGACCTTGCCTTGTTCCAGGGTGATGGTGCGCGCCAGGTGGGCGACGTTTTCCCGCAGCTTGGCGGCGATGCGGCGCAAGTGCCCGGCGCGTTCGATGGCCGGTTTGCGGGCCCAGTCTTTTTGCGCATGGCGGGCGGCGGCCAGGGCCTGGTCGACGTCTTCGGTGGTGGATGCCGGGACCTTCGACAGCAGGGTGCCGGTGGCCGGGTTCACTACATCCAAGTGGGCATCGCTTGGGGTAAAGCGGCCGTTGATGAAGTTCTGGTAGACCGGTATGGATGACATGCTTGGCTCCTCAGTAAGTACGTGACGGCGCCTTGGCGTCGTCGGCGGGGCGGTAGCGGGCCAGGGTGGCCATGGCGCTCTGGCGCAGCAGGCTAATGTCGATGGCCACCGCAATGAACTGGCAGCCCCAGGCTTGATAACGGCGGGCATCGTCTTCGTTGGGGGCGAGGATGCCGCAGGCTTTACCGGCCGCCAGCGTGGCGTCGACCGCGTGGCGGATACGTTCCTGCACCTCGGGATGCCCGGGGTTGCCGGCATGGCCGAGGCCGATGGACAGGTCGGCCGGGCCGATGAATACCGCGTCCACGCCTTCGACCGCCGCAATCGCCGCGACGTTTTCCACCCCGAGGCGCGACTCCACCTGCACGATCAGGCACAGCTGTTCATGGGCGGTGTTGAGGTAGTCGTTCACGCCGTCCCAGCGGGTAGCGCGGGTCAAACCGCCGCCGACGCCACGAATGCCGTGGGGCGGATAACGCATGGCGCGCACCAGGGCCTGGGCCTGTTCGGCGGTTTCCACCATCGGGATCATCAAGGTCTGGGCGCCGACATCCAGCAGTTGCTTGATCAGGTTGGCGTCGCTGCTCACCGCACGTACCACCGGCGCGGTGGCGTAGGGCGCCACGGCCTGGAGCTGGTTGAGTACGCTGGGCACGGTGTTGGGGGCGTGTTCGCCGTCAATCAGCATCCAGTCGTAACCGGTGCTGGCGACGATCTCGGCGGCGTACGCCGTGGCGAAACCGGCCCAGATCCCGTATTGCGCAGCGTCTTTACGCAGCGCGGCCTTGAAAGCGTTGTGGGGCATGTTCATGGCAGGAGTCCTCAGCGGTTATACGGACGGTGCAGTTGGCAGTCGGGGTTGAGGTCTACGCCAAACCCGGGCTTGTCGAGCGCCGACAGGCGCATGCGGCCATTCACCGGCACCGGTTCACCGAGCAATTGCGGGTGGAACATCGGCACCACTTCATCGGCCTTGGGCGCCATCATCAGGAACTCGGCGAACGGGCTGTTATGGCGGGTGGCAACGAAGTGGTAGCTGTAGACCGACGAGCCGTGGGGCACCACCAACGCGTTGTGGGCATCGGCCAGGGCGGAGATTTTCACCAGCTCGGTGAGGCCGCCGCACCAGCCCACATCCGGCTGGATAATGTCGCAGCAGCCCATCTCCAGCAGCATGCGAAAGCCCCAGCGGGTGGCTTCGTGTTCGCCGGTGGTCACCAGCATGCCCTTGGGCACGTTGTTGCGCAGCGCGGCATAGCCCCAGTAGTCGTCGGGCGACAGCGCTTCCTCGATCCATTTCAAGCCGTATTCATGGGCGCCTACTGCCAGTTTGGTGGCGTAGTTCAGGTCCAGGCTCATCCAGCAATCGAGCATCAGCCAGAAGTCCGGGCCGACCCGTTCGCGCATGGTCGCCAGTTCCTCGAGGTTTTTGCGCAGGCCTTCTTCGCCTTCGGACGGGCTGTAGTGCAGGGGCATCTTGCCGCCGATAAAGCCCATCTTCTGCGCGAGGTCCGGGCGGGCGCCGGTGGCGTAGAACTGCAACTCGTCCCGCACCGCGCCGCCGAGCAACTGGTGCACCGGTTCCTGGCGGACTTTTCCGAGCAGGTCCCACAGCGCCAGGTCGACACCGGAGATCGTGTTGATCACCAGGCCCTTGCGCCCGTAGTACAGGGTGGACTGGTACATCTGGTCCCAGATTTTTTCGATATCGGTGACGCGGGCGCCTTCCAGGAAGCGCGCCAGGTGCTTCTCGACGATATAGGCGGCGGGCTCGCCACCGGTGGTCACGGCGAACCCGACGGTGCCGTCGCTGGCCTCGATTTCCACCACCAGGGTGCCCAGCACGTTGATCCCGAAACTGCGGCGGCTCTGGCGGTATTCGGGGTATTTGCTCATGGGGGTGCTGATGTGATCGTCGATCCAGTGGCCGTCTGCCTGGTCGTGGTAGTCCGCGCCGCCGCCGCGCAGCACAAAGGCGCGTACGTGCTTGATAGTGAGGTTGCCCATGGTGTGACTCCTTGATTAAACAGTGGCCGGCGTGTTCGTCGCTTTTTGGCCTGGGGAATGGATACCGAGTACCAGCAAGGCGGCGAGCACGGTGGTGGCGGACAGCAGGTAAAGGCCGGCCGCAGGGGAATGAAAGGCGGTTTCCGCCCAGTTCTTCAGCACCGGGGCGATAAACCCGCCGAGGGCGCCGAAGGAGTTGATCAGGGCAATGCCGGCCGCCGCAGCGCTGCCGGCCAGGTAGCTGGAAGGAAAGGTCCAGAACACCGGTTGCACGGCGATGAAACCCGAGGCGGCGAAACACAGGGCGAGCATGCCCAGCAGTGGGTTGGCGAAGGTCACGGAGCAGGCAATCCCGGCGGCCGCCATCAACAGGGTCAGGGACGCGGTTTTACGCCGTTCGCCGGTGCGGTCGGAGTAGCCGGGAATCCACCAGGCCGCGAACAGTGCGCACACCCACGGTATCGCCGAGACCAGTCCCACCATCAAGCCGACCTTGGTGCCCAACAGGCCGCCCACCTGGGTCGGCAAGTAGAACACCACGCCATACACGCTGGCCTGGATCAGCAGGTACACGAGGCACAGGTACAGCACGCTGGGTTGGCACAGCACGTTGAGCAGGCTGCGGCCGTGGGAGGTTTTGTGCTGGTCTTCGGCGTCCAGCAGGTCCTGGATCTGGCGGCGTTCGGCAACGGTCAGCCATTTGGCATCGGCGGGGCGGTTGTCCAGGTACCAATAGGCCCAGATGCCAACCGCCGTGGCCATCAGGCCTTCCACAGCGAACAGCCATTGCCAGCCGTGCAGCCCGGAGAACCCGTCCAGCTCCAGCAACAGGCCCGACAGCGGGCTGCCGAAGATAAAGGCCAGGGGCGCGCCAAAGTAGAAGAACCCCATGGCCTTGCCGCGCACGGCAGAGGGGAACCAGTAGGTGAGATAGAGGATCACGCCGGGAAAGAACCCGGCTTCGGCTACGCCCAGCAGGAAGCGCAACACGTAGAAGCTGGTTTCGTTATGGGCAAACATCATGGCGGCGGAGACGAGGCCCCAACTGACCATGATCCGGCACATCCACAGGCGGGCGCCGACGCGGTGCATGATCAGGTTGCTCGGCACTTCCAGCAGCGCATAGCCGACAAAGAACACCCCGGCGCCAAAGGCGAAAGCGGCATCACTGAGGCCGGTGTCGGCCTGGAAGGCTTGCTTGGCGAACCCGACGTTGGCGCGGTCGAGGAAGGCCATGATGTACATCAACAGCAGGAAGGGCAGCAGCCGCCAGGAAATCTTGGCGAGCAGAGACGCAGGCAGGGTCTTCATTGTTCAGTCCGGTTGTTTTGTTCTTATGGGAAGGACTGTACGGCGCTGGATCTATACGCTACAAATCGAATCTCGCTTACAACTGATAACCTCAGGGTATCGATAACAAGGAAAAAAATGAGTAGTCCCTTGATCTCCCGCCACCTGTTCAACCGCCTGCGCTATAAGCATCTGCATATGCTGGTGGCCTTGAGTTCCAGCCAGAACCTGCACCGGGCGTCCCAGAGCCTGAACATGTCGCAACCGGCGGCGACGCGCATGTTGCGGGAGATCGAGGACATGTTTGCCTGCGACCTGTTCGAGCGCCTGCCCCGGGGCATGCGTCCTACGGCGCTGGGCAAGGAGCTGATCCGCTTTGCCGAATCGGCCCTCAGCGGGCTCGACCGCTGCGCCGAGGAATTGATGGTGCGCCAGCAGGGCGGCTACGGGTATTTGTCGATCGGCACCATCATGGGCGCGGCCCCGGACCTGGTGATGGACTCGATTGCGCAGATCAAGACGCTCAACCCGCAGATGCGCATTCGCATCATGGGCGACACCAGCGACCAGGTGATCCAGTTGCTGGAACAGGGCCGCATCGACCTGGCCATCGCCCGGCGCAACGCCGCCACCGACAGCGAGCATTACAGCTTCGAACCCCTGGGCAATGAACGCATGCTGGTGGTGGTGCACGCCGGCCATCCGCTGGCCCAGCGCGAACACTTGCCGCTGGCGGAACTGGTCAGCGACTGGCCGTGGATCCTGCAACCGCAAACCAGCCCGGCGCGCATCGGTTTCGATGAGGCCCTGCAACACCTGGCCTTGCCGCAGCCGGCGGACATCATCGAGTGCAGCTCGGTGTATTCCATGCAGCAACTGATTCAACTCACCGACGCAATCATGGTGCTCTCGGAAAGCGCCCTGCGGGATTACCTGAAAATGGGCCTGGTGGTGGCCTTGCCGGTGGTGCTGGAGGTGCAATTGGCGCCGTTCGGCATGTTGCTGCGCAAGGGCGACCCGGTGAGCCGCGAATTGGGGTTGTTTATCGACATGCTCAGGCAAAAGGCCGCGATGCTCTAAACGCATTGTGCAAAAGAACATGGTATGCCGGCGGGATATTAAATAGAATGAATCTCATTTGAGACTGACTCGCGCCGCGCAGGTTACTTGCCATGAATGAAGCTGTAGTGCCGACGCACCTCGCAGAACCGAGCCTTCACGCCTTGTACCGCGACCACCGCAGTTGGCTGGAAAGCTGGCTGCGGCGCCGTTTGGGCAATGCCTGGGATGCGGCCGACCTGAGCCAGGACACGTTCCTGCGGGTGTTGGCCAGTGCCCAGCCGATTGCCCAATTGCAGGAACCCCGGGCTTACCTGGTGACCGTAGGCAAGCGCTTGCTGGTGAATTTTCACCAGCGGCGCAGCCTGGAGCAGGCGTACCTCAATGCGTTGACGCACCTGCCGCAAGCCTGCGTGCCGTCGCCGGAACAGCGCTGGTTGCTGCTGGAAACCCTGCAGGCCCTGGATGAACTGCTCGACGGTTTGCCACCCGTGGTGCGCCGTGCGTTTCTCTGGAGCCAGCTGGAGGGCCTGGGCTATCGCGAGATTGCCGAGCGGCTCAAGGTGTCCGAGCGTACGGTCAAGCGCTACATGGCCCAGGCCTATGAGCATTGCCTGCTGGTGGAGCTGTGAGCCGCACCGCGCCGGATCTCGCCCGGGCGGCGGCGCAATGGCTGGCGTTGCTGGAGTCTGGCAGTGCTACCGAGCGTGATCACGCCAGCCTGCAACAGTGGCGCGACAGCCATCCCCAGCATGAGCAGATCTGGCAGAAAGCCCAGTTGCTGCGCCAGCGATTTACCGATTTGCCACCGGCATTGGCCATGGCCAGCCTTGATCGTCCGCAGCCGGGACGGCGTGCGGTGCTCAAGCGTGCCTTGGGCGTGGCGGCACTTGTGCCGGCGGCGTGGTTGCTTAGCCGGCAATTGCCGATCGATGCATGGCGCGCGGACCTGCATACGGCTACCGGCGAACGCAAGCGCGTGCCGCTGGCGGATGGCAGCAGTCTGCAACTCAATACCGCGAGTGCGGTGGACGTGGATGTGGCCAGGCGCCGTGTGACGCTGGTGGAAGGGGAGATGGCGTTGACGGTGCCGGGGGCGGGTGCGCTGACGGTGCAGACGCGTTATGGGCAGGTGATTGTCGGCCAGGCCGAGGTGTGTGTGCGGCAGTTGTCTTCCGGGTGTCTGGTGTCGGTGTTGAAGGGGGCGGTGCAGGTGCGGGATCTGCGGGGGCAAGTGGCGACGTTGCGAGGTGGGCAACAGGCACGCTTGCAGGCGTCCGGGATGGGTGCAGCTGTAGCGTTTGATGCGCTGCAACTAGGGTGGCGTGATGGTGTGTTGACGGCGCAGAACCAGTTGTTGGGCGATTTTTTGCGGGAGTTGGAGCGGTATCGGCCGGGTGTGCTGCGCTGGGAGCCGAGCCTTGAAGCGTTGCGGGTGACCGGGAGTTTTCAGTTGGCCGATACCGATCGTATTCTTGCGTTGCTGGTGTCGACAATGCCGCTGGAGGTGCAGTCGCGCACGCGGTATTGGGTGACGCTGGTTCCGCGTAAGACGGCTGCCTGATGACATATCCGTTATTCAGGTAACGGCGGCTTATGGTTTCGCTCTTACAGCGACTCACTTTGGAAAAGCCGGAATGCCGGCCCAGCCCAAAGAGTGTTAAAAGCCAGATCAAAAGCCGCTTTTCTGTAGGAGCCGGCTTGCCGGCGATGCAGGCGACTCGGTGCATCAGGTACACCCAGTTGATGC
>NZ_JACARE010000074.1:10508-33160 GCF_013386765.1 Pseudomonas yamanorum
ACGCCGGTTTAGCCGCGACGGGGCAGGGACGCCCCGTCGCGGCGGCCCGCTTCGTGCTACCGGAGTGCGGGCACACCGAGCACTAGCGAGGTGCCGAGTGGTGGGGCAAGAGCCCTTTTGGTTACTTTTGGGGCTCTTTTCCAAAAGTGACCCGCTGTAAGAGCGGAACCAATAGCAGCCGTTACCTAAATAACGGATATACACCCCAGCCTGACTTACCACCCCCAACACGTGCTTTTCAGATCACATGCGCCCGTTGCAACTCGGTCAACGCCAGTGCCTTGAGCCGCGCCAACAGCGGATCCCGCCGGTCTCGCGGGTGCACCAGATCCACCGCCAGCTCCTGGCGAATACTGCTCGGCCGGTTATCCATCACCAGCACCCGGTCACTCAGGTACAGCGCCTCGTCCACATCGTGGGTCACCAGCAACAGGGCGATCCCATGGTGCTCGGCCAATTGCAGCAGCAGGTCCTGCAGCTTCATGCGGGTAAACGCATCCACCGCGCTGAACGGCTCGTCCAGCAACAATACCTGCGGCCTTGAATACAACCCGCGAGCGATGGCCACCCGTTGTGCCATGCCGCCAGACAGGGCCTTGGGCAATGCCTGGGCAAACCCGCCAAGGCCCACCTCGTCAATCAATTGCGCCACCCAGGCCTTGTCGTACCCATCGTCATCACTGAAACCGATGTTTTGCTCCACCGTCAGCCACGGCATCAGGCGCGGTTCCTGGAAGACAAACGCGACCTCACCACCGCCCTGCAACAGCTCACCCTGGTAGTCCTTTTCCAGCCCGGCAACGATCCGCAGCAAGGTGCTTTTGCCGCATCCGCTGGGGCCGAGCAAGCTCACCGCTTCCCGTGGTTGCAACGCCAGATGCACGTTGGTCAGCACCGTGGTGGCGCCGAAGTTTTTCCGCTCGACGCGAATATCCAATAGCGGTTCGCTCATGCTCAACTCTCCGAACCTTGACCGTTGAAGGTGTCGCGCCAGACCAGGCAGCGTTTTTCCAGCGCGGCCAACAGGCCGTCGCTGATCTTGCCCAACAAGGCCAACACGATGATCGCGGCCAGCACAATGTCGGGCCGTGAGGTTTCCCGGCCATCGCTGAGCAGGTAACCCAGGCCCTTGGTCGCGGCGATCAACTCCGCCGCCACCAGAAACATCCACGCCAGGCTCAACCCGCTGCGCAAGCCGGTGAACAACCCGGGCAGGGCGGCAGGCAAAAGGATGCGGCGCACCAGGCGCGTACGGCTGAAGCCATACATCTGCCCGACTTCCACCAGCTTGCGGTCGATGTCGCGGATCGCCGCGACGCCGTTGAGGTACACCGGGAAGAACGCGCCGATGGCAATCAGCACGATCTTGGAGGTCTCATCAATCCCCAGCCACAGCAGCAACAGCGGCACCCAGGCCAGGCTCGGGATCGAACGCAGGCCGGCGAACGTCGGCTCCAGGTACGCCTCGGCCTCGCGGCTCAAGCCGACCCAGGCGGCAAATACCAGGGCCAGGCTGGCGCCGATGGTGAATCCCAGCAGCACCCGCAACAGGCTGGCGCTGATGTGTTTCCACAACGCGCCTTCGGCGAGGTCGGTGAGGGTCACGGCGATCTCGCTGGGGGCCGGCATCTGGTAGGACGGCAGCCAGCCGATGCGCACCACCACTTCGAGGATCACCAGGATCAGCACCGGCAACGCCAGGCCTTTCAATCGCCGTGGCCAGGCGCTGCGCTGCTCGGTGACAGTGGGCGCCAGTGCGACGGGCAGGGTTTCGCTTTTGCTGCTCATGACGCTCCCCTTATGGACGAGGCAACGCCTGGCCGAAGCTTGGGTCGATCAACTGGTCGATCACCTGATCCACATTCACCCCACGGCGCACCAATTCTTCCGACACCAGGATCGGCGCGGCAGCCTTGGACGACACCACGTCCTGGGCTGTAAGCAACGGGCTGCTCAAGTCGGTACGCGACAGTTGCAGCTTGGCCACGTCCAGGGGCAGGCCGGATTCGTCCGCCAGCAGCTTGGCGAATTCATCCGGGTGTTTCACCGCCCAGTCGCGGGCTTTTTCATAGGCGCCGAGCACCTTGGCGATGGTCTGCGGATGCTCCTTGGCGTACTTGTCGGTCACGCTGACCACGCCGTAGCTGTTGAAGTCCTTGTTGCGATACAGCAGGCGCGAACCGGCCTGGATTTCGCTGGCGGCCATGTGCGGGTCGAGACCGGCCCATGCGTCGACATCACCTTTCTCCAGGGCGGTACGGCCGTCCGGGTGTTGCAGGTGCACCAGTTCCACGTCGTCCTTGCTCAGGCCGGCTTTCTGCAGGCTGCGCAGGGTGAACAGGTACGGGTCGGTGCCTTTGGTGGCGGCGATTTTCTTGCCCTTGAGGTCGTTGACGCTCTTGAAGGTGGAGTCCTTGCGCACCACCAGCGCGGTCCACTCGGCGCGGCTGTACACATACACCGACTTGATCGGGCTGCCGTTGGCCCGGCTCAACACGGCCGACAGGCTCGCGGACGAGGCGAAGTCGACGCCGCCGCTGTTGAGGTATTCCAGGGAGCGGTTGCTGCCCTGGCTCAGCACCCAGCCGACCTTGGTTTTTGGCAGTGCTTCTTCGAGCCAGCCAAAGTGCTTGAGCACCAGGCTCACCGGGGAGTAATAGGCGTAGTCGAGGTTGACTTGCGCAGGGTCGGTTTCCGCTGCATGGGCCACCGGTTGCAGGCTGAGGGCGAGGGCGCAGGCGCCCAACAGGGTTTTGGCGAAGGGTTTCATGGAACAGCTCCGGACAAGGCGGGAAAGAGAAGGCTTTTCTTATATTCAGAAAATTCATATGGCATGTTCCATCATGCGTTATAGGAATATGCAGTCTCTGTGCCAGCGTCTTTGCGGTGCCGGGCAATACCCCAGGTAGCAGCTGTCGAGCCTAAGCGAGGCTGCGTCAGCGGTATATCAGACATACCGCTGACGCAGCCTCGCTAAGGCTCGACAGCTGCTACGTGGGGGGAGGGTGGAAGTGGGGAGGCGGGCACTTTGTTGAATCACTGTTGGCTGCGCAACAGCTTGCATATGTTTTTATGGAATAAATAAAGAGTTATATATTCCTTTTGTTGGTTTCACGAATAGGGCACTTTGAGTGCCTGCGCATTCGTGCGGATTGACCCAACAGACCAAAGGAAAGCCGACATGACCATTAAAGCGATCAACGTGCGCAACCAGTTCAAGGGCGTGATCAAGGAAATCCTGATCGGCGAAGTGGTGTCCGAGATCGACGTGCAAACCGCGTCGGGGATCGTGACGTCGGTGATTACCACGCGCTCGGTGCGTGACCTGGAATTGAAAGTGGGCAGTGAAGTGATTGCCTTTGTGAAATCGACCGAAGTGTCTATCGCCAAGCTGTAACTGCAATCCAGTTGTGAACCCAATCCAAATGTGGGAGCTGGCAAGCCAGCTCCCACACTGATTTGTGTAGATTTAGTTGAGTCGAGGTCCGCCTCCCGATGGCCGGGACCCAGGCTTCTCACCCGAAGCATCCGGCAGTTCCTTGGGCGTTTCGCTCGGGTCCTTGTAGTCCTTGTGCAAATCCCCATCCAGCCGGTTGCTCGACGAGCCGCCGCTTTGTGGCGTGGCGTCAAAGTGCTCCCACTCCGATTGCTGGAAGCGGAACAGGCTGTCATCGGTCGGCGTGTCGCGGCCGTGGTAATGGTGGATTTCGTAGTGGGCGTATTCGACCTTGTCGGCCCAGTTGTCCTGCAGCAAACCGTCGCCGGCCAGGTCGCGGTACCAGTCGTTTTCCTTCTCGGTAGCCTTCTGTTTTTTGTTGTGGTCGACGAAGTAGCCGATGATCCCGCCCACCACTGCCAACACCACGCCCACCAGGAACAGCGGCCCGGTCAGCGCCGCCGCCGTGCCTGCGCCAAACAGCGCCGCCGCGCCCAATACCCCGGCCGATGCGCCGAACGCACCGCCCGCCACCTGCAAGCCACCGGCGGCCTGAGCCAACGGGTCTTTGCTGTCCACGCCGCTTTTGATCGCCAGCGCGCCGAGCACGATGTCGGCAAAACCACCGGCGATATCGGTAGCCGGGCCCAGCACCTTGATTACGGAACCTGCGATTTTGGCCGATTGGGAGGCGCCCAGCTTGGCCGCGCCGGCTGCCTTAAGGCCGTCATCCAGGTGGGTGGCAAGACCTTCGGTGGCTTCGGTCACCGCCTTGTCGCCTTCGCCAAATAACTTGGCGACACCGTCGTACTGGCTGTCGGGCACCGCATCCAGGGCCGCGGCAATTTCCTTGCTGACCTTTGAGTCGATCTCGGTAGGCTTGCTGAAGTCGATGACCTTGCCCGCCGCGCCTTCCTTGCCCCAGATTTCCGGCAGGGTCTTGTCCAGGCCGAGGAAATCCACCAGGCCGCCCTTGCCCAGGGCTTCGCCGATCTTGTCGCCGAGCTTGACGAAGTGGCTCGCGCCGCCGGCAAAACTCAGGAAATCCTTGGCGATGGTCATGCGCTGGGCCGGGGTTTCGCCGAGCTTGCCGCCTTTGCCCACCAGTTGGTAAATCCCCGAGAACAGGCTGACGCCGGCGCCCATCGAGCCGAGGATGCCTTTGCTGTTGAGGGTGTTGAACACCTCGCCGAGCATGCCGCGATCCGCCACCGGGATATACGGTTTGCTCAGGGCGGTTTTCACATCGGCTTCGCTGATGGTGCCGCTGTTCTTGTAGACGTCGCCGAGTTCTTCCAGGGCCTTGGTCACGGCCGAGGATTTCTCCTTGCCCTCCAAACCTTCGTTGAGGAATTTCTCCAGCACTTCCTGGCTGCGCCGCGGCAGGTCCAGCAGGTTGCCCTTGAGCACGCCTTTGAGCAGGCCGAACAGGTCCTTGGTGGCCAGTTCCTTGTTTTCGTCGGAGATCTTGCTCGGGTCCGACAGGATCTCGTTGAGGTCGGTGGTGAGGCCGTCGGCCTGGATATTCTGCGCGGCCTTGGTGGCGGCTTCCGGATCGAACAGCGACAGCGAGGTGAGGGTGTTGCTCAGGTCCTGTTGGGCTTCGTGGCTCTTGCCCTGCTTTTGCAGGTCCTTGAGGTAGAGCACGTAGTCGGGGTTGCTGGTGAGGTCGAGGAGCTTCTGCTTGATCTCGTCCTTGTTGGGCAGGTGGCTGATGGCATCGTCCATCTTGGTCTTGTAGTCGGCCTGCACCGTCGGGTCTTTGAACAGTTCGCCGATCTGTTCCTGCACCGCCTTGCCGTCGATGATGTCGTGCATGTCGGCGGAGGTGAGTTCGGTCTGCTTGTCATCGAACTCGCGCCAGGTGGTGTTGAACGGGCGCTTGGATTCTTCATAGCCGGTGATGCCGTGGCCGTTCTGGTAGGCGGCCTGGGCTTCCAGGGCACGCACAAGCTTGGCTCGCGGGTCGTCCTTGGGAATCGAGCCGTCCTTGACGCCGGCGCGGTAGGTGTCGATCAGCTCGGTGGTGGCCAGCTCGCTGACGCTCTGGGTCGGCGATTTGTCGTCGTCCTTGTCGGCGTGCACGCCGGTGTCGAGGTTGAGCACGTCCAGTTCGTCGTTGCTCGGCAGGTTGTACTTGGCGCGGGTCTCATCCACCGTGCCGGCGCTCCAGGCCTCCCACTTGGCGACCACTTCATCGTAGAGCTGCGGGCTGAGTTCCTTGGAGACGATGACCTTGCCTTCGCTGGTTTCATAGCGGATCAGGCCGTCTCCCAGCTCGTCGGGGGAGCCGAAGGTGATGTCGGTGTTTTTCAGGAAATCATTCGGCCCGGCCAGCTTGTAGCCGGCGTCTTCACTGGAGTGGATCTTGCTCCAGGTGTCCTGGGCGGTGGCCACGCTCTTGAACAGTTCCGGGCTGACATCGGCCGACACCACGACCTTGGTGCCGTCGTGGGTTTCATAGGTCAGCACGTTGCCTTGCTGGCCTTCGATCCAGCCGAAGCCTTTGTAGTCATTCAGTTCCGGTGGCTGGGTGTTGGCGTCTGCCAGTGTGGAGCCGTCGTTGAGGGCGGATTCCACCGCGGCCTTTTTGTCGGGGTTGGTGTAGACCTCGTGCAGGCCTGCCAGGTAGTCGAACAGCTTGGGGTTGTCGTCCCGGGCCACGACCATTTTCTGGCCGTTGCTTTCAAAGCGGATCAGGCCCGGGCCGACTTCATCCTTGGGGCCCACGGTGGTGCCGGCGTAGGGCGGCCACACTTCGTTGTCGCCGGCGCGCTTGTAGCCGGCGTCTTCGCTGGTGGCAAGGCCGGTGAAGCTTTCATAGGCTTCCTTGGCCTTCTGGAACGCCTCGGGGTTGTCGCGCTGGCTGATGACGAATTTGTTGCCGTCCTGGGTTTCGTAGCGGATCACACCCGGGCCGGTTTCGTCGGGTGGGCCGAGGGACTTGTAGTCGCCGAGTTTTTCCGGGGCCGTGGCGTCGCCGCCCAGGCGCTGGTAGCCGGCGGCTTCGCTGGCGTTGACGCCGGAGAGTGCCTTGAAGTCGGCGCTGACTTGCTTGAACAGCTCGGGGCTGTCTTTTTCGCTGACGATGACTTTCTTGCCGTCCTGGGTTTCATAACGAATCAGGCCGGGGCCCACTTCGTCCGCCGGGCCGATGGCCTTGTAGTCGCCCAGGGTGGTGGGCGGCGCGGCGTCCTTGGCGGCCAGTTCATAGCCTTGTTCCTGGCTGGCAGCGAGCCCCTGCGCGGTCTTGTCGCCGGCCTCGACCTTCTTGTTATTGGCGCTGTTCTTGAGCAGCACATGGAACGCCGCGCCGGACTTGGGCGGAGCAACGGGAAGGGCTTTAGGGTCGGTCGAGCGGTTGAGCGGCTGGGTCGTCATGCCATGGAACTCCTGCTGTTACCGGTGGGACGAATCGGCAAAAACAGTAACAGCAGGGGTTCGGCGGTCGTTGCGAAAAGTTGTGAATTGCGCCTTAACGGTGACGCAGGCTGCGTTCCAGGCGGGCAATGCCTTCTTCCAGCATGGCCCGTGGGCAGCCGAAGTTCAGGCGCACGAACTGCTGGCTGTCATCGCCGAATTCAATCCCGGCGCTCAGGCCGACCTTGGCCTGTTCCAGGAAGAACTGTTGCGGGTCGTCCAGGCCCAGGGCGCTGCAATCCAGCCAGGCCAGGTAGGTGCCTTGGGGCGCATGCATCACTACGCCGGGCAGGCGGGTTTGCACGGCGTTCAACAGGTAATCGCGGTTGGCTTGCAGGTAGGCCACCAGCGCTTGCAGCCAGTCGCCGCAGTCGCTGTAGGCCGCGCGGGTGGCTTCCAGGCCCAGGGGGCTGACGCTGTCGACCATGCCGCAACGGGCGTGGTTGAAGCGCTCGCGGATCTCCGGGTTCTGTATCACTGCAAAGCAGGTCTTCAGCCCGGCGACGTTATAGGCCTTGCTCGCCGACATCAGGGTGATGGTGCGCTGGGCGATCTCGGGGCTGAGGCTGGCGGTGGGGATATGCCGGCGGCCGTCAAAGCACAGCTCGGCGTGGATCTCATCCGAGACGATCAGTGCGCCCTGGTCCAGGCAGGCGGTGGCCACGGCCAGCAGCTCTTCACGAGGGAAGACCTTGCCCATCGGGTTGTGGGGGTTGCTCAACAGCAGCGCGCCGGCGCCTTTGAGTGCTTCACGCATTGCGGGCAACGGCGTGAGGTACTCGCCCTCGGCGCTCAGTTCAAACGGCACTTCGATCTTCGGCAGGTTCCAGTGGCCGGGGGCCAGGCGGATCGGGCGATAGTTGGGGGTTTGCAACACCACCGGTTGCCCAGGCTGCACAAACGCATGCAAGGCCATGTTGAAACCCGGCTCGACACCCGGCAAGAACAGCAGCTCATCCGGCTGCACGCGCCAGGCGTACTTGGCCCACAGGTCGGCGACGATCGCTTCGCGCACGCCATCGCAGGCCACGCTGTAGCCGAGGATCTGCTGGCCGAGGCGCTGTTGCAGCGCCTGCAGCACGGCCGGTGGCGCGGCGATGTCCATGTCGGCAATCCACATCGGCAGAACGTCTTGCGGGTAACGACTCCACTTGGTGCTGCCGGTGCCGAGGCGGGAGTGGATCGTGTCGAAATCAAAGCTCATGGGTGGCTCGTGTCAGGGAGGCGGGCGTGGAAATGGCGCTGATTCTAGCGCCATTAATTTTATAGGCCAGCATTTGCGTATCTTCATTCGCCACATCGGCCCCAAGCTTCTACCCTGAAGGCATAGCCCTCAGGACGCCCAGTGCTCATGTACAAAGACCTGAAGTTCCCGGTTCTGATCGTACACCGCGACATCAAGGCCGACACCGTTGCCGGCGACCGCGTCCGAGGCATCGCCCGGGAGCTGGAACAGGAGGGCTTCAGTATCTTTTCGGCGGTGGACTACGCCGAGGGCCGCCTGGTGGCATCGACCCATCACGGCCTGGCCTGCATGCTGATTGCCGCCGAGGGGGCCGGGGAAAATACCCACCTGATGCAAAACATGGTGGAGCTGATCCGCCTGGCGCGGGTACGGGCTCCGAACCTGCCGATCTTCGCCCTCGGTGAGCAAGTCACCCTGGAAAACGCCCCGGCCGACGCCATGAGCGAACTCAACCAGTTGCGGGGGATTCTCTACCTGTTTGAAGACACCGTGCCGTTTCTCGCCCGGCAAGTGGCCCGGGCGGCGCGGGCTTATCTGGATGGCCTGTTGCCGCCATTCTTCAAGGCGCTGGTGCAGCACACGGCAGACTCCAATTACTCCTGGCACACACCCGGCCACGGCGGTGGCGTGGCCTATCGCAAGAGCCCGGTGGGGCAGGCGTTTCATCAGTTCTTCGGGGAAAACACCCTGCGCTCGGACTTGTCGGTGTCGGTGCCGGAGTTGGGTTCGCTGCTGGACCACACCGGGCCGCTGGCCGAGGCCGAAGCCCGGGCGGCGCGCAACTTCGGCGCCGATCACACCTACTTTGTGATCAATGGCACCTCCACCGCCAACAAGATCGTCTGGCATTCGATGGTGGGCCGCGACGACCTGGTGCTGGTGGACCGCAACTGCCACAAGTCGGTGTTGCACTCGATCATCATGACCGGCGCGATCCCGCTGTACCTGTGCCCGGAGCGCAATGAACTGGGGATTATCGGGCCGATTCCCCTGAGCGAGTTCAGCCCCGAGTCGATCCGCGCCAAGATCGACGCCAGCCCGCTGACCCGTGGCCGGCCAGCCAGGGTCAAGCTGGCGGTGGTGACCAATTCCACCTACGACGGCCTGTGCTACAACGCCGAGCTGATCAAGCAGCAACTGGGCAACAGCGTCGAGGTGCTGCACTTCGACGAAGCCTGGTACGCCTACGCGGCGTTTCATGAGTTCTTTGCCGGGCGCTACGGCATGGGCACCTCGCGCACGCCCGACAGCCCCCTGGTGTTCACCACGCACTCCACGCACAAGTTGCTGGCGGCGTTCAGCCAGGCCTCGATGATCCACGTGCAGGACGGCGGCGTGCGCAAGCTGGACCGTGACCGCTTCAACGAAGCCTTCATGATGCATATTTCCACCTCGCCGCAGTACAGCATCATCGCCTCCCTGGACGTGGCATCGGCCATGATGGAAGGCCCGGCGGGGCGTTCGTTGCTGCAGGAGATGTTTGACGAAGCCCTGAGCTTTCGTCGCGCCCTGGCCAACCTGCGCCAGCACATTGCCGCCGAAGACTGGTGGTTTTCCATCTGGCAGCCGCCGCTGGTGGCGGGCATCGACCGGGTGGTGACGGCGGACTGGCTGCTGCAACCCGAGGCGGACTGGCATGGCTTTGGCGATATTGCCGAAGACTATGTGCTGCTGGACCCGATAAAAGTCACCCTGGTAATGCCAGGCCTGAACGCTGGCGGGGCCTTGAGCGAGTGCGGAATCCCCGCTGCGGTTGTCAGTAAATTCCTCTGGGAACGTGGGCTGGTGGTGGAAAAGACCGGGCTGTATTCGTTCCTCGTGTTGTTTTCCATGGGCATCACCAAGGGCAAGTGGAGTACCCTGCTCACCGAATTACTGGAATTCAAGCGCAGTTATGACGCCAACGTAAGCCTCGCCAGCTGTTTGCCATCGGTGTTTGCGCAGGGGCCGGCGCGGTATCAGGGCCTGGGGTTGAAGGATCTGTGCGATCAGTTGCACGGCTGCTATCGCAGCAATGCCACGGCCAAGCACCTCAAGCGGATGTACACGGTTTTACCGGAAATCGCCATGAAACCGGCGGATGCCTACGACCTGTTGGTCAAGGGCGAAGTCGAGGCGGTGTCCATCGACGCTTTGCCGGGACGTATCGCAGCGGTCATGCTGGTGCCTTATCCGCCGGGCATTCCGTTGATCATGCCGGGGGAGCGGTTTACCGAGTCGACTCGCTCGATCATTGATTACCTGGCGTTTGCCAGGACGTTCGATAGCAGTTTCCCCGGCTTTGTCGCGGATGTGCATGGACTGCAACATGAAGATGACGGCAAGGGTCGTTGTTACACCGTCGACTGCATCAAGGGTTAAGAATGTTTATGCAAGCTGTGATGAACCCGAAGTACCCGGGCCTCAGTGTCCGGGTGGCGGACGAGGGATTTGACGCCTACGTGTGGGGTAACGACTTCAGTTTTGAGGTCGACGCCTACGGTGTGCCGGAAATGGGCAAGCGCGTCGATCAGTGGGCGGTGGAGCGGATCGTGCCTTACCGCAAATGCTACGGCATCGACCCCGAGGAATTCGCCAGCTTTCGCGACGTGCCAGACAGCGCGGTGTTCATGGCGTACCTGGATGACCGGCCCGTGGGGCATATCGTGGTCAGCACCAACTGGAACGGCTTTGCCCATGTGGATGAACTGGCGGTGGTACTGCCGGCGCGGCGCCACGGGGTGGCCAAGGCGTTGCTGGACGTGGCGCAGTTCTGGAGTCGCAAGAAGAACCTGCCGGGGATGATGCTCGAAACCCAGAACAACAACCTCGGTGCTTGCCGGTTGTATGAGCGTTGCGGGTACGTGATGGGCGGGATCGACCACCTGCGCTATCGCGGGATTGATCCGCAGACGCGCGAAGTGGCGATTTTCTGGTATCGGTTATTCAAGTCAGAACTGGAAGTGGTCTGAAGCCGGGCGCTGATTAACTGTGGGAGCTGGCTTGCCTGCGATAGCATCACCTCAGTGTTATTGATACACCGCGGTGTCCGCATCGCAGGCAAGCCAGCTCCCACATTTTTATCTCTGTTGGTCAGGAGAGAGTGTGTTGGTCAGCAGGCTTTCGGCCTTCTCGGTGACAATCTCCAGCAGAGCATTCAAGGCGGGCGATGCCTCGCTGCCTTTCAGCGTCAACGCATACAAAGTCACCACCATCGGCGGTGACAACGGGCAGGCATCCAGCCCGGCTTCCCGTGCACCCGTGGCGGTGAATGGGTCGACAATCGCCAGGCCTTCTCCGGCTTCAACCATGCTGCGCATCATCTGGTAGGTCTGCACCCGCGTCTGCACCACCGGCAACGGGCGCAGGGCTTGCAGCTTGCTGTCCAGCAGGCGGCTCAGCGGGTCCTGGCCTTCGAGCCCGATCATCGACTGCCCGGCCAGCTCCTGCAGCGCAATGTACTTCTGCCGAGGTTTCAGCCAGCCATGGGGCGCAAGCAATTGCAGCTTGCCGTGGGCCAGCGGGGTGCTGTGGATTTGCGGGTGTTCCGGGTCGTGCAGGCTCAGCCCCAGGTCGGCTTCGTGCAGCAGTAGGCTCTTGACGATCTCCCGGGTGGAGTGGCTGGAAAGGTTGCACGGCGTGTCTTGAAAGCGTCGGCGCAGCACGGCAATCGCCTGGGGCAACAACTGGTTGGCCAGCGGCGGGGTGCACAGGGCGCGCAAGGGCGGGGCATGGTGGTGTTTCAGGCTACTGGCCAGGCGCTGCACCGGCTCAAGGGCGGTATAGATGTGGGCAATTTCGCCCTGCAGCTCGAGGGTTTCCCGGGTGGCCTGCAAGCGTCCGCGCACACTGGCGAACAGCATGAAACCCAGTTGCAGCTCGGCGTCCTTGAGGGTCGCGTCTACATCGGCCACAGGCAGTTGCAACCATTCGGCGGCCGTGCCGAGGTGTCCGGTCTGCAAAATGGCCTGAATCACTTCGATATGACGTAAACGCATGGCCGGAGTCTATGTTTAGTGCGATAGGGATTCAATGGCTGAATCCCGGGCGTGGAAAAAAGACCCGGCGCGGGAACGGCCCAACTAGACTTGCACGATCAAGCCTCCTGGCACCTGCAACCAACAGGTCATACAAAGGGCGTATCAACCAAGGGATCCAAGGGGGAGCCTCATCGATGTTCGGTAAAACACAGACGCGCGGGTTTTCGTTGTGGGACCTGCTGGTGGTGGTGCTGGTGGTCGGCGTGCTGGCAATTGCGGTGGGGCCGCGGATCTTTGGCGACGTGACCCGGTCGGAAATCGCCACGGCCAAGGTCCAGTTGAACGAGCTGGGCAAGGCCGTGGAGCAGTTTCATCAGGATGTGGGGCGGTATCCAACGGATGACGAGGGCTTGGCGGCATTGACTGCTAAGCCTGCGGGGGAAGTGAAGTGGCGGGGGCCCTATCTCAAGGACGAAGACATGCTGACTGACCCCTGGGGCGTGGCCTATCAGTACCACTATCCTCCCAGCCAGGCCAAAATTCCTTTTGATCTGTTCTCGTTCGGCAAGGACCGAACACTGGGAGGCGTCGGCGATAATGTGGATATCGCCTATGGGGAATAAGGTCTTATGAAGCGTGGGTCGTTGCCGATTCGCGGGTGATGATGGTGCCCGACTGAATCAATCTGAATTCATCGCCGTCCAGTTTTTCTACACGATCGCCAATGGCCAGCTTGTAGGTAATGGTGGGCGCCGAGCCAGTCAGGTCGCCTTGGGGCGGGTTGGATTCCTGGAACTCATGCACCGAATAAACGCGACCTTCTGCGTCTCTGGCATGGAACTGTCCGACAAGTACTGCTGCCATCTGTTTAGAACCTCTGGAGATAAACACTCGATTTGCGGTTCTGTAGACCGTAGGAGAGCGGGGTAGTTTACCTATGGAAAAAAAATACTATTCGTTGACTTTTTCAGACATTACTTACAAGTCCGTCTGCGGTGTAAACGTCCCTGGAGATTGCAAAAACACGCTGGTGATAGCGCCGCGCAGGCTCTATAACTACAAGCTCCTTAAGTCAGAAACCGGGAAACCCCAATGAGCAAGGTCTACACGATTGCCGTACTGGTCGGCAGCTTGAGAAAAGAGTCGATCAACCGCAAGGTCGCCCTGGCATTGGCCGAGTTGGCGCCCGCCAACCTCAAGTTGAACATTGTCGAAATTGGCGATTTGCCGCTCTACAACGAGGACATCGACGGTGCTGCACCGCCGGCAGCCTACAGTACTTTCCGCCAGCACGTGCGTTCATCCGACGCGGTGCTGTTTGTGACCCCCGAATACAACCGCTCCGTGCCGGGTGTATTGAAGAATGCGATTGACGTTGGTTCACGCCCTTACGGCCAAAGTGTCTTCAGCGGCAAGCCGGGCGCGGTGATCAGCGTGTCTCCCGGTGCCATCGGCGGTTTTGGCGCCAATCACCATCTGCGCCAGTCGCTGGTGTTCCTTGATGTGCCGTGCATGCAGCAGCCGGAAGCCTACCTGGGTGGCGCGGGCAGCTTGTTTGACGAGTCGGGCAAGGTGTCGGAAAAGACCAAGCCGTTCTTGCAGGCGTTTATCGATGCCTATGGCAAGTGGGTGGAAAAACAGCACGGCTAAACCGCAACCCCCGTAGCAGCTGTCGAGCCCCAGCGAGGCTGCGTCGGGCGCGCCTGGCTCTTGTGCCAGGCTCGACATCAGCAGCGCGGCCAACGCAGCCTCGCTGGGGCTCGACAGCTGCTACGGGGGGGCGGCGTTAATCAGGCCAGGCGGTCGGCCAGGGCGATTGCCTGTTCGCCGGTGTGCTGGCGCGAGGCCAGGTCGACTTCGGGGCCCAGGATGGTTTTCTCAACAAACAGCGAGTGCACATCGGTTACCCCGATAAACCCCAGCCACGCATCCATATAGGGCTTCTGAAAGTCCATCGGTTGCGCCGCAGGCTCGGAAAAATCCATACCTCGTGCATACACATTCACCGCCGTCTTGTTGTGCAGCAGGCCACGCAAGCCGTGCTCGGGGCTGAATTCAAACAGCACATCTTTTTGCGATACCACGTCGATAAAATGCTTGAGCTTGTAAGGCACCGCGAAATTCCACAGCGGAACCGAGAACACCAGTACGTCAGCCTTGTGCAGGTGAGCGGCAAGGCTTTTCAGGGCGGCCCAGGCGGTCTCCTGTTCTTCGGTCAGCGGCGTGCCGCTCAGGCCGGCGTACTTGGCGTCCATCACCGGGCCGTCGAATTCCGGCAGGTCCAGGCTCCACAGGTCGAGGGTCAACACTTCGGTATCCGGCGCGTTCTGCTGGTAACGGGCAATAAACTGGCGGGCGATTTCCAGCGAGGCGGAACGCTGTTTGCGGGGTGAGCATTCGACGTGCAAAAGGACGGTCATGGTGGGTCTCGGCGGTAGGGGAAAGGACCCGAGCATTGCAACATAGTGGAACTTGAAATATAAATCGTGTTTCAACGCCTGATTAATCACGAATACGCATATGTTCGACGCCTTGTTACTCAAGACCTTTGTCGCGGTGGTGGACGAGGGCGGCTTCAGTCGCGCTGCCGAGCGCCTGCACCTGACCCAATCGGCGGTCAGTGGCCATTTGCGGCGCCTGGAAGAACAGGTGGGCAAGCCGCTGCTTACGCGTACCACCCGTTCGCAACAGCTGACGGCCGATGGCGAACGCCTGATGGCCTATGCCCGTGGAATTCTGGCGCTCAACCGCGATGCCTGGGCCGAGCTGACGCGCTCGGCGTTCAGCGGCAACCTGCGTGTCGGTGTGTCGGAGGAGTTCGCCGATGCCCGGCTGCTGCGGGAGTTGCAGGTGTTGGCGGCCGACTTCCCGGGCATGCAGGTCAGCGTCCAGGTGAGTATTCCGGGCTCATTGCTGAGCCTGATGAAGCAGGGCGAGTTGGATGTAGTGATCGGTTCGCTGTGTGAGTCCAGCGAGCCTGGGCTGGCGTTATGGCAAGAGCCATTGGTGTGGGCCTGGTCGGCGCAACCGCTGGGTACATTGCCAACTCCGTTGCCCCTGGCGCTGTTTCCGGAACCCTGTCCTTACCGCGAGGCGGCGTTGACCCGTCTTGCGCAGGCCGGTATCCCCCAGCGTACGGCCATGCTGTGTACCAGCTATGCCGGCTTGCACGCCGCGGCGCTGGCGGGTTTTGCCATTGCACCGATGGCCCGCAGCCAGGTGACCCAAGGCTTGGCGGTGCTCGGCACCGAGCATGGCTTGCCGCCCTTGCCCGATGCCGAGTTTCGCCTGTTCAGTGCGCCGGATGCCGACCCGCGAGTGGTCGAGGCTATCACGGCGCTGATCGTGCGCTACGGCGCTACCCGGCGCTATTAACGCAACCAGTTGGTCCGCGCCAACTCGATCACTTCATCACCGCGCCCACTCATCACCGCCTTGAGCATGTACAGGCTGAAGCCCTTGGCCTGTTCCAGCTTGATGCTGGGCGGCATCACCAGCTCCTGGGTAGCGGTGACCACGTCCACCAGCACCGGGCCGTCGTGGGCCAGGGCGCGGCGCAGTGCCGGCTCCAGGTCTTCGGACTGCTCGACGCGAATGCCGAGGATGCCCATGGCGTTGGACATGGCGGCAAAGTCCGGGTTCTTCAGCTCGGTGCCGGTGTCCAGGTAGCCCGCGGCTTTCATCTCCATGGCGACAAAGCCCAGGGACGAGTTGTTGAACACCACGAGTTTCACCGGCAGGTTCAACTGCGCCAGGCTGATGAAGTCGCCCATCAGCATGGTGAAACCACCGTCGCCCGACATCGAAATCACCTGGCGCCCGGGAAACGCCGCTTGCGCGCCGATGGCCTGGGGCATGGCGTTGGCCATCGAACCGTGGTTGAACGAGCCGATCAACCGGCGCTTGCCATTCATTTTCAGGTAGCGCGCCGCCCACACGGTGGGTGATCCAACGTCGGCGGTGAAGATCGCGTCGTCGTCGGCCAGTTCACTCAGCAGCCGCGCAACGTATTGCGGGTGGATCGGCCGGCCGGCCTTTGACGGCTCGGCCAGGTCATCCAGGCCTTGGCGCGCTTTCTCGTAATGCTTGAGGGAGGTTTCGAGGAAGCTGCGATCCGTCTTGCGGGTCAGGCGCGGCAGCAGTGCCTGAATGGTTTCGCTGACGTCTGCGGCAATCCCCAGGTCCAGGGTGGCACGCCGGCCCAGGGCCTGCGGGTTGCGGTCGACCTGGATGATCTTCGCGTCGGTGGGGTAGAACTGGCGGTACGGGAAGTCGGTGCCGAGCATGATCAGCGTGTCGCAGTTGAGCATGGCGTGGTAACCGGAGCTGAAGCCGATCAGGCCGGTCATGCCGACGTCGAACGGGTTGTCCCACTCCACGTGCTCCTTGCCGCGCAGGGCATGCACCACGGGCGCGCCAAGGGCGTCGGCCAGGGCCACCACTTCATCGTGCGCGCCGGCACAGCCGCTGCCGCACAGCAGGGTGACTTTGCCGCTGTGTTCAAGGATATCGGTGAGGCGTTGCAGGTCTTGTTCCGCCGGCAACGTACGGGGTGCCAACAGGGCCGGCCATGGCTTGAATGTGTCTTCCACTTCCAGCAGCGACACATCCCCGGGAATCACCACCACCGCCACGCCACGGTTGAGGATCGCCGAGCGCATGGCGCGGTGCAGCACGTGGGGCATCTGTTCGGGGTTGGTCACCAGCTCGATAAAGTGGCTGCACTCCTTGAACAGCTCCTGGGGATGGGTTTCCTGGAAGTAGTTCAGGCCGATCTCGGAGGAGGGGATCTGCGCCGCGATGGCCAGCACCGGCACATGGTTGCGATGGCAGTCGAACAGCCCGTTGATCAAATGCAGGTTGCCGGGGCCACAGCTGCCGGCGCACACCGTCAGTTCGCCGGTGGCGGCCGCTTCGGCGCCAGCGGCAAACGCCGCCACTTCTTCGTGGCGCACGTGCATCCACTCGATGCTGTCCATGGTGCGCAGGGAGTCGGTCAGGCCGTTGAGGCTGTCGCCGGTCAGGCCCCAGATGCGCTTGATGCCCGCCTGTTCAAGGGTGGTCGCCAATTGCTGGGCCAGGGTGATTTTCGCCATGAAGAACTCCAATCGTCAGTGAGGGTAAAAAGCTGCTGATCAGTAGAGGACAGTTCCATGGCGCTGAATGCTCCCCGCTCAATGTGAAGAATTGGTCATCGCGGCGCGATATTGACGGGTACGGCGGGCGATAAACAGTTGGTCCTTGATCAGGGCCAGCAGTGGCGAAACCCCGGGTTTCGGCTGGCGGCCACGGCTCAGGCGGCGTAGCTGATAACGCACCACCGCCATGCTCGCCAGGCTGGCCAGGGGTTTGCGCTTCCAGCGGATCGGCGGCAGTTGCGGGTTGAGGTCACGGCCGGCGCGCCATTGCTTGATCAGGTGCGGCTCCAGGGTGAGGGCGGTGGCGATCCCGGCCATGGCGATGCCGCTGTCGAGTACTTGCTGCACGATGGGCAAGCGCCGGATACCGCCGGTGACCATCACCGGCATGCTGGCGACTTTTGCCAGGTCGCTGGCCATCTCGATGAAATAGGCTTCGCGGGCCAGGGTGCGTCCGTCGCGGGCTTCGCCTTGCATGGCCGGGGCTTCGTAGCTGCCGCCCGACAACTCCAGCAGGTCGATGGCCAGCGGGTTGAGCAACTCGACCACGGCGCGGGCGTCGGCGGCGTCAAACCCACCGCGCTGGAAGTCGGCGGAGTTGAGTTTCACCGCCACGCAGAAACCCGGGCTCACGGCAGCGCGCACAGCCTTGATCACCTCCAGCAGGAGCCGCGCACGGTTTTCCACGCTGGCGCCCCAGCGGTCTGTGCGCTGGTTGCTCAAGGGCGAGAGAAACTGGCTGAGCAGATAGCCGTGGGCCGCGTGGATCTGCGCCCCGTTGAAGCCGGCCTTTTCGGCGAGACGCGCGCTGGTGGCGAAGCGCGTGATGACGTCCTGGATGTCGTCCTCGGTCATTGCCTTGGGCTGGGCGAACATCTTCGAAAAGCCGCCAAGGTCGAGGGACACTGCCGAAGGCGCCAAGGCCTGCTGGCCGAGATTGGCCATGGTCTGGCGGCCCGGGTGGTTGAGCTGCACCCAGAACTGCGCACCCTTGGCCCGACCGATATTGGCCCACTGGCGAAATCTGGCCAGGTGGCGTTCGTCCTCCAGCACCACACCGCCGGGGCCGGTCATGGCGCGGCGGTCGATCATCACGTTGCCGGTCAGGATCAGGCCGGGCTCGCCTTCGGCCCAGGCTTGATACAGGCGCATCAGGGCCTCGGAAGGCGCCTGGTCGGCATCCGCCATGTTCTCTTCCATCGCCGCCTTGGCGATGCGGTTACCGATGACTTGACCGTTGGGCAATTGCAATGCTTCAAAGGGCGACATGCTTGACTCCTCACAATGGGAGCGCTCAGGCTAAGCTTAAAGGTAACTTTAAGGTCAATGGGGTAGGCGATGAATATCGGTGAACTGGCGGAACGCAGTGGATTGGCGGCGTCGAAGATTCGTTTTTATGAAGCCCAGGGGTTGATCCAGGTGGAGCGGCAAGGCAATGGCTATCGCCGTTATCCCACGCAGACGTTGCAGACGCTGCAATTGATCCAGGGCGCCCAGCGGGCGGGTTTCAGCTTGCAGGAGTTGAAGGCCTTGATGCCGGATGACGCACCCAGTGAGGCCAAGCGCGCCGATATCGTCTCAAGGCTGGAACGCAAAATTGCACAGATAGAAGAGCTGCAGGCCCGTATGGACGAGAGCAAGGCCGAGCTGCGTGCCGTGATCGCAACGATCCAGTCGCACCCGCAAGGCACGCCGTGCACCCAGGCGCAGGACAAAGTCTGGGCCTCGATCGAGGCGCATAAAAAAACGCCGCGCATCTGACGATACGCGGCGTTCGTTTACAGCAACAAAACCTTAGGCTTGAACCACAGGAATGTTGGCGTTTGCAGCGGCTTCACGGAACTCGGCGATCTGGTCAAAACTCAGGTAGCGATATACGTCGCTGGCCATGGTGTTGATCTTCGCGGCGTATTCCATGTACTCCTCGACGGTCGGCAGGCGACCCAGGATGGAAGCTACCGATGCCAGCTCGGCCGAAGCCAGGTAGACGTTCGCGCCGTCACCCAGGCGGTTCGGGAAGTTACGGGTCGAAGTCGACACAACCGTCGAGTTCGGCTCTACACGTGCCTGGTTACCCATGCACAGCGAGCAGCCCGGCATTTCCATGCGCGCGCCAGCCTTGCCGTAGATGCCGTAGTAGCCTTCTTCGGTCAGTTGGTGAGCGTCCATCTTGGTCGGCGGCGACAGCCACAGACGGGTTGGCAGCTGACCCTTGACCTGATCCAGCAGTTTACCGGCAGCGCGGAAGTGACCGATGTTGGTCATGCACGAACCGATGAACACTTCGTCGATCTTCTCGCCTTGTACCGACGACAGCAGACGGGCGTCGTCCGGATCGTTTGGCGCGCAGAGCACAGGCTCCTTGATGTCGGCCAGGTCGATCTCGATGATTTCAGCGTATTCGGCGTCAGCATCGGCAACCATCAGCTCAGGGTTGGCAACCCAGGCTTCCATCGCTTGGGCGCGACGTTCCAGGGTACGCGCATCGCCGTAGCCTTCACCGATCATCCAGCGCAGCAGGGTGATGTTGGAGTTCAGGTACTCGGTGATGGATTCTTTCGACAGCTTGATGGTGCAACCGGCAGCCGAACGTTCAGCCGAGGCGTCGGACAGCTCGAAGGCTTGTTCGATGCTCAGATTGTCCAGGCCTTCGATTTCCAGGATGCGGCCGGAGAAGGCGTTCTTCTTGCCTTTCTTCTCTACGGTCAGCAGGCCAGCCTGGATCGCGTAGTAAGGAATGGCGTGAACCAGGTCACGCAGGGTGATGCCAGGCTGCATTTCGCCTTTGAAGCGCACCAGGATCGATTCCGGCATGTCCAGCGGCATAACGCCGGTGGCTGCGGCGAACGCTACCAGGCCGGAACCGGCCGGGAACGAAATGCCCATCGGGAAACGGGTGTGGGAGTCACCACCGGTACCGACGGTGTCCGGCAGCAGCATGCGGTTCAGCCAGCTGTGGATGATGCCGTCGCCTGGACGCAGCGATACACCGCCACGGGTCATGATGAAGTCAGGCAGGGTGTGGTGGGTGGTCACGTCGATCGGCTTAGGGTACGCCGCGGTATGGCAGAACGACTGCATTACCAGATCGGTGGAGAAACCCAGGCACGCCAGGTCTTTCAGTTCGTCACGGGTCATAGGACCGGTGGTGTCCTGGGAGCCGACGGTGGTCATCTTCGGTTCGCAGTAGGTGCCTGGACGAACGCCAGCCACGCCGCACGCCTTGCCGACCATTTTCTGCGCCAGGGTGTAGCCCTTGTCGCTTTCGGCCGGAGCTTCCGGCAGTTTGAACAGGGTCGAAGGTGGCAGACCCAGCTCAACGCGAGCCTTCTCGGTCAGGCCACGGCCGATGATCAGCGGGATACGACCGCCGGCACGGACTTCGTCCAACAGGACCGGGGTCTTCATTTCGAAGGTGGTCAGGACTTCATCGCTGTTGTGCTTGGTGACTTTGCCAGCATGCGGGTACAGGTCGATCACGTCGCCCATGTTCATGTTGGTGACGTCGAACTCGATTGGCAGTGCGCCGGCATCTTCCATGGTGTTGTAGAAGATTGGGGCGATCTTGCTGCCGAAGCAGAAACCGCCAGCGCGCTTGTTCGGCACGTAAGGAACGTCGTCGCCGAAGAACCACAGCACCGAGTTGGTGGCCGATTTACGCGACGAACCGGTACCGACCACGTCACCGACGTAGGCGATCGGGAAGCCTTGGCCGCGCATTTCTTCGATCTGCTTCATCGGGCCGGTCTTGCCTTGCTCATCCGGCACGATGCCTTCACGGGCCATTTTCAGCATGGCCAGGGCGTGCAGCGGGATGTCAGGACGGGACCAGGCGTCCGGGGCAGGGGACAGGTCGTCGGTGTTGGTTTCGCCAGTCACCTTGAATACGCGCAGGCTGATCTTGTCGGCCAGGGTCGGGCGGTTCTTGAACCACTCGCCATCGGCCCAGGACTGGATCACGGCTTTGGCGTGTTCGTTGCCGTTCTTGGCTTTTTCGGCGACGTCGTGGAACGCGTCGAACATCAGCAGGGTGTGCTTGAGTTGGGTGGCAGCGACGGGAGCCAGGGTGGCGTCGTCCAGCAGCTCGACCAGGGTCACGATGTTGTAGCCGCCTTGCATGGTGCCGAGCAGTTCAACAGCGCGTTTCTTGTCGATCAGGGGAGAAGTGGCTTCGCCCTTGGCCAGGGCAGACAGGAAACCGGCCTTGACGTAGGCAGCTTCGTCAACGCCTGGTGGAATGCGGTTGGTGATCAGGTCAACGAGGAATTCTTCTTCGCCAGCCGGGGGATTTTTCAGCAGCTCGACCAGGCCTGCGGTTTGTTCGGCATTAAGCGGCTGGGGAACGATACCCAGGGCTGCACGCTCTTCGATATGTTTGCGGTAGGCTTCAAGCACAGTTATTACCCTCATCAGTGGTCCCACGGGACGCTCATCCAGAAATGCACGGCACGCATGCGCTCGGGGGCTTTTTGGGCCGTAGAGCCAGCGCTGCCGGCAATCCTCACAGAAGCTGCTTTCAAAGTTTTACGCCTGCAGAACGGAGCTGATGAGGGTTGGCGCTGGCTATTTACCGGGTAAATAACCATCGCCAACACCGTTCTTTAGGAACGACTGTGCTCGTGACGCTTTGAAAACAGCTTCCAACGGATTATTGGCGCCTTACAAGGCCGGATGATTCTACGGTAAAAAATGTCTGAACGTAAGTTGCCTTGCCAAGTTTGCAGGGTGATCAACCTTAGACAAAGGGCTAACATGTGCAACTGTTTCGCTGATTTGTGCGTTGTCGACCATGTCCAACCAGACCATCAAGACCCCCTGCGTAGGCCTGTGCTCCACGGTTTACGGCGATCTCGTGTGCCGGGGTTGCAAGCGGTTTCACCATGAGGTGATTCAGTGGAACGGGTATAACGAGGAGGAAAAACGGGCGGTTTGGCTCAGGCTTGAGCAGTTGTTGGTGCAGGTGATGGCGGGGAAGCTTGAGGTGTTTGATCCGAAAATGCTTCGGGGGCAGCTTGAGCAGCGCAAGATTCGGTTTGTGCCGCATCAGTCGGAGTACTGCTGGGCCTATCAGTTGATTGCCCGGGGGGCTCGGGTGATCAGCAATCTTGAGGCTTACGGGATGGTGTTGATGCCGGAGTTTCGGGAGTGGGGGTTGCCTGAATTGCGTGATGCGATTGATCGGGAGTTTTTTATTTTGTCTGAGGCGCATTATCAGCGGTATATCGCGCCGGGGTTTCTCAGGGATGCTCTGTGATTGAGTACATATCCGTTGTTTAGGTAACGGCCGCTTATGGTTCCGCTCTTACAGCGGGTCACTTTTGAAAAGCGCAAAAGTAACCAAAACGCTCTGCCCCGCCTGTCGGCGCCTCGCCTAGGCTCGGTGTTCCCTCACTCCGGGATTGCTCCGCGGGCCGCCGCGACGGGGCGTCCCTGCCCCGTCGCGGCTAAACCGG
>NZ_JACARE010000075.1 GCF_013386765.1 Pseudomonas yamanorum
GATGCCGATTTAGCCGCGCCGGGCCATGGATGGCCCGTCGCGGCGGCCCGCGGAGACGGGTCTGATTGCGGGCATGCCGAGCCTAAGCGAGGCACCGAGTGGTGGGGCAAAGACCTTTTGGTTACTTTTGGGGCGTTTGCCAAAAGTGACCCGCTGTAAGAGCGGAACCCTAAGTAGCCGTTACCGAAGAAACGGATATGTACACCATCCCGGCCCCCAAAAAGCATCACCGCGGCACCACGCGAATCACCGCCCGAGGCCCCAAATCAGGAATCGCCTTATCCACCGAAGGCAACTGCGGCGCCTGCACATCCGGCATCGCCCAACTATGCTCCGGCTGCAACCCACCCTGGGCCCTGCGCATAAACTCATAGCGATTCAACGTAATACTGCGCCCCGCCCCACTGTCACGAATAATGTAGGGCCGCAAAAACACCATCAGATTCGTCTTCGTCACACTGCGCTTTTCATTCCTGAACAACGCCCCCAACCCCGGGATATCCGCCAACCAAGGCACCGCGTCATTGCTCTGGCTATAGCCATCCTGCAACAACCCGCCAAGCACCATGATCTGCCCGTCATCCAGCAAAATACTCGTATCAATCGCCCGCTTGTTCGTCACCGTCCCCGCGTCCACCGAAGCCCGCGTGTCGACACTGCTGACCTCCTGGTAAATATCCAGCTTCACCGTCCCACCCTCGGAAATCTGCGGCCGCACGTTCAGCTTCAACCCCACCTCCTCGCGCTGCACCGTCTGGAACGGGTTATTGCTCGTGCCCCCGCCACCGGTCACATAACTGCCGGTGACGAACGGAATCGTCTGCCCCACAAAAATACTCGCGGCCTCGTTATCCAGGGTCAGCAGGTTCGGCGTCGACAATACATTGGTCCCGCCCTTGCTCTTCAACGCCCGGGCCAGCACCTTGAGGTCCAGCACCTTGCCGATCCCCGGAATATCCACCGTGCCGTCCACCAGCCCGATGTTCAAACCCTTGGGCAACACATCAATGCTGGTCTTGCTGGCAGGCGCTGCATTCAACCCGCTGCCCCCCAGGTTGACCCCGCCAAAGCCACCCTTCCCGCCCAGGTTCCCCGCCTGCCACTGCACCCCGAATTCGCTGGCATCGTCTTCGCCCACTTCGACGATCAGGCTCTCGATCACCACCTGGGCGCGACGCTGGTCGAGCATGTCGATCACCTCCCGCAGGTTGCGATACAGCGGGTCCGGCGCCGAGATCAGCAAGGTGTTGGTGGTGGCGTCCGCCTGGATCGTCACGCCACCGGCGCTGAATGCGGTGTTCTGGTCGCTGGAGGTCGATGCGCCAGCGGTAGTCGGGTCCTGGCCGTAACCGCTGGGCTGGGCGGTGCCGCTGCCGGTGGGCGTGCCGCTGCTGTTCTGGGTGTTGCCCTGACCGCTCTGGGTGTTGCCGCCCATGGCACTCAACTTGCCCCTCGCATTGTCACTGGCACCGGTGTCGCTTTCCCCCGTCAGCAAGCCCCGCAGCGACTGCGCCAGCTTGGCCGCCTGGGCGTTGCGCAGGTACACCACGTGCATGTTGCTCGGGTTGCTCTGGGCATTGTCCAGCTTGTAGATCAGGTTGCGCGCCAGCTCGGTGCGCTCCGGGCTGCCGGCGCGGATGATGATGGAGTTGGAGCGCGGGTCACCGATCACGTTGATCTTCTGGGTCTGGTCGGCGCCCTGGGTTTCCAGGAGTTCCGAGACCATGGCGGCGATGTCCACGGCGATGCCGTTCTGCACCTTCACCACGTCGGTGTCGATGGCGCTCGGGGTGTCGATGCCGTCGATGATCTGTGCCACCCGCGCCAGGTTTTCCGCGTAGTCGGTAATGACGATGCTGTTGTTGCCCGGGTAGGCGTTGATCGGGTTGTTGGGCGACACGATGGGACGCAGCACCGGGATCAGGTTCACCGCGTTTTCGTATTGCAGGCGAAAGGTGCGGGTCTGCATGCCCTGCCCGCCCGGGTTGGCGCCACTGTAGATCGGCCCGCCCAGCAGCTTGGCATCCGCCTCCGGCACCACCTGGGCCACGCCGCCCACGTCGACCACGCTGAAGCCTTGCATGCGCAGCGCCGCCAGCAGCATGTCGTAGGCCTGGTGCGCCGGCACCTGGCCTTCGCTGACCAGGGTCAGGTTGCCCTTCACCCGTGGGTCCACCAGAAATTGCTGGCCGGTGGCACGGGACAAGGCGCGCACCACCGCCTGGATATCGGCGTCGACGAAGTTCAGTTGCACCGGTTGATCACCCAACGGGTTGCGCGCCTTGGCCGGTGCGCTGGCGTGGCTGCGGGCGCTGTTGGTCACCGGGTGCGGCACACGGGGCGGCGGCAGCGGTTCACGCTGGCGGTCCAGGGTGGTTTCGCCGCTGCGCCGGGTGTCGGCCAGGGGCTGGCCGAGTTCGCTGTCCACCAGCAGCGGTTTGGAGGGTTGGGGGGTGCTGCACGCGCCCAGCGCCAACAAGAGCAAAGGGGCGACCTTGCGAAAAGGCGCAGCATTGGGCAATGACCACTTCATGAAGCTTCCTTAGCGCCAGGCGCCTGATCCATGCGAACGGTCCCGGACAAGGTGCCGGCCGAGTTTGAAGGGGTGGCATCACCTGCGCGTTGCAAGCGGGCCTCAGAGACTTCCAGGGAAAATGGCCGGGGGTTGGCCAGCAGCCAGTCGACCACGGCATCTGCCGGGGCGTGCGCAAAGGTCAGGCGCCAGCCACCGGTTTCCTGCGCCTGCAATTGATAGCGGCCCTGCAGCCCGGCGCGGTCGAGGGACTGGTGCAAGGCGGTTTCCAGATCACCGCTGCGCGGGGCGGTGGCGACGCCCTGCAACAGCACCTGCAGCGCCTCGGCCTGGCTGCGCAGTTTCGGGGTTTCGGCCTGCCAGTAATCGATCTTCTTCAGCGGTGGCTGAATCAACAGCAACCAGATCAGCAGGCCGGCCAGCACCAGGCCGGCGCCCACCAGCAGACGTTTTTCGCGCACGGCCAGGCCGTTCCAGAACACCTGGGCCTGGCTGCGCAGGAGCTGCAAGCGCTTATTCATCTTCGGCCTCATCGTCCGCCTCAGCTTCAACCTGGCCGGTGAGCGGGCCCAGGGTCCAGCCCTGGTCGTCGCGGTTGGCGCTGAAACCGGCCTGGGCCAGCAGCGCCTGCCCGTCAGCGGCCAGGGCCGGGCTACGGGCGTCGGGCAGCAGGCTCAGCTGCAGGCGGCCTTGCTCGTAGGTCAGGCTGTCGACGCTGCCCGCCAGGGACAGCAGGCTGCTGCCGGCCAGTGCCAGCAAGCCGGTGAAACGCTGGCCAGGCTCGGCCGCCGCGCCACTCTGGCGGGCGGCCAATTGCTGGCGGGCTTGTTGCAGCGGGTTGAGAATCACCGGCAGTTCGGGGAAAGCCTGGCGCACCTGTTGGCTCATCTGCGCCTTGAGGCGTTGGCCTTCGTCGACCTGGCGGGCGGCGTAGAGGTTCAGGCCCAGGGTCCAGATGGCAACCGCCAGCGCCGAACAGGCCAGTGCCCTGCCCCAGCCGCCGGTGGCCGCTTGTTGCAGCCGACCATGCAAGCCCCAGCCCGGCAATGCACCGCTCCAACGGGCATCGCCGGTCACGTTCTGCACCTCGACGCCCGTGGCGAGCAGATCATCCAGCGCCTGCTGTCCCAGGGGATGCACTGCGCCCAGCTGCACGCCATGACGCAGCAGCAAATAACCATCGCTGAAGGCGGCGCTCGGTTGCCCGCTGACCGGCAGCGCGTAGGGCGCCGGGTACAGGCCGCGCACTTTGATCTTCAACTGGGCCGCTATCCGGGCCAGCTGTTCAAGGCCGCTTTTGGGCAACCAGCCGACCTGCACCAGGCCAGTGCTTTCCCGTGGGCCGTGGGCCACATGCATCAATTCCACCGGGCCAAGGATCAGGGCCTGGGCCGCGCACGTCACCGCGTCGTCGACCCTGGCGGAAGGCAGTTGCGGCAGCTCAAGGCTGGTCAACAGGCTGTCACGCGGATGCAGGAAAAACTCCACCTGGGTGTTGGCCCATTGCGCGAGGCTACCCTGCCCTTGCTGGCTGACCTGCCCGGCGCGGTCCAGCCAGGCGAACTGCACCGGGCTCTCGGTGTTGAGTTCATCCAGCGGCGGCAACGCAACGCGCAAACGCTTCATACGCCCACCCGCGACCAGATCACCTGGGGCTGACGGTCTTCAGGGCGATACAGCAACGCCTCCAGGGTGACCCGACGCTGCTCGCGGCGGGCCTGGCCCTGCACGCGGAACCACTCGCTGGTGATGCCTACCTGCACCGTGTCCACCGCCACCTGGGGCATGCGCAAGCGGTTGACGAAATCCCCACGATTGACAAACCAGCGCCCACCATCACGCTCGGCCACCAGCGCCTTGGCGTGCGACAGGCTGAGCCCCGGCACCACGGCACTGAGCACCTCGGCGCTGGCGGTATTGCCGTTGACCCAGGTATTGCCGGGCAGCACGCTGACGTAGCTCGCCATGCGCCGCAGCTGGCGCGGGTCGAGGCCTTCGATTGCGCTGAGGTCGGCGAGGCTGCGCAACATCGGGTACCTGGCTGGAGTCACTTGTGCTGCCGCACCGGGCGAGGTGTCGCGGCTGCTGTTGAAGCCGCCCGTGAATGAGGCCGTGCCTACGCGCTGGTCATAGGAGTCGATCACTCGCCGGCTGATGCGGCGGCTCACGGCAAGGTCGATGCCGATCAATTGGCACAGGCGTTCGAAGCTCTGCAATTGCACGGCGTCTGGCTGTTGTTGGGTCACCAGGTTGCGCAGGTTGAACTTGCCCTGCTCGTCTTCAATCCGCCCCTCGAACGCACCGCCAATGGGCCGTGCCCACGGTTGGTCGAGCCGGGTCAATACGTCCTGGCGGCGCGCGTCCCATAGGAGTTGGCGGCTGGTCTCCAGGCCGCCATTCAGCAACCACTGGCCCTGGATGCGCAGTTGCTCGGCTTCCAGGCTGCGGGTGAATACGGTTTGCCGGGTGAGCATGGCGCCGGCGATCACTGCGACCACGGCCGCGATCAGCAAGGCGCTGATAATCGCCATGCCGCGCTGCTTCGCCGCTGGGGGCGAATGGCTGTTCATCGCCGGCCTTACAACTGCCAGGAGCCGATGTCGGCGTTCACGCCGTCGCCGTCTGGTTTCCCGTCGGCGCCGAGAGAGAACACATCCACCTCGCCGTTGGCCCCCGGGTTGAGGTAGTGATACGGGTTGCCCCACGGGTCATTGGGCAGGCGTTCGAGGTAGGCGCGCCAGTTGCTGTTTTTTGCATCTGCCGGACGCTCCACCAACACCTTCAGACCCTGGTTCATGCTGGGATAAGTGCCATGGTCGAGGCGGTAGAGTTTCAGGGCCTGCATCAGCCCGCCAATGTCCTGCTTGGCCGCCGTGGCCCGTGCCTGGTCCGGGCGGTCGAGTACTTTTGGCACTACCAGCGCCGCCAGAATCCCCAGAATCACCACGACCACCATGATCTCGATCAGGGTGAAACCGCGCTGCCGGCGCGGGGACGTGAAGTGTGCGATATCCATCTCGACATTCCTTGGCTTGAGTGCATTTCGTGGCGCAGTGTTGCAAGAACACATGTCAGTCGTGTTGAAAATCCTCGGGAGCTTTGGTCGCCAATCGGTCAACTCCCGAGGCTAGTCTGCGGGCTTGTTTCCCGGTTTTGAGTACGCCATGGGCGGCCCCCGCAACGAGCACGGTTTCACCCTGATTGAAGTGTTGGTGGCCCTGGCGATCATCGCCGTGGCCATGGCTGCCGCCGTGCGCGTGGCCGGCCTGATGACCACCAGCAATGGCCTGCTGCGGGACAAGTCGATGGCGTTGCTGGCGGCCCAGAGTCGCCTGGCGGAACTGCGCCTGGAAGGTCGGGTGAGCCCGGGGCGCAAGACGTTCGACTGCGACCAGGGTCGGCTGAAACTGCGTTGCGAACAGACCATCAGCAACGGGCCGGATGGGCGCCTGTTCCAGGTCAGCGTGATGGTGCTGGACGCGACCCGTGAAGCGCCGCCCCTGGCACGCCTGGAGACCGTACTGGGGCGCCCGCCGCTACCGCGCGCGGTTACTGCCGAGTGAGGCTTGGCAAGGCCGGAGCGTCGGGCAACTTGTCGAGAGGCACGCGGATTTTTTCCGTACCGCGTTCAATCTCCACGCTATCGCCTTCAATGGCCGTCAGGCGCACCCCGGGGCTTAGGCGTTCACCCAACAAAAAGCTGCGGGGCGGGCCGTCGTTGAGGCTGAGGATCGCCACCGCGCCACGGGCCCCGGCGAGCACACCGGAAACCTTGATCTGCATCACCGCCGGGGTATTGGAAAACCACTGCAGCGCCGGGTTGTCGCTGTGGGCGGCCAAGGCCTGGGGCGCGGCCTGCGGGGTGTGGGATTCGGCCGAGGTGAGCAGCAGCGGCGTCCAGGTCGCCACCCCGGCCAGCGCCGCCAGCAACGCCACGGCCTGCACGCCATGGGCGGGTGAAAAACGATGGATGAATGCCATGGGCGGGACCTCCTGTTTGTCCGTTGCCTCAGGCTACAGGGCAATTCACACCTTTTTATTTCAGTGGTCCGTCAGGGAGCAAAAAATGAAACAGCAGGGCTTCACGTTGATCGAGTTGATGGTGGTGCTGGTGATCATCGGCATCGCCAGTGCGGCCATCAGCCTGAGCATCAAGCCGGACCCGCTGCACCTGCTGCGCAAGGATGCCGAGCGCTTGAGCCAGCTGTTGCAGGTGGCCCAGGCCGAGGCCCGCGCGGATGGCCGAGCGATCACCTGGCGGGCGGATGCCAAGGGGTTTCGCTTCAGCCGCGTTACGGATGATGGGTTGGGGTTGGAGAACTTCAGCGGGGATCAGCAACTGCGTCCACGGGCCTGGGACAACACGCCGATGCAGGTGCGCGTCGAGCCCGGGAAAGTCCTGGTGCTGGATGCTGAATGGGTGAACCCGCCGGTGCGGGTGGTGCTGTCGGATGGGCAGCACAGCTTGAGCGTGCAACGGGATGCGGCGGGGTTGTTGCGGGTGGTGAGCCATGAGTGACCAGAAGGGTTTTACGCTGATCGAGGTGATGGTAGCGATCATGTTGATGGCGGTGGTCAGTGTGATTGCCTGGCGCGGGTTGGACAGTGTGACCCGGGCGGATCAGCATTTGCAGGCCAGCAGTGAGCAGACCGAGGTGTTGTTGCGGGCGCTGAATCAGCTGCAGCTGGATGTGAGTTTGCGCGCGGGGGTTGAGTTGGGGCCGCCTGTGAGTGATGAGGCGCCGAAGCCTGGGGGGTTGGCGGGGATGTCGGTGAGGAGTTCGGACAGCAAGGGGTTTCGGCTGGAGGTGATCCGTAGTGCGCCGATTCCTGGTGATGGGTTGCAGCGGGTGCGGTGGTGGCTCAAGGGCGACACGCTGTACCGGGCGGCGGCTCCGGCGCGGGATCGGTATCCGCTGCCTGCGCCCCGGGATGCGGTGGCGGTGCTTGGGCAGGTCAGGGATTTGCAGGTCAGGGTTTGGGATAAGGGGTGGCGGCAGTTGAGCGGGAATCGGCGGGAGGATCCGCAGGGGCTTGAGGTGGTTCTGGTGCGGGAGACGGGCCAGGGGGTGGAGCGGTATCGGCAGGTTTTGGGGCCCTTGCGGTAGGCTGGTTTTTGGGCGGTGTACATATCCGTTATTTGGGTGATGGCTACTATTGGTTCCGCTCTTACAGC
>NZ_JACARE010000076.1 GCF_013386765.1 Pseudomonas yamanorum
GAACGCAGGGATTGAGGAGCGGGTAAACCGGCAGGACGCCGGTTTAGCCGCGACGGGGCAGGGACGCCCCGTCGCGGCGGCCCGCGGAGCAATCCCGGAGTGAGCAACCGTGTCGAAATTCAAGCCATTTCAGCGAAATGCTTTTGATCGCGCACCATCGCATTCAGGATCGTCAGCAACTTTCTCATGCATGCCACCAGCGCTACTTTCTTCGTCTTCCCTGCAGCAAGCAGATGGTTGTAAAACCTCTCGATCACCGGGTTATGGCTCTTCGAGGACAAGACAGCCATGTAAAGGACACTTCGCACCTCAGCTCGGCCACCCCATATCCGTCTACGTCCTTTGTAGAGGCCGCTATCGCAGTTAAAAGGGGCCACACCAACCAATGCAGCCACTTGTTTGCGATTAACCTTGCCCAGCTCCGGAACCATTGCCAGCAGCGAAAGTGCGAGCACATTGCCAACGCCCGATACCTCGCGCAGCAAATCATAATTGGCCTTCCAAACCGGCGAAGCTTTGATCGCTTCGTGCAAGTCATCGTCTGTGCTTTTAAGGCGCTTTTGAAGCCAGACGATATGTGCCTTGATGTCCCGTCGAAGCGCCTTGAATACCGCCTGTTTCAATCGAGACTCTTCCGCCACGATCATATCGATGAGCTGGCGGCGTCGAGTCAGTAGATCCGCCAGTTCGCGAGCGTGTTCATCTGGCATCTCCCGAATCTCGGGTTTGACCGCCTGGGCAAACTCCGCAATCACCTGGGCATCCAGAGCGTCGGTTTTCGCCAGCCTACCGGTCGCCTTGGCGAAATCACGAACCTGACGGGGATTGACAACAACAACGGGTAATCCAGCAGCACAAAGCTCGGCAGCGGCAAGCCGCTCATATCCACCAGTCGCTTCCAGCACCACCAAAACCGGCTCCTGAGCCTTGAGATGTTTAGCTAAACGCTGGATATCTTCTTGAGTATTGAAAAACTGTTCGACTTGGCCAGTAGTGCTGACGAATGAGTCGAGCTTGTTTTTGGAAACATCAATTCCGACGAACGCAGAGTCATGGTCCATAGCGTTTTCCTCACGTCCAACCTTGCAGAATCGGGCTTTGCGCCCAGGCAACCGTTCGGACTAGTTTAGGAAGAAACCTGCTCCGACCCATGCTCACTCACGATCTCGAAATCTGAGGGCACCACGGTCTGAAGCAGGTGAAAATAATCTTACAAGGGAACACCGAGCCTAGGCGAGGTGCCGACAGGCGGGGCAGAGCGTTTTGGTTACTTTGCCGCTTTTGCAAAGTGACTCGCTGTAAGAGCGAAACCATAGGCCGCCGTT
>NZ_JACARE010000008.1:0-42066 GCF_013386765.1 Pseudomonas yamanorum
TTTTGTTTTTGGGCGGTCGAAAAGTACGGGCGCGCAACGCATCAAGCGTGTCTCGCTTGCAGCCTGCAACTGCCTTCAATGCTAAAGTCCATCCCTCGATTTTGCTTTTCCCAAGGAAGCCGTTATGCCGGATGCGACGTCCCTCAGTGCTGGATTCATGGTGGTTCACGGCAACCGCCTGGATGAACTGCGCAGCCTGGTTGTCAGTTGGATGCGTCGTTACCCACTGGCTCCCCTGGAAAACGAAATCGCCTTGGTACAAAGCAACGGCATTGCCCAATGGCTCAAACTGGCGCTGGCCGAAGACCCTGAAGATGACGACATGGGCGGTTGCGGTATCGCCGCGGCCATCGACGTGCAACTCCCCGGCAGCTTCATGTGGCAGCTCTATCGAATGGTCCTGGGTAAAGATGAAATCCCGCCCAAGTCCCTGCTCGATAAAGCCCCGCTGACCTGGCGCCTCATGCGCCTGCTCCCGGAGCTGATCGATCAGCCCCACTTCGAACCCCTGCAACGCTTTCTGACCCACGATACGGATCTGCGCAAACGCTACCAACTGGCAGAGCGTCTCGCCGACCTGTTTGACCAATACCAGGTCTACCGTGCTGACTGGCTGGAAGACTGGGCCGCCGGCCGCCACCAATTGCGCAACGGCCGAGGCGAATCAAAACCCTTGAGCCCGGCCAACTGCTGGCAAGCCGAACTATGGCGTGCCCTGTTGCTGGACGTCGGGGAGGAGGGCATGGCCCAGAGTCGTGCCGGTGTTCACCAACGCTTTATCGAGCGCATCAACACCCTGGAACAAGCGCCCGCGGGCCTGCCTTCCCGAGTGATCGTGTTCGGCATTTCATCCCTGCCAGCCCAAGCCCTGGAAGCGCTGGCTGGCCTGGCTCGTTTCAGCCAGGTCCTGTTGTGCGTGCACAACCCATGTCGCCACCACTGGTCCGACATCGTCGCCGACAAAGACCTGCTCCGGAACGAATACAAACGCCAGGCCCGCAAAGCCGGAATGCCGGTCACCATCGACCCGCAAACCCTGCACCAGCATGCCCATCCGCTGCTCGCTGCCTGGGGCAAACAAGGTCGCGACTACATCAACCTGCTGGACAGCTACGACGACCCCAACAGCTACCGCTCGGCATTTCGTGACGGCCGCATCGACCTGTTCAGCGAGAGCGAGCCCACCACCTTGCTCAACCAGCTCCAGGACGACATCCTCGAACTGCGCCCGCTCAACGAAACCCGAGAACTCTGGCCAAGCGTCGATCTGGAGCACGACACCTCCATCCGCTTCCACATTGCCCACAGCGCCCAGCGCGAAGTGGAAGTTCTCCACGACCAATTGCTGCAGCGCTTCAGCGCCGACCCCACGCTGCGCCCACGGGACATCATCGTCATGGTTCCCGACGTCGACAGCTACGCGCCGCACATTCGCGCTGTATTCGGCCAGCTTGAAAGAAGCGACCTACGCTTCATCCCGTTCACGCTCACAGACCAAGGCCAGCGCGGCCGTGACCCATTGCTGATCGCCGTCGAGCACCTGCTCAAGCTCCCCGACAGCCGCTTCCCGGTCAGCGAAATCCTTGACCTGCTCGACGTCCCGGCCTTGCGCGAACGTTTCGCCATCAAGGAGCGCGACCTGCCGACCCTGCACCGCTGGATCGAAGGCGCCGGTATCCGTTGGGGCCTCAATGCCGAACAGCGCGCGGGTCTTGGCTTACCCCATGAGCTGGAGCAAAACAGCTGGCGTTTCGGCCTGCGCCGCATGCTCCTGGGCTACGCCGTCGGCACAGGTTCTGCCTGCGACGGCATCGAGCCTTACGATGAAATCGGCGGCCTCGACGCCGCATTGATCGGCCCGCTGGTTGCACTGCTCGATGCGCTGCACGACGCCCACCAGGCACTGTCACAACCAGCCGCGCCGCAAGAGTGGGGCGAGCGTCTGCAAAACTTGATGCAGCTGTTCTTCCTCCCGAGCAATGAGCACGACGACTACCTATTGGGCCAGCTCGAGCAACTGAGAGAAACCTGGCTGGAGACCTGCGAGTCCGTCGGACTGCACGACGAGTTACCTCTCACCGTAGTCCGCGAGGCTTGGTTGGCGGGCCTCGACCAAGGCCGCCTGTCCCAGCGCTTCCTTGCAGGTGCTGTCAATTTTTGTACCCTGATGCCCATGCGAGCGATCCCGTTCAAGCTGGTGTGCCTGCTCGGCATGAACGACGGTGATTACCCACGCGCGCAACCACCGCTGGACTTCGACCTGATGGGCAGCGACTACCGCCCAGGCGATCGTTCGCGCCGCGAAGACGACCGTTACCTGTTGCTCGAAGCGCTGCTTTCGGCACGCGACCAGCTCTACATCAGTTGGGTCGGCCGCAGTATCCGCGACAACAGTGATCGTCCGGCGTCCGTTCTGATCGGCCAGCTGCGTGACCATATCGCCAGCGGCTGGCACACCACCAGCGGCGTACCACTCCTTGAAGCCACCACCCAGGAACATCCGCTCCAACCCTTCAGTGCTCGCTACTTCCATGAAGGTGACGAGCTGTTCAGCTATGCCCGTGAATGGCAGTTGCTCCACGCGACCCCGGAAAACCGGCTCGATACTGGCAACCTCGCTCCCTACATCCAGGAAGAACCGCTGAGCCTTGGCCAACTGCAGGATTTCCTGCGCAACCCGGTCAAACACTTCTTCAGCCAGCGTCTGAAAGTGTTCTTTGAAGCCGCCGAAGTCCCGCTGGAAGATGAAGAACCCTTCGTCCTCGACGCACTCCAGCGCTACAGCCTGAGCGACAGTTTGCTCGCCGCCGCGCTGACCCAACCCGACAACCTCGACGAAGCCCTCAACGCCCAGGCCTTGCGCCTGCAAGGTAGCGGCTTGCTGCCAATGGTCGGTTTCGGCGAATGCCTGCGCAAAGAACTGATCGAGCCTTTGCCTGATCTGCTGCAACGTTACCAGCAGCTCCTGGCACTCTGGCCCACACCATACACCAGCGCCGAACCGATCAGTTTTGAGTATCAAGGCATCCAGCTGGAAGGCTGGATCAGCGGCCTGCACCAGCGCAGCGACGGTGGCTTCCTGAGCGTCACCGCCATCCCCAACAGCATCGGTTCGATCAAAACCCGGAAGTGGCACCGCCTGATTCGTCCGTGGGTGAACCACTTGGTGGCCTGTGCTTGCGGACTGCCACTCAGTACCGGCCTGGTCGCCAGCGACGACACGCTGCTATTGGCCCCGCTGGAGCAAGCCACAGCCCAGGAACTCCTCGGCAACCTGCTGCTCGCCTGGAAAACCGGCATGAGTGAACCACTGCCGATTGCCGTTAAAACAGCGTTCGCCTGGCTCGGTCAAACCGACCCTGCCAAAGCCCAAGCCGCCGCCTGCAAGGCCTACGAAGGCGACGGCCAAACCACCGACGGCGAGCGCCGTGAAAGCCCAGCGCTCACCCGCCAGTTCCCGGACTACGCTGCGCTAATGGCCAGCGAAGAGTTCGAAGGCTGGTGCGAAACCCTGTATCGACCGTTGATCAATGCCCCCTGGCGATCACTCACCAGCGCGGAGGCCAGCGCATGAGCGGCACAAAACCCCTGGCCCTGGCTTTCCCGCTTAAAGGCAGCCAACTGATCGAAGCCAGTGCCGGCACGGGCAAGACCTTCACTATCTCGGCGCTCTATCTGCGCCTGGTACTCGGCCATGGCGGTGATGAGTCGGGCTTTGGCCGCGAATTGCTGCCGCCGCAAATCCTTGTGGTGACCTTCACCGACGCCGCCACCAAAGAGCTGCGCGAACGCATCCGTATCCGCCTGGCAGAAGCCGCGCGTTTTTTTCGCGAAGAAATCGAACAGCCCGATGCGCTGATCGCTGAGCTGCGCGATCAATACAGCCCCGAACAATGGCCCGGCTGCGCCAATCGCTTGGACATCGCCGCCCAATGGATGGACGAAGCCGCCGTCTCGACCATCCACAGTTGGTGCCAGCGCATGCTGCGCGAACACGCATTCGACAGCGGCAGCCTGTTCACCCAGACCCTGGAAACCGACCACAGTGACCTGCTCGGCGAAGTGCTGCGCGACTACTGGCGGTTGTTCTGCTACCCGATGCACGACGATGCGCTGAACTGGGTACGCAACAATTGGGGCGGCCCGGCTGCGTTGATGCCACGGGTACGCGCCTTGTTCGGCAGCGAACGGCCCACCGATGAAACCCGTGAACCCGCCGAGCTGATCAACGCGTGTTTGCAAGAGCGCCGCCAAGCCCTCGTTTCACTCAAGGCGCCCTGGCTGCAATGGGCAGAAGAACTGCGCAATATTTGCCTGCAAGCCGTCGCGGCCAAAGCGGTCGATGGCCGCAAGATGCAAGCCCGTTACTTCGAACCCTGGTTCGAAAAAATCAGCGCTTGGGCGGCTGACGAATCACTCGAACAACTGGATATCGGTACCGGCTTCACCCGGTTGACGCCCGACGGCATGGCCGAAGCCTGGAAAGGCGAACCGCCGCAGCATCCAGGTATCGAAGCCATGGCCGGCCTCAAGGCCAGCCTCGACGCCCTGCCAACGCCCGACGCCGCCGTACTGCAACACGCCGCCGGCTGGGTTGGAAAACGCTTCGAAGAAGAGAAACGCCGTCGCGCTGAAATGGGCTTTGACGACATGCTGATCCGCCTCAACGCCGCTCTGCAGGCCGATGGCGGCGAGCGCCTGGCCAGTGTGATCCGCGAGCAATTCCCGGTCGCCTTGATCGATGAATTCCAGGACACCGACCCGGTTCAATACAGCATCTTCGACAGCATCTACCGCATCGAAGAAAACCACCTCGACAGCGGCCTGTTCCTGATCGGCGACCCGAAGCAGGCGATCTATGCGTTCCGTGGCGCCGACATCTACACCTACCTGCGTGCGCGCCAATCCACCACCGGCCGCCATCACACCCTGGGCACCAACTTCCGTTCGAGCCACGCCATGGTCGAGGCGGTAAACCACGTGTTCCAGCGCGCAGAAAAAGGTCGCGGCGCGTTCCTGTTTCGCGAACCCGACGGTACGAATCCGGTGCCGTTCCAGTCGGTATTGTCCCAAGGCCGCAAGGAACAACTGCAGGTCAACGGTCAGACGTTGCCGGCGCTGAACCTCTGGCATCTGCCCACCGACCAGCCGATCTCCAGCGTGCTCTACCGCCAACAACTGGCCGCGTCCTGTGCCAGTCAAATTGTCGCCTTGCTCAACGGTGGCCAGCAGGGTACTGCGGGATTCCTGAGCAAAGACGGTAGCTTCAAGGGCGTACTGCCGTCGGACATCGCCATCCTCGTGCGCGACGGCAAGGAAGCCCAGGCCGTGCGTGGCGAGCTGGCCGCCCGTGGTGTGCGCAGCGTGTACCTCTCCGACAAGGACTCGGTGTTCGCCGCCCAGGAAGCCCACGACCTGCTGGCCTGGCTCAAGGCCTGCGCCGAGCCGGATGTCGAGCGCCCGCTGCGCGCCGCCCTGGCCTGCATCACCTTGAACCTGTCACTGCCCGAACTGGAACGTCTGAACCAGGACGAATTGGCGTGGGAAAAGCGCGTGATGCAGTTCCGCGATTACCGCACGATCTGGCGCACCCAAGGCGTGCTGCCGATGCTGCGCCGCCTGCTGCACGACTTCAAATTGCCGCAAACCCTGATCACCCGCAGCGATGGCGAACGGGTACTGACCAACCTGCTGCACCTCTCGGAATTGCTGCAACAGGCAGCCGCAGAGCTGGACGGCGAACAGGCACTGATTCGCCACCTGGCCGAACATCTTGCACTCTCCGGGCAGGCCGGCGAAGAGCAGATCCTGCGGCTGGAAAGCGATGAGCAGTTGGTCAAAGTGGTGACGATCCACAAGTCCAAGGGGCTGGAATACGACCTGGTCTTCCTGCCCTTCATCTGCTCGGCAAAACCGGTGGATGGCAGCCGCTTGCCGTTGCATTACCACGACGAAAACGGCAAGTCCCAGGTCAGCCTCAGGCCCACCGCCGAATTGATCGCCCAAGCTGACGACGAGCGCCTGGCCGAAGACTTGCGGCTGTTCTACGTAGCACTGACCCGTGCCAAACACGCCTGCTGGCTGGGGATCGCCGACCTGAAACGCGGCAATAACAACAGCTCGGTGTTGCACCTGTCGGCCCTGGGCTACTTGCTCGGCGGCGGCGCTTCACTTGGCGAATCCGCCGGCTTGGCCCGTTGGCTGCTCGACTTACAGGATGGTTGCCCCGCGCTGCATTACGCAGAAATACCCGAAGCCGACGCGGTCGTGTTTCATCCGCCGCGCAACGAAGCCACCTTGCTCGCGCCGCTGCTGCCCAAGCGCAAGGCGGCAGAAAACTGGTGGATCGCCTCCTACAGCGCCCTGCGTATCGGCGAAAGCATGAGTGCAGCGAGCCTGGAAGCGCCGGAAAGCCCACAGGCGCAGAAGCTGTTCGATGACGAACGCCTCGACCCGGATGCACCGCGTGAAGTGCCGGCTTCCGGTGGTGATATTCACCGTTTCCCACGCGGGCCGAACCCCGGCACCTTCCTCCATGGCCTGTTGGAATGGGCGGGCGGCGAAGGCTTCAACGTGACTCCCGAAGCCATCGAAGATGCAGTCGCCCGGCGCTGCAACCGACGTGGCTGGGAAGGCTGGATCGACACGCTGTCCGGTTGGCTTGGGCACTTGTTGCAGGCCCGGCTGCCCTTGGGCAACGGGCAGGTGGCCCTCAGCGAATTGCAGCAGTACCAGATCGAAATGGAGTTCTGGTTCGCCAGCCACAAAGTCGACGTCCTCGCGCTCGACAAACTGGTGTGCCAGCACACTCACAACGGCGTATCCCGTGTGGCCGCCGAGCCGGTGTTGCTCAACGGCATGTTCAAGGGCTTTATCGACCTGACCTTCGAACATGAAGGCCGCTACTACGTGGCCGATTACAAATCCAACTGGCTCGGCCCTGATGATTCGGCCTACACACAACAGGCCATGGAACTGTCGATCCTCGATCATCGTTACGACCTGCAATATGTCCTTTACCTGCTGGCCCTGCATCGCCAGCTCAAGGCTCGATTGCCGGATTACGACTACGACCGCCACATCGGCGGCGCCTTGTACCTGTTCCTGCGCGGCACCCATTCTGCGAGCCAGGGCGCGTATTTCACCCGTCCGCCTCGTGAATTGATCGAAAGCCTGGACCTGCTGTTCCAGGGCAAACCGCTACCACCCAAGGCCGAACCCGCGTGGGAACAAGGAGTGTTGCTATGAGCCTGTCGCCGTTACCGCTTGAGGACCTGACGCCCCTCAGCCGCGCCGCCGATCTGGTGCAGTTGCTCGATCTCTGGGTGCAGCGCGGATGGTTGCGTGCGCTGGATAAAGCCTTCGTCGGCTTCCTCCACGAACTCGATCCCCAGGCCGACCCCTTGGTGCTGTTGGCCGCTGCCTTGACCAGCCACCAACTGGGCCACGGCCATGTGTGCCTGGACCTGTTCGAAACCCTCAAGGCCCCGGATTTTGCCCTGTCGCTGCCGCCTGAAGGCGATGTGCAAACCGGCGCCATGCTGCTGCCTTCGCAATTGCTTGAAGGCCTGGACGGCGCTCATTGGTGCCACGCCCTGGCCGCCAGCCGCCTGGTGGCACTGGCCGTCGACGGCAGCGAAGACGCGCAAAGCCGACCACTGGTGCTGTCGGACAAACGCCTGTACTTGCGCCGCTACTGGACCTACGAGCGGCGCATTGACACCGCTCTGCGCCTGCGACTCGCCACCCGCGAGAGCGTTGCCGATGATCTGCCCGAACGCCTGAATCGCCTGTTCGACCAGGCCCCGCCGGATGGGGTTGTCGACTGGCAGAAACTCGCTTGTGCCTTGGCCACCCGCGGTGCATTCAGCATCGTCACCGGCGGCCCTGGCACTGGCAAGACCACCACCGTGGTGCGCTTGCTCGCGTTGTTGCAGGCACCCGCCGTGGAAGCGGGCAGCGCGTTGCGCATTCGTCTGGCTGCGCCCACCGGCAAGGCGGCCGCGCGCTTGACTGAGTCCATCAGCCAGCAAGTGCTGTCGCTGAAAGTGCCTGATGCAGTGAAGGAAAAAATCCCGACCCAGGTCACCACTGTCCACCGTTTGCTGGGCAGTCGCCCCGGCACCCGGCACTTCCGGCATCACCTCGGCAATCCGTTGCCCCTGGATGTGCTGGTGGTGGACGAAGCCTCGATGATCGACCTGGAAATGATGGCCAACCTGCTGGACGCCTTGCCGCCTCACGCCCGTCTGGTGCTGCTGGGTGACAAGGACCAGTTGGCCTCGGTTGAGGCGGGCGCGGTGCTGGGGGATTTGTGCCGTGACGCCGAAGCCGGTTTCTACAGCCCGCAAACCCGCCAGTGGCTGCAACAGGTCAGCGGCGAAGACCTCGGCGCCAGCGGCCTGCAGGAAGACCTCGACGGCAGCCATCCCTTGGCGCAACAAGTCGTGATGCTGCGTTACTCGCGACGGTTTGGCGAAGGCAGCGGCATTGGCCAACTGGCCCGCTGGGTCAACCAGCAAAACGCCGAACAGGCTCGCAAACTGCTGGCGGCCCGCAGCCATGCCGACCTGTTTTGCGTCAGCCTCAAGGGTGAGCACGACCATGCCCTGGAGCGCCTGGTGCTGGATGGTCACGGCGACGGTGCCCATGGCTATCGCTATTACCTGAAGTTGTTACAGACCGCGCGTCCGGCCCTCGACACTCCTCGGGATGACGAAGCCTGGACCCTCTGGGCGCAAAGGCTGCTCAAAGCCTTCGATGCCTTCCAGCTGCTTTGCGCCGTGCGCAAGGGGCCGTGGGGTGTCGAGGGCTTGAACCTGCGCATCACCGCCGCGCTGCTCAAGGCCCGGCTGATCGACAGCGACCAGCAATGGTACGAAGGCCGCCCGGTATTGATGACCCGCAACGATTACGGCCTGGGCCTGATGAACGGCGATATCGGCATTGCCCTGAAGCTGCCCGAAAGCGATGGCGGGCCGCAGGTGCTGCGCGTCGCGTTTCCACGCAACGATGGCCAGGGCGGTGTGCGTTTTGTGCTGCCCAGCCGGCTCAATGATGTGGAAACCGTGTACGCGATGACGGTGCACAAATCCCAGGGTTCTGAATTCACCCATACCGCGCTGATCCTGCCGGACGCCTTGAACCCGGTGCTCACCAAAGAGTTGATCTACACCGGTATCACCCGCGCCAAGGACTGGTTCAGCCTGATCGAACCCCGGGGCGGCGTGTTTGAAGAAGCGGTGCGGCGCAAGGTGAAGCGCTTGAGCGGGCTTATGCTTGAACTGGGTGCTTGATCATTAAATAAGCTGACCGATGGGTTATCTAAATTTTCTGATCCATATGTGTGATTTTTCTTAATAAAATGTCGGAATCCTCCTAGGTGTCGCCTCGGGGGTTTTCCGCCGTTGTGCTATCGTTGCGGCATCATCCAAAGAAGATCAAAGAGAATCGCTGCATGAACGTGGCTGTCTCGCCCACAGAGCGAAGTTTGAGCTGGAGACGCATGCTGCTGTTGGCGCTTCTGTGGATATTCACGCCTCTCGCTTTTGCCCAGCCACCTGCCGGCATGGCCGATCAACGGGCCAAGGCCGTCACCCAGGTGGTCCTGGGCATTCTCAGTTACGCCCGCTGGCCGGTAGAGCCCGCGCAATTGCGCCTGTGCATCGTCGGGCCGACCCAATACACCGATGACCTGGTCAAAGGCACCACCCAGGCTACCGGCCGTCCGGTGGTGGTGCAGCGTTTACTGGCCAACCATCCGGACATCGCCAATGCTTGCGACGCGGTGTACATCGGCCAATTGACCAGCGATGAGCGTAGCCGTCTGTTTGCGGCCTTGATCGGCCATCCGGTGCTCAGCATCAGCGAAGGCGGCGACCAATGCACCGTGGGCAGCCTGTTCTGCCTGCGTGTGGCCGATGAGCAGGTGTCGTTCGAGGTCAACCTCGACTCCGTTGCCCGCAGCGGTGTGCGTATTCATCCAAGCGTACTGCAACTGTCCCGCCGTCGAGCGCCAGGGTCATGAGTGTGGATAAAACCCCGGTACGGCCAACCCTGCGCTCAGTCATCGGTCGCGGGCACCTGAGCCTGGCGCTGATGGCGGTGACCATGGCGAGTGTCTCGCTGACGCTGCTCGGGGTGCTTGCGTTGCGGGTGTATGCCGACCACAACCTGCATTTGATCGCCCGCTCCATCAACTACACCGTAGAAGCGGCCGTGGTGTTCAACGACAGTGCGGCGGCTACTGAAGCGTTGGCGGTGATTGCCTCGGAGGAAGAGGTGGCCGAGGCCGAGGTCTTCAATGTCGACGGCAAGCAACTGGCACATTGGGAGCGCCCGGAAACCGGGATGCTCTCAATGATTGAGCTGCAGTTGGCGCATGCACTGCTCGAACAGCCGATCACCCAGCCGATCCTGCATCAGGGTCAAGTTATCGGCAGTGTCCACCTGACGGGGCATGGCGGCAGCCTGTTGCGCTTCCTGCTCAGTGGGCTGGCCGGGATTCTGATATGCACCGCCCTCAGTGCCTGGGTCGCCTTGTTCCTGGCGCGGCGGCTGTTGCGTGGCATCACCGGGCCGCTGCACAGCCTCGCCTCGGTGGCCCACGCCGCCCGCAGCGAGCGGGCGTTTGACCGGCGCGTGCCACCGGCGCAAATCGCCGAGCTCGACAGCCTGGGCAATGACTTCAACGCCTTGCTCGACGAGATGGAAGCCTGGCAAACCCACCTGCAAAGCGAAAACGAAACCCTTGCCCACCAGGCCAGCCACGACAGCCTGACCGGGCTGCCCAACCGGGCGTTCTTTGAAGGGCGATTGATTCGTGCCCTGCGCAGCGCCGCCAAACTCAACGAGAAAGTCGCGGTGTTGTTCCTCGACAGCGACCGCTTCAAAGACATCAACGACAACTTCGGGCACGCCGCCGGCGATGCGGTATTGGTGGCCGTGGCGGCGCGCGTGCGTGCGCAACTGCGCGAAGACGATCTGGTGGCACGCCTGGGTGGCGACGAGTTTGCGATCCTGCTGTCGCCCCTGCACAAGCTGGAGGACGCCCAGCGCATCGCCGACAAGATCATCGCCAGCATGGATACACCGATTCCTCTGCCCGGCGACACCCAGGTATTGACCTCACTCAGTATCGGCATTGCCGTCTACCCTGACCATGGCGCCACCCCGGGCACCCTGCTCAACGCCGCCGACGCGGCGATGTACCAGGCCAAACGGCTTTCCCAGGGGGGCCAGCAAACGGCGGAATCGGAGGATCCCGCTGTCAACGTTCAACACAGGAGTTGATCCCTTGTTCTCGACCGCACGTTTTTTGTTTATCACCTTGCTCGTGGCCCTGCTCGCGCTGACGGGCTGCCAGACCCCGCCACCCAAAGGCCTGACACCGGCGCAGATTGCCGTGCTCAAACAACAGGGTTTTGAACTGACTGATGAGGGTTGGGCCTTTGGCCTCTCGGGCAAGGTGCTGTTTGGCAGCGACGTCGAAGTGCTGAATGCACCCAGCACCGAGATCGTCCAGCGCATCGGCAAGGCGCTGTTGGGCGTGGGCATTGAGCGGGTGCGGGTCGACGGCCACACCGACGCCTCGGGCAAGGAGACCTACAACCAGCAACTGTCCCTGCGCCGGGCCAAAAGCGTTGCGCACGTGTTGGCGGGTGTGGGGATGAAAGAAGAAAACGTGCAACTGCGCGGGCTGGGCAGCAGCGAACCGGTGGCCTCCAACGAGACCGCGGCGGGGCGTACCGAGAACCGACGGGTGTCGATTGTGGTGATTGCTGACTAGTCTGGCTTCCGGGCAATTCGAGTTGGAATGCAATCAATGTGGGAGCCGGGCTTGCCCGCGATGGCGGTGTATCAGTTGATGTATTGGGTGACTGACACACCGCCATCGCGGGCAAGCCCGGCTCCCACATTTTATTTGTGGCGTGCTTTATATGACGTCCGCTTAACCACTTGGCAACATGGCCTTGGTCAGGTCATCAACCACGGCCTTCCCCATCTCACACAGATAATGCGCAGCCCACGCATACTGCTCGCCACGCACATCCATGGCGGCTTCCATTGCGAGCTTCAGCCTGCAAACCGCATCTCCCGCGTCTCCCCCATCAACAACGGCTGATTCTGCTCCGTCACCTCACGGATGTAATCCCACAACAGGGTGATCCGTTTCAACTTCCTCAAGTCCTCGCGGCAGTACATCCAGAACTGCCGCGTAATGTTGATCTCTTTGCCCAGCACTGGCAGCAATCGCGGGTCCTGCGCCGCCAAGAAGCACGGCAAGATCGCCAGCGATCGCCCCTGCTGCGCCGCCACGTACTGCGCGATCACGCTGGTGCTGCGCAAGCTCGCGCTGGCGCCGGGCACCACGTTGGCCAGGTACAGCAGCTCCGAACTGAACGCCAGGTCATCTACGTAACTGATAAACGGATGTTCGGCCAGATCCGCCGCCCGGCGGATGGGCGGATGCTGGTCGAGGTATTCCTGGGTCGCGTACAGCTGCAGTTTGTAGTCGCACAGTTTGCAGCACACGTACGGCCCGTGTTCCGGACGCTCCAGGGCGATGACGATATCCGCTTCGCGCTTGGACAGGCTGATGAAGTGGGGCAGGGGCAGGATGTCCACGGAGATCGCCGGGTAGGTGTCGACGAAGTGGCTCAGTTGCGGGGTGATGAAGAAGCTGCCGAACCCCTCGGTGCAGCCCATGCGCACGTGGCCCGACAGCGCCACGCCGGAGCCGGATACCTGTTCGCAGGCCATGTGCAACGTGCTTTCGATGGACTCGGCGTAACCCAGCAAGCGCTGGCCTTCTGTGGTCAAAACGAAGCCGTTGGTCCGGGATTTTTCAAACAGCAGGGTGCCCAGGGATCCTTCAAGGGAGCTGATGCGTCGCGACACGGTGGTGTAGTCCACCGCCAGGCGCTTGGCGGCGACGCTGGCCTTGCGGGTGCGGGCAACTTCGAGGAAAAACTTCAGGTCATCCCAGTTCAGGGAGCCTAGTGACGTGATGTTTTTTTGCATATTGGACCGGCTTTTATGTGCGTTCTTATTAGAAGTTTGCACATCTATACTCCAAAAACAGTCCGAACGCCTCATTCCTCAAGGCGATTCAACGCCTTGGTTCTCTGCATACCTACAAGAATTGGAGACCACATGAACGCATCTGCCGATATTTCCGTAAAACAGGTCAAGCTGCTGATCAACGGCGAGTGGGTCGAATCCAAGACCACCGAATGGCAAGACATCGTCAACCCGGCCACCCAGCAAGTGTTGGCCCGCGTACCGTTTTCCACCCCCGAAGAAGTCAACGCTGCCATCGACGCCGCCCATCGCGCCTTCCAGACCTGGAAGCTGACGCCGATCGGTGCGCGCATGCGCATCATGCTCAAGCTGCAAGCCTTGATCCGCGAGCACTCCAAGCGCATCGCCGTGGTGCTCAGCGCCGAGCAGGGCAAGACCATTGCCGACGCTGAAGGCGACATTTTCCGTGGCCTGGAAGTGGTGGAGCATGCGTGCTCCATCGGCACCCTGCAGATGGGCGAATTCGCGGAAAACGTCGCCGGTGGCGTCGATACCTACACCCTGCGCCAGCCGATCGGCGTGTGCGCCGGCATTACCCCGTTCAACTTCCCGGCGATGATTCCGCTGTGGATGTTCCCGATGGCCATCGCCTGCGGTAACACCTTCGTACTCAAGCCGTCGGAACAGGACCCGCTGTCGACCGTGCTGCTGGTGGAGCTGGCGCTGGAAGCCGGTGTGCCAGCCGGTGTGCTGAACGTGGTTCATGGCGGCAAGGACGTGGTGGATGCGCTCTGCACCCATAAAGACATCAAGGCGGTGTCCTTCGTCGGTTCGACCGCCGTCGGTACCCACGTCTACGACCTCGCCGGCAAACACGGCAAGCGCGTGCAATCGATGATGGGCGCCAAGAACCACGCCGTGGTGCTTCCGGATGCCAATCGCGAGCAAACCCTGAACGCCCTGGTAGGTGCCGGTTTCGGCGCCGCCGGTCAGCGTTGCATGGCAACTTCCGTGGTGGTGCTGGTGGGCGCGGCCAAGCAATGGCTGCCGGACCTCAAGGCCCTGGCGCAAAAGCTCAAGGTGAACGCCGGCAGCGAAGCGGGCACCGATGTGGGCCCGGTGATCTCCAAGCGCGCCAAGGCACGCATCCTCGACCTGATCGAAAGTGGTGTAAAAGAAGGCGCCAAGCTGGAGCTGGATGGCCGTGGCATCAAGGTGCCGGGTTTTGAAGACGGCAATTTCGTCGGCCCGACCCTGTTCTCTGGCGTGACCACTGACATGCAGATCTACACCCAGGAAATCTTCGGCCCGGTGCTGGTGGTGCTGGAAGTCGACACCCTCGACCAGGCCATTGCCCTGGTGAACGCCAACCCGTTCGGCAACGGCACCGGCCTGTTCACCCAGAGCGGCGCGGCGGCGCGTAAATTCCAGAGCGAAATCGATGTGGGCCAGGTTGGCATCAACATCCCGATCCCGGTGCCAGTGCCGTTCTTCAGCTTCACCGGTTCCCGTGGTTCGAAACTCGGCGACCTGGGCCCGTATGGCAAGCAAGTGGTGCAGTTCTACACCCAGACCAAAACCGTCACCAGCCGCTGGTTCGACGACGACAGCGTCAACGATGGCGTCAACACCACCATCAACCTGCGCTGATCGAGGAGACGACCATGAAGATTGCATTTATTGGCCTGGGCAACATGGGCGCGCCGATGGCGCGCAACCTGATCAAGGCAGGCCACGCGCTGAACCTGTTTGACCTGAACCAGACCGTGCTCAAGGAACTGGCCGAACTGGGCGGCACCATCAGCGCCTCGCCGCGCGCGGCAGCAGAAGGCGCCGAGTTGGTGGTAACCATGCTTCCGGCTGCGGCCCATGTGCGCAGCGTATGGCTGGGTGAAGACGGCGTGCTGGCCGGCATTGGCAAAGGCGTGCCGGCGGTGGATTGCAGCACCATCGACCCGCAAACCGCTCGCGACGTGGCGGCTGCGGCGGCGAAACACGGCGTGGTGATGGCCGATGCCCCGGTGTCCGGCGGCACCGGCGGCGCCCAGGCCGGGACGTTGACCTTCATGGTCGGCGCCACCCCGGAACTGTTCGCCACCCTGCAGCCAGTGCTGGCGCAGATGGGCCGCAACATCGTGCACTGCGGTGAAGTCGGCACCGGGCAAATCGCCAAGATCTGCAACAACCTGCTGCTGGGCATCACCATGGTCGGCGTCAGCGAAGCCATGGCCCTGGGCGATGCGCTGGGCATCGACACCCAAGTCCTGGCGGGAATCATCAACAGCTCCACCGGGCGCTGCTGGAGCTCGGACACCTACAATCCGTGGCCCGGGATTATCGAAACGGCGCCGTCGTCCCGGGGTTATACCGGTGGGTTTGGTGCGGAACTGATGCTCAAGGATCTGGGACTGGCCACTGAAGCAGCACGCCAGGCGCACCAACCGGTGATCCTCGGCGCGGTGGCGCAGCAGTTGTATCAATCGATGAGCCAGCGTGGAGAAGGGGGCAAGGACTTCTCGGCGATCATCAACAGTTATCGCAAGCCCCAATAGGGCGTTTGTGGTGAGGGGGCAAGCCCTCTCACCACAATGGCTTCAGGCAAACACAAAATACTTACGCACCGTCTCGACCACTTCCCACGTCCCCTTCATCCCCGGTTCCACCACGAAGATATCCCCAGCCCGTAAATGGATGGGCTCCAGGCCGTCCGGGGTGATCACGCAGTAGCCTTCCTGGAAATGGCAGTATTCCCACTTCACATACTCCACCCGCCATTTGCCCGGGGTGCAGATCCAGGTGCCCATGATCTTGCTGCCGTCTTCGCTGGTGTAGGCGTTGAGGTTGACGGTGTGCGGGTCGCCTTCGAGTTTTTCCCATTTGCAGGCGTCGAGCACCGGCAGTGGGTGGGTGTCGCGCAGTACGGTGATTGGCTTGGACATGATGATTCCGAGGCAGAGGAAGGGAAGCCCGAACCCTAGCGCCTTGGGCGGCGTGCCAGTGGTCTGAACTCGACATCGGGATGCCCAGAAGCGCAGGCATTTGCACAGCCGTGAGTCACCGCTAACCCCTGTGGGAGCCGGGCTTGCCCGCGATGGCGGAGTGTCAGGCGATGGACGGGCAAGCTGTGCCGACCTCATCGCGGGCAAGCCCGGCTCCCACAGGGAATATTTGTTGTTTGAAGGATTGAGTCAGTACGAAATATCTGTGCGCCAATCAGCCATTTCCTCGCAGTAAGTGCGAAAGATTTCCCGCTTTGCGCTGGAATTCGCAAGAATATTTACAGCTGGCCCTCGTATCATTCACCCCAGTAACGACCGAGAGCCTTGAAATGAATCCAATAAAAACGTGGTGGGACATCAGCCCGCCCTTGAGCACCGCGACCCCGACCTGGCCGGGTGATACGCCGTTTCAGGAAGAGCGCGTCTGGCAGTTCGGCCCTGAGTGCCCGGTGAATGTCGGGCGCATCACTCTGTCGCCCCACACCGGCGCTCATGTAGACGCGCCACTGCACTACAGCGCCGACGGTGCGCCGATTGGCGAAGTGTCCCTGGATGTGTACATGGGCCCGTGCCGGGTGCTGCATTGCCTGGGCAGTGGCGCGTTGGTGCAGCCGCACCAATTGGAAGGCCACCTGGAGGACCTGCCGGAGCGTGTGCTGTTGCGCACTTATCAACAGGTGCCGCTGGAGACCTGGGATTCGAATTTCACTGCGGTCGCCCCGGAAACGATTGAGCTGCTGGCCAGCCTCGGTGTGCGCCTGATCGGTATCGACACGCCGTCGCTGGACCCGCAGCAGTCCAAGACCATGGATTCCCACAACGCCGTGGCCCGGCATGGCATGGCGATTCTCGAAGGCATCGTCCTTGATGACGTGCCGGAGGGTGATTACGAGTTGATCGCGCTGCCGTTGCGTTTTGCCAACCTCGATGCCAGCCCGGTACGAGCCATCCTCCGCCCGCTCAAGGAGCCCACGCGATGAGCCAGTGTCCTTTCTCCCCTGACTACCAGCCGCCGGAAGAATGGCATAACGCCGAGCTGAATTTTTCCGAGTCCATGAGCTACGGCGACTACCTGGACCTGGGCAAAGTGCTCAGCGCCCAGCACCCGCTGTCGCCGGACCACAACGAGATGCTGTTCATCATCCAGCACCAGACCTCGGAGTTGTGGATGAAGCTGATGCTCCACGAGCTCAAGGCCGCCCGCGAACACGTGCGCCTGGGTGAGTTGCCGCCGGCATTCAAGATGCTGGCGCGGGTGTCGCGGATCTTTGACCAACTGGTGCACGCCTGGGCGGTGCTGGCGACCATGACGCCGTCGGAGTACAAGTCGATCCGCCCGTACCTGGGGCAATCGTCGGGCTTCCAGTCGTTCCAGTACCGGGAAATCGAATTCATCCTCGGCAATAAAAGTGCGGCGCTGTTGCGGCCTCACGCCCATCGCCCTGAGCTGTTGAACGAGCTGAAAGTGGCGATTGCTACGCCGTCGCTGTATGACGAGGCGGTCAACCTGATGGCCAAGGCCGGACTGGCGATCGACCCCAAACGCGGCGAACGCGACCCGACCGCGCCGACGGTTCACGATGATTCCGTTGAGGCGGCGTGGCGCGAGGTCTATCGCGACCCGAGCCGTTATTGGGACCTGTACCAACTGGCCGAAAAGTTTATCGACCTGGAAGATTCCTTCCGCCAATGGCGCTTCCGCCACGTCACCACGGTGGAGCGAATCATCGGCTTCCAGCCGGGCACCGGCGGCACCGAAGGCGTGGGTTACCTGCGCAAGATGCTCGACACCGTGCTGTTCCCCGAGCTGTGGCGAGTGCGTTCCACGCTGTAATAAAAAAGCCCCGGAGAACCGGGGCTTTTCATTTGCAATACGATCCAAATGTGGGAGCTGGCTTGCCTGCGATAGCGGTGTATCAGTCACCACCGCTATCGCAGGCAAGCCAGCTCCCACAGGTTTAGCGCACAGCCACAGCCTTCGCGTTATTCAACCGCAACCGGTACGCCACATAGATAATCCCGACCCAAACCGGGATCGCATACACCGACGCCCGCACACCCGGAATCGCCAGCATCACGCAGATGATCATCAGCATGAACGCCAGGCACAGGTAGTTGCTGAACGGGAACCAGAAGGTCTTGAACGACGGCACCACGCCTTGTTCGCCCATGGCCTTGCGGAACTTGATGTGAGTCAGGCTGATCAGCGCCCAGTTGATCATCAGCGAGGCAACCACCAGCGCAAACAACAACTCCAGTGCGTCATGCGGCGCGACGTAGTTGATCACCACGCACAGCAGCGTCACCAGGGCCGAAATACCCAGGGCACGCAGCGGTACGCCTTGCTTGTTGAGTTTCATCAGCGCTTTGGGCGCATCGCCTTGCTCGGCCAGGCCGAACAGCATGCGGCTGTTGCAGTACACGCCGCTGTTGTACACCGACAGCGCCGCGGTCAATACCACGAAGTTGAGGATGTGGGCGGCGGTGTCGTTGCCGATCAAGGAAAAGATCTGCACAAACGGGCTGCCGCTGTAGGCATCGCCCGACGCGCCGAGGGTTTGCAGCAGTTGGTCCCACGGGTACAGCGACAGCAGCACGGTGAGGGCGCCGACGTAGAAAATCAGGATCCGGTACACCACCTGGTTGATCGCCTTCGGGATCACCTTGCGCGGCTCGCTGGCTTCGGCGGCGGTAATACCCACCAGCTCCAGGCCGCCGAACGAGAACATGATGAACGCCATGGACATCAGCAGCCCCATGCCGCCATTGGGGAAGAACCCGCCGTGGCTCCACAGGTTGCTCACCGAGGCTTGCGGGCCGCCGGTGCCGCTGAACAGCAGGTAGCAACCGAGCACGATCATGCCGACAATCGCCACCACCTTGATGATCGCGAACCAGAACTCGGTCTCACCGAAGAACTTCACGTTGAGGGTGTTGATCAGGTTGACCAGCACGAAGAACACCACCGCGCTGACCCAGGTCGGAATCTCCGGCCACCAGAACTGGATGTACTTGCCCACCGCCGTCAGCTCGGCCATGCCCACCAGTACGTAGAGCACCCAGTAGTTCCAGCCGGCGAGGAAGCCTGCGTAACCGCCCCAGTATTTGTGGGCGAAGTGGCTGAAGGACCCGGCCACCGGTTCCTCGACGATCATCTCGCCGAGCTGGCGCATGATCAGGAACGCGATGAAGCCGGCTACCGCATAGCCCAGGATCATCGAGGGGCCCGCCGACTTGAGCACGCCCGCCGAGCCGAGGAACAGCCCGGTCCCGATCGCCCCTCCCAAGGCAATCAGCTGAATATGCCGGTTCTTCAGGCCACGCTTGAGGCCTACCGGGTTAACCATGTCATCCGCCATTAACATTCCCTTCTACTTGTTTTTTTCAGGGTTGATCGCACACCGAACCAGCCCCTCATACCGCTGAGGGGTCAGATATTACTCTCGGTAAACTTTTCGTAATACAGCTGAACGTCATCAAGTGCCTGATCCAGCAGCCATTGTTTGATGGATTCGACCATCGGCGGCGGCCCGCACACATACATATCTGCCGATCGATCCCGCAATTCGGCCAGGTCGAAATGCTCGGTGAGGTAGCCGCGTTTGCCGGGCCAGTCGGGTGGCGGGTCGCTGAGGACTTCGGTGTAGCGAAAGCCCGGGATTTTTTCGGCGTAGGCTTTTATGCGTGTGGCCTCGCACAAATCTGCCGCACCGCGCACGCCGTAGTACAGGTGCACCGGCTGCTGGCAAGCGTTGGCGGCCAGTTCATCGAGCATGCCCAGCAGCGCCGACAAGCCGGTGCCGCCGGCCACCAGTACCAACGGTTGGGTGACATGCCGCAGGTAGAAGGCGCCCAGTGGCGCTTCCAGCAGCAGCTCATCGCCGACCTGGCAGCGTTCGCGGAGGTAATTGCTCATCACGCCATCGGGCAGCAGGCGAATCAGGAACTGCAACTGATTGCCCGGGCGGTTGGCGAAGGAGTAGGAGCGCCAACTGTCGGTGCCGGGGATCGACAGTCGGGCGTATTGGCCCGGCAGGAAATCCAGTGGGGTTTCAAGCTCCAGGTGCAGGATCGCCGTGCTGGCCGAGACCTGCTGCACCGCGCTCACCGTGCTGCGAATCTGTACCGGCCCCGGTGCGTTGCACAGGCTGGAATCAAAATCGAAATAAAACGCTGCGTCGGATTGGACCCGGGTCTGGCAACTGAGCATTTTGCGTTGTTGCAGGTCGAGGCTGGAGAGGGCTTCCTCGTCCACATAGTCCTGAGTGAAATTGCCCGACTCGCACCGGCCCTGGCAGGTGCCGCACACGCCTTCGCGGCAGTCGAGCGGGATCTTGATGCCATTGCGCAAGGCAGCATCCAGCAGGATTTCATTGGCGCCCACCGGGAAAAACAGGGTCTTGCCGTCGGCAAAACTGAAGGCCACTTTGTGATTCATATGATCGCTCTCTAAAACGCCGCGTAGCAGCTGTCGAGCCTTGGCGAGGCTGCGTCGGCGGCGCATCTGACACTCCGCAGACGCAGCCTCGCCAAGGCTCGACAGCTGCTACGGGGGGGTGAGGTGTTCACAGGTGATAGAAATCCAGCACCGAATTGATGGTGTCGTTGAGCAACAACGCATGCTTGCGGGTGATCAACCAACTGTCGCCATCAGGCTTGAGGCTGTACGTGGCGCTGCCATAAAACTGCTCCGACGTCGCCAGTCGATAGAACAGCGTGTGCCAGTTCAGCTTCACTTCCAGCAGCCCGTCTGCCTGCTCGGCAATCCGCACGTTATTGATCAAATGCAGCGTCCTCGGCATCGGCGTGGCCGACGCCGCCTTGCCCGTGCGCAGGCGAAACACCCGATCCTCCAGCCCCGAACGGTTGGCGTAATAGATCAACGACATTTCGCGCTTGGGGTCGCGGGTGTAGACGTGTTCCGAATCCCATTGCGGCAGGTGCAACTCACTCTGCGGGTCGAACAGCTGCACGTAGGCGTCCCAATCCTGGGCATCGCACAGCTCGGACTTGCGATAAAAGAACTGCTCGATCCGGTACTGCAATTGCGCATTCATCATTCCACCTCCCGCAGTTTCAGGGCTTGGGCATCGAGCCCGTCCAGCAGGAACTTCTGCCAGTTGCGATGCTGGTTGACGTACAACCCTTCGTGGGTGAATTCGGTGCCGGTCATCGCCGGCTGGATACCGATGGATTCACTGTTGGGCGTCGGCCCGGTTTCCCAGCGATGGCTGCCCCGGGAGATATCGCTCCAGCGCTCCAGGCGACCCTGGAAGCCGCGCTGGGCTTCGCGAAATTCCACCAGGTCATCCGGCGTGCCCATGCCCGAGACGTTGAAGAAATCCTCGAACTGGCGAATACGGTTTTCACGGTCGGCGTCAGACTCGCCTTTCACCCCCAGGCACTGGCTGATGATCTCGGTCTTGTTCCAGGCGATAGGGCGGATGATCCGCAACTGCGAGCTGATCTGGTCGAGAAAGAACAGGCTCGGATAGATATTCAGGTTGCGCAGGCGGTGCATCATCCACTCGGCTTTTTGCTGGCCGTGTTCTTCGATCAGGCGCGGCATGATGGTGGCGTAGCCCGAGCGCACGGTGGGGTTGGGCATGTCGCTGAACAACAGGCTGTGGCCGTTGTTGAAGGCGAACCAGCCGTCGTCGGTGTTGGCATCACCGGCGCCGAGCTTGCTGTAGTCCAGGGTCGTACCGGAACCTGTGCCGTTCTCGGTGTTGACCTGCTGGCGGTGCTGCACGGTGGCCACGTAGTTGTAGTGCACGGTGCTGACGTGATAACCGTCCAGGCCGTTTTCGTTTTGCAGTTTCCAGTTGCCGTCATAGGTGTAGGCGGATTTGCCCGGCAGCACTTCCAGCTCACCGGTGGCCGACTGCGCCACCATCATGTCGAAGAACACTTTGGCATCGCCCAGGAAGTCTTCCAGGCGGTTGGTGCCGTTCACGTCCAGGCTGATGAACACAAAGCCCTTGTAGCTCTCGATCCGCGCCTTCTTCAGGCCGCGAGTGGCCTTGTCGAACCCTTCCGGGTATTCGCCCGGCGCCTTGACCTTCACCAGCCGGCCGTCGCTCTTGTAGCACCAGGCATGGAACGGGCAGGTGAAGGTGGACTGGTTGCCTTTGCCGACGCGCGTCAGGGTGGTGCCGCGATGCTGGCAGGCGTTGATCAGCGCGTTGAGCTGGCCTTCGCCATCGCGGGTGATGATCATCGGCTGGCGCCCGGCGCGCATCGTCATGAAGTCATGTTTGTTGGCCAGTTCGCTTTCGTGACAGGCGTAGATCCAGTTCTTTTCGAAGATCAGCTCCATCTCCAGATCAAACAGTTCCGGCTCGGTGAACATGTCCCGGGCGATGCGGAACACTTCATCCACCGGACGAAAATCCAGGCAGCCTTCGATAAAACTTTTCCACTGCTCGACGCTTCTTGCACCACTCATGGGAGGCACCTTTTTGATAATGGCTAAACGGGTAGGCCATTAAGGGGCTGCGGCGGGGCGGCGGGCTATCCGGTTAATGGGGGAAGGTGGGCCAGTTAGTTGGGCACGAAATACCCACGGCGGTGCAGGGAGGTGGCGCAATGCGCTACTGTCTTGCAAGGTGATTGTCGGAAAAGTCTGCTTGTTATCCACTTAGTCGACGGTTGCTATCCACCCAGTGGCGATCCCGCTGGCGTGGCGCAAAACTTGCTGTTGCTCTACCAGGACGCGCCGTCAGAGCGCGCCGACCACAATTGCCGTGGGTGCCCCGTGATGAGTAGCAATACACGCGATATACGTATCGAGCGCTTCGACCTTGAAGGCGCTTGCAGCTGGATGTCCGGCATTTGCGGGCCGCACCGGCTGCAAACCGCGACGCCGGAGCGCATCCGCTTTCACCACAGTGCCAATGTGTTCAAGTCCCGCGCCACGACGCTGGGGATTATCGAGTACGGCACCGACGTCACCATCGACATCGAAGACGCCGAGCACTTCAGCAGCTACAGCCTGACCCTGCCGCTGGTGGGCGAGCAGGAGCTGAGCAAGAACGGCGTGCGGCTCAGCTCCAACCGCGACCAGGGCGTGATCATCTCGCCCAACGAGCATCAGGTGCTGGAGATCTCCGGCGACTGCCGCAAGCTGCAAGTGGTGATCACCCGCGCGGCCATGAGCGAATCCCTGGAAAGCCTGCTGCAACGGCCGATTGAGGCGCCGCTGCGCTTCGAGTCGGCGATGGACGCGGTGGACGGTGCCTCCGCATCGTGGTGGCGCATGGCGCGGTATTTCATCGCCGAACTGGAACGCAGCAGCGAGCTGTATGACCAGGTGGCGTTTACCCGGGACCTGGAAAGCTCGCTGATCAAGGGCCTGATCCTGGCCCAGCCGAACAACTATTCCGAAGAACTGCGGGACGTGCTGGGAGTGAAGCTGCCGCACTATCTGATTCGGGCCCGGCAGTACATTCACGACAACGCGCGGGAAGCGGTGCACCTGGAGGATCTGGAGGCGGCGGCAGGCGTGTCGCGGTTCAAGCTGTTCGATGCCTTCCGCAAATACTTCGCCCTGTCGCCCATGGCTTACCTGAAGAAATACCGCCTGGGTGCCGTGCGCCAGCAAATCCTCGAACACGGCTCCACCCGCACCATCTCCGAGATCGCCCTGGGCTGGGGCTTTACCCACCTGGGACGGTTTTCGGCCGAGTACCGCAAGCTGTTCGACGAGTCCCCCAGCCAGACCCTGCAACGCAACGACGCCCGGCGCATGCGTGGCTGAACACACGACTCAAAACCGATGGAGATCCCCTGTAGGAGCTGGCTTGCCTGCGATAGCGGTGGATCAGCTTGCACCTTCTTTTCCGAATCACCGCTATCGCAGGCAAGCCAGCTCCCACAGGGGATCTGTGGTGGTTGTGAGACCTCAGATCAACTCTTCGACCAATTGCAGACAATGATTGAGCCCCGGCGACTGGTCGTTGATCCGCCGGCTGAGAATGATCGGCGACGTAGCGGTGGCTTCCACCACCGGCGTGTAGCCGATATCTGCGCGATGCAGCACCTGCACCGAAGCCGGCACCAGGGTCACGCCCATGCCCGCGCCGACCAGGCCGATGGCGGTCTGCAACTCATTGGTCCACTGCGAAACCTTGAGGCTCAAGCCATGGGCGTCGAACAGTGCGATCACATGGTCGGCATAGCTCGGCCGTGGGTTGCCGGGGTAGAGCACGAACGGTTCTGCAGCCAACTGCGCCAGGGTTGCCGGGGCGCCGAGCAAGGGATGCCCGGCCGGCAGCACCGCCACCAGCCGGTCCTCCACCAACACCCGCTGCACAATGGCCGGGTCGTCGATGCGAATCCGCCCGAAGCCCACGTCAATTCGCCCGGCCTTGAGGGCTTCGACCTGTTGCAAAGTAGTCATTTCCGACAAACCCAACTCCAGCTCCAGGCCATCGTGGCTGCGCAGCCGCCGGATCAACTCCGGCAGCACGCCATACAGCGTCGACGGCGCAAAACCGATGCCCAGCCAGGTCTTTTGCCCAAGGCCGATGCGCCGGGTGTTGTCGCACACCTTGCCCAGTTGCTCCAGCAGCACATTGGCGTGCTCATAGAAAAACCGCCCGGCCTCGGTCAGCCGCAACGGCCGCCCGCGTTCCAGCAGGACCACACCCAGTTCGTCCTCCAATTGCTGGATCTGCCGGCTCAACGGCGGCTGGGCAATGTGCAGGCGTTCGGCGGCGCGGGTGAAATTGAGGGTTTCCCCCAGCACCTGGAAGTAACGCAGATGGCGCAGTTCCATAAGGACTCCATTCATACCTTAAGGGTATTGTTCGAGACCAATTCTATATTGGAAGCCAGAAAAAATGAGGAACAGAATCAGGCCAAATCTATAAAGAACCCAACGGGTATTGCCATGCCGATTTGCGCCATCGAGTCGATCGAGACCATCATCGTCGACCTTCCTACCATCCGCCCGCACAAGCTGGCGATGCACACGATGCAGAACCAGACCCTGGTGATCATCCGCGTGCGCTGCGCCGACGGCATCGAAGGCATTGGTGAATCCACCACCATCGGCGGCCTGAGCTACGGCAATGAAAGCCCCGACAGCATCAAGATCAACATCGACCGGCACTTCGCGCCGCTGCTGCTCGGCCAGGACGCCAGCAACATCAACGCCGCCATGTTGCGCCTGGAGCGCAGCATTCGGGGCAACACCTTTGCCAAGTCGGGTATCGAAAGCGCCTTGCTCGATGCCCTCGGCAAGCGCCTGAACCTGCCGGTCAGCGAACTGCTCGGCGGCCGCGTGCGGGACGCCCTGCCAGTGGCCTGGACCCTGGCCAGCGGCAACACCGAAAAAGACATCGCCGAGGCCGAGAAGATGCTCGACCTGCGCCGCCACCGCATCTTCAAACTGAAGATCGGCGCCGGAGAAGTCAGCCAGGACCTGGCCCACGTCATCGCGATCAAAAAAGCCCTGGGCGAGCGCGCCAGTGTGCGGGTCGACGTCAATCAGGCCTGGGACGAAGCCGTGGCCCTGCGCGCCTGCAAGGTGCTGGGCGACAATGGCATCGACCTGATCGAACAACCCATTTCACGCAACAACCGTGGCGGCATGGCCCGCCTCAACCTGTCGAGCCCGGCGCCGATCATGGCCGACGAATCCATCGAATGTGTGGAAGACGCCTTCAACCTGGCCCGCGAAGGCGCGGCTTCGGTGTTCGCCCTGAAGATCGCCAAGAACGGCGGCCCGCGTGCGGTGTTGCGCACTGCCGCGATTGCCGAAGCCGCGGGCATCGGCCTGTACGGCGGCACCATGCTCGAAGGCGGTATCGGCACCCTGGCCTCGGCCCATGCCTTTCTCACCTTGAACAAACTGGCGTGGGACACCGAGCTGTTCGGCCCGCTGTTGCTCACTGAAGACATCCTGGCCGAGCCGCTGGTGTACCGCGATTTCCACCTGCATGTCTCCACCGCTCCGGGCCTGGGCCTGGCCATCGATGAAGAGCGCCTGGCGTTCTTCCGTCGCGATAAATAACAAGAGGACACTTGCGATGTTGTTCCACGTAAAAATGACCGTGAACCTGCCCGTCGACATGAACCCCGAGCGCGCCGCCGCGCTCAAGGCTGAAGAAAAAGCCTTCTCGCAGCGGTTACAAGAGCAAGGCAAATGGCGCCACCTGTGGCGCATCGCCGGGCTGTATGCCAACTACAGCGTGTTCGATGTCGACAGCGTGCAGGAACTGCATGACCTGTTGATGCAGCTGCCGCTTTATCCTTACATGGCCATCGAAGTGAATGCCCTGTGCCGGCATCCATCGTCGATCCGTGAGGATGATCGCTGAGTCTGTTTTTTCACCTAATAATTACAAGATGAGGATTGCACCATGACCATCCGACTTTCCCAGACTGCTCACGCCCAACAGTTTCTCGAAGAAGCCAGCGGCAACCTGAACGACGGCGGCAACCCACGGGCCAAGGCGCTGATCTACCGGATCCTGCGGGACACGGTGAACATCATCGAAGACCTGGAAGTGACCCCGGAAGAGTTCTGGAAGGCGGTCAACTACCTCAACGAACTGGGCAAGAACCAGGAAGCCGGCTTGCTCGCGGCAGGCCTGGGCCTGGAGCATTACCTGGACATGCTGATGGACGCGGCGGACGAGGAAGCCGGCAAATCCGGCGGCACCCCGCGCACCATCGAAGGCCCGCTGTATGTGGCCGGCGCGCCGCTGTCCAAGTACGAAGCGCGGCTGGATGACGGGCAGGACCCGGGTGTGCCGCTGTTCATGCAGGGCCAGGTGCGCGACACCAATGGCAAGCCGCTGGCGGGGGCGATTGTCGATGTGTGGCAGGCCAATACCGGCGGCACGTATTCGTGGTTTGACGGCACGCAGTCGGAGTTCAACCTGCGTCGACGGATCGAGACCGATGCTCAGGGCAACTATCGTTTCCGCAGCATCGTGCCGTCGGGGTATGGCTGCCCGCCGACCGGGCCGACCCAGCAGTTGCTGGACCAGTTGGGCCGCCACGGCCAACGGCCGGCGCATATCCACTTCTTCATCTCGGCCCCGGGCCATCGGCACCTGACCACGCAGATCAACCTGTCGGATGATCCGTACCTGCACGATGATTTTGCCTATGCGACGCGGGATGAATTGATCGCCGAGATTCGCTTCAGCGAAGACGCACACCTGGCGAAGGAGTTTGGTGTGGAAGGGCAGTTTGCGCAGATTGATTTTGACTTTGAGTTGCAGCCTGCGGCGGCGCCGGTGGAGCAAAAGCGCATGCAGCGAGTGCGCGCGCTCGAAGACTGAATGCGGTAAAAATGTGGGAGCTGGCTTGCCTGCGATAGCGGTGGTGAATGAAACACCGCTATCGCTGGCAAGCCAGCTCCTACAGGGGTTGTGGTGTTCGTGCTATTTGCGGACAACCAGATCCAGCAAATCATCCCGATCCTTGATCTTCTGCAACACAATCTCCGAACGAATATCCATCACCCCCGCCGTGCGGTTCAGGTGGTTCACGATAAAGTCCGAAAAGTGCTTGAGGTTACGTGCCTGCACCCGCAGCACATAATTACTCGCCCCGGTAATCACATACGCACTGGCCACCTCCGGCCACCCCTGCACCTTCTTGATAAACGTCTCGTGCCAATCCTCCACATCCTGGCGCAACGACAGGTGGACGATAGCCTCCAGCTCAATTCCCAACTGCTCGGCGTTCAACACCGCCCGATAACCACTGATGATTCCCTCGCTCTCCAGCAGGCGCAAACGCCGCAGGCAGGCCGATGGCGACAGGGCGACTTTCTCCGCCAGTTCCTGGTTACTGATACGGCCATCCTGTTGCAGGAAATGCAGAAGGCGCAGGTCGGTGGCGTCGAGAATCATGGTTAGAATAAATCCGCGTGTTTGGAGGTTAAATTCGAATTTCCTACAGCTTAATTAGCCTGTTGCCCACCACTTTGCACGAAAATTCTCTAAAGCTTCGTTCATTATTTGGCTCATTGTTACTACAAGAACAGGACTGACCATGACCACCCGCACCCATTGCCTGACCCTCGACGCCCAGGATCCGCTGGCGCCGCTGCGTAACCAATTCGCCTTGCCGGCCGGGGTGATCTACCTCGACGGCAACTCCCTCGGCGCGCGCCCGGTGGCAGCGCTGGCGCGGGCGCAAGCGGTGATCGCCGAGGAGTGGGGCAATGGCTTGATCCGCAGCTGGAACAGTGCTGGCTGGGCCGACCTGGCCCAGCGCCTGGGCAATCGCCTGGCGCCGCTGATCGGTGCCCGCGACGGTGAAGTGGTGATCACTGATACCACCTCCATCAACCTGTTCAAGGTGCTCAGTGCGGCCCTGACCGTGCAGCGCGAACGTGCGCCAGGCCGCAAGGTGATCGTCAGCGAAGCGAGCAATTTCCCCACCGACCTGTACATCGCCGAAGGCCTGACCGAACTGCTGCAACAGGGCTACTCCCTGCGCCTGGTCAACAGCCCGGACGAACTGCCCCAGGCCATCGACCAGGACACAGCGGTGGTGATGCTCACCCACGTCAATTACAAGACCGGCTACATGTACGACATGCAGGCCCAGACCGCGTTGAGCCATGAATGTGGCGCGCTGGCGATCTGGGACCTGGCGCATTCGGCGGGCGCGGTGCCGATCGACCTGCATCAGGCGGGCGCCGATTACGCGATTGGCTGCACCTACAAGTACCTCAACGGCGGGCCGGGCTCCCAGGCGTTTGTGTGGGTCAGTCCGACGCTGGTGGATGCGGTGACGCAGCCTCTGTCGGGCTGGTTCGGGCATACCCGGCAGTTCGCCATGGAATCGCGTTATGCGCCGAGCCAGGGAATCGCCCGCTACCTGTGCGGTACCCAGCCGATTACCTCGCTGGCGATGGTGGAATGTGGCCTGGATATTTTTGCCCAGACCGACATGGCCAGCCTTCGTACTAAATCCCTGGCGTTGACCGACCTGTTTATCGCGCTGGTGGAGTCCCGTTGCGCCGCCCACGAACTGACCCTGATCACCCCGCGTGAACATGCCCGGCGTGGCAGCCATGTCAGCTTCGAGCACCCGGAAGGTTATGCAGTTATCCAGGCCTTGATCGCCCGTGGCGTGATTGGTGATTATCGCGAGCCGCGCATCATGCGGTTTGGGTTTACTCCGCTGTACACCAGCTTTACCGAGGTCTGGGACGCAGTGGAAATCCTTGGCGAGATTCTTGACCAGAAAACCTGGGACCAGCCGCAATTCAAAGTTCGCCACAGCGTCACCTGATACAACACAAAACCCTTGTAGGAGCCCGGCTTGCCGGCGATGGCGTCCGTAAGATCGCCATCGCCGGCAAGCCGGGCTCCTACAAGGGGCATTAACATCGTGTGCAATCACAATAATAAAGGGGCACGCCACGTGACCACGCCAGACCAAGGCTTTGCCGAAATAACCAATCGCGAACTGGGCCTGCGGCGCCAGCTCACTTCCGGCCAGATGAGCATGATCGCCATCGGTGGCGCCATTGGCACCGGGCTGTTCATGGGCAGCGCCTACGCCATCGGCTATGCCGGGCCCAGCGTGCTGGTCAGCTACGCCATCGGCGCGCTGATCACCTTGCTGTTGATGGGCTGCCTGGCGGAGATGACGGTGGCGCATTCCACCTCGGGCTCCTTCGGCGCGTATGCCGAGTTCTACGTCAGCCCGCTGGCCGGTTTCCTGGTGCGTTATGCGTACTGGGCGGCGATTGTGCTGGCGGTGGGCGCCGAGGTCACGGCAGTGGCGATGTACATGAAGTACTGGTTCGCCAACGTGCCGGAGTGGGTGTGGATCGTCTCGTTTTCCAGTGTGTTGATCGTGCTCAACGCCATCAGCGTCAAGACCTTCGGCAACTTCGAATACTGGTTCTCCACGATCAAGATCAGCGCCATCGTCGGCTTCATCATCCTCGCGGTGTATGTGGTGTTCGGCTCCGGCAATCCGGATTACGGCGTGCAGAATTACACGGCCCACGGCGGCTTTTTCCCGAACGGGTTGAGCGGCATGTGGATCGCGGTGATTGTCTCGATCTTCAGCTACCTGAGCGTGGAGATGATCGCGGTGGCCGCCGGTGAAGCAGCCGACCCGGAGCAAGCGGTGAAGAAAGCCTTCCGCGCAACCATCGTGCGGCTGGTGGTGTTCTACCTGCTGACCCTGGCGCTGATGTTGGCCATCGTGCCGTGGAACCAGGCCGGGCATGCCCAGAGCCCGTTCGTCACGGTGATGCAGACCATCGGGATTCCCGGCGCCACGGGGGTGATGAATTTTGTGATCCTGATCGCGGCCTTGTCGGCGATGAACAGCCAGCTCTACATCACCACCCGCATGATGTTCAGCCTGTCCCGCGCCGGGTTTGCGCCCAAGTCCATGGGCGCCTTGAGCAAGAGCGGGATCCCGCTGAACGCCTTGCTGCTGTCCAGCTCGGGCATCGCCCTGGCGACGCTGCTGAATGTGGTGTACCCGGAAAGCTCGTTCACCCTGATGATGGCGATCTCGATGTTTGGCGCGATCTTCACATGGTTCATGATCTTCCTCACGCACCTGTTTTTCCGCCGCTATCGCAAGCGTCACTGCGGAGCGAAGTTGTCGTTCCAGCTGGCGCTGTTTCCCTACAGCACCCTGCTGGGCCTGGTGTTGATGGGTGCGGTGATGATCACCACGTTCTTCACCGACGCGTTCAAGATGACGCTGGTGTTCGGGGTGCCGTTCCTGCTGATTCTGTCGCTGGTGTATTACGTATTTTTCCGCAAGGGCCGCCAAAACCCTGTAGGAGCGAGCTTGCTCGCGAAAAACCCGAGGGCGCCGGGTTAAATCAGAAAACCCGCGTTATCGTTGACGTTCTTCGCGAGCAAGCTCGCTCCTACAGGGGGAGAGGGCGTTTAGCAGTTGGGTGGCGTAACCCGGCAATTGCTTGAACTCGCGGGCGCATAACAGCAGCTTGCGACAGGCCCACTCCTCGGTCAGGGGTTGGGCCTTGAAGCGCCGCACCAATGGCCAGCGTTCCAGCGCCGCCTGAGGCACGATCCCCAGCCCGGCGCCCCGGGCGACCATGCGAATCAACCCGTCAAAACCGTCCGCGCGGATGCGTGTCTGCAAGCGAAAGCCGGCGTGCAACGCTTGTTCTTCCAGGTACACCGCCAGCGCGCTGCCGGCGGCCAGGCCCACATAGTCGTGCTGCAAGCTGTCGATGAAACTCACGGTGCGTTCGGCCAAGGGATGATCCAGCGGCATGATCAGCACCAGCGGGTCGTCGCGAAAGGGCAGGGTTTGCAGGCCGTGGGTGTCCACCGCATCGGAAATAATTCCCAGGTCTGCTGTGCCCTGGCGCAAGGCTTGGGTGATGCGCAGGCTCGGCAGTTCCTGCAGGTCGATGTCTAGGTTGGGGTGCTCGTGCAGAAAATCCGCCAGCAGTTCCGGCAGGTATTCGCTCAGGGCAGTGGTGTTGCACAGCAGGCGCACCTGGCCTTTGACGCCGTTGGCGTATTCGGCGAGGTCTTGCTGCAGGTGTTCGGCTTGCTGCAACAGCAGGCGGGCGTGACGGGCCAGGGCTTTGCCTGCCGGGGTTGGGGTGACGCCTCGGCGGCCACGCTGCAGGAATTCGATGCCCAGTGAAGCTTCCATCGCCCGAATCCGCGCGCTGGCCGCCGCCAGGGACAAATGGCTGCGGCTGGCGCCGGCGGTGATATTGCCGGTGTCGAGGATGTGCAGGTAGAGGCGCAGGTCGATCAGGTCAAAGTGCATGGGCTGCAGGTTCCGGGTGAATGGGCCGGCCTCATCGCAGGCAAGCCAGCTCCCACAGTTGGAATGCGATCCACTGTGGGAGCTGGCTTGCCTGCGATGGCGTCATCAGCCTCATGCAAAACAAGAGGCTGCCTCAGTATATGGCGAATTTTCAGACATCACCCAAACCCGCAAAATCAACCCATGAATACTTTACTCGCGTTCTACCAAACCCTCGGCCCGGCCCTGACATTACTGGTGATCGGCACGTTTATGCTGGCCGGTACCGTCAAGGGCGTGATCGGCCTGGGCCTGCCCACCGTCGCCATGGGCATGCTCGGCCTGGCTATGTTGCCGGCGCAGGCTGCGGCGTTGCTGATCATCCCGTCCACCGTCACCAACCTCTGGCAACTGGCGTTCGGCGGTCACCTGAGCGCCTTGATCAAACGCCTGTGGCCGATGCTCCTGCTGATTTTCCTCGGCACCGGGCTGGGCTCGTTGTGGCTGGGCATGGACGGTGGGCATTGGGTGGTGCGGGCGTTGGGCGGGGCGTTGCTGGTGTATGCCTTGAGCGGGTTGCTGCTGCCGACGTTCAAGGTCAGCCCGGCTACCGAGCGCTGGCTGGGGCCGTTGTGCGGCGTGCTGACCGGGGTCATCACCTCGGCCACTGGCGTATTCGTGATTCCGGCGGTGCCGTATCTGCAAGCCTTGGGCTTGAGCCGCGATCAACTGGTGCAGGCGCTGGGCTTGTCGTTCACCGTCTCGACCCTGGCTCTGGCCGCCGGTTTGTTCTGGCGCGGCAGCCTGGGCGGTGGCGAGTTGAATGCCTCGCTACTGGCGCTGGTTCCGGCGCTGCTTGGGATGTGGCTGGGCCAGGCCCTGCGCCAACGCATCAGTGCCGTGTTGTTCAAGCGCGTGTTCTTTATCGGCATGGCTGCGCTGGGTGGGCATCTGCTGATCAGTGGTTAAGAATGCGTTATTGATTCGTGCGATTTGATCAAATGTATTTTGCCTGCCCGACGCTTATTCCAAAGCGCCGACCCCGTTACCCTGCCTTCAGACATTTTTAATCTTTAGGCATCTTCATGAAAAAAGTTCTGCTGCTCAACGGTGGTAAAAAATTCGCCCACTCCGACGGTCGCTACAACAGCACCCTGCATGAAGCCGCCCTGGCCGTGCTCGACCGTGGCGGCGTCGACGTCAAGGAAACCCACATCGACGCTGGCTACGACGTGGCCGAAGAAGTCGCCAAGTTCCTCTGGGCCGACGTGATCATCTACCAGATGCCCGGCTGGTGGATGGGCGCCCCATGGATCGTCAAGAAGTACATCGACGAAGTCTTCACCGAAGGCCACGGCAGCCTGTACGCCAGCGACGGCCGCACCCGTTCCGACTCTTCGCAGAAATACGGCAGCGGCGGCCTGGTCCAGGGCAAGCAATACATGCTGTCCCTGACCTGGAACGCCCCGCAGCAAGCCTTCGACGACCCTACCGACTTCTTCGAAGCCAAGGGCGTGGACGCGGTCTACTTCCCGTTTCACAAGGCCAACGAATTCCTCGGCATGACCGGCCTGCCGACCTTCCTGTGCGTGGACGTGATGAAGCGCCCGGCCATCGAAGCCGACGTGGCGCGTTATGAGCAGCATCTGGCCCAGGTGTTTAACCTGAGTCTGTAATGCGGCTAGTATCCGTGCAGCCGCTATAAAGAGGATTCACGTTGAAAGCCCGATCCGATGAGCTACAGATCTTCGTCTGCGTGATTGAATGCGGGTCGATTTCCGCCGCAGCCGAACAGGTCGGGCAGACGCCGTCAGCGGTCAGCCGCACCCTGTCGCGCCTGGAAGCCAAGCTCGACACCACCCTGATCAACCGCACCACCCGGCGCATGGACCTGACCGAGGAGGGCAAGTACTTCTTCGAGCGGGCCAAGGTGATCCTCGAGCAAATGGACGACCTGGAAGAGCGCCTGTCGTCGCGCCAGCAAACCCCGTCGGGGCGCTTGCGGATCAACGCGGCGTCGCCGTTCATGCTGCACGCGATCGTGCCGTACATCGCCGAGTTTCGTGGCCTGTACCCGGACATCCAGCTGGAGCTGAACAGCAACGACCTGATCATCGACCTGCTGGAGCAGAGCACCGACATTGCGATCCGCATCGGCGCCCTGGCGGACTCGACCCTGCACGCCCGCTCCCTGGGTTGCAGCCCGCTGCATATCCTCGCCAGCCCGGCGTACCTGAAACAGCACGGCACCCCCGGCACCGTTGCCGAACTGGCCGAACACACGTTGCTCGGCTTCACCCAGACCGAAACCCTCAACCACTGGCCGCTGCGCCATGTGCACGGGGATCGCTGGCAGATCCAGCCGGGCGTTGCCGCTTCCAGCGGTGAAACCTTGCGTCAGCTGGCGCTGGAAGGGCAGGGCATCACCTGTCTGTCGGACTTCATGACCGCCCAGGACATCAAGACCGGACGCCTGATACCGGTGCTGGCGGAGTTCAATAGCGGCTATCGCCAGCCGATCAACGCGGTGTACTACCGCAACTCGCAATTGGCCTTGCGCATCCAGTGCTTCCTGGACTTTATCCAGGGCAAGCTGGTCAGCTACGCCAGCTGATTCGTGACCCCTGCGCAAGATTGAATTGGGCAATACGGACTTATTCCGCATGGATAGGTCCGCAATACTGAGCCCATCAATTACTCACGCAGGGAGACACCTCCATGAACGTATTCATCACCGGCGCTGCCGGTTTTATCGGCGGCTCCATCGCCACTGGCCTGGTCAACGCCGGCCACACAGTCACCGGTTTGGTGCGCAGTGCCGAGCAGGCTGAAGAAATGACCGCACTGGGCATCACCCCGGTAATCGGCACGCTGGATGACGGTGCGCTGCTGACCGAGCAAGCGAAGAAGGCTGACGCCGTGATCAACGCTGCCAGCAGCGACCATCGTGGCGCTGTCGAAACCTTGCTGGCCGCGCTGCGCGGTTCCAACAAAACCTTCCTGCACACCAGCGGTTCGAGCATCGTCGGTGATGCGTCGGGCGGTAAGTCGAGCGATGTCATCTACTTTGAGGACAACCTGCCGGAGCCGACCGTCGACAAGGCTGCCCGGGTGGCCATCGACAATCTGATCCTGGCTGCCGCCAAAGACGGCGTGAACTCGGCAGTGATCTGCAACACCCTGATCTACGGCCACAGCCTGGGCGTGAAGCGTGACAGCGTGCAATTGCCGCGCTTGCTCAAGCAGGCGCGCAAGAGTGGTGTAGTGCGTCATGTGGGCACTGGCCAGAACATCTGGTCCAACGTGCACATTGAAGACGTGGTTGCGCTTTACCTGCTGGCGCTGGAAAAGAATGTGCCGGGTACTTTCTACTTTGTGGAGAGTGGCGAAGCGGCGTTTGTCGACATGACCACCGCGATTGCCGAAGCGCTGAAGCTGGGCAAGCCCCAGGATTGGCCATTGGCGGATGCCGAGGCCGAGTGGGGTTATGAGATGGCCAACTATGGCTTGGGCTCCAACAGCCGGGTGCGTGGCAAGCATGCGCGGGAATTGCTGGGGTGGGCGCCGAAGCGGACCTCCGTAGTCGAGTGGATTCGCAACGAGATGGTGTGATGCCAGGCTGCGTGGTCCCTGTTTTTTGTGGCGAGGGAGCTTGCTCCCGCTGGACTGCGCAGCAGTCCCAAACCGGTTGTCAAAATTGAACTGAAACATCGCAATATTCTTTTTAGGGCTGCTTCGCAGCCCAGCGGGAGCAAGCTCCCTCGCCACAGGATTGGCCACAATCGCTGGCTCCGCAGCGCCCAATTCCGTACCATCCCCAGCCTTATCCCCGCAACTCCCCGGTACTTCAATGAACCTCACCCGTCTGCGCGCCGACGCCCTGGCCGGACTCACCACGTCTTTTGCCTTGCTGCCCGAATGCATCGCCTTTGCCCTGGTGGCTCACCTCAACCCGCTGATGGGCCTCTACGGCGCATTCATCATCTGCACCCTCACCGCGCTGTTCGGCGGCCGGCCCGGCATGGTCTCCGGTGCCGCCGGTTCGATGGCGGTGGTGATCGTCGCGCTGGTGGTGCAACACGGCGTGCAGTACCTGCTGGCCACGGTGCTGCTGGGCGGGTTGTTCATGGTCGCCTTCGGCCTGTTACGCCTGGGCAAGCTGGTGCGCATGGTGCCGCACCCGGTGATGCTCGGGTTCGTCAACGGCCTGGCGATCATCATTGCCCTGGCGCAACTGGAACACTTCAAGAGCGGTGACAGCTGGCTCAGCGGCACGCCGCTGTATGTGATGACCGGGCTGGTCGCGGCAACCATGGCCATCGTCTACCTGCTGCCGCGCCTGACCCGCGCCGTACCGCCGGCCCTGGTGGCGATCCTCGGCGTCGGTTTGGCGGTGTACCTGCTGGGCCTGCCAACCCGCACCCTGGGCGATATGGCCCACATTGCCGGCGGCCTGCCGAGCTTCGCGTTGCCGCAGATTCCCTGGACCCTGGAAACCCTGCACATCATCGCGCCCTACGCGATCCTGATGGCCATGGTCGGCCTGCTGGAAACCCTGCTGACCCTCAACCTCACCGACGAAATCACCGAAACCCGTGGCTACCCGGATCGCGAAAGCGTGGCCCTGGGTGCGGCGAATATGGTCTCGGGCCTGTTCGGCGGCATGGGCGGCTGCGCGATGATCGGGCAAACCGTGATCAACCTCAGCTCCGGCGGGCGCGGGCGTTTCTCCGGGGTATTTGCCGGGGTGATGATCCTGCTGTTCATTCTGTTTCTGTCACCGCTGATCGAGCGTATTCCGCTGGCAGCGTTGGTGGGGGTGATGTTCGTGGTGTCCCAGCAGACGTTTGCCTGGGCTTCGTTGCGGGTGATCAACAAGGTGCCGCTCAACGACGTGCTGGTGATCATGGCGGTGACGGTGATTACCGTGTTCACCGACCTGGCGACGGCGGTGCTGTGCGGGATTGTGATTGCGGCGCTGAACTTTGCCTGGCAGCAAGCGCGTGAGTTATATGCCGATGAGCATATGGAGCCGGACGGCAGCAAACTCTATCGGGTGCACGGCACGCTGTTCTTTGCCTCGACCACGCCGTTTCTCAACCGGTTCGACCCGGCCAACGACCCGGTCCAGGTGACGCTGGATTGCCGTCACTTGAGCTTTGTCGATTACTCGGCGATTGCCGCGCTGATGACCCTGCGGGAGCGCTATACCAAGGCTGGCAAGCACCTGCGGGTGCTGCACCTGTCCGAGCGCTGCCGCAAACTGCTCAAGCGCGCCCGGGTACAGCACGACTGACCGCAGAGGTGCGATTGCGTAGCAGCTGTCGAGCCTTGGCGAGGCTGCGTCTGCGGTGTGCCTGACACACCGAAGTCTGAGGTTTTACGACTGCTGCTCCGCAGAGGTGCGATTGCGTAGCAGCTGTCGAGCCTTGGCGAGGCTGCGTCTGCGGTGTGCCTGATACACCGAAGTCTCAGGTTTTACGACTGCTGCGCAGCCGAACGCGGCCTCGTTCTACTCGACCGCTGCTACGCAGGGTGTGCTTGACCATCAGGGCCCGACCAGGTTTTCCAGCTCCTGGGCGCGGGTCTGGGTCATGTCCAGTACGCAGCCGGAACCGTTGACCTGGTCAATGGTGCCGCCGGTGGCCGAGCCGATGAAGCCGCAATTGGCATCACGAAATTTGATCCACTGGCGCTGCACATCCTGCAATTGCTGTTTACGGGTGCCTTCCATGGCCGTCATGGCAGCTTTGTAGGCGGTGTTCAGGCGCGCGTCCTGAACCTTGGTTTCCTTGGTGTTGCAATCGACCATGTCGGCGGTGGTGTTGGCGCCGTCCATGCATTTTTTCAGCGCCGGGTTCTCGTCGGCCGACGCCGTGCCGCACAAAGCCAGCAGCAGTGCGCTGGCGGCGAACGGAACAAGCAGGTGTTTACGATTCATTCTGGGTTTTCCTGGTCATGAGTCGGTGTGCAGTCTAAGACTCGGCCTGCGCCGTTGAGTTTCCAGCCCCGGGGATCTTCATGTAAGAACGCCCCCCGAATTTTCATTCACTGGCCCCGGGCATGTCCCTGCGCGACAAGGCTTATCCGTGGGCGAAAATTACTTTCATGAAAATTGAAAATCCACCTCGGTAATGATTTATGACTTTCACAACCTATTCGACGTGACCCTTTCCGAGGAGTACCGCATGGCCGCATCACCGGGGTATTGGCTGTTGATCTACGCCGCCATCGCCATCATTGCATTGATCGTATTGATCGCGCGTTACCGGCTCAACCCGTTTATCGTCATCACCCTGGTGTCCATCGGCCTGGCGCTGTTGGCCGGGATGCCGGCGGACACGATCATGGGCTCCTACGAGGCGGGCGTCGGCAAGACGCTGGGGCATATTGCGCTGGTGGTCGCGCTGGGGACGATGCTCGGCAAGATGATGGCCGAATCCGGCGGCGCCGAGCAGGTGGCGCGCACGCTGATCAACCGGTTCGGCGAGCGCAACGCGCACTGGGCGATGGTGTGCATTGCGTTCCTGGTGGGGCTGCCGCTGTTTTTCGAGGTCGGTTTTGTGTTGCTGGTGCCGATCGCGTTTACTGTGGCGCGGCGGGTGGGCGTATCGATCCTGATGGTCGGTCTGCCGATGGTAGCGGGCCTGTCGGTGGTGCATGCGCTGGTACCACCGCATCCGGCGGCGATGATGGCGGTGCTGGCCTATAACGCGTCGGTGGGGCAGACGGTGCTGTATGCGATTTTGATCGGCATACCCACCGCAATCATTGCCGGGCCGCTGTACGCCAAATTTATCGTGCCGCGCATTCACCTGCCGGCGGAAAACCCGCTGGAACGCCAGTTCATCGACCGCGAACCGCGCACCCGTTTGCCGAGTTTCGCCCTGACCATGGGCACCATCCTGTTGCCGGTGGTGCTGATGATGATCGGTGGCTGGGCCAACCTGATTTCCACGCCGGGTACCGCGTTCAACCAGTTCCTGTTGTTTATCGGCAACTCGGTGATCGCGTTGCTGGTGGCGACCCTGGTGAGTTTCTGGACCCTCGGCCTGGCCCAGGGTTTCAACCGCGAATCGATCCTCAAGTTCACCAACGAATGCCTGGCGCCGACCGCCAGCATCACCTTGCTGGTGGGCGCGGGCGGCGGCCTTAACCGGATCCTGGTAGACGCTGGCGTCACCAATGAAATCCTCGGCTTGGCGCATGCCTTCAATTTGTCGCCGCTGGTGATGGGCTGGCTGTTCGCCGCGTTGATGCGCATCGCCACCGGCTCGGCTACGGTGGCCATGACCACCGCCTCGGGCGTAGTAGCACCCGTCGCCATGGGCCTGGGTTATCCCCACCCGGAATTGCTGGTGCTGGCCACCGGTGCGGGCTCGGTAATCTTTTCCCACGTGAACGACGGCGGCTTCTGGCTGATCAAGGAATACTTCAATATGACGGTGATCCAGACCTTCAAGACCTGGACCGTGCTGGAGACCCTGATTTCAGTGGTCGCCTTCGGTCTGACTTATGGCCTGTCCTGCATTTTGTAACCCGGAGCCGAACCGATGGACATCCTCTACCAGATCCGCGCCCGCCAGGATTCCTTCAGCGCCGGCGAAGGGCGTATCGCCAAGCTGATGCTCGATGACGTCGGCTTTGCAGCGTCCGCCAGCCTGGAAGAGTTGTCTCAACGTGCCGAGGTCAGCACCGCCACCTTGTCGCGCTTTGCCCGCAGTGTCGGGTGCCGTGACCTGCGCGACCTGCGCCTGCAACTGGCCCAGGCCAGCGGGGTTGGCAGCCGTTTCCTCGACCCGGCGGGCCTGCCTGAGCAGTCGGCGTTTCACCGGCAGATTCTCAGCGATATCGAGGCGACGTTGCGCCGGCACTTGTCCGGTTTCAACCAGCGCAGTTTTGTCGACGCCGTGAGCCTGCTGGGCAATGCGCGGATGATCCACGCGTTCGGCATGGGCGGGCCGTCGAGCCTGTGCAGTGACGAGTTGCAAGTGCGCCTGGTGCGCCTGGGCTACTCGATCGCCGCCTGCCACGACCCGGTAATGATGCGCGTGACCGCCGCCACGCTGGGCCCGGAACATGCGCTGATCGTCTGCTCCCTGACCGGCATCACCCCCGAGGTATTGGGCGTGGTGGCGCTGGCGCGCAACTACGGCGCAAAAATCATCGCCATCACCCTGCCGGACTCCCCGCTGGCGCAGTTGGCCGACGTGCTGCTGCCGCTGCAACCGGCGGAAACCAGTTTTATCTACAAGCCAACGGCGGCGCGCTACGGAATGCTGTTGGCCATCGACGTGCTCGCCACCGAGCTGGCCCTGGCCATGCCGGACGACAACCAGGAACGCCTGCGACGGATCAAGCTGGCCCTGGACGATTATCGCGGCGGCCCCGACAGCCTGCCGCTTGGAGACTGAAATGAAGTACCACACGCTGATCCGCCAGGCTTTGATCATTGATGGCAGCAACACCCCCGGCTATGTCGCCGATGTGGCGTTGCGCGAAGGGCGTATCGAGAAAATCGGTGACCTGTCCCAAGACACTGCCGAGCATGAAATCGACGCCACCGGGCGCGTGTTGGCGCCGGGGTTTATCGACGTGCACACCCACGACGACACGGTGGTGATTCGTCACCCGCAGATGCTGCCCAAGCTCAGCCAGGGCGTGACCACGGTGATCGTCGGCAACTGCGGCATCAGCGCTTCGCCGGTGAGCCTGCGGGCTGATCCGCCGGACCCGATGAACCTGCTGGGCAAACGTGAGGCCTTCGCCTATCCGCGTTTTGCCGATTACCGTGCCGCGGTGGAAAACGCCCACCCGGCGGTGAACGTGGCGGCGCTGATCGGCCACACGGCCCTGCGCAGCAACCATATGGACGACCTGCAGCGCACCGCCACGCCCGGCGAAATCACCGCGATGCGCGCGCAGTTGCAGGAGAGTCTCGCGGACGGTGCCCTGGGGTTATCCACCGGCCTTGCGTACGCCAGTGCGTTCAACGCCGAGACCGATGAAGTGCTGCAGCTGAGTGAAGAACTCACGGCGTTCGGCGCGGTGTACACCACGCATTTGCGCAGCGAATTCGAGCCGGTGCTGGAGGCCATGGACGAGGCGTTTCAGATTGGCCGCCACGCCAGGGCGCCGGTGATCATTTCCCACCTCAAGTGCGCGGGCGCCGGTAACTGGGGTCGCAGCCCGCAACTGTTGGCCTCGCTGGAACACGCGGCGAAGACCCATCCGGTGGGCTGCGATTGCTATCCCTATGCGGCCAGTTCTTCGACCCTGGACCTCAAGCAAGTCACCGATGCGTTTCGTATCACCATCACCTGGTCCACGCCGCATCCGGAAATGGGCGGGCGGGACCTGCAGGACATTGCCGCCGAGTGGGCAGTGCCGCTGATGGACGCGGCCCGTCGCCTGCAACCTGCCGGCGCGGTGTATTACGGGATGGATGAGACGGATGTGCAGCGCATCCTGGCGCATCCGCTGTCGATGATTGGCTCGGATGGTCTGCCGGAAGATCCGTTCCCTCATCCACGCTTGTGGGGCGCGTTTCCACGGGTGCTGGGGCATTTCAGCCGGGACCTTGGGTTGTTCCCGCTGCACACCGCGGTGCACAAGATGACCGGCTTGTCGGCGGCGCGTTTTGGCCTGGCCGAACGCGGTGAAATTCGCGAAGGGAACTGGGCGGACCTGGTGTTGTTTGATCCGTTGCGGGTGCGCGATGTGGCTGACTTCAAGGAACCGCAGCGTGCGGCGCAAGGGATTGACGGTGTGTGGGTCAACGGCGTGCTGAGCTACAGCGACGGGCAGCCCAACGGCCAGCGGCCCGGACGATTCCTGGCGCGCAGCGGGGATTTGCGTAAAGGGTTTGCGGCTTTATAGTGGCCGCTCTCAAACACGGAGCAATCGCCATGCACTTAGGAAAAGTCACCCCCATTCTGCGCAGTTTCGACGAGGCCAAGACGCTGGAGTTCTACGTCGACTTCCTGGGGTTCAAGGTCGATTGGCAGCACCGGTTTGAAGACAATTTTCCGTTGTACCTGCAGGTGTCGCTGGGGGAATGCCTGCTGCACCTGTCCGAGCACCATGGCGACTGCTCGCCGGGTGCGGCGGTGCGGATTCAAGCCCGGGGCCTGGAGGCGTACCAGCAGCAGTTGCTGGCCAAAAACTACCGCAACGCCAAGCCCGGAATTGAAGACACGCCGTGGGGCAGTCGTGAGATGAGCATCAGCGACCCGTCGGGGAACCGGTTGGTGTTTGTCGAAGAAGTAGCGGTTTGAACCCGTTCTGATGTGGCGAGGGAGCTTGC
>NZ_JACARE010000008.1:42137-138747 GCF_013386765.1 Pseudomonas yamanorum
GCTTGCGTTGAAGGTGGGTTTACACCCGGAAGTGGCTGACCATCTGCTGCAACTGCCCGCCCAATCGTGCCAGCTCCACACTCGACTTGGCTGTCTCGTCGCTGGCCGCAGCCGTCTGCTCCGACACGTCCCGCACGTTCACAATACTGCGGCTGATCTCTTCAGCCACGGCACTTTGCTGTTCGGCAGCGGCGGCAATCTGCTGGTTCATCGACTGGATATTCGACACCGTACGGGTGATGTTTTCCAGTGACACACCGGCCTTGCGCGTCAGTTCGACGCTGCTGTCGGTGAGGCTGCGGCTGTTGTTCATCACGGCGGCCACTTGCTGGGTGCCGTTCTGCAAACCGGCCACCAGGCCTTCGATTTCTTCGGTGGATTTCTGGGTGCGCTGGGCCAGCCCGCGGACTTCATCGGCGACCACCGCAAAACCGCGACCGGCTTCACCGGCACGGGCGGCTTCGATGGCGGCGTTGAGTGCCAGCAGGTTGGTCTGCTCGGCCACGGCCTTGATCACGTCCATCACGCTGCCGATCTTGTTGCTCTCTTGCTGCAGGTGCGTCATGGCGTCGGTGGAGCGGGCCACTTCGGCAGCCAGGCGTTCGATCTGGGCGATGGCTTCGGCCACCACCTTGTCACCGGCACGGGCTTCACCGTCGGCGGCCGAGGCAGCCTGGGAAGCTTGTTCGGCGTTACGCGCGACTTCCTGCACGGTGGCGGTCATCTCGTGCATGGCGGTGGCCACTTGATCGGTCTCGATCTTCTGGCTGTTGACCCCGGCGCTGGTCTGTTCGGTGACCGCCGACAACTCTTCGGCAGCGCTGGCGATCTGGGTGACGCCGTCGCGGATGCCGCTGATCAGCTCACGCAGGGTTGTGCCCATGCGCTGGATGCCTTGTTGCAAAACGCCGAGCTCGTCGCGACGCGTGACCTGGATGTTGTGGCTCAGGTCGCCGGAAGCGATGCGTTCCACCACGGCAAGGGTCTCGCGCAGTGGGCGGGTAATCTGGCGGGTGATGATCACGGCCGCCACGATGCCCACCAGTAACGCCAGCAACGTGCTGATCAGTTGCAGGCTGCGGGCCTGTGCGCTTTCGGCGTCGCGGCGTTGCAGCTGGATGTCATACAGCTTGTCGCTGATGGTGACGATGTCGGTGCCCTGGGTGGTCATTTCTGCCCGGGCCGAGACGATGTTGGCGTTGGCTGCCTTGTAGTTCTGCACCGCGCTGCGATAGGCACCGAGGGCCGTTTCCAGTGAACCCAGGGCGGTCTGCTGGCTGGCGCCGAAGGCTGCGTGCAGGTCTTTCAAGCCGTCGATGGCTTTCTCGATCTGCGCAGCCGCACGGGCTTCAGTCTCGGCGTTGACGTTGCCGGTGTAGCCGCGCACTTCGTAGCGGGCCAGCTGGAATTGTTCCTTGGCGCTGGTCACGGCCTGGAACTGGGTGAAGCGCTCAGCGCTGTCGGGCATCTGCCGCACGCTGGAATCCAGGGCACCGATCTGCGCATTGGCGATGTCCGCCTTGTCACCCATGACCTGGCGTGCGGCGTTGCCGTTGCGGTAAGCCTCACGCATTTTGTTCAGGGATTGCTGGTAGGCGGTGATGATCGCTTTCTGCTCGTTGAGCAGCTTGAGGTTGTCCGGGCTCTTGAAGCTGTCCAGCAGCTTTTGTTGCTGGGCCGAAAAACTGTCGAGGTTGGTCTGCACGTTTTGCGCCACGCCTTCGTCACCGTTGGCCAGCATATATTGCAGGCGCACGATCCGCAGTTTGGTCAGCGAAGCATTGAGCTGGGTAATGTCGCTCATCCAGTTGCTGCGGTCGATCAGGCCGCCCAGGCTGGTCCAGCCAGTGAGCGCGAGGATCGAAGTAAGCACCAGGACCAGGCCGAAGCCCAGGCCCAGTTTCATATTGACGCTGATGTTGCCGAACCAACTATTCATCGCATTCCTCCAGGAACAGATTTGCGGGTACATCCGGTTGCTGGAAGTAGCGACCAGCCGATGGGTAGTCAGGGGGTATCGGCAGGCCTGGCGAGAGCTGAAACGGTTTTTTCGTGGCGGCTGGGTTTATGGATCGTGAGCGACCAACGGTAGTCAGTTGGCCTCTGCGCACGGGGTCACGGTCAACACCATGCGCGAGGGATATCGCGGTGTCATGTGCACGGTGTTGCGCGCGACCCTCGGGTATTGCGCCTGGCCGGGTGCTTCACCGCTATTGGGGTTGACATCGAACCGCGGAAAGTTGCTGCCGGCAATGTCCAGGCGCAGGCGATGACCGCGCTGGAACAGGTTGCAGGTGGCGAAGGGTTCGATCACTACCTTGACCGGCTTTCCCGGGGTCAGCCATGTCGGTTGCTCCCACGAGTCACGGTAGCGGGCGCGACGAATGCCGTCGGTGATATTCATGGCGAAACCATCGGGGTAGACATCCACCAGTTTGGCGGTGATATCAGTATCGGGTGCATCGCTGTCGATCCACAGCTCAATGCACACGGGGCCTGCGACGATCAAGTCCTGAGTGAGGGGCTCGGTCTGGAAGCTCAAGACATCGTCACGTTCGGCCAGGGGGCGATTGTCGCCACGGGTACCAAAGAAGTCGGCCCGCTCGCGCTGGTCGAACGCGCCGCCGACAAAAATGGGGGCACCGGAGGTCAGCGCACCGCCGACGGTCGGCACGGGGTTGGCCGGGTCGGCGCAGTAGCTGAGCTGGCTCTCGGCGCTGGGTGGTTCACTTTGCAGGCGCCGCTGCGCGGTGAGGTGCAAGGTCATCTGGGTGCTGCCCGGCAGCGGCCATTGGCTGCTTTCGATCCAGCGACCGCCGTGTTGCAGGCGACCCTGTTGATCCCGCACGCCCGTGCCGCCGCCCATCAAAAACACCTTCACCGATGCCGGGCCCGGCAGCGGTGTGTCATTGAGGGCGCGCTCAAACCAGTCCAGGCGACAGCTCAGCCAGTCCCTGGCGACCTGGCCGTCGAAGGCGCCCATAGCGCCGAATTCAACCTCACCACTGTGGGTGATATTGCGATCGCCGTGGAGCCACGGGCCCATGATCAATTGATGTGCCGAAGTGGTGCCGGCGCTGAAAGCTGCATGGTTGGCCAGGGTCGAGCTGACATAGGCGTCATACCAACTGGACATGAACAGCACCGGAATATCCGGCAAATCCTGGTAATGCCCCTCGGCGTAAATTCCCGGCGCCTGCCAATACGGGCCGAAGTCGCCCTGGGCCCATTGCTCCAGCAAATACGCCTCATATTCCGGCACATGCCGCAGAGGCGAGTGCCCGGCTTGCCAGGGCATGCGCGTGAACCACTGGTGGATATCTTCCTGTTCCAGGGCCTCGAGGATCGCCGGGTCTGCCAGCGCCGCCGGGCTTTCCTTGGCCTGGCGAAACGCCCAGGTGGCCTGTTTGAGTTCCAGTGCGCCGCCCTGGCGAATCCCGCACTGGTAGGCATTGGCGAAGCCGCCACTGTCCAGGACCATGCTGTGCAGGCCCGGCGGGTGCAGACAGGCCATCGCCAGTTGGGTGTGGGCGGCGTAGGACAGGCCCATGCTGCCGATCTTGCCGTTGCACCACGGCTGTTCGACGATCCAGGCCAGGGTGTCGAACCCATCCTCGCCCTCGGCGGTGTATTTGGTGAACACACCTTCGGAGGCGTAGCGCCCGCGGCAATCCTGGAAGATCGCGACAAAGCCTTGGGCCGTAAACCGCGCGGCCATTTGCTCGCGGGAGATGTGCTGGCCGTCGAGCTGTATTTCCGAGCGCGACGGTTTGCTTTTGTCGTAGGGCGTGCGTTCGATCACCACCGGAAACGGGCCGGGACCTTGGGGCAAGTAGATGTCGGTGGCGAGGTGGATGCCGTCGCGCATGGCGATCATCTGGTTGTGCAGCGTCTGCATGGAAAAAACACTCATTGGTTCAGTACCCGGTGCCTACGGCAATGGCCAACAGCACCATCGCCAGCACGGCATAAATCAGAAACAGCGGCAGGATGTAGCGCGCCCACTGGCCCCAGCCGACGTTGGCGGTGGCCAGCAATACCAACAGGCCGCTGGAGGTCGGGGTGATCATGTTGGTCAGGCCGTTGCCCATCAAAAACGCGAACACCGTGGTTTGCGGGCTGACGCCGGAGAGTTGCCCCAGCGGCCCGAAGATCGGCATGGTCACCGCCGCCTGGCCCGAGGTGGAAGGGATCAGCACATCCAGCCCCAATTGCGCGAAGAACATGCCATAGGCCGAGACCACCGGGCCGTGATCGCCCACCAGGTTGGCCAGGCTGTTGACGATGGTGTCGAGCACCTGGCCGGTGCTGAGGATGATTTCCACGGCGGTCGCCAGGCCGATCAACACGCCGGCAATCAGCACCTTTTTCATGCCGTCGACAAAGGCGCTGGCGGCGGTGCTGGCGCCGAGCCCGGCGATCACGCTGAAGGCCACGGTCAGCAGCAGGTAGAACGCCGACAGCTCGTGGTATTTCCACTCCCAGCGGTTGGAGGCGTACACCAGGAAACCAATGCCCGCACCGAGTACGATCAGGTTCAGCAGATGGCGCAGGGGCAGCGGTTTGCGTTCGAAGGTGATCTGCGCGCCGGCATCAAAGCCGTGCTTGCGGATGCTCCACAACACGAATGCGATGCCCACCAGCAGGAACGTGCAGTAGGCCAGGACGCGCATGCTCAAGCCGCTGAAAATCGGCAGCCCCACCATCGGTTGTGCCACGGACAGCGCCACCGGGTTGGAGATGGAGGCCAGGTAGCCGATCTTCACCGAGATGGTCACGATGGCCAGCCCGATCAGGTTCGACAGCCCCAGGCGGTTGGCCATGGCCACCATCAACGGCACGATCAGGATGAATTCCTTGGCCAGGCCCATGAAGGTGCTGCCGGCGGAAAACACCAGCATCAGGCTCGGCACCAGCACGTAGATATTGCCCCGAGTCAGCCCCAGCAGGCGCTCAAGACCGGCGTCGATCACCCCGGCCTTGTTCAGTACGCCGAACATGCCGCCGATGAACAGCACCATGAAAATCAGCGCCGCGCGTTTTTCGATGCCCTGGGGAATGGCCATGAAACCTTCCACCAGTGACACCGGCCGGGCGACTGTATCGCCGGCCTTGCGCGGTTCCAGGGAGAACAGTTGGCCGAGGGAATCGTGTTTCTCCAGCACCTGGTAGGAGCCGGGAACCACCAGGCCATTCTGGCGCTGGAACTTGCCCGAGTTCACCGCGTAGGTGAAGGCGACAGCCAGCAGCACGATGCTCAACAGAATGATCGCCGGGTTGATCTGCTTGCGTTGCGCGGGTTTTTCCACCGGCGTTTCAGTCGGCGAGTGGGTACGGACGATCTGCGGTTCGGTCATGCTGGTTGCCCCGGTGTGCGCTGTTATTGTTGTGTCGGGTGACACTTGTGGAGCGGACACTAGGGCAAAGTTTTCGCGGCGACAACGTTATGCGCGGGCTGGGTTGGGCTATGCGTTTTGTGCGGCCAGGCGCTGCTTGAGGTGCTCGGCAAACGCCGTCACCACTTTGGATCGGGGCTCATTCGCACGAAACGCCAGGCCGAATGCATAGGGCAATGCCGGCCGAAACGGGCGGACCACAATCGGCAAATGCATGAAGTGACTGGCCAGCAAGCCATTGACGATCGATACCCCCAACCCCTCGGCGACAAAGCTGCACGCGGCGCCCACCGAATGCACTTCGACCCGCACCTGCGGCGTCAGGTTGGCCGCGCGAAACACCTGGTTCAACTCGGCCCGCAGCGCCCGTTGCCGGCCCAGCATCACCAGCGGCACGTCCCGCAATTGTTGCACTTCGATGCAGGCATGCCGGGCCAACGGATGGTCCGCCGGCATCACGCACACGCCTTCGGTTTCCAGCACCGGTTCAATCTCGAAGTCGGGAATCTCGGTGGGCAAGCGCACAAAACCGAGGTCGGCGGAACGGTCGAGCACGGCCCGTTCGATCATGTCGTAGGAGCCGGTCAGCAACTCGACGACGATGTCTTCACGGCCCTTGAGAAACTCGGCGACGATCCTCGGCAGCAGCTCCTGGGTCATGCTGGTGGGCACCCCGACCTTGATCAGGCTCTTGCGCGAACGGCCCACGCGCATCTCATCCGCCAGGCGCTGGATACGCTGCATGCCGTCCACCAGGCCGGCCACTTCGGTGAGCAGTTCTTCAGCCTCCGGGGTGGCCATCAAGCGGCCCTTTTTGCGCAGGAACAACGCGAAACCCAAGGCCTCCTCCAGCTGGCTCAACAACCGGCTGACGGCCGATTGCGACAGGCCCATGCGGGTCGCCGCACCGATGGTCGAGCCGGTGGACATGATCGCCTTGAAGGCTTCGAGCTGCTTGAGATTCACCGTGATGTTCCTGTGGTTTGAGGGCTTTGCGCATAGCCTGATGCGCTTCTCGCATAACGTTGCCGGGGGTTCGATCAGCCGTTAGTGTCCGCCGCAATGCGACACGCCGTCCAGCCTGTCGCAGGCAGCAACTGCCCATAAAAAACCACAATACGGCATTCGGGAGACGGTTATGCGTGAGCTTTTCACGAGGGGAGGAATGGTGTGTGCAGGCTTGTTGGCAAGCCTGTCACCGGCATTGATGGCCCAGGGTTTCTGGGAGGACTCCCACGGCAAATTGACCTTGCGCAATTACTACTTCAACGACGGTTACCGCGACGGCGGCGAGGACCGCAAAGAGTGGGCCCAGGGCTTTTTGCTCAACCTGCAATCGGGCTATACCGAGGGCACGGTGGGTTTTGGCCTGGATGCGTTGGGGCTGTCGGGGATCCGGCTTGACTCCAGCCGCGCCCATGCCGGCACCGGCTTATTGCCCGTGCACGACGACGGCCGCGCGGCCAGCGAATTCTCAAGCCTGGGCGTCACCGCAAAGATGCGCATCGGTGAGGCCGTGGTGAAAACCGGCACGCTGCTGCCGAAAATTCCGGTGCTGGTGTACAACGACGGCCGGCTGTTGCCGCAAACGTTCCAGGGCACTCAAGTGGAGTACAGCGGCATCCGTAACCTGTACGTGCACGCCGGGCATCTGGACAAGTTCAAGCTGCGAAACTCGACCGACAGCGTGGATATTTATCCCCAGGGCTACAGCGGGAAAAAGGGCAGCGACTTTGATTTCGCCGGCGCCACCTATGCCTTCACGCCGAAGCTGAGCGGCACCTGGTACTACGGTGAAATGCGCGAATTCTATCGCCAGCAATTCTTCGGCCTGGTGCACAAGCAGCCATTGGGTGCCGGCAGCCTCACCAGTGACTTGCGTTACTTCATCAGCAACGAAGCGGGCGAAGCACGCAATGGCAAGGTCGACAGCGACATGTTCAGCGGGCTGTTCACCTACCGGCTGGGGCCGCAGGCGCTGGGGGTGGGCTATCAGAAAGTCACCGGCGATACCGCGCTGCCCTACGCCAGCGTGTCGACGGTGTACTCCTTCAGCAACGCCGGCGTCGGCAAATTCATCCAGGCCGGTGAGCAAACCTGGATGCTGCGCTATGACTACGACTTTGCCGCCATCCTGCCGGGCCTGACCTTCATGACCCGTTACTACAAGGGCCAGAACGGTGACTTCAAGGGCCGCGAAGCCCGTGAGTGGGAGTCCGACACCAACCTGCGCTACGTGATCCAGGACAGCACCTTCAAAGGCGTGGGCATCGAGTTGCGCAAGGCCACGTATCGCTCGACCTATGCGAGCGATCGTGACAACTACCGGGTTTACCTCACGTACGACCTGGCGCTGTGGTAACAGGCCTTACTGCTCGACGAAATAGTACGGCTGACGGTTGACCGCCATCTCCTTGACCACCGTCACCGGCACGTTCAGCCGGTCTGTATTGTCCACCAACGCCACATTGCCGGGCTTGGCCGCGAGGTAGCTTTTGAGCTCCTCCGGCGTTTGCAGGATCGTCAGATAACCCTGCATGTAAAACACCCCGGCGCCGGCGATCCGCTCGTTGGCCTGATACAACACCACTTCCTTGCCTTGCGCCTGCATTGCCTGGACCTGGCTGATCACCGGCACAAACGACTGGCGCACATCGGCCTTGGGTGCGAACCAGAAAGCGGCAATCAGGTAGCAGGCAACCACCACCGCGAAAAAACCACCCACCAGGCCACGGCGATGTGCATAGACGTGTTCGGCAACGTTGGAGACCTGCCCGCGACTTTTCAGCCAGCCCAGCAACACGCCGCCATACTCGGCGGCCAGTACGGCGGCGGCGGGTGTCAGCGCCATCAGGTACACCGTGCGCTTGCTGGAGGCGAGCGTCAGCAAGGTGAATTGCGCCACCAGCCACACGCTGAAAAACAGCCGGTAGCGGTTACGCACCAGGCTTTTGCGGAAGTGCCACAGTCCCAGGTACACCAGGATGTTCCACGGCAAAAACGCTTCGGGCAATTTGACGATGTAGTAATAGAATGGCTCGTAGTGGCCGGCTTCGACAAACGAGCCGCTGAAGCGCCCGACGCTGTTGGTCAGTAGCACTTCACGTACCGCCTGAAGGCCGTCGCGCTGGTACAGGAAACCCAGCCAGATCATCAGCGGCACCAGCGCCAGCAGCGTGAACAGCCCGGGTTTGATCCAGTCCCCCAGCTTGAATCGTTTATCCATCAAGCTGGTGCTGGCCAGATAGACGAAGATCACGATGCCCGGCATGGCCAGGCCCAGCACACCTTTGCTCAAGGTAGCGATCACCATCCCCAGGGTGAACAGCAACCAGGTGCCCAGGTTGGAACTGTCGCGCTCCGACTCGGGGCGGTTGGCCTGATAGAACGCAAGCAAGGCCATGGTGATACCGAGGGTGAGTAGCGAATCTTCACCCACGCCGCGCACATTGCTCCAGTAACTGGCCATGGTCGCCAGCATCAGCGCCGCGACAAACGCCAGGGTCTTGGGCCGGCCAAACTTGCGCAGCATCCCGTACAGCAGCATCACACTGAACAGCCCGGCAAACGCCGACGCCAGGCGCACCGCCCAGGTGGTGCCGCCGAACAGCCGAATCGCCCCGGCGTCGAGCCACAGGCTCAGCGGCGGTTTCTCCAGGAACGGTTCACGAAACAATCGCGGCACCACCCAGTCGTTATCCAGGTGCATGGCCATGGCGATCCCGGCCACACGGGCCTCGGTCGAGCCTTGCAGCTCGTGATTGCCAAGGGCAAAGAAGAACAACAGCGCAGCAAGCAGGAGCAGCAGAGGAGCGGAACGCGTCATGGATTCTGGCTACCGGGGCAGGGGACCGTTCGGGGGAACGGCCCGGGCAATCGGTGAGTATACGAGGGCGATTCTTAATAATTCGTGAATGAATGTGAGGTTTTTGTTGGGTCAGAGTTGTTTCAGCAGCGGCCAGTGGGTGAGCCAGCGTTTGGAGGTGATGCGCTGCTGGTAAATGGCGTGTTTTTCTTGGACGAAGCGGTGTGTGGGTTTGAGTTGGAGGTTGAACAGGTCGTCCAGGCCGAGAGGGGCTGATACTTCGCACAGGTCTTCTGCGGTTCTTCTGACGGCGACTGCGGTGGCCGTCTCGGGCCAGTAGCGCATTGCATCGCTGGCGTTGCGATAGGGCGCATCGCCGTTTCGCAGGTGCATGCGGGCCTGGTTTTTGACTGACCAGTCGATGGCGGGTTCTGCTGCGCGTAACAGGGCTTCGAGACGGCGGTCTTCGTCGGGGTTGGTGCAGGTGGCGTCGAACCACAGTACGTCGACATCGCCGGTCAGTGGTGACAGGGGGCGACCGTGCAGGTGATCCCACACGGCGTTGCGTACGAAGCCGGCGCCGATCCAGCAGTCGGGGAGGGCGAGGGCGCGGACGACGTGAAGCAGGTGCCAGCGTTGCGTATCACCACTGATGAGAGCTTGGAGAGAGGTAAGCATCGGGCTTCCGTTTGTCTGAAGTGGTTAAGCTACACCGCTTGAGTGAAATGTCTGAAGTGCACTGAAAATCGTATGCCGGCTAGCCATCGGCTGGCTGCTTTCAAGTAGGGTTTCAGGCCCGTAACTCCTTGTGAGCTTCTCATGAATGATGGTCAATATTGCGCGCTTGACTCTCCTGCCGCCGTTCATCAAAATCGCCCAACAGCTCAGTACAGCGCGCAGGCATTCGTTAGAACCTGCCCAGCAGTCCTGGGCTTTTTTGTGCCCGGGGGAAACGAATGAAGCGAACAGCCATTCTCTTTGATGGTGGCTTCTTCTTTCAGCGAGTGCTGTTTTTCGCTAGAAAATATTTTGGTAGCGGACATGGTCTCACTGCTGAGCACCTGACCCAGATAATCAGGAAGTTGGTGAGGCTCCACGTTGAGGATGAGCGATCTGCCAGGCGGGAGCTGTATCGAATTTATTATTACGACTGCCCTCCGCCTTCAAATCAGGTACGCCTGCCGATCATCCCGTCTGGGAATAAAACACCAGGACACATGAATTTCAAAGCGCACCCTCCCTACCAGTTGCGTAGGGATCTACACGATCAGCTGCGCGCGAGTCGAAAAACCGCGCTTCGTCTCGGAGAGCTTGCAAAGAGTGGGGAGTGGCAACTGAACTCCCATTCCCTCAAGGCTTTGTTAAGGGGCGAAAAGACCTGGGACACCTTATCCAACGAAGATTTCCATTACAGCATCGAGCAGAAAACGGTCGATACCAAGCTAGGGATGGATATCACGACGCTCGCTCTGGATAAGCTTGTCGACGTTATCGTTTTGGTGGCGGGTGATTCTGACTTTGTGCCCGCCGCAAAGCTGGCGAGGACGAAGGGAATTGATTTTGTCATCGACCCGATGTGGGCTAACACCACGGGAAGCCTCAGCGAGCATGTCGACGGGCTGCGCTCTTTCGATATCGTACGAATTATTCGAGACGTTACAGGTACCCCCGTAACGTCTTGCCCTGAATGGTGGGTTGAAGAAGTACACATTGCGAGCCAACAAAGCGACGGTTCAATAATCCCGGTAGCGGGGAATCTTGATGTTGATCCTGGGCTTTCGCAGGTTGTTGTACAACAACCTCCTACCGTTAGAAGTTGAGGACTGCTGCCGGGTTGATGCTATGCAGTCAGCAAGTGCCTGCGAAGGGGGGGCTGCTGATCAGTGTCTGGACCATCGTGTGCTGGTCATGCATTCAAGGCGTCTTCAAGCTGGCAAGTGCGGCTTTACCCTTGGCCGACAAAACAGGTTCCAACTGCTCCCAGGTGAAACTCAGGTCATTGTCGCAACCGTCGCCATTGGCGGGCGTGGATAGCTTCATGCCTTGGGTGTCGAAGCTCAGGTCGAACGTCGAGTAACGAGTGACCGCCGGGCAGCCTTCATCGGTGGTGGTTTGCTTCTCCAGCCAGGCGCTGAATTTGGCGGGCAGTTTCAAATGGCCGGAGTAGGCGTCATACCATTCCTGGTGGCCGCCGAGCCAGGTCCATGGGTCAACGCTTTCGCCGGTTTGCAGGTTCCAGGAATGCAGCCCCCAACTGATGCCCCGGGCGCCGGTGCCGGCAGCCCATCGGTAAAACCTGACAGTGATCCACTGGGATGACCAGTAAGTGGGTTCGACGCTGATTTCGCTGGTATAGGCCGCGCCGTTGCGTCCCAGGTATTCGCGTCGTTCGCTGAAGTAATCGGATTGATCATCGGCGTTGACGGCCAGGCTCGCCAACTGCCGGTTGACCTTCTGAATCGCCGGGCTGTCGCCCTCAAGCTTGAGCGTCACCTGGGCGCCTTGGGTCTTTATCTGGTAGCTGTGCCCGACGAAGGACTGCTTCTGCGTCTTGACCGGTAGAGGCGCGGCCTCCATGGGCGCGTTGTACGCATCGCTGGCGCAACCTTCGGGCGGCGTTGCCACGCGCTGCAATGCCAGGGGCAGAGGATTGCTGCCCATGGTTTTGCGCCAGGTGCCTTTCAGGGAATCGCCCTGTGGCGCCTCCAATTGCCAGACACCGCTGTTGCCTTCCTCGGCCCAGGGAGCATCGGGTGTTTCCTGAGTGAGTTGAATGGGTGTCAGGAAGCGCTGGTAGTAGTAACTGCCGCCTGTATTGGGCGAGGCGTTGAAGCAGGCGGTGATTGGCGTCTTGCCGAGTGTGCCCTGCCAGACGCCTGCGAGGTCGGCGTTGGCGAGGGTGGACAGGGCGGCGAGGGCCAGGAATAGAGAGGGCTTGAGCATGGGGTATCGGACTTCCGGTTGTCTGATAGAGGTGTTTTCAGGTGGGGCTGTACTTGGCATGGGATGGAGAAGTATCACAACCATCCGCAATAGAAAAAGGTGACGGATATATTTTCAAGAAAATAGCCCGCTCACCCTTTTCTCAATGTGTGGCGCTTGCGAGTTGGATCGCTGTTTTTAGTACTGGGAAGCTGTACTTCCCTGAGTTTTCGAGTCTGCCGTTGGCACAAGAATGTCCAGTGCGCGCGTCACCAGTAACTCACCCAAGACGCTCAGTTGTTGGGTGGCGAGAAGTTTATGGCGCAGCGCTCCATCAAACTCGAAAGCTAGATCAGTAGTGATCGCGTTAAGCGAGGCTAGGGTTTCGCAGGCTTGTACAAGCAGGGTTTCGGGGTCGATGTTTTGGGCGATACAGAAGATATCCGTGCCGGATTGACTCGGGACTGGAGGATTGGGGCTGTGCTTTTTCATGACTGCAACTCCTTGATTGGTGGAGTCGCCAGACATCGCTGCTAAACGAAAAGGGTGGCGACTGTGCGCGGGTTAGCAGACCAGGAATCAAGGAACCCAGCGCACTCGAAAGTGCCCCACGCACAGCCGCCATAACGTGAGCAAGCGGGCGCAAGATGCTTCGCTTGAACGGATGGTGGCATTGCATGCCTTGATATTAACCGAGCTGCTAAACCCGGTCGCTGATTTTGCAGCGACGTTTCAAGGCTAGTCGTGTCGATTGATGAGTACCAGTTCATCAAGGGCGTGATGTCTTGCGGGAAAAATCCGAAGGTTCATTCGGGGGTGTGTTTTCGGGAGGCCAGAAACGACAAAGCCCGCACGAGGCGGGTTTTGGTGGGGCTTCGTGTTTGGTGGGCCGGGGTAAGTTGAACTGAGTTTTTAGGTATTTGATTTAATTTATTAATGTTGGTTTGTAAATTTCTTTGGAATACCGAGAGAAGCTGGAATGAGCAATATGCTTCGTTTCTATATCTTACAAAGGATGGGCAAAAGGGTCATCTGTTTACTCGAATCCGGGCAGGCTGAGCATGCCGCCCTTGGTGCGCTTGCCAAAGCCGGTAGGCATTAGGATTTTGTGCTTTTTCATCTCTGCGAGTACCGCCAACCATTCGGTTTTGCCAAAGCGCAGCTTGGTGTCGTTCCAGCTATGCATGACTTCGTCCACGATGGCGTCATCGGAAACCGGGCGGCCTTCGAGAATAAAGTCGTTCCAGGCGGCATAGAGCGTCACAGTCATTTCACAACGGTCCGTATCCCAGTCCCGCATTAGCTCGATGACCTGCTCAATGGTGGCGCGCTCAGCGGCCGACCAGGTGCTGCTATACGCCTGCCGATGCTGTCCTGCTTGGGAAAGTGGGCGGTAAGCATGGCCAACAGTCTCGCGCTCGATGCGCTCATACCACTGATGGTCTTGCATCTCGCCTTCGACCTTATTCATCAACTGGCGATCGTGGGGGCCAGCGGCGTCGCGCAGGTAGTTACCTTGGATAGCAGTGAGTCCGGCGGTGTGTTCGGCCAAGTAAATCACTTTCTGCAGCTTGCGTTGGCCGAAGGTGCGTTGGCTATGTAGCTGATGAGTGATCTGTGCGGCGAGCAGGGTGCGGGCTGCTTGCCGATCCGTGGCAATGGGGGATCGTTGGCCATCTTCGGCAATGGCCCGTTCGATCAAGGTGCTGCCCAACTGTTCGTTCAGTTTACGGACCTGGGTTAGTCGGGTCTTCAGTTGGTCACAGAGGGCCATTAGCTGATCGACTTTGACGACGATGCGGTGTTGCTCGGCTATTGGAGGTAGCGCAATTACAAGCTTTCTAAGGACACCCAAGCCTACAAACGGTTGTGCACCGCCTATTGCTACTTTCTGAAGATCAATAGCAATATTTTCGCTAATTAATTTAACGAAAAAAGGAAGGGTAAGTTCTTTGTCGTAGTACTTGAATAGGGCAACATTCTTGATGGCAAATTTAGCATCGGTATCCACTATGACTTGATTGCCAATATTGCCTCCTATCATTGAAAAGAGGATGTCAAAACGCTCCACGCAAGAGCGCTTTGCAATCTCAATGTAGTCGGCTTTACAGATTCTTTTGGCGCTTTCAAAGTTAATCCTGCCCTTATAAAAATCCTTGCTAGTAACCAAGGGGTATGTATCCAAGCCCATTGCAGGCTTCGGCGAATCGTGAGTCCCATCTCTTACATCAATTGCCGATTGTAGCCGAACCCACTCCCAACCAGTAGGTAGCGAAAACTTTTTCTCATCATCTGAGATAGAAGGCAGAGCTTTATCCCTTTTAAATACACCGCTTTCGATCAAACGATTTTTAGTTGCTAATATTCGATCTAAAAGTATGCTGGCAGGCTCATTAATGGGATCTTGCGGGGCTAATTTACCCTTCACGGCCAGTTGCAACAGGGTTTGCTTGAGGGCGTCGATGCTGGATTCGGAGGTAAACAAGGTGTGGAAGTGGTCGGCCAGGCGCTGCCAGTTGGAGGCGAAGTCGCTGGCGTCGCGGGCTTGGGTCAGGCTGTCGAGCAGCGCCTGCACCAGTTGGGCGTGGGCGCTTTCGGCGTCGGCCTGCTGGGCTTCCAGACGGTCGCAGAGGGCCATTAGTTCATTGACTTTGGCGACAATGCGGTGTTGTTCGGCGAGTGGAGGAAGCGGGAAAAAGGCCTGCCTACCGTCTTCGGTTCCTAGCCTAGGCATTTTCATACCGTAGCTTTTAGCATTTACATAGCTAAGGAAGTACGGGCTTTTCAGTGCGATTATGAAATAGTGCGCGACAAAAGGGCCGTAGCATCTGAACGGGAGAATCTCGGTTGTGCAGAACCCGTCGTCCTCAGCTACTAGCACCTTATTGAGATATGGACGGAGCTTCCCGTAAAGCACATCGCCTTTCGTGAAACTGTTCTTTTCACTAAGAGAGTTGCGCTCGTAAAAGCGAGCCTTCTGCAAAAGCCTTGAAGTGTCTTTTTCAATGTCCTCAAGATCGAGTACCCAAGCGTCGTCTGGGATTTCGTCTTTTTTGGTTGTGGTGCCAAAGTTGGTGATTTCGCCGAGGCGAGCCCACGCCCAGTTCGCTGGCACGTCATACGGTATTTCCCTAGGGGAAGTCTCCTCCAGCGGCTTCTGCTTCTTGAGCTTCCCCTCAGCCAGCAACCGTGCCTTTTCCTCAGCAATATGCTTTAGCAGCTCACTGGCCGGCTCATCACTGGGATCTTGCGGCACCAACTTGCCGCGTACTGCCAGCTGCAGAATCAGCTCGCGCAGCTTCTTGACGCCATTGGGCGCACAGGCCAGCAGTGGCAGGTTGTCGGTGAGAAAGGCCGTCATACCTGACGCTCTAGGGCTTCGGCCAGCACTGCTTTAAGCTGGTCGCGCAGGTCGCTGATTTCGTCCTGCAGGCTGGCGTAGTTATGCAGCAGCTCGTCCGGGTCGTGACTGATCTGTTCGCGGATATGCGGGTTTTTGCAGTCCAGGCTCCAGTGGCGCGCTTGCAGCTCTTCGATGCTGACCTGCCAGGCGAATTCGTTTTCCACCCGTGCGGCAAAGCCATCGGCCTCACTGCCCCACCAGTCTTGTTCCACGGCGAATTCTTCGATGCGCATGGGCCGGGTCTTGGAGTAGTTCTTCACTCCAGTCGGGTACTGGTGCTCGTAGAACCACACCTGTTTGGTGGGTGTGCCTTTGGTGAAGAACAGTAGGTTGGTTTTGATGCCGGTGTATGGGTTGAACACGCCGTTGGGCAGGCGAACGATGGTGTGCAGGTTACACTCGGTTAGCAGCTTTTCCTTGATACGACTTTTAATGCCTTCGCCAAATAGGAAGCCATCGGGCAGTACCACGGCGGCGCGGCCACCGTCCTTAAGTAGCTGCATGATAAGTACCAGAAACAGGTCGGCGGTTTCACGGGTGCGAAAGGCTGCGGGGAAGTTGGTTTCGATGCCGTCCTCTTCTATACCGCCGAATGGCGGGTTGGCGACGATGCAGTGCACGCGTTCGCTAGGCCCCCAGCTGATCAGCGGTTTGCCAAGGGTGTTGTCGTGGCGGATCTGGTTGGGCACCTCGATGCCGTGCAGGATCATGTTCGTGGTCGCCAGCAGGTGCGGCAGCGGCTTCTTCTCCACGCCGAAAATGCTGGCCTGCAGGGTGCGTTCGTCTTCGGCGGTTTTTACATAGCGGCTGCGTTTGTGTTCGATGGCGCAGGTGAGAAAGCCACCGGTGCCGCAGGCCGGGTCCATAACCTTTTCGTCCAACTTCGGATCGACCATACGCACCATAAACTCGGTAACAGGGCGCGGGGTGTAGAACTCGCCAGCGTTTCCTGCGTTCTGTAGGTCGCGCAGCAGTTGCTCGTAGAGGTTGCCGAACTCATGGCGCTCCTGGGCCTTGTTGAAGTCCACGCCTTCCTGAATCTTGTTGATTACCTGGCGCAGCAGTTGCCCGGACTTCATGTAGTTGTAGGCGTCTTCAAACACGCTGCGTACCACATAGGCCGAAGGTGTGTCGCTATATTCATTCAGGTTCTGCAACTGGGGGAACAGGTTGTTGTCGATAAAGCCCTTGAGCGCATCACCGGTCATGCCTTCCGGATCGGCGGCCCAGGTACGCCAGCGGCAACTATCGGGAATAGGCGAGCGGTAATTGTCGTCCATTAGCTCCCATTCCAACTCGCGGTCATCGAAGATCTTCAGGAACAGCAGCCAAACCAGCTGGCCGATACGCTGGGCGTCGCCGTCTACGCCAACGTCTTTGCGCATGATGTCTTGGATGGACTTGATGGTGGAGCTAATGGACATGAAGTTCTCTCAACGCGTACCGCAAGGGGGGCGAAATTCTACCGGATAGTGTGGACTGCTGCTTTGGCATGTCGTCGGAGAGTAGCCCTTAGCTTGCGTAAAGCTCGTCTTCCAGTTCGTGGATAGCTTTGTTGTAGCCAGCCTTGCCGCCAAAGGCTTTGACCAGCTCGATGGGAGCTCCGAACTGGCTAAAAGGATCGAGCTGAAGGATTTTGATGTCCTCGATATGCTCGATCCCGGTATCGGCGTATTTATCTAGTAACGCTTCCAGCACCAGGCGGGCTGCGCCTGAGTATTTGGCGAAATAGTTGCGCTTTTTCACCTGCTCGGCTCGCTCGCGGCGTGATAGGGCAGGCTGCTCGAAGGCGACGTGGCAGATTAGGTCAAACGGATCGAGAGGCTTGCCCTGTTTCTTTTCCACTTCCTCCGCCAAGGCTTCCCACATCACGCCCTGGACGGCCATCTCCTCGATGATGACTTTCTTTTGCTCGGAATCACTCCAACGCCGAAGGAAGTCATCTAATGAGGCGAACTGCTTTTGCACGCAGGCGCGGGTGTAGTCGTGCAGCGATTCGGTGATCAGTCGGCCATCCGGGCCGTAATACTGCACACGCTCGGCGATGACATAAATCGGGACGTTGTCGATGATGTACTTGATGCGTTTTTTGCCCTCATCTTCGCCGGTAAAATCCAGGTCATCGCCTTCGCTATCGTTGCCTGCGCTGATGCCATCTTCATCGGCAAGCGGGTCATCCGGCGGTACGGGGGAGTCATCGCCTTCCGGGGCGTAGATCACCACCGGGTCGCCGTCGAAGGCGGGGTCGGCAAACAGCTCGGTGGCCTTTTTGAAATCCATGATGGTGAACCAGTACTTGCCGTAGTCCTCGTTGATGCGAGTACCTCGACCTATGATTTGCTTGAACTCGGTCATCGATTTGATGTGCTGGTCGAGCACGATCAGTTTGCAGGTCTGAGCATCGACGCCGGTGGTCATCAGCTTGCTGGTGGTGGCAATCACCGGGTAGCGCTCTTCCGGGTTGATGAAGTTATCCAGTTCGGCCTTGCCTTCCTGGTCATCGCCGGTGATACGCATGACGTATTTGCGATTCTCGGCCACACGCTCGGGATTGAGGTTGACTAGGGCCTGGCGCATGCGCTCGGCGTGGTTGATGTCGTCGCAGAAGACGATGGTTTTCTGAAACGGATCGGTGGCTTTGAGGAGTTCGGTAACCTTCTGCGCCACCAGTTGGGTGCGCGCCTCGATCACCAGGGTGCGGTCCATATCCTTGAGGTTGTAGATGCGGTCTTCGATCAGCTCGCCATTTTTATCGAGCATGCCTTTGGGGGGGCGCCAGCCTTGCAGGTCTTTGTCGAAGTCGATGCGCACCACTTTGTAAGGGGCGAGAAAACCGTCTTCGATGCCTTGCTTCAAGGTGTAGCTGTAAATCGGTTCACCGAAGTAGGTGATGCTGGATACCTCTTTGGTCTCCTTCGGTGTGGCGGTAAGGCCGACATGGGTGGCGCTGGAGAAGTAGTCGAGGATTTCACGCCAGGCTGAATCCTCCGAGGCGCTGCCACGATGGCATTCGTCGATCACGATCAGGTCGAAGAAGTCGCGGGAGAACTGCTTGTAGATGTTCATCTCTTCATCAGTGCCGGTGACGGCCTGATAGAGCGACAGGTAGATCTCATAGGAGGTATCGATCTGGCGTTTGGCAATTTTGGTCATCGCCTGGCCGAAGGGCTTGAAGTCGTTGTTTTTGGTCTGGTCGACCAGGATGTTGCGGTCGGCCAGAAACAGGATGCGTTTCTTCTGTTTCGACTTCCATAGTCGCCAGATGATTTGGAAGGCGGTGTAGGTCTTGCCGGTCCCCGTGGCCATCACTAGTAAGATACGGTCTTGGCCACGCGCTACGGCTTCGACGGTGCGGTTGATGGCGTTCATCTGGTAATAGCGCGGCATGCGCCCGGAGCCGTCGTCGTAGTAGGGCGCTTCTATCTTGTGTTGGGCTCTTGTATCCAGTCCCTTCCACTGGCAGTAGCGCTGCCAGAGTTCGGTGGGGCTGGGGAATTGATCGAGGGTGAGTTGGGTTTCTACCTGGCTTCCTGTGCCACTGCGGTCATGAAACAGGAAACCATCGCCATTGCTGGAAAATACGAACGGCACGTCCAGCGCCTCTGCATAGCCCAGAGCTTGCTGCATGCCGGAGCCAATTGAGTGCTTGTTGTCCTTTGCCTCGATTACAGCGATAGGCAGGTTGGCCTGATGGTAGAGGATGAAGTCCGCGCGGCGTGCTTCGCCGCGGCTGTGCAGTTTGCCCCGGACGATAATGCGGCCTTTGGTAAAGCTGACTTCCTCGCGTACCTGCTTGTGCATGTCCCATCCAGCTTGCTGAACGGCTGGTACGATGTACTTGCTGCAGATGTCCCGCTCGGAAAGCGACTTTTTGTCCATAACCCCAATTCCCTTTCAAACCGGCCTGGTCGCTCCATTCCGGCACTGCTGATCGTGCTCGATGGGCGTAAATGTACCTTGTTTGATAGTGGCACGGGGGAAGATCAGATTATGTTGGCTGAAGCTGTAGGTAAGAGGAGTTTAGATCGTCGGAAAAAGGTGGCGGATTTATTCTTGAGGAAAATAACCGCTCACCTTTTTTGACTTTTTGGTATGTCCCCGCAGGATGGCTCTTTTAGTGTTTGGAGGCCGTCCTACCAGCAGCTTCTGAATCAGCCGTTGGCACAAGGATGTCCAGTGCACGCGTCACCAGCAACTCTCCCAAAACGCTCAGTTGCTGGGTGGCCAGAAGCTTATGGCGAAAGGATCCATCGGACTCGAAAGCCAGATCAGTAGTAAGCGAGTTTAGCGAGGCGAGGGTTTCGCAGGCCTGTACTAGAAGAGTCTCGGGGTCGACGTCTTGGGCGATACAGAAGATATCCGCGCCAGATTGGCTCGAGCATGGAGGATTGGGAGTGATCTTTTTCATGGTGACGCTCCTACACTGGTGACGGGAGCTGCCATCCCCTGCTGTCAAACAGGTGTGGGTGGCAGCTGTACGCGGGTTGACAGACCGGAAGTGTAGGAACCCGGCGCACCCGAAGATGCCCCACGCACAGCCGCCATGAACGAGGCGGAATGCGCGAAGCATGCCGACTTATCAAGGGGAGTGAAAGGTTACACTTTTCGGCCTGTCAAAGCCGGTTGCTGATGAGCAGCAACCAGGGAAGGCTAACTTCGTGGGATGACTCGCGCCAGTTCATGCGGGGCGCGACGTCTTGCAGGAAAAATCCGAAGGGCCATTCGGCGGCGTGTTTTCAGGACCCCAGAAACAACAAAACCCGCACAAGGCGGGTTTTGGTGACACTTCGTATTTGGTGGAGCCGGGGGGATTTGAACCCCCGTCCGCCAGTACTCCGCTGTCGGTACTACATGCGTAGCCGTTTCTATTAAGTTAACCCTCAGCGACCCGAAGGGCAGGGTGCTTTGGGCGAGTTGTGTAAGTTTTAGCCGCTTCGTCCACAACGTACTGCACGGCGATTCTGTTCTATATGACAATCACTTTGGGTTTACAGACATCCCCTGATGATTGCTGGACCCGAAGGTACCAGGAGGGAAGGGCTAAGGCTGCTTACGCAGCGAGAGCGTATTCCCCGTAGGTTTCGTCATTGGCAACTATAAGAAGTTGCAACAGTGGATTTACGAGTTCTGTTACCAACTCGGCATGCACCTAAAGTTTCGCAACCGGCGTCGAATCCTAAACGGCCCCGTGCTTGTAACTCGTTGTTTCTTGGTGAGTGACAAGCCTGTGCAGTGTACGTCAATCGGTCACAGAAGGCCAACCCGAAGGTTGGCCTTGGGCAATCAGCGGGTTACTGATTGCCGCCTTTGTCCGTGTCTTGCAGGCTTTGCAGGGCCTTGGAGGTGATCTCGATGCATTTCTTGTCATCGCCTGCCGCATGGGCCGCTTTGGCCTGGGAAACGGCGGTGTCGATTTCGCCGGATTTGCCGCTGGTGTCGGTGGCGAGCAACGCTTTACCGTTGTTGATTTTGTCCAGGTTGATTTGGCACAGATCGTCTTTTGTTCCGGCTGCAAACGCGGGGGAGGCCAGCATCGCAGCGGTAATGAACAAACCAGCAAGAGCGGAACGCTTCATGGGTATCTCCTTGTGCAAATAGGGCTCGATGCTGCCGGTTTTCCGTGCAGCCAGCGAGGTCACTGATGAGCCTCGTTTGTCGAGGCCTATGCAGATGACTACGCCAGCGCGCAGGGGTTCTGTTTTGTCGCTGGATTAGTCGAAAAACCCCTGAATCATTGGCTTTTTGCACCCAAACAGGGCGGCGTTAGTGGGCGCGCGCCTGGGTAACCCGATCCACCAAGTACACCAGGCCGTGGTAATCAATGCCGCCATGTTGCGTCAGACCAATCTCACACGTGCGGCTGGTGGAGATGCCTTCGCTGCAATGCTGCACGGCGTCCTTCAGGCTGCGCAGTGAGTGGGCATTCAGCTCCGGCGTGGTGAAGCCCTTGTCGCCGGCAAAACCACAGCAGTGAATGCCTTCAGGGATCACCACGGTTTTGCTGCAACGCCTGGCCAGGTCGATCAACGCCTGGCTTTCTCCCAGGTGTTGGGTGCTGCAGGTGACGTGCACGGCGATCGGGGCTTCCTGGGGGGTGAAGTCGAGGCGGTCCATCAGGTGGGTGCGGATAAAACGCACCGGGTCGTAGAGGTCGAGGCGGGTTTCGGCCAGGTCCTGCACCAGGCGCAGGGTGCACGGGCTGGTGTCGCAGTAGATCGGGTCGAGGCCGCCGCGGCTGGCGTGGAGCAGGGCGCCGATCAGTTCCTGGCGTTTGTGTTCGGCTTGTTCGGCGTAACCTTTGGACGCAAAAGGTTGGCCGCAGCAGAGGTTGTCCTGGTTGTCGGGAAAGACGACCTGGTAACCGGCTTTTTCCAGCAGGCCGCGGGTTTTGTCGTACAGCGACATCTGTTCCTTGTCACCGGCTGCCGGGCCCATTGCGCGTGATACGCAGGCGGCGAGGTACACCACTCGTGGTCGCTCATCGTTCACGGCGGGGCTGAAGCGAATGGCTTTTTCCGGCTGCGGCATGGCGTTGGTCCACTGGGGGATTTGCCCCTTGGACAGCCTGGTCACCGTGGCCGAGAGCTTTGCCAGCCGTGGGGCGCCCAGCAGCATGCGCGCACCGTTGGCTACGTGCAGCGTGAAGCGCGCGCCTTGCAAGGCGGTGGCGAAATGCGTCGACAGCCATTCGGCGGTTTTCGTACGGTCGGCGTCGCGGCTGCGCAGCTTTTTCACCAGGTCGCCGGTATTGATTCCTACCGGGCAGCGTTGGGCGCAAAGCCCGGTGGCCGCGCAGGTGTCGATGCCTTGGTATTGATAGGCCGCTTCCAGTTCAGTGGTGTCGACGCCGGCGCGTTTTCTGGCCTGTATATCGCGCCAGATCACAATGCGCTGGCGCGGGCTGAGGGTGAATCCTTTCGACGGGCAAACCGGTTCGCAGAAGCCGCACTCGATGCACTTATCCACCAGCTCGTCGGCGGCGGGCAGCGGCTTGAGGTGTTTGAGGTGGATTTGCGGGTCTTCGCTGAGTACCACGTCCGGGTTGAGAATACCGTTGGGGTCGAGCAGGCGCTTGAGCTGCCACATCAACTGGTAGGCATCGCTGCCCCATTCCAGTTCGACGAAGGGCGCCATGTTGCGACCGGTGCCGTGCTCGGCCTTCAGCGAACCGCCAAATTCGACGGCGACCAACTGGGCAACGTCGTCCATGAACGCCTGGTAGCGTGCGACTTCCTCTGCACTGTTGAAGCCTTGGGTGAACACGAAGTGCAGATTGCCCTCAAGGGCATGTCCGAAAAGGATCGCTTCGTCGTAGTGATGTTTATCGAACAGCTCGATGAGGCGGTTTACGCCGATGGCCAGTTGTTCCACCGGGAAGGTCACGTCTTCGATGATCACGGTGGTGCCGGTTTTACGCACGGCGCCCACGGCGGGGAAGGTGTCTTTGCGGATCGCCCAGAGGCGGGCGTTTTCCACCGGGTCTTCCGTGAAGTCGACCTGTTTTTCCACCGGGAAGCTGGCGAGGGACGCCATGATCAGCGCCAGTTGCTCGTGCAACAGTGAGGGTGAGGCGGCGCGGGATTCGATCAGCAGGGCGCAGGCATTTTCCGACAGCTGTTGTACGAAAGCTGGCATTCCGGGTTTGTCCTGCACCGAGCGCATGCTGCGCCGGTCCAGCAGTTCAACCGCTGAAACGGGTTGGGTTTTGAGTACGGTCACTGCGTTGCAGCAGGTTTCCACATCAGGGAACACGATCAGGGCCGAGGCTTTGTTCGGGTGATCGATCACCGTGTCGTAGGTCACTGCGCTGATAAAACCCAGGGTGCCCTCGGAGCCCACCAGCAGGTGGCTGAGGATATCCAGCGGCTCGTCGAAATCCACCAGGGCGTTGAGTGACAACCCTGTGGTATTTTTCAGACGGTATTTGTGGCGGATTTTTGCAGCCAGTTCGGCGTTGGCCCGCGTTTCGCGGCCCAGTGTTGCCAGGCGTTCGAGCAGGTCGCCGTGACGCTGGCGAAAGGCCGAAACACTGGCCGGGTCCTCTGTGTCCAGGCGGCTGCCGTCGGCCAGTACCAGGCGGATGCCCGCCAGGGTGTGATAGGTGTTCTGCGCCGTGCCACAGCACATGCCACTCGCATTGTTGGCCACGATGCCCCCGATCTTGCAGGCATTGATCGAGGCCGGGTCCGGCCCGATCTTGCGCCCGAACGGCGCGAGCCACGCATTGGCCTGGGCGCCGATCACGCCGGGTTGCAGGCGGATTTGCGTGCCTTGGCCGCGAATCTCGCGGCCGTTCCAATTGTCCCCCAGCACGATCAACACCGAGTCGCTGATGGCCTGCCCGGAGAGGCTGGTGCCCGCCGCGCGAAAGGTCACCGGCACGCGGTCGCGCTGGGCCAGTTGCAGCAGGGCCACTACTTCGTCTTCCGATTCAACGCGGATCACCACCTGTGGGATCAGTCGGTAAAAACTGGCGTCGGTGCCGAAGGCGAGGGTGGAAAGTGGATCGTCGAAGCGACGATCTTTCGGGATCAGTTGTGCGGCGTCGCTCAGAAAAGCAGCAGGCAGGCTCATCGGTCCTCCAGAAATAGCAGACGCCGGAATCGCTGCCCGGCGTCGGTTCTTACCCTATTACACGCAGGTCTCAGTGCACCAGCATGCCGGTGAACCAGTAGGCCTGGGCCAAGGTGATCAGCCCGACAATCGTCGCGAAAAACAGGCTGTGCTTGAGGGTGAAGCGGAACAGGTCGGATTCCTTGCCCACCAGGCCAGTCGCGGCGCACGCCACGGCGATCGACTGCGGCGAGATCATCTTGCCGGTCACGCCGCCGCTGGTGTTCGCTGCCACCAGCAAGACGTCGTTGACGCCTATCTGGTGGGCGGTGGTGGCTTGCAGCGAGCTGAACAGGGCGTTGGATGAAGTATCGGAGCCGGTCAGAAACACCCCGAGCCAGCCAAGGAATGGCGAGAAGAACGGGAATGCCGAGCCGGTGGCGGCGAGCACCAGGGCCATGGTCGACGACATGCCGGAATAGTTGGTAACGAAGGCGAAGGCCAGCACCATGCCGATGGACAGGATCGGCCAGCGCAGTTCATAGAAGGTTTCTTTCAAGGTGGTCAGACCAGTTTTGAAATCGATCTTCAGCACCAGCATCGATACCAGGGCGGAGAAGAAAATCGCCGTACCGGTCGCGGAAATCGGGTCAAGCTTGAACACTGCCGGAATTGCCGTTGGCGCAGCAACGATCGGCGCAACCTTGATCACCAGTTGGTCCAGGTGCGGGATCGCGAAATTGAACACCGAGCTGTACATCGCGCCGCCCGCGGCGAACAGCGCCTTGAATGGCTTGAGGGTCCAGATGGTGACGAGCACGGTCAGGATCAGGAACGGTGACCAGGCCTTGAAAATCTGCCCCAGGCTGTAAGGCGAGGCCAGGGTGTTGCGAGGCAGGCCAAAACCACCGGCGCTGGCGGTGACGGCAGTGCCGGACGTTGCGCCGGCAATTTGCGCATTGGCACTGCGCTTGGGCTGCCAGACTTTCAGGAACAGGGTCAGGGAAATCAGACTGGCCAGGGCTGAGGTGATGTCTGGCAGTTCCGGGCCGATGAAGTTCGAGGTGAAGAACTGGGTAACGGCAAAGCTCAGGCCCGCGACCAGTGCGGCTGGCCAGGTTTCTCTGACGCCACGCAGGCCGTCCATCATGAACACCAGCCAGAACGGTACGAACAACGACAGCAGCGGCAATTGGCGACCGGCCATGGCGCCGATCTTGAACGCGTCGATGCCGGTCACTTGCCCTGCCACGATGATCGGAATCCCCAGTGCGCCGAACGCTACAGGGGCGGTGTTGGCAATCAGGCACAGGCCGGCGGCGTACAGTGGGTTGAAACCCAGCCCTACCAGCAGTGCGGCGGTAATCGCCACCGGTGCGCCGAAACCGGCGGCGCCTTCCAGGAACGCGCCGAAGCAAAAGCCGATCAACAGCACCTGCAGGCGTTGGTCGTCGGTAATCGACAGCACGGAGCTGCGGATGATTTCGAACTGGCCGCTTTTGACGGTCAGTTTGTAGAGGAATACGGCGGCGACGATGATCCAGGCGATTGGCCACAGGCCGTAGGCAAAGCCATAACCGGCGGCGGCGAGCGCCATGTCGACCGGCATCTGGAAGGCAAAGATCGCTACCAGGATCGACAGTGCCAAGGTGATGCTGCCCGCAACGTGGCCTTTGAGGCGAAACACCGCCAGGGCCAGGAAGAAAAATACGATGGGAATAACGGCGGCCAGTGCGGACAGGCCGAGGCTGCCGAGCGGGCTGTAGAGCTGTTGCCAGGTTTGCATATGGGGTGGCCCCTAATTGTTGTTGGTCAGGCACTGCTTTAGTGATTTGGGTAATTGGTATTACCAATTTACAATCACCGTTGGCTAGGTTAAGAGTCTTCAGGGGGATGTGTCAATTTGCCGCTTGTGAATCTTTGGTCGTAGGTCGGCGTGAGCGGCTGCTGATCGGCTGAAACGAGGGCGTTCTGATAGGTGCCGGATGGGCTGCGATAGGCCAGAATAGGGGCCCCGGCGAGTGGTCGGGATGGTGGAGAGTGAGTTATGGGGTTTGATCAGGTGCGTCAGCGCCGTTTGTCTGACGATATCGTCGAGCAGCTTGAGGGCATGATCCTTGAGGGCACGCTGAAGTCGGGCGAGCGCTTGCCGGCCGAGCGCGCACTGGCCGAGCAGTTCGGGGTGTCGCGTCCGTCGTTGCGTGAGGCGATCCAGAAGCTGGCGGCCAAAGGTCTGTTGGTCAGCCGTCAGGGCGGTGGCAATTATGTAGTGGAATCGCTGGGTTCAACCTTCAGCGATCCGCTGCTGCACCTGTTGGAAAATAATCCCGAGGCTCAGCGTGATCTCCTGGAGTTTCGTCAGACCCTGGAAGCTTCGTGCGCGTATTACGCAGCGTTGCGCGCCACTGAGGTGGATCGCGAACGGCTCACTGCCGCTTTCGAAGAATTGCAGGATTGCTACACGCGATCAGATGAAGTGAGCCGTGCGGAAGAGGGCGCGGCGGATGCGAGGTTTCACCTGGCCATCGCCGAGGCCAGTCATAACGCAGTATTGCTGCACACCATTCGCGGCCTGTTCGACCTGCTCAAGCGCAACGTGGTGACCAACATTGGTGGCATGTATCAGCAGCGTACGGAGACCCGGGACATGCTGATCAATCAGCATCGTGACCTGTACCTGGCGATTATCGAGGGGCGTGCCGAGCAGGCGCGGGAAGTCTCAACACGTCACCTGCTGTATGTGCAGGAAGTGCTGGAGGAAGTGCGTCAGGAGGTTCAGCGCATGGCCCGGGCGGAGCGGCGCAAGGGAATGTAGCGATTGTTGTGGCTGAGGGAGCGGGCTCCCTCGGCCACATCAAGTCACAAGAAAGTCAGTCTTCCTTGCCCTTGTTACGCACGGCACGCTGCAATTCCCGGTTGGAATCGCGTTCGCGCTCGGTGTCGCGCTTGTCGTATTCCTTCTTGCCCTTGCCCAGCGCGATCTCGCACTTGACCAGGTGCTTGCTCCAGTACCACGACAGGCAGACACAGGCGTAGCCCTTTTGCTGCACGGCGGCGTGGAGCTTTTCCAGTTCGCGGGCATTGAGCAGCAGCTTGCGCGTGCGCACCGGGTCGGCAATCACGTGGGTGCTGGCGGTCATCAACGGCGTGATATGACTGCCGAGCAGCCATGCCTCACCGTCTTTGAGCAGCACATAACTGTCGACCAGTTGCAGCTTGCTGGCGCGCAGACTTTTTACTTCCCAGCCGGCCAGGACCAGACCAGCCTCGAACCGATGTTCGATGAAGTAATCGTGTCGCGCCTTTTTATTTTGCGCGATGGTCCCTGTTGGGTGTTTCTTTTGTTTAGCCATAGGGGCGGCATTATAGGGAGTTGCGAGCGCGTCGGCTACGGTCAACCTGCGTGCTTGAGCGTGTTGAATGAATCCCGGACAATGCAGGCTGGTTTTAGATTTTTTTCTTTCGCGAATCCTGTTGTCCTTTCGCGATGTTTGCCGCTCAGCTGTGGAAATAACGCTCACATGACGACGCATATTCAACGTTCGGCCCTGCTGCCTTACCCGGCGCAGGCGCTCTATGACCTGGTCAACGACGTGGCGCGTTACCCGGAGTTCCTGCCTTGGTGTTCGACTGCCGAGGTGTTGGAGAGCAGTGATGAGCACATGGTTGCCAGCGTGGGGGTGGCGAAGGGCGGCTTGAGCCAGCACTTTGTCACGCGCAACACGCTGGTGCCCGGGCAGTCCATCGAGATGAATCTCGAAGAAGGCCCGTTCACTCAGTTGCATGGGGTGTGGGTGTTCAAGGCGCTGAACGAGAAGGCGTGCAAGATCAGCCTGGATTTGTCGTTCGATTATGCCGGCCCTATCGTGCGTGCCACCCTGGGGCCGCTGTTCAATCAAGCGGCCAATACCCTGGTGGACGCGTTCTGCCAACGCGCCAAGCAAATGCATGGCTGAGCCATTGGTTGAGGTCGAGGTGGTGTACGCCGCGGTGGATCGCCAGGTGTTGATGAGCCTGGCAGTAGCGGCGGGCACAAGCCTCAGGGCTGCTGTGCTGGGTTCGGGAATAGATGCGCAATTTCCGGAACTGGATCTGCAGGGTTGCCCCTTGGGGATCTTCGGTAAGGTGGTGGCGGACGCGGATGTTCGTCGTGTGCAGGCCGGAGATCGAATCGAGATCTATCGCCCATTGCTGGCCGACCCGATGGAGATACGCCGCTTGCGTGCGGCCAAGGCAAAACAACAGAATTCTTAGCTTGCGAAACGGCAGGCAACAAAAAGCCCGGCATGCCGGGCTTTTTATCGAGCGTTGCAAACTTATTGCGGGCTGGCGTCCAGAGGTTCTGGAGTCGGCACCGGAACGGTTTGTACGCCGTCGACGCCTTTCTGGATCTCGTCCAGCAAGGAGCCAGGCTTGGCCGGTACTTCGGACTTGGGCTTCTCCTCGTTCTGCGCGGGCGCAGGGGCGGTGGTGCCGTTGTCCTTGCCCAGCAAGGCTTCATCGCGGCTTACGCCCGGTTTGAAGTCCCCCGACAGGCTGACGAGCTGGTCATTGCCATTGAAAATGACACTGACCCGCTCCTGCTGGCGTTCACCGCCACCAGGTTGGATGCTATAGAGATAATCCCAGCGATCGGCATGGAATGTGTCGGTCAGCAGGGGATTGCCCATGATAAACCGTACTTGCCGTCGGGTCATTCCCGGGCGTAACTGGTCTATCATGTCCTGCGTGACGACATTGCCCTGCTGGATGTCGATTTTGTAAACCCCGGGGAATGAACAACCGGCGAGTGCGAGCAGTCCCACAAAGGTGAAACTGGTTAGCAAGAGCTTGGTGTTTTGCATCGGTGGGCGACTTCCACTATCTTGGCTGGGACAACGTAAACGCCGATCATACCCGTATTAAGAGAAGCTGCGAAGCAGCATCCGCGAGAAAGCTAACCATGGTTGAAAATAGCGAACTACGCAAAGCCGGTCTTAAAGTGACTCTGCCACGAGTCAAGATTCTACAAATGCTCGATTCTGCTGAGCAGCGCCACATGAGTGCCGAGGATGTATACAAGGCACTGATGGAGTCTAACGAGGACGTCGGCCTGGCCACGGTTTACCGTGTACTGACCCAGTTTGAAGCAGCAGGACTGGTGGTTCGTCATAATTTCGACGGCGGTCATGCAGTGTTCGAATTGGCTGACGGCGGTCATCACGACCACATGGTTGACCTGGATACCAATGAGGTTATCGAGTTCACCAGTCCGGAAATCGAGAAGCTCCAGCACATGATCGCTGAGCAGCATGGATTCGATTTGGTGGATCACAACTTGGTTCTCTACATACGTAAGAAAAAGTAAGAAAGCTACGCAGATCCGCTCTGCGAAACGATCGAAGGCGACCCTAGGGTCGCCTTCGTGCTTTCTATAGAAAGAAAATGACCAGCAAGCAGGCCTCAGACCTTTGCGGTGACCACCATTTTCTTCGCGTGAGCCAAGGACTCCTTGGTCAGGTCGATGCCGCCGAGCATCCGCGCCACTTCTTCTACCCGTTCGGTCTTGTTCAGCTTGGACACGGCGGTATGGGTGGCATCGCTGCCCCTTACCTTGTGCACGAACAGGTGTTGATGCCCTTGCGCGGCCACTTGTGGCAAGTGGGTGACGGTCAGCACCTGGCCACGATCGCCCAGCCGGCGCAACAGCTGGCCAACAATCTCGGCCGTCGGGCCGCCGATCCCCACGTCCACTTCATCGAATACCAGTGTCGGCACGCGTGAGGTCTGGGCGGTAATCACCTGGATCGCCAGGCTGATCCGTGACAGCTCGCCGCCGGACGCCACTTTAGCCAATGCCTTGAGGGGTTGGCCCGGGTTTGCGCTGACCAGCAGTTCTACCTGCTCAAGGCCGTTGGGCAGCAGCTCGTTGCTGGTGTTGGTGTGCAGTTCGATGGTGAAGCGCCCGCCGGGCATGCCCAGGCGCTGGATTTCCTGCTCCACCGCACTGGCCAGGCCGGTCGCAGCCTGATGGCGCAGGTCGCTCAACTCTTGGGCTTTCTCTTGATAATGGCGAGCAAAGGACGCCAGTTCTTCGCTCAAACGCTCGATGGACTCATCATTGGCATTCAGGGTTTCTATCTCATCCAGCAGCTTTTGCTGCATGGTTGCGACTTCGGTCGGCTGGATTCGGTGTTTGCGTGCCAGGGTGTAGATGGTGTCCAGGCGCTCTTCTATATCCTGCAGGCGTGCCGGGTCGGCATCGAAGTGGTCGAGGAAGCGATTCAGCTCGCCCACGGCTTCTTCCACCTGGATTTGCGCGCTGGTCAGCAGCGTGGTGGCTTCATTCAGCGAGCCTGAGGCGTTATTCACGCTGGAAAGCCGGTTGAGGCTCGCCGTCAGGGCGTTGAGCACATTCCCGGAGTCACTTTCGCTGCACTGTTCCACCACTTGCCGGCAGATGCCCAGCAGGGTTTCTGCGTTGGTCAGGTTCTTGTGTTCCTGTTCCAGTTGCTCCAGTTCGGTCTCGCCAAGCCCCAGGCTTTCCAGCTCTTCCAGTTGATAGCTGAGCAGTTGGTGGCGGGCACGTTGCTCGTCGCCGGAGTTGGAGAGGCGCTCCAGCTCCTGGCGGGTTTGCCGCCAGCGCTGCGCGGCCAATTGCACCTGGCGCGCCAGATCGGTGGCGCCGGCGTATTCGTCGAGGAGCCGGCGATGGGTGTCGGTTTTCAGCAGGGATTGGTGTTCATGCTGGCTGTGGATGTCGATCAGCAGTTCGCCCAGGGCTTTCAAGTCGCCGAGGGGGCAGGGCGTGCCATTTATATAGCCACGGGAGCGCCCTTCGGCAGTGATCACCCGGCGCAGGATGCAGGGGCCTTCATTATTAAGGTCGCGCTCGGCAAGCCAGGCTTCGGCTTCCGGGATGTCAGCCAGGTCAAAGGTGGCGAGGATATCCGCCTTGTCGGCGCCTGGGCGTACCACGCCGCTGTCGGCGCGGTCGCCGAGGGTCAGGCCCAGGGCGTCGAGCATTATCGACTTGCCGGCGCCGGTTTCGCCTGTGATTACGCTCATCCCGCGATCCAGTTCAAGATCCAGATGTTCAACGATGGCGTAGTTATGTACGGACAGGTGCACCAGCATGACGGCCGCTCCCAGGCTTTAGGTCTGGTTATTTATACAGTGTTTTGTTCTGGGGTGACAATCCTGATGCTTAGTCCGATTTGCTTGAATAGACGTCTTTTTAAGTGCGACAGGGAATGACCGGCAGGAGTTGATCCAGGACAAGTGAAAGACTTTTGGTAACGCCTCAACCCTTGAACCTGAAAATTGTGGCCCCATATACCGGAACAGAAGCGCGAGTCGAGTTCGCGCATGATTTTGAAAGGAGAAATCTATGGCTGACGAACAGACGCAGGATACGCAAAATCCAGACGCCAACCAGGCAGCAGGTGAAGACCTGGCCGCTCGTGTACAAGTGCTCGAAGAGCAATTGGCAGGCGCACAGGATCAATCGTTGCGTGTTGCCGCCGATCTGCAGAACGTCCGCCGCCGCGCCGAGCAGGATGTAGAAAAAGCTCACAAATTCGCCCTGGAAAAATTTGCCGGTGATCTGTTGCCGATCATCGACAGCCTGGAGCGTGGCCTTGAGCTGTCCAACCCGGACGACGAAAACATCCGCCCAATGCGCGAAGGGATCGAACTGACCCTGAAAATGTTCCAGGACACCCTGAAGCGTTATCAGTTGGAAGCCATCGATCCGCAAGGCGGCGAGCCGTTCAATGCCGAGCATCATCAAGCGATGGCGATGCAGGAAAACGCTGATCTTGAGCCGAACAGCGTGTTGAAGGTGTTCCAGAAGGGTTACCAGCTCAACGGTCGCTTGCTGCGCCCGGCAATGGTTGTGGTGAGCAAGGCTCCTGCACCTGTTGCACCTTCGATTGATGAGCAGGCTTGAAATAAGTCGTAACGGCCCCATTTATAAGTCAAGCGTTTAAGTACTGCCGCAGTTAGCCACCACTGCTGCGGCAACAAAATCTAAGTTTCGGGAGAGTAAATCATGGGCAAAATTATCGGTATCGACCTGGGGACTACCAACTCCTGCGTCTCCGTGCTGGAAAACGGCGTATCCAAAGTTATTGAAAACGCCGAAGGCGCACGTACCACCCCGTCCATCGTGGCTTATGCCAACGACGGCGAAATCCTGGTGGGCCAGTCCGCCAAGCGTCAGGCTGTGACCAATCCGCATAACACCCTGTACGCGGTGAAGCGTCTGATCGGTCGTAAGTTCGACGAAGAAGTCGTACAGAAAGACATCAAGATGGTCCCGTACAAAATCGCCAAGGCTGACAACGGTGACGCCTGGGTTGAAGTGAACGGCCAGAAAATGTCGCCGCCACAAATCTCGGCTGAAATCTTGAAAAAGATGAAGAAAACCGCCGAAGACTACCTCGGTGAAGCAGTGACTGAAGCGGTGATCACCGTTCCGGCCTACTTCAACGACAGCCAGCGCCAGGCGACCAAAGACGCCGGCCGTATTGCTGGCCTGGACGTAAAACGTATCATCAACGAACCCACTGCAGCCGCTCTGGCCTACGGTATGGACAAGGCCAAGGGCGACCACACCGTGATCGTTTACGACCTGGGTGGCGGTACCTTCGACGTTTCCGTGATCGAAATCGCTGAAGTCGATGGCGAGCACCAGTTCGAAGTGTTGGCCACCAACGGTGACACGTTCCTGGGCGGTGAAGACTTTGACATTCGTCTGATCGACTACCTCGTTGACGAATTCAAGAAAGAAAGCGGCATGAACCTCAAAGGTGACCCGCTGGCCATGCAGCGCCTGAAAGAAGCCGCTGAGAAAGCCAAGATCGAACTGTCTTCGAGCAATTCGACCGACGTGAACCTGCCGTACATCACTGCAGACGCTACCGGTCCGAAGCACTTGAACGTGAAAATCTCCCGCGCCAAGCTGGAAGCGCTGGTAGAAGACCTGGTTCAACGCACCATCGAGCCTTGCCGCATTGCGCTGAAAGACTCGGGTATCGACGTTGGCGCGATCAACGACGTGATCCTGGTAGGCGGTCAGACCCGTATGCCACTGGTTCAGAAGCTGGTTACCGAGTTCTTCGGTAAAGAAGCGCGTAAAGACGTGAACCCGGACGAAGCCGTTGCCATGGGTGCTGCCATCCAGGGCGCGGTATTGGCCGGCGACGTGAAAGACGTTCTGCTGCTGGACGTAAGCCCGCTGACCCTGGGTATCGAAACCATGGGTGGCGTGATGACTGCGCTGATCGAGAAAAACACCACGATTCCTACCAAGAAATCGCAGGTGTTCTCGACTGCCGACGACAACCAGGGCGCAGTGACCATTCACGTGCTGCAAGGTGAGCGTAAGCAAGCGGGTCAGAACAAGTCCCTGGGCAAGTTCGACCTGGCCGAGATTCCACCAGCACCACGTGGCGTGCCACAAATTGAAGTGACCTTCGACATCGACGCCAACGGCATCCTGCACGTAGGCGCCAAGGACAAGGCCACCGGCAAGACTCAGTCGATCGTGATCAAGGCTAACTCGGGTCTGTCCGAGGAAGAAATCCAGCAGATGATCCGTGATGCTGAAGCCAACGCCGACGAAGACCGCAAGTTCGAAGAACTGGCCGCAGCCCGCAACCAGGGTGATGCACTGGTTCACTCGACTCGCAAAATGATCGCTGACGCTGGCGACAAAGTGACTGCCGAAGAGAAAACTGCAATCGAAGCCGCAGTAGTTGCCCTGGAAGCCGCTGTTAAAGGCGACGACAAGGCCGCTATCGAAGCCAAGGTTGAAGAGCTGTCGAAAGTCTCTGCGCCAGTGGCTCAGAAAATGTACGCCGAACAAGGCCAGCCGGCTGACGGTGCTGCACACCAGGCAGAACCTGAAGCCAAGCACGACGACGTTGTCGATGCCGAGTTCGAAGAAGTAAAAGACCAGAAGTAACTTGGTCGCCCGGTTGACCGCTCACAAGCGGTGACTGGTAGGATGTCGCCGCGCGGGAGCTTGCTCCCGCGTTGGCGTGTCTGGGGTACGCGAATTTTTACAGCATGCGACAACGCTCGGATGCTGGCGGTGTGATCGGGAATGCTCCTGCTTTCCGGGCGACAGTCACCGCGTTTTTGGCCGGTTGCCGGCTGAAAGCAGTAACGACCAGGATCGTTGAATTGACGTGAGTTGGGTCCGGGCCTGTATTGGGGCTCAACGAGTTTGGCAAGGCTCAGGAGGGTTTTGCCGGACGTCCTTAAGAGTGCAAAGACTTATGGCAAAGCGAGACTATTACGAAGTGTTGGGTGTGGAGCGCGGCTCCAGCGAGGCGGACCTGAAAAAGGCTTACCGTCGCCTGGCGATGAAGCACCACCCGGACCGTAATCCGGATAACAAAGAATCCGAAGACCTGTTCAAAGAGGCCAACGAGGCCTACGAATGCCTGTGTGATCCAAACAAGCGTGCCGCTTACGATCAGTACGGCCATGCCGGCGTCGACCCGAGCATGGGTGGCGGCGGTGCCGGTTTTGGCGGCCAGAACTTCTCCGATATTTTCGGCGATGTGTTCAGCGACTTCTTTGGTGGTGGCCGCGGTGGCCAGCGTGGCGGCGCCCAGCGTGGCAGCGACCTGCGCTACACCCTGGAGCTGAACCTGGAAGAAGCGGTGCGCGGCACCAGCGTCAATATCCGCGTTCCGACGTTGGTCAACTGCAAGCCGTGCGACGGTTCGGGTGCCAAGAAAGGCTCCTCGCCGATCACTTGCCCGACTTGCGGCGGTATCGGCCAGGTGCGTATGCAGCAAGGCTTCTTCTCGGTGCAGCAAACCTGCCCGCGTTGCCATGGCCAGGGCAAGATCATTTCCGACCCGTGCGATTCGTGCCACGGCGAAGGGCGTGTCGAAGAGTACAAGACCCTCTCGGTGAAAGTGCCGGCGGGAGTTGATACCGGCGACCGCATTCGTCTGTCGGGCGAAGGCGAGGCGGGTACTCAGGGCGGCCCTACGGGCGACCTGTACGTGGTGATCAATGTGCGCGAGCACTCGATCTTCCAGCGCGACGGCAAGCATCTGTTCTGTGAAGTGCCGATCAGCTTTGTGGATGCGGCCTTGGGTGGCGAGCTTGAAATTCCGACGCTGGATGGTCGGGTCAAGCTGAAGATCCCTGAGGGTACGCAAACCGGCAAGCAGTTCCGTATTCGTGGCAAAGGCGTTGCGCCGGTGCGCGGTGGCGGTGCTGGTGACTTGATGTGCCGTGTGGCGGTAGAGACGCCGGTGAACCTGGGCCGTCGTCAGCGTGAATTGCTGGAAGAGTTCCGCAGTTCCCTGGCTGGCGATGACACCCATTCGCCAAAAACCACTGGTTGGTTCGAAGGCGTGAAGCGCTTCTTCGGCGACCTGTAAGGAAGTGAGTATGCGACGTATCGCGGTGATGGGCGCTGCCGGGCGCATGGGCAAGACTTTGGTTGAAGCCGTACAGGCACGCTCGCCGGCGTCCGGGCTTACGGCGGCGATTGTGCGCCCTGGCAGCACCTTGATTGGTGCGGATGCGGGTGAGTTGGCGTCCCTGGGGCGGATTGGCGTTTCGTTGTCCGGCAACCTCGAGCAGGTCGCCGACGAGTTCGACGTGCTGATCGACTTCACCCTGCCGGAGGTGATGCTGAAAAACCTGGCGTTCTGCCGCAAGGCGGGCAAGGCCATGGTGATCGGCACTACCGGCCTGAGCGCCGAGCAAAAGCAACTGCTGGTGGAGGCGGGCAAGGACATTCCTATCGTGTTCGCCGCCAACTTCAGCGTCGGCGTCAATCTGTCGCTGAAGCTGCTCGACATGGCGGCGCGGGTGATGGGGGATGAGGCTGACATCGAGATCATCGAGACCCATCACCGGCACAAGATCGATGCGCCGTCGGGTACGGCGTTGCGCATGGGCGAGGCGATTGCCGATGCCCTTGGGCGGGATCTGTCGAAGGTGGCCGTGTACGGTCGCGAAGGCCACACCGGTGCCCGTGCTCACGACACCATCGGTTTTGCCACCGTTCGCGGCGGTGACGTAGTGGGTGATCACACGGTGCTGTTCGCAACCGAGGGTGAGCGTCTTGAGATCACCCACAAGGCGTCGAGCCGCATGACGTTCGCCAAGGGTGCCGTACGTGCGGCGCTGTGGCTGGATGGGCGTGCGCCGGCCCTGTATGACATGCGCGACGTGCTGGATCTGCATTAAGAAGTAGCTAAAACGGGGCCTCAGGATTATTCTAAGGCCCCGTTTTTACCCGCTAGGCGACGTCCTGTCGCATTCCCCTGCCTTTAAGGCTCATTAGCGGTGGACCAAAAAAGCCTTTTTCTGTAAGCTACAGCTTTAGTGTGTCCACTAAAAGCGCGCAGAATAATTCGGTGAAGAAGCGGGGTGACGTGTCCATACGTCACTCCGCTTTTTTACAACCTGCGATCGCCCTTTCAGGCTTTATTTACGGGAGGTCTTCTTGACTAAGCCAGCCATACTCGCCCTTGCTGATGGCAGCATTTTTCGCGGCGAAGCCATTGGAGCCGACGGTCAGACCGTTGGAGAGGTGGTGTTCAACACCGCCATGACCGGCTATCAGGAAATCCTTACCGATCCTTCCTACGCCCAACAGATCGTTACCTTGACCTATCCGCACATCGGTAACACCGGTACTACACCGGAAGACGCCGAGTCTGATCGTGTCTGGTCGGCGGGTCTGGTAATTCGTGACCTGCCACTGGTTGCGAGCAACTGGCGTAACACGATGTCCCTGTCCGATTACCTGAAAGCCAACAACGTTGTGGCGATCGCCGGTATCGATACGCGTCGCCTGACCCGCATCCTGCGTGAAAAAGGCTCGCAGAACGGCTGCATCATGGCCGGTGACAACATCTCCGAAGAAGCGGCGATTGCGGCAGCCCAAGGTTTCCCTGGCCTGAAAGGCATGGACCTGGCGAAAGTCGTCAGCACCAAGGACACGTACGAGTGGCGCTCCACTGTCTGGGACTTGAAGACCGACAGCCACGCGACCATCGACGCTTGCGAACTGCCTTACCACGTCGTGGCCTACGACTACGGTATCAAGCACAACATCCTGCGCATGCTGGTCGAGCGCGGTTGCCGCGTGACCGTGGTGCCGGCGCAAACCCCGGCCAGTGACGTGCTGGCCTTGCAGCCGGACGGCGTATTCCTGTCCAACGGCCCGGGTGACCCTGAGCCTTGCGACTACGCCATCAAGGCCATCAAGGAAGTACTGGAAACCGAGATCCCGGTATTCGGTATCTGCCTCGGCCACCAGTTGCTCGCTCTGGCTTCCGGCGCCAAGACCCTGAAAATGGGCCACGGCCACCACGGTGCCAACCACCCGGTGCAGGATCTGGACACGGGCGTCGTAATGATCACCAGCCAGAACCACGGTTTTGCGGTAGATGAAGCGACTCTGCCGGGCAACGTCCGGGCGATTCACAAGTCGCTGTTCGACGGTTCCCTGCAAGGCATCGAGCGCACCGACAAGAGCGCGTTCAGCTTCCAGGGCCACCCTGAAGCAAGCCCGGGCCCGAACGACGTAGCGCCGCTGTTCGACCGTTTCATCAATGAGATGGCCAAGCGACGCTAAGTGAGCGGCCTGAGGGTGGCCCGGGAAACCGGCGGCCCCCTCAGGCTCTTCAAAGATTGTTCAAGACGGCTTGCCGACTGACCTGCGGATTTGAGTGACAAACCCATGCCAAAACGTACAGACATAAAAAGCATCCTGATTCTCGGCGCTGGCCCGATTGTGATCGGCCAGGCCTGCGAATTCGACTACTCCGGCGCCCAGGCCTGTAAAGCCCTGCGCGAAGAGGGCTACCGCGTCATCCTGGTGAACTCCAACCCGGCCACCATCATGACCGACCCGGACATGGCCGACGCCACCTACATCGAGCCGATCAAGTGGCAGACCGTTGCCAAGATCATCGAGAAAGAGCGTCCGGACGCGCTGCTGCCAACCATGGGTGGCCAGACCGCCCTGAACTGCGCACTGGACCTGGAGCGCGAAGGCGTCCTGGAGAAGTTCGGCGTAGAGATGATCGGCGCCAATGCCGACACCATCGACAAGGCTGAAGACCGTTCGCGTTTCGACAAGGCCATGAAGTCCATCGGCCTTGACTGCCCGCGTTCCGGTATCGCCCACAGCATGGAAGAGGCCAACGCGGTCCTGGAACGCCTGGGCTTCCCGTGCATTATCCGTCCGTCCTTCACCATGGGCGGCACCGGTGGCGGTATCGCTTACAACCGTGAAGAGTTCGAAGAAATCTGCGCCCGCGGCCTGGACTTGTCTCCGACCAAAGAGCTGCTGATCGACGAATCCCTGATCGGCTGGAAAGAATATGAGATGGAGGTTGTCCGCGATAAGAAGGACAACTGCATCATCGTCTGCTCCATCGAAAACTTTGACCCAATGGGCGTGCACACCGGTGACTCGATCACTGTTGCGCCAGCACAGACCCTGACGGACAAGGAATACCAGATCATGCGTAACGCCTCTTTGGCGGTGCTGCGTGAGATTGGCGTGGAAACCGGTGGCTCCAACGTCCAGTTCGGCATCTGCCCGGACACCGGCCGCATGGTTGTGATCGAGATGAACCCGCGTGTATCGCGTTCTTCGGCGCTGGCATCGAAAGCTACCGGCTTCCCGATTGCGCGTATCGCCGCCAAGCTGGCGATCGGTTACACATTGGACGAGCTGCAGAACGAAATCACTGGCGGCGCAACCCCGGCATCCTTCGAGCCGTCGATCGACTACGTCGTCACCAAGCTGCCACGCTTCGCTTTCGAGAAATTCCCGAAAGCCGACGCCCGCCTGACCACTCAGATGAAGTCGGTCGGTGAGGTCATGGCCATCGGCCGGACCTTCCAGGAATCCCTGCAGAAAGCCCTGCGTGGCCTGGAAGTAGGCGTTTGCGGTCTGGACGAGAAACTCGACCTGAGCAACCCGGAAAGCATGAGCGTGCTCAAGCGCGAGCTGACCGTGCCGGGTGCCGAGCGTATCTGGTACGTGGCTGATGCTTTCCGCGCCGGCATGACCGTCGAAGACATTTTCGGCATGAACATGATCGACCCGTGGTTCCTGGTGCAGATCGAAGATCTGATCAAGGAAGAAGAGAAGGTCAAGACCCTCGGTCTGTCCTCTATCGACCGCGACCTGATGTTCCGCCTCAAGCGCAAAGGCTTCTCCGACATGCGCCTGGCCAAGCTGCTGGGTGTGACCGAGAAGAACCTGCGCACGCATCGTCACAAGCTGGATATCTTCCCGGTCTACAAGCGCGTTGATACCTGTGCGGCCGAGTTCGCCACCGACACCGCGTACATGTACTCCACCTACGAGGAAGAGTGCGAAGCCGCGCCGTCGGGCCGCGACAAGATCATGATTCTGGGTGGCGGTCCAAACCGTATCGGCCAGGGCATCGAGTTCGATTATTGCTGCGTACACGCCGCTCTCGCCCTGCGCGAAGACGGGTACGAGACCATTATGGTCAACTGCAACCCGGAAACTGTTTCCACTGACTACGACACTTCCGACCGTCTGTACTTCGAGCCGGTAACGCTGGAAGACGTGCTGGAAATCTGCCGCGTCGAGAAGCCAAAAGGCGTGATCGTCCAGTACGGCGGCCAAACCCCGTTGAAACTGGCTCGCGCACTCGAAGCCGCTGGCGTGCCGATCATCGGCACCAGCCCTGACGCTATCGACCGTGCTGAAGACCGTGAGCGCTTCCAGCAGATGGTTGAGCGCCTGAACCTGCGTCAGCCGCCAAACGCCACGGTGCGTAGCGAAGACGAAGCGATCCGCGCGGCCAGCAAGATTGGTTACCCGCTGGTGGTGCGTCCGTCCTACGTACTGGGCGGCCGGGCGATGGAAATCGTCTACGAAGAAGACGAACTCAAGCGTTACCTGCGTGATGCGGTGAAAGTGTCCAACGACAGCCCGGTGCTGCTGGACCACTTCCTCAACTGCGCCATCGAGATGGACGTGGATGCGGTCTGTGACGGCACCGACGTGGTGATCGGCGCGATCATGCAGCACATCGAACAGGCTGGCGTACACTCCGGTGACTCCGCTTGCTCGCTGCCGCCGTACTCGCTGCCGGCGCACATCCAGGACGAGATGCGCGAACAGGTCAAGAAAATGGCCCTGGAGTTGGGCGTGGTCGGCCTGATGAACGTACAGTTGGCGCTGCAAGGCGAAGATATCTACGTCATCGAAGTGAACCCGCGCGCCTCGCGTACCGTGCCATTTGTTTCCAAGTGCATCGGTGTTTCCCTGGCGATGATTGCCGCCCGTGTGATGGCCGGTAAGACCTTGAAGGAAATCGGCTTCACCAAGGAAATCATTCCGAACTTCTACAGCGTGAAAGAGGCGGTGTTCCCATTCGCCAAATTCCCTGGTGTGGACCCGATCCTGGGCCCAGAGATGAAGTCCACCGGTGAAGTGATGGGCGTGGGCGATACCTTCGGTGAGGCGTTCGCCAAGGCCCAGATGGGCGCCAGCGAAGTGCTGCCGACCGGTGGTACTGCCTTCATCAGCGTGCGTGATGATGACAAGCCACTGGTTGCAGGCGTGGCCCGTGATCTGATCAACTTGGGTTTCGAAGTCGTGGCCACTGCCGGGACCGCCAAGCTGATCGAGGCTGCCGGCCTGAAAGTGCGTCGCGTGAACAAGGTGACGGAAGGCCGTCCACACGTGGTCGACATGATCAAGAATGACGAAGTCACTCTGATCATCAACACCACCGAAGGTCGCCAGTCGATCGCGGACTCCTACTCCATTCGTCGTAACGCCTTGCAGCACAAGATCTACTGCACCACCACCATTGCTGCTGGCGAAGCTATCTGCGAAGCGCTCAAGTTCGGTCCTGAAAAAACCGTGCGTCGCTTGCAGGATCTACACGCAGGATTGAAGGCATGATCAAATACCCGATGACCGTCCAGGGCGCAAAAGCCCTGGAAGAAGAGCACGCCCACCTGACCAAGGTCGTCCGTCCGAAGCTGAGCCAGGACATCGGTACGGCCCGGGAATTGGGTGACCTGAAGGAAAACGCTGAATACCATGCTGCCCGCGAGCAGCAAGGTATGGTCGAGGCGCGGATCCGTGATATCGAAGGCCGCCTGCAAAACTCGGTGGTTATCGACGTCACGACCATTCCGAAGACCGGCAAGGTGATTTTCGGCACCACCGTGGAAATTGCCAACGTCGAGACGGACGAAAGCGTGGTTTACCACATCGTGGGTGAGGACGAGGCCGACTTCAAACTCGGCAAGATCTCCGTCGGTTCGCCGCTGGCCCGCGCCTTGATTGCCAAGGAAGAGGGTGACGTGGTGGCCGTCAAGACGCCTGGTGGCGTGATCGAGTACGAGATTGTCGAAGTTCGTCACATCTGAAAGACGGCGCCCGCTTCGTGCGGGCGCCATGCTTTGGCAGTTTGCCCAGATGCTTTGGGTTGGCGGCCTATGGCTGTTGCATATTGGTGTACTGCCGGTGCTGGGCCTGATTGGTCTGGCGCCGTTGCTGATCGATGAGTTCAGCGGATTATTAAGCGCGTTGCTGGTGGGTTTTGCGGCGGCGTGCGTAACGCTTCAGGCGCTGGTGCTGATCAAGGCCGAAGGCTTGGGGAGTTTGTGGCGGGATATTCGCGGGCAACTGCTGTTGATGGCGCTGTATGCGTGCGCAATGTTTTGCGTGGTACGCATCTTTCTGCCGGAAGCGTTGCGCTGGCAGCTGTTCAGCTATCTTGTGCTAGGGTTTTCCGGGTTGGTGCTGGTTGTTCAGCCGGTGCCGGGATGGAGTGGCAGGGCGTGCGAAGCACGCCCGTGACCCTTGTTTCACTTGAAGCGGTGTACGTTCGACAGTTGCTTGTTGGCGCTGAAGTTCTTGCGATACAGCAGTGCCATCTTGCCGATGACCTGAACCAGGTCCGCCTTGCCAACCTTGCACAGTTCTGCAATGGCTGCCAGGCGCGCCTCGCGATCAAGGATGCTGACCTTGATCTTGATCAGCTCGTGATCGCCCAATGCGCGTTCAAGTTCGGCTAACACACCTTCAGTCAAACCGTTGTCAGCCACAATCAAAACTGGTTTCAGATGGTGGCCAATGGATTTGTACTGTTTCTTCTGCTCTTGAGTGAGCGGCATAATCTGACCCCTGCGTCTGATCTTGTAAAAAGCGGCGGCCAGTTTACCCGAGCGAGTCCGGGACCGCCCAGTTAATCACGACCCGTTTTATTTTCGAGGTGGCCCGTGGCCCGTTCCAAAACTAGCCTTAAGTGGCTGCAAGAGCATTTCAACGATCCTTACGTCAAAATGGCGCAAAAGGATGGCTACCGTTCCCGGGCCAGCTACAAGCTGCTGGAGATCCAGGAAAAGGACAAGTTGATCCGTCCTGGCATGAGCGTTATCGACCTTGGTGCCGCCCCGGGTGGCTGGTCCCAGGTGACCAGTCGTCTGATTGGTGGGCAAGGTCGTTTGATCGCTTCCGATATCCTGGAAATGGACAGCATCCCGGATGTGACCTTTGTTCATGGTGACTTTACCCAGGATGAAGTGCTGGCACAGATCCTCGAGGCGGTCGGAAATTCGCAGGTAGACCTTGTGATTTCCGATATGGCCCCCAATATGAGTGGATTACCAGCTGTTGATATGCCGCGAGCCATGTTCCTCTGCGAATTGGCACTGGATCTGGCGGGACGGGTACTACGTCCGGGTGGTGACTTTCTGGTCAAGGTCTTCCAGGGTGAAGGCTTCGACGAGTATCACAAGAACATCCGCAAGCTGTTCGACAAGGTGCAGACACGCAAGCCTGACTCTTCCCGGGACAGGTCTCGCGAGCAGTATTTGCTGGGTCGTGGTTTCCGTGGCATTGAAGGCGCTGCCAGTGAAGAGCGTTTTTGAGGAATTTGACGGAGGCGATAGGTTTTTTTATATCGCTTTCGTCACGAAGCTTTACGAATATTGTGTAGTCAAAGTTTCACAAAGGGTTACAGACGGCGCCTGCCAGAGTTGTAGGTAATGTAGTAAGTTAGGCCGGTGAATATCATGCGAAGCGCGCGCCAGTAGCGGAGCTTGCTTCAGAGGGTAGTTAATTGAACGATATGGCAAAGAATCTGATCCTGTGGTTGATCATCGCGGCTGTCCTCGTGACGGTGATGAACAACTTCTCCAGCCCTAACGAGCCGCAGACCCTCAACTATTCCGACTTCATCCAGCAAGTTAAGGATGGCAAGGTCGAGCGCGTAGCGGTTGATGGCTACGTGATTACCGGCAAGCGCAACGATGGCGACAGCTTCAAGACCATCCGTCCGGCAATCCAGGACAATGGCCTGATCGGCGACCTGGTGGATAACCACGTGGTCGTTGAAGGCAAGCAGCCTGAGCAGCAGAGCATCTGGACCCAACTGCTGGTAGCCAGCTTCCCGATACTGGTGATTATCGCCGTGTTCATGTTCTTCATGCGCCAGATGCAAGGTGGTGCGGGAGGCAAGGGCGGGCCGATGAGCTTCGGCAAGAGCAAGGCACGCCTGCTCTCCGAAGATCAGGTGAAAACCACCCTGGCTGACGTTGCAGGTTGCGACGAAGCCAAGGAAGAAGTGGGCGAACTGGTTGAATTCCTGCGCGATCCAGGCAAGTTCCAGCGTTTGGGCGGGCGTATTCCTCGCGGTGTGCTGATGGTTGGCCCGCCAGGTACCGGTAAAACCCTATTGGCCAAGGCTATTGCGGGCGAAGCCAAAGTGCCTTTCTTCACCATTTCCGGTTCCGACTTCGTCGAAATGTTCGTCGGTGTGGGTGCCAGCCGTGTTCGCGATATGTTCGAGCAGGCCAAGAAGCACGCGCCATGCATCATCTTCATCGATGAAATCGACGCCGTTGGTCGCCATCGTGGCGCCGGCATGGGCGGCGGTCATGATGAGCGTGAGCAGACCCTTAACCAGTTGCTGGTTGAGATGGACGGCTTTGAAATGAACGACGGCATCATCGTGATCGCCGCAACCAACCGTCCTGACGTACTCGACCCTGCGCTGCTGCGTCCGGGCCGTTTCGACCGTCAGGTTGTGGTGGGTCTGCCGGACATCCGCGGCCGTGAACAGATTCTGAAAGTGCACATGCGCAAAGTGCCGATGGGCGACGACGTGGCTCCGGCCGTGATTGCCCGTGGTACTCCAGGCTTCTCCGGTGCCGACCTTGCCAACCTGGTGAACGAAGCTTCGCTGTTCGCTGCCCGTACCGGCAAACGCATCGTCGAAATGAAAGAGTTCGAACTGGCGAAAGACAAGATCATGATGGGCGCCGAGCGCAAATCAATGGTCATGTCCGAGAAAGAGAAGCAGAACACCGCTTATCACGAAGCCGGTCACGCCATTGTCGGTCGTGTTGTGCCTGAGCATGACCCGGTCTACAAGGTATCGATCATTCCTCGTGGTCGGGCGCTGGGCGTTACGATGTTCCTGCCGGAAGAGGATCGCTACAGCCTCTCCAAACGTGCGCTGATCAGCCAGATCTGCTCGCTGTATGGCGGCCGGATTGCTGAAGAGATGACCCTGGGCTTCGACGGTGTGACTACCGGTGCATCCAACGACATCATGCGTGCGAGCCAGATTGCACGGAACATGGTGACCAAGTGGGGTCTGTCGGAAAAACTCGGCCCTTTGATGTATGCCGAGGAAGAAGGCGAGGTGTTCCTGGGGCGTGGCGGTGGCGGTCAAGCTGCCAGCTTCTCCGGTGAGACAGCCAAGCTGATCGACTCCGAAGTGCGCAGCATCATTGACCAGTGCTACGGCACGGCCAAGCAGATCCTCACCGATAACCGTGACAAGCTCGACGCCATGGCTGATGCCCTGATGAAGTACGAGACCATTGATGCCGAGCAGATCGACGACATCATGGCCGGCCGTACGCCTCGTGAGCCTCGCGATTGGGAAGGTGGTTCGGGTACTTCAGGCACGCCGCCTGTGGTGCAGAACGAGCGCCCTGAAGCCCCGATCGGCGGCCCTGCTGCTGACCATTAAGGTTTGAAATGACTTCTGCGTTGTCCTCGACCCGGTTGCCTTGCGGCAGCCGGGTTCTTGATTTGGCCCGTACACACGTTATGGGCATTCTTAACGTAACCCCTGATTCCTTTTCCGATGGCGGCCGCTTCAGCCAGCTTGATGCTGCGTTGCGCCATGCGGAAGCGATGGTGGCTGCCGGTGCGACCCTGATTGATGTCGGTGGCGAATCAACCCGGCCCGGCGCACGCGCAGTGTCTCCCCTGGAGGAGCTGGAGCGGGTTGCGCCGATTGTCGAGCGCATCCACCAAGAGCTGGACGTGATCATCTCTGTTGACACCTCGACTCCTGCCGTCATGCGCGAAACCGCGCGGCTGGGGGCTGGGTTGATCAACGATGTGCGTTCCCTGCAGCGGGACGGCGCGCTTGACGCGGCGGCTGCCACGGGGCTGCCGGTTTGCCTGATGCATATGCTCGGTGAGCCGGGCACGATGCAGGACGATCCGCATTACGACAATCTGGTCGGTGAAGTGAAAGGCTTTCTGGCCGAGCGCATGGCTCAGTGCGCTGCAGTGGGGATAGCTCCCGAGCGGATCATCCTTGATCCGGGGTTTGGCTTTGCCAAGACCCTGCAGCACAATTTAAGCCTGTTCAAGCATATGGAATCCCTGCATGCCCTTGGTCGCCCCCTGTTGGTCGGGGTTTCGCGCAAGAGCATGATAGGTCTGGCGTTGAATCGTCCCGTGGGTGAGCGGCTGTATGGCGGCCTGGCACTCGCGGCACTTGCCGTGGTCAAAGGCGCGCGTATCTTGCGCGTGCATGACGTGGCCGAGACGGTCGATGTCATGCGAATGATCGCAGCGGTTGAATCAGCCGAATAAGAATGATGGAGCACTTATGACTAAAAAATATTTTGGCACCGATGGCATCCGCGGTCGGGTCGGCGAATTCCCGATTACCCCAGATTTCATGCTCAAGCTGGGCTGGGCCGCCGGCATGGCGTTCCGCAGCATGGGCGCTTGCCGCATCCTGGTGGGGAAAGACACCCGTATCTCGGGTTACATGTTTGAGTCTGCGCTGGAGGCAGGTCTTTCCGCTGCCGGTGCTGACGTGATGCTGCTGGGGCCGATGCCTACGCCGGCGATCGCTTACCTGACGCGTACCTTTCACGCTGAAGCCGGTATCGTGATCAGCGCTTCGCACAATCCTCACGATGACAACGGCATCAAGTTCTTCTCGGGCCAGGGCACCAAGCTGCCGGACGAGATCGAGCACATGATCGAAGAGCTGCTGGATGCGCCGATGACCGTCGTCGAGTCGAGCAAGCTGGGCAAGGTGTCGCGGATCAACGATGCTTCTGGCCGTTACATCGAGTTCTGCAAAAGCAGCGTGCCAAGCAGCACCAATTTTGCGGGGCTGAAAGTTGTCATCGACTGCGCCCATGGTGCGACCTACAAGGTGGCACCGAGTGTGTTCAAGGAGCTTGGCGCAGACGTTACTGTGCTGTCGGCCCAGCCTAACGGCTTGAACATCAATGACAATTGCGGCTCGACCCATATGGGGCAGCTGCAGGCGGCGGTCCTGGCCGAGCATGCTGACCTGGGCATCGCTTTCGATGGTGATGGTGACCGGGTATTGATGGTCGACCACACCGGCGCGATTGTTGATGGCGATGACTTGTTGTTCATTATTGCTCGCGACTTGCACGAGCGTAACAAGCTGCAAGGCGGTGTCGTTGGCACGTTGATGAGCAATCTCGGCCTGGAGTTGGCCCTGGCAGATCTGGGTATTCCGTTTGTGCGTGCCAATGTCGGTGACCGCTACGTGATCGCTGAACTGCTGGAACGCAATTGGCAGGTGGGTGGCGAAAATTCCGGGCATGTGGTCTGCTTCCAGCACACGACTACCGGCGATGCGATCATTGCGGCGCTGCAGGTGCTGCTCGCACTGCGTCGTCGCGAAGAAAGCCTGGCCCAGGCGCGTCAGGCGCTGCGCAAGTGCCCGCAGGTGTTGCTGAATGTGCGCTTCGCGGGCGGTGACAACCCTATCGAACATCCGGCCGTCAAGGAGGCCAGCGAGCGCGTCACTGCGGCGATGGCGGGCCGTGGTCGGGTGTTGCTGCGCAAGTCGGGCACCGAGCCTTTGGTGCGCGTGATGGTCGAAGGCGAGGACGAAACACAGGTTCGCGGCTATGCCGAAGAGCTGGCAAAACTGGTAACTGAAGTTTGCGCCTGAATTCGGCTTGCCAGTGATGATGTGGTTGGGTAACATCTGCGCCCACTTTGACCGACGAGGTACAGCATGCGTCGCACGATGGTAGCTGGTAACTGGAAGATGCACGGTACCCGCGCCAGTGTCGCTGAGCTGATCAACGGCCTTCGTCATTTGGCCTTGCCTGGCGGTGTTGATGTCGCGGTATTCCCGCCTTGCTTGTATATCAATCAAGTGATTGATGGCTTGAAAGGCAAGTCGATTCAGGTCGGCGCGCAGAACTCTGCGGTGGAATCCATGCAAGGTGCATTGACCGGTGAGATTGCACCGAGTCAGTTGGTTGATGCGGGTTGTTCCCTGGTGCTTGTTGGGCACTCCGAGCGTCGCCAGATCATGGGCGAGCGTGATGGGACACTCAATCGCAAATTCGCGGCGGCACAGGCTTGTGGCTTGATTCCGGTGTTGTGCATAGGGGAGACCCTTGAACAGCGTGAGTCCGGTAAAACTCTTGAGGTTGTCGGGCGTCAGCTGGGCAGCATCATCGAGGAGCTGGGAGTGGGTGCTTTTGCAAATGCAGTAATTGCTTACGAGCCGGTCTGGGCCATTGGCACCGGGCTGACTGCTTCGCCGCAACAGGCGCAGGATGTGCACGCAGCCATCCGCGCGCAGTTGGCGGCAGAGAATTCTGAGGTCGCACGAGGTGTGCGGCTTCTATACGGCGGCAGCGTGAAGGCGGCCAATGCGGTCGAACTGTTCGGCATGCCGGATATCGATGGGGGGCTCATTGGTGGAGCTTCCCTGAATGCAGATGAGTTCGGTGCGATTTGTCGCGCCGCGGGAAACTGAAAAAATGCTGGAAACAGTCATCGTTGTTTTTCATCTGCTGGGTGCACTGGGCGTAGTTGCTCTGGTTTTGCTGCAGCAGGGTAAAGGTGCGGACGCTGGTGCGTCTTTCGGGGCAGGTGCTTCAAATACTGTGTTCGGAAGCCAAGGTTCCTCTACCTTTCTTAGTAAGTTTACTGCTATACTTGCCGCCGGTTTCTTCATAACCAGCTTGGGGTTAGGTTACTTTGCTAAAGAGAAAGCTCATGTGCTGACTCAAGTAGGTCTCCCAAACCCAGCAGTGTTGGAAGTACCAAAAGCAAAACCGGCTTCTGATGATGTCCCGGTGCTTCAAGAGCAAAAGTCGGCTACTCCAGCGACTGACGTGCCTCCAGCTCAAGAGCAGAAGTAAGAAGGTTGTAAACGCTGTATTGCCGAGGTGGTGGAATTGGTAGACACGCAACCTTGAGGTGGTTGTGCCCATAGGGTGTAGGGGTTCGAGTCCCCTTCTCGGTACCAATTATCAGGAGAGCCCGCTGTTGCGGGCTTTCTTGTAGGTGGAAGGTTACATTGACCCTGTAAGGGATCGGTCGTATACTTCCGCCCCAGCTTTGTCGCGGGGTGGAGCAGTCTGGTAGCTCGTCGGGCTCATAACCCGAAGGTCGTCGGTTCAAATCCGGCCCCCGCAACCAGTTTTAGCGGAGCCCCTTTTAAGGGGCTTTTTGTTAGCTGGACACTTTCAACGCCGCTGTTCGACGGCGTTTCAAGGATGGGCGTTTCGCCCATTTTTTTATTTTGCACAGCATGCACATACATGCACGAGGGGGTTCAGGTGTCGAGCAAGCTAGAAGAGTTGCAGGCCTTGTTGGCCCCGGTGGTCGTGGCCCTAGGCTATGAATGCTGGGGTATTGAGTTTTCGGCTCAAGGTCGCCACTCAATGTTGCGCGTTTATATCGATAAAGAGGGCGGCGTGCTGGTGGACGATTGTGCCATTGTCAGCCGTCAGATCAGCGGTGTCCTGGATGTTGAAGATCCGATCTCCGTTGAATACACCCTCGAAGTTTCCTCGCCTGGCATGGAACGCCCACTGTTCACTATTGATCAGTTTGCAAAATTTGCCGGTGAACAAGTGAAGATCAAGCTGCGCTCTCCCTTTGAAGGGCGACGCAACTTTCAGGGCCTTCTGCGCGGTGTAGAAGAACAGGACGTCGTGGTGCAGGTAGAAGACCATGAGTTCCTGTTGCCGATCGATATGATCGACAAGGCCAACATTATTCCCAGTTTTGACTGAGACGCGGATCCCGCGGATCCAATGGCTTGCGAAAGGCGAGGCGTACGATGAGCAAAGAAGTACTGCTGGTTGTTGAGTCGGTATCCAATGAAAAGGGCGTACCGGCAAACGTGATTTTTGAAGCGCTGGAGCTGGCCCTGGCCACTGCTACCAAAAAGCGTTTTGAAGACGAAGTTGATCTGCGTGTGGAAATCAACCGCCACACCGGTGCCTACGAGACTTTCCGTCGCTGGACGGTCGTCGAAGAAGCCGATCTTGATGATCCGGCCATCGAAACCTGGCCGAGCAAGGTTGCTGAAACGCATCCTGGCGCCCAGGTCGGTGATGTCGTCGAAGAAAAGATTGAATCCATCGAGTTCGGCCGCATCGCTGCACAGACTGCCAAGCAAGTCATCGTGCAGAAGGTCCGCGAAGCCGAACGCGCTCAAGTCGTTGACGCCTATCGCGAGCGCCTGGGGGAAATCATCTCCGGCACCGTGAAAAAAGTCACCCGCGACAACGTGATCGTCGACCTGGGCAACAACGCTGAAGCGTTGCTGGCTCGCGAAGACATCATTTCCCGCGAAACTTTCCGGGTTGGCGTGCGTTTGCGTGCGCTGCTCAAGGAAATCCGCACCGAGAACCGCGGCCCACAGCTGATCCTGTCGCGTACCGCGCCGGAAATGCTGATTGAGTTGTTCCGCATCGAAGTGCCGGAAATTGCCGAAGGCCTGATCGAAGTCATGGCTGCGTCCCGCGATCCGGGTTCGCGCGCCAAGATCGCGGTCCGCTCCAAGGACAAACGCATCGACCCGCAAGGCGCTTGCATTGGTATGCGCGGTTCGCGCGTCCAGGCAGTGTCGGGCGAATTGGGCGGTGAGCGTGTGGACATCGTCCTGTGGGACGATAACCCGGCGCAGTTCGTGATCAACGCAATGTCGCCTGCTGAAGTGGCGGCAATTATCGTTGACGAGGATGCCCATGCAATGGACATCGCCGTTGGCGCAGACAATCTGGCTCAGGCCATCGGTCGCGGTGGTCAGAACGTACGTTTGGCCAGCCAGTTGACCGGCTGGACCCTGAACGTGATGACCGAATCGGACATCCAGGCTAAGCAGCAAGCAGAAACCGGTGACATCCTGCGCAACTTCATCGACGAGCTGGAAGTCGACGAAGACCTGGCACAGGTGCTGGTAGATGAAGGCTTCACCAGCCTGGAAGAGATTGCCTACGTACCGTTGGAAGAAATGCTCAACATCGACGGCTTTGACGAAGACACCGTCAACGAGCTTCGCGCTCGGGCCAAGGATCGTTTGTTGACTAAAGCCATCGCTACTGAGGAAAAGCTGGCAGACGCCCATCCGGCCGAAGACCTGCTCTCGCTTGAGGGTATGGACAAGGATTTGGCGATGGAACTGGCGGTGCGCGGCGTAATTACCCGCGAAGACCTGGCCGAGCAGTCTATTGACGACCTGCTCGACATCGACGGCATTGACGATGATCGTGCCGGCAAGTTGATCATGGCCGCCCGAGCCCATTGGTTCGAGTAATTAGGCGCGGCCTGAGGAGAGAAGTGCATGACGCAAGTCACGGTGAAACAACTGGCCGATGAGGTCAAAACACCGGTAGAGCGCCTGTTGCAGCAGATGCGTGAGGCAGGTCTGCCGCACACCGCCGCCGATGAAGGTGTGAGCGATAGTGAGAAGCAGTCTTTGCTGACTCACTTGAAGAGCAGCCACAAGGCGAAAGTGGAAGAACCGCGCAAGATTACATTGCAGCGCAAAACCACCAGCACCCTGCGTGTTGCTGGTAGCAAGAGCATCAGCGTTGAAGTACGCAAGAAGAAAGTCTTCGTACAGCGCAGCCCGGAAGAAATCGAAGCCGAGCGCAAACGCGAACTGGAAGAACGTCGCGCAGTAGAAAATGCTGCTCGTCAGAAGGCTGAAGAAGAAGCCAAGCGTCGCGCCGAAGAAGAAGCGCGTCGCCAGCCTGCTGCTGCGCAACCTGCTAACACTGAGGCCGTTGCTGCGCCTAGCGCGCCTGTAGAAGCTGTTCGTGAGGCCGCTCCGGTTGCCGCCGCGCCTGCTCCTGCAGCCGACACTCGCAAACGCGAAGAACCTCGTCGCCCGGACAAACCACGTGCCGACGATAACAATCGTCGTGGCAGTGGCGATGGTGAGCGTAAAAACGCTCCGCATCGTGCTTCGGTCAAAGAGAAGGCGCCAGCGCCACGTGTTGCTCCACGTACTACCGACGAAGAAAGCGACAGCTTCCGTCGCGGTGGTCGTGGCAAGGCCAAGCTGAAGAAACGCAACGCCCACGGTTTCCAGAGCCCAACCGGCCCTGTCGTGCGTGATGTGCAGATCGGCGAGACCATCACTGTTGGCGATCTCGCCAATCAGATGTCGGTCAAGGCTGCTGAAATCATCAAGTTCATGTTCAAACTGGGTACTCCAGCCACCATCAACCAGGTACTGGATCAGGAAACTGCCCAACTGGTTGCTGAAGAGCTGGGCCACAAAGTGACCCTGGTCAGCGACACCGCCCTGGAAGATTCCCTGGCTGAGTCCCTTAAGTTTGAAGGCGAGACCTTCTCCCGTGCGCCAGTCGTGACCGTAATGGGCCACGTTGACCATGGTAAGACCTCGCTGCTCGACTACATCCGTCGTGCCAAGGTAGCTGCGGGCGAAGCCGGCGGCATCACCCAGCACATCGGTGCATACCACGTTGAAACCGAACGCGGCATGGTCACCTTCCTCGACACCCCTGGTCACGCCGCGTTTACCGCCATGCGTGCCCGTGGTGCCAAGGCGACCGACATCGTGATCCTGGTAGTTGCAGCGGACGACGGCGTAATGCCGCAGACCATTGAAGCTGTCCAGCACGCCAAGGCCGCTGGTGTTCCACTGGTAGTTGCAGTGAACAAAATCGACAAGCCGGGCGCCGATCTCGATCGCATCCGTAGCGAACTGTCGGTTCACGGCGTGACTTCCGAAGAGTGGGGCGGTGATACGCCGTTCGTTTCGGTTTCGGCGAAAGTCGGTACCGGTGTAGACGAACTGCTCGAAGCGGTTCTTCTGCAAGCCGAAGTACTCGAGCTGAAAGCAACCCCATCGGCCCCGGGTCGTGGTGTTGTGGTTGAATCGCGTCTCGACAAAGGTCGTGGCCCGGTTGCAACCGTTCTGGTTCAAGACGGTACCCTGCGCCAAGGCGACATGGTGCTGGTCGGTTCGAACTACGGCCGTGTACGTGCCATGCTCGACGAGAACGGCAAGCCAATCAAGGAAGCCGGTCCTTCCATCCCTGTCGAGATCCTCGGCCTGGACGGTACCCCGGACGCTGGCGACGAGATGAGCGTGCTGTCGGACGAGAAGAAAGCCCGTGAAGTGGCTCTGTTCCGTCAAGGCAAGTTCCGCGAAGTCAAGCTGGCCCGTGCTCACGCCGGCAAGCTGGAAAACATCTTCGAGAACATGGGCCAGGCAGAGAAGAAGACGCTTAACATCGTCCTCAAATCTGACGTTCGTGGTTCCCTCGAAGCGTTGAACGGCGCCTTGAACGGCCTGGGTAACGACGAAGTGCAAGTGCGTGTTGTCGGTGGCGGTGTGGGTGGTATCACCGAATCCGACGCCAACCTGGCACTGGCTTCCAACGCTGTACTGTTCGGCTTCAACGTGCGTGCCGATGCTGGCGCACGGAAGATCGTCGAGCAGGAAGGCCTGGACATGCGTTACTACAACGTCATCTACGACATCATCGAAGACGTCAAGAAAGCCCTCACCGGCATGCTTGGCAGCGACGTCCGGGAGAACATCCTGGGTGTGGCCGAGGTGCGTGACGTGTTCCGCTCGCCGAAATTCGGCGCGATCGCCGGTTGCATGGTTATCGAAGGTGTTGTGCACCGTAACCGTCCAATCCGTGTACTGCGTGAAGACATCGTTATCTTCGAAGGCGAGCTGGAATCCCTGCGCCGCTTCAAGGATGACGCTTCCGAAGTACGTGCCGGCATGGAATGCGGTATCGGCGTCAAGAGCTACAACGACGTCAAGGCTGGCGACAAGATCGAAGTCTACGAGAAGGTCCAGGTTGCTCGCAGCCTCTAACTCGCGCACTTCAAGGGCCACGCGGCGCCCCGGCATGCAAATGCCTGGCGCAGCGTCCGGACTCTAAACGCAACGCCCGGTCTGGCTTTTGTCAGGCCGGGCGTTTGCCGCTTTCAGACCCCACGGGTTTCACCGTGTGGCAGTAACAGGTAACAAGACATGGCAAAAGAATACAGCCGTACCCAACGTATCGGCGATCAGATGCAGCGCGAGCTGGCCCAGCTGATCCGTCGTGAAGTAAAAGACCCCCGTGTTGGCCTGGTCACCATCACCGCCGTTGAAGTCAGCCGTGACGTTGGTCACGCCAAGATCTTCATCACCGTGATGGGCCAGGACAGCAGCGAAGAAATCGCGCAAAGCATCAAGGTGCTCAACTCTGCCGCAGGCTTCCTGCGGATGCAGCTGGCCCGCGAAATGAAGCTGCGCAGCGTTCCACAGTTGCACTTCCACTACGACGAAAGCGTCGTGCGTGGCGCGCACCTGTCGGCACTGATCGAGCGGGCCGTGGCTGAAGACAATCAGCACCCGGAATCCGCCACGCCTGAAGACGCCAAGGAGTAATCGGTGGCTCAGGTCAAACGTATCCGTCGTAACGTCAGCGGCATCATTCTGCTCGACAAGCCCATTGGCTTTACCTCCAATGCGGCGTTGCAGAAGGTCCGCTGGCTGCTCAATGCCGAGAAGGCAGGGCACACCGGCAGCCTCGATCCCTTGGCCACCGGCGTATTGCCTTTGTGCTTCGGCGAGGCCACCAAGTTTTCGCAATACCTGCTCGATTCCGACAAGGGTTATGAAACCCTGATGCAACTGGGCAAGACCACCACCACGGCAGACGCCGAAGGTGATGTTTTGCAGGTTCGCGAGGTGACCGTTGGTCGTGCTGATATCGAGGCTGCCTTACCTGCTTTTCGTGGGCAAATCAGTCAGATACCGCCGATGTACTCGGCTTTGAAGCGTGATGGCCAGCCTCTTTACAAGCTGGCACGTGCAGGTGAAGTGGTGGAGCGCGAACCGCGTTCTGTTACTATTGCGCGCTTGGAATTGCTCGCCGCTGAAGGCGACACTGCCCGATTGGCGGTGGACTGCAGTAAAGGCACCTATATCCGTACCCTGGTGGAAGATATCGGTGAGCAACTAGGCTGTGGCGCATACGTTGCAGAACTGCGACGTACCCAGGCCGGACCTTTCACCCTGGCCCAGACGGTCACGCTGGAAGAGCTGGAAGCGGTACATGCCGAAGGCGGCAACGAAGCGGTTGATCGTTTCCTGATGCCATCGGACAGCGGTTTGCTGGATTGGCCACTGCTGCACTTCTCGGAGCACAGCGCGTTCTACTGGCTTAACGGCCAGCCGGTACGTGCACCGGATGCCCCGAAGTTCGGCATGGTGCGGGTACAAGATCACAACGGTCGCTTTATCGGTATCGGTGAAGTGAGCGAAGACGGGCGCATCGCGCCGCGTCGACTGATTCGGTCAGAATGACCGAACGAGGGTGGCTGTTAACAGGCACGGTCACTACTCATTTTTAGATACAGGGATTTGTCCCTGGCCTGTTGAAACCGTCCTTTGGATGGTTTCCTGAAAAAAGGATTGCCTCATGGCTCTCGACGTTCAAGAAAAAGCTCAAATCGTAGCTGACTACCAGCAAGCTGTTGGTGACACTGGTTCGCCAGAAGTGCAAGTTGCACTGCTGACCCACAACATCAACAAGCTGCAAGGTCACTTCAAGGCCAACGGTAAAGATCACCACTCCCGTCGTGGTCTGATCCGCATGGTAAACCAGCGTCGTAAGCTGCTGGACTACCTGAAAGGCAAGGATCTGGGTCGTTATCAGGCTCTGATCGGTCGCCTGGGTCTGCGTCGCTAATAAGCGATTGCGCTAGAGGTTGGTTGGCTGTCGTGTGTCAGTGGGTTTCCCGCTGGCCCATGGCAGGCTTCCAGCCTCAAGTTTTATCTGGATGCACGTTTTACCCTGGACAGGCGTTGGGCCGATTCCCGACATTGCCCAAGAATTTCGCAAGAAGACAAGTTCCCCAAGAGCCACAAAGAAGGTAGGACACCGTGAACCCGGTTATCAAAAAATTCCAGTTCGGTCAGTCGACCGTTACCCTCGAGACAGGCCGTATCGCCCGTCAAGCCTCCGGCGCAGTGCTGGTCACCGTTGACGACGACGTCACCGTATTGGTGACCGTTGTAGGCGCCAAGACCGCTGACCCAAGCAAAGGCTTCTTCCCTCTTTCCGTTCACTACCAGGAAAAGACTTACGCTGCCGGTAAGATCCCTGGTGGTTTCTTCAAGCGTGAAGGCCGTCCTTCCGAGAAAGAAACCCTGACTTCCCGACTGATCGACCGTCCGATCCGTCCGCTGTTCCCAGAAGGCTTCATGAACGAAGTGCAGGTTGTCTGCACCGTCGTTTCCACCAGCAAGAAGACCGATCCGGACATCGCTGCGATGATCGGTACCTCGGCTGCCCTGGCCATCTCCGGTATTCCTTTCGATGGCCCGATCGGCGCAGCTCGCGTTGCTTTCCACGAAAGCACCGGCTACCTGCTGAACCCGACTTACGAACAACAGAAAGCTTCGAGCCTGGACATGGTCGTTGCCGGTACTTCGGAAGCCGTGTTGATGGTTGAATCGGAAGCCAAAGAGCTGACCGAAGACCAGATGCTGGGCGCGGTACTGTTTGCTCACGACGAGTTCCAGGTTGTGATCAACGCTGTCAAAGAACTGGCTGCTGAAGCTGCCAAGCCAACCTGGACCTGGGCTCCTGCGCCTGAAGCTACCGCACTGCTGGGCGATATCCGCTCCGAGTTCGGTGCTGCGATCTCCGACGCCTATACCATCACCATCAAGGCCGACCGTTACGCTCGCCTGGGTGAACTGAAGGACCAGGTTGTTGCCAAGCTGTCCGGTGAAGAAGGCCAGCCTTCCTCCAGCGAAGTCAAAGCAGCCTTCGGCGAAATCGAATACCGCACCGTTCGCGAAAACATCGTTAACGGCAAGCCACGTATCGACGGCCGCGACACCCGCACCGTACGTCCGCTGAACATCGAAGTCGGCGTTCTGCCAAAAACCCACGGCTCGGCCCTGTTCACCCGTGGCGAAACCCAGGCCCTGGTTGTTGCAACACTGGGTACTGCCCGTGACGCACAGCTGCTGGACACCCTGGAAGGCGAGAAAAAAGACCCGTTCATGCTGCACTACAACTTCCCTCCGTTCTCGGTAGGTGAGTGTGGTCGCATGGGTGGTGCCGGCCGTCGCGAAATCGGTCACGGCCGTCTGGCCCGTCGTTCGATTGCAGCCATGCTGCCTGCCGCCGACGTGTTCCCGTACACCATTCGTGTTGTGTCGGAAATCACCGAGTCCAACGGTTCCAGCTCCATGGCTTCGGTCTGCGGTGCTTCCCTGGCTCTGATGGACGCCGGCGTTCCGATGAAGGCACCGGTTGCCGGTATCGCGATGGGTCTGGTTAAAGAAGGCGAGAAGTTCGCCATCCTGACCGACATCCTGGGTGACGAAGACCACCTGGGCGACATGGACTTCAAGGTAGCCGGTACCGCCAAAGGTGTTACCGCGCTGCAGATGGACATCAAGATCAAGGGCATCACCGAAGAAATCATGGAAATCGCTCTGGGCCAAGCCCTGGAAGCGCGCCTGAATATCCTCGGCCAGATGAACCAGATCATTGGTCAGTCCCGCACCGAACTGTCGGAAAATGCTCCGACCATGATCGCGATGAAAATCGACACCGACAAAATCCGTGATGTTATCGGTAAAGGCGGCGCGACCATTCGTGCGATCTGTGAAGAGACCAAGGCTTCGATCGACATCGAAGACGACGGCTCGATCAAGATCTTCGGCGAAACCAAGGAAGCGGCTGAAGCGGCACGTCAGCGTGTTCTGGGTATCACCGCTGAGGCCGAGATCGGCAAGATCTACGTCGGTAAGGTTGAGCGCATCGTCGACTTCGGCGCATTCGTCAACATCCTGCCAGGCAAGGACGGTCTGGTTCACATCTCCATGCTGAGCGACGCTCGCGTTGAGAAAGTGACCGACATCCTGAAAGAAGGCCAGGAAGTGGAAGTGCTGGTACTGGACGTGGACAACCGCGGCCGTATCAAGCTGTCCATCAAGGACGTAGCAGCAGCCAAGGCTTCGGGCGTTTAATCACCCCGTCGCTGCCAGCTGAAAAAAGGGACTCTTCGGAGTCCTTTTTTTATGCCTGCGGGAAAGTGCCGGAAAATCAGGTGCTTACTAAAATCCCAAAGCCGCAACTTGCATGCAGGCACGATCGACTTCATGCAAGTTGCACGATTCCGAAAATGAGACTGTTTTATAAGTTGTTGTTTTATAAGGATTTAGTTTTGGTGTGAGACTTGGCACACTGCCTGCAATAACCCTGTTAACGCTGCAGCATCAAGGTTCACACACTGCAGACTTTTAATAAAACAGGAGTTACTCGTATGAAGAAGTTCGCTCTCGCTACTGCTACCGCTCTGACCCTGGCCATGGGTGCTAACGTGGCCTTTGCTCAGACTTCCCAAGCTCCAATGACACTGGCGGCTGGTGAAGCCACCAAGGCTAAAGAAAGCGTTTCGGATACTTGGATCACCACCAAAGTTAAATCCGACCTGCTGACCGAGAAAGGCATTCCTGGTTCGGACATCAAGGTTGAAACCAACAAAGGCGTGGTTTCCCTGTCCTCCACAGTTGCTATCTCCGACGCGCAGAAAGCCACTGCTGTAGCGATCACCAAGAAAATCAAAGGTGTAACCGCAGTTTCGGCTGACGGCTTGATGGCTGGCGGCGCGACCAAGGCTGACAACGTCGACAAAACCAAAAGCGCAGCTGCTGGCGCTAAAGAAACTACTTCCGATACCTGGATTACCACCAAGGTGAAAGCTGACCTGGTAACCGAGAAAGGTATTCCTGGCACCGACATCAAAGTCGAAACCAACAAAGGCGTAGTTTCCCTGTCTTCGACCGCAGCGGTCACTGAAGCTCAGAAAACTACCGCGGTGAATATCACCAAGAAAATCAAAGGCGTTAAAGCTGTATCGGCCGATGGCCTGAAAGCAGAGTAACGCTTAACGAATCGCCTGAACTAGGCGCAGGCGGCCACGAGCGAGTCTAGATATCCGCTCAATGCACCTCACAGGTTCATGCGACCGGCCACACGGATGTGGCCATTACAGGCCCCGGCACTTGTGCTGGGGCCTGTTCTATTGCGGGGGGAAATTGTAGGAGCGAGCTTGCTCGCGAAAAACCTGAGGACGACACGCCAACTCAGAAAGCACGCGTTATCGTTGACGTCCTTCGCGAGCAAGCTCGCTCCTACAGAGGATCTCCATCGTTTGAGTTACTCTGCATCCAGATGCATCGGTGTCACCACCCGACCATCTTTCTCGGCTTCACCCAGGTTTGCATCGATAAAGTAAACCCGGTCATCTTCCAACTGGCCCTTGTCCACCAGGTAGTCCTTGATCGCGCTGGCGCGGTCCTGGCCCAGTTGGCGTAGCAGCACGTCGCTGCCACTCCAGAACTTGATCACACCGTCCCGCAGCTTGGCTGTGCGCTCATCGCTGCTCAGGTCTTTCCACTCGGGCGGCGGCTGCAGTTTCAAGCGGGTGCGGTAGATGCCTTCCAGCAACGGCGCCTTTTCCTTCTCCGGGACTTCAAGCAGCGACGCCTGAGCCGGGACTTTATCGCCACGGCGCTGGAGGATCTTGTAATAGTTGTACTGGTATTCACGTTCCAGCCGTTGTGCGGCCAAAAGCGGGCCGTCACTGCTGGCAGCGGCAGTGCCTTCGATTTCCAGGCGCAGGGCAGGGCGCTCCTTGAGGGCCTTGGCCAGGCTGTCCAGGGCCGACTGGGAGTCCTTGCTCAGCTCGCTGGAACCTGCAGCGAATGACACGTTGCCCAGGTCCTGGGCACCGCCACCGCTAATCAGGCCGCCAATAAACTTGAACGGCGCCGTGGCCGCACGTACCACCAGGTTGCGCAGGGTTTGCCAGACAATTGGCATCACGCTGAACTGCGGGTTGTTCAAGTCACCGGTTACCGGCAGTTCAATGGAGATCTTGCCGTCGGAGTCCTTGAGCAGGGCAATCGCCAGGCGAATCGGCAGGTCCACGGCGTCTGCGCTGTCGACCTTCTCGCCCAACTGCAGTTGCTCCACCACCACCTTGTTCTCGGCCTTCAACTGACCCTTGGTGATGACGTAATGCAGGTCCAGGTTGAGCCGGCCCTTGCGGATGCGGAACCCGGCGAATTTGCCCGAGTACGGCGTCAGGGTGGTCAGTTCGACCCGTTTGAAGCTGGTGGCTATATCCAGTGCGGCCATAGGGTCAAACGGGTTCACGCTGCCCTTGATGGTGACCGGCGCATAGCGGTCGACCTTACCCTTGACGTCGACGCTCGCCGGTTTGGCCTGGCGACTGTCGATGGTGCCGATCTGGCCGTTGAGCTGTTGAATGGCGGTGGCGAAGTTCGGGGTCAGGCTGAAGTCGGCGAAGTTGGCCGAGCCGTCGTTGATCGCAATTTGACCAATACGAATGCCCAAGGGCTTTTCTTTACCGGCCGCAGGTTTGGCGGCGGATTTGCTGGCGCTGTTGGCCGGCTGTGGAATCAGCAGGTCATCGATGTTGGTGGTGCGGTCATCGTTGATCATGAAACGTGCGTAGGGTTGGAACAGGTTGACCTTGTCGATCGACAGGCTGTCGCCATGTTGATAGTTCAAGCCTTCGAGCACCAACCGCTGCCACTTCAGGAAGTCGCGGGTCTTCATGGTGTCCAGGGTGTGCAACTGATCGACCTGTGCCCGGCCAGTCACCTGGAACGCCAGGGGCTCGGTGCTTTTCAGGTTCACGTCGAGGTTGCTGCCGAGCATGCCGCTTCGCAGTTCCAACCGGATAAACGGGCTGATGTAGGACTGGGCGACGCGCAGGTCGATGTCCTTGGTATCCACTTTCAACTTGGCGCTGACCGGGCTCAGGTTGACCTGGCCGGTGGCCTGCAACTTGCCTTGTTTGCCCACGCCGGTATCGAGCTTGAGGGTAAACGGGCTCTGGTTGAGGCTGTCGAAATCCTGCAGGTCGAGGTTAAGCGGGCCGACTTCCAGGGCGACTGCCGGTTTGGCCGAGCGGTCCGCCAGATGCACTTGATAGTTGCGCAACTGCACGTCCTTGAGCAGCACTTGCCAAGGTTTGCTTGGCGCTGCCGGTGCAGGTTTTGGCGAATCAGCAGCGGCGGGGGCGGTAGCCGGCTCGGGTGCGGTTGCAGGCTTGCCAGGCTGGCTGGCAAACAGCTTCTGCCAATCCAGTTGGCCATCGGCCTCAAGGGCCGCCCAGGTTTCGAGCTTGTTGCTGCGAATCTTGCCGACGATCACCTGTTGCTTGGCCAGGTCGACCGTGGTCTCGCTGACGTCCAGGCGTTCCAGACGGGCCAGTTGGCGACCATCCGGTGCCTTGATCGCAAACGGCGCGACACTCAGGGCTACGTTGGTCAGGTTCAGCTCGGTTTCCTTGGCCAGGCTCAGCTTGTAGTCGGTGCTGAAGTTGAGAACCCCGTCCTCCAGGACCAGCGGCACCGCGTCACGCACATACGGCCACCAGACTTTCATCTTGCCGTCGGTAACCTTGAGTTTGCCTTCGGAGGCAATCGGAATAAGGCTGAAGTTGCCGGTCCAATCGATCTGGCCACCTTCAGGGCCAGCGGCCACCAAGGTCATATCGGCGTTGTCATCGGGCAGCGTGCTGAGGTTTTTCAGCTCGAAATCGAGTTTGTCGTAGAGAAACTCGATCGGCTCGCTAGGGCGCAAATCCTGGAAGTGCACATAGCCGCCCGCCAGCTTGATGCTGTCGATACGCAGCGGGAATGGTTTGGCGTCCGGATCGGTTGGCGTCGGTTCGCTGGCCGGCAATTTGAACAGCTGTGCCAGGTTGAGCTGGCCGGATTTATCGAACAGCAGCTCGGTCTTCGGCTTGTCGAGTTGTACGTCGGCCAGGTGCAGAGCGCGGGTCCACAGGCTGTCGATCTGCAGGTTGGCATAGAGGCGCTCAAAGGCCACTTGCTCCTTGCCGGGCTCACCGATATTCAGGCCCCACACGGTCAATTCGAGGCTGAACGGGTTGAGCTCGATACGCTGGATATGCGCCGGCACAGTGGCGTAATTGGCCAACTGTTGGTTGGCCACGCGAAGGGCAATACCCGGGAGAATAAGGAAGCCCAGCAAGCTGTACAGGGCAAGGGCGGTCAGCAAAGCGCCAGTGGCGCGAATCAATCCTTTGGGCATATGTGACGCCATCTATGTCGTTCAAGAGTGCCTTGGAGTATGGCACGGGTTTACGGTTCCGAAGAACCGGGCCTTTATTACTGCGCCCGGGACCTTTTAGGACAAGTCTTACAGCTGCAGGATCAGGGTCTTCAGTGGTGGTTGCTGGTCTTGTGACGGGAAGTCTGCGCCGGGTGTCATGACCTGCCAGTCGCGCACCGGGCGGCCGGCCTTTTCGGCGCAGCGCAGGACCTGGTCGCGCCAGTCTTCCATGCTGACTTTTGCCAGGTTGTTGCAGCAGATCAGCACGCCTTCATCGGCAGTGGCCAGCAGCGCAGGCTTGAGCAGGCTCTGGTAATCGCGCAGCAGGTCGACGGTGCCGAAGGCGCTCTTGGCCCAGGCGGGCGGGTCGAGCAGCACGAGGTCGTATTGGCGTTGATCCAGGCGCGGATAACTCGGCAGTTTCTGCCCGCGCCGCTGGCTGATAGGCAGACCGGCCAACTGGCGGATTGCCGGGAAATAGTCCGACTGCACGAATTCCATCGTCGGCAATTGCGGATTGAGCTGACCGTTTTCACGGCCCACCGCCAGGTTGCCTTCGGCGAAGTCGAGGTTGCACACCTCGCGGGCGCCACCGGCAGCGGCGCTCAGGCCAACGCCGCAGGTGTAGGCAAACAGGTTCAGCACGCTTTTGCCGGCGCTGTGGGCCTTGACCCAGCCGCGGGTGTTGCGCAGGTCGAGGAACAACAATGGGTCTTGCCCGGCATGCCGACCGCGCACGCGGTAATTGAGGCCCCATTCATGGCCGATCAGGTCTTCCAGGGCCGCAGGTTCCGCGCGGTACACCGTGTCTTCACGGTCGATGCGCGAGTTGCCCCGGGAGCGGTCGTTGTAGACCAGCAGCAACTCCAACCCCAGGTGCTGGTTGATCGCCTGGTGCAGGTGCAACAGATCGTCACTTTCCAGTGACTGGTGAAAGCTTTGCACCAGTAGTTGAGGGCCATAACGGTCGATGGTCAGGCCGCCGGCGCCTTCCTGGCTGCCGTGGAACAGGCGATAGCAGTCGGTGGCTCGGGCATGCAACTCGGCAAGCAAGTCCTGGCGATGATCGAGGGCGGCGCGCAGCGCCTGATTCAAGGAAGACATAACGCGCGCCTTGCAGGGTCATTGGGGCGCGGGAGTTTAACAGTTATGGCTCCAGCAGGCCCATTCGCCTGTGGGCCCGTTGCACTGAACCATTGCGCATCGCCCAACGCAGCAAGGGCGCGCTGCGCTTGACTCCTGCACGGATCATCTGGCGTTGCATCGGGCTTTGCTTCTGCCCAAGCATGTCGCTGGCCCAGTCCGGCAGCAGGTCGATGCCGGCCTGCATCATCAGCGCGCCGAACGGCTTGGCCAAGGTGCTCGGGGACGGCGCATTGAGCAGCAGGCGCAGCACTTCGTGGCTGCGTTCGTCACACAGCAGTTGCGGGCGAATACGCTCAAGGTAATCGGAAATTTCCTGGCGTGACCGCGGCACATGGCGGGCGCCCAGTTGCTCGGCCACCAAGGCGATTTCGCTGTAGTACCGGTCTTGATCCCTTGGGGATAAATCCGGGTTGCGATAACGCAGGTGGGCCGCGAGAAAGTTGCTGACCTCCGCCACATGCACCCAGGTCAACAGTTCGGGATCGCTGGCGGCGTAGGGCCGGCCGTCCGGTGCATGGCCGACCACTTGCAGGTGAATGGTGCGCACTTTCTCGATCAGCCATTCGGCGTCCCGCCGCGAACCAAATGTGGTGCCGGAAATAAACTGCGAGGTGCGCCGTAAACGCCCCAGCATGTCCTGCCGAAAGTTCGAGTGGTCCCACACGCCGGCCAGCGCCAGCGGGTGCAATGCCTGCAGCATCAAGGCGCTGATGCCGCCAATCAACATGCTGCTGAAGTCGCCATGGACCTTCCAGCTCACCGAGTTCGGCCCGAAGAGACCTGGATCACCCTTGGGGTTTTCCAGGTCGAGTTGGCCCAGCGACAAGCCGGTCAGGCTCATCAGCTGGTTTTCGATGCGGCTGCGAATGAATTCCATGGGTTCCTATCGGTTGAGGCGCTTGTCGATCAGGCCGTCCACTACGCTCGGGTCGGCGAGAGTGGACGTATCCCCCAGGCTGTCCAGTTCGTTGCAGGCAATCTTGCGCAAAATCCGTCGCATGATCTTGCCTGAGCGGGTTTTCGGCAAGGCCGGCGCCCATTGAATCAGTTCGGGCTTGGCGAAGCTGCCGATTTCCTTGCTCACCAGGTCCAGCAGGTGCTTTTTCAGCGCATCGTCGGGTTCGACGCCATTCATGGGCGTGACGAAGGCATAGATGCCCTGGCCCTTGACGTCGTGGGGGTAGCCCACCACTGCGGCCTCGGCGACCTGGTCATGCAGCACCAGCGCGCTTTCCACCTCGGCGGTGCCGATACGGTGCCCGGACACGTTGATCACGTCATCTATGCGCCCGGTGATCCAGTAGTCGCCGTCCTCGTCACGCCGCGCGCCGTCGCCAGTGAAGTAGTAGCCGGGGTAGGGTTTGAAATAGGTGTCGATCATCCGCTGCGGGTCGCCGTACACGCTGCGGATCTGCCCCGGCCAGCTCGATTTGATCGCCAGCACGCCGCTGCCGGCGCCGCTGATTTCCTTGCCTTGCTCATCGAGCAGCACCGGTACTACGCCAAACATTGGTTGGGTGGCGCAGCCGGGCTTGATGCGCTGGGCGCTGACCAGCGGGCTGAGCATGATGCCGCCGGTTTCGGTCTGCCACCAGGTGTCGACAATCGGGCAGCGTTGTTCGCCGACCGCGTTGAAGTACCAGTCCCAGGCTTCCGGGTTGATCGGCTCGCCGACGCTGCCGAGCAGGCGCAGGCTGGCGCGGGAAGTGTTTTCCAGTGGGCCGTGGCCTTCCCGCATCAGCGCGCGCAAGGCGGTGGGCGCGGTGTAGAAGATATTGACTTGATGCTTGTCGATCACCTGCCAGAACCGTGAGCTGTCAGGGTAGCTCGGCACGCCTTCGAACATCAGCGAGGTCGCGCCATTGGCCAGCGGGCCATAGACGATGTAGCTGTGGCCGGTCACCCAGCCGACATCGGCGGTGCACCAGAACACTTCGCCGTCGCGGTAATCGAGCACGTACTTGAAGGTCATCGCCGCTTGCAGCAGGTAGCCACCGGTGGTGTGCAGCACGCCTTTGGGTTTGCCGGTACTGCCGGAGGTGTAGAGGATAAACAGCGGGTCTTCCGCGTCCATCGGCTCGGGCGGGCAGTCGTCGCTGACCGCGTCCAGGGCTTGTTGATACTTGAGGTCGCGGCCTTCGGTCCAATTGACCGTCGCGCCGGTGCGCTGTACCACCAGCACCGTGCTGACGCCCGGGCAACTGGCCAGGGCCTTGTCGACATTCTGTTTCAACGCCACCGGCTTGCCACCGCGCACGCCTTCATCGGCGGTGATCACCGTGCGGCAATCGGCGTCGAGAATGCGGTCGCGCAGGGCGTCTGGCGAGAAGCCACCAAACACCACCGAATGCACCGCGCCGATCCGCGTGCAGGCCAGCATTGCGTAGGCCGCTTCGGGAATCATCGGCATGTAGATGCACACCCGGTCGCCTTTCTTCACGCCACGGCTTTTCAGCACATTGGCCAGGCGGCTGACGTTTTGGTGGAGTTGGCGGTAGGTGATTTTGGAGGATGTCGCAGGGTCATCGCCCTCCCAGATGAAGGCCGGCTGATCGGCGCGTTGCGCCAGGTGACGGTCGATGCAGTTGTAACTGACGTTCAGTTGGCCTCCGGCAAACCATTGGGCGGCGCCGGTCTTGATGTCGGACTTTTGGACGGTTTGCCACGGTGTGGTCCAGTCGAGAAAGCGCTTGGCCTGCTCGGCCCAGAAGGTGTCGGGTTGCTCGACGGATTGGCGGTAGAGGCGCTGGTAGTCCTCTTGACTGAGTTGCGCAGCCCGGCGGACGGCATCGGCGGTGGGGAACGTGCTGATATCGAACATGAGGGATCCTTATTCTTGTTTTTGCGACAAGAGGGGAGCTTTGCGACCCTCGTAGGAGCTGGCTTGCCAGCGATTGCATCACCTCGGTATTGAGTTTCACCGAGGTGTTTGCATCGCTGGCAAGCCAGCTCCTACAAGGGTCCGCTCCCGCAGGTTCAGACCCTCATTGTAGTGCTGATACCATCAACCGCGGTGACGGCCGCGGAAGTAGTTGATCAACCCCTGGGTGGACGCATCGTCCGCAGGCTGTTCTTCAGTGCCGGTCAGGCGGTTGTAGACGCCTTTGCCCAGCTCCTTGCCCAGCTCCACGCCCCATTGGTCGAAGGCGTTGATACCCCAGATGACGCTCTGCACGAACACTTTGTGCTCATACATGGCCACCAGCGCGCCGAGACGGCGAGGGCTGATGCGCTCAACCACAATGGTGTTGCTCGGACGGTTGCCCGGGATCACCTTGTGCGGCGCCAGCTTCTCTACTTCAGCTTCGGCCATGCCTTTGTCGCGCAGTTCAGCTTCAGCTTCGGCGCGGGTCTTGCCGAGCATCAGTGCCTGGCTCTGGGACAGGCAGTTGGCGTACAGCCACTGATGGTGGTCGGAGACCGGGTTGAAGCTGACGATCGGCACGATGAAGTCGGCCGGGATCAGTTGGGTGCCCTGGTGCAGCAGCTGGTGGTAAGCGTGCTGGCCGTTGCAGCCTACGCCGCCCCAGATAACCGGGCCGGTGTCGGTGGAAACCGGCGTACCGTCCTGGCGCACGCTCTTGCCGTTGGATTCCATGTCCAGCTGTTGCAAGTGCTTGGTGATGTTACGCAAGTAGTGGTCGTACGGCAGGATCGCGTGGCTCTGCGCGCCCCAGAAGTTGCCGTACCACACGCCCAGCAGGCCCAGCAGCACCGGCATGTTCGCTTCGAACGGTGCGGTCTGGAAGTGCTGGTCCATGGTGTAGGCACCGGACAACAGCTCCTTGAAGTTGGACATGCCGATGGCCAGCGCGATCGGCAAGCCGATGGCCGACCACAGCGAGTAACGACCGCCGACCCAGTCCCACATCGGGAAGATGTTTTCTTCGCGGATACCGAAGGCCACGGCGGCCGCGTTGTTGCTCGATACGGCGATGAAGTGGCGATACAGCTCGGCCTCCGAACCACCCTGGGCCAGGTACCAGGCGCGGGCGGCCTGGGCGTTTTTCAGAGTTTCGAGGGTGTTGAAGGATTTCGACGAGACGATGAACAGCGTGGTCTCGGCGCGCAGCTTCATGGTCAGCTCGTGGAACTCGCTGCCGTCGATGTTCGCCAGGTAATGGCAGCGCACGCCTTTGTGGGCGTAGGACAACAGCGCTTCGGAGACCAGCTCCGGGCCGAGGAACGAGCCACCGATACCGATGTTCACCACGTCGGTGATCGGCTTCTCGGTGTAGCCACGCCACAGGCCGTCGTGGATGCGGCCGACCAGGTCAGTGATCTGGTTCAGCACCTTGTGCACGTCCGGCATGATGTTCACGCCGTTGACCGACAGCTTGTCACCCACCGGGCGACGCAGCGCGGTGTGCAGCGCCGGGCGGCCTTCGGAAGAATTGACCGGCTCGCCGTTGAACAGCGACTTGATCGCGCCCTGAAGGTCGACTTCCTTGGCCAGGCCCACCAGCAGGTCGCGGGTTTCGCGGGTGATCAGGTTTTTCGAGTAATCGAGGAAAAGCCCGCAGCTGCTCAAGGTGAATTCGGTAAAGCGCTGGGGGTCGGCATTAAAGGCTTCGCGCATGCTGAAATCCTGCATGGCTTGGCGATGTTGATTGAGCGCTTGCCAGGCGGGCAGAGCGGTAACGTCATGAGGAGTGCGGTAGTACGCCATCGCTGCGGGTTTCCTTTTTATTGCTGGGACTGCTGTAGGACACTTCAAAGCCGGGAATGTCCTGTCTTTGTGAAGATGACAGGCTCCGGTCGACGCCAACCAATAGCGTAGGGCGAATACATTAAACCTAGCGTGTCGATCTGTCTTGGCTTTGTCTGCGCTGTGGCCGGTACTTTTTTATACCGGCCGATCAGGCAGTGCAACAGGCGGGGTGTGTCGCGGGGTCAGTTCAGGTGCAAATGCAGGTTGTCGATGAGCCGGGTGGCGCCCAGGTAGGCGGCGACCAGAATCACTACATCCTTGTCGTCAGCGGTGGCCGGGCGCAGGTGCAGGCCCTGGCGGACCTCCAGGTAGTCCATGCGAAAACCTGCAGCTTCGATCTGCTGGACCTGTGCGGCACGCAGTTTGGCGAAGTCGCGGTCACCTGCTTCAATCGCCGCGGCAATCTGGCTGAGGCTACGGTACAGCACCGGTGCGATGGCGCGCTGCTCCTCGGTGAGGTAACCGTTGCGCGACGACAGCGCGAGGCCATCGTCGGCGCGTACGGTCGGCTCGCCGATAATCTGGATCGGCATGTTCAGGTCATGAACCATGGCGCGAATCACCGCCAGTTGCTGGTAGTCCTTCTGGCCAAAGATCGCCAGGTCCGGCTGGACCATGTTGAACAGCTTGCTGACCACCGTGGCCACGCCTTCAAAATGCCCGGGACGGCTGGCGCCGCACAGGCCTTCGGACAGTTGCGGCACGCTGACGCGCGTCTGGCCGGCCATGCCGTCGGGGTACATCTCGTCGACGGTCGGGGCGAACAGCAGGTTGCAGCCGGCCTGCAGCAGTTTCTCCTGGTCGGCCGCGAGGGTGCGTGGGTATTTGTCCAGGTCTTCGCCGGCGCCGAATTGCAGCGGGTTGACGAAAATGCTCGCCACCACGAAGTCCGCTTGTTGCGCGGCTTTGGTCACCAGCGTCGCATGGCCGCTGTGCAGGTTGCCCATGGTGGGCACAAAGCCGATGCGTTTGCCCGCGCTGCGGGCATGGGCGACGGCGGCGCGCAGTTCGCGCACGGTCTTGACGGTGTTCATGCAGAGAATCCGTGTTCGGCGCCCGGGAAGGTGACGGCTTTGACTTCGCTGACATAGGCGGCGATGGCCGATTGAATGCTGTCCTGGCCCGTCATGAAGTTTTTCACGAACTTGGGTACGCGGCCGGAGAGGGACAGGCCCAGCATGTCGTGCACTACCAGAACCTGGCCGTCGGTGTCAGCGCCTGCGCCGATACCGATCACCGGTACCTTGACCGCCTGGGTGATTTCCGCTGCCAATTCGCTCGGCACGCACTCCAGCAAAATCATGCACGCGCCGGCCTGCTCAAGGGCGATGGCATCGGCGCGCATCTGGCGCGCCTGGGCTTCGCCGCGGCCTTGTACCTTATAACCGCCGAGGATGTTGACCGACTGCGGCGTCAGGCCCATGTGCGCGCAAACCGGCACGCCGCGTTCGGCCAGCAAGCGGATCGACTCGGCGAGCCAGGCCGCACCTTCAACCTTGACCATGTGCGCACCGGCCCGCATCAGCTTGGCGCTGTTGGTCAGGGTCTGTTCGATGGTGGCATCGGCCATGAAGGGCAGGTCGGCAATGATGAACGCGCCCTCGTTACCGCGTTTGACGCAGGCGGTGTGGTAGGCGATGTCTTCGGTGGTCACGGGCAGGGTGCTGTCATTCCCTTGCAGGACCATGCCCAGGGAGTCCCCCACCAGCAGCACTTCAACGCCAGCCTGGCAACTGGCCTGGGCAAAAGTGGCGTCGTAGCTGGTCAGCATGGTGATTTTTTCACCTTTGAGCTTGAGGCTCTGCAAGGTGCTAAGGGTAACGTTTGGCATGAAAAGGGTCCTCATTCAGGCGCTTGGAAACAGCGAGTAACGCGCGTGAGTCTTCGTTTATACAGGCGCACTTTCTTAAGGATCAGTGCTTATAAGGCCTGGATTGCGCCCTTTAGCGCCGGGTAGGCGGCAGCGGGACGCCTATAGTCGTGAGGAGAACTCTGGAAGTCAATTGGATGTGTTACCGCATTGTTACGGCCGGGGTGTTACCGCTGTTACTGATGCGATTCAGCAGGTCCACCGGTGTATTCAAAGGCGCCGCAGATCACTGTGGGAGCTGGCTTGCCTGCGATTGCATCACCGCGACATACCTGATGCACCGGGTCGTCTGCATCGCAGGCAAGCCAGCTCCCACATGATCGTGTCAGGCCTCCGGCAGGCGTTCCAGGCCGACAAACGGGCAGGCGTGGAGCAGGTCACTCAGCAAGCGGCCATCGGCCAGTTGCAGGCCGGCGGGAGCCAGTTCTGCCAGCGGGTAAAGCACGAATGCCCGCAGGTGCATTTGATAGTGCGGCACCTTCAGGCGCGGCTCATCGATCAGTCGGTCGCCGAATACCAGGATGTCCAGGTCCAGGGTGCGCGGGCCCCAGCGCTCAAGGCGCTCGCGGCCCTGGTCATTCTCGATGGCTTGCAGCGCATCGAGCAGTTCCAGCGGCGCGAGGGCGCTGTCCAGGGCCGCGACCGCATTGGTGTAGCGCGGTTGGCCCGGGAGCAGGGAATCACTTTGATAGAAGGCAGAGACGCCCGCCAGCGTGGTGTTCGGCAATTGCGCCAAGGCCTCGACGGCATGGCGCAATTGTTGTCCAGGGGCCGCCAGGTTGCTGCCCAGGCCGATGTAGATACGTTCCACGGGCTTACTCGCCAGAGGCGCTCGAGGCATCGCCAGCGCTGCGTTTGCGCTTGCTGCCACTGCTACGGCGACGTTTTTTCGGGCCATCACCGGCGGCTTCGCCTTTGCTGCCGAGCTCTTTGATCATCTCGCGGCGCTGGCTGTCGTTGGCGTCCTGGTAGTCGGTCCACCATTCGCCCAGGCCATCGGTCTGTTCGCCGGCGCTTTCGCGCAGCAACAGGAAGTCGTAGCCGGCACGGAAGCGTGGGTTGTCCAGCAGCAGGTCGGCGCGTTTGCCGCTGCGGCGTGGCAGGCGCTCCTGCATGTCCCAGATCTCGCGGATCGGCATGGTGAAGCGTTTCGGAATGGCGATGCGCTGGCATTGCTCGGCGATCAGCTCGTGAGCCGCTTCCTGCATGGCCGGAATCGCCGGCATGCCACGGTCTTGCAGGCGCATCACACGTTTTGGCAGCGCTGGCCACAACAGGGCAGCAAACAGGAACGCCGGGGTGACCGGTTTGTTCTGCTTGATGCGCAGGTCGGTGTTGATCAAGGCTTCGCTGATCAGCGTGTGGGTGTAGGTCGGGTTGTACTCCAGTGCTTCGGCGCTGGCCGGGAACAATGGGTCGAACAACTGCAGGTCTACCAGCATTTCGAAGGTGTCGGCGGCATAGCCGGAGAGGAACAGCTTGAGCACCTCTTCGAACAACCGGGCCGATGGGATTTCCCGCAGCATCGGTGCCAGGTCGCGAATCGGCGCGGCCGTGTGTTTCTCGATCCCGAAGTTCAGCTTGGCGGCAAAGCGCACGGCCCGCAGCATCCGTACCGGGTCTTCCTGGTAGCGTTGCGTCGGGTCGCCGATCAGTCGCAGCAGGTTGTTGCGGATGTCGTGTACGCCATTGGCGTAATCGAGGATGCGCTCGCTGACCGGGTCGTAATACAGGGCATTGATGGTGAAGTCGCGGCGTTGCGCGTCTTCTTCCAGGGTGCCGTAGACATTGTCCCGCAGGATGCGTCCGCTTTCATTGCGGGAAGACTGGTTAGTGTCTTCTTCTTCATCGTTTTGCGGGTGATTGGCGCGGAAGGTCGCGACCTCGATGATCTCGCGACCAAAGTGGATGTGCACCAACTTGAAGCGCCGACCAATGATCCGCGCATTGCGGAATTCGGCACGCACCTGTTCCGGCGTGGCGCTGGTGGCGACGTCGAAATCCTTGGGAGTGATGTTGAGCAACATGTCGCGCACGCAACCGCCAACCAGGTAAGCCTGGTAGCCGGCGTTCTGCAAACGTTCGACGATGTTCACCGCATAACGGCTGAACTGGGCGCGTTGCAGCGAATGCTGGCTGCTATTGAGCACTTCAGGCGTGCTGCGTTTGTGTTGCGTACGACGCAAGGGAGAACGGAATGACTGGAACAACTTCTTCAGCATGGGATGCACTGTTTGAAGGAATGTTCGGCCATAACGAAGAATGACCGCATGATGGGCGGGGATTCTAGCATTTAGTCAGGGGATGGTGTAGGAACTAGCTGCAAGGCTTGAGCCAGAAGCTTAAAAAGAAGGGGGGCAAGCGCCAAATCGCAGAAACTACAAGGGGAGCCGAAGCTCCCCCAGAAGTAGTTGCGTGCTCTATTTTTATTATTGGTTTCGGGCTTCTTGTTTTTGTTGATCGCCCTCGCCATGAAGCTTCACCTTCATGACACTCCCAATCGGGAGCCAAGAGCAAACGGATTGCTTTGGTCGCTGTGTTGCTGATCTACGATCCAACCAGTTCAGGCTCTGCCTTAGGGCAGTTTTTGTTGTTCTCGGCCTGGTTGCGGGGCAAGCCCCAAATGCAACGCCTCTCCAAAAGAATCAGTTAGCTGCGCCTCCGCCGTGTTGTTTTTGTTATGCGTGAGTCGATTCGTCTTATTTTTATTGTCTTGTACATTTGCTTGTTATTGTTTTTGTACTAAGCATATAGCAGGGTGCGTGCCAACTTTTGCGAGGCCCAGCAAAATAAGGGGTTTGGGGCGCTTTCGGGTTTTTTGAAGGCGAAAAAAAGCCGGGGCTTCGTTACCGTAAGCCCCGGCTTTTGTTACGTGAAAAATCAGCGGTAACAGTTTTTTCACATCTGAGGGTGTTACCTGTGGGGGAGACCCACTCAGCTTTCGCTGGCAACCCCGGTCTTGCGCCGCGGAATGCCCAGGCGCTGGCGCCGTTCCCACAGGCATTTACGGCTGACGCCCAGTTTGCGCGCCAGTTCGGTCTCGGTCATGTGGTCCTGATGTTCGAGGACGAAATGCTGGAAGTAATCTTCCAGTGACAAATCTTCCGTCGGCTCGTGGCTGTTGTTACTGCCACCCTGCTGCGGCGGCAAGCCAATGAAGTCGTCATCGTCCAGGTCGCTGAGCTCGATATCGATCCCCAGCAGCTCGGCGGAAATTTCCGGGCTCTCCGACAGAATCACCGCACGTTCTACCGCGTTCTCCAGTTCCCGCACGTTACCGGGCCAAGAGTAGTGGCGGATGGCCTGTTCGGCATCGGCGGCAAACTTCAGGTCGGTACGATTGATGCGCGCACTCTGGCGTGCCAGGAAGGCCGTGGCGATCTCGTTGACGTCGGTACCGCGCTCACGCAGGGCTGGCAGTTTGAGAGCGATCACGTGCAGGCGGTAATAAAGGTCTTCACGGAACTGGCCGATCTTGGCCAGGCTTTTGAGGTCTCGGTGAGTGGCTGCAATCAGCCGTACGTCGACCTTCTGCGATTGCACCGAGCCGACGCGGCGGATTTCGCCTTCCTGCAATACCCGCAGCAACCGCGCCTGGGCTTCCAGTGGCAGTTCGCCGATCTCGTCGAGAAACAGTGTGCCGCCGTCGGCAGCTTCGACCAACCCCGCACGGCCAGCGCTGGCGCCGGTAAAGGCACCTTTTTCATGGCCGAACAATTCGGATTCGATCAGGGATTCAGGGATCGCCGCGCAGTTCACCGAGATCATCGGTGCCTTGGCGCGCTTGGACAGGTTGTGCAGGGCGCGGGCCACCAGTTCTTTACCGGTACCGGACTCGCCCTGGATCAATACATTGGAGTCAGTCGGCGCCACCTTGCGGATCTTGCTGTACAGGTCCTGCATCGGTGGGCAGGAGCCGATGATGCCGATTTCGCCATTACTGTTATCAACGCCGGGTTTTTCTGCGCCGTTGACGGCCTTGCCCGCAGCCGGGCGTTCAGCCGGTGTGCTGCTGGCGGATTGGCGGTCACGCAGGATACGGGCCACGGCCTGGAGCATTTCGTCGTGGTCGAAAGGCTTGGCGATGTAGTCCACCGCGCCCATCTTCATCGAGTCCACAGCCGAGCGCAGGCTGGCGTAGCTGGTCATGATCAGCACCGGGGTGCCCTGGCCGAGCTTGATCAGCTCGGTGCCAGGGGCGCCCGGCAAACGCAGGTCACTGACGATCAGGTCGAACGTGGGAATGCTGAAACGCTCCTGGGCTTCCTGCACCGAGCCGGCTTCGCTGACCTGGTACTGATTACGTTCAAGCAGGCGACGCAAGGCAGAGCGGATAATGGTTTCGTCTTCGACGATCAAAATGTGCGGCATTGATTCAACTCTCTCGACGGTCTCAGTTCACAGCGGACGTCGCTTCGACATGACGCGGCAAGGTCACCCGAATACGGGTGCCGCGTTGGCTTTCGGTGTCAGCCGGGCTGTCGATGGTGATTTGTCCATAATGCTCTTCAACGATGGAATAGACCAGTGCAAGGCCCAGACCGGTACCTTCACCCGGATCCTTGGTGGTGAAGAAGGGTTCGAACAATCGGTCCATGATGTTCTGTGGAATGCCGCTGCCTTCGTCCTCCACGATCAGATCGACCGTGTGCTCGAAAGCCTCGCTCTTGACCCGTACTGCGCTGCCGGCCGGCGATGCGTCGCGGGCGTTGGACAGCAGGTTGATCAGCACTTGGGCCAGGCGTTGTGAATCACCGTCGACCCAGTGTTCCGGGTCGCACAGGTTGAAGAACTGTACTTCGAAATTGCGCCGGTTCAAGGCCAGCAGCCCAATGGCATCCTGAGCCACTTCGGCCAGGCACACGGCCTCGTCATGATTCTGATGGGCGCCGGCGTGGGCAAAGCTCATCAGCGACTGCACGATGCGCGAAACACGCTTGGTCTGCTCAAGAATCTGCCCGCTGATCTCGATGATTTCGCCGTCTTCCTCGCGCTCTTCCCGCAGGTTTTGCGCGAGGCAGGCGATACCGGTGATCGGATTGCCGATTTCATGGGCCACGCCGGCCGCCAGGCGCCCGATGCTGGCCAGGCGCTCGGAGTGCACCAGCTTGTCTTCGAGCATCTGGGTTTCGGTCAGGTCTTCCACCAGCAGCACCAGGCCGCTGTTGCCGGGCGCCAATGGCTCGTCGATAGCGGCCTTGTGCAGGTTGAGCCAGCGGGTCTGGCCGTCCAGCGCCAGGTGCTGTTTGTGCAAGTGTTCGTCGGGCAGGTTGATGAAGCCCTGGAGCAATTCTTTCCACGGGTCGCCAATGGTGTTCAGGCGCGAGCCCACCACGCGCTGGGCGGCGATGCCGGTGAGCTCTTCCATGGCCTTGTTCCACATCAGGATCTCTTGATCCTTGGCCAGGGAGCAGACGCCCATCGGCAACTCCTGCAACGTTTGGCGGTGATAGCGGCGCAAGGCGTCGAGTTCGGCGGCGAGGCCGGTGAGGCGCGAGTGGTAATCCTCCAGCCGGCTTTCGATGAAGTGGATGTCTTCGGTCACGTAGTTTTCGCCGCCGGCCTTGTAGGGCAGGAAGGTCTCGACCATGTCCTGGGACACACTCGGGCCCATCAGGCCGGAAAGGTTGGCTTCGATACGGTCACGCAGGCGGCGCAAGGCGTAAGGCCGGCGCTCGTCGAACGGCAGGTAAAGATCGCGCAGGGCCTGTTCGACTTCCTTTTGCGCGGCCTTGGCGCCCAGCGGCTTGGCCAGTTGCGTGGCGAATTCCTGGGGTGATGCGGCGTGCAGTTCACGGCGTTGCGGGCGGCGTACGTTATCCACCGCGCAGGCTTCGGCGGCGCTGGTTTCTTCGGGGCTGGCGTTGGTGAACAGCGAGATCAGGGTGAACATCAGTACGTTGGCCGCCAGCGAGGCAATCGCCGCCATGTGCCAGCTGGTGTCGTCGAGTACGTAGATCATGTTCAGCAACGGGATGTAGAAACCCTGCAGATTGCCCACCAGCGGCAACAGCATGGTTACGGTCCACACCAGGATCCCGGCCAGCAGCCCGGCGATAAATCCACGGCGGTTGGCAGTCGGCCAGTACAGCACCGACAACACGCCCGGCAGGAACTGCAATGTGGCGACGAAGGCGACAATGCCCAGGTTGGCCAGGTCCTGCTCGGCGCCCAGCAACAGGTAGAAACCATAGCCGGCCATGATGATCGCGACGATCAGGGCCCGGCGGGTCCATTTCAGCCAGCGGTAGATATTGCCTTCGGCCGGCGGTTGGTAGAGCGGCAGCACCAGGTGATTGAGCGCCATCCCCGACAGCGCCAGGGTGCTGACGATGATCAGCCCGCTGGAGGCCGATAACCCGCCGACATACGCCAGCAGCGCCAGAGACTTGCTGTTCGCGGCAATGCCGACGCCCAGGGTGAAGTATTCCGGATTAGTGGTGGCGCCAAGCTTCAGGCCGGCCCAGAGGATCAGCGGCACCGCCAGGCTCATCAGCAGCAGGAACAGCGGCAAGCCCCAGCTGGCGCTGACCAGTGAGCGCGGGTTGAGGTTCTCGGTGAAGGTCATGTGGTACATGTGCGGCATCACGATGGCCGAGGCGAAAAACACCAACAGCAGCGTGCGCCATGGGCCTTCCTGCAAGGGCGTGTGCAGCGCGGCCAGGGCAGTCTGGTTTTGCAGCAGCCACAGCTCCAGCTGTTGCGGGCCATCGAATACGCCATACAGCGCATACAGGCCGACGCCGCCAATGGCGATCAGCTTGATCACCGATTCAAACGCGATGGCGAACACCAGGCCTTCGTGTTTCTCACGGGTAGCGATATGCCGTGAGCCAAAGAAAATCGTGAACAGGGTGATCAGTGCGCAGAAGCTCAATGCAACACGGTGTTGTACCGGCTCGCGGGTCAGGATGCTGATGGAATCGGCCACGGCCTGAATCTGCAAGGCTAGCAACGGCAGCACGCCGATCAGCATGAAGATTGTGGTCAACGCACCGGCCCAGGTACTGCGAAAACGGAAGGCAAACAGGTCGGCCAGGGACGACAGCTGGTAGGTGCGGGTGATTTTCAGGATCGGATACAACAGCACCGGCGCCAGCAAGAACGCCCCGGACACCCCGAGGTAGCTCGAAAGAAAGCCATAACCGTACTGATAGGCCAGGCCCACCGTGCCATAAAACGCCCAGGCGCTGGCGTACACGCCCAACGACAAGGTGTAGGTCAACGGATGGCGAATGATCGCCCGCGGAATCATTCCACGTTCACTGATCCAGGCTACCCCGAACAGCGCGGCCAGGTAGGCGGCGCTGATCAGCAGCATCTCGGTCAGGCTAAAGCTCATCGGCATCTTTTTGGCTCTGCAGGATGAAAGTCACGACGATCAGAATCAGCCAAAGCAGATAGGGCCGGTACCAGGCGCCTGTGGCGTCGATCCACCAATCCATGATGGCGGGAGAAAACAGGTAGATCCCGACGACCAGCAGCAGGACCAATCGATAGATGTACATGTTGGCCTCTGATTGAAAAACTGCGGCGATGGTAACGGATGGCTCGCAAGCTGCAAGCGCCTTCAGCGCAATTGCGCTTCGGCCAGTGTGAGTGTGCGCGGGATCTGCGCGGCGTCCCAGTGTTGAATGCCCCAATCCAGCAGTTCCCGTGGGCTGGCGTGGTTCAGTTCGTCGCCCGCTGGCTGGCCGAGGGCACGCAGGGCTCTTAACAGCAAAGGCGTCGCCTGGTCTGTGGTCAAGGGCGGTGAACGGTAGGATTTGCCCAGCTTGTTACCGTCCGGCTGGATGATCAGCGGCACATGCAGGTAACGCGGTTGGGGCAGGCCGAGCAGTTCCTGCAGGTACAGCTGGCGCGGCGTGGAGTCGAGCAGGTCGGCGCCGCGCACGATGTCGGTAATGCCTTGCCAGGCGTCATCAAGGACCACGGCCAGTTGGTAGGCATAGAGGCCGTCCCGGCGGCGGATGATGAAATCGCCTACGTCGCGCCCCAGATGTTGTCGGAATTCGCCTTGTACGCCATCGGTGAAATGATATTCCAGCTCCGGCACCCGCAGGCGGATGGCGGCATCTTGCTGGTCATGGCCGGCATTGCGGCACAGCCCCGGATATATCCCGTTGTAGGGTTCCAGTTGCTTGCGCGAACAGGTGCAGGCGTAGGCCAGGCCGTGATTGAACAGGCGGTTGAGCACTTCAGCGTAGGCATCATGCCGCTCGCTTTGTCGGACCAATTCCCCGTCCCATTCGAAGCCGTAGCGTTCCAGGGCATTGAGGATGGCTGTCTGGGCGCCAGGCTCTTCCCGCGGCGGATCGAGATCTTCCATGCGCATCAGCCAGCGGCCTTGATTGGCGCGGGCGTCGAGGTAGGAGGCGAGGGCGGCGACCAGGGAACCGAAGTGCAGGTGTCCGCTGGGCGTGGGGGCGAAACGCCCGATATAGGAGGAGGCAGTCATGGGCCGGATATTACTGGAAAACCGTCAAACGCCAGAAACAAAAATGGGGCGTTCGCACGCCCCATTTGTTCAGCCCGGCAATGATTACTTGCCGACCTGTTTTTCCTTGATTTCGGCCAAGGTCTTGCAGTCCACGCACAAGTCGGCGGTAGGACGCGCTTCCAGGCGACGAATACCGATCTCGACGCCGCAGGACTCGCACCAGCCATACTCTTCGTCTTCGATGAGCTGCAGGGTCTTGTCGATTTTCTTGATCAGCTTGCGCTCGCGATCACGGGCGCGCAGTTCAAGGGCGAACTCTTCTTCCTGGCTGGCACGGTCTGCCGGGTCGGGGAAGTTGGCCGCTTCGTCCTTCATATGGTCAACGGTACGGTCAACCTCTTGCATCAAGTCCTGTTTCCACTGCTTCAGGATCTTGGAGAAGTGTTCGCGCATGGGCTTGCCCATGTATTCCTCACCCTTCGCCTCGACGTAGGGTTGGAAGCCGCTGATGCTCTGTTGCTTTGCTTGGGTGGGCATGAATGGACCGCCTCTCACTCTTCTAATCCATTGCGCAGGATTGCAACATCACCGACACCTGCCGGCCCTGCGGCTGCAAGCGGGCGAACTTACCAGATAGATTCGGGGTGCGCCACTCCCGGTTGTCGAGGCACCGTCTCCTGAGGCTTGCAAACCGCCGCAGGCCCCAGCAGGGCGGGCTTGTACGGTCTCGAATGTTGATTTTAGCTGTTTTGCAGGTAGTTGCCCGCCGTGCTTGCTACAGGTATTCGGGCAATAGAGCGGGTTTTGCGCGGCGGGTTGGGTAGAATCGGGGTTTGTCCTCACAGTTAAGGAAGGCTAATGGCTCAGCCCTACAGTGCGCGCAGCCGCGCTATCGAACCTTTCCATGTCATGGCGTTGCTGGCGCGGGCCAATGAATTGCAGGCCGCCGGTCACGACGTGATTCACCTGGAAATCGGCGAGCCGGACTTCACCACCGCCGAGCCCATCATCAAGGCCGGGCAAGCGGCGCTGGCCAATGGCAAGACTCGCTACACCGCGGCCCGCGGGCTGCCTTCGCTGCGCGAAGCCATCAGCGGTTTCTACCAGCAGCGTTATGGGTTGAGCATCGACCCTGAGCGAATTCTGATTACACCAGGCGGCTCGGGTGCCTTGTTGCTGGCGAGCAGCCTACTGGTGGATCCCGGCAAGCACTGGCTGCTGGCAGACCCTGGCTATCCGTGCAACCGTCACTTCCTGCGATTGGTAGAAGGCGCGGCGCAACTGGTCCCGGTGGGCCCCGATGTGCGTTATCAACTGACTGCCGACCTGGTGGCGCGCCATTGGGACCAGGACAGCGTGGGCGCGTTGGTTGCTTCACCCGCCAACCCCACTGGCACCATCCTGACGCGCGATGAGTTGGCCGGGCTGTCGAGCGCCATCAAGGCGCGCAACGGGCACCTGGTGGTGGATGAGATCTATCACGGCCTGACCTACGGCACCGATGCCGCCAGCGTGCTGGAAGTCGACGATGAAGCCTTCGTTCTCAATAGTTTTTCGAAGTATTTCGGAATGACCGGCTGGCGCCTGGGCTGGCTGGTGGCGCCACCGGCTGCCGTCGGCGAATTGGAAAAACTCGCGCAGAATCTCTACATCAGTGCGCCGAGCATGGCCCAGCATGCGGCCCTGGCCTGCTTTACCCCGGAAACGTTGAATATTCTTGAGGATCGCCGGGCCGAGTTCGGTCGGCGCCGCGACTTCCTGCTGCCAGCCCTGCGGGAACTGGGCTTCGGTATCGCCGTTGAGCCGGAGGGCGCGTTCTACCTGTACGCCGATATCAGCGCATTCGGCGGTGATGCCTTCGCTTTCTGCCGGCACTTCCTCGAAACCGAGCACGTGGCGTTTACCCCGGGCCTGGATTTCGGTCGTTATCAAGCCGGTCACCATGTGCGTTTTGCCTACACGCAAAACCTTGATCGCCTGCAGCAAGCCGTTGAACGGATTGCCCGCGGCCTGCGGAGCTGGCAAGGCTGATGCGCTTTGATCCTCCCCTCGAAGAAGGCCGGCTGATTCGCCGTTACAAGCGTTTTCTCGCCGATATCGAAACCGTTACCGGCGAGTTGCTGACCATTCACTGCCCGAACACCGGCTCGATGTTCAACTGCATGGTGGAAGGTGGCCAGGTTTGGTTCAGCCGCTCCAATGACCCCAAGCGCAAGCTGCCCGGCACCTGGGAAATCAGCGAAACCCCTCAAGGGCGCCTGGCGTGTGTGAACACGGCGAGGGCCAATCAGTTGGTGGAAGAAGCGCTGCGCGCGGGAGTTATCACCGAGCTCAATGGCTTTACCGCCTTGAAGCGCGAAGTCGCCTACGGCCAGGAAAACAGCCGGATCGACTTCCGCCTGGATTACCCGGCGGGTGCGGCGTATGTCGAAGTCAAAAGCGTCACCCTCGGGTTCGACGGGACCTCCACTGCCGCGTTTCCCGATGCTGTGACCCAGCGCGGTGCCAAGCATCTGCGTGAGCTGGCGCATCTGGCGCGTGAGGGTGTACGGGCGGTTCAGTTGTACTGCGTCAACCTCTCGGGGATCGATGCGGTGCGTCCTGCCGAAGAAATTGATGCCGGTTATGCGGCTGCGTTGCGCGAAGCCAAGGCGGCAGGTGTTGAGGTATTGGCGTATGGCGTGCGGGTGACGTCAGAGGAAATCTGTGTCGACCGTCGCCTGGAAGTACTGCTCGGCGACTAGATCTGCACCCAAAGGCCCTGTTCGTCCTCGCGGCCGGGCAGGGCGGTCAGGCTTTGGCCGGCGCAAGGCCCGGCGACGCACTCACCGCTCTCGATCAAAAACAGCGCGCCATGGGTGGCGCACTGGATCAGGCTGGCGCTGGGGTCCAGAAACTGGCCCGGCTGCCATTCCAGCGGCACCCCACGATGTGGGCAACGGTTGATATAGAAGTAGGCAACGCCTTCGCGGCGCACGGCAAACAGCTTGCGGCCGTCGATATCGAAACCGAGGCTGGTGTTGGGTGCGAGCTCGCTGGAGGCGCAGAGAAACTTCATATCGGTCCTTAAGTGCCGCCGTTTGCGGGCTGCAAGGCTATCCTGAGTTTGCCGGCGAGCCCGGTGCTTGACGTGCAAATGCAAACAATTATCAAATGCCGGCTTCGCCCGTTAGCTGACTGGGCGCTCTGTACGATGTCGGGCAGCGTTGATCTGTCACATTGCGAGTGTTTCAGCGGGCCCACCCCTTGGAAGGAAACCCTTTTATGCGCCTGAGTGCCAGCGCTATCGCGCTCGTTGTCGGACTGCTGGTCAACGCTGGGGCCCAGGCCTCTGAACTGCCACAACGCTGGGTCAGCGCCGGTGGTGCGTTGTCGGAATGGGTGACGGCCCTGGGCGGTGAGTCAAAGTTGGTGGGCGTGGACACCACCAGTCAGCATCCTGAATCCCTCAAGGCGTTACCGAGCATTGGTTATCAGCGTCAGTTGTCGGCGGAAGGCATCCTCAGCCTGCGTCCGCAAATCCTGGTCGGCACCGAAGAAATGGGACCGCCGCCGGTATTGGCGCAAATCCGCAATGCCGGTGTGAAAGTGGAGCTGTTCTCCGCCGAGCCGGACCTGCCAACCCTGCAAGGCAACCTTCAGCATTTGGGCAAGTTACTGGGCAGCGAAGCCAAGGCCGCCGAACTGTTCAGCGATTACCAGAAACAACTTGATCAACAAAAGAACTGGGTGACCAAGGCCCAGGCCACGCAAAAGGCGCCTGGCGTGTTGCTGCTGCTGGGGCATGCCGGTGGCAAACCGCTGATCGCGGGTAAAGACACGGCGGCTGACTGGATGCTGCAACAGGCCGGCGGCCATAACCTGGCAACCCACAGTGGTTACAAACCGTTTTCCGTGGAATCCCTGGCGGGGCTCAATCCCGAGGTGCTGGTGTTTGCCGATCGTGCCCTGACGGGTGATGCGGCCCGCGCGGCGCTGTTCAAGGAGAATCCGATCCTGGCTTCAACGCCGGCGGCCAAGAACGGGCGCGTCTATGAGCTGGATCCGACCCTGCTGGTGGGCGGGCTGGGGCCGCGCCTGCCGCAAAGTCTGGTGAAGCTGTCTGCCGGGTTCTATCCGTCCCAGGCTAAAACCGCCCCATGACCACTCTGGTTAAACCGCGAACCCTGTTTATCGGCTTGAGCCTGTTGTGTGTGTTGGCGATCTGGTTGTCACTGGCCCTGGGGCCGGTCAGCTTGCCGTTGATGGACACACTGCGGGCAGCCTTGCGCATGCTGGGTGTGCCGATCGAGGCTCAGGGGCTGGAACAGGCTGAGCTGATTCTCGGGCAGATTCGCCTGCCACGCACGCTGTTGGGGCTAGCCGTTGGCGGGGTGTTGGCGCTCTCGGGTGTTGCCATGCAGGGGTTGTTTCGCAACCCCTTGGCCGACCCCGGTCTGGTCGGGGTCTCCAGCGGCGCGGCGTTGGGCGCGGCGATTGCGATTGTCGGCGGCGCATTTTTTGGCGGCCTGCCGGATGCTCTCGGGCCGTACCTGCTGTCGTTGTGTGCCTTTCTTGGCGGCTTGGGGGTGACGGCGCTGGTCTATCGCCTGGGGCGGCGCAACGGCCAAACCAATGTCGCGACCATGTTGCTGGCAGGTATCGCCCTGACGGCCCTCGCCAGTTCGGCGGTGGGCCTGTTTACCTACCTGGCAGATGACGCCACCTTGCGCACCCTGACGTTCTGGAACCTGGGCAGCCTGAATGGCGCCAGTTATTCGCGGCTATGGCCGCTGCTGCTGGTGAGCGCCGGCGTAGCGCTGTGGCTGCCGCGTCGGGCGAAGGCTTTGAATGCGCTGCTGCTGGGTGAGTCGGAAGCCAGTCACTTGGGGATCGATGTTGAAGGCCTCAAGCGCGAACTGGTGTTCTGCACTGCGCTGGGCGTGGGCGCGGCCGTGGCGGCGGCGGGGATGATCGGCTTTGTCGGGCTGGTGGTGCCGCATCTGGTCCGCCTGCTGGCGGGGCCCGACCATCGGGTGTTGCTGCCGGCCTCGGTGCTGGCGGGGGCGAGCTTGCTGTTGTTTGCCGATCTGGTGGCGCGCCTGGCCCTGGCGCCGGCTGAATTGCCGATCGGCATTGTTACCGCGTTTATCGGTGCGCCGTTTTTTCTCTACCTGTTGTTGCGAGGGCGCGCCTGATGCTGCGAGTAGAAGACCTGCAGATTCGCCGAGGGCGCAAAACCGTTCTGGCGGACGTCACTCTGGATTTGCTGCCGGGTGAAGTGCTCGGTGTATTGGGTCCCAACGGTGCGGGAAAAAGTACATTGCTCGGTGCGTTATGCGGCGAGTTGCAGCCCGACCAGGGCCGGGTGTTGCTGGATCAGCGCGAGTTGAAGGACTGGGGCGGCGCGCAACGTGCCCAGCGCCTGGCGGTATTGCCACAGACCTCGACTCTGGATTTTGCATTTCGTGTCGAAGAGGTCGTCGGCATGGGGCGCTTGCCCCATCAGACCGGCCGTGTGCGTGACGACGCAATCATCGACGCCGCCCTGCAGGCCGCCGATGTTGGTCACTTGAGCGGTCGCAGCTACCTGGCATTGTCGGGCGGCGAGCGCCAGCGCGTGCACCTGGCGCGGGTGCTGGCGCAGCTGTGGCCGGGGGAAGCAGGGCAGACCCTGTTGCTGGATGAGCCAACATCGATGCTCGATCCACTGCACCAGCACACCACCTTGCAGGCAATCCGCACCTTTGCCGACCGCGGCGCTGCAGTACTGGTGATCCTTCACGACCTGAACCTGGCGGCACGCTACTGTGATCGCATCCTGTTGCTGGAGGATGGACGGCCACATGCGCTGGATACGCCTGCGCAAGTCTTGCGCCCCGAGCCGCTCAAGGCGGTATTTGGGCTGGATGTGTTGGTGCAGCCGCATCCGGAGCGCGGGCACCCGTTGATCATTGCACGCTGAAAAACGCCGCAGTTTTTTACAGGCAAAAAAAGACCCGGCAAGAGCCGGGTCAAATAACCGTGATTAGCCTGATGAGGAGATAATCTGAGAGTCCGAACCAATGGTCTTTCAGTTATCGGCTGATCTCGCGACCAGTTGTGATAATCATAACGATTCTCATTTGAGAGTCAACATTTGTTTTTAAGGTCTCGTTGGATTTCCTCAAACATTCGGTTGGAGTCCCCGGAAACATTGATGAAAATTGCCGTCTCAATTCTTTTGGCGTGCCGAAAGAGCGTCCAGCTGACGGTTCAATGCTTCCTTGCGCTCAACGGGAATGTCATTCCAGTGCACATCCATCAGCGCGCCTTCAATGGCATACAGCAGTACTTTGGATGCTCTGAAGCCCCGGGTACGTACGGCACGGTAAGCGTCGACTGCCCCCAGGCGGCGTAAGTCGGACGCGCTGTGGATGCCCACCGCATGCAGCCATTGCGCCGACGTCTTGCCAAGGTTTTTCAGGTGTTGCAGCTCATCATTCATCAAGCCTCCTTGCGACGGCCGAATGGTTCGGTGGGTATCGTTACCAGGCAAGCCTGAAAGGAGTGTAGCGCTCAGTAGGAAAAGCGTAGTTCTTTGGTCGGCAACGACCTAAAAGCTTCTAAGGCAGGCGGGAATTTTGCGTGGGAAAAGAGAGGGCGGCCCGGTACGCCTTGCGCGTAGCCGGGTGCCGATTCTGCTGTTCAGCGTGTGCGGTAGCGCAGGCGCGTGCCGAAATTGACGGACATCAGGATCTCGTCGGCGCTCAACTCCGGCGGGAAGTAAGTCCCGGAAATCTGGGCGTGCGCCAGGCTCGCCCCTTCCAGGGGGCACCCACGCAAATCCAGGCCGCGCAAGTCGGCGGAACGGAAGTAAGCGTCGGTGAAATCCACGCCCTCGGCGTTCAGGTCGCGCAAGTCCAGGCCGCGAAAGTCGCCGCCACGCATATCGATGGCGCCGTCTTTCGGGCGCTCCTGGTTGAAGCCTCGGATGTCATCTTTATGCAGAAGCGCGTAAAGCGGGGTATCAAGTAGCTTCGGCTGGCTCACAACGGCGACTCCCGTGTTGGAATTATGACGCCATTATAGTGCCACTATTGCTTGGCCGTGAGCCCCGGGAGGCTACACGACCAAGAAATATTTCTTACAGTCCCGGCAGACGCTGACGAATATGTGCCACCAACGCGTCCAGGGTCCCGCTTTCATTGGTCTCCACGCGTTTGCTGAGTAGCAGCTCTTCGGCGCTGAGTGGATCCCGGGTGGCCTGCTGCTCTTCGATGACGGCCAGGGTGGCGTCGGAAGGATCGGTTTTGTCCGCCTGCCGTTGTGCCAGCCAAGCGGCGATAACGGCCTGTGGCGCATTGCAGTCGAGGATCAAAAACGGCGCGCCGGTGGCCTCGGCGATTTTAGCCGCGGCGTCGCGTTGTTCGCGCTTGAGGAAGGTGGCATCCAGGACTACCGGGAAACCGGCGCGCAGCACGGTGTCGGCAATCTCGTTCAAGCGTGTGTAGGTCGCTGCGCTGGCGTCTGCTGCGTAGATGCCGGCCTGCGGCGTGTTCTCGACCTTCTGCTCACCGAACAGGCGCTTGCGCTCCACGTCCGAACGCAGGCGAATCGCCCCCAACGCCTCTACCAGGCGCATGGACACGTGGCTTTTGCCAACGGCCGATACGCCGTGGGTGATGGCCAGGAAGCGCGACGGGATGGTGCTGTAGCTTTCTGCCAGGTTGGCGTAGTTGCGGTATTGACGCAGGGTGGTCGCGCGCTGCACCGCGTCTGCCTCGGAAGGCATGCTGAACAGTGCGACTTTGGCACGTACCAGGGCGCGATAGGCTTTGTAGAAGTTCAGCACCTCCAGGCCTTGATAGTCGCCGGTCAGCTCCAGGTACTGGCTGATAAAGCGCCGCGCCAGGCTTTTGAGGCCACGGTCTTCAAGGTCCATCGCCAGGAAGCCAGTGTCGGCATACACGTCGGTAAAGCGAAACGGTTCGTTGAACTCGATGCAGTCGAAGATCACCACATGGCCATCAATCATCGTGGCGTTGCCGAGGTGGATATCACCGTGGCATTCGCGAGTGAAACCATTGAGCTTGCGTTGCTCGAACAGCGGCTTGAGGCGCTCGAAGCTGCTTTCGGCCCAGGCCTGGAGGGCGTCGAGTTGTATCAGGTCGGCCTTGTCGCTGAGGAACGGACGGATCTGCTCGAAGTTCTGGAGCACCGGCGCCATGACATCGTGCGGGGTGCCGGCGGAGTGGCTGGCGGGTACTTTCGGGGCGTTCAGGTGAAAGTGTGCAATCTGCCTGGCCATCTCGTCGATGTGCGCATTGGTCAGTTCGCCGTTGGCTTGCAGGGTGCTGAGCAGTTGGCTCTGCGGGAACTGGCGCATTTTCAGCACGTAATCAAGCACCGGGCCGTCACCGCCCAATTGTGGTGCTTCGGCACTGCCGGTGATTGGCAACACTTCCAGATACAAATCGTCGGTCAGACGCTGGTTGAGGCGCAGTTCTTCATTGCAAAAGTGGCCCCGGGCTTCCAGGGAAGTGAAATCGAGGAAGCCGAAATTGACCGGCTTCTTCATCTTATAGGCGTAGTCACCCGTGAGCAGGACCCAGGAAATATGGGTCTCGATGACTTGGAACTTATCCACAGGATGGGAAAACAGGGCCGGGTTTTGTAGGGCTGCAATCAGGGACTGGCTCACGGGCGATCCTTCAGAGTCTGGGAAAATTCATGGCGGGCATTATGGCTCCTACAGGCGGTCGTGCAAACCGCTGTCCGGCTCATGTTGGTCATCAATAAAGTGCGTATAATCCGCCGCCATGACTCGTACCCGATCTCCCCGTTCCCGTAAAAAACCTCCTTCCCGTGGCCTGCGTCCGTGGCTGGGCTGGGCGCTTAAGCTCAGCCTGGTAGGGCTCGTAGTGATCGCCGGCTTCGCGGTCTACCTCGATGCCGTGGTCCAGGAGAAGTTCTCTGGCAAGCGCTGGACCATTCCGGCCAAGGTGTACGCGCGCCCGCTGGAACTGTTCACCGGCCAGAAGCTGAGCAAGGATGACTTCCTCACCGAACTCGATGCCCTGGGTTATCGCCGCGAGGCCGTGAGCAATGGCCCCGGTGCCGCAGCCGTCAGCGGCAACACCGTCGACTTGAACACCCGCGGCTTCCAGTTCTATGAAGGCCTGGAAAAACCCCAGCCGGTACGCGTGCGTTTCTCTGGCGACTATGTGGCCGAACTGTCCTCGCTCAACGGCTCGAAACTGCCGGTGGTGCGTCTGGAACCCTTATTGATCGGTGGGATTTATCCTAAAAACCTGGAAGACCGTATTCTGATCAAGATCGATCAGGTGCCGCCTTACCTGCTGGATACCCTGATAGCCGTGGAAGACCGGGATTACTACAGCCACTGGGGTGTATCGCCCAAATCCATCGCGCGTGCCATTTGGGTCAACACCTCTGGCGGCAAGATGACCCAGGGCGGCAGTACGCTGACGCAACAATTGGTCAAGAACTTCTACCTCACCAACGAACGCAGCCTGACCCGTAAACTCACCGAAGCCATGATGGCAATGCTGCTGGAGTTGCATTACAGCAAGCAGGAAATTCTTGAGGCGTACCTCAACGAAGTGTTCGTCGGCCAGGACGGTCAGCGTGCGGTGCACGGTTTCGGTCTGGCCAGCCAATTCTTCTTCGGCCAGCCGTTGTCGGAGCTGAAGTTGCATCAAGTGGCATTGCTGGTGGGCATGGTCAAGGGGCCTTCCTACTACAACCCGCGCCGCAACCCGGAGCGCGCGCTGGAGCGGCGCAACCTGGTGCTCGATGTACTTGAGCAGCAAGGTGTCGCCACCCCGGAACAAGTCGCTGCCGCGAAAAAAATGCCACTGGGTGTGACCACCCGCGGCAAGCTTGCCGACAGCTCGTTCCCGGGCTTCATCGACCTGGTCAAGCGTCAGTTGCGTGACGACTATCGCGACGAAGACTTGACCGAAGAAGGCCTGCGGATCTTCACCAGTTTCGATCCTATCCTGCAGATGAAGGCCGAAGCCTCGGTCAATGACACCTTCAAGCGCCTGGCGGGCCGTAAAGGCTCCGACGATGTCGAGGCCGCCATGGTAGTGACCAATCCGGAAACCGGTGAAGTCCAGGCTATGATCGGCAGTCGCCAGGCCAGCTTTGCCGGGTTCAACCGGGCGCTGGACGCGGTGCGACCGATCGGCTCGCTGGTCAAGCCGGCGGTATACCTGACCGCGCTGGAAAAACCGAGCAAGTACACGCTGACCAGTTGGCTGTCCGATGACCCGTTGTCGGTCAAGGGTGCCGATGGCCAGATGTGGACGCCGCATAACTTTGATCGTCGCTCTCACGGTACGATTTTCCTGTATCAGGGGTTGGCGCATTCCTACAACATCTCGACTTCCCGTCTCGGCCTTGAGCTGGGTGTGCCGAATGTCCTCAAGACGCTCGCCCGCTTGGGCATCACTCGCGAGTTCCCGGCGTTCCCTTCGATGCTGTTGGGTGCTGGCGCGATGAGCCCGATGGAAGTGGCGACCATGTACCAGACCCTGGCCAACGGTGGTTTCAATACGCCGATGCGCGGGATCCGCAGCGTGTTGACGGCAGAGGGCGAACCGCTCAAGCGTTATCCGTTCCAGATCCAGCAGCGCTTTGACCCGGCCTCGATCTACCTGATCCAGAACGCCATGCAGCGCGTGATGCGTGAAGGTACCGGGCGCTCGGCCTATAACGTGCTGCCGGCCAACCTGACGCTGGCGGGCAAGAGCGGCACCAGTAACGATTCCCGGGACAGCTGGTTCGCCGGTTTCAGTCAGGACCTGCTGGCGGTGGTCTGGCTGGGGCGCGATGACAACGGCAAGACACCATTCACCGGTGCCACCGGCGCGTTGCAGGTGTGGACCAGTTTCATGAAGAAGGCCGATCCACTGCCGCTGAACATGCCGCAGCCAGACAATATCGTCCAGGCCTGGATCGACCCGCATACCGGCCAGGGTTCCGATGCCAACTGTCCGGGCGCGGTGCAGATGCCGTATATTCGCGGCAGCGAACCGCCTCCCGGTGCAGCGTGCGGCGCCAGTGCGCCCGCCAGCGCTGAATCGGTGATGGATTGGGTCAAGGGCTGGATGAATTAAGCAAAGAGGGTTTCACGTGAACAAGTTGTTGATTCCAGCTATTACAGTTTTGGCATTGCTCGGTGGTTGCGCTAGTGTTGAGCGGGGTTCTATCCCGGTGGTGGATTCCAGCACAACGGTGTCCAACAACGACCGGATCTCGGCCAATGGCGGCTTCCGTCAAACCGTCACCAAGCGTCCAGCCCAGGCTCAGGCGCAAGCTGTGCCTCAGGATTCGGGTGTAGTGGTGATGATCCCGGGCGGTGGTGCGGCTACCTCGGCACCGATCAGCACTCAGCCGTGGACCCCAGGCCCGAGCACCTCGGGTCCGATCGACTCCACGCCGATTCAATCGGCACCGATCAACCAGGGCACCTACAACATGCCGTCGACGCCAAGCGGGATTCCTTCTGCCAGCAGCGGCGGTGGCTTGTCCGCCGATGAACAGCTGGATGGCCCGGTGCTGGCGTTGCTCACCACTGCCCAACAGCAGCAGTCGGGCGGCGACTTGAACGGCGCATCGTCCAGCCTCGAGCGCGCCCAGCGCGTGGCGCCTCGCGAGCCGCAAGTGCTCTACCGCCTGGCCCAGGTTCGCATGGCCCAGGGCGATGCGCCGCAAGCTGAACAATTTGCCCGTCGCGGCCTGACCCTGGCCAATGGCCGGCCTGATCTGCAGGCCAGCCTGTGGAGCTTGATCGGCGACGCCCGTGAGAAGCAGGGCGATGCCGCCGGTGCCGCGCAGGCTCGGCAAAAAGCCAAGGTAAGCCTCTGATGGATGCACGCTTTCCGGCGATTGCCGAACAGTTGTTGTTGATTGAGCGCGAACTGCGCTTGCAGGGCTGGTGGGACGAAGTGTCCCCCAGCGCCGAAGCCTTGAGCAGTGTTGAACCGTTTTCCGTCGATACCCTGGACTTTCACCAGTGGCTGCAATGGATCTTTCTGACAAGGATGAAGCAGATCCTCGAGCAGGACCTGCCATTGCCCAATGCATCGGGGATTCTGGAGATGGCCGAGATGGTTTACGCCGATCGGCCCCTTGAGAGCCTTGGCTTGCGGACTGCGCTGAAAAAGTTCGACCAACTGATCGTCGACGCTCGTTAATTGCCTGGCTGCCGGTTTTTCCGGCAGTCTTGCGCATATTTCTACCGCTTTGCGCCATTCAGGCGAGTTTTATCCCTCCTCAAGCCCCTTTCTTCTGCGTTCTCATGCGCTTAGTTGGAGAAAAGCGCAATTATTGCTTGACTTGGAGGGGCTGAAACAGAAGAATCCAAAGTCCGCTTTAGAGGGACTGCCAGAAGCAGACCCACTTAGCAGATCATGAGGCGCACACCCGCGCCGACCTGTTACACCCGCAACGCGTTACCTCGCGCTGGGTGGGAAAATCCCGCAACACTTGGGACGCTCCCAATACTTGCTCAGTCAGTGCTGACGTAGTCGGCGACCACCGTCGCTCATGCTCTGCTGAGAAGTAAACCTATTAAGACCCGTCGGTTTTCAACGGACGGTATTCTGGCGTTTTAGAGGTGAACAACGTGGAGCTTTTATCTGGCGGTGAGATGCTCGTCCGCTTTTTGCGTGACGAAGGCGTCGACTATATCTACGGGTACCCAGGTGGTGCTCTGCTGCATGTCTACGACGCACTGTTCAAGGAACCGGCTGTTACTCACATCCTGGTTCGCCACGAACAAGCTGCTACCCATATGGCTGACGGTTACGCCCGTGCCACCGGTAAAGCCGGTGTGGTACTGGTGACTTCCGGCCCTGGCGCGACCAATGCCATCACTGGCATCGCGACGGCGTATATGGACTCCATCCCGATGGTGATCATTTCCGGCCAGGTGGCGAGCACCATGGTCGGTACCGATGCATTCCAGGAAACCGACATGATCGGTATCTCCCGGCCGATCGTGAAACACAGCTTCATGATCAAGCATGCCTCGGAAATCCCGGAAGTCATGAAGAAGGCGTTCTACCTCGCACAGTCCGGTCGCCCGGGCCCTGTTGTGGTCGATATTCCGAAAGACATGACCAACCCGGCTGAGAAATTCGAATACGTCTTCCCGAAGAAAGCCAAGCTGCGCTCCTACAGCCCGGCCGTTCGCGGGCACTCGGGGCAAATCCGCAAGGCGGCAGAAATGCTGTTGGCGGCCAAGCGTCCGGTGCTTTACTCGGGTGGCGGCGTGATTCTGGGCGGCGGTTCCGCACCGTTGACCGAATTGGCCAAGATGCTCAACCTGCCGGTAACCAATACCTTGATGGGCCTCGGTGCGTTCCCGGGTTCGGATCGTCAGTTCGTCGGCATGCTCGGCATGCACGGCAGCTACACCGCCAACCTGGCCATGCACCACGCTGACGTGATCCTCGCCGTCGGTGCGCGGTTCGATGACCGGGTGATCAACGGCGCGAGCAAATTCTGCCCGAATGCCAAGATCATCCACATCGATATCGACCCGGCGTCCATCTCCAAGACCATCAAGGCCGACGTGCCTATCGTAGGTCCGGTGGAAAGCGTACTGACCGAAATGGTCGCTGCGTTGAAGGAGATCGGCGAAGCCCCGAACAAGGATTCCGTTGCCAGCTGGTGGAAGCAGATCGACGAGTGGCGCGGTGACCGCGGCCTGTTCCCTTACGACAAGGGCGACGGCAGCGTCATCAAGCCGCAAACCGTGATCGAAACCCTGTGCGAAGTGACCAAGGGCGACGCCTTTGTGACCTCCGACGTAGGCCAGCACCAGATGTTCGCGGCGCAGTACTACAAGTTCGACAAGCCTAACCGCTGGATCAACTCCGGTGGCCTGGGCACGATGGGCTTTGGTTTCCCTGCGGCCATGGGTGTGAAGCTGAGCTTCCCGGATACGGACGTTGCGTGCGTCACCGGCGAAGGCAGCATCCAGATGAACATCCAGGAACTGTCGACGTGCCTGCAATATGGCTTGCCGGTGAAGATCGTCTGCCTGAACAACGGTGTACTGGGCATGGTCCGTCAGTGGCAGGACATGAGTTACGGCAGCCGTCACTCCCATTCCTACATGGAATCTCTGCCCGATTTCGTCAAGTTGGTTGAAGCCTATGGCCATGTCGGCATGCGCATCACCGATCTGAAGGATTTGAAGCCGATGATGGAAGAGGCGTTCGCCATGAAGGACCGCCTGGTGTTCCTCGATATTCAGGTCGACACCAGCGAGCACGTCTACCCGATGCAGATCAAAGACGGCTCCATGCGCGATATGTGGCTGAACAAGACGGAGCGTACCTAAATGCGGCACATTATCTCCCTGCTTCTGGAGAACGAACCGGGCGCTCTGTCACGTGTGGTCGGCCTGTTTTCGCAACGCAACTACAACATCGAAAGCCTGACCGTGGCGCCGACTGAAGACCCGACCCTGTCGCGCCTGACGTTGACCACCGTTGGCCATGATGAGGTGATCGAGCAGATCACCAAAAACCTCAACAAGCTGATCGAAGTGGTCAAGCTGGTCGACTTGTCGGAAAGTGCCCACATCGAGCGCGAGCTGATGCTGGTAAAAGTCAAGGCTACGGGTGCACAACGGGCCGAGATCAAGCGCACTACCGACATTTATCGCGGGCAGATCGTCGATGTGAGCGCCAGCGTTTATACCGTTCAACTGACCGGTACAAGCGACAAGCTGGACAGCTTCATCCAGTCGATCGGGACGGCCTCGATTCTGGAAACTGTACGCAGTGGCGTCACCGGGATTGCTCGTGGCGACAAAGTACTCAGCATCTAACTCAAATTTAGCGAATGGCCTTAAACGGCCTGGATATATAGAGGAATCTCATGAAAGTTTATTACGATAAAGATTGTGACCTGTCGATCATCCAGGGCAAAAAAGTCGCCATCATCGGCTACGGTTCCCAGGGCCACGCTCAAGCGTGCAACCTGAAAGATTCCGGCGTTGACGTGACTGTTGGCCTGCGCAAAGGCTCGGCCACTGTTGCCAAGGCTGAAGCTCACGGCCTGAAAGTGACTGACGTTGCTTCCGCTGTTGCTGCTGCCGACCTGGTCATGATCCTGACCCCGGACGAGTTCCAGTCCGCGCTGTACAAAAATGAAATCGAGCCGAACATCAAGAAGGGCGCCACCCTGGCCTTCTCCCACGGCTTCGCGATCCACTACAACCAGGTTGTGCCGCGCGCTGACCTCGACGTGATCATGATCGCGCCGAAAGCACCGGGCCACACCGTGCGTTCCGAGTTCGTCAAAGGCGGCGGTATTCCTGACCTGATCGCGATCTACCAGGACGCCTCGGGCAACGCCAAAAACGTTGCACTGTCCTACGCTGCCGGCGTTGGTGGCGGTCGTACCGGCATCATCGAAACCACCTTCAAGGACGAGACTGAAACCGACCTGTTCGGCGAGCAAGCCGTACTGTGCGGCGGTACCGTTGAACTGGTTAAAGCCGGTTTCGAAACCCTGGTTGAAGCTGGCTACGCGCCAGAAATGGCCTACTTCGAATGCCTGCACGAACTGAAGCTGATCGTTGACCTCATGTACGAAGGCGGTATCGCCAACATGAACTACTCGATCTCCAACAACGCCGAATACGGCGAGTATGTGACTGGCCCGGAAGTGATCAACGCCGAGTCCCGTCAGGCCATGCGCAACGCCCTGAAACGTATTCAGGACGGCGAGTACGCCAAAATGTTCATCAGCGAAGGCGCAACCGGCTACCCTTCGATGACCGCCAAGCGTCGTAACAACGCCGCTCACGGTATCGAGATCATCGGCGAGCAACTGCGCTCCATGATGCCGTGGATCGGTGCCAACAAGATCGTCGACAAAGCCAAAAACTAAGTCGTACGTATCAAGGGAAAACGCGGCCTAGGCCGCGTTTTTTCGTTTGCGGGGCAGGTTCTGGTATAAAGCTGCATCGTTTGCGGGCGAACACTCGCCGCAAGTTTCTGTCGAAATTTTTCACACCGTTGCAAGGTAAAGTCCATGAGCGAACGTCCCGAAGAGCCAAACCAGGCCTCTGACGCCGAAAGCCTGCTACCGATCGATGAACATGTCGAAGAAGGGCATGATGCTGAAGGCCGTAAAGTCCGGCATCGTGGCATCTATCTTCTGCCCAATCTGTTCACCACTGCGAACCTGTTCGCGGGGTTCTATTCCATCATCAATTCCATGAGTGCCCAGAGCGCGCTGGCGGCCGGCGATGCTGCCAGTGCCAGCAAGTACTTTGGTTTTGCCGCGATCGCGATTTTTGTCGCGATGGTCCTTGATGGCCTGGACGGGCGTGTGGCGCGCATGACCAACACCCAGAGTGCGTTCGGTGCCGAGTACGACTCGCTGTCGGACATGGTTGCCTTTGGTGTGGCGCCGGCGCTGTTGGCATTTGCCTGGGCGCTGGGAGACATGGGCAAGGTGGGTTGGATGGTTGCCTTCATCTATGTGGCTGGCGCAGCACTGCGCCTGGCGCGCTTCAATACCCAGGTGGGCACTGCTGACAAGCGTTACTTCATCGGACTGGCCAGCCCGGCAGCCGCGGGTGTAGTGGCCGGTATTGTCTGGGCGTTCAGTGACTACGGTATCCAGGGCTCCAAGATGTCGTTCCTGGTGGCCTTGATGGTCGCGGCGGCCGGCATGCTGATGGTCAGCAACATCAAGTACAACAGCTTCAAGGAGCTGGACCTCAAGGGGCGTGTGCCGTTTGTGGCTATCCTGGCGGTAGTGCTGGTGTTTGCCGTGGTCTTCAGTGATCCACCGAGAATCCTGCTGTTGGCGTTCCTTGTGTATGCCGCGTCCGGCCCGGTGCAGTACCTGCTGCATCTTCGTCAGCGCAAAACGTTGCCTTAATGTAATTTCCCCCATACTCCGCAGTCTATTGGTGCATCTGTTCTCCAAAAGCTGCGGAGTTGCCATGTTAATCAAGATCCCCAAAGCGTCTGATTGTCAAGAATCGGACGTCACGCCCGAATCCCTCTATTTCTCTCGCCGCAGCTTGCTCGGTGGTGCGCTTGCCGGCATAGCTGCCAGCAGCCTGCCGCGTTGGGCCAGTGCGGATGATGCTGGGCGTTATGCCGATGTCGAGCCGGGCAGGGCGCCCGGATGGTTTGCCGAAAAGCTGCCGGGTACAAAATGGCAGGCAGTAACCGTCAAGGATGAGGCGATCACTCCGTTCAAGGACGCAACCCACTACAACAACTTCTATGAATTTGGCACGGACAAGGGCGACCCGGCGGCTAATGCCGGGTCTCTGAAGACTGAGCCGTGGAGTGTGGTGATCGACGGTGAGGTCGCCAAGCCCGGGCGCTATGCGCTTGAAGACTTCATGAAACCGTATCAGTTGGAAGAGCGGATCTATCGTCTGCGCTGTGTAGAGGCGTGGTCGATGGTCATTCCATGGATGGGTTTCCCTATTTCGGAATTGCTCAAGCACGTCGAGCCGACCTCAAACGCCAAGTACATCCGTTTTGAGACCCTGCAGGATCCCAAGAGCATGCCGGGCCAGCGGTCCAGCTTCGCCTTGATTGACTGGCCTTATGTAGAAGGGCTGCGACTGGATGAGGCGATGAATCCACTGGCGATCCTGGCAGTGGGCATGTACGGCCGGGAGCTGCCGAACCAGAATGGCGCGCCGTTGCGATTGGTGGTGCCCTGGAAGTATGGGTTCAAGAGCGTCAAGTCGATCGTGCGCATCAGTCTGGTCAGCGAGCAGCCGAAAACAACGTGGCAAAGCATCGCCGCGAGTGAGTATGGGTTTTATGCGAACGTGAACCCTACCGTCGACCATCCACGCTGGACCCAGGCTCGGGAGCGGCGCCTGCCAAGTGGGCTGTTCAGTCCTAATGTGCGCGAGACGCAAATGTTCAACGGCTACTCGGATGAGGTCGCCTCTCTTTATACGGGCCTCGACCTGCGGAAGAACTATTGATGCGCTACCCGATCTGGCGCGTCGGCGTCTTTATAGCAGCGGCAGTGTGGCCGCTGTTCTGGTTGTACGAGGCCTGGAGCTTTGCGCTGGGGCCTGACCCCGGCAAAGTGCTGATGGACCGGCTTGGGCTTGGCACCTTGATTCTGTTGTTGATCACCTTGGCAATGACCCCGCTGCAGAAACTCAGCGGTTGGGCGGGGTGGATCGCTGTGCGACGGCAGTTGGGGTTGTGGTGCTTTGCGTATGTTGTTTTGCATCTTGTGGCTTATTGCGTCTTTATCCTGGGGCTTGATTGGTCGCAGTTGGGTGTTGAGCTGCGCAAGCGTCCCTACATTATCGTCGGTACCCTGGGGTTCCTTTCTCTGATGGTGCTGGCAGTCACTTCCAATCGCTACAGTCAGCGTCGCCTTGGTGCTCGCTGGAAGAAGCTGCATCGTTTGGTTTACGTGATTCTCGGGCTTGGTTTGCTGCATATGTTGTGGATCGTGCGGGCGGATTTAAAGGAGTGGGCTATCTATGCATCTATAGGGGCGCTGCTTTTGATCCTGCGGGTGCCACCTGTAATGCGCCGGATTCCCCGCCTTATTGCTAAAAAACCATCTTCTGCAACAAAAGCGTAATTAACCCTTGACGGCAGATTCTGGAAGTCTATAATTCGCCCCACTTCC
>NZ_JACARE010000077.1 GCF_013386765.1 Pseudomonas yamanorum
AGGGCACACCGAGCCTAGGCGAGGTGCCGAGTGGTGGGGCAAGAGCGTTTTGCTTACTTTTGACTGGGCCGGCATTCCGGCTTTTCAAAAGTGAGCCGCTGTAAGAGCGGAACCAATATCAGCCGTTACCTAAATAACGGATATGCCCTCGGTGTCCAGAAGCCCAGAAGCCCACCACATTGGCGTATCCTTATCCACCACCCCCAAGGCCCAACCAAAAAAATGCTGGAGATTTCCAACAACGTGCACCTCCCCGACGCCGAGATCGAGTTGACGGCCATCCGCGCCCAAGGCGCCGGCGGTCAAAACGTCAACAAAGTCTCCAGCGCCGTGCACCTGCGTTTCGACATCCCGGCCTCGTCCCTGCCTGATTTCTACAAGGAACGCCTGCTGGCCCTGCGCGACAGCCGCATCACCAGCGAAGGCGTGCTGATCCTCAAGGCCCAGCAATACCGAACCCAGGAACAGAACCGCGCCGACGCCCTCGAGCGTTTGGTCGAGCTGATCCAGAGCGCCACCAAGGTCGAAAAGAAACGCCGCCCGACCAAACCCACCCTGGGCTCAAAAAAGCGCCGCCTCGAATCCAAGACCAAACGCGGCAGCATCAAGGCCGGCCGCGGCAAGGTCGACTTCTAGCTCGCCTGCCGCTCTTCGCGATACTTCGGCGCCTGCCGGTACAGGTACAGGCTCAACAGCAACCCGCCAAACGCCGCGATCGCCGCAAACAGGAAGATCGAGGCAAACCCGAACCCCGCCGCAATCGCCCCAGCCAACGGCCCGGTGATCCCCAGCGACAAGTCGATAAACAGCGAGTACGCCCCCACCGCCGCACCCCGGCTCGAAGCGGGTACCAGGTTGACGGCCTCCACCCCCAACGCCGGAAACACCAGGGAAAACCCAAACCCGCTCAACGCCGCACCCGCCAATGCCAAATGAGGATCCGGCGCCAGCCACAGCAGCAGCAGGCCCAGGGTCTCTACCGACAAACAGGCAATCGCCACGCGAAACCCGCCAATCCGGTTGATCAAATTCCCGAACAACAACCGCGCCCCGATAAAGCTGGCACCGAACAGGCTCAGGCACAGTACGGCGTTATCCCAGTGCTGGGTCGCGTAATACAAGGTGATGAAGGTGGCGATGGTGCCAAACCCGATCGAGCCCAGCGCCAGCCCGCAACCGTGGGGCAGCACGCGCCCCAGCACATGCATGAACGGCAAGCGCTCGCCCACCACGATCGGCGCGGCGACTTTCGGCCAGGCCAGCACCAGGCCCAGCACTGCCAGCAGGATGATGCTGACGCCCATGCTCCACAGCCCGAAATGACTCACCAGCAACACCCCCAGCGGCGCGCCGATGGCCAGGGCGCCATAGCTGGCGATGCCGTTCCAGGAGATGACCTTGGCGGTGTTCGCCGCGCCCACCCGGCCAATGCCCCAGCCGATGGAGCCCGAGCCCACCAGGCTTTCGGCGCTGCCCAGCACCAGGCGGCCGATCAGCAGGCTGGTGAGGCTCAACGCCGGCAGGTGCGATAACCACGCCGAGAGCAACATGAACACGCCGCTCAACCCGCAACCCGCCAGGCCGTACATGACGGCGCGCTTGCTGCCGCGGTTATCGATGATGCGCCCGGCATAGGGCCGGCTCAGCAGGGTGGCCAGGTATTGCACGCTGATCACCAGGCCCGCGATCACGGCGCCAAAGCCCAGGTCGCTGTGCACATAGCCCGGTAATACGGCCAGGGGAATGCCGATATTCAGGTAGCCGATGAAGGTGAATAGAACGATGGAAACGACTTGCAGCGTGACCGCCATGGGGCGCTGGGTATCTGGCATGGGAGAGGTCCACTGTCGCAGCAGGAAAAGATAGGCTGCTTATGATACCGATGCTGGGCGCGCGCGGGGGCAGCAAACCAAATTTTTAGCGATCGGCGGGGTTGAGCAGTTGCGTGGTGACCAGCGCGGCGAGGGCGTTTTCCTGGGTGCCGAAGCGCTTGAGCAGGAGTGCCTGTTTTTCCGGGGTGAGGCGGTTCCACACCTCGACCATCTGCAGGGCAGTGTCGAGCACGGCGGTATCGGGGGTGGTGTCGGTCATGGCAGGGCTCACGGTGTTCAGGCGGTGTGGAAAGCGCGCAATGTCACGCTTTCCACACGGTCTGGGTACGGCACTCAGTCTGCGCTTTTGCGGTCGACCGGTTTTGCCTCTTTTGGCTCGGGCTTGCTGGCACCGGCCTGTTGCGGGGTTGGCTGCTCAGTTTCGCGCAGGCTTGGGAAGGGGAGATTAGGGATTTCGTGCATCGTCGTCGCTCCTCGCAAGATCTGTTTTATCAATCGCAGGTGATTCCGCGCTTTCAAAAAGCTTGTGCAGGATACAGCACTGTAAATGACAGAAAGATTTTATCTCCAAAAATGAACACCTCTTCATTCCCCTCGCGCAAGTGACATGGCGCCACACAGGTTCCATTGTCGTCGTACAACATCGCCTCTAACGGATTGACATCGTGGCATGGACTGAATATAACGCTAACAGTTGTATGACGACATATGACGTTACAGTTTTATAGCGCCCGTAATACGGATGCGCTCGGTCGCAGAACGTACGCCTCAAATCTAAAAATAATTAAGGTGAAGCGATGAAAATCAAAGGCATCCGTTGGTGGATGGTCGGGCTGATGACGGTCGGCCTGATTATTAACTACCTGGCCCGCAACACGCTCTCCGTCGCAGCCCCCACGCTGATGACCGACCTGAGCATCTCCACTGAGCAGTATTCCCACATCGTGGTTGCCTGGCAGGTGTGCTACGCCTTGATGCAGCCGATCGCCGGTTATGTGATCGACGCCATCGGCACCAAGATGGGCTTTGCGATCTTTGCCATTTCCTGGTCGGTGGTGTGCGCGCTGGCCGCGTTTGCCACCGGTTGGCAGAGCCTGGCGGTGGCCCGTGGCGCGCTGGGGCTGACGGAGTCGGCGGGTTTCCCCGGCGGCGTCAAGGCGATTACCGAGTGGTTCCCGGCCAAGGAGCGCTCCGTCGCCATCGGCTGGTTCAACTTTGGTTCGTCGTTTGGTGCCTTGCTGGCGCCGCCGCTGGTGGTCTGGGCGATTTTGCACAGCGGCTGGCAGTTGGCGTTCCTGATCGTCGGTGGCATCGGCCTGGTGTGGAGCGGGTTGTGGCTGCTGTTGTACAAACACCCGCGTGACCAGCGCCTGCTGGCCCAGGCCGAGCGTGAGTACATCGAAGCCGGCCAGGAGACTCACCTGAAGGACGGCGTGCAGAAGAAAGCCAGCTGGAAGCGCATCCTCAAGAGCCGCAACTTTTTCGCCATCGCCTCGGCGCGCATGCTCTCGGAACCGGCCTGGCAGACCTTCAACGCCTGGATTCCGCTGTACCTGATGACCGAGCGGCACATGAACATCAAGGAAATGGCGCTGTTCGCCTGGCTGCCGTTCCTTGCCGCCGACATCGGCTGCGTGCTGGGTGGCTACCTGAGCCCGCTGTTCCATCGCTACTTCAAGGTCTCGCTGTTCAACTCGCGCAAGCTGGTGATGCTGTTTGGTTGCCTGTGCATGATCGGCCCGGCGTGTATCGGCCTGGTGGACAGCGCCTACACCGCGATTGCCTTGCTGTGCGTCGGCGGGTTCGCCCACCAGACCTTGTCGGGGGCGCTGTTTTCCATTGCCTCGGACTCATTTGGCAAGAACGACGTGGCCACCGCCACCGGTGGCGGGCAGATGTGCGGGTTTATCGGGGCCGCGGCGTTTACCGCGGTGTTCGGGGTGCTGGTGACCAAGGTTGGCTACAGCCCGCTGTTTGTGGTGCTGGCGATCTTCGACATCATCGCCGCCATCGTCATCCTGACCGTTGCCCGGGAGATTGTTAAAGGCCCGGAGCCGACGGTCCAAGCCGGTCATGGCGGCAAGCTGCTGCCGGTTTAACCCTGGCGTTCCATCGCCGCCTTGTAGAGCGAATTCTTCGGCTGGGCAAACACCCGCGCCAGCATTGGTTCGAAGAAGCTCAGCGGCAGGGTGTCGTAGGCCGGATCGAACGCTGCCGCATCGTACTTCGCGCAGAACTCGATGGTTTGCCGGTACTGCGGATGGTCGCCAAATTGCTCGCGCAGGTGGCGGTCCATCCCCAGGTGATGGAAGAAGTAGTAGCCCTGGAAGATCCCGTGCTTTTCCACCATCCACAGGTTCTCGGGGCTCACAAACGGCTTGAGGATCGCGGCGGCGATGTCCGGGTGGTTGTACGAGCCCAGGGTGTCGCCGATGTCATGGAGCAGGGCGCACACCACATATTCTTCATCGCGCCCGTCGTGCCAGGCACGGCTGGCGGTTTGCAGCGAGTGGGTCAGGCGGTCCACCGGGAAGCCACCGAAGTCGCCCTCCAGCAACCGCAGGTGCGCGAGGATCCGGCCGGGCAATTGCCGGGCGTAGGCGCTGAAGTCCTTGGCAATGATCGCCCAGTCTTCCTGGGTGCCATCCTGCATATGGGTGAAACGGGCCTGCTGGTTCATCAAAGCCTCTCTTATTGTTCTTGAAGCGCCGGGCTAGAACGGCACTTTGCCGAGGATCATGTCGCGGTACATCACAAAATCCCCCAACAGGCTGTAGAGCGGATGCTGGAAAGTCGCCGGGCGATTCTTTTCAAAGAAGAAATGGCCAATCCAGGCAAAGCTGTAGCCCGCCACCGGCAGTGCCAGCAGCAGCCACCAGGCGCCTTTGCCAATCGCGAGGGCGAGGATGAAGATCACAAGGCTGGTGCCGATAAAGTGCAGACGACGGCAGGTGCTGTTGCCGTGCTCACTCAGGTAATACGGGTAGAAATCAGCGAAGCTATTGAATTGCCTGACATTTTCCACGGTGATCGGCCCTCTGATTATTGTTCTGCCCGACAGATGTTCGGCGGGGAGCTTATTTGAGTCTAGAGTCATCAGTGGTAACAGCCAGTGACAATAGATGCCACTTTAGTATCCTTCGGATTCCTGGCTGTCGTTTCAGCCTTCCTTGTTAAGAAAACGCCATGAGCGAACGAACGACTTCTGCAAGCTGGGCGATGGGGATAGTCAAGGCGCTGGAGATGGACGGCCTGGATTGCCGTGCCTTGTTCAAGCAGCTCGGCCTGGATTACGCCGCGCTGAACGACCCCGATGCGCGTTTCCCCCAGGACTCCATGACCCGGCTCTGGCAGCGCGCGGTAGAGCTGTCGGGCAACCCGGCGATTGGCCTGAACATGGGCAAGGTGGTACGCCCGGCGTCGTTTCATGTGGCCGGCTATGCCTTGATGTCCAGCAACACCCTCGCCGAAGGTTTTATGCGGCTGGTGCGTTATCAGCGGATCATTGCAGAAAGTGCCGACCTGAGTTTCCGACTGTTACCCGAAGGCTATGCACTGATTCTGACGGTGCACGGCGACCACCTGCCGCCCACCCGCCAAAGCGCCGAAGCGTCCCTGGCCAGCGCCCTGGCGTTATGCGGCTGGCTGACCGGGCGCACGTTGCAGCCACGCAAGGTGCTGGTGCAGGGCGACCAGCCGGCGGACCTGGCACCCTATAAACAAGCCTTTCATGCACCGCTGGTGTTCAACGCGCCCTATGACGCGCTGATCTTCGAGCGGGCGGACATGGAAGCGCCGTTGCCTACGGCGAACGAGGCGATGGCGTTGCTGCATGATCGTTTTGCCGGGGAGTACCTGGCGCGGTTTTCCGAAAGCCGCGTGACCCACAAGGCGCGCCAGGTGCTGTGCCGGTTGCTGCCCCAGGGCGAGCCCAAGCGCGAGGTGGTTGCGCAGACGCTGCACCTGTCCCAGCGCACCTTGCAGCGCCGCTTGCAGGAGGAGGGCACCAGTTTCCAGACCCTGTTGGACGACACCCGCCGCGAACTGGCCGAGCAATACCTGGCGCAGCCGAGCATGACCCTGCTGGAGATTGCCTACCTGTTGGGGTTTGCCGACCCGAGCAACTTCTTCCGGGCATTCCGCCGCTGGTTCGATGCCACGCCCGGCGAGTACCGGGCGCGGTTGCAGGAGGCGCCCGTCAGTGACGCCAAAACGCCGGAATGCACAGCACAAACACCGTAATGATCTCCAGCCGGCCCAGCAGCATGCCCAGGGACAGGATCCACTTGGCGGCGTCCGGCAGGGTGGAGAAGTTGCCGGCCGGGCCGATGGTTTCCCCCAGGCCCGGGCCCACGCCGGACACGGTACTGGCGGCGCCGGTCAGCGCGGTCATCCAGTCCAGGCCCAGCAGCGACAGGGCCAGGGCGATGGCGCAGATGGTGATCGCGAAGAAAAACGAGAAGGTCAGGATCGAACGCACGATTTCTTCATCGAGGCGGTGGCCGTTGTACTTCTGCTTGATCACCGCCCGCGGGTGAATCAGCTGGTTCAAGTTGGCCTTGAGCAGGATGTAAGCCACCTGGAACCGGAAGATCTTGATGCCGCCGGCGGTGGAGCCGGAGCAACCGCCGACAAAGCCCAGATAAAAGAACAGCATCAGCGAGAAATTGCCCCAGATGCTGTAGTCCCCCAGCGCAAAGCCGGTGGTGGTCACCACTGAAGTGACGTTTACCGCCACGTGACGCAGCGCATCCAGCCAATGCAGGTCGGTGGTCCACCAGTACCAGGTGCCGAGCACCAGCCAGGTCACCAGCAGCAAACCGAGCAAGCCTTGCACCTGCTGGTCCTTGATCAGCGCCCGGCGGTTGCCACGCATCGTGGCCACATACAGGGTGAACGGCAGGCTGCCCATGATCATCACCACCACCGCCACCCAGTGCACCGCCGGCTGTTTCCAGTGGGCCAGGGACTCATCGGAGGTTGAAAAGCCGCCGGTAGAAATGGCTGACATGGCATGGTTGATCGCATCGAACAGACTCATCCCGGCCCACCAAAAGGCCAGGCTGCCCAGGATGGTGATGCCCACGTACGCCGCCACAATCAATCGCGCCACCATGTGCGAGCGGGGCATGACCTTTTCCGAGCGGTCCGAGGACTCGGTCTGGAACAGCCGCATGCCACCAATGCGCAGCAGCGGCAGGATCGCCACCGCCATGCCGATAAAGCCGATGCCACCCAGCCAGTGCAGCAGCGAGCGCCACATCAGGATGCCGGGCGACATGCTGTCCAGGCCGCTGAGCACCGTGGAGCCAGTGGCGGTGATGCCGGACATGCTTTCAAAGAACGAATCGGTGTAGCTGATGTGCTGGGTCAGCAGGAAGGGCAGTGCGGCAAAGATGCACACCACGACCCAGCTGGAGACCGTCAGCAAGTACATGTCCCGCGGGCGCAGGTGCACGTGTTCCGGGCGGCCGGGGATGACCAGGGCCAAGCCTGCCAGAAAGGTGATCAGGCTGGCCCAGAGAAATGAGGGCAGGTCTTGGGTGCGTTCGAAAATCACCAAGGTGGCCATTGGCACCACCATGGCGATCGCGAGGGTGATCAGGAAGATGCCGATAATGAAACCGATTATCCGTAAGGTCGGCAACGCCATGAGGTCCGCTCGGTGTGACAGGGAAAGGCGCCATTCTACCTGCGGTGCAGGGCAAGTAAACCGGGGGGCGATGATCCTGTGGCGAGGGAGCTTGCTCCCGTTGGACTGCGAAGCAGTCCTCAAACCTGCCGAGGCGTTTTTCTGGAAAGGTGCGGTGGCTTCACTGGGGCCGCTGCGCGGCCCAACGGGAGCAAGCTCCCTCGCCACAGGTAATGTGTTCGGCTTAAAGCGGTTTGGGAGGCACAAAAAAGGCGACCCGAAGGTCGCCTCTTTCAACTCGGCACTGATCAGAACTCGTGATCAGCGTTATCCGGGTTCAAGTCGCTGATGCCCAGCTTGCCAGCGGCCTGTTCGATCGAACCGGTCTGCTTCACCAGCGCGGCGATTGCATCACGCACGATCTGGTTGCCTTTATCGTTGCCGGCGGCGATCAGTTGGTCGTAGTGCTCACCATTGTTGGCGTGATCCACCATGACCTGGATCTTCGCTTCGGTCGACGCCAGGTCGGCCTTCAGTGTCGCATCGGCGGTCGGGTCCACCTTGGCCACCAGGGACGACAGGCTGGCGCCGGTCATTTTGGTGCCGTCGACGCGGGTGTACTCGCCCAGGTAAACGTTACGAATACCCTTGGCGTCATAGAAGTGCGAGTTGTGGGTGTTGTCGCTGAAGCAATCCTGTTCGTCTTCCGGCGAGTTGGCTTCCAGGGAAACCTTCATACGCTCACCGGCCAGTTCGCCCAGGGACAGGCTGCCCATGCCGAACAGCATTTTGCGCAGGCCATCGGTCGGCGCCTCGGCTTCCAGCGTGGCGCGGTAGTTGTCTTCGACGTTGGGCTTCCAGTTGCCGACCATTTCTTCCAGGTCGCTGACCAACAGTTGGGTCACGGCGCGCAGGTAGGTACGGCGACGCTCGTTGTTACCGCCAGTCGCGCCATCACCGGTCATGTAGTCCGACGCCGGGCGGTTGCCGGCGCCCGGGCCGGTGCCGTTCAGGTCCTGGCCCCAGAGCAGGAATTCGATCGCGTGGTAGCCGGTGGCAACGTTGGCCTCGGAACCGCCCAGCTCATTCAGGCTGGCGAGTTTTTCCGGGGTGATTTCTTTCACATCGACCTTGTCTTCGCCGACTTGAATCTCGGTGTTGGCGATGATGTTGGCGGTCGCGCCCGGGTTGCCCAGAGCGTGCTCGTAGGTCTTGTCGACGTAGTCGATCAGGCCTTCGTCCAGGGGCCAGGCGTTCACCTGGCCTTCCCAGTCGTCAATGATCGTGTTGCCGAAACGGAACACTTCACTCTGCAGGTACGGCACACGGGACGCGATCCAGGCGGTGCGGGCCGCTTTCAGGGTGTCGTCGTTCGGGTTGGCGAGGAAGGTGTCGATCGCGGTTTGCAGGGTTTTCGCGGTGGACTCGGCATCGCTGTACACCGCGAACACCATGTCAGCGTAATGCGCGACCACAGCCTTGGCGGCGGCCTCGTCAACCTGGCCTGCCGGGGCAGCCGCGGGGGCGGTAGTGCTGGCGGCGGCCGGGGCTTGAGGTGCGGCGGCCTTGTCTTTGCCTTCACCGCAACCGGCGAGGGAAATGGCAATGGCGAGAAGGCTGGCGGTGGCCAGGGGCATACGAATCATGGCGAACATCCTGCTTCGGTTGTTGATGGGGCACGCGGGGGGCGCGCAAAACTGCGACATAATGCGAAAGATTTGCATTTTGTGTAAAGGGTTATAAGTAGGAAATATTTAGTATCGATTTGCTGGCCGGCGGCGCGTGGGCTACCGCTGGCCAGCATGGCTTCAGAGAATGGCGGCGCTATTGCGCCTGGCCTGTTTCAAGTAGGCCACCAACTCCCGTGCCGGCAGGGGTTTGCTGTAGTGGTAACCCTGACCTTCGTGGCAGCCCTCGGAGATGATGTAGGCCTCCTGTTCGGCGGTCTCCACGCCTTCGGCGATCACCTGCATGCCGAGGCTTTTGCCGAGCTGGATGATCGCCCGCACGATGGTGGCATCGTCGTCGTCATCCAACAGGTCCTGGACGAAGCTCTTGTCGATCTTGATCTTGTCCAGCGGCAGGCTTTTCAGGTAGCTCAGGGACGAATAGCCGGTGCCGAAGTCATCAATGGCGATCAACGCCCCGGAGCGGCGCAGGCTCAGCAGGTGCTGGGCGGCGGTGCTGATGTCTTCCATCAGGCCGGTTTCGGTGACTTCCAGCTCCAGGCTGCGGGGCGGCAGGCGGTAGATTTGCAGCAGGTTATTGACCACCCGCGGCAGTTCGGCGTGGTGCAACTGCACCGTCGACAGGTTGACCGCCATGCGCAGCTCGGTGAATCCCAGGTCGTGCCATTCCCGCAGTTGTCGGCAGGCCTGGTCCAGTACCCATTCGCCGATGGCAATGATGGTGCCGTTCTGTTCCGCCAGGGGGATAAACAGGTCGGGCGGCACCAGGCCGTGTTCCGGGTGCTGCCAGCGAATCAAGGCTTCCACACCCACCACGCGGTGGTCGAGATAGCTGATCTGCGGCTGGTACACCAGGTAGAACTGTTCGCGGCTCAAGGCATCGCGCAAATCTTTTTCCAGCTCGCGGCGGCGGCGCATTTCGCTGTCGACGCTGGCGATATAGAACTGGTAGCGGTTGCGCGAGCGGCTCTTGGCCAGGGTCATGGTCTGTTCGGCTTTTTGCAGCAGCTTCTCGGTGCTGTCGCCGTCTTCTGGGAACAGGGTGATGCCGATGGTGGCGCGCAGGCGGATCTGTTCGTGATCGAGGGCAAACTCCGCTTCCAGGTCATCGAGGATGCTTTGCGCCAGCTCGGCAGCTTCATAAGGCTGCTCGATATCGGCCTGCACCAGGGCGAACTGGTCGCCACCCAGGCGGGCGAGGGCACCCAGGCGCCCGCTGTGGGCGCGCAGGCGGTCGGCCAGGGCCAACAGCAACTGGTCGCCAGCCTGGTAGGTGAACTGCTCGTTGACGCTTTTGAAGTCGTCCAGCCCCACACACAACACCGCGACCCTGCGCTGCCGGCGGCCGGCGTCGATCAGGATCTTGTCCAGTTGCTCCTGCAGCTTCTGGCGGTTCGGCAGGCCGGTGAGAAAGTCGTATTGGGCCATGCGCAACAGGCTGTTTTCCGCCTCATGGCGCAAATGCGTGTTGCGCTCGATGGATTCGAGCAACTGGTTGGCGGTGTTGATCCAGATCCCCAGTTCGTTTTTCTCGTGGCCCTTGAGTTGCGGGATCTTGTGCTCGCTGGGCCGGTCGGGGTTGATCGAACTCAGGTGCTCGATGATCCGCGACAGCGGCTTGGTCAGCAGCCAGTGATAGACCAGGTACAACACCAGGCCCATGGCCAGCGCCCGCAGCACACCGGAGATAAAAATGATCACGGAGCTGACGAGAAACCCTTTGCCATAGGTGGCGGTGTCGAGGGTGATGCTCAGGTCGCCGTAGTACTCGCTGTAAGGCCCGCGCCCCACCAGCGGCGTGGTGAAAGTGCGTTCCTGGCCCAGAATCAGGTCGGTGAGCCAGCGGGTGGGGGATTGTTGCAGGTCGCGGGTTTTTTCCGCGAGCATGGTTTCGTTGGGGTGGCCGATGGAAGCCATGCGCACCGCATCGTCCTGGAACAGGCCTTCGATGACCTGCATGCCCATTTCCCGGTCCAGGCTGTAGACGGCCTGGGTGGACGGGTCGCGAAACATGTCGAGGATGCGCTGGGCATCGCCGGCCACGGCCTGGCGCGTCTTGTAGGCATCAAAGACGATCTGCGCCGCGCTCAGTACCACGCCCACGGCCAATGCCGAAAGCAGTACCACCCGTAGCAACTTCACCGACAAGCTGTTTTTGAGTTCCAGCTTCAAAGGGTTATTCCTTGTTCCATGCGGGTAGCCTCAATATGCCATGAGTATTGGCAATCCCGTGATGGCAGTCAAAGGGACATTACGGCTTGTGGTGGTTTGGGTCGGGCGGGGGAATAGCGAGGCGGCTCAATCCAGCGGGCGATGGAGGTAAATACGCTGGTTTTTTTCGCTTCCCTGGATGCCAGGGAAGCGAATGCTGCGGTTCTTACGAGGTTGTTACCGGGTTCGAGTTGTCTTTCGAGCTGTTTGCCATTGATTGTGCAAGGGACATTCCCGCGTCCACAGCCATTCCTACGCCTGTCTTCACGGCGTCTATTGCCACCGGGGCGGCGGCTGCGATTATCGGTGCCGCTAATGCTGCTGCACCTGCTCCTGCGATTGCCATAGGTAAACTCTCCGACATCAATAAGAGGGAAATTCCTCCTGCCACCTGCGTGGTTATTTCTTGTCATCGAGTTCCATAGGTCTTCGCCGGTTGTTGCTGTTATGTCGCGCCCACAAAAAAGCCCGGCAATCGCCGGGCTCTTTCTACTGCAAGCGGTACTTAAGCGGTGAAGGTTTTGCCTTCGAACTGCTCAGCCACGAACTTCCAGTTGACCAGGTTCCAGAACGCTTCCACATACTTTGGACGCACGTTGCGGTAGTCGATGTAGTAAGCGTGTTCCCAGACGTCGCAGGTCAGCAGCGGGGTGTCGCCGCTGGTCAGCGGGTTGCCGGCGCCGATGGTGCTGGCCAGGGCCAGGGAACCGTCAGCCTTTTTCACCAGCCAGCCCCAACCGGAACCGAAGGTGCCGACGGACGTCTTGGTGAACTCTTCCTTGAACTTGTCGAACGAACCGAAGGCTGCGTTGATGGCCTCAGCCAGTGCGCCGGTAGGTTGGCCGCCAGCGTTTGGCGCCAGGCAGTTCCAGTAGAAGGTGTGGTTCCAGACCTGAGCGGCGTTGTTGAAGATGCCGCCCGAAGAAGACTTGACGATTTCTTCCAGGGTCTTGCCTTCGAACTCGGTGCCAGGCACCAGGTTGTTCAGGTTCACGACATAGGTGTTGTGGTGCTTGTCGTGGTGATACTCCAAGGTTTCCTTGGAAATGTGCGGCTGCAGGGCATCGTGTGCGTAGGGCAGCGGCGGCAATTCGAAAGCCATGATGATTCTCCTAATCAGGTCAGTTGCGGTGAGCGCAAGGCCGATCACGGGCGGCCAAACAAGCGCCGGGGAGTTTGTACTCTTTGCGGCGCAGGGGCTGGATCATAGCACCGGGGGTGCGGCAAAACCACGCAACAACTGTGTGGGATAGAGGTTCCAGAGCGTTTTGGAATATCTACGCTGCACTGATTAATTGATAGGCCACGCTGAACATCATGGCGGCTACCAGCAGGTCCAGAATCCGCCAGGTGGCGGGGCGCGCCAGCCACGGTGCCAGCCATGCGGCGCCGAGGGCCAGGGTCATGAACCACAGCAGTGACGCGCTGGCGGCACCGGCTACGTAAGCGCCCGGTTCGGTCTGCTGGGCACCGAGGGAGCCGATCAGCAGGACCGTGTCCAGATACACGTGGGGGTTGAGCAGGGTCACCGCCAGGGCGCTGAGCATCACGGCCTTCAGCGAGCGCACCTTGAGGTTCTCGCCCTGGCCCAGGCTCTGTCTCGAGCAGGCCCGGCGCAGGGCGAGGGTGCCGTACCACAACAGGAACGCTGCACCGCCCCAACGGGCAACCGCCAGCAGTATCGGGTTATGCGCCAGCACGGTCGCCAGGCCGAACACACCAGCGGCCACCAGGATCGCGTCGCACACTACGCACAATGCCGCCACGGGCAGGTGATGTTCACGGCGCAGGCTTTGTGCCAAAACAAAGGCGTTCTGGGTGCCGATGGCCATGATCAAACCAAAGGCCACCAGCAGGCCGTTCATATAGCTTTGCCACATAGGATTTACTCCGCGCCCGCCGCCAGTTGCCGCAACGCCGTCATGGCGCGCTCGGCATCGGCGCGGCCGACAAACAGGTGATCGTGGTAGTAGCCGGCAATCACGTTGCAACTGATGCCGGCCTTGCCCAGGGCCGTGGCGAACGCGGCAGTCAGGCCGACGGCCTCCAGGGCCGAATGCACGTTGAGGGTGATCCACGCCGCCACGTACTCGAAGGCCAGCCCGGCCTGTTCGGCCTGCTGGCGTTCGACGATCAGCGTCAGGCCTTCCTGCTCGCGGAAGCTGCCGATCACCTCGCATCCTTCGGGGATGCGGCTGTCGGCCAGGGTGCAGAACACGTAGTCGCCGTCGTTGAGCTGTGGGCTCATGCTGCGCAGCAGGGTTGCCAGGGCGGTTTCGCCAGCCATGTGGGAGATCCTTGAATAAGAAGAAGCGATGCTGGCTATTCTCCGGTGCAAGGCTGTATAAGAAAAACCAATATTGCTGATCGCTCATTAGGAAAACTGATGTTCGACTATAAATTGCTTTCCGCCCTGGCGGCGGTGGTGGAGCAGGCCGGCTTTGAGCGGGGCGCCCAAGTGCTGGGAATCTCGCAATCGGCCATTTCCCAGCGCATCAAGCTGCTGGAAGCACGCGTCGGCCAACCGGTGCTGGTCCGTGCCTCGCCGCCGACGCCCACCGAAATCGGCCGCCGCCTGCTCAACCACGTGCAACAGGTGCGGCTGCTGGAGCGCGACCTGCAAAGCCAGGTGCCCGCGCTGGATGAAGAGGGCATGCCCGAGCGCCTGCGTATCGCCTTGAATGCCGACAGCCTGGCCACCTGGTGGGCCGAAGCCGTCAGCGACTTCTGCGCCGAGCAGCACCTGCTGCTGGACCTGGTGGTAGAAGACCAGACCGTGGGCCTCAAACGCATGCGCGCCGGCGAGGTGGCGGCCTGCATCTGCGCCAGCGAACGCCCGGTGGCCGGCGCCCGCAGCCTGTTGCTCGGTGCCATGCGTTACCGGGCGCTGGCCAGCCCGGCTTTTGTTGCGCGGCACTTTCCCGAGGGCGTACGTGCCGATCAACTCGCCCGCACCCCGGCACTGGTGTTCGGCCCGGATGATTTCCTGCAGCATCGCTACCTGGCGTCCCTGGGCGTGGACGGTGGTTTCGAACACCATTTATGCCCATCGTCCGAAGGCTTTATCCGCCTGACGGAAGCCGGATTGGGCTGGGGCCTGGTGCCTGAATTACAGGTGCGCGATCAATTGGAAAGGGGCGTGCTGGTTGAGTTATTGCCAGATAAGCCGATCGATGTGCCGCTGTACTGGCATCATTGGCGCAGTGGTGGACAATTGCTGGGCTTGTTGACGGACCATCTGGCGCAAACAACGGGGCAATGGTTGGTGCCGTTGGAGTGATGGCCAGCGTCAAGGCAACAGCGATGAAAAACGAAAGAATGCGGAGTAAGTCATGAAAATTCTGGTCACCGGCGCAAGCGGCTTCATTGGCGGGCGTTTTGCGCGTTTCGCCCTGGAGCAGGGCCTGGACGTGCGGGTCAACGGGCGGCGGGCCGAAGGTGTGGAGCACCTGGTGCGGCGCGGCGCCGAGTTTATCCAGGGTGATTTGAATGATCCGGACCTGGTGCGCGAGTTGTGCCGCGACGTCGAGGCCGTGGTGCATTGCGCCGGGGCCGTGGGGCTGTGGGGGCGTTACCAGGATTTCCATCAGGGCAATGTGCTGGTCACCGAGAACGTGGTGGAAGCCTGCCTGAAGCAGCGGGTCGGGCGCCTGGTGCACCTGTCGTCACCCTCGATCTATTTCGATGGCCGCGACCACCTGGGGCTGACTGAAGAGCAAGTGCCCAAGCGCTTCAAGCATCCGTACGCGGCCACCAAATACCTGGCGGAACAAAAGGTGTTCGGTGCCCAGGAATTCGGCCTCGAAGTGCTGGCCCTGCGCCCGCGCTTCGTCACGGGCGCCGGTGACATGAGCATCTTCCCGCGCCTGTTGAAAATGCAGCGCAAGAACCGTCTGGCGATCGTCGGCGATGGCCTGAACAAGGTCGATTTCACCAGCGTGCACAACCTCAATGAAGCCCTGCTCAGCGGTTTGCTGGCGACGGGCTCGGCGCTGGGCAAGGCCTATAACATCAGCAACGGCACCCCGGTGCCGGTGTGGGATGTGGTGAACTACGTGATGCGCCAGATGGACATGCCCCAGGTCACGCGTTACCGGTCCTACGGCCTGTCCTACAGTGTTGCGGCGCTGAACGAAGCCTTCTGTGCCCTGTGGCCAGGGCGTCCGGAACCCGCCTTGTCACGGCTGGGCATGCAGGTAATGAACAAAGATTTCACCCTCGACATCACCCGCGCACGGCATTATCTCGACTACCAGCCCAAGGTCAGCTTGTGGGCGGCCCTCGACGAGTTTTGCAGTTGGTGGAAAGCCCAGGACGTGGGGCTTAAATAACCGGCAACACACCGGGAACCGAATTTGCGACCCAGGGTCGATCAGTGCGGCAGGCCGGGGTTTATACTCCGGCGCTTGGCTATCCATATGCCACCTCAAAGGTTTGAAGGTTGATTCATGCGTAACGATGCTAACGACGACTTTGACAATGTTCCCAGCCTGCGGGCTGATACCTCGGACGACGATGATTTCGAGCCTTCACCGGCCACGTCCGTGCGCTCCCGGCCAGCGCCGGTTGTCAAGGTCAAGAGCGCCAGTACCGGGCCATTGTGGGCATTGGTCGGCGCGTTGCTGTTCGCCTTCGCAGGCCTTGCCTGGTGGAGCTTCCAGCAGATTTCCCTGATGGGCCAGCAACTGGTGGCGACCCAGGAAAGCTTCGCACGCATCAGTGAGGAAGCGGCGGGGCGCCTGCAGGACATTTCCGGCAAGGTGGTGGCCAGCGAGGCCAGTGTGAACAACGGCAGTGAGGCCCTGAAACTGCAGATCAAGCAGCTGGAAACCCAGTTGCTGGAGCAGGGCAAGCAGCAGCTGGGTGTGGCCGGCCAGGCGACTGACCTCGATAAACGCCTTGAGCAGATGACCGCCAGCACCACCCAACTGGCCGGCGCCAATGCGCAATTGCAAGGCCAGGTCCAGGCGTTGACGGACGCCGTGGCAACCCTCAAGTCCCGGGATACCGAGTTCAAGGAGCTTTCCGCCGACGTCGCCGCGCTGAAAAAGCAGGGCAACCCTGCGGCCGCGATTGCCCGCCTGGAGCAGGACCTCGTGGTGCTCAAGAGCGAACAGGACAGCCGTCCGGCCGCCTCCGACGGCCCGTCCACCAAGGAGTTCGACGTGTTCCGCATCCAGACCACGCGCAACGTCACCACCTTGCAGAGCCAGGTGCAGAACCTGCAGCAGCAGATCAACCAGCCGAAGCCGTAAGCCCGTCCCGTAGGAGCAAGCTTGCTCGCGAAGGTCGTTAACGATGACGTGTTTATTTTGAATAAACGGGTTGTTTTGGCGTTCTACGCGAGCAAGCTCGGCTCCTACACAGGAAGAGGCACAATCAATGTCACCATCCGGTGACATTTCCCACCTCCTTCGTTACTTGCCCTCGCCCCGCCCTTGTTTAGACTCCGGGCATCCCGCACATAATAAAAAGGGCTGATCATGACCACGCAACCACTGCCTGCCAGTAGTTGGCTTAACGCACCTGCCCATCACGCCTGGCTTGCCACTGAAGGCCAGCGCCTGCTGTCATTCGCCAAGGCTTCCAGGCTGCCTGAAGGCTTCGGCAACCTCGACGACCACGGCGTCTTGCCGCCCGATGCCGTCGCCGAAACCATGAACACTGCCCGCATGACCCACAGCTTCGCCATGGCCCACGGCCTCGGTTTGCCCGGTTACGCCGAGCTGGTGGAGCACGGGGTTGCCGCCCTCAGCGGCCCGTTGCGCGATGCCCGGCACGGCGGCTGGTTCGCCAAGCCGAATGCCTGCGATGGCAACACCGGCAAGGCCGCCTACCTGCACGCCTTTGTGGCCCTGGCGGCCAGCTCGGCGGTAGTGGCCGGCGCTCCCGGCGCGCAAACCTTACTCAACGACGCCACTCACATCATCGACCAGTACTTCTGGAGCGAAGAGGAGGGCGCGATGCTCGAATCCTTTGCCCAGGACTGGAGCGGCCTGGAAGCCTATCGCGGTGCCAACAGCAATATGCACGCCACCGAGGCGTTCCTGGCCCTGGCCGATGTCACCGGCGAAACCCGCTGGCTGGACCGGGCACTGCGCATCGTCGAGCGAATTATTCACACCCATGCGGCGGAAAACCGGGACGTGGTGATCGAGCATTTCGACAGCCACTGGCAACCCCTGCGCGGTTACAACGAAGACAACCCGGCCGATGGCTTTCGCCCTTACGGGATCACCCCCGGCCACGGCTTCGAATGGGCGCGGCTGGTATTGCACCTTGAGGCCGCGCGCCTGGACGCCGGCCTCGTCACCCCTGACTGGTTGTTGACCGACGCCAAGGGCCTGTTCGCCAGCGCCTGCGAATATGCCTGGGCCGTCGACGGCGCGCCCGGCATTGTCTACACCCTCGACTGGAGCCAGCGCCCAGTGGTGCGCGAGCGCCTGCACTGGACCCATTGCGAAGCCAGCGCCGCTGCCCAGGCGCTGCTCAAACGCACGGGAGAACTGCATTACGAAACCTGGTACCGGCGCTTCTGGGAGTTCTGTGAAAGCCATTTCATCGACCGAACCCACGGCAGCTGGCACCACGAACTGAGCCCGAAAAACCAGCCCAGCAGCAAGATCTGGGGTGGCAAGCCGGACCTCTATCATGCCTGGCAGTCTGTATTGCTGCCGGGTCTACCCTTGTCACCCAGCATGGCCAGTGCCGTGGCCGCCGGGCGTTATGTCACCAAGTGGTGACATTTTGGCGTCCCTTTGTTACCTGCACCTGAAAAATCCCTGTTTAAACTCGTTTGCAGCGCAAGCACCGACTTGCATGCATAACAACAAGAAAAAAGGTACTCAGATGAAAGCGATCAGTCGCCTCGCCGTAGCTATTTCCGTTGCCTCGTTGTTTCCCCTCAGTGCATTTGCCGCCGACTCGAAAGGGACGGTTGAAGTTGTGCATTGGTGGACCTCGGGTGGCGAGAAAGCGGCAGTAGATGTCCTGAAGGCCCAAGTTGAAAAAGACGGTTTCACCTGGAAAGACGGTGCCGTCGCCGGCGGTGGCGGTTCCACTGCCATGACCGTGCTGAAAAGCCGCGCCGTTGCTGGCAACCCGCCAGGCATGGCCCAGATCAAAGGCCCAGACATCCAGGAATGGGCGTCCACCGGGCTGCTCGACACCGACGTCCTGAAGGCTCCCGCCAAAGAAGAAAAGTGGGACTCCCTGCTGGACAAGAAAGTCTCCGATACCGTGAAGTACGAAGGTGATTACGTGGCCGTGCCGGTGAACATTCACCGCGTGAACTGGCTGTGGATCAACCCGGAAGTCTTCAAGAAAGCCGGTATCACTAAAAACCCGACCACCCTCGAAGAGTTCTACGCCGCTGGCGACAAGCTGAAGAAAGCCGGCTTCATTGCGCTCGCCCACGGTGGCCAGCCTTGGCAGGACAGCACCGTTTTCGAAGCGGTCGTGCTCTCGGTCATGGGGGCTGATGGTTACAAGAAAGCCCTGGTGGACCTGGACGAAAAAGCCCTGACCGGCCCTGAAATGATCAAGTCCCTGACCGAGCTGAAAAAAGTCGCGACCTACATGGACGCCGACGGCAAAGGCCAGGACTGGAACCTGGAAGCCGCCAAAGTCATCAACGGCAAGGCCGGCATGCAGATCATGGGTGACTGGGCCAAGAGTGAATGGACCGCCGCCAAGAAAGTCGCCGGCAAAGACTACGAGTGCGTAGCCTTCCCGGGCACCGACAAGGCGTTCACCTACAACATCGACTCCCTCGCCGTGTTCAAGCAGAAAGACAAAGGCACTGCTGCCGGCCAGCAGGACATCGCCAAGGTCGTACTGAGCGAAAACTTCCAGAAAGTCTTCAGCATCAACAAGGGCTCGATCCCGGTTCGTATCGACATGTTGCAAGACATGGGCAAATACGGCTTCGACTCCTGCGCCCAGACGGCTGCCAAGGACTTCCTGGCGGATGCCAAGACTGGCGGCCTGCAGCCAAGCATGGCCCACAACATGGCAACCACGCTGGCGGTACAAGGCGCGTTCTTTGATGTTGTGACCAACTACATCAACGACCCGAAAGCAGACCCTGCTGATACCGCGAAGAAACTGTACAACGCGATCAAGTCTGCCAAGTAACGGTTAGTACTGAATGGCCTTGCGGGGGGACCCCTAACCCCCGCAAGGCATGTTCCTGTAGTCCTTTTTCCCTGTACTGGATTTTCCCATGAGTTCTGTTGCTGTGTTCAGCAAAGCCTCGCCGTTCGATGCACTGCAGCGCTGGCTACCCAAACTGGTGCTGGCGCCGAGCATGTTCATCGTTCTGGTGGGCTTCTATGGCTACATCCTGTGGACGTTCGTGCTGTCGTTCACTAACTCGACTTTCCTGCCGACCTACAAGTTCGTGGGCCTGGCTCAATATGCGCGCTTGTTCGACAACGACCGCTGGTGGGTCGCGAGCAAGAACCTGGCGGTGTTCGGTGGCATGTTCATCGGTATCACCCTGGTGATCGGCGTGACCCTGGCGATTTTCCTCGACCAGAAAATCCGCCGCGAAGGCTTTATCCGCACCATTTACCTGTACCCGATGGCGCTCTCGATGATCGTCACCGGTACCGCCTGGAAATGGCTGCTCAACCCGGGCATGGGCCTGGACAAATTGCTGCGTGACTGGGGCTGGGAAGGCTTTCGCCTCGACTGGCTGATCGACCCGGACCGTGTGGTGTATTGCCTGGTGATCGCTGCTGTATGGCAAGCCTCGGGCTTCATCATGGCGATGTTCCTCGCCGGCCTGCGCGGGGTTGATCAATCGATCATCCGTGCCGCGCAGATCGACGGTGCAAGCATGCCGCGCATCTACTGGAAAGTGGTGCTGCCAAGCCTGCGTCCGGTGTTCTTCAGTGCGGTGATGATCCTGGCGCACATCGCGATCAAGAGCTTCGACCTGGTGGCGGCGATGACCGCGGGTGGTCCGGGTTACTCCTCCGACCTGCCGGCGATGTTCATGTACTCGTTCACCTTCAGCCGCGGCCAGATGGGCATGGGCTCGGCCAGTGCGATTCTGATGCTCGGTGCGATTCTCGCAATCATCGTGCCTTACCTGTACTCCGAGCTAAGGACCAAGCGTAATGACTAGTCTTGTCGGCAAACCTGCCATCAGCCTGAGCCGCATCGCGATCTACGCGGTGCTGATCCTCGCTGTACTGCTGTACCTGGTGCCGTTGGTGGTCATGTTGCTCACCAGCTTCAAGACCCCGGAAGACATCAGCACCGGCAACCTGCTGAGCTGGCCCACCGTGGTCACCGGCATCGGCTGGGTGAAAGCCTGGGCCACGGTTGACGGTTACTTCTGGAACTCGATCAAGATCACCGTTCCGGCCGTGCTGATTTCCACCGCCATCGGCGCGTTGAACGGCTACGTGCTGTCGATGTGGCGCTTTCGCGGTTCGCAGTTGTTCTTCGGCCTGTTGCTGTTCGGCTGCTTCCTGCCGTTCCAGACCGTGCTGCTGCCTGCCTCGTTCACCCTCGGCAAGATGGGCCTGGCCAGTACCACCACGGGCCTGGTGTTCGTGCACATCGTCTACGGACTGGCGTTTACTACACTGTTCTTCCGTAACTACTACGTCAGCATTCCCGATGCACTGGTGAAAGCGGCACGCCTGGATGGCGCGGGGTTCTTCACGATCTTCCGCCTGATCATCCTGCCGATGTCGACACCGATCATCATGGTGTGCCTGATCTGGCAGTTCACGCAGATCTGGAACGACTTCCTGTTCGGCGTGGTGTTCTCCAGCGGTGACTCGCAGCCCATCACGGTGGCGCTGAACAACCTGGTCAACACCAGCACCGGGGTCAAGGAATATAACGTTGATATGGCGGCGGCGATGATCGCCGGGCTGCCGACCCTGCTGGTCTATGTGGTCGCAGGCAAGTATTTCGTGCGCGGCCTGACGGCCGGCGCGGTCAAGGGGTAATCATGGCAACGCTTGAACTTCGTAACGTAAACAAGACCTACGGTGCCGGCCTGCCGGACACCCTGAAGAACATCGAACTGTCGATCAAGGAAGGTGAGTTCCTGATCCTGGTCGGGCCTTCGGGTTGCGGCAAATCGACCCTGATGAACTGCATCGCCGGCCTGGAAAACATCACTGGCGGCGCGATCATGATCGGCGACCAGGACGTCAGCGGCATGAGCCCCAAGGATCGCGACATCGCGATGGTGTTCCAGTCCTACGCGCTGTACCCGACCATGAGCGTGCGCGAGAACATCGAGTTCGGCCTGAAGATTCGCAAGATGCCCCAGGCGGCCATCGACGAAGAAGTGGCGCGGGTGGCCAAGCTGCTGCAGATCGAGCACCTGCTCAATCGCAAGCCGGGCCAGCTTTCCGGCGGCCAGCAACAGCGTGTGGCCATGGGCCGTGCACTGGCGCGTCGCCCGAAGATCTACCTGTTCGACGAACCGCTGTCCAACCTCGACGCCAAGCTGCGGGTCGAGATGCGTACCGAAATGAAGTTGATGCACCAGCGTCTGAAAACCACCACCGTCTACGTCACCCACGATCAGATCGAAGCGATGACCCTGGGCGACAAAGTGGCGGTGATGAAGGACGGCATCATCCAACAGTTCGGTACGCCGAAAGAAATCTACAACGACCCGGCCAACCTGTTCGTGGCCAGCTTTATCGGTTCGCCGCCGATGAACTTCATTCCACTGCGCCTGCAACGCAAGGACGGCCGCCTGGTGGCGTTGCTGGACAGCGGCCAGGCCCGTTGTGAATTGCCGTTGAACATGAGCGATGCAGGCCTTGAAGACCGCGAAGTGATCCTGGGCCTGCGCCCGGAGCAGATCGTGCTGGCCGCCGCCGAAGCTACCGGCGCACCGACCATTCGGGCCGAGGTGCAAGTCACCGAGCCGACGGGGCCGGACACTCTGGTGTTCGTGCAAATCAATGACACCAAGGTCTGCTGCCGCCTTGCGCCTGATGTGGCGCCACAGGTGGGCGAGACCCTGACCTTGCAGTTCGATCCGGCCAAGGTGTTGCTGTTCGACGCCAAGACCGGTGAGCGTTTGGGCACTGCCGCTTCGTTGCCCGCACAGGACCGTGCCGACAACGTCGCTCAATTCAAGGGACGTTGAATGGCAGGAGCGGGCACGCTCCTGTCGGGGACCTAAGGACAAAGAAGTAAACCGCGTTAGATAAAAACAGTTAATAACAATAAAGACGAGGATGTAGGGATGAAAAAGCAACACAACAACACCCGGCTGATCTGCCAACTGTCAGCAGCAGCAGCCCTGGTATTGTCCGCCAATGCGATGGCGGCCGATGCATTCAGCTCCGATTCCAAGTGGATGACCGGCGATTGGGGCGGTGAGCGTACCAAGCTGATCGAGCAAGGTATCGACATCAAGGCGGATTACGTTGGTGAAGTCGGTGGCAACCTCAGCGGTGGCTACAACAACGACAAAACTGCCCGTTACGCTGACCAGTTCGGTCTGGGCGTAGCACTGGACCTGGACAAGCTGTGGGGCTGGAGCAACACCCAGGCCAAGATCCAGTTGACCAATCGTAATGGCGCGAACATCTCCAACGACCGTATCGGTGACCCGCGTGCCGGCACCTTGAGTTCGTCTCAAGAAGTCGATGGCCGTGGCCACATGGTGCGTCTGACGCAGTTCTGGATTCAGCACCAGATGTTCGACAACAAGCTGGACGTGAAACTCGGTTACTTCGGTGAAGGCGAAGACTTCAACACCTTCCCGTGCGACTTCCAGAACCTGTCGTTCTGCGGCTCCCAGGTCGGTAACTATGTAAACACCTGGTACAACTGGCCAGTCAGCCAGGCGGCTATCCGCGTGAAGTACAACATCACGCCTGAGCTGTATGCGCAAATCGGTGCGTACAACCAGAACCCGTCGCAGCTGGAGCACGGCAACGGCTTCAAACTCAGCGGCAGCGGTACCAAGGGCACCGTATTGCCGGTGGAATTGGTCTGGTCGCCCAAGGTCAATGGCCTGCCGGGCGAATACCGTGTGGGTTACTACAAGAGCACCGCCGACGCTACCGACGTACGTGAAGACGTCAACGGTAACGACGCTGGCACCACCGGCGCGGCCTTCCGTGTTCGCAGCAGCAAAAGCGGTTACTGGGGCGTTCTGCAACAGCAGCTCACCACCCACAATGGCGATGCTTCCCGCGGCTTGAACATCGCGGCCAACGTCACCTTCCACGACAAAGACACCAACCTGGTCGACAACTACCAGTCGCTGATGCTTGTGTATAAGGGCCCATTCGACGCACGTACCAAAGATGACGTGGGTATCGGTGTCTCCCGCATCCACGCCAACAGTGACGTGAAGAAAAACGCCGAGTTGCTCAATGCCGCTGGCGGTTTCACCGACTACGACCAATCGGGTTACGCGCCACTGCGTAACACTGAATACAACGTCGAACTGAACTACGGCTTCCACGTCACCAACTGGCTGACCGTGCGTCCTAACCTGCAATACATCGCCAACCCAGGCGGCGTGAAGCAGGTCGACAACGCAGTCGTCGCGGGCCTGAAAATTCAGTCTACGTTCTAACGTTGTTGCGATAAGCTCCTTCTCTCTGTGCGCATTTTGCGGGTAGCCATGGCTATCCGCTTTTTTTTGTGTGGGAGCTGGCTTGCCTGCGATGGCATCGCCTCGGTGCCTCTGATACACCGTGGGGCCCGCATCGCAGGCAAGCCAGCTCCTACAACGCTATTCAGGACCGTGGCACATGCATGAGCATCCGCTGCAACGCTTTTTCAAATCCCTGCGGGAGCGACCGGTATTCGCCTGGGAGCGCTTTCAGATGCGCGACGTGTTGGTGATCGATCACCCGCTCTGCCAGGCGGTGTTCAGTCGCCAGGGCGCGCAATTGCTGCACTTTCAGCCCAAGGGCCAGAAACCCTGGCTGTGGTGCGCGGCCAAGTGGCCGCAGGTCGGCGCCATTCGTGGCGGCGTGCCGGTGTGCTGGCCGTGGTATGGCCGTCATCCCAGCGAAAACGCCTGGCCGTCCCATGGCTGGGCACGGCTGATCGACTGGAAACTGCTGGACAGCAGCACTGACGACGACGGTGTACGTTTGCACTGGCAATTGCAGCTATGCGATTGGCAGGTGGACCTGCATGCACACCTGGGGGAAACCCTGGAACTGCGCCTGGCCACCGAGCACCAGGACGAACTGCCGTGCCAGTTGAGCCATGCTTTGCACGCCTATTGGCGGATTGGCAACGTCGGTGAGATAGCGCTGTCTGGGCTCGATGGGGCGCAAGGTTACGATCAGCTCAACCGCCAGGCTTGCCAGCAGGAAGGTGAGTTACGGGTCGATGGCGGCTGTCAGCGGGTGTTCCAGCACGAGGGTGAGTTGCACCTCAAGGACCATGCCTGGCAGCGCGAATTGTGCATCGATACCGGCGAGAGTGCCGACACAGTGGTGTGGCATCCAGGGAGCCGGCCGTTGCTGGGGGTGAGTTTCAACGAGGCTTCGGGGTTTGTGTGCGTGGAGTCGGCGATGGCCGGGGCGAGTCTGGCGCCGGGGGAGAGGGCGCATTTGAGTTTGCAGGCCAGGGCCGGGGTTTAGCGGTGTTGCTGATGGCCTCATCGCGGGCAAGCCCGGCTCCCACAGGGGAGTGCATTGCAAATGTGGGAGCGGGCTTGCCCGCGATGGCGGTGGTACTGCTGGCAGAAATTCGAGCCTAGTTGAATTCATCCCCAACCGGATACCGACTGTCGTTCAAACTCTCTTTGATCTTGCGCAAATGCGGCTGGAAATCCACCCCGCGACGCAAGGTCATGCCGGTGGCCAGCACGTCCAGCACCGTCAACTGAATGATCCGCGACGTCATCGGCATGTAGATGTCGGTGTCTTCCGGCAGCGGAATGTTCAGGCTCACGGTACTGACCTTGGCCAGCGGCGAGTTCTCGGCGGTCACACCCAATACCGAGGCACCGTTCTCCCGCGCGATACGCGCCACTTCCACCAACTCACGGGTACGCCCGGTGTAGGAAATGATCACGAACAACTCCCCGGTGTGGGCCACCGAGGCGATCATCCGTTGCATCAGCACGTCGGCATGGGCCGTGACCGACAGGTTGAAACGGAAAAACTTGTGCAGCGCGTCCATGGCCACCGGCGCCGAAGCCCCCAGGCCAAAGAAGTGGATCTGCCGGGCCTGGATCAGCAGGTCCACGGCCTTGCTGATCAGGTTCGGGTCCAGGGCCTGGCAGGCGCTGTCGAGGGACGCGATGGCGCTGCCAAAGATCTTCTGGGTGTAGGCCTCAGGGTTATCATCGGCTTCCACTGCGCGGCTGACGTACGCCGCGCCACTGGCCAGACTTTGCGCCAGCTGCAATTTAAGTTCAGGGTAACCACTCACGCCGAACGAGCGGCAGAAGCGGTTCACCGTAGGTTCGCTGACCGAAGCGGCCTGGGCGAGGGCGGCGATAGAGAAGCGGGTCGCCTGCTGCGGGTTGAGCAGGATGACCTCGGCGACTTTACGTTCAGCCTTGTTCAGTTCATCGAGGCGTTTCTGGATCTGTTCCAGTAGATTTCGCACGCGGTCCATTCATGTTTCCTTAGGGCGACGATGCAAATAAGGGTCGTCAACCAATCGACGAGCGGCCCTTTGCGGTGGCCTATCCTACTGAGGGTAGTTGAACACCACCACTCGGAATACGTTTTTCGGGAAAATGTTGTGGTTATTACTACATTTTTCCTTGAGTGATGCCTTAAAAAAAGGTATTTGTAGCTTAACTTGATAAAAGAACAAACATCATGCCTTCGATAACCGTAGAACCCTGCACCTTTGCCCTGTTTGGCGCCTTGGGTGATCTGGCGCTGCGCAAGTTATTTCCTGCCCTGTATCAACTCGATGGTGCGGGCCTCCTGCACGAAGACACACGCATCCTGGCCCTGGCCCGTGAGGCCGGTTCCGAGCAACAGCACCTGGCCCACATCGAAAAAGAACTGCGCAGCTACGTTGGCAAGGAACTGGATGAAACCGTCGCCCAGCGTTTCCTGGCCCGCCTGACGTACCTGCACGTCGACTTCCTGAAGGCCGACGACTATGTCGCCCTGGCAGAAAACGCCGGCACCGAACAACGCCTGATTGCCTACTTCGCCACCCCGGCGGCGGTGTACGGCGCGATCTGCGAAAACCTCTCCAAGGTCGGCCTGGCGGAAAACACCCGGGTGGTCCTGGAAAAACCCATCGGTTCGGACCTGGATTCCTCGCGCAAGGTCAACGACGCCGTGGCGCAGTTTTTCCCGGAAAACCGCACCTACCGCATCGACCACTACCTGGGCAAAGAAACGGTCCAGAACCTGATCGCCCTGCGGTTTGCCAACAGCCTGTTTGAAACCCAGTGGAACCAGAACTACATCTCCCACGTGGAAATCACCGTGGCCGAGCAGGTCGGCATCGAAGGTCGCTGGGGTTATTTCGACAAGGCCGGGCAACTGCGGGACATGATCCAGAATCACCTGCTGCAGCTGCTGTGCCTGATCGCCATGGACCCGCCGGCCGACCTGTCTGCCGACAGTATTCGTGACGAGAAGGTCAAGGTGCTCAAGGCCCTGGCGCCCATCAGCCCGGACGGCCTGACCACCCAGGTGGTGCGCGGCCAGTACATCGCCGGCTACAGCGCCGGCAAGCCGGTGCCGGGTTACCTGGAAGAAGAGAATTCCAATACCCAGAGCGACACCGAAACCTTCGTCGCCCTGCGGGCCGATATTCGTAACTGGCGTTGGGCCGGGGTGCCGTTCTACCTGCGCACCGGCAAGCGCATGCCGCAAAAGCTGTCGCAGATCGTCATCCATTTCAAGGAACCGTCCCACTACATCTTCGCCCCCGAGCAGCGCTTGCAGATCAGCAACAAACTGATCATCCGCCTGCAACCGGACGAAGGTATTTCCTTGCGGGTGATGACCAAGGAGCAGGGCCTGGACAAGGGCATGCAACTGCGCAGCGGGCCGCTGCAACTGAATTTTTCCGACACCTATCGCAGCGCGCGGATTCCCGATGCCTACGAGCGGTTGTTACTTGAAGTCATGCGCGGCAACCAGAACCTGTTTGTGCGCAAAGATGAAATCGAAGCCGCGTGGAAGTGGTGTGACCAGTTGATCGCCGGGTGGAAAAAATCCGGTGATGCGCCCAAGCCGTATGCGGCGGGCTCCTGGGGGCCGATGAGCTCGATTGCACTGATCACGCGGGATGGGAGGTCTTGGTATGGCGATATCTGAACTGAAACTGCCTCAGGGCGTGACTGCCCATGAGTACCGCAACCCGGTGCTGCTGGCCGACGGCCTGGCCAACGACGTGGCCGAACAGCTGCGCACGGCCATCAGTGCCCGTGGCGAAGCGACCCTGGTGGTGTCCGGCGGCCGCAGCCCGGTGGCGTTCTTCCAGAACCTCGCCAAGCAAGGCCTGGACTGGTCCAAGGTGACCATCACCCTGGCCGACGAGCGCTGGGTACCGGTGGAACATGCCGACAGCAATGCTGGCCTGTTGAAAAAGTATTTGCTGCAAGGCCCGGCGGCCAAGGCGAAGTTTTTGAGCCTGTACAGCGTTGCTGCCACCCTTGACGAAGCTGCCGAGCAGGCCGATCGCCTGCTGGCCGAGTTGCCGGCAATTGACGTGCTGGTACTGGGCATGGGCGACGACGGCCACACTGCGTCGCTGTTCCCCAACAGCCCGAACCTGGCTGACGCATTGAAGCCGGACGGCGGCCGCCGTTGCTGGCCGATGCTGGCGCCGACCGTGCCGCACCAGCGCCTGACCATGAGTCGCGCGTTGCTGTCCACCGCCCACTACACCGTGCTGTCGATTTCCGGCAGTTCGAAATTGACCACCTTGAGCGCCGCGCTGGCCAGTGACGACGTTGCTGCCATGCCGATACGCGCGTTTTTGCAACCTACTTTAGAGATTTACTGGTGCCCATGAGCCAAGGATCAGCCGCGATGAACAGCCCTCAACCTACCGTTTCCATGGCGGACAAAGTTGCCTTGATCGACAGCCTCTGCGCCAAGGCGCGGATCCTGCCGGTGATCACCATTGCCCGTGAACAGGACATTCTGCCCCTGGCCGATGCCCTGGCTGCCGGTGGTTTGACCGCACTGGAAGTGACCCTGCGTTCGCAGTTCGGCCTCAAGGCCATCCAGGTGCTGCGTGAGCAGCGTCCGGAGCTGTGCACCGGTGCCGGTACCGTGCTGGATCGTCATATGCTGGAAGCGGCCGAAGTGGCTGGTTCGCAATTTATTGTCACCCCGGGGATTACCCGTGACCTGCTGGAAGCTTCGGTGCACAGCTCGATTCCGTTGTTGCCGGGGATCAGCAATGCTTCCGGGATCATGGAGGGTTATGGCCTGGGGTATCGCCGCTTCAAGCTGTTCCCGGCTGAGGTCAGCGGTGGTGTGGCGGCGATCAAGGCGTTGGGCGGTCCGTTTGGCGAAGTGAAATTCTGCCCGACTGGGGGTGTTGGTCCGGCCAATATCAAGAGCTACATGGCGCTGAAGAATGTGATGTGCGTGGGCGGTAGCTGGATGCTGGATCCGGAATGGGTCAAGAACGGCGACTGGGCACGTATCCAGGAAACCACCGCTGAGGCGCTGGCCCTGCTGGACTGATTGGATTTACCGAATCGTTGTTGCTGTGTTCTACGGCATTTTTGCGGTGCACTTGGTCGGTGTGCCGCTTTTTTTTTGCCTGCTGGAAACCTTCAGGGCTGACTGAGTACATATCCGTTATTTAGGTAAGGGCGGCTTATGGTTTCGCTCTTACAGCGAGTCACTTTGCAAAAGCGGCAAAGTAAGCAAAGGGCTCTGCCCCGCCTGTCGGCACCTCGCCTAGGCTCGGTGTTCACTCCGGGATTGCTCCGCGGG
>NZ_JACARE010000078.1:0-379 GCF_013386765.1 Pseudomonas yamanorum
AGCCCATTGTCGACCCGCTGCAACCGGTGAAGAACTGGAGCCACCCGTTCAAGGACAAAAACCACCCGCTCTTGCAGTTAACCCAGTTGGCAAAGGCCGAAGCTGGCTACTACCCATTGGGCCGAAATGGTCAGTTTCACGGCGGGGTGCATTTCGACGGTGGTACCGCTGGGGTGCTGGATCAATCCAGCGTGCACTGCCTGGCGGATGGCGAAGTGGTGGCCTACCGCTTCGAAGCACACTCGCCGACGACCACCTTTATCAACAACGAACAGTGCGTGGTCAAACCGTTTTCACGCAATTTCGTGCTGGTCCGCCATCGTCTTCAGCCGCCGAAAATCCAAGGCTGCACGGACACGCCCCCCATCCTGATTTTCTA
>NZ_JACARE010000078.1:486-685 GCF_013386765.1 Pseudomonas yamanorum
GGAGAACGCGGTCTGAATGTTCGCAATCAAGCTCATCGGGGCAAGTCCATCGCTCTTTTGCCAAAGGGCGCGCAGGTGACGGTCAGCGGTGACGGTGATTACCGCAGGCTGGAGAACACCCCCGGTCCAGATGCTCTGCAAGATGATGAAGGTTTGCTGCGCGGCTATCTCTCCATTAACCATCTGGCGCCGATCTACG
>NZ_JACARE010000078.1:789-922 GCF_013386765.1 Pseudomonas yamanorum
CTGCCTCCAGGCACGGAAGTGACTGTCAGCGGCGAAGGCGAATTCCGCAAACTGAACCACATTAATCAATACGTCCACTTCGAATCGCTGCAAGGTGCTTGTGAGCCCGAGGCTCATGACCGGATCGTTGTGC
>NZ_JACARE010000078.1:1065-1619 GCF_013386765.1 Pseudomonas yamanorum
CACCTGGTTGAAGCTCGCCAAAGGCACGCCGGTAATACCGCATAAAGCGCACTACGGTCCTAACCGATACCCTGTTTTGGAGACAGCAACGCCGGTGAGCAGTGTCGACTTGCTACTGCCCAAAAGCGTTCTCGACGGCCTGCCGGCCGAATACAAAATCGACGTACCCACCAGCGATTTCGGGCGGACCTTCAAGTACTACCGCCTCGACGGCTTGCTCAGCGATGCCGACAACAACGTGCTCGACGGCTGGGTGCGTGAAGACGTGGGGGTTACGTCGTGGGTCAGTCCCTGGGCCTGGGAAGGCTACGACATCATCTTCAGCTACGACTCGCCGCTGAGCGCAATTGCCTCGTTCTATCGTGACCTCAATCGTCTCAGCGAAGCACAACTTGAACGGTTTGACGGCGAGGCGGATGAGGGCGACAAGGGGCGGGTCAAGAGCCGGCTCTATGACCTGCTTGACCGTAATCGTGATGGAAAAATCACTGCGGATGAGTTGCAAGCGGCGCTCAACTTGTCGGCGCATGCACAGTCAATTTCGCAGTTGATTG
>NZ_JACARE010000079.1:0-22073 GCF_013386765.1 Pseudomonas yamanorum
AACCATAAGCGGCCGTTACCGAAGAAACGGATATGTACACCGCCCAATCACTCCCTCAAATCGCACACAACGCCAGGACCGCCAGATACAACAACACCCCACCACACGCCCCATAGCTGACACGCTGCCATATGGGCGACGCGTTCTGGCGCAGCAGGTTCACCAGCGCCGCAATCAGAAAGCACGAAAGCACAGACGCCACCATAAACCCCGCAAAAAACATCAACGTCTGCCCATGGCTCGGCGTCGCCCCGACAATCCCCGACAACGCACTGCCCAGCGCCCCCCAATAAACAATGTTTTTCGGATTAGCCAACGAAATAGCCGCCCCCACTACCAGCGCATTCTGCCCGGACCTGGCCGGCGTACTCTCGGCCTCTGGCAAGCGCCAGGCATCCATCAAGCTGCGAACCCCGAGCCAAGCCAGATACAGCCCACAAACCGCCGTCAGCGGCACCCGCACCGACTCATGCTGGATCAACAACGCCATACCCGTCAGCCCAATCACCGCCCACACGGCATCGCCCACCAGCGATCCAATCTGCACCAGCAGCGCCGGCGTAAACCCATGCAACAGCCCACGGCGCAGCGTCTCCGCCAAGACCGCCCCCGGTGACAGGCAAAACACAAAGCCAAATACCAGCGCCGAAAAAAAGATCGTCAACATGCCTGCCTTCCTTCAATTGATGGCGTGCATTTTGCGCGAGGGTGGGTGGGTCGTCTTGAACCAGATTGCGCTTTTCAGCCTTTGAGCACGCTTTGATAGCGCCCCGGAGTGATGCCGTAAGCCGCCCGGAAATGCCGATTGAGATGGCTCTGGTCGGCGAACCCAAGGGCGTGGGCAACCTGCGACGCTGCAATCCCTGAACGCAGCAGGCCCTTGGCACGCCGGGTACGCAGTTGCATCGCCCACTGGCGCGGACTCAACCCGGTTTCTTTTTGAAAGGCCCGCAGCAGATGGAATTTCGACAGGCCCAACTCGTCACCGAGCGTCTCGAGTGCTACCGCCTGATGCAGGTTTTCAGCCAGCAGTTCCTGGGCCTTGATCACCAGCCCACGACCCACTGTGGTGCTGCCGGGCAGGCGTACGCCGCTGCAACTGACCACTTCGCCGAGCAGCACCACCAGGGCTTCTTCACTGAGCTCCCGGGCGATCGGATCGGCACTCAATGAGCCTTCGATCGCGCCGGCCAGCTTCATCGCCAATTCCGGCTGGAAGCACAGCGAGCGGTCGAACTCCAGGTGCACCAGGCCCAGGTCGGCCGCCAATTGGTCAGCGGCCGCATACAGGCTGACAAACCGCCACGGCTGCCCCTCGGCCGCGCCGCCGCCCTGAATCTGGCCCGGGTTGTACAAGGTAATGCTGCCGGGGCCGGCCTCGAAGGTGCGGCGGTCCAGCCACACCTGTTCCTCGCCGAGCAGGTTGACGCCGATCACACATTCATCGTGGCTGTGGCGGGCAAACGTCAGGCCGGTGCAGGACGTGCTGCTGACTTCGTAGTTGCCCAGCCAGGCGTGCTGCATGGAACTCATTGAGGTGGCTCGCAGTGACGGTTAGCCGCGAGCATACGCCGCAAACACGCTTCAGATCGACCGTTGATTGACCCGTTTCGACAGTTCTTCGCTGCTCTCCTTGCTCCGAATAGCGGTCCACCAGGTCCGGGCGGTCCCGCAGCAGCAGGGTGAATTTCACCAGCTCTTCCATCACATCCACCACCCGGTCATACAGGGCCGAGGGCTTCATGCGGTCCTGATCGTCGAACTCCATAAAGGCCTTGGGCACCGACGATCGGTTGGGCAGGGTGCTCATCAGGTGCTCCAGTTACAGCGCGGCGATGCGATCAAGCTCGGCCTTGATCTCGATGGGACTCAGGCTGGCGAACGGGACTTCGAAAAACGCTCGGCAGCGGCGTTCGATGATTGCCAGGGTGGCCTGGAAGGCTGCATGAACCTGGGCGTCATCGCCTTGAGCATCCGACGGATCTTCCAGCCCCCAGTGCGCCTTGAGCGCCGGGCCGAAATACACCGGGCACGCTTCCCCGGCAGCCTTATCGCAAACGGTGATCACGATGTCCGGCGGGCTGCCTTCAAAGGCGTCGTTGCCCTTGCTGTACAAACCTTCGGTGCTGATGCCGGCGGCCTCCAGGGTCGTCAGGCTGCGGGGCAACACCTGGCCCTTGGGAAAGCTGCCGGAACTGATGGCCTGGAAACCTTCTGGCGCCAGGTGATTGAACAACGCTTCCGAGAGGATGCTGCGGCAGCTGTTGGCGGTGCACATGAACAGGACTTTCATTAAGCGGACTCCGTCAGAAACTCAGGCGCAGGGCGAGGGCGGCGAGGGTGATCAACAGCACCGGCAGGGTCAGCACAATGCCGACCTTGAAGTAGTAACCCCAGGTGATGGTGATGCCTTTGCGCGCCAGGATATGCAGCCAGAGCAAGGTGGCCAGGCTGCCGATAGGGGTGATTTTGGGGCCGAGGTCGCTGCCGATCACGTTGGCGTAGATCATCGCGTCCTTGACCACGCCCACGGCATGGCTGGCCTCGATGGACAGTGCGCCGATCAGTACCGTTGGCAGGTTGTTCATCGCCGAAGACAGCAGCGCGGTCAGCACGCCAGTGCCCAATGCCGCACCCCATACGCCGTAGCCGGCAAAGGCATCGAGCCAGGTAGCGAGGTAGTTGGTCAGCCCGGCGTTGCGCAGGCCGTAGACCACCAGGTACATGCCCAGGGAGAAAATCACGATCTGCCAGGGCGCTTCCTTCAATACCTTGCGGGTGGAAATCTTGTGGCCCTTGGCGGCGATCACCAGCAGCAGGGTGGCGCAGGCGGCGGAAATCGCGCTGATGGGAATGCCCAGCGGTTCCAGGGCGAAGCAGCCCACCAGCAGAATACCCAGCACCCACCAGCCGGCGAGGAACGTCGCACGGTCGTGGATCGCACTGGCGGGATCGTCGAGGTCTGCCGGGTCGTAGGTTTGCGGAATGTCGCGGCGGAAAAACCACATCAATACCAAGAGGGTTGCGGCGACGCTCACCAGGTTCACCGGCACCATCACGGCGGCGTATTCGTTGAAGCCGATCTTGAAATAGTCGGCCGAGACGATGTTCACCAGGTTGGACACCACCAGCGGCAGGCTCGCGGTGTCGGCAATAAACCCTGCGCCCATGACAAACGCCAGGGTGGCCGCCGGTGAAAAGCGCAGCGCCAGCAGCATCGACATCACGATGGGGGTGAGGATCAATGCCGCGCCGTCATTGGCGAACAACGCCGACACCAGCGCTCCCAGCAGCACCATGTACGCGAACAATCGCCGTCCGCGCCCACGGCCCCAACGCGCCACATGCAAGGCGGCCCAGGCGAAGAAGCCCGCCTCATCCAGCAGCAGGCTGATGATGATCAGTGCGACGAACGTCCCGGTGGCGTTCCAGATGATGTGCCACACCACCGGAATATCCGCCAGGCTGATAACGCCAAGCGCCAGGGCCAGGATCGCGCCCATCGTGGCGCTCCAGCCAACGCCCAGGCCCTTGGGCTGCCAGATGACCAGGATGATGGTGAACAGAAAGATAGCAACGGCTACAAGCATGAAAAGCTCTCCGCAGGATCAGCAGCAGGCGCTGGCCCGTTGTGGTCGGTCACCCATGGTCTGCAGACGCTGGGCGTCTGTTTTTAACCAGGCTTGGTTGGCTTGCAGGGTGGTGTCGAGCACCGCCGTCACCCACTCAGGCAAGGCCGGATTGAGGCGGTAGTAAATCCACTGGCCCTGGCGACGGTCCAGCAGCAACCCGCAACTGCGCAGTTGCGCCAGGTGGCGGGAGATTTTCGGCTGGCTGTCGTCCAGAGCATGGATCAACTCGCACACGCAAAGTTCGCCTTCGCGCAGGATCAATAACGTCAGCCGCGCGCGAGTGGCATCGGCCAGGCACTTGAAGACGTTGGGCGGGGAGAAAAGGTCTGGCATGCTCGTGGCCTGATACATATGGAAATACGAATATACGTATTTCCATATGTATCGGTCAAACCTTGTTTCGATTGATCTGGGTCAACGGGCCGACAATCGACGACAAGTGGTTGAAATTAAACTGAAACACAAATGTCCTAAAGTGCCTGCCCATTGGTGATGAAGGAAGAAAACGTGTGACCCGTGCCACTCGCAACCTGCGCAAGACCCTCGATGCCGTCGCGGACAATAATGAAACCGCGGCCTTTGACCTGATGCGTGCCGTCGAAAAACTCAGCGATGAAGTTTTGCGCCAGCGCCTGCTCAATACCATCCACCGTCTCAACCAGGACGCCCACGAACTGCGCGAAGCCCGGGATGCGGTGGAGCGGGTGTCGGTCAAGCTGGCTTGAGCACGATCGTTCAAGACAATCCCTGATACCACTGGCATGCTTGTCGACTGACTGTCGATGAGCCTGTTGTGTATGCCCAATGCTCTGCCTCTAAACGCCTTTTCCCGTGGCGCGATTGCGATCATTCCATTGTCCCTGGCCTGTGCGCCCTGGGGATTGCTGGCCGGTTCCACTGCAATCGATGCCCAATTCACCCCGCTGCAAGCCCAAGGGCTGTCGACCATCGTGTTTGCCGGCGCTGCGCAACTGGTGGCCATCGGCATGGTCAAGAGCGGCGCCAGCCTGATTTCCATCCTGCTGACCACCTTGCTGCTGACCTCCCAGCATTTGCTCTATGGCATGCACATGCGTCCCACGCTGTCGCCGCTTAAGGCCCGGTGGCGCATGAGCCTGGGGTTTTTGCTGACCGACGAATTCTTCGCCCTGGTCAGCCAATACGACCGTCAGACCTTCAACCGCTGGTACGCCCTGGGCGTCGGCCTGACGTTCTACATCATCTGGAACGTATTTACGTTCGCCGGCATCGTGCTCGGCAAAAGCATTCCCGGGCTGGATCAATTGGGCCTGGAGTTCTCGATTGCCGCGACCTTTATCGCCCTGATCACCCCCGTGGTGCGTGACGTGCCGACTGTCGTCTGTGTGGCCGTGTCGTTGTTGTGCTCGGTCTGGCTGAGCTACCTGCATTGGGAGTCGGCGGTGGTGGTGTCGGGTGTATTGGGGATGAGCGCGGGGTTTGCCTGCAAGCGGCTGGGAGTAGGGCAGCAATGATCTTCGTGATGATTTTTGGCATGGGCCTGATCGTGTTTTTCAACCGCTACCTGTTTATCGAGCCGCGCCTGCCGGTGCGCCTCAATCGCGGGGCGCGTGAGTTTCTCGGGTTTGCCGTGCCGGGGATGCTCACCGCCATCTGCGGCCCGATCATTTTCCTGGCCGATCACCAACTCAACCTGAGCCTGGGCAACCCCTACCTGCTGGCCGGAATCAGCGCCGTGGCGTTGATGTTCTGGACCCGCAGCGTGCTGATCACGGTGCTGCTGAGCATGGCGCTGTTCTATCTGTTCCGCTGGCTGCTCTGAAAAACAGGCAAAAAAAAGCCCGCGGGAGGGCGAGCTAGAAGGGAGACTTCTTAAAAATGAGCCTGCCGACTATAGGCGCCAAGGTCTCCCTTCACAGTGAAACAAAGTTCATGAATCTGTCAGCTATTCGATAACCGAGGCGGCGGCTTTCTTGTTGGCCTTGGCCTCGGCGGCCAGGCATTCCAGGGCAAACTGCTCGGTGTAGGTCATCTGGATCGGGGTGCTTTCGCCCTTGACGGTGCGCATTCCGTCGAGGATGTAGCGGATGCGCTTGTCGGTCACGCCGATGCGTTTGGCGATCCACGAAGGCGTTTGGCCAATGCGGCTGATCAGCTTGTCGGCGTAGTCGGTGGAGGGGTTGTAGCGCTCGGCGTTGGGTGTCATGGGGTTTCCGGGTAAAAGCGGGTTCGTAAGTAGGCGGCAGGGTGACGCAATAATCATTCGGTGTCGCCTGCTAATGGTACAGTCGCGTTTTTTCCAAGGAAGCTTCGGTATGCGGATGGTGGTAATTGGCGCTTTGGTACTGGCATCGCTGGCCGGTTGCGCGGGCTCGAAGATGAAAGAGGCGCGTACCGGTACGCCCTACAAAACCCTGGCCTCGGACAAGGCCCCACTGGTGGTTGCCCAGTGCATCCAGTTCGGTTGGCAGGACGAAGCGGTGTTTGGCGTGGATGCCGGTGGCTTCATGGAGCCTGCACAGGCCGGCGGCTTCACCATCTACACCACGGCGGGTGATTACTTTGTCGACGTGCGCACTGCGGGCGCCGGCGCCACGGTCAACTATTACGCGGCCCAGGATGACTATCCGGCCAAGCGCCGGCTCGCCGCACTGGCGACTTGCCTGTAGTCCATTGCGTTAGAAAAATTCAGAAATGCCCTGCGGACAGCCTCGCGGGCATTGCCTTAGTATTTGCGTGCTCACCCGGCGTGGCGGCTCTTTACCGGTACAGGGACGTCGAGGCCGGCGCGTCGGGAGGGCAGCTTTTTTAGCGCGGCATATATCCCAGGTGCCAGCGCCGGGGAATTTTCAGCGACACCAGCCCCAACAGTGCCGACAGCAACCCGCTGACCAGCAGCGCACGAATCCCCATGTGATGTTCCAGCAATGCGCCGATCACCGCCCCGGCAAACATCCCGGCCCAGGGGATCAGTTGCACGCGCCAGCCGTTGCGCCGTTCACCGAGCATCCAGCGGCCCAGCCCGCGCCCAAACCGAGATAGCGCCCCGGTGACATAAGTCAGTCCCACCGGCAATCCATTCACTTCTTCGACGGCGGCGTTCAGCATGCCCATGGCGATGATCGCTGCGAGCAACGCCGGCAATTGATCCTCGAACGGCCAGGCCGCGGCCCCGCACAGCAAGGTGGCGATGCACAGCAGCAACGGCAAGGCATGGCGCCGGCTGAGGCGGCTGACCATCACCCCCAGCGCGTTGCCGGCGATAAACGTCGCCACCAGCAAGGTCAAGCGACCTGTCAGGCCCAGGTCACCTTCGCTGATCGCCACGGCGAGGCGTGTGGTGTTGCCGCTCATGAACGAGACAAAATCCCCGCTTGCCATGAAGCCGATGGCATCGGTCATCCCCGCCAGTACGGAAAGGCTGGCCACCAGCATCAGCCCGACACGCCCGCGCCATTTGTGGCGATGCAGCAAGGCGGCGTTGGTGTAGGGCTTCAGGGATGAAGGCAGCATGGGGCCGGGTTCCTCGGTGAGATTATCCGGCCATTACGGTAGGGCGCTTTGCGTTCGGGTGCAATGACCTGGCGCAGGCCTTCACACCGGTTCCAGGCGCCAGCCCTCGGCCCGCCATGTCAGGGCATGAGTGGGTTTGAGCGCGGCGAGAAACGCCGCATCGTGGGACACCGCGATCATCGCCCCGGTAAACCCCTGCAATGCCTGCTCGAAGGCGATCACCGATTGCATGTCCAAATGGTTGGTTGGCTCGTCCAGCAGCAACAGTTGCGCCGGGGTTTTGCGCCACAAGGCCAGCGCCATGGCGGCCTTCAGGCGCTCGCCGCCGCTGAGGCGTGCCACCGGTTGCGTGACCCGCACGGCGTCCAGCTGCAGCAAGGCCAGGCGCGTACGCAGCTCGCCCTCGGCCAGCGGCGTATCGAGCAGGTTGAGCTGTTCGACGATCGAGCGTTGGTCGTCCAGCAGCGCCAAGTGTTGATCGATATAGGCCGTCGGCACATGCACCGTGCATTTGCCGCTGACCGGCTGCAGTTGACCCGCCAGCAGCTTGAGCAAGGTGGATTTGCCGCAGCCGTTCGGCCCGTGGACCGCCAACCGCATGGGCCCAATAAGGTTGGCGCTGAGAAAGGTGGCCGGCAACTGCGGATCCAGCCAGGGCAATTGTGTGTGCTCCAACGTCAGCACCTGCCGCCCGCAGGGCACTGTGGTGCCGGGTAATGCCAGCAGCGTCGGGGCTTCATCCACCACCTGTTCGTAGGCGTGGCGCACGCGCTCATTCAGTTCGTCCTTGTGTTGCTGGTGAGCGCTGCGCACGGTGCTGACGATTTCGGTGGCGGCGCCTTTCCAGCGTGCTTTGGTGAAACGGTCCACGTTCGCCGTTTCGGCGTGCTTGCGTGAGCGGGCGGCATGGCGCTGGATGTCATCGTTGCTTTGCTTCAGGCGCTTGTGTTCGCGGCTGCGCGTAAGTCGCGCGTGTTCCAGCGTGGACAGGGCCGCGTGCTGCTCTATCTCACGTTGAGCGTGAAAGGCTTCGTAGTTACCGCCGTAAACTTTAAGGCCCAAGGGCGACAACTCGACGATTCGCTGCATGCGGTTGAGCAGTTGCCGGTCATGGCTGACCACGATCAACCCGCCACGCCAATCGTCCAGGATGCGCAGCAGCCATTCGCGGCCCTGGCTGTCCAGGTGATTGGTGGGCTCATCAAGAATCAGCAACTGAGGGTTGGCCAGCAGTGCGCCGATCACTGCCAGGCGGGCCAATTGGCCGCCACTCAACTGATCGGCATGGTCCTCGAAACCGACCTCGGACAAGCCCGCCGCGTCCAGCGCCTTGCGCAGGCGCTCGGCCAGGTCCCAGCGTTCATCGATCCGCTCGAGGTCGTCGATGTGGGCTTCACCACGGCCCAGTCGGCCCAGGGCTTCCAGCACGTCGGCGGTGCCGGTGATTTGCGCGACCGTTTGTTCGGGAAAAAGGCTCAAGGCCTGTGGGACATAGGCCAGCCTGGTGCAGGTCTCAAGCGTACCGGAAGAGGGCGCCAGCCTGCCGGCGATCAATTGCGCGAGAACGCTTTTGCCCGCGCCGTTACGCCCCACAATCCCGGTGGGCGTGGAATCGAAAGACAGGTTCAGGTCTTCCAGCAGGGTTTCACCATTGGCGAACTGGAAATACACGTGTTGCAGGGAAGCGAGTACAGGCAGCCGTTTGACGTCAGTCATCAGCACCTCCAAAACAATGTGGCACAAGCCAACAAGCGCGCCAGGCGGCTCGTTGCGTTTACATGTTGGAAGGCTTAGTTGTTCACGTCAGCGGTCATCCCTGCAGTCAGAAAGGACGGGCAGGGTAACGCACTTTGGATTTTTACTACAAGCGTTCGGCCAGTTGCTCCAGAAACACCGCCAGCCCGACTTCCTCGGCTTTCAAGCCTTTGCGCACCCGTGGCTTGGGCAGTTTTGCCAGCTCGCCGAGGCTGAAATGCTCCAGTACGGCCGGGTGGATATAGCACTTGCGGCACACCGCCGGGGTATTGCCTAACTGCTTGGCGACGTTCTTGACCATCTCTACCACATGCTTCTTGGCATCGGATTCGGGCTGCCATTGCAGCTCGCGCAACACCGCCAACGCCAGGGCGCTGCCGGCCCAGGTGCGGTAGTCCTTGGCGGTGAAGTCCGCCCCGGTGAGGGTATGCAGATAGGCATTCACGTCGGTGGAGCTGACTGTATGGCGCTCGCCGTCCTCGTCCAGATACTGGAACAGATTCTGCCCCGGCAGCTCCAGGCAGCGCTTGACCACCGAGGCCAGGCGTCGGTCCTTCACGGTGATCTGGTGCTCAATGCCGCTCTTGCCGCGAAACTGGAACAGGATCTCGCTGCCCTTGATGTCTACATGTCGGGTGCGCAGGGTGGTCAGGCCGTAGGAACGGTTGTCCCGGGCGTACTGGGTGTTGCCGACGCGGATCAGGGTGGCGTCCAGCAGCAGCACCACCGTGGCCAGGACCTTTTCCCGATTGAACCCGGGCGCAGCAATCTGTGCCTCTAACTGCTTGCGCAGCTTGGGCAGCGCGCTGCCGAACTGCTGCAGCCGGGAATATTTGTCGGTGTCACGCACCTCGCGCCAGCGCGGGTGATAACGGTATTGCTTGCGCCCTCGGGCATCCCGCCCGGTAGCTTGCAGATGGCCGCGCGGGTCGGCGCAGATCCACACATCGGTATAGGCCGGCGGCACCGCGAGGGCGTTGATGCGTTTGATTTCGTCGGCATCCGTGATGCGTGTGCCGTCGGCCTTGAAGTACTGGAACTTGCCCCGCAGCTTTTTCCGGGACAGGCCCGGCTGGGTGTCATCGACGTAATGCAGGTCGCGGGGCAGCTCGGCTAGCAACGCAGGATCGGGCATGGCGCAAATTCCTTGGCAGGTATTTCTGATTGACCGCAGGGTTTTGCGGTCGTGCCAATGGATTCAGGCCCGCTATGTCAATCAATTGCTCGGCGATTAGCTCTGAGCAACACCTTTTTGCGTGGGCTTGATGTAGGAGAGTTCCCAAGTACGGCGTCGAAAGTTCCTTGGCGTTATATGGGGGCTGGTAAACAACATTTGAAATAATTCATTCTAGTACTGAAGGAACTGAACGCAAATCATGTGAGCGCTTCATGACCTCTTAAAAAGGAATTTATTTGCTGCGGTTGGTGAGCTGTTTGTCGAGCCAGCTGAAGATATAGGTTCCAGTCTTGATTTTGCATCAGCGTTTGCTGTTAAAAAAATTGCCTGGAGGGAGGGGTTATGGCTACAAATAGTTTCCAGAATGAGGTGCCCAAGGCGCGAGTCAATATCAAACTTGATTTGCATACCGGTGGTGCTCAAAAGAAAGTCGAGCTGCCGCTCAAACTGATGGTCATGGGGGACTACAGCAACGGCGAAGAGCAACGCCCACTGTCTGAGCGTGGCAAGGTCGACATCAATAAAAACAACTTTGACAGCGTACTGGGTGAGTTCTCTCCTAGTCTGAAGTTCGCTGTGAATGACACCTTGTCCGACGATGAGTCGGACACGTCTGTCGAGCTGAGTTTCCGTCGTATGAAGGACTTTGAACCAGAGCAGGTAGCTCGCCAGATTCCGCAGCTGCGAGCCCTGTTGGCGATGCGCAATCTGCTGCGTGACCTCAAGTCCAACCTGCTGGATAACGCGACCTTTCGTCAGGAGCTGGAACGCATCCTCAAGGACGATGCACTGAGTGATGAGCTGCGCGCTGAATTGGCAGCCCTGGCTCCTCAAGACCATCATTAATTAATAAGGAAGTTACCTATTATGTCCCTGGAGCAATCACCCCAAGCCTCTCAACTGACTAACGCCTATCAAACAAGTGGGCAAGGTGTCTATGGCGCGTTATTCGCTAAAATCAACCTGAGCCCGGTTGCGGAGTTGAGCGGTATTGATGTTTTTCAAAACTCCGAAGCATTGTCAGAGGTGTCCGCTGATGAACGGGTCACCGCGGCCGTCAGTGTGTTTTTGGAACTGCTGAAACAGTCGTCGCATAAAGTAGAACGCTTGGACAAAGTGTTGCTGGATGAACATATCGCATCCCTGGATGCACAGATCAGCCGGCAACTTGACACCGTCATGCACCATCCCGAGTTCCAGCGCGTAGAGTCAACTTGGCGTGGTGTAAAGTCGCTGATAGATCAGACCGATTTTCGCCAGAATGTGCGTATCGAACTACTGGATATCAGCAAGGATCACCTGGTACAAGATTTCGAAGATGCGCCTGAGATCGCCCAGAGCGGTCTGTATCTGCACACCTACACCCAGGAATATGACACCCCGGGAGGCGAGCCGATTGCGGCGGCCATTTCCAACTATGAATTCAGCCGCAGCCCGCAGGATATTGCTCTTTTGCGCAATATTTCCAAAGTGTCCGCAGCTGCCCACATGCCATTCATCGGCTCTGTCGGGCCGGCGTTCTTTGGCAAAAAGTCCATGGAGGAAGTGGCCGCCATCAAGGACATCGGCAACTACTTTGATCGTGCCGAATACATTAAATGGAAGGCGTTCCGCGAGAGCGATGATTCCCGTTACATCGGCTTGCTGATGCCTCGTGTGCTGGGTCGCCTGCCTTATGGCCCGGACACCGTTCCGGTCCGAAGCTTCAACTACATTGAAAGCGTGAAGGGCCCGGATCACGAGAAGTACCTGTGGACCAACGCTTCATTCGCATTCGCGGCAAACATGGTGAAAAGCTTTATCACCAACGGGTGGTGTGTGCAGATTCGCGGTCCGCAATCGGGCGGCGCGGTGACTGAGCTGCCGATTCACCTGTATGACCTGGGCACTGGCAATCAGGTGAAAATCCCTTCGGAAGTGATGATTCCGGAAACCCGCGAATTTGAATTCGCCAACCTCGGGTTTATCCCCCTGTCGTACTACAAGAACCGCGACTACGCGTGTTTCTTCTCGGCCAATTCGGCCCAAAAACCGGCGCTGTATGACACCCCCGACGCCACTGCCAACAGCCGGATCAATGCGCGCCTGCCGTACATTTTCCTGCTGTCGCGCATCGCCCATTACCTGAAGCTGATCCAGCGGGAAAACATCGGGACGACCAAGGACCGCCGTTTGCTGGAGCTGGAGTTGAACAAGTGGGTTGGTGGGTTGGTGACCGAAATGACCGACCCGGGTGACGACCTTCAAGCCTCCCACCCGCTGCGTGACGCCAAGGTGACGGTAGAAGACATCGAAGACAACCCCGGCTTCTTCCGCGTCAAGCTTTACGCGGTGCCCCACTTCCAGGTCGAAGGCATGGACGTCAATTTGTCGCTGGTTTCGCAGATGCCCAAGGCAAAAGCCTAAGCCACTCCGTAGGGAAATAATGAGATGAAAATCGACCGCCCCCTGTGGGCTGCGGGGGCGTTGCTGTCTCCGCAACAATTCCAGCAGCAAGCACGTTGGGAGGCCTGGACTAACGAGAACCTGGCCCATTTGTCGTTGGTACACCCTTGGGGCGTCCTGGGGGTTGCGTTCGATGGGCAAGCCTTGCGCCTGGGTAAGCTCAAAGCTACCCAGGTTCGAGTGCGCATGCCCGATGGTACGTTGGTCGATACCGATCACGTGGATCGGCTGCCACCCGCCCTGGAGTTAGACCGGTTGCTCCCCGAGGCTGCTCGGGACGCTACGCTGCTTCTGGCGTTGCCGTTGGAACAAGCCAACGGCAACAACTGTGTGTTCGAAGGGGAAAGAGCCGATCGGCCAACGCGCTATCGTCAGGATTGGCGACGAGTGCAGGACATCTACGCAGATGAGGTGCAGTCCATCAGTGTGCTGGAGCACGTGCTGACCTTGCGCCTGGCTGACGATGAGAATGCTGACTACCTGACATGCCCGGTCGCACGCCTGGTGCGTGACGGGCAAGGCGCCTGGAATATTGACCCTGATTATGTACCGCCGTTGCTTAGCTTCGCGGCCCATGCAGGGTTGCTGACCCAACTGGATAACCTGTTGACCCAGTTGGCAGCCAAACGTCAACGGCTGATGGGCATGCGCCGCGAGAGCAACCAGCGCATGGCAGATTTTGCTGTGGCCGATGTGTCGTTGTTCTGGTTGCTCAATGCATTAAACACCTATCAACCAGTCCTGGCGGACATCAAGTCACACCCTGCGCGGCACCCCGAGCAAGTGTACCTCGAGCTGGTCAAGCTCGCCGGCAGCCTGCTGACATTTTCCCTGGAACACGACATCGACAAGATTCCTGCCTATCGGCATGAACAGTTGGAAACCGTCTTCCCACCCTTGATGCGCACTGTCTCCACCTTGCTGGAGGCCAGCCTGCCGTCACGAGTCATTGCCCTGGTGCTGGAGGAGGTTGGGGCCAACCGCTGGCAAGTCACGCTCAACGATGCACGCCTGCGTGAGCGGGACGGTGCCGACTTCTATCTGTCGGTACGTTGCCGTATGCCGGCGGCTCAACTGCAAAGCCAGTTCCCGCGCCTGTGCAAAGTGAGCACATCAGACGATGTCAATCACTTGGTCAATGCTGCGCTTGATGGTGTTCCGTTGCTGCCGCTGAGTCATGTGCCGGCGGCGATTCCGCTACGCCTGGAAAACCAGTACTTCGCCCTTGATCTTGGCAGCGCCAAGGGGCAGGCGATGCTGGCCGAAGGGACGTGTGCCATTTACGTCCCCAGCACGTTACTGGACATCAAGCTTGAACTGTTTGCGGTACTGCGCACATGAACCTGACCGCCTTGAACAAACATACCTTCACTGCGCAGGATCTTGACGCCCTGTTGCAAGACATTTATCTGCTGGTCGTCGAGTTGCACCAAGGGGCTTCGCTGCAAAACAGTCCGCAGTTGCCGGAGCGCTGCGCGAAGCAGGTCGAACAGGTTCGACAGGGCCTCAAGGACGCCGGCGTCGGTGCGCGCAGCCTCGAGCTGATCAGTTACGCCCAGTGTGCGTTGCTGGATGAGACCGCACTGGGTTGTGCCAAGGAAGAGGCCCATGCCAATTGGGCTCGCGAGCCCTTGCAGGCAAAGTTCTTCAATCGTCATCAGGCCGGTGAGTTCCTGTATGAAGATATCGGCGAAGCGCTGCGTCAGCCCGCGCCTGATGTGCTGGTGCTGACGGCATTCCAGCGAGTTCTGATGCTCGGTTTTCAGGGGCGCTACCGCGATATAAACGATCCTGAGCGGGAGCAACTGTTAACCGCCCTGAATGCGCAGGTCGTTCCTCTGCAACTCAATCACACGCTGACGACGCACCGCGTTGGCCGCGGGATACACCGTCTGCGCTGGGTAGGTTCGCCACTGGCGCACGTGCTGATGGCGGGCCTGTTATTGGCCGGCACCTGGTGGGGGCTGGACCACTGGCTGGGCGGCCTGATCGTCACACTTTTACCCGGTCAGGGGTGATAGCGTGATGACACTCAAGCTGACACGAGGCCTCTGGCTGTGGGCCGGTGCGCTGGCCTTGACCCTGTTGCTGGTTATTCCGCTCACCGCCGGGGTGCGTGCAGTGGCCGCTTTGGCCATTGTACTAATGCTCGTCTGGGGGTGGGTCCGAACGGGGCGTCGTTTTGCATGGCGCGGTCGACAACTGTTGCTGGCTGGCGATATGGCCCTGCCACCGGCAGGTTATCGCAAGCCTGTGGTGCTGGTCTGTGGCGATGGGCTGGCGGGGCTCTTTGGCGAGCTGCCTGCCGAGCAACTGGTGCTGCGCACAACCGCGCAAGGCTGTTATGTGTGCGTACCGGCTCTTGACCAACTCGTGTCGGTCACTGCCAGCATCCAGGCCCGGCGTCCGGATTGGGCGGGACAATTGTGCGTGATGTTTATCGCCAACCCCGCAGAGCACACGGATTCAGCCGCATTGGGTGGTCGGGTGCGTGCTTTCCGTCATCAGGTCGCCCTGGTGCGCAAGCGCGGTGTGGCGCTGCCGCTGATGCTGGTGAGCTATCTGCAGGCAGCCAAAGGCGAAGGGGCCTGGTTCAGTTGGGAGTCCGGGCAAACCAGCCCTTACGTGAGTGAGGCCGGCGCCAGCGTCAGCTTGTTCGACTGGCAGGGGCAGGCCACCAACGGCGCGACTTACGCCGAACGCCTGTGCAGTGGGGTGCAGATAAGCAGTGCGTCGACGTGGCTGGGAGAAGCGCTACTCCCACACTTGGAGACGCGGCCCGTGGCCTGCGCGATCACTCTGGTACCGGGTCTTGCGCAGAGCGTCGAAGGCAACCTGTGGCAACAATGGCTACATGACAGGACCGGGTTGAGTGGCGCCGGACAATCTCCCGCAGGTTCCAGCCCGGCCTTGCCGTTTCCCGACCCTCTGCTGAATTTGCTACCGATCCATACCCGTAACCCCGCAGTTGTCCGGGCAGGTATTACGGCGCTGTGGCTGTTTGTGTCGGCCGGCGTTGTGGCGCTGGCCAGTTCGGCCTGGCAGAACAACCTGCTGTTGCGTCAGGTCAGTGATGACCTGCGGCGGTACACCACCATTCCCTCGGCCGACCATCGTGACCAGCCCCACTTCGTCTTAGGCGAAAACGCCGTGGCGGTGCTGCGCCAGGACGCCATGCGGCTGGATGACTACTACCGCCACGGCGCACCCTTGGGGCTGGGCCTGGGGCTATACCGCGGCGATCGGTTGCGGCTGCCGCTGCTGGCGACCATTGCCGATCACCGTCAACCGCCCGGGGCCCTGGGGCCCGCCGAGATCTCCAACCCGTTACGGCTCGACAGCCTGTCGTTGTTTGGAACCGGGAGCGCCGAACTCAAGGCGGGCTCAACCAAAGTCCTGATTAATGCACTGGTGGGCATCAAGGCTCAACCGGGTTGGCTGATTGTCATCGCGGGCCATACCGATGTCACCGGCAACGCCGCGCATAACCTTGAATTGTCCCGCGCCCGTGCCGCATCCGTGCGCGACTGGATGCAACGCATGGGCGACATCCCTGACAGCTGCTTCGCCGTTCAAGGCTTTGGCGCCAACCAGCCAATCGCCAGTAATGACACCGAAGATGGGCGAACTGCCAATCGTCGTGTCGATATCCGCCTGGTGCCGGAGACGGGGGCCTGCGCGCCACCCACTGCGGTGCCTGGCAGGAAAACCTCTGTCGCATCCAGCGACATACACCCCTGAGAAAAGGAGCTTCACATGGCAATTCCCGTTTACCTATGGCTGCAAGACGACGGCGGCGCTGAAATCAAAGGGTCCGTTGACGTACAAAAACGCGAAGGCAGCATCGAGGTCATCGCGCAGGACCACAGCCTGTACATCCCCACCGACAACAATACCGGCAAGCTGACCGGCACCCGGGTTCACACCCCGTTCCTGTTCTCCAAGGAAATCGATGCCTCCAGTCCTTACCTGTACAAGGCGGTGACTACCGGCCAAACGCTTAAGAGTGCCGAGTTCAAATGGTTCCGCATTGATGATGCCGGCCAGGAAGTCGAGTACTTCATCACCAAGCTGGAAAACGTCAAGGTCGTGAAAGTCGCGCCGAAAATGCACGACGTCAAAGACCCGAGCAAAGAAAAACACAACCATCTGGAGCAGATCGAGCTGCGCTACGAGAAGGTCACCTGGACCTACAAGGACGGCAACATCATCCACTCCGACTCCTGGAACGAACGCCAAAGCGCCTGATGCACAGGACCGGCAGGCGCACGTGCGCCTGCCGGTGGGCGGTGTGCAGGGTTGAGCGCCCGTTCGCGGGCGTTCAGCCAAATACATCGAGTCCCTTTGACTAAACACCCATAACTCCGAACAGGGATGTACCTGATGGTCCACAATTCCACTCGTTTGCTTCGCCGTCTCAACCCCTACTGCGCCCAGGCACTGAGTGCGGCAGCCACCTTGTGCCAGAGCCGTGCCCATGGACTGATCAGCATCGAGCACTGGCTGCTCAAATTGCTGGAGCAGGGCGAAGGCGACCTGACCCTGATTGCCCGTCGCTACGAATGGGATATGGATGCACTCTGGCGCGGCTTGCTCGACCACCTCGACACTTTGCCGCGCAGCGTGCAGGGCAAGCCGCAGTTGTGCGGCAAGCTGCAGCACCTGATCAAGAACGCCTGGTTGCAGGCCTCCCTTGATGGCAACAACCACACCCTGCGCTCGGCTCATCTGCTTGGCGCTCTGCTGGAGACGCCCAGCCTGCTTGCCTGTGACGCTGCTTGGCCGCTGCTCAGTATCAGCGATACCCAGTTACAGCGTTTGTTCGAGTTGCTCGATCAACATTCAGAGGAGCGCCCGCAGGTACAGCAAGAAGCCGCGCTGGATTGCATCGAAGTGCCCGTCTCATCGGGCACCGACGGGTTGGATGCCATGCAGGTCATCCTGGATAAATTCACCCACGACGTCACCGCCAAGGCCTGGGCGGGGCAGATCGATCCGGTATTCGGTCGGGACGATGAAATTCGCCAGGTCGTCGACATTCTCAGTCGTCGACGCAAGAACAACCCGATTCTGGTGGGGGAGCCTGGGGTGGGTAAAACCGCTCTGGTTGAAGGCCTGGCATTGCGCATCGTCGAGGGCAACGTGCCCGACAGCCTCAAGCGGGTCAGTGTACGCATCCTTGACTTGGGCCTGTTGCAAGCCGGCGCCGGGGTAAAAGGCGAGTTTGAACAGCGCCTCAAAAACGTCATCGAGGCCGTACAGCAATCGCCCAACCCGGTGCTGCTGTTTATCGATGAAGCCCACACGCTGATCGGCGCCGGGAACCAAGCCGGCGGGGCCGACGCGGCCAATCTGCTCAAGCCCGCGTTGGCCCGCGGAGAATTACGCACCATCGCCGCCACCACCTGGAGCGAATACAAACAGTATTTCGAACGCGATGCGGCGTTGGAGCGGCGCTTTCAGATGGTCAAGGTTGAAGAGCCGGATGATGCGAATGCTTGCCTGATGTTGCGCGGCCTCAAGGAGCGTTACGCCAAGCACCACGGCGTGCATATCCAGGATGCAGCGGTGCAGGCGGCGGTCACGCTCTCGCGACGCTACCTGACCGGCCGCCAACTGCCGGATAAAGCGGTCGACCTCCTCGACACCGCCAGCGCCCGAGTGCGCATGAGCCTGGATTGCATGCCCCAGACGTTGGTCCGTCTGCGTGCTCGGCAAGGAGCCTTGGAGTTGGAGGCGCAGGCGTTGGAGCAGGATCAGCAGTTTGACGACGACGGTGCCGATGAGCGCTTGAAGACCATCGCCGCACAACATACCGAGTTGCATCACCAATGCATCGATTTGGAAGATCAGTATCAACACGAACTCGACCTGACCCAACAGTTGATTGAAGCGCGCCAGGCGCAGCCGCTGCAACGGGAGACCTGTGCAGCACTGCAGAAACGGCTGGACGAGATTCAGGGCAATCAGCCCTTGCTGTCCCTCGACGTCGATGCCCGCAGCGTAGCTGAAGTGATCGCCGACTGGACCGGTGTGCCCTTGGGCAGTCTGCTCAAGGACGAACAAGCCAACCTGCTGGAACTGGAATACCAACTGGGTGAACACGTCATCGGCCAGGAAGCAGCACTCGGCGCTTTGGCTCAGCGCCTACGTGCAGCCAAGACCGGCCTGACAGACGAGAAAGCGCCGCTGGGCGTATTTTTGCTGGTGGGCACCAGCGGCGTCGGCAAAACCGAAACCGCCCTGACGCTGGCCGACAAGCTATTTGGCGGGGAAAAGTCGCTGATCACCCTCAACCTCTCGGAATACCAGGAAGCCCACACCGTCAGCCAGCTCAAGGGCTCGCCGCCGGGCTACGTCGGTTACGGCCAGGGCGGTGTGCTCACCGAAGCCGTGCGCCAAAGGCCCTACAGCGTGGTGCTGCTCGACGAAGTAGAGAAGGCGCACCGCGACGTCCTCAACCTGTTCTACCAAGTCTTCGACCGGGGCTGCATGCGCGATGGCGAAGGACGGGAAATCGACTTTCGCAACACCGTCATTCTCATGACCTCCAACCTCGGCAGCGATGAACTGCAAGCCTGCCTGCAAGAGTTCCCCGCTGCGCCCGACAGCACCCTGCACGAATTACTCCGCCCGATCCTGCGGGAACACTTTCAGCCGGCCTTGCTGGCCCGTTTCCAGACCCTGATCTACCGCCCGCTGCCAGCCGACGCCTTACAGCGCATCGTCGCGATCAAACTTGCCAAGGTGGCCAAGCGTTTACAGCGTCACTACGGGCTGGAATGCCAGATCGATGCCGCCCTCAACGACGCGTTGGTAGCCGCCTGCCTGTTGCCCGACACCGGCGCACGCAACATCGACAGCCTGCTCAACCAGCAGATCCTGCCGGTGCTCAGCCAGCAGTTGCTGCAACGCCAGGCCGCCCGACAGAAAACCCGCAGCGTGACCTTGGGCTACAGCGACGAGGAGGGCGTCATCCTGCATTTCATTGACGCCCAAGAAGCGGTAGCGCCCGATGCGATGGAGGCCTGAACATGCTTAACGAATTGCGCTGCTTTTTCGACCACAGCCGCCACAAACTCACCGTTCGCAATGTTGATGCAGTACTCGACGTCCTGGCCTTCGAGGGCACCGAAGGCCTGAGCGAACTGTTCAACTACCGTGTCGAGTTCACCAGCACCGCCCGCGACATCGCTGCCGAGAAAATGCTCGGCCAGGACGCCACGTTCAGCTTGTACGGCGCGCCGCAGCAATCGCCGATGCGCGGTTTCATCCCGCCGCCTGCCAGGCAGTTGCGCACGCTGCATGGCGTGGTCACCGGCTTCAAACGCCTGTCCGGCTCCGTTGATGAAGCCCGCTACGAAATCACCCTGGAACCCCACTTTGCCCTGCTGGGGCGAGGCCAACAGTTCCGCATCTACCAGCACCAATCCGTCCCGCAAATCGTCGAAAGCATCCTGCGCAGCCGCCACGATTTCAGAGGCCAGGACTTCTTCTTCAACCTGGTGCGCGACTACCCCAAGCGCGACCAGGTCATGCAGTACGGCGAGAGCGATCTGGCCTTCATCACCCGCCTGCTGGCTGATGTGGGCATCTGGTACCGCTTCACCCGCGATGAACGCCTGAACATCGAGGTGGTGGAATTCCACGACGACCAACGCCACTACCAATTCAATGTCGAGCTTGCTTACCGCCCACAATCCGGGCTCAGCAGCACCGGGCAAGACGGCGTGTGGAACCTGCAATCCAGCCACCAGGTGGTGGAGAAGCACGTCAATATTCGCAGCTACCACCACCGCGTGGCCCACGCCCACCTGAACGGGGAAATCGACCAAACCCGTGGCGCCACCACCACCTACGGCGAGGCCTATCACTACGCCGAACCCTATACCGTCATGGGCGACCGCTACGCCTTTGACGAAGACCTGCAAAGCGAAAGCGGCTACTTCTACGCGCGTTTGCGCCACGAGCGTTACCTCAATGGCCAGACCCAACTCAGCGGCGACAGCAGCAGCGCCACCGTGGCTCCAGGCCAGGTACTGAAAATCTCCGGCGGCGCGCCACAGGCTTTTGCTCCCGGCGCGGTGATTACGCAACTGACCACCCGGGCCGCCCGCGACCGCAGTTTCGACGTCAGCTTTAAAGCCATTCCCTACTCGGAGACCGTGTGCTTCCGCCCGGATCTCAAGAAAAAACCGCAAATCGCCGGCACCGTCCCGGCCCGTGTCACCAGCCGGCAGGCCAACGACCCGTACGCCGAAATCGACCTGGAAGGGCGCTACCGGGTCAACTTCCTGTTCGACCGCGACACCTGGAAGCCCGGCCAGGAAAGTATGTGGCTGCGCCTGGCCCGCCCGTACGCTGGCGACACCCATGGCCTGCACTTGCCGCTGATAGCGGGCACCGAAGTGGCTATCGCGTTTGAGCAGGGCGACCCGGACCGTCCCTACATCGCCCATGCCTTGCACGATAGCCGGCGCGAGGACCATGTGACCTTGCGCAACTACAAACGCAACGTGCTGCGCACACCGGCCAATAACAAACTGCGCATGGACGACACGCGGGGGCAGGAGCACGTAAAGCTCAGTACGGAACACAGCGGCAAGAGCCAGCTCAACCTTGGGCATTTGGTGGATGCCGAGCGCAAACCACGAGGTCAGGGCGCCGAGTTGCGCACCGATGGGCATGCCGCTATTCGTGCTGGCAGCGGCATCTTCATCAGTGCTGACGTACAGCCTAAAGCTCAGGGACAAATGCTTGAAATGAGCGCGGCGTTAGGTCGGCTGCAGCAGGCGGGCGATCAGTTGAAAGAGTTGTCGGTGGATGCTCAGGCCGCCAATGCCGACCCTGCGGATGTGCAGGCGCAAATCAACCTGCTCAAGCAAGGCCTTGAGCAACTCCAGTCATCAGTATTACTGCTCAGCGCTCCCGACGGCATCTGCGCCACCAGCGGTAAACACCTGCAATTGGCCGCGCAAAATAACCTGATGATCAACGCCGGGGCCGAGGCGGATATCAGCGTGGTCAAGCGCTTGTTCATTGGCGTGGGGCAGGGGGTAAGTCTGTTTGTGCGCAAGTTGGGCATCAAGCTGATTGCCAATCAGGGAGCGATCAGCATCCAGGCGCAAAACGACAGGTTGGAACTGATGGCTCGGCATGGTCTGGATATCACCAGCACCGAAGATGAAATCCGCATTACGGCCAAGAAGAAAATCACCCTCAACGTTGATGGCACGTACATCACCCTGGACACGAGCAGTATCGAGTCGGGGACGAAAGACAGTTACGTCATCAAATCGCCGAATTTCGACTATGTGCCGGTCGCCGGACAGCAAGGGGGGCTGCTGCCACCGTTTCCTCCGTTGGTGGAGCATAAAACCGAATCCTTGAACCGCGAGAATTTCTCCGGTTGACCCCATTGCGAAGTTAGGAATGAAACATATGCTCAACATGCTCATACGCCTTTTCGATCCATTCAGATCCCCGCGACCTGCTTTGCGCCAGCGTTCGCCCATAAACGCCCGCCCAGTAGCTGTACCTGCACCACCCGAGCCCATTGTCGACCCGCTGCA
>NZ_JACARE010000079.1:22298-22468 GCF_013386765.1 Pseudomonas yamanorum
ACGCCCCCCATCCTGATTTTCTATAGCCTGTACATGCATTTGCAGGACTGGACGGTTTATCAGGCGGATTCAACTATCGTCCGACCAGCCTTCTGGCCTGAGGGCGCCACTCGGCGTGTCAAAGACTCGGTTAACGACTTGCGTGCTGGAGAACGCGGTCTGAATGTTCG
>NZ_JACARE010000080.1:0-628 GCF_013386765.1 Pseudomonas yamanorum
CCTTCTACCCCGAAGTGGACAAGCGACTGGGCGGGGTCTTCACCGAATACGTCGACAGCATCACCGCCAAGGGCCCGCTGCAAGTGGTGTTCCAGCTCAAGAAACCTTTCGCACCGCTGCTCTCGGCCCTGGGCAGCGGGCTGCGGCCTGTGGTGCCCAAGCACCTCTACGAGAACACCGACTTTCGCAACAACCCTTACAATCTCAAGCCCGTCGGCACCGGCCCATTCGTGTTTGTGGAGTGGAAGCGCGGCGCTTATATCAAATTGGCGAAGAACCCTGACTACTGGAAAAAGGGCCTGCCGCACCTCGACGGCATCATCTTTCACGTGATCCCGGACGGCTCGTCCCGTGCGGCCGCTTTCGAGCGCAACGACGTGCAGGTGCTGCGCAGCGGCGATGCCGACTATTCCGACCTCAAGCGCCTGACCGCCTTGCCCGACGTGCAGTCTTCGGAAAAAGGCTGGGAGTTGTATTCCGGCCTGGCCTTCCTGCAGATCAACACGCGCAAGCCACCGCTGAACAACCCCAAGGTGCGCCAGGCGATCCTGTATGCGCTGAACCGCCAGTTCATCGTCGACAACATTTTCTTCGGTTCGGGCAAGGTCGCGCCGGGCCAGTTCGTGTC
>NZ_JACARE010000080.1:705-1548 GCF_013386765.1 Pseudomonas yamanorum
CGGCGCCTGGGAGCGCCTGGCCGAATACACCAAACAAGCCCTGCAACCCTTGGGCTTCAAGGTGCAAGTGGTGACGTCTGACGCTGCCACCTGGTTCCAGCGGGTCAGCGATTGGGACTTCGACCTGACCTACAACTTCATCTTCCAGATCGGCGACCCGTACCTGACCAACGCCTACCTGTACCGCTCCGACTACATCCTCAAGACTTCACCGTTTGCCAACGTCAGCGGCTACAACAGCCCCGAGGCCGACGCCCTGTGGACCAAGGTCGCCAACACCCCGGATGGCCCGGAGCGCACCCAGCTCTACAGCCAATTGGAGAACGTGCTGAACACCGACCTGCCGATCGCGCCGATCTTCGAAATGCGCTACCCGACGCTGTTCCACAAAGAGGTGAAGAACCTGCTGCAGACCGCCACCAGCCTTAACGAAGACTACGAAAGCGTCTACCTCGACGCGCCCGCGCCATGAACGGGCTGCTGTATTTCAGCGGCCGCCTGCTCAAGGCGTTGTTGATGATCGTGGCGGTGCTGGTGCTGGGCTTTTTGCTGATCCGCCTGGCGCCGGGTGACCCGGCGCTGCTGTTGGCTGGCGAGGCGGGAGTGGACGATGTGCAGTTCATCGAACACCTGCGCCAGACCATGGGCCTGGACAAGCCGTTGCTCCAACAGCTGCTGATCTACCTGGGCAATATCGCCCATCTGGACCTGGGTTACTCCTATCGCAACCAGACCTCGGTGTGGTCGCTGATTGCCGAGCGGCTGCCGGCGACATTGGCCCTGATGGGCTCGGCATTCGTGCTCTCGTCGGTGCTCGGCGTCACCCTCGGCACCCTGGCCGCC
>NZ_JACARE010000080.1:1595-2992 GCF_013386765.1 Pseudomonas yamanorum
GATGCTGCTGATCCTGCTGTTCTCCGTCAGCCTGGATTGGCTGCCGGCGTTCGGCATGGAGACGGTGGCGCAGGACTTCTCCCTGGTGGACCGGCTCAAGCACCTGCTGCTGCCGTGCGTGTCGTTGAGCGTGCTGTTCCTCGCCTTGTACATCCACCTGACCCGCGCTGCGGTGCTCGACGCCCTCGGCCAGGAGTACGTGCGCACGGCCCATGCGAAGGGCCTGCATCCACGGCGGATTCTCTATGTGCACGTGCTGCGCAATGCGCTGTTGCCGGTGGTGACCTTTGCCGGCCTGCAATTGGGCCAGTTGGCCAGCGGCGCATTGCTGGTGGAGGTGGTGTATTCCTGGCCGGGGATTGGCCGCTTGATGTACGACTCATTGGCGCAACGAGACTACGGGGTGTTGATGGGCGGTTTCCTGGTGATCTCGATTCTGGTGGTGGGGTTTAACGTGTTGACCGATGTGATCTGCCGCTTTCTCGACCCGCGTATCGGTGCAGGAGTGCAAGGCTGATGCAGGTTTTTCGACGTTTTGTACGTCAGCCATCGGCGCTGGCAGGCGCGTTGTTTTTGCTGCTGCTGACCCTGTTGGCGATCGCTGCACCCTGGCTGACCAGCAGCTCGCCGTGGGAGATGAACAGCCAGCCGATGCTCACGCCATTCCACGACTCGGCCCACTGGCTGGGCAGTGACCTGCTGGGTCGCGATCTCGCCAGTGGCTTGCTGTATGGCGCGCGCGTGTCCCTGGCGGTCGGTGCCCTGGCCAGCCTGGCAACCCTGGTGGTCGGCCTGCTGGTGGGCGCCGTTGCCGGCTATTTTGGTGGCTGGATTGACGGTGTGCTGATGCGTATTGCCGAGTTCTTCCAGATCATTCCGCAACTGGTGCTGGCGGTGATTCTGGTGGCGATCCTTGAGCCATCCTTGTTCTCGATCGTGCTGGCCATCGCACTCGTTGCCTGGCCGGCGGTGGCGCGGTTGGTACGCAGTGAGTTCCTGACCCTGCGCCAGCGCGAATTCGTGCAGGCGGCGCGGGTGCTGGGGCAGTCACCGCTGGGGATCATCACCCAGCAGATTTTGCCCAACGCCCTGGCGCCGCTTTTGGTGACCATGACCTTTGTCATGGCCACGGCGATCCTCACCGAAGCGGCCCTGGCGTTTCTCGGCTTGAGCGACCCGGAAGCCATGAGCTGGGGCTACATGATCAACGCTTCCCGTGGCTTGCTGCGGGATGCCTGGTGGATGAGTTTCCTGCCGGGGCTGGCGATTGTGCTGTGTGTGCTGGCGGTCAATCGAGTGGGCGAAGGTTTGCGTGTGGCCTTTGAGCCCGGGAGGTCGCTATGACGTTATTGAGTGTTGAGCATCTGCGTATCGCCTTGCCGGCCGGTGCGGACCGC
>NZ_JACARE010000080.1:3106-3369 GCF_013386765.1 Pseudomonas yamanorum
GAAGAGGCCATGCGCCAACTGCGCGGGCGGGATATCAGCATGGTGTTCCAGGAGCCCATGAGTGCCCTTAATCCACTGTTGCGGGTGGGCGAGCAGATCGATGAAACCCTGCGTGCCCATGGTGTGGCATCGGCGCGTGTGCGGCGTCAGCGGGTGGTGGACTTGCTTGGTTATGTCGGCTTGCCTGAGCCTGAGCGGTTGCGCCTGGCGTATCCGTTTGAACTGTCGGGTGGGCAGCGTCAGCGGGTGGTGATCGCCATGGC
>NZ_JACARE010000080.1:3410-4111 GCF_013386765.1 Pseudomonas yamanorum
CGTGACCACCCAGGCGCAGATCCTCGATCTGCTGCGCAAGATCCAGCAGGACAAGGGTATGGCGTTGTTGTTTATCACCCACGATTTTGCTGTGGTGGAAGCGATTGCTGACCGGGTATTGGTGCTGGAAAAAGGTCGGGTGGTGGAGCAGGGTGCGGCGCCAGCGGTATTGCGTGTGCCTCGGGAAAACTACACCCGGCAATTGCTCGCGGCGGTGTCGGCGCAACCGCTGGTACCGCGTACGCCGGTGGCAGGGCCGGTGGTGTTGAAGGCCGAGGCCTTGGGCAAGGTGTTCAGCAGCCGCAGTGGCTGGTGGGGGCGGCGCACCACTCAGGCGTTGGACTCGGTTCAGTTGCAATTGCGTGAAGGCGAGACCTTGGGGATTGTGGGTGAGTCGGGCTCGGGTAAGTCGACCCTCGGCCGGTGCCTGGTGCGTTTGTTGCGCGCCGACAGTGGGCGGATCGAATGGTTGGGGCGTGAGGTGGCGGGGCTGTCTGAAGGGCGGTTGCGGCCATTGCGCAGTGAGGTGCAGATGATTTTTCAGGATCCGTTTGCGTCGCTTAATCCGCGGCAGACGGTGGAGCAGATTGTTATGACCGGGCCTTTGGTGCAAGGGGTTTCCCGGGTTGATGCTGAGCGGCGGGCGCGTGAGTTACTGGAGTTAGTGGGGTTGCCGGCAGCGGCGTTTGAGCGGTTTCCCC
>NZ_JACARE010000080.1:4140-4468 GCF_013386765.1 Pseudomonas yamanorum
TGGAGCCCAAGGTGTTGATTGCTGATGAGTGTGTGTCGGCGCTGGATGCGCTGGTTCAGGTGCAGATTCTGGAGTTGCTGGAGTCGCTGCAGCGGCGGTTGAAGTTGAGCATTGTGTTTATTACCCATGATCTGCGGGTGGCTGCGCGGTTGTGTGATCGGATTGCGGTGATGCACCGGGGGCGGGTGGTGGAGCAGGGGGAGACGGGGGCGCTGTTTGCGGATGCGCGGCATCCGTATACGCGGGAGTTGTTGATGGCTGAGGCGATCTGATTCGTGGACGCTTTGGGTACATATCCATTATTCAGGTAACGGCTACTTATGGTTTC
>NZ_JACARE010000081.1 GCF_013386765.1 Pseudomonas yamanorum
GGCCCAGAGTGTGTCAAAACCCTTGTTAGCGGCTTCCACTCTAGTGTTTTTTCCTACTCAGCCCAGGTCAGACATCAGTTGCTCAGATTCAGTATAAGATTCCGGAAATCAGCAGGTACGCCGACAACGTGGGCTAGAGGCTAGAAATCTGGGGGTTGGATGATTGCAAGCAACGTTTCGTATCTTTGTCCGGTTTGTGGATACCCCGGGCTTGAAGAGCCTCCATACGATGAGGTTGGCTGCTCTTCGTTTGGCATGTGCCCGTCCTGCGGTACGCAGTTCGGCTATGATGACGCAACATCTACTCATGCTGACTTGCGGAGATTATGGATCTCTAAAGGAATGCTTTGGTGTAGCAAAGCTCAAGCGTCGCCGAGAGGTTGGGACCCGGAAAGGCAACTACAGGCGGTTGAAAAACGCATCAATATCTCAACAGAACACCGCTCTTAGCCCTGCTATGATTTCTGAGGATTTCATCGCAGGGATCGCCCATGAAGCGCTTTATCCAAGGTGAACATCGAGGCCAAGAAACCTTCCTTCCCGCGAGCCTCGACGATTACGTCACAGATGCCAATCCGGTGCGCGTAGTCGACATTTTTGTCGACGAACTGGACCTCGTCAAACTAGGTTTCGAGGGCGCCTTACCTGCTGATACAGGCCGGCCGGCTTACCATCCCTCGGTCCTGCTGAAGATCTACATCTACGGCTATCTGAACCGCATTCCATCGAGCCGGCGTCTTGAACGAGAAGCCCAACGCAACGTCGAGTTGATGTGGTTGACCGGGCGTTTGATGCCCGATTTCAAGACCATCGCCAACTTCCGAAAAGACAACAGCAAGGCCATCCGAGGTGTCTGCCGCCAGTTCGTGGTGCTGTGCCAGCAGCTAGGACTGTTCGAAGAAAATCTGGTCGCCATCGACGGCAGCAAATTCAAGGCCGTCAATAACCGCGACCGCAATTTCACCAGCGCCAAGCTGAAACGGCGGATGGAAGAAATTGAATCAAGTATCAATCGGTACCTGACTACGCTCGACGAAACTGATCGGCAAAAACCCTCGGTCGCTCAGCCCAAGGCTGCTCGTCTGCAAGAGAAAATCGACAAGCTCAAAGCTCAGATGAAAGAGTTGCAGGTCATTGAAACTCAGCTCAACGAATCAACGGATAAACAGGTCTCACTGACCGATCCAGACGCCCGTTCCATGATGACGCGCGGCACCGGAATCGTCGGTTACAACGTGCAGACAGCAGTCGATACCCAGCACCATTTGATCGTTGCGCATGAGGTGACCAACGTCGGTTCCGACCGCGATCTGCTCAGCTCGATGGCCAAGCAGGCCCGCGAGGCGATGGCGTCAGATACGTTGTCGGTAGTGGCTGACCGAGGTTACTTCAAAAGCGAACAAATCCTAGCTTGTCACGATGCAGGCATCACCGTCTATGTGCCCAAGCCGATGACCTCTGGAGCCAAGGCTGACGGGCGTTTCAATAACGATGCCTTCATCTATGACGCGGTAAAAAACGAATACATTTGTCCCGCTGGAGAGGCGTTGATCTGGCGCTTTTCCAGCGTTGAAAAAGGCCTGAAGTTGCACCGTTATTGGAGTTCTAATTGCCAGGGATGCGTGCTGAAATCGGAGTGCACACCGAGCAAGCAACGGCGAGTTCGGCGATGGGAGCATGAAGCCGTATTGGAGGAAATGCAGAACAGGCTGAGCAACGCGCCGGACATGATGCGAGTCCGCAAGCGTACGGTCGAGCATCCCTTCGGGACACTCAAACAATGGATGGGCGCCACACATTTCCTGACACGAAAGCTGAACGGAGTAAGTGCGGAGATGAGCTTGAACGTCCTCGCCTACAACTTGAAACGAGTCATGAAAATTATCGGTACCAGCGGTTTAATGAAGGCGCTGTCGGCCTGAAAAGATCTGTATTTTGGCCACCCAGCAAGGTAGAAGCGGCGCTAGGGGCTCCCAGCCCCTCGTGATGATCCGCAGGACTTGTTGTGAGCAATTACTCAGCTAACAACCGTCAGCGCTGCGCGCCGACAGTGCATCAGCGCGTTTTTACACACTCTG
>NZ_JACARE010000082.1 GCF_013386765.1 Pseudomonas yamanorum
GATGCCGATTTAGCCGCGCCGGGCCATGGATGGCCCGTCGCGGCGGCCCGCGGAGACGGGTCTGATTGCGGGCATGCCGAGCCTAAGCGAGGCACCGAGTGGTGGGGCAAAGACCTTTTGGTTACTTTTGGGGCGTTTGCCAAAAGTGACCCGCTGTAAGAGCGGAACCCTAAGTGGCCGTTACCGCAGAAACGGATATGTACTCCATCAAAACCCCTCACAAAACCCGCTCCCCAGCCAAAACCCCATCCCGCCACCAAGCCGCCAAACTCAACACATTCGGCGCCTTGAGCAACGAAAAATGATTCCCCGGCCCATACCAAACCTCCAACGACCCGGCGCACCGGCGCCACCCGTCAACCATCACCCCCTGCTCCCGCCGATTCCCCGCCGCATCCAGGGTCGGGTCCTCCGCCAACACCAGCCGCACCACCCCCTCATACCTTTGAGCCGGCCGATAAACCGTACGCAACGCCGACGCATACGTCCGCGCCGGCCCATCCATCGCATCCACCGAAGACCGCACAGGCAACAACCCAACCCCCACCATCCCCGCATGCAACAACCGCCGCTGCTCCACTTCATCCCGCCCGGCAAAATCCACCGCATCAACACCCAGCGACTTACCCGACGCAATCTGCATCGACTCCACCAACCGCAACAACGCCGCCGTCGTGGTATACGGCCTGCCCACCACCCCATTCCCCCCGGGCGCCTCGCTGTCAATCAACGTCAACGAAGCCACCTCACGCCCCTGGGCCTGCAACCGCGCGGCCATCTCAAACACCACCCAGCCACCAAACGAATGCCCCACCAGATGCACCGGCCCCGAAGGACATTCCAACTCCAGCGCCTGCAAATAACAGCGCGCCGCCGCCTCGACCTGACTGTGAGGCACCACCTCCCCATCCAGCCCGCGCGGCTGCAAGCCAAAGATCGGCCAGTCCCGGCCCAACGCCTCGGTCAACCCCACAAACCCGGTCACGCTGTCCCCCGCACCCGGCACACAAAAGATCGGTGCCTGCCCGGCGCGGCCACTCTGAATCCGCAACAACGGCTGATGCTCCGCCACACGCGGCGCCTCACTCAGCGCCAGGGCTTCACCCAACGCCTGCCCCAGCGCCTGGATATGCGGCGCCTGCATCATGCTCTGGTGATCCCCCGGCACTTCAATGCGGCGCAATTGCCCTGCGGCCAGCGCCTTGTCCCAGCCCAAATCCAGACTGCGCCGCGACAGTTCCGTCGGCCGCTCGGCAGCGCTGAACAGGTGCACCGCCAGCGGCATCGGGAACAGGCTGTAATGCGCCAACGCATGCCCGTGCCCGACTTCCCGCTCGATAAAACTCAAGAGATCCGCGTCCGTTGCCGCCGCCATCTGCGCGTACAACAAATGCCGATCGCGGCAGCGTTGCAGCAAGCCAGCAAAGTCCAGCTGTCCAATCTGCGCGTCCAGTTGCTCCAGGCTCGCCAACTCATCCACACCTCCCTGTGCCTTCCAATACGCCGTGCACTGCAACAGCAAATGCCGCTTGAGGGCATCCGGACCGGCCCAACGCGCCTTGCCCTGGTCGGTCATGCGCGGCACGTAGCTGTCGATCAGCCCGAGGAACGCCACCGGCTCGTCCAGCCCCTGCAGTTGCATCGCCACTTCATAGGCCAGCACCCCGCCAAACGACCAACCCGCCAGGCGATACGGCCCATGGGGCTGCACCGACCGAATAATCCTCACCAGCCGCGCCGCGAGGCCTTCCATGGTTTGCAATTGCGGCTCACCGAGGGGCGCGCCGGGCAAGCCATAGATCGGGTAGTCACCCGGCAGATGCCGGCCCAGCGCCGGAAAGTAAACGTCCATGCCGCTGAACTCATGCACCAGGAACAACGGCGGCTGGCTGCCGCTGGCGCGCACGGTGATCAGCGAGCGGTTGTCCTCCCGCGCAGTGCGCTGGCCGAGCATCGCAGCCACCGAAGCCACGCTGGCGTGCTGGAACAGCTCCGCCAGCGATACCCCGAGCCCCGCCTCTTCCATCAGGTTGACCAGCCGGATCGCCAGCAACGAATGCCCGCCCAGTTCAAAGAAACTGTCATGCCGGCCGACCTGTTCCAACCTCAACACCTCGGCCCAGAGTCGCGCCAGAGTCTGCTCCAGTTCATTCGCCGGGGCCTCGAACACGCGGCTCACCAACGCTTCCATCGCCGGCACCGGCAAGGCCTTGCGGTCGACTTTGCCGTTGGCGGTCAGGGGCATTTTTTCCAGCGGCACATAGGCCGACGGCACCATGTAGTCCGGCAGGTGCTGCAGCAGATGGCTGCGCAACACCTCGATGGCCAGCGGCTCGCCGGTGTAGTACGCCACCAGGCGTTTGTCCCCCGGCACATCCTCCCGCGCCAGCACCACCACATCCTTGATCCCGGCACAGGTCGCCAGGCGCGCTTCGATCTCGCCCAACTCGATGCGGAAACCACGGATCTTCACCTGGTCGTCATTGCGCCCGATGCACTCCAGCAGCCCGTCCGCCGACCAGCGTCCCAGGTCCCCGGTGCGGTACAGCAAACCCTCGCCAAACGGGTTATCGACAAACTTTTCGGCCGTCAGCTCAGGCCGGTTCAAATACCCCTTGGCCACGCCGTGCCCGCCAATGCAGATTTCCCCGACCACACCCAGCGGCACCGGCTGCAACTGCGCATCCAGCACATGGATCTGCGTGTTGGAAATCGGCTTGCCGACCGGCACGCTTTCGGCGTCGGCGGCGATGGCCTGCACTTCATACGTGGTGGCGTAGGTGGTGGTTTCCGTCGGGCCGTAGCAATGCACCAGGCGCAGCGCCGGTGCCTGGGCCAGCAGGCTGCGGAACGCCGCCGGGTCCGCCCGCTCGCCGCCGCACAACAGGATGCGCAGCCCGGCCAACGCGTCGGGAATCAGCTGCACGTACTGGTTGAACAGCGCGGTGGTGACGAACAGGATCGTCGCCCCGCCGCCCTTCAATGCCCGGCCAAAAGCCCCCGGGTCGAGCAAGGTGGCATGGTCGATCACCCGCACCTGGCCGCCGTTGAGCAAGGGGCCCCACACGTCCATGGTGCTCGCGTCGAACGCCGGGTTGGAGGCAAATGCCACGCGGTCATGGGCGTTGAAATCGGCGTAGCCGTTATTGATCACCAGCCGCGTGATGCCCCGGTGCGGCACGAGCACGCCTTTGGGGGTGCCGGTGGAGCCGGAGGTGTACATGATGTACGCCACCCGCTCCGAGGACTGGGACAGGTCGGGGTTATGGCTCGGTTGCGGGTCCAGCGCCAGGGTGTCGAGGTCGATCCGGCGGGCCGGGTAATCGATGGATTCGCTGCTGTGGGTCAACAGCCACACCGCGCCGCTGTCCTGCACCATGAAGGCCTGGCGTTCGGCCGGGGCGTTGATGTCCAGCGGCACGTAGGCGGCGGCGCATTTGAGGATCGCCAGCTGGCTGAGCAGCAGGTCAATCGAGCGTGGCAGCAGGATCGCTACGTGGTCGCCGGGCTGCACGCCCAGAGTGCGCAGGTGGTGAGCCAACTGGTTGGCGCGGGTATTCAGCGCGCCGTAACTCAGGGTGTGTTCGCCATGCACCACGGCGACGGCGCTCGGACGCGCCTGGGCCTGGGCTTCGAACAAGCGCTGCACGGTATGTTCGTGAGGGAATTCACGTTGGGTGGCGTTGAACTCCACCCGCAGTTTTTCACGCTCTGCCACCGGCAGAATCGACAGTTGGCTGATGGCGCTCCCGGCATTCTGTTCCAGGGCCTGCACCAGCTGTTCGAGGGCAATATGCAGGTACTCGCAGAGGCGTGGCGCGCCCTGCCCCATCACGTCGAAGCTGAACCCGTCCCCCAGGTCATCGACACTCAGGGACAACGCAAAGTTGGTGCGTTCCTCGGCCTTGAGCACCTGCATGCCCTGCCAGGCCTCGGCCACTGCGCCGGCGTGCGGCGCACTGTGACGGTAGTTGAACAGCACGCTGAACAGCGGCGTATTGGCCGCCAGCCCGCTGCAACGCTGGGCCAGGGCCAGAGGCGCATGCTCGTGGCTGAGCAGTCGGGTCAGGCTGGCGTGGGTCGCCATCAGCGCCGCGTGCACCGTGCGCTGCCCCAGGTCGACCCGCAGCGGCAAGGTGTTGATGAACACGCCCAACGCACGCTCGGCCCCTTCACCGCCTTGCAGCCGGCCCAGCAACACAGTGCCGAACACCACCTGCTCGCGGCCGCAGACCTTGCCCAATACCTGCGCCCAGGCCAGGTGCATCAGGCTCGCCGCACTCACCCCAAGATGACGTGCCAGGCTGCGCAGGCGCCCGTTCAACAGCGGGTCGACGCTCAGGCGCGCCTGTTGCGCCTCACCCGGTGCATTCAGGGCTGGCGTCGGCTCATCGACCTCACCGAGCATCTCGCGGAAGAACGCTTCGTGCTCTTCCTCGCGCATTCCCAGCCGCGTCTGGGCCACATAGTTGCGATACGGCACCGCCGCGCCCAACTGTTCGCGCCGGCCCAGCAGGCAGGCCTGCATCTCGTGCTGCAGCACTTCCAGCGCCACGTGGTCCATCACCAGGTGATGGAACAGCAACAATGCAACCACTCGCTGGTTGGCCGGGTCATCGGCGTACACCAGGCGCATCAGCGGCGCCTGCGACAGGTCCAGGCGATGCTGATCAAAGCGCGCCTGCAATTGCTCCAGCACATCCCCCGTCAACTCAATCGCCTCAACCTGCAACGAGGCCTGGCGCCACACCACTTGCACCGGTTCTTCCAGCCCGTCCCAGTGCATCGACGAACGCAGGATGTCATGCCGCTCAATCACCGCCTGCAAGGCCTGGGCAAACGCTTGAAGGCGCTCCACACCAGCGAAGGCGAACTGCGCCTGCAACAGGTACGCATCACCCTGCTGCACCGCGCGATGGTGATACAGGATCCCGGCCTGCAACGGCGCCAGAGGGTAGATGTCCTGCACATTGGCCGCGCCGCCGGGAATGGTCGCGACAAGACGGTCGATGGCAGGTTGTGCCAGGGTCACCAGCGTGAGCATGTCCGGGGTGATGCGCGTGCAATCGGCAGCAATGCCATTGACCGGCACCGCCACTTCGCGGCCACCACCCACCGCCGCAGCCAACGCCGCCAGGGTCGGCTGGCCAAACAACACCTTCACATCCGCCGACAGCCCGGCCCGGCGCATGCGGCCGATCAGGCTGGCGGCCAGCAGCGAGTGGCCGCCAAGTTCGAAGAAGTTGTCATGCCGCCCCACCCGCTCCACTTTGAGCAAGTCCGCCCACAGGCCGGCCAGGGTGACTTCGATATCGCCCACTGGCGCGACATATTCCCGGGCGATCACCGACGCAAGGACCGGCGCCGGCAGGGCCTTGCGGTCGAGCTTGCCGTTGGGGCTCAGGGGCAAGGCGTCCAGGTGCATGAAGGTCGTCGGCACCATGTAGTCCGGCAGGTGTTCCAGCAGATGGCTGCGCAGAGCGTCGATCTCGGCCGGCACGCCGGTGTAGTAAGCCACCAGCCGTGAATCCCGGGCGATAACCGCGGCTTCGCTGAGCTGCGGGAACTGGAGCAGTCGCGCCTGGATCTCCCCCAGTTCAATGCGCAGGCCACGGATTTTTACCTGGTCGTCGTTGCGGCCCAGGTACTCGATAGTGCCGTCGGGCAAGTAACGCCCGACGTCGCCCGTGCGGTACATCCGGCCGGTGCTGAACGGGTCCTTGAGGAAGCGTTCGGCCGTCAGTTCAGGGCGGTGCAAGTAACCCCGGGCGACTTGCACGCCACCGATAAACAGCTCGCCCACCACCCCCAATGGCACCGGCTGCAACTGCGCGTCCAGCAGGTACATGCGGGTGTTGGCGATCGGCTTGCCGATCGGTGTGTTGTCCGGGGTGACGGGCCCGGCGCAATCCCACGCCGTCACGTCCACCGCTGCCTCGGTGGGGCCATAGAGGTTGTACAAGCCGATGCCGGGAAGCTGTTGTTTGAAGCGGCGCACCAGGCTGCCGGGCAAGGCTTCGCCGCTGCACATCACCCGCACCAGCCCGGCGCCCTGGCTGACATCACCGTGGGCCAGGAACACGTCGAGCATCGACGGCACAAAGTGCAAGGTGGTGATCTGCTCCGCCTCGATCACCTCGCACAGGTAAACCGGGTCCTTGTGCCCGCCAGGACGCGCCATCACCAAGCGGGCGCCGGTGAACAGCGGCCAGAAAAACTCCCACACCGACACGTCAAAGCTGAACGGGGTTTTCTGCAAGACCGTGTCCTGGGCGGTGAGGCCGTACTCGTCCTGCATCCACAGCAGGCGGTTGACCACGCCCGCGTGTTCGTTGATCACGCCCTTCGGTTGGCCGGTGGAGCCGGAGGTGTAGATCACGTAGGCCTGATGCTGCGCGGTCAATCCATCGACCTGCGGATTGGACGTCGGCAGGTGCTGCCAGGTGTTCTGGTCCAGATCCACCACCGACACCTTTACCTCGCCCAGTAACGCACGGGTTTCGCCCTGTACCAGCACCGCCGCCGGCGCGCTGTCCTTGAGCATGTAGGCGATGCGCTCCAGCGGATACGCCGGGTCCAGCGGCACATAACCACCGCCCGCCTTGAGGATCGCGAAAAGCCCGACAACCATCTCCAGGCCACGCTCGACGCAGATCGCCACCCGCGAATCCGGCTGTACGCCCAGCTGCCGCAGGTGATGGGCCAACTGATTGGCCCGCTGGTTCAGTTCGCGATAGCTCAGGCACTGTGTGCCCGCCTTCACCGCCACTGCATCGGGCGCACGCTCAACCTGGGCTTCGAACATACCGTGGAGTGTCTGGTCGAGGTTGTAATCGACTGCGGTGTCGTTGAAGTCGAACAGCAGGTGCTCGCGCTCCTGGCCGTCCAGCAAATCAGCGTGCTCCAGCACCGCCTGATCATTAACGACCATGGCTTGCAGCACGCGGGTGAAGTAGCCGACATAACGCTGCATCGTCGACTCATCGAACAACGCAATCGCGTACTCCAGGGTGCCGCGAATTTCGCCCCGGGCCTCGCCGAGGTTCAGGGACAGGTCGAACTTGGCAAAGTGACTGTCCTCCACAATCCCTTCAAGGCTCAAGTCCCCAAGGGCCAGCACCGGCGCGTCGCTGTCCTGCCAGGTCAGCATCGTCTGGAACAGCGGGCTGTGGGCCAGGCTGCGCAGCGGCCGAGTGATTTCCACCACCTGTTCAAACGGCAGGTCCTGATGGGCCTGGGCGTCCAGAGTCAGCTCCTTGACCCGCGCCAGCAGCGCCTCGGCGCTCAGCTCACCCGAGGTATCAATGCGCACCGCCAGGGTGTTGACGAACAACCCGATCAAGCCTTCCACCTCGGCCCGCTGGCGGTTGGCGACCGGCGAGCCGATCACCACTTCCTCCTGCCCGGCCAACCGCGCCAGCAACGAAGCCCACGCGGTCATCATCACCATGTACAGGGTGGTGCCATGGCGTTGGCTCAAGGCTTTTAGCCCGGCAGTCAGGCGCTCATCCAGGCGCACCTCGACGCTGCTGCCGGCGTAGTCCTGCTGGGCCGGGCGCGGACGGTCGGTGGGCAGCATCAGCAAGGCCGGCGCGCCCGCCAGGGTTTGCTGCCAATAGCTGCTCTGGCGATGCAGCACGTCGCCGCTGAGCCATAGGCGCTGCCAGACGGCGAAGTCGCTGTACTGGATCGGCAATGGCGGCAGTGGGTCAGCCTCTGCGCGACTGAAGGCCTGATACAGCGCCATCAACTCGCGGGTCAGCACGCCCATGGACCAGCCATCGGACACGATGTGGTGAAGGGTCAGCAGCAATACGTGATGATCGTCGGCCATGATCACCAGGCGCCCACGCAGCAGCGGGCCGCGTTGCAGGTCAAAGGGTGCCGAGGCTTCGCCCTGGATCAGCGCGTCCAGCACCTGCTGTGCTTCGGGGTGGCGACGCAGGTCCTGCACTTGCAGGGGTATCACCTCTTCAGGGGGCACGATCAGCACGTGGGCGTCGTCATCCTGCTGTGCGAAACGGCTGCGCAAGGTTTCATGCCGCGCCACGATCCGCGCCAGGGCCCGTTGCAGCGCCTCGACGTGCAACTGTCCGCGCAGGCGCAGGCCGATCGGAATGTTGTAGGCCGTGTTGGCCCCTTCCATCAGCGCCAGGAACCACAGGCGTTGCTGGGCAAACGACAGCGGCAAATCTGCGTCCCGTGCCGCCGGCAGGATATCCGGCAACGTGCTGCGTCCCGCCTGGGCCAGCACTTGCGCCACCGCCGCCAGTTCGGCATTGGCGAACAGCTCACCCAGCGCCAGGTCGACCCCCAGTTGCTGGCGCACCTGAGACACCATGCGCATCGCCAGCAACGAATGCCCGCCCAGCTCGAAGAAATGATCCTGGCGCCCAACGCGCTCCACGTGCAGCACCTCGGCCCAGATCTGCGCGAGCACGCTTTCAATATCGCCGTGGGGCGCCTCGTATTCGCGGGTGAATACCGCGGCCAGGTCCGGTTTTGGCAGGGCCTTGCGGTCCAGCTTGCCGTTGGCGGTCAGGGGCAACGCATCCAGTTTTACGTAGGCCACCGGCACCATGTAATCCGGCAGATGCGCCACCAGATGCGCACGAATCTCGCCCACTTCAAGGGCATCGAACTGCGGGTTTTCGGTGAAGTAGGCTACCAACCGTGGCTGGCCCGGCTGGTCTTCACGGGCCAGCACCACCACTTCCTGGAGACTCGGAAGCTGGTTGAGGCGGGTTTCGATTTCCCCCAGTTCGATACGCACGCCACGGATTTTTACCTGGTCGTCGTTGCGCCCCAGGTACTCGATATTCCCGTCCGGCAACCAGCGCGCCAGGTCGCCGGTGCGGTACATACGGCCCGGGTTGAACGGGTCATCCAGGAAGCGTTCGGCGGTCATTTCCGGGCGGTTGAGATACCCCCGCGCCACGCCCTTGCCACCCACATACAGTTCACCGGCAACGCCCAATGGCACCGGGCGTTGCTGTTCGTCCAGCAGGTAAACCGTGGCATTGGCGATGGGTTTGCCGATGTGCAGCGGCTGCCCGGGTTCGATCCGGCCGGAGGTGGCGACCACTGTGGCTTCGGTGGGCCCGTAGTTGTTGATCACCTCGAAACGCTGGGCCCGGGTGAACTGGCGCAGGCGGTCGCCGCCAATCAGCAGGGTGCGCAGGGTCGGGTGTTCGATATTCTGGCTGAACGCATATTCGGCCACGGGCGTGGGCAGGAAACACACGTCCAGCGGTTGCGCGCGCCACCAGTCCAGCAGCGCGTCGATGTCTTCCGCGCCGTCGTGGGCCGGCGGCAGGTGCAAGGTCGCGCCCACGCAAAGGGCCGGCCAGACTTCCCAGGCCATCGCGTCAAAGCCGAACCCGGCAACGCTGGCGGTATGCCGGCCGGCGCACAGGTCAAATGCGCGGCAATGCCAGTCCACCAGGTTGGCCACGGTGTGGTGCTCCACCATTACGCCCTTGGGCAGGCCGGTGGAGCCGGAGGTGTAGATCACGTAGGCCAGGTTGGACGGTGTGACGGCGACGTGCGGGTTGCTGGCCGAATGGTGATGCCAGGTAAAACGGTCGAGGTTGATCACCGGCACGTCGAGCGCGGGCAGGCGTTCCAGCAGCGCGTGCTGGGTCAGGACTGCAACCGGGGCGCTGTCGCTGAGCAGGTAGCTCAGGCGCTCGGCGGGGTGCGACGGGTCTACCGGTACATAGCAGGCGCCGGACTTGAGGATTGCCAGCAACCCGGCCAGGGTGTCCAGCCCGCGCCGGGCCACGATGGCCACGCGGTCGTCGGGTTTTACCCCCAGCGCCAGCAGGTGGTGGGCCAGCAGGTTGGCTTGCTGATTCAATTCGGCGTAGGTCAGTTGGCGGCCTTGATACACCGCCGCCACCGCGTCCGGGGTCAGCCGGGTTTGCGCTTCGATACGCCCGTGCAGGGTGGTGCCTTGGGGGAAGTCGGCGGCTGTGGCGTTGAACTGCTCCAGGAGGTGGCGCTGCTCCGCCTCGGGCAGCACCGACAAATGATTCAAGGGTGTTTCGGGTGCCTGTTCCAGCGCCTGCACCAGGTTTTCCAGGGCAGTTTGCAGATAGCTGCACACCCGCTGCGGATCCACCTGGGCGCTGGCCAACAGGCTCAGGCTGAAGTCCTCGCCCAGGTCGTCGACGCTCAGGGTCAACGGGTAGTTGGTGCGTTCCTCGGAACGCAACGCCTGGATACCCTGCCAGGCCGATGCCGCCTCGGCACTCGCGCTGCCGGCGCTGTGGCGGTAGTTGAGCAGCGCGCTGAACAGCGGCGTCGGCGCCACCACGCCGCTGCACCGTTGGGCCAGAGCCAGCGGCGCATGTTCGTGGCGCAGCAAGGTGGTGAGCCGGGCATGGGTGGCCTTGACCCCGGCGCGTACGTCTTCGGCGCCCACATCCACCCGGAACGGCAAGGTGTTGATAAAGATCCCCAACGCACGGTCGGTGTCGTGGCTGCCCTGCATGCGGCCCATCAGCACCGTGCCGAACACCACCTGTTGCTTGCCCGCCAGCACGCCCAGCACCTGGGCCCAGCCCATATGGAACAGGCTCGCGGCACTCACGCCCAACTGTCGGGCCTGGGCGCGCAGACGCCGGCTCAGTTGCGGGGCCAGCGCCAGGCTGATTTCTTCGATGTTGTCGCCGTCACCCTGCACATCCTGCAAGCCGTAGGGCAAGGTGGGTTCGCTGATGTCGCCGAGCATCTGGCGGAAGAAACCTTCGTGTTCCTGCTCGCTGATGCCCAGCCGCGCCTGGGCGACATAGTTGCGAAACGGCACGGCCTGGCCCAACAGCTCGGCCTTGCCCAGCAGGCAGGCCTGCATCTCGTGGCACACCACTTCCAAAGCGCTGTGGTCCAGGGCCATGTGGTGGAACAACAGCATCGCCACCACGCGCTGGCCGACTTCATCCCGGGCGCGCACCAGCCGCAGCAGCGGTGCCTGGGTCACGTCCATGCGGTAATGACGGCCATCGAACAGCCGGTGCAACTGGGCCGCGATATCACCGTCGGCCGGGTCCAGCTCAATCGCCTGCACCGGCAGGCGCGCCGTGCGCCAGACCACTTGCGACGGTTCTTCCAGGCCTTCCCACACCACCCCGGTACGCAGGATGTCGTGGCGGTCGATCACCTGTTGCAGGGCCCGGGCAAACCCCTCGAAGCGCTCGAGGCTGTCGAAGGCAAACAGCGACTGCATGATGTACGGGTCGCCGTGTTCGGCACTCACATGGTGGTAGAGGATGCCTTCCTGCAACGGCGCCAGCGGGTAGATGTCCTGCACATTGGCGACGCCACCGTCGACGGTCTCGAGGATGCGGTCGATGGACGCCTGGCTGAGGTTCGACAGGGTCAGCATCTGCGGGGTGATGAAGGTAGCGCCCGGCGCAATGCCATTGGCTGGCACCTGCACCTCACCCGCCTTGGTCGCCGAGTAATCCCCGGCCTTGATCAGCTCGATCAGCGCCGGCTTGTGTTCGCGCAGCGAGGCCACCAATGCCGCGTCGCTCAGGGCCTGTTTGTTGCCTTGCACCGACAGCTGATCGCCCTTGAGCGCCAGTTGCACGTCCTTGGCCTTGAGTGTCGCCAACAGTTCGATGATGCTCACAGGACGATCTCCATTCGTTCGGTAATTGCGGCGTAGCCGGCCAGGGTCGGTTGTTCGAACAGGCCCCGCACATCGGCTTCCATGCCTTCCTGACGCAAGCGTCCAATCAAACTGACGGCCAGCAACGAGTGCCCGCCCAGTTCAAAAAAGTTGTCGTGTCGCCCTACCCGCTCCACCTTCAGCAGCTCGGCCCACAGCCGCGCCAGGGTGATTTCGGTGTCACCCACCGGGGCTTCGTACTCGCGCACGATCAGCGACTCCACACCCGGCGCCGGCAGGGCCTTGCGGTCCAGCTTGCCGTTGGGGCTCAGGGGCCAGGCGTGCAGGTGCACGAACACGGCGGGCACCATGTAGTCCGGCAAGCGCGCCAGCAGGTGCGCCCGCAGCTGTTCGATATCAGCCTGCACGCCGGTGTAGTACGCCACCAGCCGCTCATCCCGGGCCAACACCGCCGCTTCCTTGATCTGCGGGTACTCGGTCAGGCGCGCCTGGATTTCCCCCAGCTCGATACGCAGGCCACGGATTTTCACCTGGTCGTCGTTGCGGCCCAGGTACTCGATATTGCCGTCGGGCAGGTAGCGCCCGACGTCACCGGTGCGGTACATCCGGCCGGCATGGAACGGGTCGTTGAGGAAGCGCTCGGCGGTCAGTTCAGGACGATGCAGGTAGCCGCGAGCGACTTGCACGCCGGCGATAAACAGCTCGCCCACCACCCCCAGCGGCACCGGCTGCAACCGCGCGTCCAGCAGGTACATGCGAGTGTTGGCAATCGGCTTGCCGATGGGGGTGTTGTCCGGCACCACGGGCCTGGCGCAGTTCCAGGCGGTCACGTCCACCGCCGCTTCCGTCGGGCCGTAAAGGTTGTACAGGCCGATACCGGGCAACTGCTGCTTGAAGCGCCGCACCAGGCTGCCGGGCAAGGCTTCACCGCTGCACATTACCCGCAGCAGCCCGGCGCTCTGGCTGACATCGCCATGGGCCAGGAATACATCGAGCATCGACGGCACGAAGTGCAAGGTGGTGATCTGTTGCGCCTCGATCACTTCGCACAGGTAAGCCGGATCCTTGTGCCCGCCGGGGCGCGCCATGACCAACCGTGCCCCGGTGAACAGCGGCCAGAAGAACTCCCACACCGACACGTCGAAGCTGAACGGGGTTTTCTGCAGGACCGCGTCAGTGGCGTTCAGGCCGTAGGCGTCCTGCATCCACAGCAGGCGGTTGACCACACCGGCGTGCTCGTTGATCACGCCCTTGGGCTGGCCGGTGGAGCCGGAGGTGTAGATCACATAAGCCTGGTGCTGCGGGGTCAGTCCTTCGACCTGTGGGTTAGCCGCTGGCAGGTGCTGCCAGGCGTTCCGGTCCAGATCCACCACCGGCACCGTCACATTGCCCAACAGCGAACGGGTTTCGCCCTGTACCAGCACCGCTGCCGGCGCGCTGTCTTGCAGCATGTAGGCCAGGCGCTCCAGCGGGTAGGCCGGGTCCAGCGGCACATAACCGCCGCCGGCCTTGAGGATCGCGAACAGGCCGATGACCATCTCCAGGCCGCGCTCGACGCAGATCGCCACCCGCGAATCCGGCTGCACACCCAGCCCGCGCAGGTGATGGGCCAACTGGTTGGCCCGCTGGTTCAGCTCGGCGTAGGTCAGGCGTTGCTCGCCCGCCTTCACCGCCAGCGCATCGGGGGTGCGCTCGACCTGGGCTTCGAACATGCCGTGCAGGGTCTGCGCCAGGTCGTAGTCCACCTCGGTGGCGTTGAAGTCGAACAGCAGTTGCTTGCGCTCTGCATCCCCCAGGATCGGCAGGCGATCAAGAGCCTGGTGCGGCGCGTGCTCCAGGGCATCCACCAGTTGGGTCAACGCCGTCTGCATATAACCGCAGACCCGCTGTGCGCCCACCTGCGCCAGGGTCAGCGCGGTGAAGTCATAACCGTCCCCCAGGTCATCGACGTTCAGGGTCAACGGGTAGTTGGTGCGCCCGTCGTTGGTCAGGGTCTGCATGCCTTCCCAGGCGTGTTGCGCGTCCTGTGACCGGGTGGCGCCGCCACGGTGACGGTAGTTGAGCATCGAGCTGAACAGCGGCAACGGCGCCGCCACCCCGCTGCAACGCTGGGCCAGGGCCAGGGACGCATGCTCATGCCCCAGCAGCGCGGTGAGCCGGGCGTGGGTGCCGCGCACGCTGTCGCGCACGTTTTGCCCGTCGATATCCAGGCGCAATGGCAGGGTATTGATGAACACGCCGAGGGCACGATCCGCCCCCTCGCCGCCCTGCATCCGGCCCACCAGCACGGTGCCAAACACCACGTTCGGCTTGCCCGACGTCACCGCCAATACCTGGCCCCACGCCAGGTGAAACAGGCTCGCGGTGCTCACCCCCAGCAGGCGCGCCTGGGCCCGCAGGCGCCGGCTGACGGCGGCGTCCAGGTGGTGGGTGAATTCTTCGATATCCCGACCATCGCCCTGCACATCCTGCAAGCCGAAGGGCAGCGTCGGCTCATAAATATCGCCGAGCATCTCGCGGAAGAAGCGTTCGTGCTCCTGCTCGCTGACACCCAGCCGCGCCTGGGCCACGTAGTTGCGATACGGCATCGGCGCGGCCTGCGGTGCGGTTTGGCCCAGCAGGTAACCCTGCATTTCCCGCAGCACCACGTCGAACGCGGTGTGGTCCAGCACGATATGGTGATACAGCAGCACCGCCACCACGCGCTGATTGGCCGGGTCATTGGCGTACATCAGGCGGATCAGCGGGGCCTGGGCGATGTCCAGGCGGTAGCGTCGGGCGTCGAAGCGCTGATGCAGGCCGGCCAGTACGTCACCCTCCAGGTGCAACGCTTCGACCTGCAATTGCGCCTTGCGCCACACCACCTGCACCGGCTGCGCCAGGCCTTCCCAGACTACGCCGGTGCGCAGGATGTCGTGGCGATTGATCACCTGTTGCAAGGCCTGGGCGAAACTCTCCAGGCGCGCCTGGGTATCGAACGCCAGGTGCGATTGCAGCAGGTACGGGTCGCCCTGCTCCGCCGTGATGTAGTGGTAAAGAATCCCTTCCTGCAACGGCGCCAGCGGGTAGATGTCCTGCACATTGGCCGCGCCACCGGGCACGCTGGCGACGACCTGGTCGAGGGTTGGCTGATCCAACTCCACCAGCGACAGCATCGACGGCGTGATGCGCTGGCAATCGGCAGGGATGCGGTTGACCGGCACCACCACTTCCCGGCCACTGCCCACCGCCGCTGCCAGTGCAGCCAATGTCGGCTGGCTGAACAACACCCGCACATCGGCGCTGAGGCCGACCTGGCGCATGCGCTCGATCAAACTCACCGCCAGCAATGAATGGCCCCCCAGTTCAAAGAAGTGGTCATGGCGGCCCACTTGTTCTACCTGCAACACCTCGGCCCAGATCCGCGCCAGGGTGGTTTCGACTTCTCCACGCGGTGCTTCGTATTCGCGGCTGAGCATGGCGGCCTGGTCCGGCGCCGGCAGGGCCTTGCGGTCGAGCTTGCCGTTGGCAGTCAGGGGCCAGCTGTCGAGTTTCACGTAGGCCACCGGCACCATGGCCTCGGGTAGTTGGCTGTGCAGTTCGGCGCGCAGGGTCTCGATATCCAGCGCAGCGTGTTCGGTGAACCAGGCCACCAATCGACCGTCGCGCACCAGCACCACGGCCTCCTGGATGCCATCGACGGCGGCCAGGCGGGTTTCGATTTCCCCCAGTTCGATGCGCACGCCACGGACTTTTACCTGGTCGTCATTACGGCCCAGGTACTCGATATTGCCGTCCGGCAGCCAGCGCGCCAGGTCGCCGGTGCGGTACATGCGGCCCGGGTTGAACGGGTCATCCAGGAAGCGTTCGGCGGTCATCTCGGGACGGTTCAAATACCCGCGGGCCACGCCGCTGCCGCCCACATACAGTTCGCCTGCCACGCCCACCGGCACCGGGCGCTGCTGCGCGTCGAGCAGGTACACGGTGGCATTGGCCATCGGCTTGCCGATATGCAGTGGCCGGCCGGCGCGCACGCGCCCGGAGGTGGCAACCACCGTGGCTTCGGTGGGGCCGTAGTTGTTGATCACGGCAAAACGTCGCTCGTGAGTGAACTGGCGCAGGCGATCACCGCCGATCAACAAGGTGCGCAGGCTTGGGTGTTCCAGGTCCTGGCTGAAGGCGTACTCGGCCACAGGCGTGGGCAGGAAGCTCACGTCCAGCGGCTGGGCCAGCCACCAGCCCAGCAGTTCATCGATGTTTTCATTGCCCACCTGGGCCGGTGGCAGGTGCAAGGTCGCGCCCACGCACAACGCCGGCCAGACTTCCCAGGCCATCGCATCAAAGCCGAACCCGGCCACGCTGCTGGTGTGGCTGCGGGCTTGCAGGTCAAAGGCTTCGCAGTGCCAGTGCACCAGGTTTTCCACGGTGCGGTGTTCCACCATCACCCCTTTGGGCTGGCCGGTGGAACCGGAGGTGTAGATCACGTAGGCAAGGTTAGCCGGGGTCAGCCCGGCGACCTGGGGATTGGTCGCGTCGGGGTAAGCGCCATGCAGGTCGACGATGGCCACATCACCCAGCACGGCACGGGTGCTTTCTTCGGCGAGTACCGCGACCGGGGCGCTGTCTTGCAGCAGGTAGGCGATGCGCTCGGCCGGGTACGCCGGGTCCACGGGCACATAGGCGGCGCCCGCCTTGAGAATCGCCAGCAGGCCCGCCAGCATCTGTGGGCCACGTCGGCAGCAGATCGCCACGCGGTCGTCGGGCTGCACGCCCAAGGCCAGCAGGTGATGGGCCAACTGATTGGCGCGGTGGTTGAGTGCCTGGTAGGTCAGCGGCTGGCCGTCCTGAATCACGGCAATCCCTTCGGGCTGGCGCTCGGCCTGGGCTTCGAAGGCGCTGTGCAGGGTTTGCCCTTGCGGGTAGTCGCGGCCGGTGGTGTTGAAAGTGCGCAGCAGTTTTTCGCGTTCTGGAGCGGGCAGGATCGGTAGCTGGTTCAGCGGCGTTTCCGGTGTTTGCTCAAGGGCGTCCAACAGTTGCGCCAGGGCGCTGTGCATGTAGTCGCACAGGCGCTGGGCACCGATGGATTCCAGGGCCAGCACCGTCAGGCCGAAGCCTGCTCCCAGGTCGTCCACGCTCAAGGTCAGCGGGTAGTTGCTGCGCTCTTCGCCACCCAGCAACTGCACACCTTCCCAGATGCCATGCCCGTCGCGGGCCATTTCGCCCGGGGTGCTGTGGCGGTAGTTGAGCAAGGCGCTGAACAACGGCGTCGACGTCGGCACGCCGCTGCAACGCTGGGCCAGTGCCAGGGACGCATGCTCATGGCCAAGCAGCGCGCTGAGCCGGGCGTGAGTCGCCTTGACCCCGGCGCGTACCGCGCTGGTGCCCACGTCGACCCGCAACGGCAAGGTGTTGATGAACATGCCGAGCGCCCGGTCGGCGCCCTCACCCGCTTGCATGCGGCCCATCAACACAGTGCCGAACACCACGTCCTGACGGCCCGACACCAGCCCGAGTACCTGGGCCCACGCCAGGTGCATCAGGCTCGCAGCGCTGACGCCCAGTTGCCGGGCATGCTCGCGAATCCGCAGCGCCAATGCCGCGTCCACCGGCAATTCGGCCTCTTCGATATCCCGGCCATCGCCCTGCACATCCTGCACGCCAAAGGGCAGCGTAGGCTCGTCGACATCGGCGAGCATCTCACGGAAGAACTGCTCGTGCTCCTGGGCGCTCACGCCCAGGCGGGCCTGGGCCACGTAGGTGCGAAACGGTGCCGCAACCGGCAACTCTTGCGCCTGATTGAACAGAAACGCACGCATCTCCTGGCCCACCACCTCCATGGCGGTGTGGTCCAGCGCCAGGTGATGGAACAGCAGGATCGCGGCGACGCGCTGGTTGGCCGGGTCTTGCGCATAGACCATGCGCAGCAGCGGCGCCTGGGTGATGTCCAGCCGGTAGTGACGGGCATCGAAGCGCGCGTGCAGTTGCTCGATCACGTCGCCATCGGCCGGGTCCAGGGCAACGTTCTGCACCACCAGCTCCGCATGCCGCCAGACCACTTGCACCGGGCTGTCCAGGCCTTCCCACACCACACTGGTGCGCAGGATATCGTGGCGCGCCACGACCTTTTGCAGCGCGCCCATAAAGGCCTGCAAACGCTCGACGCTGTCAAACGCCATGCGCGATTGCAGCAGGTACGGGTCGCCCTGCTCGGCACTGATATGGTGGTAAAGAATGCCTTCCTGCAATGGCGCCAGCGGGTAGATATCCTGCACATTGGCCGCGCCGCCCGGCACCGTGGCCACAATGCGCTCGATGGCCGGCTGGTCGAGCGTGACCAGGGTCAGCATCGACGGCGTGATGCGCTCGCAGCCCGGCGCAATGCCGTTGGCCGGCACCACGATTTCCCGGCCACTGCCCACCGCCGCCGCCAGTGCCGCCAGGCTTGGCTGGTTGAACAGCACCCGCACATCGGCGCTCAGGCCGGCCTGGCGCATGCGCTCGATCAGGCTTACCGCCAGCAGGGAATGACCGCCGAGTTCGAAGAAGTGATCAAACCGCCCGACCCGCTCGACCTTCAATACGTCCTGCCAGATCTGCGCCAGCAGCGTTTCCACCTCGCCCTCGGGCGCCTCGAAACCACGGCTGAGCAGCGACGCCTGGTCCGGTGCCGGCAAGCCCTTGCGGTCCAGCTTGCCGTTGGCGGTCAGCGGCAACAGCTCCAGCCAGACATAGGCCGACGGCACCATGTAGTCCGGCAGGCGGCTTTGCAGATGTGCCCGCAACGCTTCAATGCTCAGCGGCGCCTGGGCGGTGTAGTAAGCCACCAGGCGTTTGTCGCCGGGCTCGTCTTCACGGGCCAGCACCACGGTGTCTCTCACGCCGGCATAGCTGGCCAGGCAACTTTCGATTTCACCGGGTTCGATCCGGAAACCACGGATTTTCAGCTGATGGTCATTGCGGCCCTGGTACAGCAAGGTACCGTCCGCCTGCCAACTCGCCAGGTCGCCGGTGCGGTACAGCAGGCCATCGCCGAACGGGTCGACGATAAATTTTTCGGCGGTCAGTTGCGGCTGGTTCAGGTAACCCTTGGCCACACCCGCACCACCGATATACAGCTCGCCGACCACGCCCAGCGGCACCGGCTGCTGCCGCGCATCCAATACGTAGGCACGGCTGTTGCCGATAGGCCGGCCAATCGGAATACCGCCCTCGCCCAGCGCCTTGATCTCGAAGGTGGTGGAAAACGTGGTGGCTTCGGTGGGGCCATAACCGTTCAGCAGATGTTGCGGCGCGCCGTGCTCCAGCACCCGGCCGATCACCTGCGGGTCGAGCACATCGCCGCCGACGATCAGGTAGCGCAACTGGCGAAACATCGGCATCAACCCGTCGGCATACTGATGGAACAGCCCGGCGGTCATCCACAACACGCTGACGGATTGCTCCTGCAACAGCGCGGCGAACGCGGCCTGGGACAGCAGCGTGGCGTGCTCGACCACCACCACGCAGCCGCCATTGAGCAGCGGCGCCCACACATCCAGGGTGCTCGCGTCGAACGCCGGGTTCGAGGCGAAGGCCACCCGGTCACGGTGATTGAAGTCGGCGTAGCCGTTGTTGATCACCAACCGGGTCACGGCGCGGTGTGGCACCTGCACGCCCTTCGGGGCGCCGGTGGAGCCCGAGGTGTACATGATGTATGCCACGCTTTCGGCGGACTGGGGCAGGTTCGGGTTGTGGGTCGGCTGTTGGTCCAGGTTCAGCCCATGGAGGTCATTCAGCACCTGCGTGGCGTGGCTGTCCTGCACCATGAACCCCTGGCGCTCGTCCGGCGCGTTGACGTCCAGCGGCACGTAGACCGCCGCGCACTTGAGGATTGCCAGCTGGCTGACCAGCAGATCGATGGAGCGCGGCAGCGCGATGACCACGCTGTCGCTGGGTTTGACCCCTTGATCGATCAAGTAATGAGCCAGGCGATTGGCCCGCAGGTTGAGCTCGCGGTAACTCAGCGAGGCATCGCCATGCACCACCGCCACCGCTTCCGGACTGACCAGGGCCTGGGCTTCGAACAGCCCGTGAACGGTGCTCGCCGCCGGGTAGTCGCGGGCGGTGGCGTTAAAGTCCACCAGCAACTGCTGCCGCTCGACGGCGGGCAGGATCGACACGTGATGCAGCGCGGTAGTCGGTGCCTGTTGCAGCGCCGTCACCAGGTTGCGCAAGGCGCTGAGCATGTAGGCGCCGACGCGCTGCACATCCACTTCGGCCACGCCTTGCACGGTCAGGGCAAAGTCACTGCCGAGGTCATCGACGTTCAGCACCAGCGGGTAGTTGCTGCGCTCCTCGGAGCTGAGGATTTCGATCCCGGCGTCGGCAAACGGACTGGCGCCCGGCGCTTCACCCGGGGCGCTGTGGCGGTAGTTGAGCAAGGTACTGAACAGCGGCAGCGCACCGGACACGCCGCTGCAACGCTGGGCCAGGGACAGCGATGCATGTTCATGCCCGAGCAACTGCGCCAGCCGCGCATGGGTGGCGCGCACGCCGGCCTGCACGCCGACGGCGCCGACGCTGACCCGCAGCGGCAAGGTGTTGATGAACATCCCCAGGGCCCGGTCGGCGCCCTCGCCGCCTTGCATGCGGCCCAGCAATACCGTGCCGAATACCACGTCGTCCTGGCCCGACACCTGGCCGAGTACTTGCGCCCATGCCAGATGCACCAGGCTGGCGGCGCTCACCCCCAACTGCCGCGCCTGCTCCCGCAGGCCCAGGCTGAGGGCCGGGTCCAGCGGCACGTGCGCTTCCCGCACGCCGCTGCCGTCGCGATTCACGTCGTGCAAGCCGAAGGCCAGGGTCGGCTCGTCGATGTCGCCGAGCATCTCGCTGAAGAACGCTTCATGCTGCGCGGCGCTCACACCAAGGCGTGCCTGGGCCACGTAGTTGCGGTACTGCACGGCGTCGGGCAGCAACCCGGTCTCGCCCGCAAGGCTGGCGCTCATTTCTTCCACCAGCACCTGCAGCGCGGTGTGGTCCAGCAGGATGTGGTGCAACAGCAGGATGCCGACATGGCGGCCCTGATCCTCGGCGTAGGCAAAACGCATCAGCGAGGCACGGGACAGGTCGAGGCGATAGTGGCGTGGGTCAAAGCGCGCTTGCAGTTGCGCCAGCACATCGCTGGCAGGGTCGACTTCAATCTGCTCCACCACCAGCAGCGCCTGGCGCCAGACCACCTGCACCGGCTCGTCCAGGCCTTCCCAGACCATGCCGGTGCGCAGGATGTCATTGCGCTCGATCACGCTTTGCAGCGCACGGATAAACGCCTCGACCGGCTCATGGCCGCTGAAGCTGAACTGCACCTGCAACACGTAGGGATCGCCTTCGGTGGTCGCCAGGTGATGGTAGAGAATGCCGGCCTGTAACGGCGCCAGGCCGTAGATGTCCTGCACGTTGGCAATACCGCCGGGAACGCTGGCGACGATATGGTCGATGGCCGGTTGGTCCAGTTCCACCAGCGGCAGCATGTCCGGTGTGATGCGTTGGGTCGCTGCGCTGATCAGGTTGGGCGGGACCTGCACCTCATGTTGCCCGCCCACCGCCGCGGCCAGCGCGGCCAATGTCGGCTGGCCGAACAGCACCCGCACATCGGCGCTCAGTTCCAGCTGGCGCATGCGCTCGATCAGCTTGACCGCCAACAGGGAATGGCCGCCCAGCTCGAAGAAGTTGTCCTGGCGCCCGACCCGCTCGACCTTCAGCAGGTCTTGCCAGAGATCGGCGATCGCGGTTTCAACCGCGCCTTTTGGCGCTTCATAGCCACGGCGGGCCAGGGCCTCGGTGTCGGGTGCCGGCAAGGCCTTGCGGTCGAGCTTGCCGTTGGTGGTGAGCGGGAACCTGTCCAGCAGCACAAAGGCGCTGGGCACCATGTACTCGGCCAGGGACAGCAGCAGATGATCACGCAGCTCGGCAGCCGTGGGCGCCTGGCCCTGCCGGGCGATCACGTAGGCCACCAGGCGCTTGTCGCCTGGCTCGTCTTCGCGGGCAATCACCACGGCTTCGCGCACACCTTCGCAGGTGGCCAGGCGCGCTTCGATTTCCCCCAGTTCGATCCGGAAACCGCGGATCTTTACCTGGTCGTCGTTGCGCCCCAGGTATTCGACGCTGCCGTCGGCCAGCAAGCGCCCGAGGTCACCGGTCTTGTACAGGCGCTGGCCGGTCGCCGGGTCCGTCAGAAAGCGTTCGGCGGTCAGCTCATCGCGGTTGAGATACCCCCGCGCCACGCCGGCCCCGCCGACGTACAACTCCCCCACCACACCCATCGGCACCGGTTCGCGGCGGGCGTCCAGCACATACAGCTGCAGGTCGGGAATGCGCACGCCAATCGGACTGACGCCCACCCGCTGTGCGTCCGCCGCCGCCAACGCACGGTAGGTCACGTGCACGGTGGTTTCAGTGATGCCGTACATGTTGACCAGGCGGGTACCGGCGTTGGTCACCCGGGCGTACCACGGCTTGAGAATCCCGGGCTCCAGGGCTTCGCCGCCGAAGATCACCTGGCGCAGGGAATGCAGCTGCTGGCTGCGGCCCTGTGCCGCGATCAACTGGCGGAACGCGCTCGGCGTCTGGTTGAGGATGCTCACACCGGCTTCGCACAGCAGCGCATAGCACTCGTCCGGCGAGCGGCTGACCAGTTGCGGCACCACCAGCAACTGCCCGCCGTGCATCAGCGCGCCCCAGATTTCCCACACGGAGAAGTCGAAGGCAAACGAGTGGAACAGCGCCCAGGTGTCACTGGCGTTGAACCTGAACCAGTGCTCGGTGGCGCTGAACAGCCGTGCGACGTTGCGGTGCTCGATCATCACGCCCTTGGGCAGCCCGGTGGAACCGGAGGTGTAGATCACATAAGCAAGGCTCGACGGGCTGAGCGCAACGTTGGGATTAACGATGGGCTCGTGCTGCAGGCGGTTGAGGTCAATCGAGGTGACGTCGCCCACCAGGTGCCGCGTGTTGTCCTGCACCAGCACCGCCTGCGGCGCGCTGTCTTGCAGGGTGTAGGCGATGCGCTCCTGCGGGTAGGCCGGATCGATCGGCACATAACCCGCGCCAGCCTTGAGAATACCCAGCAGGCCAATGATCATTTCCAGGCCGCGCTCCACACAGATCGCCACCCGGTCATCGGGGCGAATGCCCTGCTTGAGCAGGCAATGGGCGACCTGGTTGGCGCGTTCATTCAGCTCGCGGTAGCTCAGGCGCTCATGCTCGAACCGTAGCGCGACGGCATCGGGATGGCTGGCGGCATGGGCTTCGACTTGCTGGTGGATCAGGGCCGAATCGGCGTAGTGCCCGGTATCGGCATTCAGGCCATGCAGCAGGTGCTGGCGCTCGGCGGCGGGCAGGATGCCCAGGTTGTGCAGCGGCGTCTCCGGCGTTTGCTCCAGCGCCAGCACCAGGTTTTCCAGGGCGGTGTGCAGGTACTCGGCGATGCGCGCGGCGCCGATGGAAGCGTCCACCATCACGGTAAAGGCAAAGCCCTCGCCCAGGTCATCGACGTTGACGGTCAGCGGGTAATTGGTGCGCTCTTCGGCGCCCAGCACCTGGATGCCTTCGGCAATGTCGATCACCGCCTGGGTGTCCGAGGCATCGCTGTGGCGGTAGTTGAGGATCGCGCTGAACAATGGCGTGGGTGCAGCCACACCGCTGCAACGCTGGGCCAGGGCCAGAGAAGCGTGTTCGTGGTTGAGCAATTCCGTCAGGCGCTTGTGGGTGGTTTGCACCCCGTCGCGCACACTTTGCGCGCCCACATCGACCCGCAGTGGCAGGGTATTGATGAACATGCCCAGGGCCTGGTCGGAGCCTTCGCCTGCGCCCATACGCCCGAGCATTACGCTGCCAAATACCACGGCTTCGCGAGCGGAGACCTTGCCCAGCACCTGGGCCAGTGCCAGGTGCATCACGCTGGCGGGGCTGACGCCCAACGGCCGGACTTGGGCCCTGAGGCGACGGCTCAGGTCGCTGTCGACGGCGATGCGGGTTTCATCGATGCCATGGCCGTCGCCCTGCACATCCTGGAGGCCGAACGGCAAGGTGGGTTCGTCGATATCGGCGAGCATCTCGCGGAAAAACGCTTCGTGTGCCTGCTCGCTGACGCCGTGGCGAACCTGGGCGATGTAGTTGCGAAACGGCACCGGTGCACCGGCCTGTTCGGTCTGGCCGGCGAGGTGCAGCTGGATCTCGCGGCGCACCACGTCGAGGGCCGTGTGGTCGAGGATGGTGTGGTGGAACAGCAGCATGGCGACCACCCGCTGGTTGCGCGGGTCTTCGGCGAACACCAGGCGCAGCAATGGTGCCTGGCCGAGGTCCATGCGGTAGTTGCGGGCATCGTAGCGGGCTTGCAGCCGGGTCAGTACGTCGCCGTCGAGACGAGCTTCTTCGCAGGCCAGCACGGCTTTGCGCCAGACCACTTGCAGGGGTTCGTCGAGGCGTTCCCAGACCATGGAGGTGCGCAGGATATCGTGACGATCGATGACCCATTGCAGGGCCTGGGCGAAGGATTCCAGACGGGCGCGGCTGTCGAACACGAACTGCGCGTGGAGCACGTAGGGGTCGCCCTGGTGCGCTGACAAGTGATGGTAGAGCATGCCTTCCTGGAGCGGGGCCAGGGGGTAGATATCCTGCACATTCGCCGCGCCGCCGGGGATGCTGGCGACGATGCGGTCGATGGCGGGTTGGTCGAGGTTGACCAGGGGCAGCATGGCCGGGGTGATGCGGTAGGCCGGGCTGAGCCAGTCGCCGCCGTGTTGGGCGACGAGGTCGAGCAGTTGGGGTTTGTGGGCGATCAGTTGGTCCCATAGGGCGTCATCCAGCGCGTCGTCGTCACCCAGGATGATCAGGTCGCCTTCTTCCATTTGCAGGCGGATCGGGTGGGTGGAAAGAGCTGCCAATAATTTGCTGAACTGCATGGGGGTAACCTGCTTTTTTGAGTCGGATACGGTTGAGGAGAAAGTCCGTTTTCAGCTGTCGCGTAAGTGCCTGGGAGGCCCGGTTTAAAGCGCGGGCGCGGTCGTGGGCCGGGAGGCGTCCCGCAGGGTTGGGAAATTAGAGGATTCGGGGGGGCGGGGGTGACATGGGAAGCGGGGACAAACGGGTTGGCGGGGGGGACTTTCGTATTTATTGGAGGGGCTTGGATGGGGGGTATATCCGTTATTTGGGTGATGTCTGATATTGGTTCCGCTCTTACAGCGGCTCACTTTTGAACAGCGCAAAAGTAAGCAAAACGCTCTTGCCCCACCACTCGGCACCTCGCTAATGCTCGGTGTGCCCTCTCTCCGGTATTACTCCG
>NZ_JACARE010000083.1 GCF_013386765.1 Pseudomonas yamanorum
CAGGCCCCGCAGGGGCACCTCATGGGCAAACGTATCGCCGAAAGGCGCCAGCGCATGACGCCAGCGGGCGATGCCCTCGCCCTGTAAATCCCTGGACAGGCGCAGCAGGAAGTCATGCTTCATCACGGTGCTGATCTGCGCCAGACCCTCGCGACGCAAAGGCTCCAGCAGGCGCGTTAGAGAGGTTTCCAACGCTGCCGCCGTAAAGCGCTCGGGCAGCAGGCAGCCCACTGGGTGCGCCTGGCGGGTGTCTTGAGGCCACTCACTTTCGCAGACCTGCCAGAGGTATAACGGCAGTTGCCACTTCACGCCACTGGCGAGGCGCTGCACCTCGCGTACGCCTGCGCTCATTGCAGGGTCGTCGGCGGTTTGGGTTTTATTCAGTGCCCAGACCACACCGTCCAGTGCGCGCCAGCGGCTCAGGCCGCTCCATTGGTCTGGGAATGATTGATTCAGTTTGGCCTGCGCGCTGCCGCCCCATAGCAGGACGGTGCCTTGACCTTCCAGCCACTTCTGATCGGCCAGGGCTGGGGCGATGGCTGCGATTTCGGCGGGTTCGCCGATCACTAATAACAGGCGGACTTTTCG
>NZ_JACARE010000084.1 GCF_013386765.1 Pseudomonas yamanorum
GGCTCGGCATGCCGGAACGAAGGCCCGGTTCCGCGGGCCGCCGCGACGGGCCATCCATGGCCCGGCGCGGGTAAATCGGCATCCCTGCCGATTTACCCGCTCCACCGTGCCTGCTTGCGGCCATCGTGGTTAACGGGGCCCGCAGATCAAGATCAAAAACAGATCAAGATCAAAAGCACGCAGCCTCGCTGGCGCTCGACAGCTGCTACGGGGTGGCTTTGCTTTTCTGTGGGAGCTGGCTTGCCGGCGATGCAGACAACTCGGTACATCAGACACCGAGGTGATGCCATCGCAGGCAAGCCAGCTCCTACAGTTGACCGTGCCCGCTCTGGTTTCAGATGTTGAT
>NZ_JACARE010000085.1 GCF_013386765.1 Pseudomonas yamanorum
TGCGGCTTCAAGTTCCTTGGGCACTTTCACCGTGATGGTCATGAGTTCGCTGTTCGGCGGCGGCGCCAAACTTCGGTCCATGGCACAACCGCTCAGACTGGTGAACAGTGTGATCATGGTGAGGGGAAGAACAATGTTCATTGTTGAGCCTCCGCAGCCAGGCGGATGGCTTGTAGTTTGCGGAAGTCGGGTTTGGAGCGACCATCGGCTGAGGTGCTGCCATCGGGGTAGGTGAAGGCGGTGTGGTTACCCTCTTTCTTCTCCTTTGGCTGTATGGAGTAAACGGTGAATTTAGAATGCAGGACAGGTTCGAAGTACACGCGTCGGGCCTGCAGTGCTTGATAGCCAAGATAGATATCACCCTC
>NZ_JACARE010000009.1:0-77804 GCF_013386765.1 Pseudomonas yamanorum
CGTGCTGCCTGCGTTCGGGCACACCGAGCCTAGGCGAGGTGCCGAGTGGTGGGGCAAGAGCGTTTTGCTTACTTTTGCGCTGTTCAAAAGTGAGCCGCTGTAAGAGCGGAACCATATCAGCCATCCCCCAAATAACGGATATGTACACACCCCCCCAAACCGCAGGCAAAAAAAAGGCCGCACCCTGCCAAGGAGACGGCCAAAAAAATTGTCGAGGCATTTGAAACTAACGTGCAGTAATCACCGACAGCTTGGTAATCCCAGCGCGTTCGATAGACGCCATGGCTCGCGCCACTTCGCCGTAGTTCACTCCATCATCAGCCTGCAGTTGCACCCGCACATCCGGGTCCTTGGCCTTGGCCGACTGCAGGTTGAATTCCAGCAGGTCCGGCTGGATTTCATCCTTGTTGATAAACAGTTTGCCGGCGGCATCGATGCTCACCACCAACGGGTCTTTCTGCTCCACCGGCGCCACGGCCTCGGTCTTGGGCAGGTTGATCGGAATCGCATTGGTCAACAGCGGCGCCGTCACGATAAACACCACCAGCAGCACCAGCATCACGTCCACCAGCGGCGTGACGTTGATCTCGCTCAGCACCTCATCACTGTCTTGCGTGGAGAAGGCCATCTCAGGACGCCTCCTTCACTTTTTGCGCGCCGCCCTGGGAGCCGGCCTTGCTCAGCGTCGGGTGCAGCAGCACACGGAACGAGTTCTTCTGCGCCAGGCTGTAGAAGTCGTGGGCGAAGTCATCCAGGTCGGCGGCGGTGAGTTTCAGGCGACGCAGGAAGTAGTTGTAGACCAGCACCGCCGGCACCGCGACAGCAATACCAACACCCGTGGCAACCAGCGCGGCACCAATCGGCCCGGCCACGGTTTCGAGGCTGGCGGAACCGGCGGCGCTGATGCCTTTCAAGGCTTCCATGATCCCCCACACGGTGCCGAACAGACCGATAAACGGCGAGGTGCTGCCGATACTGGCGACCACGGCCAGGCCGGTTTCCAGGGAGCGACGCTCACGCACAATCTGTTGGCGCAGGGCACGTTCGAGGCGGTCTTGGTGATTGATCGCCTGGCTCAGGTCAGCCGCGTGCGGCGCATCGCCGACCTGGATCGCGGCGTAACCGGCCTGGGCCACACGGGCAGCAGCGCCCGGTTTGGTTTCAGCCAGTTCCGCGGCCGAATCCAGGCTGGAGGCCGCCCAGAACTGTTTGTGGAACTTGCGATCCTGGGACTTGAGGCGGCCGAACTGGACGCCCTTGAGCAGGGCCAGGCCCCAGGTGGCGACCGAAAAGACCACCAGCAGCCAGATAACCGCGCTTTCGATGGATTCAGTTGGAGATGCTAATGCCATGATGTCTTCCCTCTGTGCAGGTCGCGATGTGTCCAACACACCGCATCCCAATAATTAATGAATCTTGAAATCGATCGGTACGCTGACCCAGCCGTCCTGGGCCACATCGCCCTGCTTGGCCGGTACAAAACTCCAGCGCTTCACGGCAGCCAGTGCGGCTTCGTCGAGTTGCTGGCGACCACTGCTTTTCTGAATCTGGATCTCACCCGGTTTGCCGGTAGCCAATACATGCACCCGCAACAACACCGTGCCTTCCCAACCCCGGCGCTGGGCCAGTGACGGGTATTCGGGCGCCGGGTTCTTCAGGTACGCGGCGTTGGCCGAGGCCGGCGTTACCGGCGCTGGCGCAGGCGGTGCCGGGGCTGGAGCCGGTGGCGCAGGTACAGGTGGCGCAGGCGGCTGCTCCGCCACCGGTTTCGGTGCGGGCTTGGGCACAGGCTTCGGTACCGGCTTGGGTTTCGGAATCTTTTTCGGCGCCGGCTTGGCGGCCAACTCATCGACCACCGGTGGCGGTGGCTCGACAACCGGTGGCGGCGGCGGTGGCGGCACGGGTGGCGGCGGTTCCACAACCGGCGGTGCCGGCTGGGAAAATTCGATGGTCATCGGCGGAATTTCCGGCGGCACAATCGGCAGCACCGGGGTTGGCTTCTGGCTGACCCAATAGATCACCGCGCCGTGCAAGGCCAGCGCGAGAATCCCCAACAGGATCGCTTCACGCCGACTCAACACACCCTTGGGGGTTTTCTGCGTACGCAGCTGCCCCAACGGCGCGCGATGCGGCCGGCCAAGGTCGACCAACTCACCACCCGGTGCCTGGCGCCACTGCGCCTCTTGTGCACTGGCGGCGGTCTGGACATTGCCCATTGATTAACTCCCCTGCGGTCTTAAGCAAAAAAACCGACGGGCCTGCCTTGGCGGCCGTCGAGGGGTGAATCATCGGCGGCAGACGCTTATCTCTTAAAGTAATCTTTAAAGTTATAGATAGATCTAAATTGAATAACCGAAACATCCGGATACGCCGAGGCCACGTCCTGCGCGGCCTGGCGCCGAGGGGGAAAATCTCAATGCTTTTCAGGCATAAGAAATATTCTCTAAAGGCATCGGTTCAGAGACAGCACTTACGCAATTGATCGCGCAGTTCAACAGCCACCTTCGTGAATCCCGACACCCAGTCACAGAAAATCACTTCGTCCAAGGCCTTCATCGACATCTGGGAACACAACCTGAGCAAACCGGCTTCATCCAAGGCTAACCAACACCCAGCACTGCGTCCCTGTTGAAAATTCATCTCAAGCATTCGTCGGCATCCCAACGGACTCAAGTCAGACAGGCCCATCGTGCAATGCAACGTCACACTTGCCGCATCCTTCGGCATTTCGATGATTACCGCTTCCTGTTGCCGAGCGTCGGCCAAAGCGCACACACCGTCCTGCAATGAAAAATTGCCACCAAACCTTTTGCTCAACGCCGCCATTAGCAAATTGCTAGCTTCCACCGTCATTCTCCCTCGAGTTGTACGGCACAAAGAGTGGTTAGACGGCGACTCAGAGTTCCATGCAAAGCGTAGGAAACTCTCCGCAGCAGCCGTACGGCGTTTGGAACTGCGCTCAGCAACCGTACCACTGAGCTAAACCAATCTGAGAAAAGGTAACCGCATGTTCATCCATCAATCCGTCCCTTCCATGCCCCCACTCGTTGGCGTGGAACCTCCTCAGCTAAACCAGCTTCGCCAGCACACGGCCCCACCTGTGTCGCGCAGCGAGTCCTTGATCGAAAGGGGCGCGCGTGGAGCAGATTTGACTGCCCTCCAGCAGGTTCCTCTGCCTGCTCTCCCCAAAACGACTGCCCAGCCTCAGCACACGGGCTTTGTCGACCCAGCCACTCGTTCCGCCGCAAACGGCCAAACACGACAATTGGCGTTGCAACAGACCATGAGTGCCAGGGACCTGCTCTATAACCCAGGCGAGGCGCTACGCACCGAACTGGGATTGGCCGCAGGCCGCGCGCACGACATGATCAGCGGCCTCGGTGATCTGCAGGACCCTCTGGGTGGGCACTTGTTCGGAGCAGAAGGGCTCATGCCAGGCCAGAACGCGCAGGCATTGCTCGACGCCTTGAAACGCCTGCATAACGACATACCTCCGGGCCGCAGCAACGCGACGGCGAAAGACCGATCGATATTGATCGCGCTCATGGGGGATATCGGCTCGATTCTGAGTGATTCCACTACGGGTGTTGAGCGTACAAAAGACCAGGACAAGCAGCTCAAGGAATTGATTCCAAAGCGACTGAACCTTGCGACGTCACCAGAGACGATCATAGCGCCCACTGTGGCATTGGGAGGCTCTGGCACCATAGGCCCGGCCAAGAAACAGGAAAGAATCAAGCCACCCAATGAGCAGCCTCCCCGCACAGGTATTCATAATCTGGGAAAAGAGGCGGATGACCAGTTAGGTATTGCGCAATCAGGACGGCTGCTCCCCAGCCGATGGGATGTGTCGCAGCTGAAAACCGAGCGAGTCCTCCAGACGACAGAGCCTTTGGTAGCCCATATGTCAGGTACCCAGGCGGAAACCCTGGCCGTCTGGGACATGCTTCGTGGAGAAAAAACACCCTACACGGGGGTAATGGAAAACCTCAGGGCACAACCACAGCAGGCAAACGACCCCATGGCCCATTTGCCTGACGACGAACGGAACGCCCGATACGCGCGTGCTGCCGGCACTGCCGCGTTCCTGATCAGCAATGGCTACCATAGTGCGGTGGAAGTTCTGGGCGGAACACTGGCTTACACAGGCCAGGATGGACAATCTGTGGTCGGCCCTGGACAAGACGCTGCGCATCTCTTCGGGCAAGGTGCCGCGACGGAACTCGTCAGCGAACTGATGAGTAAACAGAGGTCTCCTCGCACTTAAGCCGTGGCACCATGACCGGGCACGTTCATCGCCCCGGCCATGGTGCCTGTTTGATCCAGCCCATCGCTCTCACCTGCCTGCGCATAACTTTACGATTTGCCGTTGTAACGTCTGCCCTGCGGCTCCCAGGCCTCCCCGCACATACAACGCCAGACGCACCCCCTGCACCACGGGCAAACCACTGTCCGTCCCGAGCACGATATGCCCCGCCTGCACCACTCGCCGTGGCAACAGGCTGATGCCCAACCCCGCCCCCACGGCCGAACACACACTCGCCAGGCTCGCGCTTGAATAGCCGATGCGCCAGCGCCAGCCACCCACTTCCAGGTGCTGCAGCATTTCATTACGGTAAAGGCCGCCTACGGGAAATGCCACCAAGGGCAGCGGGTCACGGCCCAGGGACGGCGTACTCAGGCTGTCCACCCAGCACAGCGGCTCCGGCCAGGACGCCACGCAGTCATCGCTGTCGCCCATCTGCTTGACCAACAAAATATCGAACTCACCACCACGATACTGACGCTGCAATTCAGGGCCCAGCCCGCTGGTGACTTCCAGCCGCACTCGCGGATACGCCACAACAAACGCCGACAGCAGCGGCATCAGGCGCTCCGCGGCAAAATCCTCCGGCACACCCAGGCGCAATACACCGTCGCTCTGCTGGTTGATCAGCACGTCGGCGGCCTCTTCGTGCAGCGCCAGGATGCGTCGCGCATAGGCCAGCAACCGTTCGCCTTCTACGGTGGCCACCACGCGGCGCTGATCACGGTCGAGCACCTGGCTGCCCAGCACGTCTTCGAGGCGGCGGATCTGTTGGCTGACCGTGGACTGGGTCAAATGCAGGCGCTCGGCGGCGCGGGTGAAATTGCCGCAATCAACCACGGCGACAAAACTGCGCAACAAGACGGGATCGAACATGGGCCTCACCATTCCATTTGCCACTGATTGGCATGGTTATATTTAATTTCAGAATACCCCTGCGGCTGCCCATACTTCACGCCTCATTGCGCACGAGGGGGTTTCCATGACTGACGATCAGCAACATCTGCATCACGCCGTGCAACTGGCCCAGGCCAACGTCGCCGCCGGTGGCCGTCCGTTTGGTGCCGTGCTGGTGCGCGACGGCGAGGTGCTGGTGGAAGCGGTCAATGAAATCCACTTGAGCCAAGACCCCACCGCCCACGCCGAGATGCTCGCCATCCGCGCCGCCAGCCAACGACTCGGCCCGCGCCTGGAAGGCTGCGTGATCTACGCCAGCGGCCAGCCCTGCCCGATGTGCCTGAGTGCGATGTACCTGTGCGGCGTGTCCCGCGTGGTCTTCGCCGCCAGCAACGAAGTAGCGGCGCCGTTTGGCCTGTCCACGGCGGCGATCTACCAGCAATTGGCGCTGCCGCTGGCGGAGCAAAAACTGCCCGTACAGCATCTGCCACAGGCGGCGATGCAGACCCTTTACGCGCAATGGCAGGCCCTGCATGACGCTGAATAATTCGTTCGCCGGCAAACTCGCCGGCTGGGGCTTGCTGGTGGTGCTGGGGCTGAACCTGCGGCCCATCCTCAGTTCCATCAGCCCGTTGCTGGGGGAAATCCGCCTGGCCACCGGCCTGAGTTTCCAGAGCAGCGCGCTGCTCACCAGCCTGCCGGTGATCTGCATGGGCCTGGTGGCATTGGTGGGTGTGCGCCTGGAGGCCAAGCTGGGGGAACGCCGCGGGATCGCCCTGGGCCTGATGATGATTCTGCTGGCGTGCCTCGCGCGCTGGCTGTTTGGCCAGGCGCCGGCACTGCTGGCCACCGCGTTGTTCGGCGGCGCGGGTGTGGCGCTGATCCAGGCATTGGTGCCGGCGATGATCAAGCGCCAGTTTCACCAGCGCGTGCCACTGGCGATGGGGGTGTACTCGGCGTCGCTGATGGGCGGCGGTGGCTTGGCGGCACTGCTCAGCCCGTTGGTGGCCGGGCATTTCCAGCACTGGCAGGCGGGGCTCGGGATCTGGTTGCTGCCGGCCCTGGGCGCATTATTGCTGTGGGCCTGGCTACCATTGGGCGCGGCAAAAAACCCGCAAGTGACGGCGCCATTCCAGGGCCTGCGCAACCGTCGCGCATGGCTGCTGGCGCTGTATTTCGGTTTGGTGAATTGCGGCTACATGAGCATGGTCGCGTGGTTACCTGCCTACTATCAGCAGTTGGGTTGGGACGTGCTGCCCAGTGGTTCGCTGCTGGCGTTCATGACGATCTTCCAGGTAATCGCCGCACTGTTGATGCCCGCATTGGCGCAACGCGGCATTGATCGTCGACCGCTGCTGAGCATCAGCCTGCTGGCCCAGACCGTGGGCTATATCGGCCTGCTGACGGCGCCGCTGCAATTCCCGCACCTGTGGGTGGCGCTGATCGGCTTCGGCCTGGGAGCATGTTTTGCCCTGAGCCTGCTGCTGACCCTGGATCACCGCCGCGACCCTCGGGAAGCCGGTCAACTGGCAGCGTTTGTCCAGGGCGTGGGCTTTTTGATCAACGCTATCTCGCCGTGGCTGACCGGCTGGCTGCGGGAGTTGACCGGCAGTTTCGTCAGCGCCTGGATGGTGCTGACAGTGACGGTGGTGGCGATGCTGATACTCACCCGAGTGTTCAGCCCGGCCACCTACCGCACCGGCTCTATGAATATGCAATTTGAGTCTAGATAAAACAATAAAGCTTCTTTGGCGGAATAAGCGAGGCGATTAGAATCCCGGTTTCCTTCAGGACGCCGGAAAACTCCATGGACCTTCGCCAACTGCGCTACTTCATCGCTCTGAACGAGTACCGCAGTTTTGTGCGCGCCGCCGATGCCATGGGCATTACCCAGCCGGCGTTCAGCCGCAGTATCCAGAGCCTGGAACAGGAGTTCGGCTGTGTGCTGGTGGACCGCGCCCACAAAGACCTGCGCCCCACCCCCGAAGGCCAGGTGGTGTTGCAACATGCCTTGTCGCTGGTTCAGGGGGCGGCCCGGCTGAGCCACGAAGTTACCCGCATGACCAAGCTCGACGCCGGCGAATTGCGCTTTGGCTGCGATGCCGTGGCGGCAGTGAACCTGGTGCCCGAGGCGATCGCGCGGTTTGTCGGCGCCCATCCCCGAGTACGCAGCGGTTTGCAGGTGGATAACTGGGAAAAACTCGGGCGTAGCTTGAGCCGCGAGGAGATCGAATTCTTCATCGCCGATGTGCGCCACTTCGAGGCCGATCCGAACTTCCAGACCCAGGCCCTGACACCCCGGCGCAATGTATTTTTCTGCCGCGCCGGGCACCCGCTACTGGCCAAGGACAGCCTCTCAACCAACGATTTGTTTGACTACCCGCTGGCCACACCGCTGATCGCTCCCGGGGTACGCAAGCTGCTGGCCAACCTGAGCGGGCGTATCGACTTTTCTCCCGCAATCGAGCTGGAGCAGTTTGCGGCGCTGGCAGCCATCGTGCGCCAGTCCAATGCGATCGGCCTGGGCGCCGAGGATGCGTTTGCCGAAGACGTTGCCCGTGGCGCACTGACGGTGCTGCACTGGCGCAATGTGCCTCACAGCCTCGACAGTTTGAACAACCGCTGCGGGATCATCAGCCGTACCGGGTTTCGCTTGTCGCCGGCGGCGAAGGCGATGATCGAAACCCTGGTCACCGTGGACAGCCCCTCTGCTGAAGCAAGCTTGCTCGCGCGCAGCTAAAAAACCGGGCGTGCGCGGCAACCCATTCTCTTGATTTCAATGAAACTGTTATCGGCAATCAGCGGGTTTTTTCGTCTGCCGGGAACCGACACCATTGGCCCCAGAACAGAAAAACCTGGAGCCCCGCCATGTACTTGAAATACCCACTCAGTTGGACTGCCCTTGCCTTGGCAGTGGCCCTCACCGGCACTGCCGCCCAGGCTTCCATGCCGGCGAACCTGCCCGCCGATCAGAGCGTTGGCGCCATCGAGCAGGTGCACGCCTTCAACGATGCCATGCCCACCGGCGTGAGCGTCACCGAGACCGGACGCATCTTTGTCAACTTTCCTCGCTGGGGCGACGAGGTGCCGTTTACCGTCGCAGAACTGCGCGATGGCAACGTCGTACCCTACCCTGACCAGGCGATAAATCAGGCCAACCCCAAAGACCCGGCCAAGGGATTTATCAGCGTACAAAGCGTGGTGGCCGACGGGCGCGGGCACCTTTGGATACTGGACACCGCAGCGCCTGGCTTCTCGTCTCCACAGCCGGGGGGTGCCAAGCTCGTCGCGGTTGATCTCGCCACCAACAAGGTGGTCAAGACCCTCGTGTTCCCGAAAAACGTCATGCTGCCCGGCACCTACGTCAACGACATGCGCTTTGATTTTCGCGTAGGTGACCAAGGCGTGATCTATATCACCGACTCCTCCCTTACCGGCCCGGGCGCGATCATCGTCATGGACATCGCCAGTGGCACCGCCATACGCCGGCTCAGTGGTGCACCCTCGACCTCGGTCGACCCGAACTTCGTGCCCACGGTCGAAGGCCAGGTCCTGAAAGTGCGGGATGCCAAAGGCGGCACCCAACCGTTTGCCGTGGCTTCGGACGGCATCGCCCTGTCGGCAGATGGGCAGACCTTGTACTTCTGCCCGCTGTCGAGCCGGCATCTGTATTCCATCCCCACGGCACTGCTGCGAGACGCGACAGTCAGCGAAGCGCGCCTCGAGATGGCGGTCAAAGACCTCGGGGAAAAAGGCGCCTCGGACGGGCTTGAAGCCGACGCCTCGGGGGCCGTCTATGCCGGCGACTACGAAAACAACAGCGTGCGCAAACGGCTGGCGAACGGGCAATGGCAGACCATCGTCCATGATCCTCGTGTGCTCTGGCCCGACACACTGTCAATCGGTCCTGACGGTTACCTGTACTTCATCGCCAATCAGTTGCACCGCCAAGGCATCTTTCACGCAGGCAAAGACTTGCGCCAGAAACCCTACAGCCTGCTGCGAGTGAAGATCGATGCCGCACCGGCGCGCACCCACTAGCGGCGCACAAGCATGAATATCGATGCGTTGAACCTTTTCATGCGATCAACGGAACTGGGCAATATCACCGCAGCCGGCAGGGAGCTGGGACTCGCGCCCTCGGTGGCCAGCCACAAACTGGCGAAGCTTGAAGAGTACCTGGGCATGCGCCTGCTGCATCGCACCACCCGCCAGGTCAGCCTGACCGAAGACGGCGCGCTGTTTCTGCCCCATGCAATCCGGGTGCTGGCAGCCGTGGACGAAGCCTATCTGGTCGCGGTGAAAGGCAAGGACGTGGCCAAGCGGGTGTTAAGAGTATCCGCCCCCGGGTCCTTCGCGCGGATGTGCCTGATGCCGGCCATTACCCGGTTCCTGCACGCCAACCCGAAGCTGAAGATCGACCTGATACTGTCCGATCAAATGCAGGACCTGACCGAGATCGGGATTGATGTGGCAATCCGCATCGCCGCCTTGAAGGACTCATCCCTGGTGGCGCGCAAGCTCGGCTGCGACCGGCGCATCCTGTGTGCGGCACCCGCCTACCTCCAGGCGCATGGCGAACCGACTTCACCGGCGGAGCTGGTCAACCATTCCTGCATCCTGCTGGGCGACGAGGACCATTGGCGTTTCGTGGGCGCCCAGTCACACGAAGTCACGGCAATCAGTGGTTCGCTCAGAGTCAATTGCGGCGAAAGCGCGCGGCTTGCCGCCGAGGGTGGGCTCGGCATCGTCTCTGTTTCACAGTGGAACGTCAGGGCCTCACTGGAAAGCGGCGCGTTGGTGGAAATCATGCCGTGCTGTGTGCTGGAGCAAACCCGGGATATCTGGGCGATCTACCCCAGCGCGCGGTTGATCTCCTCCAAGGCTCGGGCGTTCGTCGAGTTCATGATCGCCGAGTTCCAGGGCGATTTTTAGCATAGGAAAAAATCATGACGGTGACTCACCAAACTGCAGGCAAAACAAATCTCGCGAGCGGCCCACGCGTCGTTCGACTAGGGGTGACGGACCTGTCTTTCCATCGAGTTACCGCTGCGGTGGTAGCGCTGGTGTTGCAACGCATGGGCCTGACCGTTGAGCGCCACTATGCCCTGCACGAGGAAAACTTCGAGCAGTTGCGCAAAGGCTCGGTCGACATGCTGGTCTCCGCCTGGATTCCGTTCAGCCACGGGCTGTACAAGCAAGCGGTGGAGGCAGTGACGCCCACTCGCGAACTGGGCCTGCACTACCAGCCTTATGCCTTGTGGGGAGTGCCGGACTACGTCAGCAAACAGGACGTGGAATCCATCGAGGACCTGCTCAAGCCCGACGTCCGGGCCCGGATGAACCCGCTGATCCAGGGGATCGGCCCGGGTGCAGGCATTACTCGTTTCTCGCTGAAAATCATGGACGAATACGGGTTGAACAACGCCGGATATCAGTTCCGCACGGGCAGCCAGGACGATTGTATCAAGGCGTTCGAGGCGCTGTATCAGCAGCGGCGCTGGGGCATCGTGCCGCTGTGGCATCCTCAGTTCCTGCACCACCGTTATCGAATTCGCGACCTGAAAGACCCCAAGGGATTACTCGGCAGTGTCGACAGAGCGGTGCTGCTGGCCCGCGAGGATCGCCTGGTGTTACTCACGGCTGCCGAAATCCAGGTGCTGGACAATATTCGCCTCTCCAACCTCATCGTTGCCGAACTTGATGATGCGCTCAACCGTGGAGGGCAAGCCGCGGATGACGCCGCGAGCGACTGGCTGGCAAGGCATCCCGACACCTTGCGCACCTGGCTCGCCCCACTGGCCTGACTCGGCAACGAGGCCTTTTACGAATTCTGAATTCGCGGCGGGCTGGCTACAAGGGCCCGCTCACTGAGGCTAGTTTGGCGATGCAGATGTTCTGCAATCTCCCCAAACCGAGGATTCCAACATGCTCTACCTGGTTTTCAGCGGCACCATCAAAGAAGGCAAACAGGCCGAGTTCTATCGTGATGTGGCGGCCGTTTCACAGAAACTCACCCATCAGCACGACAAGGCCGTGGTCTATCAATGGCATAAGGATGAAGAGAACCCCAACCGGTTCTTTCTCAACGAACAGTGGGAAAGCGTCACCGACCTGCACGCGCATTTCGAAACGCTCTACAAAGCCTTCGGCCCGGCGAAACCCACCGAGCGCCTGCCGGCGAAAATCCTCGCGTACCTCGATGAAGCACAGGTGAACTTCTACCAGGCCATTCAGTAAACCGCACCCGGTCACCCCAGGGTGACCGGGACGCTTGCTCAGCGCGCGGTCGTTTCCACCGGGTTGAGTTCGCTCAGCCGTCCCTCCTGGCGCGCAAACCGGTTAGCCCGGGCAAACGTGCCGAAATCATTGAAGCGTACGCCCATCTCAGCCATCACCTTGTGCGCCGTTTTCACCGTCATCTGGCGGATGTAGAACGGCTCCTTCACCACAAAATGATGAATCCCGTGGGTGCTGCCGAAGTTGAAGCAGAACGCCTGCAACGGCCACAGCCACCAAGGGTTGAGCACCTGGGTTTGCTGGATCACATTGCCCGGTTCGATGTCGCCGTAGTAGTGCATGTTGGAGCTGACAAAGTGCAGGCAGAAGGTGCGCAGCACGTTGGGGCCGATGATCACCACGGCGGCGATGTCGATGACGTGCATCACCGCCAGCGTGTTGGCCGACCAGTCGATCGGCGCGCCCAGCAGGCTGGCGATGCCATTGGCCGCATGGAAGCCGAGGAACACATACCACGCGCCCCAATGCAGCAACGCCAGCGGTGCGTAGACCAGCGTCGTACGCTTGAGAATGCCCAGCTTGTGCTTCCAGGACGGCGCCCGCAGCACCCGGATCAACGCCGACATGATGTTGTCGCCGACCATCAGCAACCGCGCGATTCCCCACGGCTCACCGTTGGTGATTGCCCGCTCCTCGATGTCGGTTTCGCTGCCGGACACCTTGTGGTGATTGAGGTGCAGATGGCGCCGCACCCAGGGGTTGATGGTGCTCGGCCGCGCCAGCCACACCAGGCCCATCATCAGGTTGTGGGGCAGGCGCTGCTTGCGAAAGTACATGCTGTGGATCAGGTCGTGTTCCAGCTCGTGGGTCAGTGACGCGAGGAACGCGTTGAGCAACAGGCACACCCACCACGCCATATGCCCGGTGATATACAGCGCCGCCGAACCCAGCATGCCCACCAGGGCAAAGGCCAGGATACCCGCGCCAAGCGCGTCCTGGTGCAGCAGCCAGGGGTGGCGCTCACGCAATAACAGACCCTCAGCCAGCACCACTTCACGAATGTGCGCTGAACGCTGTTGCGCGTTCATCTGCCGGGGACTTGCAGAAGTACCGTCCATGCTTCCATCCTCTGTCTTATTGATGCGTACATCCTGCCCTATGCGATCTGGCGGGACGCTAGCCCCACACGCCAACCTGTTGACCGCAAGCGCCAATCAAAATGACTGAACCGACCTCCCTCGCCAGCTGGACCCGCGCCCTGCGCAAGCAGCTGGACGCCCTGGACCTCGACAGCGCCGCACTGTGCGCCAAGGCCGGGCTCGACCCGCAGTTGATGGACGATCCCAACGCGCGCTATCCGCTATCGGCCACCACGCGCCTGTGGGAACTGGCGGTGCAGGCCAGCGGCGACCCGGCGATTGGCTTGCGGGTGTCGCGGTTTGTCAGTCCCACCACCTTTCATGCCCTGGGTTATGCGCTGGTGGCCAGCGGCAGCCTGCGGGAAGTGTTCGAGCGGATCGTGCGCTATCACCAGGTGGTCAGCGATGCCTTGAGCCTGGAGCTTAGCCGCGAGGGCGAACGTTACCGCTTTCGCCTGCAACAGCCCGCCGGCACGCCCGCGCCAGCGTTTGAGGCAATTGATGCATTCGCGGCGATCTACGTGCGCACCTGTCGCAATCGGCTGGGCCGTGAATACGCGCCGCTGGCGGTGTACCTGCGGCGGCCCGAGCCGGCCGACCCCAAGCCGTGGCACACGGTGTTTCGCGCGCCGGTGTTTTTTGCCGCCGAAGAAGACCGCCTGGAGTTCGCCGCCCGGGACTTCGACAGCCACCTGGACGATGCCAACCCGGAGTTGGCCGAACACAATGAAACCGTGCTCAAACGCACGCTGGCGCAACTGCGGCCGCTGACCTGGGAGCGCAAGGTGCGTTCGGCCATTGAAGCGCAACTGCCCGACGGTGAGCCGAGCGCCGAGCGGATTGCCCAGGCGTTGCATTTGAGTTTGCGCAGCTTGCAGCGGCACCTGGCAGACGAAGGCTGCCGGTTTGATGCGCTGCTGAATGAGTGCCGGGAGAACCTCGCGCTCCTGCATCTGCGGGATCCCGAGTGTTCGTTGGCGGAGATCAGTCATTTGCTGGGGTTTGCCGATACCAGCAGTTTTAACCGGGCGTTCAAGCGCTGGACAGGGATGACGCCGGGGCAGTTTCGCGATGGTTTAAGGTAGTTGGAGATGCGGTGGCTGTTAGGGCCTCATCGCGGGCAAGCCCGGCTCCCACAGTTGACCGAGTTGGCTTGGGCAACAGTGTTCAAATGTGGGAGCCGGGCTTGCCCGCGATAGCGATGGTTCAGCCACCACAAATACCAGAGGCAGTCAGCGCCCCCGATCCCGCCGCAACACCTTCTTCACCCGCGCCACCAGCGCCCGGGCTTCAAACGGCTTGAGCAAATAATCATCCTCATGCAATTCCAGCCCGCGCAGCCGATCCTCAATCCCGTCGGGCGTGGTCAGGAACAGCATCGGCGTCTCGCCTTTCAGCCGAATCGCCTGTTGCAGCTTCCAGGCATTCAACCCCGGCAACATCACATCCAGGATCACCAGGTCGTACTCGGTGCTTTCCACAAAGCGCAGGGCTGCCATGCCATTGGCCGCCACCTCCACCGTGTAGCTGGCCTCCTCAAGACTGCGGCCCATCGCCTCGGCCGCCTCTGACTCGTGTTCCACTAGCAGGACGCGCATAACACACCTCGAATAATCGTGAGCGCAGGCTACCACCCTCAGGCGTGTGCCGCCTCGCGCAAACGCTGCGGGTCGAGGATTTCGATCTCGCCATAGCCCAGGCGCACGATGCCCTGGCCTTGCAGCTCCTTGAGCAAGGCGTTGGTGGTCTGGCGTGAAAGGCTCAGCATCGCGGCCAGGTCTTCCTGGGGCAGTTGCAGCACCTGCCGGGCCTGGTCGATGTCGCCGTAGCCTTCGGCGATCATCAGCAAGCGGTGGGCCACCCGCACCGACGCCGGCATCAGGCTCAGTTGCTCGATGTTGATAAAGGTCAGGCGCAGTTTCTGGCTCATCAACAGGGCCATGTCGCGCCAATAACGCGGTGCCTCTTCAAGTATTTGCAGCAACGCCGGCTGCGGCACTTGCAACAGCGTGCAAGGCCCGACGGCGCAGGCGTCGTGGGTGCGTGGCAACCCGTCGAACAGGGAGATCTCGCCGAACCAGTACGGTAACTCTGCCAGGCTCAACACCGCTTCCTTGCCCTGCTCGTTCACCGCGCTGATGCGCAGGGAGCCTTCCAGCACCGCGTACAACCCGCACGGCGGGTCGCCGCGCTTGAACAGGTACTGCCCCGCCGTCAGCTGCCGCAGCCGGGCGCTGGCCAGCAGGCTATTCTGTAAATCAGCAGGCAGATGGCTGTACCAGTGACCGGTGGCCAGCCGTGGGTGCCATTTCTCTGCATCCATGAGAACTCCGAAGATTGTCGGCCAGTTGACAGTGTGTCGAAGGCCTACAGGGCATGATCAAACATCCTACAGGAGGAATAACAATGAAAAGCCTCGTCGACCATCTCAGTCAATACGCCGCCTACCACCGCGACCCGCGCAATATCGCCAGCCACTTTATCGGCATCCCGCTGATTGTGGTGGCCGTGGCCGTGCTGCTGTCACGCCCCGAATGGACAGTGGCCGGGCTTTGGCTGTCGCCAGCCGTGGTGGTGGGGCTGCTCTCGGCGTGGTTCTACCTGCGCCTGGAACTGGCCCTCGGTGTGCTGATGACGGTGCTGATGGGCCTGTCGGTGTGGGCCGGGCATGTGCTGGCGGCGCAAAGCACGCTGGTGTGGCTGAGCAGCGGCATCGGCATGTTCGTGGTGGGCTGGGTGATCCAGTTTGTGGGGCATTACTACGAGGGCAAAAAACCGGCGTTTGTCGATGACGTGTCCGGGTTGATCGTGGGGCCGTTGTTTGTGGTGGCGGAGTTGGCGTTTCTGGTGGGGCTGCGGCATGACCTCAAGCAGCAGATTGAAGAGCGCTCGGGGCCGGTGGCCGTGCGGCACAAGAACGCCACGGCCTGACAAGCAACACAAACTAAATGTGGGAACCGGTTTTCTGTAGGAGCTGGCTTGCCTGCGATGCTGGCACCTCGGTGTCTCAGGCATACCGAGGTGACGCTATCGCAGGCAAGCCAGCTCCTACATAAGCCTGCTCCCATATGGGTTTTGCGGCGCTTTTAGGCTTTTTGCCAGACCTTGGGCTTGAAGAACAACGTCTCGCCCCGCGCCAAACCGGTCAGGCTGTCGTGATCCTTCACCACTTCAGCCTCGATCAGCTCGCTCTGGCCCTCGACCTTCAGGGTCACCCGGGTGGTCGCGCCCAGTGGGCGAATATCACGCACTTCAGCGGCGTGGTGGTCTTCCAGCTCATGGCGCGACAGCGACACTTCATGAGGACGGAACAGCACGTGCTTGTCCTCGCCCAAATGCAGGCGGTTGGAATCACCGAGGAAGTGATAAACGAAATCGCTGGCCGGGTTTTCGTAGACTTCGCCCGGTGAGCCGATCTGCTCGATCACGCCCTTGTTCATCACCACGATGCGGTCCGCCACTTCCATGGCTTCTTCCTGGTCGTGGGTCACGAACACCGAGGTCAGGTTGATGTCTTCGTGCAGGCGCGCCAGCCAGCGGCGCAGTTCTTTACGGACCTTGGCATCCAGGGCACCGAACGGTTCATCCAGCAGCAGCACCTTAGGTTCCACCGCCAGGGCACGGGCCAGGGCGATACGCTGGCGCTGGCCACCGGAGAGTTGTTCCGGGTAGCGATCCGACAACCAATCGAGCTGCACCATGTTCAACAACTCATGGACTTTGACCGCGATCTGGCTTTCGGTCGGGCGCTGGTTTTTCGGTTTCATGCGCAGGCCGAACGCGACGTTGTCGAACACGGTCATGTGGCGGAACAGCGCGTAGTGCTGGAACACAAAGCCGACGTTGCGATCGCGCACATCGTGGCCGGAGACGTCTTCACCATGGAACACGATGCTGCCGTCATCCGGGGTTTCCAGGCCTGCGATGATGCGCAGCAAGGTGGTCTTGCCGCAGCCGGACGGGCCCAGCAACGCCACCAGCTCGCCACTCTGGATGTCCAGATTGATGCTGTTCAGGGCCTTGAAGGCGTTGAAGTTCTTGCTGACATTACGGACTTCGATCGACATGACTTATTCCTCACCAGCGCTTTTGCGCAGGCGGTTGATACGGTTCTCGCTCCACTGCTTGAGCAGCAGGATGAAGAGCGCCAGGATCAGCAACAGGCTCGCGACGGCGAACGCGGCGACGTGGTTGTATTCGTTGTAGAGGATCTCGACGTGCAGCGGCAAGGTGTTGGTCACGCCGCGAATATGGCCGGACACCACCGACACCGCACCAAACTCACCCATCGCCCGCGCCGTACACAACACCACGCCGTAGATCAGGCCCCACTTGATGTTCGGCACGGTGACATGCCAGAACATCTGCCAGCCGTTGGCACCCAGCAGGCGCGCGGCCTCTTCTTCCTGGGTGCCTTGTTCCTGCATCAACGGGATCAGTTCACGGGCCACGAACGGCACGGTGACGAAGATCGTCGCCAGCACGATGCCCGGCAAGGCGAACACGATCTGGATGTCATGGTCCTGCAGCCAGGGGCCAAAGAAGCCCTGGGCGCCGAACATCAACACGTAGACCAGGCCGGCGATCACTGGCGATACCGAGAACGGCAGGTCGATCAGCGTCACCAGGATACTTTTGCCACGGAACGAGTACTTGCTCACGCACCACGCGGCGCTGACCCCGAACACCAGGTTGAGCGGCACCGAGATCACCACGGCGATCACCGTGAGTTTCAGCGCCGACAACGCGTCCGGTTCAAGGATCGCGGTGAAGAACGCCCCCAGGCCATTCTTCAGGCCCTGGGACACCACGATAAACAGCGGCAGCAACAGGAACAGCGCGAACACCAGCCAGCCAAGGCTGATCAGGATGCGTCGGGACACCGCACTGCCACGGCGGGCAGCGTTGGCCGAGGACGCGGCGGAAATAGACGATTGGGACATGTTCCGCGCCTCCTTATGGGTGTTCGATGCGCCGCTGCAGCAAGTTGATCAGCAGCAGCAGGACAAAGGAAACCACCAGCATCATCACGCCGATGGCCGTGGCGCCGGTGTAGTCGTATTGGTCGAGCTTGACCATGATCAGCAACGGCAGAATCTCGGTTTTCATCGGCATGTTGCCGGCGATGAAAATTACCGAACCGTATTCACCCACGCCTCGGGCGAAGGCCAACGCAAAGCCGGTCAACCAGGCGGGCAGCAGCGCCGGCACCAGGATGTAGCGGAACACTTGCAGTGGCTTGGCACCCAGGCAGGCGGCGGCTTCTTCGATTTCCCGGGGGATATCGGCCAACACCGGCTGCACGGTACGCACCACGAATGGCAGCGTGACGAAGGTCAGTGCCAGGGTAATGCCCAGGGGGGTGTAGGCGATCTTGAAGCCCAGGTCTGCGGCAAACTGCCCGACCAGGCCTGTCGGCGTGTACAGCGCAGTGAGCGCGATACCGGCAACGGCGGTGGGCAAGGCAAACGGCAGGTCGATCATCGCATCGATGATCTTGCGACCCGGGAAGGTATAACGCACCAGTACCCAGGCCAGCAGGGTGCCGATAATGCCGTTGATGATCGCTGCGCAAAACGCGGTGCCGAAGCTCAGTTTCAACGCCGCCAGCACACGGGGTGCGGTGATGATGTTCCAGAACTGATCCCAGGTGAGTTGAGCGGCATGTACAAACATCGCCGCCAGGGGGATGAGTACGATCAGGCTGAGGTACACCACGGTGTAGCCCAGCGTCAGCCCGAAGCCGGGTATGACGGGGGAGATACGACGCGACATAAGAGTCCTTGGTTAGCGGGTAGATACCACTGTAGGAGCGCGCTTTCTGTGGGCGCCGGCTCTTCTGTGGGAGCCGGGCTTGCCCGCGATAGCATCACCTCGGGGTGTCAGCCACACCGCAGTGATGCTATCGCAGGCAAGCCAGCTCCCACACAAGCCAGCTCCCACAGAAAGGCGCGCTCCTACCGGTAGTTTGGCTTACTGCGCCGAGTAGATCTGGTCGAACACGCCACCGTCATTGAAGAATTTCGGTTGGGCAGTTTTCCAGCCGCCGAAGTCTTTGTCGATAGTCACCAGGTCCAGTTTCGGGAACTGCTGGGCGTATTTGGCGGCGACTTTCTCATCGCGTGGGCGGTAGAAGTTCTTCGCCGCAATCTCCTGGCCAGCCGGGCTGTACAGGTGCTTGAGGTAGGCGGTGGCAATTTCAGTGTTGCCCTTTTTCTCGGCGTTCTTGTCGACCACGGCCACTGGCGGCTCGGCGAGGATCGACAGCGAAGGCACAACGATGTCGAACTTGTCGGCGCCGCCGTCTTCTTTCAGGGCCAGGAAGGCTTCGTTTTCCCAGGCCAGCAACACGTCACCCTGACCGTTGTTGACGAAGGTGATGGTCGAACCGCGAGCGCCGGTGTCGAGGATCGGCACGTGCTTGAACAGTTCTTTCACGTATTCCTGGGCCTTGGCTTCGCTGCCACCGGCTTTCAGGCCATAGGCCCAGGCGGCGAGGAAGTTCCAGCGGGCACCGCCGGAAGTTTTCGGGTTCGGGGTGATCACGGAAACGTCTTTCTTGATCAGGTCGCCCCAATCCTTGATGCCTTTAGGGTTGCCCTTGCGCACCAGGAACACGATGGTCGAGGTGTACGGGGTGCTGGCGTCCGGCAGGCGGGTTTGCCAGTTTTCCGGCAGGGTCTTGCCCAGTTTTGCGATTTCGTCGATGTCGCCGGCCAGGGCCAGGGTCACCACGTCGGCACGCAGGCCGTCGATCACCGCACGGCCTTGCTTGCCCGAACCACCGTGGGACTGCTGGATCTTGACGTTGTCGCCCGGGTGCTCTTTCTTCCAGAAGCTGGTGAATTCAGCGTTGTAGTCCTGGTAGAGCTCGCGGGTCGGGTCGTAAGACACGTTGAGCAGTTCGTAATCCTTGGCAACAGCGGAACCGGCAAACACGGCACTGGCCAGTGCTGCCAGGGCATAACGGCGAATCGACGACATAGAAGGCTCCTGAAATTCTTGGGTGTTGGCTTTTTTCTTATAGTTGCGGGTCTTGCAATCGAATCGCCGATCTTGCTCAGCTCGGTTTGTTGCCCGGGTTCTGCAAACGGAATTTCTCTTTGCGTTCGATTTGTACTACCTGGGCGTTGTGCACAGTGATTTCCACCGCACCAAACCGCAGATCGCGCAGGGCGCTCTGGATCTCGCGCAAAATGGCTGCTTCGTCCTGGCCGTCAACGCTACGTAGAGATGCGCTCATGGTCGTGCTCCTGAAATGAGAAGTGCCTCGCAGTGGCGGCACTGCTTGCGGCGTGAGGGCGATAGTAGATAAGCGCGGATATTCTTAAAAATACTATTTAAGAATGTTTATATAACCAGAAAGAATTTTCTGGTGGGGCGTGGGGTTGCGCGGGGTTTGGGCCTGAAAATACCGAAGCAAGAACGAGTGCTGTACTTGTGGCGAGGGAGCTTGCTCCCGTTGGACTGCGTAGCAGTCCCATTTTTTGGGGGCGCTGCGCACCCCAGCGGGAGCAAGCTCCCTCGCCACAAAACCCACATGATGTTCAGCGAATGATCGGCGCCTTGGCCCAATCCAGCTCATTGGCCGGCATCGGCCGGCCAAACCAATACCCCTGGCCCAGGTCACAGCGCTGCTCCAATAGAAACCGCGCCTGTTCAACCTGCTCGATGCCCTCGGCATGCACCTGCATGCCCATGCTCTGCGCCAATGCGATCACCACCCGTACAATCGCCGCGTCGTCTTCATCCCACGGCAACCCGGCGACGAAGCCCTGATCGATCTTGAGCTTCTGCACCGGCAACCGCTTGAGCCGCAACAGCGATGAATAACCGGTGCCGAAGTCATCAATCGCCAGGCGCAAGCCCAGCTCCCGCAGGCGGTGCATTTGCTCAAGGGCGACTTCCGGGTCTTCCATCACCGCGCTTTCGGTGACTTCCAGTTCCAGGAACGCCGGATCCAGCCCCGTGTCATGCAGCACCTTGGCCACTTGCCCGTACAGCTCACGCCGGGCAAACAGGCGGCTGGACACGTTCACCGCGAGGAACGTGAGCGGCGCGCCCTCGGCCAGCCACTGGCACATCTGCCGGCAGGCCTGGTCCATGACCCAAGCATCAATATCGGCAATCAGCCCGGTACGCTCGGCAATCGGGATAAATTCCCCCGGCGGCACCAGCCCGCGCTCCGGATGCTGCCAGCGCACCAGGGCTTCGACGCCGATCAGGCGGCTGTCTTGCAGGTCGTGCACCGGCTGGTAGTAGACCCGCAGCTCTTGCTGATCCAGGGCACGGCGCAGTTCGCCGGCCATTTCCACGCGGTGCTGGGCGTGGGCGGTGAGTTCTTCGGTGTACAAGGCGTAGCCTTCGCGGCCGGCGCTCTTGGCCTTGAACAGCGCGGAGTCGGCGTTGCGCAGCAGTTGTTCGGCGCTCAAGGCATCGCTGGGAAACAGGCTGATGCCAATGCTGACGCTGATAAACAGTTGATGACCATCGAAGATCACCGGGTCTTTCATCGCGTCGAGAATCCGTTGCGCCAGGGCCGCGGCCTGGACCACCTGTGGACAACTTTCCGCCAGCACCGCGAACTCGTCACCACCCAGGCGCGCCAGGGTCACGCCGGGACCAAACAGGCCTTGCAAACGTTCGCCCACGGCCTTGAGCAACTGGTCACCGACATTGTGGCCGAGGCTGTCGTTGATGATCTTGAAGTGGTCCAGGTCGAGCAACAGCAAGGCGCAGCCGCGTTTATGGATCTGCGCCGAGGCCAGGGCCTGTTCGGCGCGGTCGGTGAACAGCAGGCGGTTGGGCAGGTCGGTGAGCGGGTCGTGGTGGGCCAGGTGCGCCAGTTCGTGCTCGGAGTGCTTGATGGCACTGATGTCGGAGAACACCGCGACGTAGTGGCTGAGCTGGCCCTGCTCATCGCGGATCACCCGGATGGTCTGCCACTGTGGATAGATTTCGCCGCTTTTACGGCGGTTCCAGATCTCGCCGCTCCATTCGCCTTCGCGCTCCAGGGTCTGGAACATCTGTTGATAGAAGCTCGCGGAGTGGCGCCCGGACTTGAACAGGCTCGGCTGGCGGCCCAGCACGTCGTCGCGCTGGTAGCCGGTGATTTCGATAAAGGCCCGGTTGACGTGAACGATCAGCCCTTGGGCATCGGTGACCAACACCCCTTCACGGGTGCAATCGAATACGGCAGCGGCCTGGCGCAGGCGCTCGCGGTTTTCCTTCAGGGGCTGCTGGATCAGGTTTGCCCGGGCAAAACGGGCGCAAATCAGGTAAATCGCCAGGGCACTGAGGCTGACCCACAGATAACCGCGCATCTGAAGCCAGCGGCCCAACTCCACGGGCTCATCGATAAAGTTGATCAATACCTGATGGCTGAGCTGAATCCACACAATCGAAACCAGCAGGTACATCAGCCCCGCACGCAGGGCACCTCGGTATGAAAACAGCATATGGTCAGTAATCCTTACTAAAAAACCAGAATCGCCCTACAAACGACCCGGATTATAGAATAGGAAACACCTTGTAAGTCTTATCTGAAACGGTCACTGGTTTTATCCGAAAAGGGAGTGATAATGCGGATGCTGTTTTTTTCTTTATCTGAGGGCCATACAGCCTATGTGGTACAACGGTTTTCTTGACTTGTCGGCCTGGCAACTGGTCGCGGTCACCCTGTTGATGACCCACGTGACCATTGTCGGGGTCACGGTCTATCTGCACCGCTATTCAGCCCACCGCTCCCTGGAGCTCAATGCTGGCCTGAAACACTTCTTCCGCTTCTGGCTGTGGCTCACCACGGCGCAGAACACCCGCGAATGGACCGCTATCCACCGCAAACACCACGCCAAGTGCGAAACCGTCGACGATCCCCACAGCCCGGTGATCAAAGGCTTGTCTACCGTGCTGCGCAAAGGCGCCGAGCTGTACCGTGCCGAGGCCGAAAACCCCGAAACCCTGCGCATCTACGGCAAGAACTGCCCGGAAGACTGGATCGAACGCAAGCTCTACACCCCGTACCCGTTGCTGGGCGTAGCAATCATGGGCGTGATCGACCTGCTGCTGTTCGGCACCATCGGCATCACCATCTGGGCCATCCAGATGATGTGGATCCCGTTCTGGGCCGCCGGCGTGATCAACGGCCTGGGCCATGCCATCGGCTACCGCAACTTCGAATGCCGCGACGCGGCGACCAACCTGATTCCCTGGGGCATCATCGTTGGCGGCGAAGAGCTGCATAACAACCACCACACCTACCCCAACTCCGCCAAGCTGTCGGTGAAGAAGTGGGAATTCGACCTGGGCTGGGCCTGGATCAAAGTGTTCAGTTTCCTGCGCCTGGCCAAGGTGCAACGGGTGGCGCCGATCGCCCACCGGGTCGAAGGCAAAGGCCACCTGGACATGGACACCGCCATGGCGATCCTCAACAACCGTTTCCAGATCATGGCCCAGTACCGCAAGTTGGTGATTGGCCCGCTGGTCAAGCAGGAACTGGAGAAGGTCGATCACTCGGTACGCCACCAGTTCCATCGCGCCAAGCGCCTGCTGTCGCGGGAAACCAGCCTGCTGGACGACCGTCACCACGTGCGCATCCAGAGCATGCTGGAACACAGCCAGGCCCTGAAAGTGATCTACGAGAAGCGCCTGGCGCTGCAACAGATCTGGCTGAAAACCAGCACCAACGGCCACGACATGCTGGCGGCGATCAAGGAATGGGTACACGAGGCCGAGGCCAGCGGGATTCAATCCCTGCGGGACTTTGCCCACCAGTTGAAGACCTATTCGCTGCGGCCTGCGGCGGTCTGACACGGCTGTAGCGAGCCGATTTTTTGTGGCGAGGGAGCTGCTGTGGCAAGGGAGCTTGCTGTGGTGAGGGAGCTGCTGTGGTGAGGGGGCTTGCTGTGGCGAGGGAGCTTGCTCCCGCTGGGCTGCGTAGCGGCCCCAAAATCTTGGGAGCGCTGCGCACTCCAGCGGGAGCAAGCTCCCTCGCCACAGCAGCCCCCTCACCACAGCTATCTCCCTCACCACAGCAGCCCCCTCCCCACAGCTATCTCCCTCCCCACAGCAAGCCCCCCACCCCAACAAGCTCGTCCCTACATGTTTCTGACGCCATTTCTTGGTCGCCTCAAATCGACGCTGATAACGGAACTTAGCTGCAAATTCCCCCTCTCAAACAACACTTCGCCATCCCGGCGGCCCTTGTTGTGACCGCTGCCCAACCCCGCGGCATGCCCAGAGAGAGTTGTGCCGATGGTCCACGAAAAGACCTTCACCGACCCACCCGTCCTCGACCCGCCACGACCGGCCGCCGCCGCTACGTTGCTGGCGCTGATGCATGCCCAGGGCGAAGTGGAGCGTTTGAGTGAACGCGAGCAACTGCTGAGTTCGCTGCTGGTGAGCGTGAATGCCGTGCTCTGGGCCATCGAGTGGGACACCCGCCGCGTGCTGTATGTCAGCCCGGCCTATGAGCGGGTTTTCGGACGTACGGCGGGCCTGCTGCTGAGCGACTATCGGGAATGGCGCGACAGCATTCACCCCGAAGACCTCGACTACGCCGAACACAGCCTGGCCCAGGTGCTGCACAGCGGCGCCGTGGAAGACCGCGAGTACCGCATCATCACCGCCGACGGGCAGATCCGCTGGCTCAGCGACAAGTGCTACATCAGCCAGCAGGCCGAGCCCGGCCAGCCGGTGATCGTGGTGGGCATGGCCGAAGACATCACCGACAAGAAGCAGCTTGAGCTAGAGCTGCACCGCCTGGCCACCACCGACGTGCTGACCCGCAGCAGCAACCGCCGACACTTCTTCGAGTGCGCCCACCACGAGTTCGAACGCGCCTGCCTGCAAGGCACGCCGTTGGCGTTCCTGTTGCTGGATATCGATGACTTCAAAGTGATCAACGACACCTACGGCCATCTGGAGGGCGATCAGGTGCTGCGGCGTATCGCCGAGAGCGGTCGAGGGGTTTTGCGCCGTGGCGACCTGTTCGGGCGCATTGGCGGCGAAGAATTCGCGGCGGTGCTGCCCGGTTGCGCCCCGGAGATGGCCATGCAGGTGGCCGAACGCCTGGGACACGAGATTGCGCAACTGAGCTTCAGCCATGACGGCGAGAGCTTCGCGGTCACCGTCAGCCAGGGCCTGGCCAGCCTGACCGCCGAGGACGCCAACCTGGACAGCCTGTTCGCCCGGGCCGACGCCGCGATGTACGAGGCCAAGCGCCAGGGCAAAAACCGCGTGCTTACGGGCTGACGCTACACGATTCCCTGTAGGAGCTGGCTTGCCTGCGATAGCATCACCTCGGTGCAACTGACACACCGAGGTGCCTGCATCGCGGGCAAGCCCGGCTCCTACAAAAGCCAGCTCCCACGCTGGCCCGCATCGCCTGCTAGGTTTTGCGCATACGCGCCAATTCCGGCAAACCCACCTTGAGCAAGCGCGCGGTCTTGCCTTTGGCCAGCGCCTCGACGCCTTCATGCTCGGTCAGCCGTGCCAGTTGCGCCGCCAGGTTCACCACCAGCGCTTCCCGGGAATACACCCCGCCCTCCAGCGAATAAATCGCCGCGATCAACTGGCGCAACTCCAGCGGCAAGCGCCAGCGGGTACGCAGCGCCGAGCCATAGGCCGCACCAAAGGTGTAAAGCGACTCGCCAATCACTTCGTCATCCAGCTCGCCGCCACCCTGCAGCCAGTCTTGCAGGCACCGCAGCAAGGCCAGGTCGCCGAGGCGATGGAGGATGCCGGCGCTGTAGCAGCGCTCGTGATCCAGGTCGAGCATGCGCGCCAGGCTGCGGGCGTAATCGGCGGTGCGCTGGGACAGTTGCCAGTGACGCTCGGCGTAATCCACAAGGCTTGGGTCGCTCAGCACCACGTTGTGCTTGAGGGCGAGCCCCAGGATCAGGTTCATGCTTTGCCCGGCCGCCAGCTTGTGCAGGGCCATGGACAGGGTTTGCACCGGCGAGCCGTGATGGCCGGCGCTGTTGGCCGCGGCGATCAGCACGGCGGTGATTTGCGGGTCTATGCGCACCTGTTCTTCCAGGCGCTTGAGGTCCAGGCCTTCCGGTTCCAGGCTGTGTTGCACGGCGGCCTGCACGTCGACCCGCAGCGGCGCGCCGTCGGACGCTTCGCGGCGCCGCTCAAGGAACACCGGCAAGGTCATACCCGGCGCCAGGGCCGGGACTTCGCAGTACACCGTCTCGCCTTCGTTCAGCAGCAAGTCTTGCAGGCGCTGGGTCAGGCCTTCCATGTTCAGGGGCTTGGTCAGGTACGCCGTCGGCGCCAGGGGCAAGGCTTCGCGCACGCTGGCGCTGTCGTTGCGGGTGCTCAGCAGGATAAACGGCAACAGCGGCGAACGCCGTTGCTGACGCAGGCTGCGCAACAGGCTCAGGCCATCGATGCCGGGCAGCTCCCAGTCAGCGATGATCAAGTCATAGGGTTTCTCTCGCAGCAACTCGGCGGCCCGCTGGCCATCGGCACACACATCCAGCCGCGCGTCACAGCGCACATTCAACAACACCTGCTTGAGCAAATCCCGGGACCAAGGGTCGGCCTCGGCAATCAACACACGGGGTACCGCAGGTAAATCAACAGCAGTCATCCAGCACGCTCCATCGGCAATACCTGCACCTTAGACAAAGGAGCCGCCTGCGTACAATGAACAACCGCTGAATACCGTTCATCGGGCACAAAAAAACCCGCCTAAGCGGGTTTTTTGTCGATCAGGTCAACTTTTGATCACAGCTCGGAGAAGCACTCTTCGATGATCGCCAGGCCTTTGTCCAACTGCTCGTCCGGCGAGGTCAGCGGAACCAGTACGCGCAACACGTTGCCGTAGGTGCCGCAGGACAGCAGGATCAAGCCCTTGTCGCGAGCCTTGGCCACCACGGAAGCAACGGCTGCTGCGTTCGGCTTGTGGCTGTCGCCATCTTCGAACAGCTCCACCGCAATCATCGCGCCCAGGGCACGTACTTCACCGATCACCGGGTACTTGGCCTGGATAGCTTTCAGGCCGGTCACCAGGCGCTCGCCGACAGCCTTGCAGCGGTCCAGCAGGTGTTCTTCTTCGAACACTTCCATCACGGCCAGGGCCGCGGCGCAAGCGATCGGGCTACCGGCGTAAGTGCCGCCCAAGCCGCCCGGTGCGATGGCGTCCATGTATTCAGCCTTGCCGCACACGCCGGCCAGCGGGAAGCCGCCTGCGATGGATTTGGCGAAGGTGGTCAGGTCGGCTGCAACGCCCATCTGTTCCATGGCGAAGAAGGTACCGGTACGGCCGGCACCGGTTTGCACTTCGTCGGCGATCAGCAGGATGCCGTGCTTGTCGCACAGTTCACGCAGGCGCTTCATGAAGGATTTAGGCGCGACGTAGAAACCGCCTTCGCCCTGCACCGGCTCGATGATGATGGCAGCGATATCACGCGGCTCGGCATCGTTCTTGAAGATGCGTTCGATGCTGGCGATGGAGTCGTCGTCGCTCACGCCGTGCAGTTCGTTCGGGAACAGTGCGCGGAACACGCCGCCTGGCATCAGGCCCATGCCGGCCGAGTACGGCACGACTTTACCGGTGAGGCCCAGGGTCATCATGGTGCGACCGTGGTAAGCGCCGGTGAAGGCGATCACGCCGGCACGGCCAGTGGCGGCACGGGCGATCTTCACGGCGTTTTCTACCGCTTCGGAACCGGTGGTGACCAGCAGGGTTTTCTTGGCGAAATCACCTGGCACCTTGGCGTTAACTTTTTCGCACAGCTCAACGTATGGCTCGTAGGCCAGTACCTGGAAGCAGGTGTGAGTCAGCTTGTTCAGTTGCTCGGTCACGGCCGCGATGATTTTCGGGTGCACGTGGCCGGTGTTCAACACGGCGATACCGCCGGCGAAGTCGATGAACTCGCGACCTTCAACGTCGGTCACGGTGGCATTCTTTGCCGACTCGGCGAAGATCGGGTGAATCTGGCCAACACCGCGTGGTACAGCGGCTTCGCGGCGTTTCATCAGGGATGCGTTGGTCTTGCTCATAAAGTCCTCATTCGCCACTCATCGGGTGGCGTGGTCCAAGGAATACGTGGCGGGGAGGCAACTACGGCAGCATGCGATGATCGACTGCCACAGCTTTCCCGGCCACTACGAATAACGGGGTGAAACACGCAAAGGGACAGCGCTCTCGTGCCCTTTGCGTTTGCAGCAATCCTTTACCCGGCTTAGATGCCCAGGCAGAGGTATTTGATTTCCAGGTAGTCTTCGATCCCGTACTTGGAACCTTCACGGCCCAGGCCCGAAGCCTTGATGCCGCCGAACGGCGCCACTTCGTTGGAGATCAACCCGGTGTTGACGCCGACCATGCCGTATTCCAGGGCTTCAGCCACACGGAACACACGGCCCAGGTCGCGAGCATAGAAGTAGGAAGCCAGGCCGAACTCGGTGTCGTTGGACATCGCGATCACTTCGGCTTCGTCTTTGAAGCGGAACAGCGGCGCCAGTGGGCCGAAGGTTTCTTCCTTGGCGACGGCGGCGTCTTTCGGCACGTTGACCAGGATGGTCGGCTCGAAGAAGTTGCCTTCCATCACCTTGCCGCCGGCCAGCAGGGTTGCGCCTTTGCTCAGGGCATCCGCGATGTGCTCCTGAACCTTGGCTACCGCTTTCTCGTCGATCAGCGGGCCAGTGGTGGTGCCTTCTTCCAGACCGTTGCCGATCTTCAGCTTGGCCACGGCCACTTTCAGTTTCTCGGCGAACGCGTCGTACACCGAATCCTGAATGTACAGACGGTTGGCGCAGACGCAGGTCTGGCCGTTGTTGCGGTACTTGGAGATGATCGCGCCTTCGACGGCCTTATCCAGGTCGGCGTCGTCAAACACGATGAACGGCGCGTTACCGCCCAGTTCCAGGGAGACTTTCTTGATGTCCTTGGCGCATTCGGCCATCAGCTGGCGACCGATTTCGGTGGAGCCGGTGAAGGACAACTTACGCACGATCGGGTTGCTGGTCAGCTCGCTGCCGATATCGCCGGCGCTGCCCGAGACCACGCTGAACACGCCGTTCGGAATGCCGGCACGCTGGGCCAGTTCAGCCAGGGCGAACGCCGAGAACGGGGTTTGCGACGCAGGCTTGAGCACCATGGTGCAACCGGCGGCCAGGGCCGGGCCGGCTTTACGGGTGATCATCGCGGCCGGGAAGTTCCACGGCGTGATGGCGGCGGTAACGCCGATCGGCTGCTTGATCACGATCAGACGCTTGTCCGGCTGGTGGCCGGGGATGACATCACCGTAGACGCGCTTGGCTTCTTCGGCGAACCACTCGATGAACGAGGCGGCGTAGACGATTTCGCCCTTGGCTTCGGCCAGTGGCTTGCCCTGTTCCAGGGTCATCAGGCGGGCCAGGTCATCCTGGTTCTCGATGATCAGTTCGAACCAGCGACGCAGCTTGTTGGCGCGGTCCTTGGCGGTGAGTGCACGCCAGGCCGGCAGAGCCTTGTCGGCGGCTTCAATGGCGCGACGGGTTTCGGCGGCGCCCATTTTTGGCACGGTACCGAGGATTTCGCCGGTAGCGGGGTTGTTGACCTTGATCGTTTGACCGTTGTCCGCATCGACCCAAGCGCCATCAATGAAGGCTTGCTGGCGGAACAACTGGGTGTCTTTGAGCTGCATGTCGGCTTTCCTTAACAGCACCGCGCACGCGCGGAGCGAATTAGAGTTGTTGAAAGGCGCCTTGAGGGCTGCCGTCAGGGAAATCATTCACTGGGCGCAAGCACGTAAATAGCGCACGGATGGACAGATGTGCGGTTCAGCACCCAGACAAGAGCGTTTGAAATCTCAAACGAATCCTAGGATCAATGGGGGTACAGGGCAATAGTCTGTTCGAAAAAAAGAACGAAAACGGCGCATTTGCTCCATTTTTCTGATCAGCGTATTTCAAGCGAGTTCCACCCCGATGGGCCAAGACGCCCGGCACAGGGCTTCAGCGGCGCGTAATCCTACGGGCGGGCGGGCGAAAAGCGGCATGGACGCCCAAGGTCGACATGGGTATGATGTCGCCCGCACAAGCATCCGTAGCTCAGCTGGATAGAGTACTGCCCTCCGAAGGCAGGGGTCGTGGGTTCGAATCCCGCCGGGTGCACCATATAGCAGTCTCGGGCTGTCTCAGACAGTCTACGAAACACCCCAAGAAGCCCGCCCCGTGCGGGCTTTCTTGTTTCTGGTTATCCATCCCTGTCTACCCCTATAACTTCCCGCCGTGTATGCCCACGTGTATGCTTTGAGATTTCTATAACTGGAGGCATACAGGAAGTGAAGCGTACTGAAATCAAACGCCGCCCCTTAGCAGACACCACTCTTGCAGGCCTGGAGCCTGAGCAAACAACGTATCGGGAGCAGGACGGGAATGGCCTGTACTTCCGGGTGAAACCTAACGGGCAGAAATCATGGGAGCTGCGCTACAAAAAGCCAGACGGAAAATGGTCTTGGCTGGGTCTCGGCGGCTACCCGGAAATCAGTGGCTCATTGGCGAGACAGAAAGCAGCTCAACTGCGTGAAGACGCATCGACCGGCAAAAATCCATTGGTGAGCAAGCAAGCTCGCAAGGTTGCCGACCAGGTTGCTGCCAACAACACTTTTGAAGCGTTAGGCCGTGAGTGGTTTGAAGCCAGACGCACAAGCTGGGAAGCAGGTACGTCCCGACGAGTACTGGGAGCACTGGAGCTTCATGTGTTCCCTGTCTTCGGTAAGCGCGTGTACACAGAAATATTGCCCCTGGAATGGATGGAGTTTCTACGCGGCATGGAGCAGAAGGGGATCATTGAACAAATGGGCCGAGTTCGTGCCTTTTGCAAAGAGATCTATGACCTGGCCCGCGTAACAGGACGAGCCGTCCACAACCCCCTTGAAGGTCTCAGCAAATTCCTGCAATCACGTAGCGCAGAAAACTACGCACACGTTTCGATTGAAGAACTGCCTGCACTACTTCGAGCGATCAACTCCTACCCTCACGCAAAGGACGTTCGTATAGGGCTTCGCTTGCTTGCCTTATTGGCATCGCGACCGAGCGAGATTCGGGAAGCACGCTGGTCAGAAGTCGATCTATCCAAAAAGTTATGGACGATCCCAGCCGAACGAATGAAGCGTCGTCGCGAACATGTGGTGCCTCTCTCTCGACAGGCAATCGAAGCGCTTACTGAGTTACGAACACTGACAGGTGCGTACCCGCTCCTATTTCCAGGCAGGAAAGACAGGACAATCCCCCGTAGCAACACTGTCTTTCTAATGGCGCTCCGCAGACTGGGATATGCAGGTCGTCAAACAGGCCACGGTTTTCGTCACATCGCGAGCACCATACTCAATGAGCAGGGTTTCGATGAGAATCACATTGAGGCCCAGCTCTCTCACGCAAAGGAGGGGATTGCCGGGGTGTACAACAAAGCGGTGTACCTGCCTCAGCGCAGAGTGATGATGCAGTGGTATGCCGATCATCTTGATGCGCTAGCGAGCGGAAATGTCGTGCAGGGGCAATTTGGAAAGGCAGTATGAGAGCACATACCCAACCCCCCTCCAAAACCGGTGTAACGGGTGTTACTCGTGTAACGCCCATCGCCAAACGCGCGGTTTCATTGGCTTTCACGCGCGTTACACAGTTGAGCAGCTTAGCGTTCATCCGATGTAACACTGCCCGTGCGTGTAACGCCAAAATCAGCGTATGGCTGCTGCGGGCAAGCGCTCTGCACCCATGCCTACAAAGCGGCTTTCGCTGGTTACCCGCTTTGAATCCAGGGCGTGGGACTCTCCGTTACACGGTACCGATGACACTTCGCCATGACTGATCACCGACCCATCTTGCATTTGGCGTTAAGCCGGGGACTGCTCAGTTATCTCTCCGCGCAACCGCTCTATGACCTCTGCCGTGAGCAGGTCGCTGACGCCTGCCGCTTGATCGACCAATGCTGTCTGCGCATTCATGGTGACGATATCAACAAAGATCTCGCCAGCATGTGCATTCAGACGACGATCCATGAGGAGACAATTTTTCAATATTCCTCCACCGATAGCAAGGCACGCCTTGCGCATTGGGTCCGCATGTACAGCAATTGCTACACGGCATCAGAGCGCGATGCTCATTCTGCGTACATCATGGCTTGTGCCGTAAAAGCGCTGGAGGCGATAGCCAGCTGGATGCACACAGCCGACCAAGAGGCGTGGTCTCATGTCTCCGAACTTCCCACCGACTGGCCCAAGGATCTCTACTGCCAATTCGTAGAGATGCAGGTCGATCCGAACACGCGCATTGAGGCGCTTGATCAGTACGCCCTCTACTTGGAACCGATCACGTCCCTACCCTGCCTTACCGCAGATGAACTGAGACCTATCGCCCACCGCGCGATTAAGAATGCCACCCGCAAAATCGGCGGCATCATCAGCGGTATGGAGCGTAACGAGGAGATTAGCGTTCGAGACGCCGCAATAGTTAAACAGGGACGTCACTACCGCGCAGCGGGGATGTCCAAACGCAACGTTGCAACGAAGGTACATGCCTGGCTACAGCGTGAGGTCGCCAAACCTCCAAAACAACGGCCTGATTGGATTGCACTTGAAACCGAAAAAACCCTAACTCGCAAAAGCGTTGAGACCATTCTCAAACGCAACTTGGTGCTGTAGCTAAAATTTCAATTGGTTTTCAATTGGAAGTGAACTGCTCACCGACGCCCCATTTATAGACCATTGCTCTCGCCAGTCCAAATCAATCGAGAGCAATACCAATGACAAAGAACATCGCCCACCAGCCCGCTCCACTCTTCCCAAATTTTGCCAGCCCCTTCGACTCCACCAGCGCCGTACCAGGCTTAGCCGCTCCATTTGACCCCGCTACCACCCTCATCAGAATGCCGCGGCTTGAAATCGTTACAGGATACAAACGCTCGACGATCTACAAGCTTATGCAGTGCCCCGATAGTGGTTTCCCACAGCCTGTCAAATTGAGCAACAGCACCGCGCGCGGCGCACCTGTTGCCTGGGTCCTTTCCGAAGTTCAAAGCTGGGTTAAAAGCCGCATCGAAGCACGCGACCGGGTGGCAGCATGAAAAAGCGAGTCGCCGACAAAGCCATTTTGCAGCCCTTTTCAGTACTCAGAACAGTCGGATTCTCATCACGCGGTATGCAGCGTTTTGAACGTTACCGCGCAGAGCAAAAACGCCTGAACCGGGACGTGATGGTGATGCGATGGAGAGATGGGATCTGGTGCGCATTGTCAGTTCCCTGCCAAGCCCCTCAAGCAATCATCGTCGACGAAGGCCAACAAATCGATGCCTACGAGGATGCGCGCGCATGCCTCGAAGGCGACCTGTTGCCCTTTGTCTCCCTGCGCTGGGACATCCATGCCTGAAACGAAAACGCCCCCGGCGGCAACCGGAGGCGTTGAGGTAAATCTACATGCGTGATCAATTTATGCCGCATCGAAAAAATCCGCAAGCGATCCACACAGTTGCACTTTCAAAAAACGGGCGTTACTCTCTGGCTGTCGCTGCAAATTCAGCGACCGGGCTTGGTAACCCGACGAAATCAAGGCGCAACAGCGCCCCCATTACGATTGCAGGCGCTTTTTTTGTGCCCGCAGTTACGTGTTATGGCGGCTGTGCGTGGGAGGCATTCGTGCCTGCCGGGTTCCTTGATTCCCGGTTTACCAACCTGCGCACAGCTGCCACCCATTCGCTTGGTAACGAACGTGGCAGCTCCTCAAATCAAGGAGCTACACAGATGAAACACGCCCTCAATCCGTCCAAAATTCGCGCCGCCGCTCATCGAGCAATGGCTCTCGCCGCTTTACACGCCAATTCCAGCCTCGCTACACGCCTCGCCCGTTACAACGCCCATATGTCCAAAGCGCGAGCTCTGGAAGCCGTAGGGGGTGCCCAATGAGCATGCTCCCAGGCTTTACACTGCCCGAGGATCTACTCTGCGTCAGCCCGGACGCCGAAGCCGGTCTGCCTATCGACGCCATCACCTGTGCGCTCGACCGTGCCGACTCCGTTCTCATGCTGCTGGAAGACCACTTAGACGGGGATAAACCCCTGCTGTCCAATCGCGTACTGTCGTCTGTTATTTGGGACGTGCGCGGCACCTTGGGCTTAATCAAAACACTCACCATGTACGGTGATGCCTCTTCTGTGCCAATGGGCCAGAAAGGCGGTGCGCTATGACCCACTCCAGCACGCGTGGACGCTCCGAGTTTTCCCCTGCCAACGGTAACGGCCAAAACCTGTTTCGGGTGAATGCCGGTATCCCGGTAGAGGACGCACTTGAGGCCGTCTCCCAGATTCTGCACCACGCCAATCAACTGATCCTCGACGCCGCCATCAGCGATGCAGGCGAGCGTTTTAGTTGGCCTGCGTTCTACCTCGGCGAGATGGCCAAAGCGCTGATCGACGACGTGAATGAGGCGTTGCTTGAGTCGAGGGCCACGCCATGACTCAACGCACCGGCAACACCTCAAAGCGTCCCAGCTTCGCCGACGTAAAAAGTGCCTCACTGAAGAACATCGACCGCGTCCTTACTCAATGGCTGCCGAACGGCAAACGCGTCGACGGCGGCAAGGAATATACCGCGCCGAATCCGACGCGTACGGACAAACGCGCAGGCTCACTCAAGGTCAATTTGAGCAAAGGCACCTGGGCGGATTTTGCCACCGGCGATAAGGGCGGCGACCTGATCGACCTCGTGCGCTACATCGACGGCGGCACCGACGTTGATGCCTGCAAAAAGCTGGCGGACCTGCTCAACGTTTCCGCCGGTTCGGCGAACGCTAAAAACGCACCGGCCAAGCCCGCAGCGCCGGAGTGGATTGCGATCCAGCCGATCCCGGCCGAGGCCATGAACAAGTGCCCTGCCAAGCACCGGCAACACGGTGTTCCGTCCAAGGTGTGGATCTACCGCGATGCACAGGGCCGGCCGGTCATGGCGCTGTATCGCTTCGACCTGGGCCCGGATGAAGATGGCAAGCCGCGTAAAGTCTTTGCACCGTTGACCTGGTGCAAGCGCTCAGATGGGCAAACCACGCAATGGCGCTGGCAAGGGTTGCCGCAGCCTCGGCCTCTGCTACGCCTGGATGAACTGGCACAGCGTGCCGATGCGCCTGTGGTGTTGTGTGAGGGTGAAAAGGCCGCTGACGCTGCCGCTGAACTGATGCCGGACTACGTCGCCACCTGCTGGCCGAACGGCTCCAACTCTTGGCACAAGGCCGACCTGACGCCACTCAAAGGGCGCACGGTGGTGCTATGGCCGGATAATGATGCCAGCGGCAAGGCCTGCATGGACGCCATCGAACTCAAGTTGATTGAGCTGGGCGCCGCTTCGGTGCAACGAATCTCCCTCGACGTGTTCAAGCTCAAGCCCAGCAGAAAAGGCGGCAAGCCGACACTCGTCAAAGGTGGAAAATGGGAAGACGGCGACGATGCAGTAGACGCATCAGCCAAAGGCTGGACCGCTTGCCACGTAGCCGAGCTGGTGCGCAGCGGTGAGTTTTTCGGCGGTGTCGCTGAGCCAACTGCGCCCCAAGAACAGAAGGCCAAGGCGCCCGCCAAACGCCCCGCGAAATCGAAAAATGATCTGTTGCCGGGCGGCTTTCGCCTGACCGCTGAAGGGGTTTTTTATTCCGGCGATGATGGTGAGGCGCGCCCCGTGTGTTCGCCTCTCGAAATCATCGCTCGCACTCGCGACGACAAGGGCCACAACTGGGGCTTGTTGGTTGAGTTCGATGACCCAGACGGCGCTAAAAAACGTTGGAACATTCCGGCCCGGACCATGACCGGCGATTTCGGCAAAGACGTACTCGGCCCGCTGGTAGACATGGGCCTGCGCCTTGCCGGAAGCCGATCAGGGCGCAACGCACGCAATGACCTGCAGAGTTACCTCGGCGGCTTCGATAGCGCCCAGCGCGCACGTTTGGTAACGCGCCTGGGTTGGCACGACAACGCCTTCCTTCTGCCCGAACAACAGATCGGCTCGCACGCCGAGCATCTGCATTTTTATGAGGCCGGTGCGCAGCTTCCACCAATCAGCGAAGCGGGTTCTCTGGAGCAATGGCAGCAGCAAATCGGCGCGCTGTGCGTTGGTAATCACCGCTTGGCGTTTGTCGTCTCTGTGGCCTTTGCGGGGCCTCTGCTGAACCTGCTGGGGCATGAGTCGGGCGGCTTCCACCTCTACGGCGACAGCTCCGGGGGCAAGACCACTCACCTGCAAGTCGCTGCCTCGGTCTATGGAGGGCCGCGTTTGGTGCGTTCGTGGCGTTCGACAGATAACGCCCTGGAGTCCATCGCCGCAGCCCATTCAGACGGCCTCCTGGTACTTGATGAAATCGGCATGTGCGATCCACGCATTATTGGCGAGACGGTGTACATGCTCGGCAACGGCACCGGCAAGGCCCGGGCGAACGATCGAGGACAAGCAGGCCGACAGGTGCAGGAGTGGCGCTTGCTGTTTCTCTCAACCGGCGAGAAGACGTTGGCGCAACACATGGCGGATGCCAACAAGGAACTGAAAGCCGGTATGGAGGTGCGCATGCTCGCCGTACCTGCGGATGCCAGCAAAGGCCTCGGCATGTTCGATGTGCTGAACGGTTTTGAGGACGCTGCTGCCCTCTCCGACGCGCTCAAGGCCCGTGTAGCCAAATACTACGGCACACCCCTCACGACTTTCCTGCACGCATTGTGCGCGCCAGGAGAAATGCTCAGGTGGTCAGTGATCGTGCGCCGCACGGTGGAGCAGTTCATCACCCAAAATCTGCCCGCCTCAGCCAGTGGTCAGGCCCAGCGTGCCGCCCTTCGCTTTGGCCTCGCAGCAGCGGCCGGAGAGTTGGCCACCGCCTTCGGCGTCACCGGCTGGCCGGACGGCACGGCCACGACCGCCGCACGGGTGTGTCTGCATGCGTGGCTGGCAGAACGTGGTGGCGCCGGTAACTTCGAGGGTGATGCGATCTTGGCTCGACTGCGCCAGGTGATCGAGCGATTCGGAGAAAGCCGCTTCACCCGCTGGGAATCTGCCGCCGCAAAGATCGATGAACACGGCCCACGCACGATTGATCGGTTGGGCTTTCGCAAGACCCTGGAACACGGCATGGGGGATGCACTGCACACCACCAACACCTACTACGTGCTGCCAGAAGCCTGGAGGGCCGAGATCTTCAAGGGCATGAACATCAGTGCAGTAAACAAGGAGCTGCTGCAAAGAGGCGTGCTGGAACCGTCCAGCGACGGCAAAGCGTCGAGTCTGGTTCGGTTACCCGGTCTGGGTCAGCAACGCTGCTACATCGTGAAGACGACTCCGGGCACGGATGAGAGCGAGGCCAGGGCTGCCTGAGGGCCTCTCTGATGATCGAGGTAGCGCCGGCTTCTTCCCGGCCTCGCCAGCCGCTCATTCAACCCAAACCCAATTTTTAGGAACAAGACAGATGACCGAATTTCAAGCATCCACAGAGCAACACGAACTACTGATCAACGAGCTGGAAGGCAGTGAGGCCACAGACTTTGCACAGCCTATTTCGGATGCCAGTGAAGTAATCAGGTATGGCGAAAAGAAACAGCGAATGATGGAAGAAATCGAAAAACTGAAAGCCGAAAGAGAAAAATACTTAAGTGAAGTCGAACAGATTTATATCGAGATCGCTCCGCTAGAGGCGCTGCTGGAGGACGAGGAGACGCAGGATGCTGATCGGCTTTACGAAATTCGCAAACAGTACAACACCCTGAAAATCCCTTACGACTCTCGAAAGCATCAAGCCAATATTATTACTAATCAGATTACCCGACGTGAAAAGCTCGTTAATCACGAAACATTGATGGCGGGCTACACCGAATCGATGGCGAGATGGAAAGCGGACGAACGGGAGCTCAACGAAAAAAGCGAGAGCCTCAGCACCCGCTTGGAGCAGATCCAGCAACAAGCGGTAAAAGACCTGGCTAAGGCACGGCAAGCCGAAACCGATGCAGCCACCGCCTACGCACAGGCAGTGGCTTGGGGCGATATCGAGGGCGAAAATAACGCCAATACCGACGCGCAAAAGGCTGCGAAAAACCTTGCGTCTGCCGTCGAGCACAATCGTCGCCAACACCTCATCATTGCCGCACTAGAGCAGGAGCTGGCCATCGTCGACCAGCACATTGCCGAAGCGCAAAGCGAACACCTTTCCATCCAGAGAACAGCCTTGCTGCTGGCCGAGAAGGTATTAGAAGAGCAGTGGAACGAAAAAGCTCAGACACTGATGGAAATTGGCGCCAAGCTATGGGCTGCTCAACGTTTGCTAGGTGGCGATCAAATCAGCCTGAGAAGGTTAGTGCTTCCTAAAGAAGGTGAAGGCTTCGACACATGGGGTAGTCGCGAGCTCTCTGACCGCTCGTACAACTTTACCGTAGAAGACATTTTCTCGCTGTAACGCACTCCGCCACCTGAAACAGCCTGCGCACGCGGGCTGTTTAATCACTCCAAGGATCCAAGCCATGAACGTAGCAACACAAAACAGCTCGTCCATATCCGAAACGCTTAAAGCGAGAAAAGCTCACCTGGCCGCACTCCTCAAGATTGTGGATACCCAAATCGGAAAAAGCACAGCAACGCAAAAGCTCACTATCACTGCGATCAAAGCCGAAATCGGGCTAATCGAACAAAAGCTGAAAAAACGGTGATGAAGATAAACGGAAGCTCGCAAAAACTTCCGTAGCATTCAAATTGGGCTGCCAGCCTCCGACCAATAGCTGCTGTTCAACGCTGCCACCTGTCCGCTAGAAGCGGACACTCGATATTTCTGAGAGCAAAGGCTCCACAGCGAAGCTGTGATACGGTTTTGATTAGGCCGTCGAAAATCAAGTTCTCAATTATCGCTGGTTTTACCAGCGTGTTGTCTTTCGCCGGAGACAATATATTCGGCAGCCTTACTCAATATCACGGCACCAAAAGGAGCAGAATGTTTCTATTTAGTGCAAGCACGAGTTCAGGTTGGTAGTAAAAGCTCTTCGCCGCCTTCTTTCTGGAAAACCAATATGTGCTCAGCTTTTGTTGCCGCTCCATCTTTTCGGGATCTCCGTATATCAGGAATACTATCCCGAATAGCACTAATGAGTTTGAACACCCCTGTCGACAAAAGTGCGTCTATATAGGAGCGAGATGGATGCGTTTTTGTTCGCTTCCTTATAACTGTCTCCCCAACTACCAAAATTACTATACCCCCAGGCTTCAGCGAATTTAAAGCATGCTTAACCAGGGAAGAAACCATTGTTTCTAAGCCCTTAGCTTTGTCTGTTGGTTCAGTAGAATAATTCTGAGTGTTGCGATCAAGTATCCATAGGCGAAGTCGATTGTCGCGACGGTAATCTAAGGCATTCATGTAAGGCGGACTAGTTATAATGGCGTCCACCGTAGCAGGCAAAACGAGTCCTTCAATACTAGACTTCTTAACGACGGACGGCAGAGTTGGTACTTCTCCTGAGTTTTTAAAAGCCCGTGTTATTTTTGCGCGCATTCTTGGCATTAAAGCCCGATATTCATACATCTCAGGAAAATCTGATTTAGGATATTTTTTGTCCCGAAGATAAGGTACAAGATGACTACTTGGATAAGAAAGAAAACCTGGTCGTTGGTGGTGCAGAATGCCTAACAGGCAACCTAGCAAAAACCAGCTTCGACTTGCGATGCATTCATCCGCAAATTTTATGAGTTCTCTAAAACTATCAGGGTGAAAAAAAGAGCGGACCCAATCGGGAGCTTCACTAAAACTATCATCCGAGCGCCTGTTAGACTTCTCATACACTTTTTCTAGTTGGCAAAGCGCATCATCTAAGGAAGGAGGAGGTGAGAGCTTAGCTTTAGTTAAAACAAATGCATAAGGATTGGAGTCGCTCGCCACAACCTCGCGACCCGTCAAATAAGCTTCCAGAGGCACGGTGCCGGATCCGCAAAAAGGATCAACCACCAGTTGCCCAGGACGCGTATAAGTAGCTATAAGCTCCCTCGCGATGTTAGGTTTGAGCTTTCCAATATAAGGGGAAAGTTGATGGAGTGACGAAAACGTTTTATCAGACTTGGCGGCCCAGTGAGCTGGCGCATCTGCGAATGCAAGCTCTTCTTTTACTATATTGGTATCCATTTCCACTACCAATCCATAGTTTCAAGAAGGCCCATACGAGCTTCTTCTACTTGAGCTCGCAATGCCTTGATGCTCAACCCAAGCTGCTTGTGATTGTCACTAGAGTCATATGGGATAGTTTGAAAATTCATTGACTGCTCCATTACATCCAAGACCTCTGGCGAGGTGCTACCTTCTGGCATTACAACATAGTGAGGACGCGACCCCTTAAACCGTAGGGAGTAATCCTCTAGCAGCAAAGCCATATCAGGATCACGCATAGACGCGCCAAGAAAAAGGAACGTATGCGTCATGAACAGAGCTTCTAGGACCGAGTAAAAATGAGAATGCTTAGTCCGTGCGTCCGCATAGTCGATGCGAGTAAAAATTGTACTCCCTGGAGCGTCGATAGTTCCATGGACCTTAATTATGCAACGATTTTGCCTTCTAATCACATCCGCTACATCAACATCAGAGTGAGCCTTGACTATTACGTCCCCATGAAGAAGAGCATTCGCTGTCATGTCGTATAATTTGTCAACATTAGTCGTCAGAACAATTCTGGAATCAATACCGACGAGATCAGTATGTATTTCCCCAGATTGAAATCTTTTTTCCGAAAAACACTTAAGAAGTTCAGTATTAAAGTTCGGCGGCCTGAGCGATTTCCGTGCGACCTCGCAAGCCGTTAACAGATCCCCACTGCTGATACAATCACGTACTACTTGTGCCGTTGACGCGTTCGTAATGAGGCCGGCCAAGTGGTTTAAGAACTCGGTCCAGTCCATTGGACGCTCGCCTTTGTCATTGCTTGAATTTTTAGATACTCCCGCACCTAAAAAAATCACACATCGTCGGCGAGCGATATCATTGATTAAATCTTTTGGCCAATTTATCACGCTGCCGCACTCCCTCGGACTATCTTCAGGTTTCGTATTAATGAGCCTGAAAGGGCAGCAATAAATTCAATATACGAACCTTGCTGGTTATATTGACCTCCTGAAAGTCCGTCTTTGGACGTCAAAAGGTCAATCGGAGATGCAGCACTTTGTGCGAGAGGAACCAAGCTGAACATGTGTGGCACATCACCTAGCTTTAACATATCTGCATCCAAGCCAGGCGCCATCATATCCCCCAAACTCGAGTTTATATTTTTTGGTATAGAGTTAAGAATTTCGTCATACGCAGCAGTTGCACGCCTCTCGTTTCTGATTGTTTTAGTAATATATTGCTGAACTGTATACCCAACGAAACGGCACATTTCGGATTCGGCCGTTTTAATCGGATAAAGAGGAATTTGGTCGTTGAAATTACGTCGACACAATTCCAGACCTTGGAAGTACAGAGTATTCCAATCTTCCAGCCAAGCAGCGATATTCTCGATACCAATCAAACTAAATATGTCACAGCCCATAGGCGCAAGGAAATAGTCCACACCCACCAAAACAGCGCGATTGAGCGCCCCCAAGCTCGGACCTATATCGAAAATCACCAAATCATACTTGCCATCCAACGAGCGTAAAAAATCAGTATTCCAATTGGTTACACGCGCACCACCCAAGTCACCGCCAACAAATGAGGTCCAATTAGTACTTAGCTTATCCTCAAGTAATGCGATTTTTGGATGGCCTGGCAGGAGGTCGATACCGAACCTGTTATGCTCTCGCGGTACAACGCTGAACTCTTTTCTGGGTGCAGGCTCGCCTGCACTAAGTGGTGAAAGTATGTCTTTCAGTGTATCAACTGCAATGCGTCCACCTTTAACTTCAAGATAGCCGCCGCTGTAAATTTCAGCCGCCCCTTCAGAACCTAAAATTAGTTGTGACGCATTACACTGAGGATCCGCATCCACAAGCAAAACGTTTAATTTTTCAGTCCTAGCCAAGTAGGAGGCCACATTGCAAGCTAATGTCGTTTTACCGACCCCGCCTTTATTGTTAAAAAAGCATAGCGTCCAAGGTTTTGCTGACATGATCGAGTCCATGACCTCTCTGCGGGTTGCGGGGTATGTTGGCATTTGGACATGATACGACAGGAGTGGTCGATTTCACACCGTATCAAAGCGATGCCCTACCTAAGGAGGGATCCCGAAATCACTGAGCATGTCATGACCCGCCGTAGACCAAGGGTAGGCTTCAGTAGTGGTCTCGTGTCAACCGCGGTTCTGCCGACGAGCGGTATAGTCCTCGGCTGCAGCTGCAAGATTTGTCTATGCTTGCAGGCCCCGCATGTGTACGTTTGATCTATTCACTAAGTCCATCTAATGTCTTTTGGGAAGAGAATTAGTCGTAAAATACAACATGCTAGAATAGACAGCTTTATGGTGAAACTTATGGACGCGCGTCTCCACAGATTAATTATCAGCTATCAAGAGAGGGTGTATTTTGCTCTACAACTGTTACGACAGAAAGGTATTGCAATGCCCTTTACATACGGTGACTGGATAAATTATGAACTGCCAAAACCATCATTGCAGCATGATGATTTCACAATCGAGAAGCACGGAAGAGGCTGCACTGTGCACTGGGGCAGTAAATCAGTCGATTTCGACTTCGGTGATCAAGGAGAAATAGATGGTTTTGACCTTTACAGACTGACTAGCATTGCCAAAGACAACCTTAAAAAATATGAGTTTAGTTCTACAAATCAAATCCAGGAATTATTCTTAAGCTCGATAGCGTCGGGTGAAGTTCTCTACTCTGGAAAAACCTTATATTACCTAAAAAATCCGGCACGGCGCTATGCAGTAGATGTAGATATTCGCGACATTGATGACAAGCTACCTCATCGAGACTCTGATCAAGTTCTGGTTTTATATGTGCACTATTTTAAGGCCGCAGATCTAATGCGAGAAAACTTCGAAAAGGCCAAGGCCAAATTTAAGCGAAAACATTCAACCGTCGATCCAGACATTAATCAAAGTATTTATCTTTCATCTTGGCTAGGCTTTTTGGCGGTAAGCTGTGAAGGTTTTAAGAAACTTCGTATGCGACTCATGCTCAACACTGAACGCCCTAGCAGCTTTCACGACTTAACGACACAGAGCGATCACATCGGTCGACTAATAAATCAACACGCAGGGGTTTTAAGAGAACTTCGAAACGATATTTTTCATGTTCGTACCGACCTGAATGCAGTGCGAAACTTCTTCTGCAGAGATGATGACCTCTTATCTTGGGCTGTTAGCTTGCACGATAAAATGGCATCATTTTTTTCAGACTACAGAATCCATTGTGAGGTGCATTACCTTACGAACGATCGTCGTTTTGAGAGTGATGTATGGGCTCCAAAATATTCCTCTTCAGCAAATAAGATAATTGCAAAGGACGACTAACCTCCTTGCATCTAAGGTCCTCCATTGGCCGGTAGGAGCCGCTGGCGACGACCGCTTTCGACCCAGAAGCATACTCTGCCGGACGGAGGCCGGCTCAGGTAGAACCCTAGGTCGGTGCTTGTGCCAATCTTTAATTCTACCTTCGGGTTGGACGCAGCTTTGCCCGCCCGACGAAGTCAGTCACTTGTGACGCAAGCATACGCGGATAGGAGTGCTATTTGACTTTCAGTCCCGTGCGATCGAACAAACCCCTGCATAGCGTCAGACAGTGGTGGCTCGATGAAAAAATCCCCGTACTGCTCAACGAGTCCAGGCCAATGGGCCGTAAGCAGACCTTGGCCCCGGTATTTGGGTGCGATCCAAATCCATGCAAGCGTCCACTCCACTCCGCCAGGCCCCGGATGTTCATTCGAAAATGCGCATGCACCCGCGATAATGCCGTCTGGTCCGGCCGGGAACAGGTGTCCATGCCAGCCAACTTTCACCGGCCTTACATCGTCCCCTGCCCATTGAACGAAGTCGTACCGGAATTCGCGCTTGAATTTGACGGCACGTCGGTACACCTCCTTCTGCATCCACATAGGAGCCTTGGAGTCGACAATTATGGGCTGATCTGTTTTTGCCAAGCGTTTGGCGAATCGGGTGTTAGGAACTGGATCTAGCAATTGCGCGGCTCGACGATGGACTTGCCGATGCGCCCTGGTCTCAGCCGGCGTATTGGACAAATACGATAAGCCGCAGTAATCACACTCAATGGTTTCCTGCTTGAGCTCGCGGTGCTTAGGCCCCCTGACTTCCAACGATAGGGCTTGACCAGCCTGTCTAAGCATCTTGTAGCGGTAACCCGTAGGGCTCCGGAATGTCTCCACCGACTCAGCACCCGGTATGCGTTTGGCAGTTGACCGGATGACCATAAGCCGCCTGCCAGCCCATAGCCTGTAGGTCAGAATCGAATGCTCGGCTTCTGTGAGCAGCGTGCGCGTCTCAAGCCTGGGAAGAAGCTCATCCACCAACAACGCGGCGGAAACCATGATTCCGAGCTGCTCCATATACACAAGCAGGCCAACTGCGTCAGTCACCTGGAAACCGAAAAAGCCACACGTGTCATCACCAATGTGCTGCGGTCTGTACAGCAAGCTGCGGGCAGGGATATCAGCCTGCTCGGCCAGCCACTCGATGTAATGCTCGATCCGGCCGTAATTGCGGCCTTCAGTCAGCAGCGTGTAGTCGCCAAGATCAGTGATCGTCACCCCCTGGTCCCGGAGCATTTTCGTCTCGTAGGGTGAAAGCCGAGTTCTGGGCGTGGGCACCGGCCGGATCTCTTTGACCAGTCTAAAAAGACCTTCCAGCATCTCGCTAGACTCTTCACCTGTCATAGGAGCCCCCATGGTGTCGCTGGCGCCACGTTGCGGCAAACAACCCGCATGTGTGTTGCTGATAGCGTTTCTGAGCCTTTCTCGATCATTGAGGCGCTCCATGTTGAGGACTAATACCCTGATCTTAACCGGGTATTTGTAATCGCTGGAATCACAGGAAAGCACTAATAAGCTAGTAGCGGGATCGGTTGGGGCGGACTTGTTCATACCGGCGAGCATCGCCCCTTCCAAAGTCCAGCTATGGCAAGTCTTCGTTTTGAAGCGAAATGCAGTCTTCGACAAATGGTTATTTTTTCCCGATTGCGGCCTGCGGTTTATCCAACTTGTAAACGCAGCTGTAACACCTATTTGGCTTGTAACACCCACGCGCGCGAAAGATTAAAAACGTGTAGCAGATAATAAAAACAAACGAATTCAAATAGTTATAGTCTTACGTAACACCCGAAACACCTGTAACACGTCTTTTCTTGTCCCCGCACCCCATCGGCGATACCGCCGCCAGCGAAAGCAATACTGCTTTTTACTGGGTCGCCGAAACGCCGGGACGCTTGTGAGAGGCCGTCGGCCAACAACGAACAGGGTGATGCATCGACGAAGACATCAACATCGCGAGGGTCCCTGGGGATGTTCGGTAGATACGGGGTCGGAAACCCGCAGGATCGTGTTAGCGGAAAGTCACCCAGCTTAGTGAACAGGTGAACCTGGTGAACTCCAGTTCACCTGTGCATTTGCCCTACCATTTGAGCCATCTGGGAGCACCATTACCAATACGGTAACGATGCCCTCTTTTCTTCAAAATCCTTTCAATTTCAACGATTGAAATTTCAGTAACTTCCATCGCCTCCCACTAACTCGATCCCGCGGGTTTCATGCCCCGTGTAACGCGAAACCTCTCAGGGTCCCCAGCGTGATTTCCTGTCATCGAGAGGCGGAGCAAGCGAAACTCGCTTGGTAGGCTGGAGCGCAAAGCGCCTGCCCACGACACCTGGATGCTGACGTCAGCGTTACACGCACGGGCAGCGTTACATCCGATGTACGCGATGCCGCTCAACTGTGTAACAGGCGTGAAAGCCAATGAAACCGGACGTTTGGTGAAGGGCGTTACACTCGTAACACCAGTTACACCGGTTTTGGAGGGGGCTGGGTGTGTGCGCTCATGCTGTCTTTCCAAATTGGTCCTACACCACATTGTTGACCTCTAGAGAATCAAGATGGTCGGCATGATTTCTGATCACCAGGTGGTGAGGACAGCTGATATGCAATGCCACTGGCTCGAGGTAGATTGACTACCTGACAAAACGGCGAGAGACCATCATGGAAGACACCCCTTTGCTTGCGTCATTACTCAAGCGCATGAATGAAAACCAACTGGCGCTGGGGGCAGCTATCGAGGAGCTGTCAAACTGGGTTGAGCAAAGAGGATCTACGGAAGTGGCACAGAACATTCGAGGGGCACTGGATACCCTGGATGAAAATGCAGGATTCATCACCCTTGCGCTCGCCTCACTGGCGGCAGAAGGTCGAATGAAGAAGTAACGACTCAGCTGGAAGGCACCACATCAGTAACCATTTGGTGTTGCTTTACCCTACGGGGATACCACGAAAAAAGTGGCCAGAAAGAAGCGCCGTGTATGCCCACGTGTATGCCTAACTGACTCGCCAACAAACACACCCAATGAATACGAGCCTCTCACCCGCCAGTTCAAACGACGCCGGGGCACCAGATACAGACGAAAAAGCCCCAGGTCGAAAGACCTGGGGCTTTTTTGTGGGCGCTGACTTATGGCTTCTGCAACGCCTCCAACCGCGCCGGCAAATCCTCCTTGGGAAAGCGCTTATGCAACTCCAGCAGTTTCTCATCCGCCGCCTTGGCCTCTCCCGCCTGCCGCAACCGCAGGATTTCCTGCAAGCCTTGCTCCAGCGGCGACAGCACAACAGCCGCACGTTTGCTCATCTTCGCTACTGGCTCATCCGCCAGCGAACCCGCGACTTCTGCCTGCACCTGCGGCGCGCTATCGGCCTGCGGAGCCACAGAGAATCGAGCCATCGGCGCGGCTGCCGGGGCTGGCCGGGCCAGTTCTTGCGGGGCGGCCGCGTAAGTGCCTGTGGATAACTCCGGCTGCGGCACCGGCGAGCGCGTTACCAAACCAATCATCAGCGCCACGCCGGCCACGGTGGCGAATGCCATCTGCCAGCGCGGCCGTTGGCAGGCCTGCAACCAGCGTTGCCAAAGGTTGGGCTGGCGCACAGGGGCTTCACGGTGGGCGGTGGCCAGGATGAAGGCGTCCAGGGAAGCCGGCGGCTCACCGCTGGCGTGTTGACGGAAATGCTCGATCAGCAGGTCGTCGTTTGAATCCTGGGTATCTCGGGAGTCAGTCATGCGGGTACCTCCTCGGCCAGCAGTCGGCGCAGTTTCTGCTGGGCGTAACGCAAGCGGCTTTTTACCGTTTCCAGTGGGGCGCCGGTGAGCGCGGCAATTTGTGGCACTTCCAGGTCGCCGTGCAGGCGCAGCAGGAACACTTCGCGCTGGTCTTCGGGCAAGCTTTGAAGTGCGGTGTCCAGGCGCGCCTGGTCGCGGCTCAGGCTCAGCAGTTGCTCGGGCCCGGCGCTGTCGTCGGGCTGGCCGTGCAGCTGCTCATCGTAGCTGTCGTGCAGCGGGTTGTGGATGCCGTGCCTGCGCCAGTGGTCGATCAGGCGGTTGCGGGCAATCTTGAACAGCCAGGTACGAAAACTCGCCCGCCCCTGTGGCTCGCTGGTGCTGCGGATCAGGCTGAGCCAGGTGTCCTGGAACACTTCCTCGGCCAGTTCGGCCTTGTTGCTCAAGGACACGAGGAAACGGTACAGGCCCTGTCGATGCCGAGCATACAGGGCCTCGAACGCCGCGCCGTCGCCGCTGCGATAGCGGGACAGCAGGGCTTCGTCGCTGGGTGAATCCATCAGGTGGCGCACTCCTTTGAGGTGAATCAGTGTTTGGCCGGGGCCTGGAGGCTCTGGGCCAATTCGACCAGTTGCACAAACTCGCCGCGCAAGCCGAAGGGGTCGTCGCCCCGGGCGGAGCGGGCCAGTGCGGCCGTGTCCTTGAAACTCATGCTGCCAGTGTAGCGGCCATCACCCTTGAGTTGCTGGGCGAAAGCGGCCACGGCGGCAGAGAAGCGCAGGTCGTCGCTGGGTTTGGCGTTCTGCGCACTGCTGATCGGGTGTTCGATCAGTCGGCTATTGCCACCTTCAGCCGGCTTGTAGCGTACCCGCAGCATGGCGAATTCGGAGCTTTTACCGTCAGCGTTGGGTGGCGATGCGTAGCGCAGTGGCTCCAGCCATCCCTGTTCGCCCTTCGGGACAATTTCATACAGAGCCGTCACCGTGTGCCCTGCACCGATCTCTCCGGCGTCGACCTTGTCGTTGTTGAAATCCTCTCGTTTCAAGGCACGGTTTTCATAGCCCAGCAATCGGTATTCACTGACCTGCGTCGGGTTGAATTCCACTTGCAGTTTCACATCGCGGGCCACCAACGCGAGGGTCGAGCTGAGTTGGTCCACCAGCACCTTGCGGGCTTCGCGCAGGTTATCGATGTAGGCGTAGTTGCCGTCTCCGGCATCGGCCAGTTGTTCCATCAGGTGTTCGTTGTAGTTATCCACACCAAAGCCGAGGGTGGTCAGGGACACGCCGCTTTTGCGCTGGTCCACAGCCATTTGCTTGAGGCTGTCGAAGTCGCTCACGCCCACGTTGAAGTCGCCGTCGGTGGCCAGCAGGATGCGGTTGATGCCTTTGTCGATAAACCCTTCGCGGGCCATTTGGTAAGCCATCTCGATACCCGAAGCGCCTGCGGTGGAGCCGCCGGCGGTCAACTGGTCGATGGCGTTGCGGATCGTGGTTTTGTCCCGACCCGAAGTGGGCTTGAGCACCACCCGCGATTCGCCGGCGTAGACCACCAGCGACACGCGGTCCTGGTCGCGCAATTGATCCACCAGCAGCTTCAGGGTGCTCTTGACCAGTGGCAGGCCTTCGCGGCGGTTCATCGAGCCGGACACGTCCACCAGGAACACCAGGTTGGCCGGTGCCAGGTCCGCCACGGCGCGGTCCGAGGCCTTGATGCCGATGCGCAGCAATCGGGTGTGGGGGTTCCAGGGTGACGGTGCCACTTCGGTGGTCACGCCAAAGGGCGAGCCATCGGTGGGCAATGCGTAGTCGTAGGGGAAGTAATTGACCATCTCCTCCAGTCGTACAACACCCTCGGGTGGCAGGCTGCCTTGATTGAGGAAACGTCGTACGTTGGCATAGCTGCCGGTATCGACATCGACGCTGAAGGTGGAGACCGGCGTTTCAGCCACGCTGCGGATCGGGTTGTCCGGGAGGTTCTGATATTGCTCCCGGTACTCCATGGCAGCCGAGTCACGCATCACCAACTGCGACGCCATCGGTGCCGGCGCAACCATGCGCTTGACCATGGCGCCCTGGGCGCGGGCGGGTTCGCTTTGCAGCTCCGCAACAGGCGCCGTGTCAGCCGGCTTGGCCACATCACGGGATGAAGAAAGCCCACACCCGGCAAGCGCCACCAGCAGGGTCACGGCAAAGCCTTGGGCGGCAGGGCGCAAAAGCAGAAGAGGACGGGACATGGGCTGAACCTCGTGAATGAATGATCCGTTCACAAGGTCAGACGCAAGGGATTGGTGATTCGGGTTAAAGCAACTTAGCGCGACGGAATATCGCGCAAATCATCGACGATAAAGCGGCTCAACACGCCCGTGTAAAAAGGCTCGACGCTGGTGTTGCCGGTGTTGCTGATGACCCCGCCCATGGTCTTGTACTGCTGCCACTGGCCCAGCACACCGCCGGGCACCAGGCCACTGCGGTCCTTGGCAAAGTGCAACACCTCGGCACCGCCCTTCTTGACCTTGACCTGATAGCTGAAGTCGACACTCAGCAAGATGGTGTTGTCATCAACAAGCACCGTGGCGAGTCCGCCCTTGGAGTCCTGGATATGGCGGGTGTAGACCAGATTCACGTCCAGCAGGTAATCGGCGGTTTCTTTGCTGGTGGCGTAGCGCTTGGCCTTGAGCAGGCGGTTGACCAGGTCGACGCCCAGTTGCTCGCGGACTTTTTCATCAGGCAGGAAGCGTGTGTTCTTGCCCACCACTTCAACATCGAAGGTGTCGAGCCAATAGGTGGCGGTCTTGGGGATGTGAACCGGTGCGGGGGAAATGTAGTAAGCCGGCTTGGAGGCGCAGCCCGCCAGAAAGCTGAAGGCCAGGAGTAAAGCAAAAACGCGCATGTCTGAGTTCTTCCCTGAGTGATGTCAATTTGACTTCATTTTACGGAATTGTCCGCGCCTTTTCGAGCCCGACCTCAATTCGAGGCCAGGCGAACTTTTCTGGCATAAACATAGACATGGCAGGGGATAAACAGGCACAGCAGTGCATGCACATTCCCCGAGCGCCGGGCAGCCGCCGGCGCGTGACCTTCATTTCAGCCGCGGTATCCGCCGCGGGCTTAATCGCCACCTTTACATCGGCGTCAGCCTGCAGCTCCTGTCGCCGCTGCCACAGTCGCCACCGGGATACGCTCATTGGGCGCAGTCACGTCATACACATGCTGCTCACAGCCCTTCCCGATAATCACGAACTCCACCAGGTAAACCTTCTGCTTCTCAGGCTTGAAGGTCGAACTCATGGGGCCGCATTCATACACATAGGTTTTGACGAGGCCGACGTAGTTGGCGTTGTAGACCCGTGACTCACCGATCACTTCAAAGGGCTGCCCCGGGTCAGCCTGCGCTTCCAACTGCGGGAAGCGTTTGACGACAGCGCTGTTGGTGACCTCGCTCATTTTGGCGATCCAGCCGAACACTTTGCCGCGACCGGAATCCACGACTGTCCCGAGGATTTCCGGACGCTGGTCGGCATCGGAGCTGCGACGTATGGAGAACTGCACCGGGTAGGTGAAACCGGTGGCCCGCATGATGACCTTGGCGTGTTCGCTATCCGCCTCGACCTTTTTTTGCTGCAACTGCACACCGTCCGTGAGCAGGGTTGGCGAGGAGTTCCTGGCGGTGGAGTGGCAGCCGGCCAGAGCCAGGGCGAGGATCAGGAGTGAGGTCTTTTTCATTGGGTTTTTCCCTAAACGCATTTAAAAATCCGAAACTACATTCAAAGCCGCCAATACGACGGCCACAGTAGCTTTGCCAAAAGAGGGATCAATTGATCCCAATGCACTCCCCCGAAGGTACCTTTCTGAAACGCAGGCGCGCGCATGGGCGCCGACGCCGGCGGTGACAGAGAAAAGGTTGGGTGGGCGAGGTTCACATTAATCCTTAATGTCATTTGGAAACGCGGCAGTCCATGCAGCCCGACCGGTTGCGGGTGGGCGGGGTAAAGACACTGGAATATACAAAATGTTCAAGATGCTGCGCGTTATGGCACCGGGGCCTACCCCGCAGGCTCAAGCGCTAACCGAACAAAAAGCTCGGGCACATTCTGCGCGACCGGCTCGGCATACTGGCGCTCCATACCGATAAGGGGGATGCGCACAATTGGCATCGAAGCCTCATCGGTGTCAAAACCGTAGCCTTCGCCACCACCATCGCAAGCAAATAGAAAGATGCCCGGGGCATAGGTTCCAACCTCGTACTCACGATTGAAGTCAGCCAGTTCCTGCGCTTGCCAGAAGACGATGTAATGGTCGCCGATAAAGCCATCACCGCCATCGTGTGCTTTGAGAAAATCGAGGTAGCTCGGCGGGAGCGCGACGCCCAGTGCTGCGTTGAGACCGTCGACAAATGCAGCCTCGGCGGGGCCGTTCAGTTGGCCTTCGGTGAAGTTGTAGAGCTCCATGCCTGCCTCCTTTCGATCAAATCTTTTACATAAGCCAGCTTATTTAAAATGAAGCTCGAAAAGTCTTCAGACACGACTTCAACCTCATCGATTTCAGCGTCCAGCTCAACGATCGCCCAATTGCCCCGAGTATCAAAAGCGTATGAAACCTCACAGAAGTCCCCCGCGAAGACATACAGCCCGGCATAGACGCCCGCGTCTGCATCGGCTAGAGCGGTATACCTTACCGGCCCATCACTCACATAGAGCGCACAGTCCAGCTCACCAAACCCAAAGGTGGCAAGGAACTCCAGATAGTCAGCAGGAACACCATTGCGACTCGCGGCATCCACCCCGCTCAGTATCAAGTCGACGTTATCGATACGGTCGCCAAAGTCCCCTTCATAGCCCACAGCCGAGGTAATCTCGCTGATCAACTGTCGTATTTCAGATGTGTTTTCCATTGTCGCTCTCCTGATATTTTCTGATCTGCTCGCGGAGCTACTTGAGCTCCTTCACCAGATACCCACCGGAGATCTGCGTGATACCCGTCAACGCGCGGCGCAACGCCTCAGGATCCGTGCGATAAGTGAGCGGTGTGTAGCCATAGACATTCTGACCATTGAACGGCGTGACCGACTCCACCGTGCGCCAGAGCATCTCGTCGCCACGGTCCATGCGCGCCACCACGGTAAGCGTCGGGTAGACCACGCTGCTGAAACCCTGGGTCAGGCGAAAGCCCCACTCGCCCACTGTCAGTTGAATCTGCGCATCGGCCGGTTCATCGTCGCCCACCACCTTCAGCGATGACGCCTTACCCAAGGCCTCGATAAACGCCTGCTTGAGCAACACGCCCAAGTCGATATTTTCGGCGTCCATCACCGTGAGGATCGCCGCCGGCGTCGACATCTCGGCCAGTTGCCCCGCCTTCATACCGGCGGCAAACCCCGCGCCGCTCAAGGCCGCCGTGCCCAGCTTGGACGCACCGCTGGCCATGCCGACGCCCGCGCCAAGCCCGGCGCCCAGGGCTGCACCCCAGGCTTGTTCACGGCCCATGTAGACCATGTTCTTTTCCCATTTCACGGGCAGCACTTTGACTGTCTTGACCTGCGCACGATGCTCGGGCGTGAGGGGCTGGCTGACACAGCCGCCGAGGATGAGGGTGGAGAGGAGAATCAGGAGAAGGTTTTTCACATCAGTCCTTTAATGTTGGTGGTGGGTGGATGCGTTTAATCATCGCCAGGGTGTCGGCAATGGGGGTGAAGACATGAGGCATTGGGATTGGGCCAGTACTTTGCTGCCTTGCGTGGGTTTGGGTGGGGGCTTATAGTCCGGGCCGTCGCCCACATGGCGATTCAGAGCTGTGCATGATATGGCGGCTGTGCGCGGGAGACCTTCGGGTCTGCCGGTTTACTCTGTTGCCGGTTCGCCAACCTGCGTACAGCTGCCACCCATTCGTTTGGCGACGAATGAGTGGTGGCTTAATCCACCAACAGAGTACTGACAATGAATCGATACATGCCCCTCACGGGCCACGACTGCACCGTCCCCGCCCTGCTTATCGACACCCATGCGCCCCTCGATGTCCTCCATGACGCCGCCGTGTACCGTATTCGCGCCGTCACCCAATTGCTGGCGATTCCGTTGCGCGATGGGTGTGAGTTGCTGGATGTCATCAGTCGCCGGCTCAATGCCGATCCATCCTGAGTAAAAGCCGGGCGGCGGTAGCGCCGCCCACTTGATGGCCAGGGCGGAGATGAAAACGGGGCTTTGACCGCTTTCATGTTCAACCAAAAAAACGCCTGTAAGCGGATTCAACCCTTACGACCAATTCGTCAGGTGAGAAAACCAAGTGTCTCGATGCCGCCGCTCCCACGCAAAGCAGCGGGTCTGTCACGGTAGGTAATGGCAGGCCAAGCTGTTGGCGCACCCGATAAATCGCGCCGACCTCCACCAGCAACACATCAAACGGCGGGCTTTTGAATTCGGGTTTCCAGGCGCCGCCATTGTCCTCGGCATTGGCCAAGTGATATCGACCAAGCTCCTCCAGCACCACTGCCAACTGCTGCTCTTCAGCCCAGTTGTCGATCACCGACTGATAAATCCCCAGGTTCATCGACCCGATCTGCGCGGCGGCCTCCTCCTGCGAATAAACGGAGTAAAGCCACAACATGAACGGCTCAAAGTGGCGTCCTTTCAAAAAGCGCGCATCAACGGCGCCCGGCACAGACAGCATCCCGGCCAACACATCGGCCGTCGATGACGCCAGGTCACGCCGGTTCGCCGCGATGAAGGCCGCGAGCAAACACGCCGCATGGCTCAGATGATTGCTCAGGTCAGGCACCGTCTTGATGCCTTGGAGAAAACGCGTGTTGGAGAAGGACCTGGCTCTCAACATCAGTGTCCAGTAGCGATACATCATCGAACGGGCGACGTTCTCCCAGCCGGTTTCATCGCCGTCGAAAATGGCAACTTCGCCCTGAATGCCGTAATGGACCGCGAGCATCCCCAGCGAGTCCGAGACGTTGTCAAACCCCAGCAACGAGTCACTGGCCAGGTCCTCGTCCAGGAACTCAAGCTCTTGAGCAACCATGAGAGGCGAGCGGGACAGCCAATGCCGGTGTTGTTCAAGAATGCGGTTTAATTTTTTCATGATCGTCCTTGGCAGCCATGCTCGTATATCGCTCACAGATATCGGGGCAGGACACCAGAGCACCGTCAATTTTCTTCAGAGCACAATCGCTCACGGTGACACCCCTCCCCCCTCAATAAGCCCCTGCACTCACATCCGCAATGGACAGCCAGTAGGCCACTACCTTATCGAACGCTTCATCATCTGCCTTAGCCTGCAACGCTATAAGGGCTTGCCTTGCGTCGGCAAACAAGCCCCACCGCGTCGGCGAACTGCTCAAGCTCCGGTGTGATGCCGTCGTCCACACTCATCGACATCATCGCGATCACGGCAAACAACTGCGCGGAGGTCCTGGCGATTTCATAGGTCATGCAGTGGGGCCGGAACCGTCACTCCAGATAGGCGTAAGCGCAGGTGGAAAGCAATACCAGGCTGCGGGGGCTTCCAGCGTGCAGATAGGCACGCTGATGGCTTCCTGCGCGCAGGCCAGCAACGTCTCGGGCAGGCTCAACGCGGTGGCTATTTCGCTGATCAGCTGTCGTATTTCAGGTGTATTTTTCATTGCCACTCACCTGAAATTTCCTTATCTGCTCGATAAAATCCATAAAGCGGGTGTGCCGTCTGGGGCTCCTGACCCAAACCGATCAGAACACCTATTTTTTTGCGCATCTACTCGACGGGACTTCTGCGACAGCGCCAGGCGCCTCTACGCCGGAGAGCAACCGAATTACCCCACCGCATTGCCCGCCTTGCCTCTGAAGGTACGCCTCATAGTCTTTACCCGCCTCAGGAACAAACACGCGGGGATCTGGCACACAAAACGCCTCGCCGGAAAGCATTTTCATCACCACTACAGACGGTAAACCCGCAGGTATAACAAACTCTGCGTAAGACTCGCCGTAGCTCAGGTGATCACTTCTCCAGGAAGCAGGCATTCCGACACTTCGTTTGGTGTGTTGCCCCAAGGTGGAATTGACCTTATCCGCAAGGGTATAACCGTAGGCATAAAGAGGCTCTTTACTCGAAGCGCAGTCTTGCCCTGGATTGATGGCAACCGGCAAACCGTTGTTCCCAAAAAGACGGATGCGTGCGGTGGTTGCCTGATCATAGGGAATAGGCTTCTCATAACTAGTAGAGCCGCAGCCGCTCAGTAACAGCGCAGAAAAGAGGGCTAGCGAAAGGGTCTTCAAGATAACTCCTAGGCTTACATATCAAGCTGTTATGGGTAATTTATTGAGGGGTGAATAGGGGCATACTACCAATATTCGCCGTCTCGATAATCGGAGAGAAATAGGGGTCAGACCACTATTAATACTATTAATGATTTAATTAGAAAACCGTGGTCTGCACCCTATTTCTACACACTTCAAACTTTACTTCTGACATGCACATAAGTAACAAATCGACTTTCGGCATCATAATGAACCGTTATCACTTTCTGCTTTAATAGAAACTCACACCCAGGACTTGTAGGTGCTCTTCCGGGAATACGTATGGAGGGTACATCCCGCGCAGGTTGTCCAAGAAGATCGATTGAATCGTCGACAGTCGCAATATCAAGACACTCCTTTTTTGTTTCGGAGTCAGCATGATAATACTCATCCGTGGCCTGATAATAAACTCTGTAAGCCGCAATAACTCCGTCGCTACCGGCTTGAAAATATACGCCGAATTCGGGAAACTTTAAAAACTCATCATCTTCAACTTTGGCGTAGTCAACCATCGATATGGACTTCCTAAAGCTCACTAAAGTTTCAATCAGTAGCTCGCCTAAATAGTCATTTGGATTCATACTTAATACCCATCCCTTCAAAGAAAAATAGGGGTCAGACCACTATTCTTCTAACTCACATTTTTGGACGTCCTGATCTACCCCGAGAAACTCTTTTACCTAATGCCTGTGCGATCTCTGAAGCAAACTTCTGACCACCCAAAACGTAATTGCCGTTTGTAGATAGTCGAATTTGCTCCATTAGCTCAGGGGAAAGCCGGTCTTTGAATATAGACTGGTAAGCTTCTGCTCGTTGCGAGATGTTGCTGCCTAAGTTTCTATAAACCGCATGCGGGTTGATAAAATCTGATGGCTCGCACTGTGCGTTCACTCTATAGCTGGTCCATCGATACTCCCCCGGATGAGCAACCATACCCGCTCTAACTGGGTTCATTTCTATATATCGATAGCAAGCCAAAACATAGTCATCTTGCTGAACCAAGCAAGAGCGAAAGCGGCCTTCCCAAAGAGTGCCCGTCCGTTGATATGTTCGATTTACATATTGGACGTAACGCTGCCCCAGCCCTTTCATAAGTAAACCAGCTCCTGCACAGCAGGCGGGAGTCAATAATAAATGCACGTGATTTGTCATCAAACACAATGCATGGACTTTACAGCCATGCATTTCAGCAAGCACAGTTAAGTTATCAATGTAAAAAATGTAGTCGTCATCCGAATAAAAACATGCAGACCTGTTATTTCCCCGTTGAATAATGTGCAATGGGATATCTGGCAATAAAACCCTAGGACGTCGAGGCATAGAAAACTCATAACTGGACAAGAGTTTTGAGCTTAGCCGCTTATCACGAAGGCGACAAAAACAGAACAATTAAAAAATAAATCAAGTTTTTAAAGAACAGCTCTGCCACCCTTAAACGTGGTCTGACCCCTATTTCTCACGAACAACACCTGTCCAAGTCGTACCAGAAGTAACCACAGGCGCGGGAGGCACGACTTCACCTGCCGCTTTTGCACCAGCTAATCAAGCGAGAATGATGAGAAGTAAAACGACAGCTTTTTATCCTCAAGATCACTCAGTTGATAACGCATCCTATCGAAGCCAGAATCCAGCTTACTAACGTTCATGTGCATCAGCTGAGTTAATCCGCCGCCAAAATCACGGGACGTAAATTGGCTAATATCAATGAACCTGATACTCACCACATCAGCCCCTACCTTTTCAGAGGCAGAAATCGATAAAGATAAATCATAAGCCATCCCGTCAACATTCAACTGAATATTAATTGCATGCAGGCAGTTGTGAGCAACAAGCAATTCATTCAATTCTGGAAGACTAATCATTATTAATCCTCGTCTCTTTCCCATTGGAGCCATAGCCTGGACCATATTCATAGGTATGCGTGTGGGGGTCGAAATGATATTCCGCAGGCTTTTCTTGGTTTCCATATCCGTGATTAGTGTAATCCGTTCTTTTAACCTGCCGGGAAATAGGGGTCAGACCACTATTTTTTCCCTCTAGCTTTAAAGATAAAGCTCTTTAACAACTGCAATTTCTGCAGCAACCTGCTCAGATTTAACACCCAACCCACCCTTCTCGGCCTCACTCAATAAATCAAACTTTCTAAATGCATCAGATAGAATCTCCAACATATCCTGAGCATATACACTTTCCTTCGAAAGTTTAACTCCATGAGCTGCACCCCACTTATATATTGCTGTTTGCAAAATAATATTAGCGAGTGGATCATCATTATGGAGAAGCTCCGACTCATCTTGTACGTAGGCAAATGCCTGCTCAGGCTTCAGATTTAGCTCTCCCAACGCCTTATTGTAAAGCCGCTGCACTACCTGCTGAATTTCGTCGTACGTGATTTTCTCGTAGGGCATTATTTATCTACCGTAAAAATATTGAGTTGAATCTTTGGATATCGGTCACGAAACTGCTTAATCACATCACTACAACTAGCAGAAATAGGGGTCAGACCACTATTAATGATTTAATTAGAAAACCGTGGTCTGACCCCTATTTCTGATGATTTAATTAGAAAACCGTGGTCTGACCCCTATTTCTGCTCTATTTCTAGGGGGTAAAGGGCCTTCTGATGCACCTGGACCACGGGGCGTTATGACTTTGTAACTTGACCCGAGATCAGTGGTAAGTGGCGCTGGCTGAGGTGAAACAGGAATTGGCCCTTTTGCACCTAATCAGCAGCTGTAAAAAAATGCTTATCCAGATCAACAGGAGGAAACTGACTAGGTAGAATTTTTGACGAAATACCTCTGCTAAGCAGCTTTAAAAGAAACTCAACACAACCGAAGTTGTAGACCTCTTCCTCCCCCTGATCCGAGCTATGAATAGCAACTTTCCATGAGTCTGGCTCTCCTTCAACCAACCAAACAAGAGTTTCTCCATTATCCGTTACCGCCCAAGGAAGAAAAGAACCTTCCGCAGGGTAATCTGGTCTTGGATAGTCCGATAAAAACTCCTGCCTCATTACAGCATATGCATCTACAAAGTACTTACTTTTTTCAAAGTTCAAATTTGGGTTTTTTGAAAATGGGTCTAACACCCATACGAAATCGTCTACTGCTCCACATCCGTAAATCGATATAAGCTGTTTAAAATCATTTGGCAATCGCAGACCTACCTCAGACTCAAAAGTCGCCCAAGCCGCATTATCGAAGTTTCGCTGAGAGGGTGGCGAAAGAAGACTAATCAGTTTATCTATCATTCTTACTTAACTCCACTCACGTTCGGAATTGATACATCAAGGGTAAAACCGCTTGACCCACGAGCAGACAACGTTACACCGGTTGGCATTAGGTTTGTGCCTGTATAAACAGGCACCGCCCTATAGCTTACTGTTTCACCACTCTGCACTGCGCCCCTGACTTGACGCTCAAATGAACTCATATTCGGATGATTTGCGTTGCGCTGGAAAAGTGTTACCAAATTTCTTGCATCATCACCAGCCCCTCCTAGTGAATTTGCAAGCAAATGTCCTCGCGCATGGTTAGCAGGCTGCCCCTCAAAACCTGGAGGTCGAATCGCTGGGTTAGCGCTTGAACCCCCGCCCAATGAATCCTCCCTAAGGACTGCTGTAACCCCAGTAGGTCGACCAAGTGAGTCAAGCTCGCCAAGAATTACACTGCTTGGGGCATTTGGACTTGGCTTGGCAATCGACGGGTAGCTACTTTCTGGAATTGCTTTTGTCCCAAAATACCCCTCCGGCAGCGCACACGGCCCCGTATTGTGCACCCACGTCTTCAAATCCCCAACGTAGAACGTATGCCCCACATCAACCGTCAGGTTGTACGTTTCGCCCACTGGCAGATAGAGCTCCAGCGACTCAACCTCAGATGACGTGTTGTCCGTGTCGCCATCTGCCAAGGATTGCAGCAGGTCCCCAGGCTTCAGATCGATTACAGAGATAAAGTCGCGCTTGGCCGGTACGTAGAACGGATGGCCGGGGGTGACCAGCAGGGTTTCGCCTTCCGCTTTGCCGTCTGCGCGAACGCTTTTCAGTTTGAGGCGGTAAATCGGTTGGTCGGTGCGTTGATGGGTGGCCAGAATTTTTGCGGCGAAGGGTTTGCCGCCTTTTTCGGGTTTGCTCCAGACCACGTCGCCGACTTTGAGCGACTCGATGGTACGGTCGCCGTTGGGGGTCGAGACTTTAGTGCCGGCCGCGAAGCAGCAAGGCTCTTTGTAATTCGAGAGAACGACGTCATCGCGTCGAGTCGCGAACAGGTCATCGGCCCTGGCGAAGCTGCCCACATCACCGGTGTAGGCGGTTTGCTCGTATTTCCCAATCGAAGTTGTCGGGGCTGTCGCATTGGCGCCGGTGCGCTCGAAGCGCACGGCCGAATCAAGGCTGTTGGGGCTCAGGCCATAGTTGGGGATGTCATCCGCAACGCGTGCGATTCCGTTGCTGCCAAGCGTTTCCTGGCGCCCCACGTTGGTCAAACCGACGTCGCTACGGGCCACAAGTGCGCCGTCGGCCCTGACGACGCTTGCAGCCTCGCCAACCTTGGAAACCTGCCCAAATCGGCCGGAAGGCGCGATCATGGTTAAACCATCAGTCATTAACTCAGTGACTTGCGCCGCTGACTCATAGCTGTTGCCTTGCAAGCGCGAGACAAATTCTCTGCCCGTCTGCCTGGTGATCATTTGGCCGCCACGGTCCACCGTCGGGTCGGCAATCGGCCCCAGCAGGCCGTTGGTCATTTCCAGTGGGCTGCTATTACCTAAAAGCCCACCGACAGTCTTGGCAAAGCCTTGCACTGACCCCCATAGACTGCGGCCAGCCCCTACTGCCAGGCCTTTGGCAACGTCGCTGTAGTCAGTCGGTTTGCCGCTGTAATCCAGGTTAGTCTCGTAAAAATCCACCAACCCTTGGGTGTTGCGCCCTTTCGGATCACCCAGATAGTCGATGTTTATAGTGCTGTCTTTGTAAGCAGTCGGCCGAGTCGCGTGGAAATCAAGAATCAAGGCCGCTGTTTCATTACCTGAGTACCCCCGCTTACTGCCGTCTGCGGAAGCGTCGGTTCGGGCGTATTGATCTGCAATAGATGCAAGCGCAACACCCAGATGCTGCAAAGTAGCCGTGTCGATAGCGTCTACGTCTTTTTGCGAGATCGACTTGTTCCAACCTTCATCGGTGTTGTACGCCAGGGCAACGCCCATCAGTCGCGTGGCTTCTTCGACACTGATGCCTTTTTCCGCTGCCAGCGCCGGCGCTTGCTTTTCAATCAACTCAGGCGCGCTTGGGTGCAACTGCTCGTTGTACCGCTCAACATTGCCCGCCACCCAGGCGGCGTCATTCGGGTTGCCGTTAACCAGCGAGCCGGCGGCGATACCGATGAGCTGCGCGGTGGCGACTTTGAATTGATCATCGGTAGCGAAACGCTCATCCAGGTACTTACCGAGGTTCTCGTTCGCAATCGCCGTCAAGCCCTCCGCCGCACCGGCGGCAATGGCGCCGGTTTTGAAGTCGCCGCCTCGGGCCGCTGAGAGTGCGCCACCGAGGAGGGCATGCATCAAGACCTTCTGCGTCGAGCCGGGGCTCAGGTCCAGCTCGTTCGCGAGGTTGCCAAGGCCCTTGTTACCCGCTGCTGCGGCAAGGTCGAAACCTTGCGACACCAAGGCCGAGCCGAGGTTGTCTTTCAAGCTACCGCCGTTGATGGCGGTAGAGATGCCACTTTCGATGACGGCATGGGTGCCACCGCGCAGCACCGCATCCTGCGCTTTCTGCCAACTGAGCCAGTCACTGGAATAGCCTGGGTTTTGCACCGGCCCCGCCGTGGTGACTTTCGCGCCCGCACCGTCGGCCGGGCTTGCGCCCTTGAACCAATTACTGTCTGCGTAGTTCAACGCGCCGGTTGCAAGGCCGGCGATGGCGGCGTTTTTCAGGCTGCTGCTGCTGAAGGTGTCCTTTAGCGCAAGGCCGAGGTTGCCTTTGTTATTGATCGTGCTCACAGCACCGGTACTGGCCAGCGAGGTCAGTGCGGCGGTGGCCATCATGTTGCCAAGCCCGGCACTGGTGGCTGCAACCGCAGCCGACGTACTGGTCGCCGCAACCGCAGCTGTGCCGGCGGCCATGGTAGAACCGGCGCCTACAGCACTGCCCGCTGACGCTGCCAATGCGCTTGCACCCCCAGCCGTCACAATGGTGACAATGATGATGACCGCCAACATGGCACCCTGGCCCATGCCCGAGTTGCTGTACTTGAAGGAGTCATGCAGCTCTTTTACCTGGCGCCAATCCACGTCGCCGCGTTTCTCGGCATCCTTTAGCCAGGCCAACTGCGGGTCGGCCTTGACCATGGTGTCGATGGTCTGGCTGACAGTTTGCTGGTCAACTTGCTTGACGTCGATTTTCAGGCCATTGACGGCCTCGATGACGGTCTGCCCTTTGGCAACCAGTTCGCTCTGGCGCAGGGTTTCATCGGTTTTGCCTTTGCCCTTCATCGAGAACCAAGCCATGTCGCTCTTGCTCTTGGTATGGCTCTCGTCGTGATAGTCCTTCACGCCTTCAAACGTCACGGCGCCGCCGCTTTTCAGGATCAGGTCGTTGCCGCTGTTGAGCTTGGCGACCTGGTAAAGCTGGTCGCCGTTGCTAACCAGTGTCAGGTTGCCTGCGGTCTTGATTTCAGTGCCGACGTTGGTGGTTTGGGTGACTTCGTCGCGCTTGGCTTTCTTCGCGCCCCAGCCAGCGTTCTCCTTCATGTCATACAACGTATGCGTACTGTTCTGCGCCGCCAGCAAACTCAACTTATCCCCGCTATACAGATAAGCCTCATTACCCGCACTGATCTTGCTCGCCACCAACGTAGTGTCGCGCCCGGCCTGGCTCGTAAAGTCCCCGCCTGCCGTCAACACACTGGCTAACTGCGTGGTCTGCTCATCCGCCGTCTTGATACGTTTCTTGCCGTCCTTCTCTTTGCCTTCGACGTTGTGCACATCGCTGACAGACGCAACGTTGAAATCGCGCCCAGCCTGAATATTCAGGTTCTTACCGGCAGTGGCGGTGCTGCCAATAATGTTGACGTCTTGCCCAGCCTGCATGTTGACGTTGCCGCCCGCCGTGACGCTGGCTGCAAGGTTTTTGACGTCGGTGGTGATGGTGGATTTTTCGCCGCCATCAATGGTGTTGTGGATCACGCTGGTGTCGCTGACGGCGACGAGGTTGAGGTCGCGGCCGGCGGTGAGGGTGGCGTCGTTGCCGGCGACCAGGGCGCCGTGGTTGTTGAGGTCGCGCCCGGCTTCAATGGCCAGGTTGCCGCGCGCGCTGATGGTGCTCGCGCTGGCATCGGTGAGGGTGCGCATGCCGACGCCTTCACGCACTTGGATCGCGGTGTTGTCGTTGGTGATGTCGCCTTTGAGGGTGGTAAGGCTGACTTGATTGCCGCGAATTTCGCCGCCCATGGCGTTACGGATGCTGTCTTGGGCCAGCAGGCTCAGGTTGTTGCCGGCTTCGATCAGGCCGCCGTTGTAGAGGCTGCCACCACTCGCGGCGCTGAGGCTGTTGCTGGCGCGCAGGGTGCCGACGTTAACCAGGTCGCCGCCGGTGACGAGGTTGAGGTCGCGACCCTGGATCAGGCTGTTGCCGCGCACGTTGCGCGATTCGGCCTGGGCCAGGTAGAGCACCGGCACGAGGACGGTCTGGCCGTCGACCACGCGGTTTTCCATCCACACGATGTCGTGGGTCAGGGCGCCGACTTGCTGGCCGGTGAGGGACACGCCGACGCTCAGGCGCAGCGCGTCTTTGCTGGCCAGGGCGTTGTCCATCAGGTAGCGGAACTGGTCGGCGTCGCTGAGCAGGCCGCCGGCCAGGAAACGTTGGCCGGTTTGTGCGAGTACGGCGTCGCGAATCAGGCGCGTCTCGTATTGGCCATCGCCGAGGCGGCGCCAGGCGTTGTCGCTGTTGAAGCCGAGTTTGCCGAGCATGTAGTCGGAGCTGAAGAAGCCCGACGCGGTGGTGAACTCGGGGTTGGTTTCGATCAGGTAGTGGCTGGTGGGGTCGGCGCTTTTGACGAACAGGCCGTATTCACCCTTGGGCAGCTGGAAGTACGGCGAGGTGGTGGGGTCGACCGGGGCGAACGGCGTGCCGGTGTAGTCCACGGGCACGAAGCCGCCACCCGGAGCGAGGGTCACCACCGGCAGCACGGTGCCGGGCGCCTGGGCGCTGGCGTCGTTGACGTGCTTGCTGAGGTTGATATTGATACCGCCGACGGGGATGCCGGTCTGGTCGTTGTCGAGGGTGCCGGTCAGCTGCGCCAGGGTGTTCTCGTGCAGCGTGCCGTTTTGTACTTTGTGGGTGACTTTGGACAGGTCGACGGTGCCGCCGGCTTGCAGGGTGGCGTCGTAGGCGAGGCCGCCGTTAGGGGTCCAAGTGGTGACGTCACTCGATTGCCGGAACGGATCGCTATTGGGCGACAGCGCTTTCAGCGCTTCAAACGTTGCCTTGTTGAAATTCCCGGCCGCCGTCGCGTTGTTGAACGCAGGCACATCGACGTATTCCATGCGTTCCCACAGGTGCTTGTCGACATGCCCCGGCGTGCCGATGACGATTCTGCGTTGCCCGGTGCGCGTGCTGGAGCCTTCGTTTAGCAAATCCTGTGCGGTGATGCTCAAGTTACCGTTAGCGGCCATCAGGCTGTTGCGGTTCTGCACGGTGTCGCCTTGCAGCAGCATGTCTTGGCCAGCCACCAGCCGCGCCGAGGCCGAATCCTGGATCGCTGCGTCAAGGTAGGTCTCATTGATGGTGATGGTGCCGCGCCGCCAGCTGTCCTTCTCGCCGCAGTGCTGCCCGCACACCCAGCTCAAGCTGCCGGTCTGGAGAGTTTGACCCAACTCGAACTTGTCTTTGGCGTTTTCGATAAAGCCTGCGCTGATGCCGATGTAGCCTTCGCTTTCCACGGTGCCGGAGCGGTTGCTGAACAGCACCGCACGCCCGCCGTCCACGCCCGCAAACGTGAGGTTGCCTTTGCTGTAGACGTCGCCGTAGCTGTTGGCGAAACCGTTGGCACGCAGGCTCAGGTCGCCACCGCTGAACAGCAGCGAATCGGCGCCATTGGTGATGCCGTTGACGGCGGTGAGATTCACCGCGCCCTGGGCACCCATCGTGCCACGGTTGCCGATTTGTGCCGCTGCGATATCCAGTTGCTGACGTGCGGTGAGGAAGCCGAGGTTGTCGAGGGTACCGCTCAGTTTGAGCTGGGTGGTGTTGCCCGCCAGGCGTCCGCCGTTCTGGCTGAGGTTGTTGGCCGTCACGCTGAGGTTTTGCTGGGTGGCAATGCGGCCGCTATTGTTCAGGTCGCCGCTCAGGGTGATGCTCACGTTGCCGTCGCTGAGCAGTTCGCCGCCGTTGTTCAGGCTGGCCACGTCGAGGGTCAAGCCCTTGCTGCTGGCCATGCGGTCGCCGGCTTTGAGGGTCAGGCCTTGGGCGCTTCGATAAGTGAGGGCTTCGTTGAGCTGCAAGCGGCCCAGGCCGTCGACGCTGCCGAATGCCCAGTCAGCGGTGCCCATGCCATTGATGCTGCCCTGGCTGCCGGTGAGGCTGGCGGTGTTGATGCGGAACAGGCCGTTGCCCGCGTGCTGCAACTGGCCACCCTGGTTGTTCAGGTGCGTAGCATCAAGGCTGAAAGCTGTGCTGCCGAACTCGAGGGTGCCGTCCTGGTTGTTCAGCGTGCCGCTGAGGTCAAGGCTACTGCTGGCACCGGCCAGCGCACGCAGTTGCCCGCGTGCGCTGTTGTCGAGGTTGCCACCGTTGAGGGTCAGGCCCTGGTTGGCTTCAATCAGGCCGCCTTGGTTGGTGAGCGTGTCGCGTGAAGTCAGGTTGAGTTGGTTGCCGCTGATCTGGCCGCCCGCGCTGTTGTTGAGGGTGTTGCCTGTGATCGTCACCTGTTCTTTACCGAACAGCTTGCCACCTTGGTTGGCCAGGGCTTCGACGGTCAGTTGCAGGTTGCCGACCAGGCTGGCCAATGTGCCGTTGCTGGCGTTGTTCACGCTGTCGGCGGTGACGGTCAGGGTGTCGCCTTGCACGGTGCCGCCCGTGTTATCCAGGCTGCCGGTATCCAGTTGGGTATGTGCGCCGCCGCTGAGCATCAGGCCTTTGCGGTTGGTCGCGTCCTGGCCGCTGTAGCTCAGGCCCTGGTTACCGGCCAGCAGTTGGCCGCCATCGTTGTTCAGGTGCTGTGCAGCGATGTCCAGGCGCTTGCCGCGCAGAGTGCCGCCGCTGTTGTCGAGGGTGGTGAGCGCCTTGACCAGCACGCTGCGCTCACCAGCGTCGATGACCCCGCCAGCGTTGGTCAGCAGGTCGCTGACGTTGAGGGTCACGTCGCTGCCATTACTGACCAGCGAGCCTTTGTTGCCGTTGTTGAGGGTTTGCGCGGTGACGTCAACCGAGGTGCCGATCAGGATACCGGCGCTGTTGTCCAGCCGCTCGCCTTGTACCTGCAACAGGCCTTCACTTTGAATACGGCCCTGGGCATTGAGCAACTGGCCCGGGCCCTTGAGCAGCAGGCTCACGCCCGGCGCGCCACCGGCCAGCAGGCCTGCGTTGCGGTTGTCGAGGCCAGAGGCGCGCACGTCGAGCTGGTCGCCCACCACGCGCCCGGCGCGGTTGTCGATGTCACCGCCGGTCACGTCGAGCAGCAGTTGTTTGCCGACGATTACGCCGCTCTGGTTATCCAGGTTCGCCGCGTGCAGCTCGATATCGCCCTGCCCGGCCTGCAAGCGTCCTTGGGCGTTATTGAGCTGTTGCGCCGTGACGAGGGTCAACTTACCGGTGTTGGCGCTCAGTACGCCGTTGGCGTTGCTGCTGAGGTTGCCGGCGCTGAGGTTCAGGTCGGTGCTGGCCTGGGCAAAACCCTGGCTGTTGTTGAACCCATTGGCGACGGTGAGGTTCAGTGCGCCGTTGTCGGCCTGGATCAGGCCCTTGAGACTGTTGTCGAGGTCGCTGGCGTCCACCGTAAGGGCACCTGCGATCAGCTTGCCGTTCTGGTTATTCAGGCTGCCGGCGTTGACGGTAAGGGCGTTGGCGATAACTTGCCCGCCGCTGTTGTTGAGTGCGGCGCTGGTCAGCACCAGGCTGCCGCCGGACATTTCGATGCGGCCTTGGCGGTTGTCCAAAGAGGCGCTGTCGAGGGTAGCGACCTGGCCTTCGCCGAAGCGAATCAACCCGCCCAGGTTGACGATGGCCGGTGCGCTGATCGCCAGGCTCTGCTCGCCGTACACACGGGCGGTGGCGCCCTGGTTGGTCAGCTTGGCGGTGCTGATGCTAACGGTCTTGGCCTGGATGATACTGCCCTGGTTGGTCAGCGCCTGCGCGGCGGTGATGGCCAACGCGCGACTGGCCAGCAGATCGCCGCTGGTGTTCACGGTTTGCGCGTTCACCACCACATCGCCCGTGGCATTGCGGCTGTTGTCCGCCTGTACGCCCGCTTCGATGATGCCCGGGTTAGTAACCTTGATCGCGTTGAGTTCGATACGTTGGCCGGCGGCCAGGCTCTTCTGGTTGACCAGTTCTTCGGCGCTGCTCACCTGCACATTGCCGGTGGCGTAGACCTTGTCCGTCAGGTTGACGCTTTGCGCGGTGACCTTGAGGTTACCGGTGGCTGCCGTCTGCGCCATGCTCAGGTGCCCATTGGCATCGAGCTGGATATCGCCGCCACTGGCAGCCAGTGTGCCGTCGAGCTTCACGCCCACGCCGGCCTCGGTGCCCACCAGTTTGATGGCGCCTGCGTACATGCCGCCCAGCGCCGAGGAGTCGATGGCCAACTCAGGCTTGGCGCTCCCGTCATCGGCGCGTGCGGTGGCTTTCAGACTTTTGGCATCGACGTCGTTACGCCCGGCGATCACGGTCAATTCGCGGGCATTGATCTGCGCATTGATCTTGGCCGAGCGGGTGATGATTTCGAAGCGGTCGACGTTGCTGGCGTTCAGGCCCTGGCCGTCGATGGTCACGGCGCCGCCGTCAACCTGATAGCGCTGCAACTGGCCGTTCGCGTCGAGCACCGGTTTGCCGGTGGTGAGGGTCACGTTGGGGGTGTTGATGAAGCCGCAGCCGCTGCACGTGACGCCGTACGGGTTGGCAACGATGACCTTGGCCGACTGGCCCGCCACTTCGGTGTAGCCACGCAGTTGGCTGGGGCGGCCGCCGTTGACTTCGTTGAGGATAACGCTGGCCGCGCCGCCCTTGAGGTTGGGGTTGCCGACGATGTAGCCACCCAACTGGGTATTCGTCATGGGGCCGCTGGCGTTGTTGAGGATCACGCCGTTGGGGCCGACGTTGTAGTCCTTGAATTGGTTGTGGGACAAGCCACTGCCATTGGGGGTGGCGATGTTCACCACCGGCACGCCATTGCCGGCCTGGCCGACGGTGGTGCCCGGCGCACTGACCACAATGCCTTCGGCCTGGGCCAGCAGCGGCTGCCAGAACAGCGCGTTGGCCAGGATCAGCACCAGGCCGCGCTTGGGCAGGCCGAAGAACGAGTCTCGCGGTTTCAGCGCAGCAGAAGGTTGGCGGGCCAGGAAGGCAAAGTGGCGAACATCCATTGTCATATTCTCGATGTAACGGGGCGTTGAATTACAGGAAGAAATCCATGCGGAAGTAGATCGGCGCTTCGCGCTCGCTCATCACTGCCGGGCGTTCCAGGGAATGGGCAAAGGTCACGCTGGTGCTGACGTATTTGCCGCGGGCAAACAGCTCCAGGGAGTTGCTCGAGACCCGGCCGTGCACGTTGTCGTTGTAGCGGTCGTTGCGGATCACGCCCTGGTCGTAGCCGACGCTGGCGCCGTATTCAGCGAAGGCCGGGCGCATCCAGTCCCAGGTCACCGGGCGCGCCCAGCGCACGTCGTTGCGCCAATAGCCGCCGCTGTCGCCGGTGAGCTGCTGGTCTTTGAAACCACGCACCGAGGCCGAGCCACCCAGGCTCATGCGCTGGGGGCTGAACAGGATGTCTTCACTGCGTTGGCCGGTGGCCAGGCTGGAGAAACTGAACGACTCGCCCCACAGCGTGAACGGCTGCAGGTAGCTGACGGTGGCGGTGTATTTGCGATAGCGCGCGTTGGCCAGGCGATTGCCGTACTGATCGCGCTCGTTTTCGGCTTGGGCGTCGAAGGCGCCGATACCGTTCTGCATGCCCAGGTCGAGGTTGACGAAGGCATTGCCGATGCGCCGGCCGTGGTTGATGCCCAGTTGCAGTTCGCTGAGGCGGTTACTGCTGGGCTCGGTGCGCACGTCGAGGATGTAGTTGTTGGTGCGCAGGTGCGACAGCCCGACGTTCACCGAGGTCTTGCTCACGTCGTCACGATGGATCACCCGCTCGGCGCGCAACTGGTGGTTTTCGTTGTCGCCGTTCTGCTTGAATTTAAAGTCGTTGGTCACGCCAAAGGTGCGGTAATCACTCTCGCTGTAGGTGTAGCTGAAGTTCCACCAGCCCCACGGTACGTTGTAGTAGAGCATGGTGTTTTTCGAGGTTTTCTGGTGATCGCTGACGGCGTCGTGGCCACCGCGCAGCACCAGTTGGTCGGCCAGGCCGAGCGGGCTGTCCCACTCAAGGCCCGCGCCCCATTGCTGTTCGCCGGTACTTTTCTGCCCGTCGTTGTTACGCGACAGGCTCGCGCGCCAGGGCTTTTGCGGGACGTTCTTGACCTGTACTTCACTGCCGCCCACCTGGCTGCCGGGGGTCAGTTCCATTTGTGCCTGCTTGGACGGCAAGCGATTCAACTGGTCCACCAACTGCTCGATTTCCCGCAGGTTCAATTGCTCGCCGACCTTGCCGGGAAAGGCCATGGCCAGCTCGCGTTGGGACAGGTTGCTGCCATCGGCGCCCTTCAGGCCTTCAAGTTTGCCTTCCACCACCAACACCTGAAGGTGGCCGGTAGAAAGGTCCTGCTGCGGCAAGTAAGCCCGGCTGGTGACCATGCCTTTGTCGATGTAGTAGTCGGTGATCGCCTTGAGCACCTGATTGAGCTGGGAGACGCCCAGGCACTGGCCGATGTAAGGCTTGAGCAGGCGCTCGCGATCCTTGGCGGGCAGGCTGTCGGCGCCCTTGAGCTCAATGTCTTTGATCGGGAAGCAACGGGTGTCGACCGGGGTGGCAGGCGCCTGGGGTTTGGCTTCTTTACCGGGCAGATCCTTGAGTTCTTCAAGGCGCCGGCGCTGTTCTTCCAGCAGACGGTTTTGCCGGTCGCGGATCAGGTCCTGATCGCCCGGCGTAGGCGCCGCCACCGCACTATTGAGTGCGAAACAAGTCAGCAGGCAAACGCCCAGCAGCAGCCGAGTCCGTGGCAGTAATAAAGACATGTTCGATCCGTCGAAAAAGCGGGGGCCGGCAAACTAACATCGAACTTCCGGTGGGCCAAGATTCTGGCTTAGTGGGAAGCCATGATTAACATGCCTGTAAGTTGCTGATTATTAACAATAAATAAATCATGCAACGTTTAATCGCTTGCAATTGGAATTTTTATTCCGACAAGCGGTAACAGTTTTGATACAACTTAAACGGGGCACTTAGAGTTGCCACTAGTTAGCCATCAAGTTGTATCAAGACTGATTAGTAGCCAAAAGACGAGAAAAGTTCGCACTGATTTTGTGAATTGGATCCCATTTATCGGCCTGAGGCTTCCTTGATCCGCTCCTGTTCCGCTACCAACTTCAATCCCGGCCGCTCCACATGCCGCGAGACGTGCGCGGTCACTTCCTGCACACCGCCTTCCTGGTCGTTATGAATCACCAGCACACCCGGGCGGCGCAGTTGCTCCAGGTCGCCTTCGCCCAGGCTGAAACTGTCACTCAGGCGCTGGTCGCTCAACGCCTTGGCTGCCGAACGCCGCTGGGCAAAACGCTTGCCGCGCCGCTGCTGGTAACGTGCCCAACCGATCAGCACCACGGCGTTGAACACCGCGATCCACAGGTAAATCTGCAAGGTATCCAGCGCTGCAAAAATCGGCGCTTCGACCCGGGGGCCGCCATGGCTGTCGAGCATCGGCACCAGCCCACGCACCAGCAGGATGATCAGGCCGGCCCAGGCCAGCAGGGTCAGGAACACGTCGATCGCCCACATCACCGGGCGTTGTTGGGTACGAATCAGGTTCATGGTTGCAGTTCCTTGGTGGGGGCTTTGATACCGCGATCCGGGCTGACCCAGCGCGCGCGTTTCTGGTGTTGGCGGAACAGCACTTTAGGGAAGCTGACCAGGGTGGTGAACAGGCTCACCAGCCAGAACACCAGCGGGTACCAGACGGTCCAGAACAGGGTTTTCCACAGGCCCTTTTCATAGCGCCGGTCGATCATGATGCTCACCGCGAACTGCACCAGGCACACCACCGCCAGCAGCAGGCCGGTGAAGGCCGGCGGCATCAGCGAGTCGACGGCAATGGCGGCGGGCAGCGTCACGACTTTGCCCACCGCCCAGAAAATCACCGAGAGCAAAAAGGTGAAGGCCCAGCCGGTGGACAGGCAGTACTCGAACAACAGCGGCCACAGGTAGCGATGGCGCCACTGCCAGATGCCCCGGATATTCTTGAACAGCACTTCGGCGCCGCCCTGGGCCCAGCGCAGGCGCTGCTTCCACAGGCCGCCGAGGGTTTCCGGCATCAGGATCCAGCACAGTGCGCGGGGCTCGTAGAAGATGCTCCAGTGGTCCAGTTGCAGCTTCCAGCTCACGTCGATGTCTTCGGTGATCATGTCGGTGCTCCAGTAGTCGACCCGGTCCAGGGCCGCCCGCCGAAACGCCACCACCACACCGGAGACGGTGAAGATCCGTCCGAATACCCGCTGGGTGCGCTTGATCAAACCGATGATCGAAGAGAACTCGCCCACCTGCACCCGGCCGATCAAGGTCGAACGCGTGCGGATCCGTGGGTTGCCGGTGACAGCCCCCAGCCGTGGGTTGTCGAGCATCGGTGCCACCAGGTACGCGGCGGTGTTCGGTGAGAGCAACGCATCGCCGTCGATGCACACCAGATATTCACTGCGCGCCGCCACCGCGCCCATGCGCAGGGCCACGGCCTTGCCCTGGTTCTGCGCCAGGTGCAGCACCCGCAGGCGCGGCTCTTTCAATGCCAACGCGTCGAGCACGGCGGCGGTGTTGTCGCTGGAGCCGTCGTTGATCGCGATCACTTCGATGTTGCGGTACTGCTGGGCCAGCGCAGCGCCGATGGTCTCGGCGGCGTTGTCGCCTTCGTTGTAGCAAGGGATCAGGATCGAGATCAGCGGCTCGCCGGCCAACACCGGCGCCGGGGTGTCGTCAGCCCACGGCCAATGGCGCTCCCAGTGCAGCCAGAAGTACAAGCCGCCGGCGATCCACAGCCCGGACATGAACAGCGGATAGAAGAACACGAAGTCCATCAGGAACTGCCCGGTGACCAGAAAGATCAGGCCCAGGGGCACACCCAATACCAACGACAAGACAATAAGCGCGAGGATTCTGTCGAACATGAGTCAAGGATTCCACTGGTTGGAAAGGGCCGGACGCACGGTTTTCAGATCCGGCGAATTCTCCAGGAAGTTGTCGGGGTAGTAGCCAAAACTGGTCACGCCCTGGCGCTTGAGCACGCCCATCCACTCGGCCATTTGCGCGCCGGACAGGTCCGGGGCGGCCGGGGTGCGCCAGTCCTTGGCTTGCAACTCGAACACCGTGCGTTGCAGTGCACCGGGGCGGGCCTTGACGGTGGCCACGAGTTTTTCCAGCCAGGCGTTGGAGCCTTTGAGGTCCTGGCCTTCCATCAGCGGCATGGCCATCGGGGCGGTCCAGTCGTAGCTGGTGAGGAAGTCGTCAAGGTTCTGCGCGAACCAGGCTTCGCTGCCAGGGTTGAGCATCGGCTCGGCGAAGATATTGCGTGCGGTCTGCACTTGCGGGCCGCGCAGCGTGCGCACCTTGGCAGTCAGTTCGTGAGTGAAGTCGATCAGGTAGCGGCTCTTGAAACGGGTCCAGCGCTGCATCACCGCCGGGTCGGCGCGCAGGGCTTCGATGGTGTCGGGCAGGCCGTTGGCGGCGTAGGCCTTGAGCGCCAGCGGGCTGGCGTCTTCAAAGTCCGACAGCACCGCGTCGTCGTGGAACAGCACGCCGTCGATGGCACTGGTGCGGGCCAGGTCTTCGTAGATCTCACCGATGATCTGCCGCACCTTCGGGTCAAACGGCGACAGGCGCTGGTACTGGTCGGGGTCGATGGCAACCTTGCCGGTTTCCGGATCCCAGCGGGTGACGCGGGGCAGCTTGGCATCCAGGGCGAAACTGAGCACCGGCATCCAGGCAAACACATTCACATGGGCCCGGGTGCGCAGTTGCCAGGTGACGCGGTTGAACAGGTCGGCGCGCACCGGCAGGTGACGGTTGGGGAAGTACAGCGAATGCACCAGTCCATCGCCCTTGGGGTCGGCGAAGGCTTGCAGGAACACGGTGCTGGCGCCCATGTCGACCACGCGCTGGATCAGCTTGTCGAGGTTGCGCACCTGTTGTTCCGGGTCCGGGTCGTAGACGTTGTCCAGGTCCACATGCAGCACCCGCAGCGGCGCTTCGGTCTGGGTCGCGACGATGGCATTGGCGTAATGCTCGCCGTCCGGGTCGGAGGCCACCAGGAACCGCGGGCTGCTCATCAGGTTGCCGAGGCTGTCGAGGCCGTCTTCCAGGGTCAGGGCCATCTGGTAGCCCTGCTCGCCCACCACCGCCAGCGAGGTGCCATCGGCAGCGCCGTAAGGCCACACCCACACACGCGGCGCCTTGCCAGTGACGGCGCGGATCTTGTTGGAAATCGCCGTGACGTCGGTGCGCATCCGCGCCTGGAACTGGGCTTCGGTTTCGTAGCGGTTGGTCTTTGGATCAAAGCGCCGAGTGGTCGCGGCCGGTTGCAGGTTGCCCTGGGGGTTGGCCAGCACACCCTTGTGATTGGCGTCGGTGTGGGCGGCGATTTCCACCAGGCCGGACTGGGCGATTTCCCGCACCTGCTGCCAGGTCAGGAAGTCGGAGCGGGGCCGTGGTGTGCCGGCGAAATCCACCGGCTGGTTCAGCGGCGTATCCACCCATGCGCCCACCGGCGCCAGCAGCGCGTGCCAGTTGTAGCTGCGCAGGATCGGCATCACACGGGTATAGAAGCTCGCGTAGCCGTCGTCGAAACTGAGCATGATCGCCTTGGCCGGCAGCTCCGGGCCACCGCTGCGGGCCGCCAGGATCTGGTCGACGGTGACCGGCTGGTAGCCGTTTTCCCGCAACCACGCCAACTGCTCGATCAAGCGTTCAGTGCGTACCGCCACCACCGCTTGATCGGGGTCGCGGTCCTCGATGTCGTGGTAAGCGATACCGAGAAAATGGTTCTTCGGCCACGCCGCTTCGCTGGCAGGCTTGAGCCGCTCGGCGGGTGGAGTGAAAGGCGCGGGTTGCTGGGCGCAAGCGCTGCTCAGCATTAACCCCAGGGCCAACAGGCAACGGGACAAGACAGGCATGATCGGACTCTTCTAGAAGCGGTACGTGAGGTCGACGATCAGGCGCAGGTCGCTTTCGCGCTCACCGTCATAAGGTCGGCTGATCCAGCTGAGGTTGGCGCCGGTTTCGAGCACGTCGTTCCAGCGAAAACGCTGGCCGTAGCCCACCAATGCAACGCCGCCGGTGCCGTAGTCGCGCTGGCTGTAGGTGCCCGCACCCACCTGGAACTGCTGGCTCCACTGGGTTTCGTAGCGGTGGTAGAGCACGTGGTTGACGGTGGCCGTGGGCAGCACGCTGAAGTCCGAGCGCGGGTTGAAATACGGCGTGTCTTCCTTGGTGTTGCGGCTGGTGCCGACTTCCAGGCCAAGGTCAACTTGCACGCCGGGCGAGCTGTACACGCCTTGGCGGCCGGTGAGCAGCGCTTCGAGGCGGTTGTTGCCGTCGCTGAAATGGGACGGGCTGAGGGCCAGTTTCCATTCGCGGCTTTCGTTGGCGCGCCAGCGGATAAAACCGCTGCCGCCGTTGGCGGTGATGTCGGCGTTCAGCGCCCGCAACGGGGTGCTGGCGGAGAGGTAGTCGAGGCTACCGCCGTACTGCCATTGGTCATTGATGTCCCGGGCAATCGCGACCCGCGCGCCCTGCTTGGAGCCAAAACCGTAGGAGTGATTGGACACCTCGGCTTCCAGGGTCATGTCGCGGGTGCGCCGCTCTACGCCGAGGCGCTGCCAGCGGTGCTGGCCGGTGCCTTCTTCGAAATCGGCAGTGGCATAGCCGGCGCCGCCGAACACCCGCCAGTCTTCATCGATGGGCGGGCTGTAGAGCAAGGTCTCGATGCCGAAGTCGCGGCTGCCAGACACCGCGCCCGCGCCGTTATCGCCGCCACCGTTGCTTTTGCCGGTGTAGGCCTCGACGCGCAGTTCGGCCATGTCGTGCACATCCCGCAGGCGGCTGAGGCGTTGCACCTGGCGGTTGTCCGGGGCACGGTCGACGACGTCGTCGGTAAGTGCGTCGAGTTGGCGCCACTCCTGCAAATCCAGGGCGGTGTGGCCCTGGGAAACTTCCAGGCCGATGTCACGCGGGGCCTGGGCTTCGGTTTCCTTGAGAGTATTTTCGGCGCGCCGTGGCCAGTCGCGGGCGCGGTACATGTCGGCCTGGGCCAGGCGCAGGCCGATATTGCCGGGAGCCTGTTGCACCAGGGCTTCCAGGCCTTTTTCGCTGGCGGGCAGGTCGGCGCCATAGGTGCCGGCCTGGGCGGCCAATTGTTGGGCGTCCATCCAGGCATCGTTGGGGTTGCCGATGGGCAGGCCCTTGAGTTCGACCCGGGGTTTCTGGGTACTTGCCAGGTTGTCGGCGACTTCGCGAGCCTCTACGACCTGATCGTTTTCCAGCAAGGCGTAGAACAACGCGGTGCTGTCTTCGACGTGATCGCCGGCGTCTGCATCGCTCGCCGCCAGGGCCTGGCGATACAGCGGCGCCGCCTTTTCCGGCTGGCGCTGGTCGAGGTAGGCGGCGGCGACCCAACGCAATGCGTAGGTCGGCAGTTGCACGCCTTCGCCCTTCAGCACTTCGTAATCGCGCACTACGTCGGCGGTACGCGCCCGGGCTTTCAGCGCGCCCAGGCGGTCGATGCGCCAGCGCACCACGTCGTCATGGGCACTGGCCTCCGGCGTCCAGGTGGCGAGCAGTTGGTCGTAATCCTTGAGGGCGCGGTCGGCAATCACGTAGCGCTCTTTCTCACTGCGGGTGGCGAACTCGGCCAGGCGCACGCGCTCGGCGGCCAGGTCGCCTTCGAGGCGGCGCTGGGTGACCGGGTCCAGCAGGCCCGGGCGCTTGGCAGCCAGGCGCAAAGCCGGCTCCGGCAGGCGTGCGCGCTGCAGGGCGATGATGTATTCCCGGGCGACTTCGGGTTTGTTGCCGGCGCGGATGAACGCCTGGTCGAATTCGAACAGCGCGTCATAGGTGGAACCGGCGCGGGTCAGCGCGTAGCCCAAGGCCATGCGGCGATCGGCGTCGTCGGGCTTGGCGGCCACCAGGGCACGAGTACGCTGCACGGCTTCGGCTGTCTGGCCGGCGTCCGCCTGGGTCAGGGCCAGGCCCAGTTGCAGGTCGGGGTTATTCGGTTCGCGTTGCAGCGCCTGGCGATACACGGCAATCGCCGGTTCCCAGCGCTGCTGGTTGCGATAGGTGCGGGCGACGGTGGCCAGCGCTTGGGTAGTGAGGCTGCGATTGCGGCCCTGGGCCTCGTAGACCGTCAGCACTTCGGCATCCTGGCGCGCCCAGCTGGCGATCAGCAAATGATCACTGACCTGCCCCGGCGTCTGGCGCTCGGCAGGCAGTTGGCGCAGCAGGTTGAGGGCCGGACCGTAGTTGCCGCTGCGGGCCTGGTTGATCAGCGAATCATAGGCCGCATCGGCCGAGGCCACGACGGGCCACAGCAGTTGGCTGCAAAGCGCCAAGCGGATAAAGGGATGAACATTACGCGACATGTCGTCAGCTTCCTCACCTGGGAAAGCTGTAGCGATAAATTCACCTGCACGACACACCAGGCGGCCGACATCTGATGACGCGGCCAAGCTTTCCTGGGGCGCAATATCCTTGAGAGGGGTACAAAAAAGGCCAATTCAGAACAATTGTTCAGAATTGGCCTACATCACTTTGAGCCGAGTCTTATTGAGCGCCGCTGACCGCGCCGAACTTGCCCAGCACAAAACCAATGAATTGCTCGACGGTCATTTTCTGGCCGTTGAAGGTCACTTCATTGTTGGCGTAGTGCAGCTTGGACACGATATCGGTGCCCACCAGGGTCGCCAGTTGAGTGCCCACGGCCATGCCGCTGATCATCTCGCTGGCCGCCTGGGATTGCTGCTCGATGGCTTTCGGATCGGTCAAACCACCGATCTGCGCCTGCAAGCCCGCAACGTCCTGGATCATCGGCTTGGACAGGCTCAGGTTGGCGTCCAGCAGCGCAACGATTTGCTTGCCCAGTTCAACCGGCGGCAAGTCCATGCTCGACGGCTTGGCCAGGTCCAGCACCAGGTTGAAGCGGCTCTCGCCATTGGTGGTTTTCAGCGACAGGTTTTCGACCGCCACTTGCGGCTTGGCAGCCAGCAGTTGGTCGACGTTGGCCTGGGCCAGGGCCTGCTCGGCTTCGGTCAGTTGCAACTCAGGCACCGGCTTGCCGGCAGCCGCAGCGGCCTGGGCTGGTTGGACTTTTTCCTGGTAGAGCTTGGTCAGGACCAGCATCGACGGGATATCGACGTTCTTCATGCTGACCGCCATGGCCGCCGAACCCACTGGCTTGCCCTGGTAACCGATCTCGTCGATCTTGTAGTCGACACGGCCGGCCAGGTTGTTGTCCTTGGTTTCGCTGCTGTCTTTCTGCTCAAAGTTCTTGAGGGTCAGCACCGCTTGCTGCGGGCCGAAGGTGACCTTGGTGTTGGTCAGCTCGACGGTGTTCTGCCCGGTGTAGAAACCGAAGGTGGTTTTTTCCAGGTTGCTGGCGATGGTCAGGCCGCTGAGCTCGGCATCCAGCTTGGCGTTGTTGGCGTCGACGACCGAGACCTTGAGGCTGTCCATGTAGCCGCTGGCCTTGACCTTCTTGCCTTCGGCAGTGGAGTCGAAGTCCAGGTTGGCGCCGGAGAAGCTCACGGCCGACTTGTCGTCCTTGAGTTCCAGGGGCAGCAGTTCAATGTTGCCGGTCACCGAGCGGTCATAGCCAATGTTGGCCACGCCTTTGAGGGGCGATACGTCCTTGCTGGCGGCGAACCATTTTTCGGTGGTGGGGTTTTTCTCGAGTTCGTAGTGACTGGTGGCCATGACCGGCAGCCACTTCAGCGACACCAGGCGCGAGAACGGCAGCGGGCCGTGTTCGATATGGTCGACGAACAGCAGTTCGGTGTCCTGGTGGTTTTCGCCGAACACTGCGCCCTGGGCCTTGAGGCGATAGTGGGCAGTGCTGCTGAACAGCTGGCGGTCGAGGGAGACCAGTTCGAGGGTCACGGTGCCGTCGACACCGGCCATGGAGGTCTGCAGCTCCTTGTTGGCGTCCTGGATAGCGGTTTGCAGCACCGGCTCCAGTTGCTTGCCGGTGTACCAGGCACCGCCTGCGCTGATTGCACCAATGGCGACGACGATACCCAAGAGAACGACTGCTGGCTTATTCATGTAGTGACCTGATCAAATCCTGTGAAGTGGGCTGTCTTCCCTGAACCCCGTAGGGTGTCGGCTCAAGCCCGCCGAAATCCGGGGAAGATTAGCACTGGGTGAGGTGCAGAGCCCAGTTTTTCACTGACAGGGGACTACCGTGGCGAATATTAAATCGCCATCGCAG
>NZ_JACARE010000009.1:77850-116964 GCF_013386765.1 Pseudomonas yamanorum
CAGCGCTCAGGAATACTCGGTTTCGATCTCATCGAGCTGATGGTCAAAACTCTTCAGCCGCGCCGTCCACGTATACACCAGCACTTCAAACTCACGGTGAATCACCGCATTGCCCGGCGTATCCGACTTGGGATCATAAAAATCCAGCTGGTAACGCTCCCGCGCCATCGCGGTGGCCACGTCGGATAATTCCCGCGCGTTATTCAGCCAATGCCGTCCGTCGGCCGTTTGTCGATCGAGCATCACGCATTGTTTTTTCAGGGCTTCGAGGCTTTTTTCCAGGGGCGTGCCGGTCAGTTCGCCCATGACTTCCTGGAATGTGCGCCCCGGTTGCCAGTAGCTGCCCCAGAAGTAGCGGTCGAACACGGTCTCGACCCGGCGCAGGGCGACCTTGGTGTCCCAGATGGCCACGCGAGTCTTGCCTTGTTCAAGAAGTCTTCGCTTGATGCGTTGGCCCTGGTAAGAAGCCCAGGCCACCACGCCGATGGACAACACTGCGATCAGCGCGCTGGCGCTGTCGAGGAACACCATGGCCTTGTCGATTTGATGGGCCAGCATGATGCCGTAGAAGTAAGTCGCCGATAGCAACACCAGTGCGAAGAACACGCACCAGAAAGCGGGAGCATAAGGGTTTTTCATTATTGGAATCCCCATGAGCAAACGCGAGCAGTGACAAGCGGCTGCCCCACTTATAAAAAGCACGGGAGGCCGCCTGTCAAAGCATAGCAATCAGCTCAGGGTTTGCTGGCTTGTGTGGCTTGCGTTCGTCCACTTTCCCAACCGCCGCCCAGGGCCAGGAACAAATCGATCTGGCTCATGGCAACCTGGGTGTTCGCCGCAGCCAGCTGCGCGCGCACATCGGTGTAGGTACGGGTGGCTTGCAGGTCGGCCAGGAACGACGCGCGGCCTGCCTGGAAGAACCGGTGCGTCTGCTCCGCCGCCTCTTTGGCCGACGCGCCGGCATCGGCCAGTGCATCGCGGCGTTGCAGTTGCGCGGTGTATTGCGCCAGGCCCGTCTGGGTTTCGCGAATGGCGTTGAGCACCACGCCGTCGAAGTGCGCCAGGGCGCCCTGGGTCGCGGCTTCGGCCTCGTGGATGCGCGCCCGGGCGCCGTTGGTCGGCAGCGTCCAGCTGATCAGCGGGCCAAAGCCCCAACGGTTGGTGGCCGGGGTGCCGAGGTCATCCAGGATGCCGACGGTGCCCACGGTGGCGCCGATGCTGATATCCGGGTACAGCGCGCCGGTGGCCACGCCGATACGCGCGGTGGCCGCCGCCAGTTGGCGTTCGGCCTGGCGCACGTCAGGGCGACGCTTGAGCAGCGTCGCGCCATCGCCTACCGGCAACAGTTGAGCGATATGCGGCAGCTCGGCGCACTGGGCGGTGCCGGCTGGCAGTTGATCCAGTGGTTTGGCCAGCAACATCGACAGGCGGAACAGCCCGGCCTGGCGCAGCGCTTCATAGCGCGGCATTTCAGCGCGCAGGGATTTGTATTGGGTTTGCGAACGGGTGACCTGGGTTTCATCACCGCGCCCGGCGTCCCGCAGGCGTTGGGTGAGGTGGGTGCTCTGGGCTTGCAGGTCGAGGGACTCGTTGGCGATCGCCAGCTCTTCGTTGGCCGCACACACCTGGGTGTAGGAGCGCACCACGTCCGCCACCAGGGTGATGCGGGCAATATCGGCGGCCGCCTGGGCTGCATCGGCAGTGGCCTGGGAGCTTTCAATGCCGCGCTGCAAGGTGCCGAACAAATCAAACTGGTAGGAGGTACTGATGCTCGCGGCGCCGATATTGGCCACCGGGACTTTTTCCGTCAGCAAATAGGCTTCGCCGGACTCTTGCAGGCGCTGGGCCTCAGCCTTGGCGCCGACACTCCAGCCCCCGGCCGATTCGGCTTGTTGCACCTGATAGCGCGAGCGCTGCAAGTTGGCCGCAGCCACCCGCAGGTCGGTGTTGGAGGCCATGGCCTGCTCCACCAACTTGTCCAGGCGCGGGTCTTGATAGAGCTTCCACCAATCCGCCGGCACCGGCGCCGACACCACGTTGTTGCCCTCACCGGCCAACTGGCCCTGGAGGTCACCACGGTTCAAGGCCGCCTTGTCCGGCAGTTTGTAATCGGGCCCCACCACCTGGCAGGCCGACAGCAACAACCCCAGCCCGGCGGTTGCTAAAAGCCGTTTCATGGCTTGGTCTCCGACTGGGGTTTGTCGCCGATGATCGATACCGTGGCGGTGCGCCCGGCAATCATGCGGAAGTCTGCCGGCACGTCGTCAAATGCGATACGCACCGGAATCCGCTGGGCCAGGCGCACCCAGCTGAACGCCGGGTTGACGTTGGGCAGCAGGTTGGAGCCGCTGCTGCGGTCGCGGTCTTCAATGCCGGCGACGATGCTCTGCACATGCCCGCGCAGGCGGGCGTTGTCGCCGATCACGCGGATGTCGACGCTCATCCCGACATGGATACCGTCGAGCTTGGTCTCTTCGAAATAACCGTCGATGTGGAACGAGTTGCTGTCCACCACCGACAACACCGGGCGCCCGGCCGTCACGAACTCCTGGGCACGCGGCGCCCGGTCGTTGACGTAGCCGTCCACGGGGCTGCGGATCACCGAGCGGTCGAGGTTGAGTTGAGCGGCGTCCACAGTCACTTGCGCTTCTGCCAGGGCCGATTGGGCACGGGCCACGCGGGACTGGCTCTCTTCCAGTTGCTCGCTGGCCACCAGGTTGCCGAGGCCACGGTTACGCTTGTTCTCGCGCACGGCCTGGGCCAGGGTTTCCTGGCGGTCGGCCACGGCGGCCTGGGCCTGGCGCAGCGCCAGCTTGAAGCGGTCCTGGTCGACGGAGAACAGCACCTGGCCGCGCACCACCAACTGGTTGTCGCGCACGTCCACTTGCTGGATCAGCCCGGATACGTCCGGGGCGATCTGCACGATGTCGGCACGGATGTGGCCGTCACGGGTCCACGGCGCGAACATGTAGTACATCACCATGCGCCACACCACGACGCAGGCGAAGGTCACCACCAGTAACGTCAGGACTACACGGCCGATGGTCAAAAAAGGTTTTTTCATGTCATCAGGTATCGACTGAGTGAATCCACTGCGCCCAGCAACAGAGCGTAGAGACCCACATTGAACAATGCCCGGTGCCAGACCAGGCGATAGAAGTGGACGCGGGTCAACAGCCCGTGCACCACCAGGTACAACACATACGTAATGCCCATCAGCACCAGCAGCGTGGGCAGGAACACCCCGCTGATATCCAGATCACCGATCATAAAGGCGCTCCATCGGGTAACGGCGCTTCCATCTCTGTGCCGCCAAGAAATTCCACGCCCGGCAGCAGCGCCAGGCGCAAGCCGCTGAGGGCGTGCAGCAAGTGCAGGCGGGTTTCGTCCTCGCCTTGCAGGCCCTGGCCGTTGAGGGCGCGGCGGGTACGGTCGAGGGTCATCAGCAGACCGCTGGGGGCCGGCAGACGTTCACCGGCTTTCAGGCAGGCCTTGAAGTAACCGCCGACGCCTTCCACCACCTGGTTGAGCAGCACCCGCGGCACCCCGAGGATGCGTGGCGAGTAGGCCAGCAAGTCCAGCAGGTTCAGCGCCACGCGCACTTCGCGCAGGGCGATGCCGGTGTCCTGGCCGGTCATGGCCAGGCGCGGCAGGTGTTGCATCAGGCGGTCGAGCATTTGCACACCCATCTTGCGGTGTTCGGCCAGGGTCGCAGGCTCGGTGAGGGTGACGATGTCGCGCCAGCTGAAACGGGTCAGGCGCTTGGCCGCCAGCTCGGCGCCGAATGGCCGGGCGATCAGGGTCCAGACGAAGGCGAACAGCAAGCCCACCGGGCCGGCCAGGTTGGAGTTGGCGAAGGCCAGGAAGTCCGCGTCGTAGGCGCCCTGGATGCTGATGAACGACGAGGTGTTGACCAGCGTCAGCAGCATGCCCAAGTAGAAGCGCGGCTGTACCGTGAGCGTGCCGATACAGATAAAGGGCACCGCAAACGCCAGCACCAGCATCGGGAAATCGTGCAGGTTGGGCAGCACCAGAAACAGGTAGAGGCTGGCGAACAGCACCGACATCGCGGTCCAGAAAAAGAACCGGTAGATCTGCGGCGCCGGGTCGTCCATGGAGGCGAAGAAGCTGCACGCCACCGCCGCCAGGATCACCGCGCTGCCGCCGTCGGTCCAGCCCAGCAGGATCCACAGCACCGAGGCGACGATGATCGCGGTGACGGTGGAAAATGCCGAATAGAACATCAGGCCACGGTCGAGGAATGGCGTGAGCCGGCCCAGGCGCCAGTGGCGGTACACCGCGCGCCAGCTGTCCTGGCTTTCGCACTGGATGGCGGCTTGCAGGCTGCGGCAGTCTTGCCACAAATCCACCCACTCGCCCAGGCGGAACAGGGCGTTGGAGAACAGCAACTGGTGGCGATCATCCAGGGCGTCGGCGTCGGGCTGCAGGGCTTCGATCTGGTCCCGCAGGGCACGCCAGCGTTCGAGGGGTGCGTCCTTTTGCGTGCTGTCGAGCCACTCGGTGGCGGCGCTCAGCAGCGGCGTGAAGCGGTCGAGCAACTCCGGGGCGCGATGTTCCAGGGCGTACACGGCGTCGTCGAGGGCGTCGATCACCGGCAGCAGGTGGATCATGCGCCCGCGCAGCTCTTTGGTATTGCGCACCGTCTGCGGCCGCGAGCCCTCGTGGGGCAACTGGCCGATCATCAATTCCAGAGTGTTGAAGGTGGCAACCATGCCACCGCGCAAGGTGCTGATTTCTTCGGGTTGCACGTTGCGGCTGAGGAAGCGCTGGCTGTAGACCTGCGCGTCGGCAAACCACTTGCTCACCGAATCATCAAACACCGGCGCCAGGCGTCGTGGCCAGAACATTGCCCCCACCACTGCCGCCACGGCGATGCCGAGGAAGATCTCTTCGGTACGCGCTTCCGCCACGTCCCACACCGCCAGCGGGTTATCCACCACCGGCAGGGCGATCAGCGGCAAGGTGTAGCCGGCCAGCATCAGCGCATAGCTGTTGGCGGTGCGCAGGTGCAGGGACAGAAACAGCAGAATCCCGGTCCACAGCGCGATCACCACCACCAGCACGTAAGGCGTCTGCACAAACATCGGCACAAAAAACACCGCCGCAGCCGCCCCCATAAAGGTACCGACCGCCCGGTACAGCGCCTTGGAGCTGGTAGGACCGACAAACGGGCTGGAGACGATATACACCGTGGCCATCGCCCAATACGGACGCGGCATCTGCATCAGCATGGCGATGTACAACGCGATCATTGAAGCGGCGAATGTCCTGACGCCATAGAACCAATCCCTGGCCGGCGGCATGCCGGTAAAAAATCCGTTCAAGAACTCACAACCATGGGATGTTGATTGGCGCCTTCGAAGGCCCGCAGTACACGCAGGGCCGCTTCCAGGTCATCGGGGTCGATCGTCGCCAGCACTTCGCGGCGCAGGCGCACCAGTTGTTCTTCCACCGCCTGCACCAGCTCGCGGCCACGCTCGGTGAGGCTCAAGGCCTTGGCGCGGCGGTCGTGGATGTCTTCGGTGCGGCATACGTAGCCGGAACTGCACAGCTGGTCCAACAGGCGCACCAGGGACGGGCTTTCCATCCCGGCGGCCTGGGCCACCTTGACCTGATGCACACCGTCGCCGAGGCGGCCGATCATCAGCAGCGGCACGGCGCAGGCTTCGGAGATGCCATAGCTCACAAGCGTGGTCTGGCAGATTTTGCGCCAGGTCCTGGCACCTACCACCATGCTGCTGCTGATGTTCATCTGGAGTTGTTCGAGGGTCTGGGACACTGGATTATTCGCATACAGTTAGTTTGCTAACTATCAATATGGTCGATGGATCCAAGACCGTCAAGTTTTGATACAAATTTTGGGATGGGTGGCAAAGCGGTGTGGCACGTGGCACTGCTGCTCTTTACCCTAGTTCATGCGCCGGAAATGTCCGGGTGACACTCGATTTTTTTGTACCGCTCCACGCGCCCCTATGCCGTCACCCTTTCGACCTCCTCCTCAATAAACTCAAACACCTCCTCTGGGATGCTGTACTGGAACTGCTTGCGCCGGTGCCTGGAAACCTTGCCCTCGTTATCCAGGCACATCATCACCAGCTTCGACAGATCACTGCCGCGCACGTCGTAGCGCTCGTTCACGGCTTTAACCACGCGATCGTAACGGTCCAGGAATTCGGTTTCCTCGCGCAGTTCGACTTCAAGCGCCCGGAGGGCCATGCGCAGGGTGAACTCAACACAGCGAGTGGCATCCCAATAGCGGTAAATCGACGGATGGCCAATGAAGTCAAAAGCCATTTGGTCTCCATCCAGCCAAGTGACATTCCAGAATTCCCGAGAGGGCTGTGAGAATGCCTTGAGAGCTTGCAGGTAGGCTTGTTCTTCGTGCTTCATCGCGACCGATACCGGCAGCAGCAGTCCGTTGTCCAAAGCACCGTAATGGCAAAGCGTCTGATGGACCAGGAAACGCGACAAGCGTCCATTGCCGTCCATAAACGGGTGCAGGAACACAAAGCCGAAGGCGGTCACCGCCGCGGCGACCAATGGTTCTACTTCACGCACTGGCTGGTTGGCAAAGGCCATCAACTCTTCCATCAGCTCCTGGCACACATCCGGAGGAGGTGGCACATAGCTGACGCCGGCGGCGCCCCGTAGGCCGTTGTGCAAGTGATTCTGCTCGTGGCGAAAGGCAACAGCCTTGTCGAAGGGATTGGAGACGGTGCTGTTTTGCAGCTCTACCAGGTAATCCTCAGTAAGCAGCCGGCCTTCGTGGGCCTGGCGCAGCAGTTGAACGAAGCGGCGGGACTTTTCTTCGCTGGGTTGTTCTTTTTCAATGGCAAATGAGTCGCGGGTTTCATGCAGATAGGCCCATTGGATCGCGCGGTCCATCATTTCCGGTGGAAGGGTGGCCATAAAGGCTTTGGCTCGACCCAATACATCCAGCGCCAGTAACGTCTCTATCTCGGGAGTGCGCTCTACGGTGGCGCAGTAGTGCAACGAGCCCAGGCCGTTGAAATCGACTCGCCAGCGGCTGTTGCGGGTACTGGAACCTGTTACATAGCGCTTTGGATCGAACAGGAAAACAACACTTCCACGGACCGGCGTTGTGTAATCCAGCGAGCGTCCGGTGAGCCCCTCCCACAGGAAGCAGGCTTTGCGAATGAACACACCATTGGGTGACTTGGCGAGTTCAGCCAGCAAAGGCTCAGGCCCGAACCGCTCAAATGCCTGCGCCAAAACAGGCAGGTTGATGCCTTCATGCTTGAGGGCGAACAGCACGTGTTCGAATAATGAATCCTTTCCGGGTGCCACCGCTTGCGGGACCGCCAGGCAATCACCAATCAGGGTGATGCGGGTCACCGGCTTGATCATGGCGACGCGTTTGGGAGCGATGACCTTAAGGCTCAACGCCTCACATAAGTAAGCGTAACCAACGACGGGCATGGTGGGTGTCCCCAGAAAAAATTAACTGGAGCGATTAAAGCTCAGTTTTTTTTACCTCTCACCCTTTATTTTTACATTATGGCCATTTCACAAAATTTTTTTTACACGTCGCGCCCCTCTCTCAACCGCAAATTCAACTCATCCACCACCTCCGCCCAATCCGCATCCTCCAATATCTCTTCACGCAAAAACGCCCGCTGGCCAGGCGTCCAGAAAAACGCATCCGCCAGATGCAGTTCGGGTTTGAGTGGGGAATGAACCGCGATAAACCGCTCGATACTCACCGGGTCATCCGGCAAACCGAGCTGTTTGAACAAGGATGGCAAGCTGTGGACTGGGGATTCCATGGTGTGTTCCTGAAGAGAAGGTTCACCTGAGTCTAGCCCCCCAGGCGAACATAAACCTCAGGTGTCTGGCGGATTAATCACAACCCTCGCGATGCACACCCGCCGGCACGTTACACAACACGAACAGCCGGGCCCGTGCGCCACCGCCATCCTGCTGGCTGAGCTGGCGCCAGCCTGCCGGCAACGGCGCAAAATCATCCGGCGGCTCAGCGCCGCTGATCAGCCAGACGCGCTGGATTTCGGCGGGCAACGCCGACAAGCGATCCAGGTAGATGCGCCCGCCGTCCTGGTCCACCAGGGTGCCGAACCCGTAGGCGTTCGGCCGGGTCGATTTGCCGGCGGCGGTGGGCGGTGTGAAGAGCTGCAACTGGGCGTCGGTCTCGTCGTAATAGACGTAAGGCAGGTACCACAGCATGTCGCTGATGACGATGCGGTCATCTTCCTGGTAGTTGCGGTTGACGAACTCCACCATGGTGTTGAATTGATCATGCTCACCGACAGCGGTGTTGGTCTTCACGCCCACCACCTCGACCCCGACAAACAGCACGAGGAGTGCCGCCCCGGCAAGCGGCAGGCGCGACGACAGACGATCGACTGCCAACGCCACGATGATCGGCAAGCTCAGCGCATAGGCGGTGAGATAACGCTCGATAAACACCGGGGAAACAAACGAAACCCCATATACCAGCAGTACCGGCAGCATGAAAAAAAGCGCCAGCAGCCAGCCGAACCGATAGCGGCTTTGATCGCGCCAGGCGGTTACGCCCACCAGCGCTATCAGCAATAACGGAAACACCACAAACAGTGGCCGCCACAGGTGATCGCCCGGGTCCTGGATAAGGAACTGCCACACCATCGACGGTAAGGAATACAGATCGACAGGGTCTTCCCAGCCAATATCACCGCCCACCTTGAGCTCTTCGGTGTGCTGCACCAGGCCCAGCAAATTCGGCAGCCAGGGCAGGTACAGCAGCACAATCGCAACGTTGGCCAACCACCAGCCCGGACGTGTGACAAGCCGCTGGCCGCCGGCCCGTGGCATGCGCAGCAACACCAGCCATGACCAGTGCACCAGCACGCACAACGCAGTGAAGTAGTGGGTATAGAAGGCGGCTGTCATCAACAATGCATAGGCCACCAGGTACCGCTTGCGCTCAGGCTGGCGGACCCAGTACACCAGTGCCAGGGTGGCCGCCAGCAGCCACACACCCAGCAGCGAATACATCCGCACTTCCTGGCTATAGCGCACCGCCGTGGGCAGCAACGCCAGCAGAATCCCCGCCAGCACCGCCGCGCGGCGGGTCGCGATCAGCCGCGTCAGCCAGATGCCCAGGCCCACGGCGGCGACACCAGGGATCGCACTCATGCTGCGCAGGGAAAAAACGCCGTCGCCAAACACCTCGATCCAGCCCCGCAGCATGACGAAATACAGCGGCGGGTGAACGTCATGGGCGGCGTGAAACCACAGGTCTTCCAGGGAATACTCGGCAAGCAGCAGGCTTGAACCTTCATCGCCCCAGATCGCGGAGGCGGTCAAACCGTAGAAGCGCACGGCCACGGCCAACGCCAAAAGCGGCACCCACCACAATCGAGCGAGCCAGCCGGCGTTCTCCCACAGGCCAGGATTGAGCACGGGAAATGCCCCGGCCTTGTTGTCTTGTTCCGCCACAGAGCGTCGCACCTCTACTTCCTCACCTACTACTGAACTACGCTTGCGCGAACACCCGCCACTCTAGGTCAAAAGGCCTCGATTCGCCTGCTGTTTTGCGCGCATTTGAACAGCGATCCGCTAATCGGACAAATCTGAATTTTGCGCAGGGCTTCTCCGACGCTTTGGTGGGTTCACGCTATGATTGCCACCTTCCATGGATTCAGGATCAAGGACACTTCATGCGTATCGGTCTTCTGTCACCCCTGGCACTGACATTGCTCGCCACCCTTCCCCTCCAGGCCCACGCCAGTGGCGATGACTCCTGCTACCCGGATTGGCGGGTGTCGCGTAACAGCCTGGAAATGTGCAGCAACCTGCCGTTCCTGAGCCCGGGCAATGACAGCCGGGTCAACCTGCGCCTGTTGCTGGCAGACAAGAACGTCATGCCGCTGGCGCCGAATGCCTTGGGCGAGCAGGACTTTTCCGAAGGCTTTGGCCCGGTGCCATTCCCGGTGTATCGGCTCACGCCCGCGGCGGATGAGCCCGACAACAAGCCAGACGACTCACGCACCGCCGAACTGGACGAACTGCTCAGCCCGCTGGGCATCAAGCGCGATGACTACAAGACCGCCGGTGAAGCCTTCCTTTCCGGCGAGGGCAGCCGCTGCCGCAGCAACGCCGATGACAGCGCCGCCGCGTTTATCAGCCAGGTGGTGAAAGCCGATGTACCGCAGGCCGAGCGCCAGTTGCTGGCAAAACTGCGCTTGCAGATGCTCGGCAGCTGTTCCTCGGACGGCGTAGCGGCAGGCGAGGCCGACCTGATTAAATCGGCAGACGGCCAGGCATTGCTGGCCTACCTGAAAGCCGCCGGGGACTTTTACAGCGGTCGCTTCAGCGATGCGCAAACAGGTTTTGCCGGGCTGACGAACAGTTCGCTGCCCTGGCTCAAGGAAACAGCGCTGTACATGACCGCCCGCACTGCGCTGAACGACGCCCAGCAAAATGCCTTCGACGAATACGGCACACCGTCCCTTGAGCATGTGGATAAGTCCGCCCTGCAGCGGGCCGAGAGTGGTTTTGACGACTACCTGAAAACTTATCCACAGGGCGAATACGCCGCCTCCGCCCGTGGCCTGCTGCGCCGGGTGCACTGGCTCGCGCCCAACCCCGACAAACTGGCGAACGACTTTGCCTGGCAACTGACCCAGGCCACCGATGCCCAGCGCAACGTGTCCCTGGATGAGCTGGTGCAGGAAGCCGACACCAAGCTGCTGACCAGTACCACGGCACCGGTGGGCAACCCGTTGATCCTGGCCATCAACGACCTGATGTGGATGCGCGCCGGCGAGCCGCCGAAGCTCACTCGCGAAGCGCTTGACGGGCAGCAGTCGATATTCACTCAGGAGCCGGCGCTATATGCCTACGTACAGGCGGCGTTTGCGCTGTACGTCGAGCACCAACCCGACCGCGCCTTGAAGCTGTTGCCGCAAGACGTGCCGTCGAATCTCGATTACTTCGCCTTCAGCCAACAGACCCTGCGCGGCCTGGCGCTGGAAGCCAAGGAAGACTGGAAAACCGCCGAAGCGTTGTGGCTGCAACTGCTGCCGCTGGCCAAGCAACCGTTGCAACGGGATCAGCTTGAGCTGGCACTGGCGATGAACTATGAACGCAGCGGGCAGTTGGCCAAGGTGTTCGCCGCCGATTCGCCAATCAGCGCCAAGCAGGTGCGTTACATCCTGCTGCGCAATGTTGCCGGCCCCGAGTTGCTGCGCCAGCAGCTTGCCAATGCTGACGACCCGGTGGAACGTCAGACCGCGCAATTCGTGCTGCTCTATAAAGACCTGCTGCGCGGCCAGTTCGAGACCTTTGCCGAGGACCTCAAGCAACTGCCCGCCTCGCTTCCCGACGACAAGCTCGGCACCAGCCTGGGCTACGTCTACAGCGGCGGCCAGTCGCTGAAACTGTTCCGTTGGAATGGCGACAAGGCCGAGTCCGGCTACACCTGCCCGAGCATCGCGCAAATCGCCAGCACCTTGCAGGCCGAGCCGAAAAACCCCCAGGGTCTGAACTGCCTGGGTGAATTCGTGCTGCGCAACGGCCTGGACGGCATGCCTCTGGAACAAGCGCGCTCCGCCGGCAGCCTGGGCAGCACCGCCTCACCCTTCAAAGGTGAAACCTTCTCGCGGCTCGAAGGCTACAAGCTCGTCATCAAAAACCCCAAGGCACCGCATAACGACAAGGCCTACGCGCTGTTTCGCGCGATCAACTGCTACGGGCCTTCGGGCTACAACAGCTGTGGCGGCGAAGACGTCGACAAGGCTGTGCGCAAAGGCTGGTTCCGCCAGTTGAAAACCGGGTTTGCCGATACCCAGTGGGGCAAGTCGCTGCAGTACTACTGGTAAGCCGTGAAGCGTTTCTGGCTGGCCCTGCTGCTGCTGACGAGCCCGGCCTTCGGCGCGGTGGACGCCCGCGACCATGATGCGTTCTGGCTGTGGAGCGGCGTCGCCCCGCAGCCGGTGCTCAAGCAGGCGAAAACCCTGTACATCCTCCAGGGCCAGATCAACTCCACCCGCCGCGCGCCCGCGCGTGGCGTGCAGTTCATCGCCCAGGGCATGAGCGTGCCGCGCATCACCCAAGGCGAAATCTGGGTGGTGTACCGCGCCCACACCCTGCACTGGCCAGAGTCGGTCTACCGCCAGATGCTCGGCCAGGTGCAACGCTGGCGGGACGCGGGCAACCCGGTGGTGGGTATCCAGATCGACTTTGACGCCCGTACGCAATACCTCAACGAATACGCCGACTTCCTGCGCGACCTGCGCCAGCGCCTGCCCAAGGACTTGCGCCTGAGCATCACCGGGCTGATGGACTGGAGCAGCAATGCAGATCCTGCAGCCATCGCACAACTCAAAGGCGTGATTGATGAGGTGGTGGTGCAAACCTATCAGGGCCGCCGCAGCATTCCGGATTACGCGGCGTATCTGCCACGGATGAACCGGTTGGGGGTGCCGTTCAAGATTGGGTTGATTCAGGGTGGAGAGTGGGAGGAGCCCGGGTATTTGAAGGGGAATGAGTGGTTTCGAGGGTATGTGGTGTTTTTGCAGAATCCGACGTGACGCTTGACATGCGCTAAGACTCCATGCAAAAAAGTGTCCACGGTCCATGGACAGTGGACACTTGAGCTTGAATCAGCATGAAAAGTCAAGACATCGTAATCCTCTTCAAACTAATCAGCTTGGACCTCCAGGCTCAGAACGATCGGGTTAAAAAGCGCGAGTTCACTGTAATACTTGATATTGAGGATGCAATGAGTCTCGTATCAAGTGAGTCCCAAACTTATCTCGACCGTTTTCTTGATCTACGCCTAACTGGGAATGTGGAGAAAATAGCCCTGTCCCACACCAAAAACTGGGAAGGGTGGGAGGATATCGATAACGAATCGATCGCGCCCAATATTGATAGTTACTCTGTCCGAGCCCTGTCCGCTTCACTTGCACTCAGCAAAAGTGAGGTTTCCAACGCCCTGAACCGCTGTCGCGATATCGGCCTCATTCATACTGACCGATCAAGCGGACAACCATCCGTTCGGAAAGAGGCGCTTCTAGACTTGATTAAATACGGAATTCGCTACGTATTCCCCGCCAAGCCTGGGCCCATCGTGCGTGGCATCCCAACCGCCTTCGCAGCCCCTGTAATGGCAGGTAAGCTCATGAGCGGTGGAGACCTGATACCCGTTTGGCCTGATGCTTACGGAAAAAGCAAAGGACAGGAAATAATTCCCTTGTTTAAAACCGTACCGGGAGCCGTGAAAAAAGACGAACTCCTCTACCACTTCCTCGCCCTGGTCGATGCCATTCGCATCGGTGGCCCACGAGAAACCAAAGTGGCCGACGCCATGCTGAGGGAGTGGATCCTGTGAATTCAAACAGAGCCATGATGCTGCACATGCTGGAAGAGGTTGCCGAAGCACTGGGAGAAGAACTGCGCGAACAGGTGGCTTTCGTCGGTGGATGCACCACTGTCCTGCTCATCACCGATGAATACACTCAGGAATCCATTCGTGGCACCGACGACGTCGATCTGGTCATTCACCTGACCAGTACCGCTGACTGGTATCGGCTTGAAGAACATCTCAAGCCCAAGGGGTTCAGGAACACCGGGCAAGACGCTGTCACCTGCCGTTTGCGCCTGGGCGCCCTGAAAGTCGATTTCATGCCTACGGATGAAAGGGTACTGGGGTTTTCAAATACCTGGTTTGTCGGAGGACTGGAAAACGCCACCTATCACCCTTTACCCAACGGCATTCGAATCAAGGTCTTCGCGGCGCCGTGGTTTCTTGCCGCGAAACTGCAGGCGTATCAGGGGCGAGGAAACGGCGATGTGCTGATGTCCAACGACATTGAAGACATCATCGCGCTGGTGGATGGGCGCGAGGAGTTGAGCGGGGAAATGAAGCAGGCGCCAAACGCGCTACAAAAATTCGTCAGCGAACAACTCTCTGAACTGCTGCGGCTCAGGGCATTTCAGGACGTGATTCAAAGTACTGCCCAGACCCCTGATCGCGAGACGCTGATTCATGATCGCCTCAACGCAATGATCGCATTCGGGGCGCCCACTTGAACCTGCATCTGAGCGTAACCCGCCAAGGCACCCACAGATCAGAAAACAGGGATGTCACAGGCTCGGCACACAACAGCGGTGTCTTTCTCTACGTGATAGCAGACGGGGCCTCAAAGCCCGGCAGTGGGGCGTTGGCGCAGGCACTGATTCAACATTTGCTGACATCCTTTTCCAGCATCGCCTCCCCTGATCTTGCCTGCCCTGACAGGACCCTAGACCTGACGCTCACCTCACTCAATGAAGTGAGTTCAACGCTTTGCTCAAGCTACCCCTTCGCCGCCACCAGCTATCTCGCACTCCTGGTTCATGGCAACACAGCCATCTCCATTCATGCGGGCGACTGCTGCCTGGGACGACTGGAAGCAAACCACGCCGTAACCTGGTTAAGTCCGCCTCACTGCGGCCCCAATTGGAAAAGCGATCTTGGCCACGCCCTCATCGCCAGCAGCCCGGCACGTAAAACACTGTGGAACTGCATGAGCTATCGCAGGCCCCATGAACCGCATATCCAATCGCTGCAAGCAGACCCGGGCACCCGGTGGGTCCTGGCTACGGACGGTTTCTGGGCCGAGCTATCGGTTGAAAGTCAGCTCTGCGCGATCGCAAGCCATAGCCTTGCTGACTTCCCAGGTGAGGACGACAGTACCTTCATGTTGTCGCAGCCTTAAAATCAGGGCACCAACGGCACCCGCAATGCTGACATGATCCCGATCGTGTACAAACACAGCCCGATCACGATCCAGGTGCCATTGGCCCAGGTCAGGCGCTTGTTCGCTTCTCCCTCGGGATCGCTCTCTACCTGATTCACCGCACGCTGTAACTGCGCGGCCAGGGCTATCTGCACGATTGAGAGGCAGATACCGATCTTGATGGCAGTAAACGGCGCAATGAACCATATGTAAGCAAACGGCAGGCACCCACAGACGATCAGCCCGATGGCTACGCTGCGCGGCCACCAGCGATACGAAGCACCACTGAGCTCGCGCTTTTTCTCAACCTTCATCACCAGTGAATAGAAGAAAAAGACCGGAAAAAAAGCCCGGACCATCGGCCAGATTTTCGCACCAGTTTCCTGCCGATAGCCGCTCCATTGTTTGTACGACCAATACAAAACATACAAACCTTGTGACAGCAGCGCCATCAGCACCAGCTTGCGAGGCGCTACCACAAAGAACCCGGAGCGGCTGACAGACGGCTCGCTCAACACGGCTTGCGGCGGCGCATAAGGGTTATCGATCACGGACATCGGCAAATCTTCCAGGAAGTTATTCGGCGGAAAAGCTTAACGACCCCGCAGCCCGAATGTTTACCGCCATGAAAATAGAGAACGGTCCTACTTGGCTATCAGCGCCCAGCGGTTTGCAACGGATACACCGACTCCCAGCCCCCACCCAGCGCCTTGTACAACCCGACCATGGCCAGGGAAACACCGGTGGAGCTTTCCACCCACTGCTCCTGAGTCGCCAGCAACGCACTTTGCACCGTCAGCACGTTGACAAAATCCACCACGCCTTCGACGTACTGGTGTTGCGCCGTGGTGAGGGCGATCTGGTTCTGGCGTACCGCTTCGGCAAGGCTGTCGCGGCGCAGTTGGCTGGCGTTGTAGCGGGTCAACTGGTCGTCGATTTCATGCCAGGCCCGCAGTACCGTTTGCTGGTAGGCCAGGGCCGCTTCCTGTTGCTGGGCTTCTCGCAAATCGAGCATGCCTTGCAGCCGGCCACCGTTGAAAATCGGCAAGCTCAACTGTGGGCCAAAAGCGAATGCGCGCGAACTCCAAGAGCCGAAATCCGCCAGCTGCAAGGCCTGGGAGCCCACGCTACCGGACAGGGTGATACGCGGGTAGAAGTCGCCCTTGGCCACACCGATGGAGGCGGTGGCGGCATGCAAACGCGCTTCGGCCTGGCGGATGTCAGGGCGGCGCTCGGCCAGTTGCGACGGCAGGCCGATGGCGACCTGGCGCTGGGTTTGCGGCACGGCGGCGTCCTTGGACAGCTCGGCGTACAAGGCTTGCGGCGGCTCGCCCATCAGCAGGCTCAGGGCGTTGATCAACTGGTCCTGGCGTTGCTGCAAGTCCGGCAGGCGCGCCTCGATGGCAGCGACTTGAGCGGCGGCCTCGGCGACGTCCAGGTCCGTGGCCACACCGTCGGCCAGGCGCAGTTGCGACAGCTTGAGGCTGTGACGGGCTACGTCGAGGTTTTGCTCGGTGACAGCCCGGGTGTTCTGCACGCCACGCAGTTGGATGTAATCCTGGGCGGTTTCAGCCAGCACTGACAACAGCACGGCGCGGCGGTCGTTTTCGGCGACTTGCAGGGTGGCGTCGGCGGCTTCGGTTTCGCGTTTTACCCGGCCCCAGAAGTCCAGTTCCCAGGCGGCGGAGAAGCCCATGTCCCACTGGTTGTAGGCTGCGCGGCCGTTCTTGCCCGAGGCGTCGCTCAAGCCATCGGCACTGTTGCGCTGGCGCAGGTAGTCGCCGGTGGCGTTGACGGTGGGGTAGCGCTCGGCGGTGATCACCTGGCGCGCGGCGCGGCTTTGTTGCAGGCGGCTGCTGGCGAGCTTCAGGTCGAGGTTATCGGTGAGTGCACGCCGTGTCAGCGCGGTGAGTTGCGCGTCGTGGAACACTTCCCACCAGCGCTCTTCCAGCGGGTCGTTGACCGCGTGGCTGGCGGCTTGCTGGCCATGAGGCGCGGTCCATTGGCCGACGGGATTTTGCGGGCGCTGGAAGTCCGGGCCGACGGTGCAGGCACTCAGGCTGAGCAGGCTCAAGGTAAACCAGGCGAGGTGTCTCATTGCTGCGCCACCTCACGTGGCTGGGCGGCGGCGTGGGTGTCGACGCTGGCTTCCACCGACATGCCGACCCGCAGGCGTTCGGTCAGTGCCTGGCCGGGCTCCAGGATGATTTTCACCGGAATGCGCTGCACCACCTTGGTGAAGTTGCCGGTAGCGTTGTCGGGTTTGACCGAGGCAAACGTGACCCCGGTGGCCGGCGCCAGGCTTTCGAGGTGCCCCTTGAGCACTTCGCCGTCGAGGCTGTCGACCTTCACGTCCACCGTCTGGCCGGCGTGCATGTGGGACAACTGGGTCTCCTGGAAATTGGCCACCACGTAGGCCTCGGCCAGCGGTACCACGGCGAGGATCTTGCTGCCCGGCGTCACATAGGCGCCGACCCGCACCGCCCGCTCGCCGACCATGCCGTCCACCGGCGCGACGATGCGGGTGTACGACAGCTGATAGCTGGCCATTTCCAGCGCCGCCTGGGCGCGTTTCAGGCCGCCTTCTGCCGCATCGCGCTGGGCGCTGAGGATTTCCACTTGCTTGCGTTCGGCCGCCAGCACCGCCGTGGCACTGGCCAGGCGCGCGGTAGCCTGGTCGATGCGGGTCTTGGCCTGCTGGGCGTTTTGCACCGTGCCGGCGCCGACGCCTGCGAGGTGGTTGTAGCGGTTCAGTTCGTGCTCGGCAAACGCCACTTCGGCACGGTCCGCCGCCACCGTGGCCTGGGCCTGGGCGATCACCGAGCTCTGGCGTTCCAGGGTCGCCGTGGCATTTTTCAGCTGCGCCTGGGCCACCAGCGTATCGGCATCGGCCGCCTGGGCAGCGGCGCGAAAGTCACGGTCATCGATCAGCGCCAGCAACTGGCCGGCCTTGACCCGCTGGTTGTCTTCCACCAGCACTTCCTTGATAAACCCGGCCACACGCGGCGCCACCAGGGTGTAGTCGGCGGCGACGAAGGCATCGTTGGTGCTCTGGCGCTTGCTGCCGAACACGCCCGGCGCCAGCAGGTAAACCAGCACCCCCACGGCGAACACGGTGATGACGGTTACAGCGATTTTGTCTTTGCGTTTCATAGCAATCCCTTTGGCTCAGTGAGCAATCAAGTCGGCGCGCGGGGCGGATAAATCCGCGTCGGCATCCAGAAAATCAGCAGGATCAACACCGCCGCGACACCGGCCATGACGTAGTAGAGATCCGAAGAAGTAAGCACCACGGCCTGCTCGTGCAGCCGGTGAGCGAGGCCGGCGGCATCGCTGTCGGCCAGGGGCGAGTTGCCCAGGCTGTCCACCAACATGGTCGAGTGGAAATGCAGGCGGTGGGTGGTCAGGGCATCGAGTACGCCGGTGGCGACCACGGCGGCCAGGCCTTTGACGGTGTTGAACCAGGCCGAGGCGAACGGCCCGTCCTGGGGTGTGATGCTGCCGGTGGAAAGCATCAGCAGCGGCAGCACCGCCATGGGTTGCCCGAAGATTTGCAGCAGTTGCAGCACGTAGAAATCATCGCGAATCCAGGCCGACGTCAGTTGCGCCCCGCCCACGCAGGACAGGATCAGCATGCTCAGGCCGATGCCCAGTACCCAGCGGCAATCCACCCAACGCAGGTTGCACAGCGCCGCCACCAACGGCAGCGCGATCAACTGCGGCAGCGCCATGATCAGCATCACCGGGGCGGTTTGCAGCGGGCGGTAGCCTTGCACCTGAGCCAGGTAGCTGGACGGAATGATGGTCACCGCCAGCAGCACAATCAGCACCCCGGCCAGTACGATCAGGGCGAATGACAGGTTACGAATGCCGAGCATCTGCAGCTTGAAAAACGGCATCGGGTGCGACCACTCGTTGATCATGAACAGCACCAGCAGCACCAGGCCGCCGATCAGCAAGGTGGCAATCAGCGGCGACTCGAACCAGTCCAGCCGATTGCCCTGCAACAGGCCGATCACCAGCATGCAGATCGCCGGGAAACCCAGCAGCAGGCCGCGCCAGTTGAATTGCTTGAAGCGCTCCAGGCGCAGCGGGTCCTGAGGCAAGCCGTAGGCCACGGCCGCCATGGCCAGCAGGCACGGCCCGACGATCTGCCAGAACGCCCATTGCCAGCCGACGTATTCGGTCCAGAACGCGGCCAACGGTGTGCCCAGGCTGGGGCCGAATGTGGCCGTGAGGGCGTAGCCGGCCAGGCCGTACAGCTTGACGTTGGCCGGCAGGAACCGCAGGGCCACGGTCATCAGCATCGGCGGCAAGGCACCACCGGCCAGGCCTTGCACGGTGCGCAAAATCAACAGGCTTTCGTAGTTCGGCGCGAACGGGCACAGCACGCCGAGCACGGTGAACAGGCCGATGGCGCAGAGGGTGAAGCGGCGCAGGGAAAAGGTCACCGAGCACCAGGGCGCGAATGCCATCGCCGACACGGAGGTGGCGGTGTACGCGGCCACCAGCCAGGTGCCTTCGTCGAAGCCGATGTACATCGCACCGCGAATATCGGCGAGGGCGACTTTGGTCACCATCTCGTTGAGGCCGGACACCAGCACCGCGAGCAATACGCCTACCAGGCCGATGATGATGCGTGGACCGAAAACGGGCGGGGCGATGGCGGTCGGCTTGGCTGCGGCCAGAGGTGCGGGGGCAGCGAGGGACGTCATGAACTACAACTCGGAATAGAAATACCCGAGCAGTTTAATAAGGCTTAGACATGACAAAAAGTGACTTATAGGAAGCTTATAAGTGCGCCAGACGCAACGATCAGAACCTACGCGATCCCTGTGGGAGCCGGGCTTGCCCGCGATGGCATCACCTCGCTATTCCTGAAAAACCGGGTCGCCCGCATCGCAGGCAAGCCAGCTCCCACATTGACCGAGCTCACTTCCGACTCACGTGGGCTGCGCTTCCTGCCATGTCGCATCGCAGCATTCACGCATGGTCTCGCGCAGCCACTTATGGGCCGGGTCTTTGTCGAAGCGCGGGTGCCAGGCCTGGGTCAGCACCAGGGTCGGCAGGGAGATGGGCAGGGTGAACGCGCGCAGCGGCAGCTTCAGGCGATTGGCGCTGTAGAGCGCTTCCTTGGGCACCGGCAGGATCAGGTCGGAGTCCGGCAGCATGAACATCGCGCCGTGAAACCCCGGGGCGATCATCGCGACTCGACGCTCCAGGCCCTGGGCATTCAGGGCGGTGTCGATCGGCCCACGGGCGATGCCGCGCCGGGAGATGCTGATGTGGGAATAGCTGGCGAACCGGGCGGCGGTGATTTCCCCATCGAACAACGGGTGCCCTTCCCGCGCCAGCCCGACGAAGGTGGTGGTGAACAGGTTCTGTACCTTCACTTCCGGGGTAATCGGCATGGTGTTGCCCACCCGCAGGTCGAGCCGGCCTTCACGCAGGGCTTCATCGTCGGTGTCGCCTTCGGGCACGAAGCGCAGCTCGCACAGCGGCGCCATGCGCTCCATGGTGTCGAACAAGCGCCCGCCATACACGCCGACAAAAAAGTCATTGGCCCGCACGCTGAACCGTCGACGCAGGGTGCGCAGGTCTACTTCGTCCGCCGAGCGGAACAGCAGCGCCGCCTGTTCCACCACGTTACGCACCTGGCCTTGCAGCTCCAGGGCCTTGGGCGTCGGCACCAGGCCGCGGCCGGCGCGTACCAGGATGGGGTCGCCCACCGCCTCGCGGATGCGTGTGAGGGTGCGACTCATGGCGGCCGGGCTCAGGTTCATCCGCCGCGCGGCACCCACCACGCTGCCCTCGTCGAGTAGCGCGTCAAGGGCGACCAGCAGGTTCATGTCCGGTAATTGCATGCCAAGCACTCGTGATCGGTTGGGAGTGAACTTGGCGCAATCGTAGCAGACTGTGGCGAGGGAGCTTGCTCCCGTTGGGCTGCGAAGCAGCCCAGAAATTTTCAATCGGGATTTGTCTGAAAGAATGCGGTGATCTTATTGGGGCCGCCTCGCGACCCAGCGGGAGCAAGCTCCCTCGCCACAGGATGGGTGTTTCAGTCAGCGTTGCATGCCCCAGCGCTTCACGGTGACCCGCTCCAGGGTGTCGAATACCAGGTTCTCCACCAGCAGCCCGATCAGGATCACCACCGCCAGACCGGCAAACACCTTGTCGGTGTACAGCTCGTTGCGGTTCTGGAAGATGTACCAACCCAGCCCGCCCTTGCCGCTGGTGGCGCCGAATACCAGCTCGGCGGCAATCAGCGTGCGCCAGGCAAACGCCCAGCCGATTTTCAGCCCGGCAAGGATCGACGGCAGCGCGGCCGGGATCAGGATGAACAGCACGAAGCGTATGCCCTTGAGGCCGTAATTACGGCCGGCCATGCGCAGGGTTTCCGAGACGCCGAGGAAACCGGAATAGGTATTGAGCGCCAGCGCCCACAGCACCGAATGCACCAGCACAAAGATCAGGCTGTTCTGCCCCAGGCCAAACCACAGCAGCGCCAGCGGCAGCAGAGCAATCGCCGGCAACGGGTTGAACATCGAGGTGAGCGTGCTCAGCAGGTCGCGGCCCAGTTGGGTCGACACCGCAAGCGTAGTCAGGGCAAACGCCAGCACAATGCCGATCAGATAGCCCTTGATCAGCACCACCAGCGAGATACTGACCTTGCTCAACAGCTCGCCACTGGCCATGCCGTCGTAGAACGCGCTCAGCGTCTGCAGGAAGCTCGGCAGCAGCAGGTCGTTGTTCTGATAACGCGCGGCCGCTTCCCACAGGATCGCAAGCACGATCAGGATCAGGCTTTTGCGCAGCCAGCCTTGTTGCCACAGGCGCTGACGCCACGGTAATTCGCGTTCTACGCGAACACCGGGCAACGGTTCGAGCGTGATTTCATATTCCTGGCGCATGGTGAAAACCCTTCAATAAGCGATGCGGATATCGGCGAAACCCAGTTCGGTTTCCGCCTCGGGCGCTTCATCAAACAACAGCCGATGAATGCGCCGCGCCGAAGCCTGGAACTCCACACCGCCGAGGCTGTGAAGGTCGTATTGATGGCTGTGGATTTCCGCCCGTACCCGGCCCGGGTGCGGCGACAGCAACAGGATGCGGTTGCCCACCACCAGCGCCTCTTCGATGGAGTGGGTGACGAACAGCAGGGTGAAACGCACCTCTTCCCAGAGCAGCAGCAGTTCTTCCTGCATCTTGCGGCGGGTCAGTGCGTCGAGGGCGGCGAAGGGCTCGTCCATCAGCAGGATTTTCGGCTGCATGGCCAACGCCCGGGCGATCGCCACGCGGGCTTTCATACCGCCGGACAAGGTGTGCGGGTAAGCATCGGCAAACGCCGTCAGGCCGACTTTTTCCAGGTAATACAGCGCCCGCTCTTCGGCCTCGCGACGCTTGAGGGTCTTGGAGGCGAGCAGCGGGAACATGACGTTCTGCTTGACGGTTTTCCACGGCGGCAGTTGGTCGAATTCCTGGAACACCACGATGCGATCCGGGCCTGGTTGCTCGACTTTTTGCCCGAGCAAGCGGATCTCGCCTTCGCAGGGTTTGATAAAGCCGGCGATGGATTTCAGCAGCGTGGATTTGCCGCAGCCCGAAGGCCCCAGCAGTACAAAGCGGTCGGCCGGGTCGATCGCGAAACTGACCTGGTGGGTGGCCCGCACGACCCGTTCTGGCGTGCGGTATTCAAGGCTGACTTTATCCACCGAAAGCAGTGCTTCGGTAGTTGTCGGGTTGCTGGCCGTGTGGCCTTGCAAGGGCGCGTTCATGTCAGCTCCCTTGCAGCGGTTTGGCGTCCTGGAAGAAGTAATCCTTCCACGATTCGGGTTTGTTTTTGATCGCGCCGACGCGGTAGAGGAATTCCGCCAGCGGGTAGGTATTTTTCGGGGTGACGCTGAATTCGAATTGCGGGTTTTCGATGATTTTCAGCAACTCGGCGCGGTCGATCTTGGCCTTGGTCACGCGGATGTAGGTGTCGGCGGCGGCGCCTTTGTCGTTCTGGGCGAACTGCGCCGCTTCGGTCAGGGCCTCGACGAACGCCTTGTAGGTTTTCGGGTTGTCGTTGCGGAATTTCTCGGTGGCGAACAGCACCGTCGGCGAGTTCGGCCCGAGGATGTCGTAGGAGTTGAGCACCACGTGCACGTTCGGGTTGGTCAGGGCCTGTTCCTGGAACGGCGGGTTGGAGAAGTGCCCGGTCAGCTCGGTGCCACCGGCAATCAGCGCTGCCGTCGCATCCGGGTGCGGAACCGCAACGGTGTACTTGTCGAGGCGATTGAATTCCTTGTCGCCCCATTGCTTGGCAGCGGCGTATTGCAGGAAGCGCGACTGCACGGAGACGCCCACTGCCGGTACGGCAATGCGGTCTTTTTCGGTGAAGTCCGCAATGGTCTTGACCTTGGGATTGTTGCTCACCAGGTAGTAGGGGAAGTTGCCCAGGGAGGCGACGGCTTTCACGTTCTGTTTGCCGTGGGTGCGGTCCCAGATGGTCAGCAGCGGGCCAACGCCCGCGCCGGCGATGTCGATGGAGCCGGAGAGCAAGGCGTCATTGACGGCGGCGCCGCCGGACAATTGGGTCCAGTCGACCTTGATGTCGATGCCTTCCTGCTTGCCGTATTTCTCGATCAGGTTCTGGTCGCGCACCACGTTGAGCAGCAGGTAGACGATGCCGAACTGCTCGGCGATGCGAATCTCGCCTTCGGCCTGGGCGGCGGCAGGTGCAACCAGGCTGCCGGCCAGCAGGCTGACGCCCAGGCCGACCGTGGCGGCCAGGCGCGCAAATGGGATTTTCTTGGACATGGTCATGCTCCGGATCAGAAAGGCGCGTCGCCCTGGATGGTGGTGCGGTACAGCTTGCGCCGCAGGTGGGCTGGGCAGCCGGCCGCCAGGTGGATCAGTGAGCGGTTGTCCCAGAACACCATGTCGTGGGGCTGCCACTGGTGGCGGTAGATGTTTTCCGGCAGCACGCTGTGGGCGTAGAGCTGGGCCAGCAGGTCGCGGCTTTCGTCTTCCGGCAGGCCAACGATGCGGGTGGTGAAACCTTCACTGACGAACAACGCCTTGCGGCCATTTTCCGGGTGGGTGCGTACGATGGGGTGCACCACTTCCGCCACTTGAGCCAGTTGCTCGGGGGTGAGGGTCGGGCGCCAGTTACCTTCGAATTTGGTTTCGCTGTAGCGCGCGGTGTACGAATGCGCGGCGCTGCGGCCTTCTACAGCCTTGCGCAGGGGCTCGGGCAGGTTGTCCCAGGCTTTGTGCATGTCGGCGAACAAGGTGTCGCCACCCTCGGACGGCAGCTCCTGGGCATGGAGCATCGAGCCCAGGCTCGGCAGCTCTTTATAGGAGAGGTCCGAGTGCCAGAACTTGCCGGCGTCTCCCAGGCCGATGGACTGGCCGTTTTCGATGATGTTGGAGACGATCAGGATTTCCGGGTGGTTGGCCAGCAGGAATTGTTTAAGCACGTGGATCTGCAACACACCGAAGCGGCGGCTGAAGGCGATCTGTTGTTCGGGGGTGATGCGTTGGTCGCGGAAGACCACGACGTGATGGTCCAGGTGCGCGCGGTGAATGCGCGCGAAGTCCGGGTCGCTGACCGGGCGGGTCAGGTCCAGGCCTATGATCTCGGCGCCGACGCTACCGGGAAATGGACGGATCTCGAAGGTTTGTGTGGTGTCGGTCGCTGTTGGAACAGTAGAGGTGGCAGACATGAGTTCACTCCCGGGCGGTCAGGAGAGTGACTTTATAGTCATAAGAACGGCATTTTAAATACCGTTAGTGAATATCGATATGCAGCAATACCGCTGTAGCCGCGACTTTCGGGAATAAAGTGTGTCTCACAGACGTTAAGCCTGTAAGACCTGACAAAAGGTCGTTGTGGGCCCACGGAACGCGCTGTTGAGTCGCTTACAAGCCGAAACCTTGCCCGTTTGACAAGCTTGTGGACAATCTCTAGTGTGCATTGGATCCAATTAGCCACATCACCCTGAAAAGGAGGATAGCGTAGTCGTGACGCAGAAGCCGAACCCTTTGAGCAGCATCCAGATCAGCGGGCCTATCCCCGCCCATCTCGCCCGCTCCGTGATTGAAGAAACATTGCGCAACGCCATCCTCGATGGTCGCTTGCCCTGCGGCACCGCCATGCGCCAACAGGAGTTGGCCAGCTTGTTCGGGGTCAGCCGGATGCCGGTGCGCGAGGCATTGCGTCAACTGGAAGCCCAGTCGCTGCTGCATGTGGTGACCCACAAAGGAGCGGTGGTGGCGCCACTGATTGAGGACCATTCGGCGGAAACCTATGCGCTGCGCATACTGCTGGAGTCCGAAGCGCTGCGCTTGTCGATTCCCTTGCTCACGCCCGAAGACATTGCCCAGGCCGGCGCCTTCATTGATGCGCTGGAACAGGAAAGCGACTACACCGAAATTGGTCGCCTCAACCGCCTGTTCCACATGGCGCTGTATAGCAAGGCGGGCAACCAGCGGTTGCTCAAGCTGGTTGAGCACGGCTTGAACGAAGAGGAGCGTTTCCTGCGCTTCAACCTCGAGGCCATGGGCCTGGGCGAGACGTCCCAGGAAGACCACCGTGAACTGCTCGACCTGGTGGCGAAAAAGAAGGTCGAGGAAAGCATCCTGACCTTGCGCAACCACCTCACCCGCGGCATGGAGGTGATTACCGGTTATCTCAAGAGCCTTGAAGAGACTGCACAAAACGCTGCACCGTAAATTCTCCGTGGAACCGAGACGCCTCCCTCGACCACAAAGCGCTGCGCAGCGACTTTGGCCGATGGAGGTCAGCGCATAACAGTCAAACCATTAATTCGAAAGAACACTTCCTACACTTCGCAGAGCAATTCAACTACAGCACTATTTTTACTCGCAAAACTTATAAAACCAAAAACGCCTGAATACTTAATCAGATTATTACCAACACCCCAATTCTCCCCAATCGACAGCGTGAACCCTGCTCGGGCGTCACTGCGCGTGGCGTTCCTTTAAATAAAGCTTTGGTGTTTTGTCACCGCGTGCTGCTTGCTTGATCAATAACAGCACGTGGCTGCTTGTTATCAGGGAAGAAATAACGACTTATAGGCATCAATCATGCTCCAGCACTCACACCTGCTTAAACAAAAAAAGCAGAAGTTACACAGCCATCCATTATTTACACAAATAAACACACTTCCAAAGTTGCGATACTTTATGGAAAACCATGTGTTCGCTGTTTGGGACTTCATGACGCTGACCAAACGCCTGCAACATGACCTAACCGGAATGCGCTTGCCGTGGTTGCCGCCACCGGACCCACAAGCGGCACGCCTGATCAATGAGATCGTGTTGGGCGAAGAATCGGACGACTATCCCGGTCACGGACACGGCAGCCACTTCGAGTTGTATCTGCAAGCCATGGCTGAAGTTGGCGCGAGCACCACGGCCATCGACAGATTCATCACCCTGCAACGTGACGGCAGCGATGCGGAAACGGCCCTGCAAAAAATCGATATCCATCCTGCCGTGGCCCGTTTCGTCAGAAGCACGTTGCAGGTTGCCCTGGACGCACCCACCCACTGCGTCGCGGCCGCCTTTCTCCATGGCCGCGAGAGCGTCATCCCAACGATGTTCAAACGCATCCTGGGAGGGTGCGAGATGCTTCACCGCCAGGCACCGACCTTCTGCTACTACCTCAAGCGCCACATTGAGCTTGATGCCGACGAGCATGGCCCCGCGGCGGCGCAGTTGCTGCAACGCCTCACGCTTGGCGACCCGAGTCGCGAGCAGCAGGCTGACACTGCCGCGCTGAGCGCCGTGGAAAACCGCCTGGCCTTATGGGACGGGCTGCACCTGCGCCTGCCGGAGGTGAGCGTATGAACCCGGCCGATTACCGCTCATTCGCCGAAGACTGGGAGCGCCGTGCGACCATCCGCACCCGCCCGCGCCGATTGCTGGAAAACGATCAGAAACTGATCTTTCCCTTGAGCCGTCAACCCTTGGTATTGAGCGCGACCTTTGTCGAGCAATGCCCGCAGTGCCGCGACTTTGTCTTGTTGCAGACGTTCTACAAGTTCATCAACGATGTGGTGATCTTTGAAACCGAAATCGTCGACAAGACCGCACGCAGCATTGCCAAGAATCGATTTTCGGTGCCCTTCCCGCTCGCCTGTCGCTACGACGCCATGACCGTCGTGGTGGATGAGGATTACCACGCCCTCGTCGCCCTCGACTTCATGCAACAGGCCGTCGAGATGACCGGCACTGCGCCTCTTGAACTGCCCGGGGAAATCGAGCTGAGCCGCGCCTTGCCTGCCGCGCTGGCGCTGGCTCCCGAACACCTGCGCGATGCCATGGAGCTGATCGCCGTGGCCATCGCCGAAAACACCGTGACCCATGACGTGGCGGCGTTCTCCAGGGACGACAGCGTCAAGCAATCCATCCGTGGATTGATGGCCGACCACTTGTTTGACGAGGGGCGTCATGGCCTGTTCTGGACGCGCCTGGTGCGAATCTATTGGCAGTCTGCAAACGCCGAAGACCGTGACTGCATCGCCCGGATCCTGCCGGTATTCCTTCAGCATTACCTGACCCACGACCTGCAAAAAAATTTCGACCTGCAGTTGATCGAGCACCTGGATATCAGCGCCGGCACGCGTGCTGCCTTGCGCGCTGAAGTGCTGGCGATGGACTTTCCCATTACCCGCCAGCATCCGCTGCTCGGCAATATCATGGGGTTCCTGAACCACAGCGGCCTGCTGCAAACGCCGAGTGTGGTCCAGGCGCTGGACGCCTTTCTTCCGGCAATAGGAGCCCACCCATGAGGCGTTTGAAGATTGGGCTGGCAGGCTGCAGCGCGGCGTTGAAAGAAGTCGGGCTGACACTGGAGCAATACGGTCACGAGTCAGTGCAGGCAGGCGAGGAAAAGGGCGTGGACCTGCTGATTGATGACGGTAGCGAGTCGATCCCGCCGGGCTTGGCCTACACGGCCTTGATGAGCCTGCGCCTGGGGCTCGGAGCACCGACCGACAGCGGTCTGCCGACACTGCAACTCAGATGCTACGCCAGCCCACATCGACTGCTGGCGACCCTGGACATCGCCGGAGAACCCAGCGGCAACGGCCAACGGCTGCGGCAGCAGGCGATAAGCCGCTTGGTGGAATGGGTAGCCCAGCACGTCAGCGGCTTATCGCGGGACGCGGGCTATTTTTCGCAAGCCGCAGTCGCCTGCGATGCTCCCGAACACGGCCTGCAAGCCCTCGAATCGTTGGCCTACCTGCATCGCTTCAACCAGACCGCCGACCTGGCACTGCTGGAGCAAGCCCGGGTGCCCTTGATCGAACGGCTGGAGCGCAGCCTTGAAACCTTCGCCGAACGACCGGCGCTGAACATCGCTGGCAGCGTGCTGAGTTATCGCCAGTTGCAGCGCAAGAGCCTGGCTATCCAGCAGCATCTGTGGCCGTTGCTTGGGGCCAGCGATACACCGCAGGTGATCGGCGTCTGCCTGGGCAAATCCCTTGAACTGTACGCCAGCATTCTCGCCGTACTGGGCTGCGGCGCGGTGTACCTGCCACTGGAGCCGGGCCATCCGCTGCAACGCCAGCAGGCCATGCTGGAAAACGCCGGCGTCTCGGTGCTACTGGATGACGGCCGGCATCCACTGCGGGAGTTTTTTTCGGCGCTGGATGTCAGCGCCCTCGACACTCACGCCAACCCGCCGCCACTGCGCCAGCGCTCAGCGATGGACGCGCCCTGCATGGTGCTCCACACCTCGGGCACCAGCGGCCAGCCCAAAGGCGTGCTGCTCAGCCAGCACAACCTGGCCCACTTCACCGCCTGGTTCGGCGACCATGTGCAACTGAGTGAACACAGCCGGGTCTTGCAGTTCTCGCCGTTGAGCTTCGACTCTTCGCTGATTGATATTTTCGCGCCCCTGATAGCGGGCGCCGAGCTGATCGTGCCCGGTGAAGACCCGCGCCGCGACCCGCAACAACTGGTGGACTTCATCCGGCAACAGCGCGTCACCCATGCCTTCCTGCCGCCGGCGCTGCTGAGCATCCTCCCGCTGGATCAACCCTTGGGCCTGGCGCACCTGATGACCGGAGGCGATGTATGCGAGCCCTATGTCATCGAGCGGCTGGCGAGACAGTGTTCCTTGCACAACTTCTATGGGCCGACGGAAGCCACCGTGCTGGTGTCATGCCGCACGCTGCAGCGAGGCGACAGCAATCGCAATGTGGGCACGCCCATCGCCAACAGCCGGGTGCTGATCCTCGACGAGCAACGGCAACCGGTGGATGAACAAGTGACAGGCGAGCTGTACATCGTCGGCCCCGGTGTCGGGCTGGGTTACCTCAACCAGCCACAGCAGACCGCCGAGCATTTCGTACACATGAAGTTGCCGGACGGCCAGACCTTGCGGGCCTACCGCAGCGGCGATCTGGCGAAGTGGACAGAGGACGGCATCGAGCTGGGCGGGCGCCGGGATCAGCAGGTGAAAATCCGTGGCTTTCGGGTCGAGCCCCAAGAGATCGAACACTGCCTGCGCGCCAGCCTGCTGTTTCGCCAGGTGGCGGTGGTGATCGACCCTGATCAGCGGATCCTGGCCTTTGTCGCGCAGCCTGAGGCCCAAGGCGCCCTGGCTGTGCTCCAGCAACATGCGCGGCAGGCGCTGCCGGATTATCTGCAGCCAACCCTGTGCACGGAGCTTGCGAGCATGCCGTGCACGCCCAACGGCAAGGTCGACCGCCAGGCCTTGCTGGCGCTGCCGACTCAACCGCTGCCAGCCACCAACCGCTGTCCGCCGCAAACGCCGGTGCAAGCACAGTTGCTGAACCTGTGGAGCGAGTTGCTGGGCGTGCCGGTCGCGCAGTTGTCGACGGAGGACAGCTTCTTCAATCTCGGCGGTCATTCCATCCTGTTGTCGACGATGTTGCTGCGTATCCGCGAGCAGTTCGGGCGCAGCCTTTCCCTCAACCGTTTTTTTGAAACGCCCACCGTCCGTACCCTGGCTGCGCTGATGGGTGACGGCGCGGCCCCTGAAGCACCGGCCGGCCAGGCGATACGGGATACTCTGCGTGAACTGGACAGGCCGATATTGCCGGCGGACCAGGCAGGTGAACGCCGCAAGGTCATCGTGACCGGCGCCAACAGTTTTCTCGGCGTCCATATCGTCGAGGCGTTACTGGCCGAGGACGCACTTGAAGTGGCGTGCCTGGTGCGCGAACGCCCCGGACATTCGGCCACGGTGAGGTTCGCCGAGGCGCTGCGTGAGTACCGCCTGGAACACCTGGACCTGAGCCGGGTACGGGTGTATGCCGCCGACATCAGTCAGCCGCGCCTTGGCTTGACCAGCGAGGTGTATGAGTACCTCGCCGGGGAGTTCGGCGTTCTGGTGCACAACGCCGCCCACGTCAATCATGTGATGGATTACGCCACCCTGGCCAAGGACAACGTCGAGCCGGTGCTGGAATGCCTGCGCCTGTGTGAAACCCGGCGCAAGAAGGTCTTCAATTTTATCTCCACACTGTCGGCGGCCAGCAGCATCGATGCCCAAGGCCAGGTCCTCGAAACGCTCGCCGCGACCACGCCACCGCTCTACCTCCAGAACGGCTACAACCTGTCCAAGTGGGTCGCCGAACGCCTGCTGGGACGCGCCGCCGAGGAAGGTGCCTGGGTCACTATCCATCGCCCCGGGAACATCAGTTTCAACAGCCGCAACGGTGCTTGCGAGCCACAGAAAAATCGCCTGATGTTGATGCTCAAGGGCTCGCTGCAACTGGGCCTGGTGCCCAACCTGGGGACGAACTTTGACCTGATGCCCGTGGACTTTCTCGCGCGGTTTATTGCCTTCCACTGTGGCCGTCACTGTGCCGGAGGAAACGTGTTCAATCTGCACAATCCGCAGCCCTTGAGCTGGGAATCCTACGTCGATGCCTTTCGCCAGGCAGGCCATGTTTTCGAGCTGGTGAGCGTCGCCCACTGGCAACGTCACCTGCACACGGTGGATAGCCACAACGCGCTGTTCGGTGTGCTGGGGTTCTATCTCAATGGCGTGGACGGGGACATCGGCGATACGTCGATGATCCGTCATGACAACGCACGGCGCGGTGTCGAGCAGATGGGCGCGCACTACCCGGAAAAAAACCTGGCGCTGCTACGCAAGGGCTGCGCGTACCTCAAGAGCATCGGCTTCCTATGATCGGGCGCCTAACAAAGGAAAACCGCATGAAACCCGATACGTTGATTCGCAACCCCTGCGCCAGGCCGGTGGTGTCTTCAGTGGTAATTGCCGGCGATGCCGCCCGCGTGTGGACGGTGGTGGGCAACTTTGCAGGGTTTGACAGATTCATCCCCGCGCTGTCGCACATCGAGATGACCGGCGCGGGCGCAGGGTCGCTGCGCAAGAAGTTCTTCCACGATGGAAACCTGGTGGTGGAGCAACTCAACAGCCGCGACGAACAGGCCATGCAGATGACCTGGACGACGATTTACAACACCCTCGGCGTGGCCCGGCTATGGGCGGGAATAGGTGTGGAGGCTGTGGGGGAACGCAGTTCGAGGGTGACCTGGACGATCATCGCCGAGCCGGTTGAACACGGTGTGGAAGGGTTTGATGCCTTTGTGCAGGCATTCGCAGACGGTGCGCTGGAGAATGTACGGCAGATGTTTGGCTGAACTTACCGTAGGAGCGGGCTTGCTCGCGAAAAACGAGAAGGCAGCACGGGCTATCTGATAGCGCTGCGTTATCGTTGACGCTCTTCGCGAGCAAGCTCGCTCCTACAGGTTCATCCTCAGATTTTGAAGCTGTCGACCAACTGCTTCAACCGGTTGGCCTGTTGAGACAACGCGTCGCAATCCTTCAGGGTTTCGTTGAGGTTGGCCACGCCCTGCTGGTTCAACAGGTTGATCTGGTTGATGTCGACGTTGAGGGTTTCCACCACGGCGGTCTGCTCCTCGGTGGCGGCCGCTACCGATTGGTTCATCCCGTCGATTTCGACGATCCGCTGCGTCACGCTGACCAGGCGCTCACCGGCCTGGTTGGCAACCTCGACGCTTTCTTCGCTGGAGGTCTGGCTGGCGTTCATCGTGGTCACGGCTTCACGCGAGCCAATCTGCAGCGAGGTGATCATTTTGTGGATCTCTTCCGCCGACTCCTGGGTGCGGTGTGCCAGGTTGCGCACTTCATCCGCCACTACGGCAAATCCGCGTCCGGCTTCACCCGCCCGTGCGGCTTCAATCGCGGCGTTGAGGGCCAGCAGGTTGGTTTGCTGGGAGATGCCTTTGATCACATCCAGGATGTGCCCGATGTTGTCGGTACTGGCGTTCAGGGTTTCAATCTGAGTGCAGGACAGGCTGATTTTCTGCGACAGTTCCGACATCGCCAGGATGGTTTTCTCCACCACTTTGCGGCCGTCATCGGCCTGCTCGCTGGCACCGCTGGCGTGCTGCGAAGCATCGGCGGCGTTGCGCGCGATTTCCTGGGTGGCGGCCCCCAGTTCGTTGATCGCCGCGGCCACGCTGTTGGTGCGGGCGCTTTGTTCGTCGGAACCGATGATCGATGCGTTGGACGAGGCCATTACCCGCTGGGACAGGTCGTGCACCTGGCGGGTGGCCGAGGACACTTCGGAAATTGACGCATGAATACGCTCGACGAACTGGTTGAAAGCGCTGCCCAAGTCGCCGAACTCATCTTTGCTTTCCACCGTCAGGCGGCGGGTCAAATCACCCTCGCCCTGGGCGATGTCCTGCATGGCGCGGCCCATGGTGGTCAGGGGACGCATCAGGACCTGGATCAGCAGGCTCAGGAACACTGCAATGGCGGCGACCGCGATGAACATGGCGATCAATGCCGAGGTGCGGAACTTGCCCAATGGTGCGTAGGCTTTGTCTTTGTCGATCGACAGGCCGATGTACCAGTCTGCATTCGGCAATCCGCTGATCGGGGTGAAGGACAGGATCCGGTCCTGCCCATTGAGCACCACTTCCTGATTGACCTTCTCGATGCGCACGTTGCTGCCAGGGTAGATGTCCTTGAGGTTTTTCATCACCTGGTCCTGATCCGGGCTGACGATCACCTGGCCGTCACCGCTGACCAGAAACGCATGGCCGATACCGCCAAAATCCACCGAGTTGATGATCTTCACCAGGGTTTGAAGGCTCAGGTCACCACCGACCACGCCGAGCAATTCGCCATTCTTTTTCACCGGCATCGCGATGGTCACGATCAGCCCACCGACTGCGGCCATGTAGGGCGGCGTGAGCATGGTCTTGTCGGCTGCGACGGCTTGCTTGTACCAGGGACGCTGACGCGGGTCATAGCCATCAGGCATTTTGGCGTCGGGCCGTTGGGTGAACACGCCGTTGGTTGAACCGACGTAGGTGAACTGGAAGTTGGAGGTAAATGCCGACTGGTCGACCAACCCCGCAAGATCGGCAGCGCTGCCTTGATGGGCGACGTTTTGCGCCAGGCTTTCCAGCACCAGCACACGGCCACTGAGCCAGTTCTGCACACTGCTGGCGGTCAGTTCACCGGATTGCTGAATCGACGACTCCAGGTTTTGCCTGATGGTGTTGCGCTGCAGGTAGTCGTTGTAGAACGTGAATAACGCGAAGGCCAGAACCACAACGCCTGACGCGGCCAACAGAATTTTATGACTGAACTTGAGATTCATTTCATTGACTTCTTTTTGCCAAAAGGGGGTGAGCGTGCCGGATGCAACATTCCATGTAACGGTATAGGCAGACTCTGCGACTGCTCTATTTCGGTGCACGCATGGCTCGTCAGGCTTTCGGCCACTCCAGGATAAATCTTAGGAATTTGTGAGAAGCATCCGCTTTTAACGTCAGAAGCCGACCGGCGGTAGCCATGTAACGCCAGGAGTTGCAAAATTTTTCCACCTTGTCGACAATGCGACTAATTATCATTTGTGACGCTTTGCCAGGCCGTGTGAATGCCCTCTTCCGAGTACGCAGTACAGACGCTTTACAGCAACCATCACGGCTGGCTCAACACCTGGTTGCGCAGCCGCCTGGGTAACGCCGCGGATGCTGCGGACCTGGCCCAGGACACATTCGTGCGCCTGCTGCAAAAAACCGAACGCTTCGAACTCAAGGCCCCTCGCGCCTTCCTGCGCACCATCGCCCGGGGCTTGGTGATCGATCACTGGCGCCGCGAAGAAATCGAACGGGCTTATCTGGAATCCATCGCCCATTTGCCCGAAGCCGTGGCACCGAGCGCTGAGGAGCGTGCGTTGATTCTGGAATTGCTGGAGTCCATCGCCCGACTTCTGGACGGGCTCAAGCCCAAGGTGCGTAAGGCGTTTTTACTGGCTCAGTGCGACGGCCTGACTTACAAGCAGATTGCGCAGCAGATGGGCGTGTCGTTGCGCTCGGTGGAACGGTATGTCGCTGAGGCGCTGTATCACTGTTATGTACTGCGGTATGAGGCATGACTTCGAGGGATAACGCGGCACGCGCAGGAATCGATCCGCAAGTGGTCAAGCAGGCCATCAGCTGGATGCTGCGCTTGCGTAACAATCGCGCCAATGTCCGCCTGAAGATGCAATGCGAGCACTGGCGCGAGGCTCATCATGAACACGAGCTGGCCTGGCAACGGGTGCAGGCTTTGCAACATGAATTGAGCAGCCAACTGGCGGCAATTCCCGGGGCCCATGTGGCGCTGGAGAGCAGCGCCCAGCAGCTCGGGCGCCGGCAAGCGTTGAAGGTGTTGTCGGGTGTGCTGTTAATGGGGTCGGCGGCCTGGGTCAGCCGGGACCTTACCGGCTGGCAACGCTGGACCTCGGACCTGGCCACCACCACCGGCGAACGCCGCAGCGTGCAATTGCCGGACGGCACACGCCTGCAGCTCAATACCGACAGCGCAGTGGACCTGGACTTCAATCCGCAGCAACGCTTGATCACGCTGGTACGCGGGGAAATCCTGGTGACCTGTGCCGCGGCTGCGACTGCACCGCTGCTGGTTCGCAGCCGCCATGGTTTGTTTGAAGGCATCGACGGGCGTTTTGTCGTACGCCAGGACAGCGACTGCACCCGATTGAGCGTCACCTCAGGCAACGTGGCGATTCATTCACCGCATACCGCAGACGGCCTGTTCACTCAGGTGCATGCAGGAGAAAGCTACCTGGTGCGTCAGAACGAGGCCATCCTCGCGCCGCCTCTGGATATGGACGCCGGGGCCTGGGCAGATGGATTGATCGTCACCCGTAACATGCGCCTTGCCGACTTCCTGGCAGAGGTGGGGCGCTATCGCCATGGGTATCTGGGCTGCTCAAACGATATTGCAGACCTGCGTTTGTCCGGCGTTTTTCGACTGGAAGATCCCGAGAAATTGTTGGCGATTCTTCCGCAGACCTTACCTGTGCGCTTGCGCTACCGCACCCGCTGGTGGGTGAGTCTGGAGCGTCAGGCCTGATTATTGTTGTCGCGCCTGATTTATTTTTGGCGGCTTTTTTCCGTGAGTCCGGCTTAGACAGTAAGCATTTCAATCTGCCTTCAGCGACCTCTACGGATCTCGATAATGACTGTGCGTTTTTTCAGTAACTCACCCTCTTCCTACCCTCTGCTCGGTAAAGCCGTACGTGCAGCGTTGCTGTCGACCACGATGGGCATCGGCTTGTTGCCGGTGGCCGGTGTCGCGGCTGATAGTGGGGTCGAGCGCATCAGCCAGCGCTATGACATCCCTGCCGGGGCGCTGAGCGATGTGCTCAACCAGTTTGCCCGCCAGGCAGGTATCACTCTTTCCAGCACGCCTGCGCAGACTCAGGGCCGCCAGTCTGCCGGGCTGCACGGCGAGTATTCCGCGGAGCAGGGCCTTAGCCAGTTGCTCAATGGATCCGGCTTGCAGGCACAGCCACAGGACGACGTGAGTTTCGTGTTGCAGGCCCAACCCGAGAGCGAGGCGCTGACCTTGCCGACCACCGACATCAAAGGCTTCGCCCTGGGTAACGCCCTGGGCAGCATGGACGGCTACAACGCAACCCACAGCCAGATCGCCACCAAGACCAGTACCGCGCTGCTGGAGACATCACAGACGGTCTCAGTGGTGACCCGCGAGCAGATGGACGATCAGGGCTCGCAAACCGTTGCCCAGGCCATGCGTTACACCCCTGGTGTGCTGACCAACCCGTATGGCGCCACTCACCGCTATGACTATGTGGCGATGCGCGGCTTCAATGACGGTTCGGTGGATAACATTTATCTCGACGGTTTGAAGTCCATGGGGGACAGCGGGACCTACAGCACCATGCAGGTGGACCCGTATTTCCTCGAGCGGGTGGATATTCTCAAGGGCCCGTCGTCGGTACTGTACGGCCGCAGCTCGCCGGGTGGGCTGGTGGCGTTGACCAGCAAGAAACCGCTGTTTGAGCCTTACCATCAGGTACAGGCCACCGTGGGCTCGCAAGGGCAGCGCGGCATGGGTTTCGACTTCAGCGGCCCGGTGGATGACGACAAGCGTATTGCTTACCGCCTGACCGGGCTTGCGGATAAGTCCGACACACAATTCGACCATGCCAAGGAAAAACGCTACGCGCTGGCGCCGACCTTGAGCATCGACTTTACCGATGACACGTCGCTCACGCTCCAGGCCTACCTGCAACACGATCCCGACGGTGGCTACCACGGAGGCATGCCAGCAGATGGCGCGTTGCATCAGCGCAATGGCCAGCGGATCTCCAATCACTTCTTCGAGGGTGAGCCGGGCATTGATGGGTACAAGCGTGATCAGCAGTCGTTCGGCTATCAATTTGAGCACCGCTTCAACGATGTTTTCACGGCGCGACAGAACTTTCGTTATCTGGACTCCAAGGTCCGCTTGGATCAGGTGTACGCCTATGGGTGGACTACGCCCACCAGTAATGAGCTGAACCGCTATTACTCAGGCGGTGACGAGAAGCTGCATGCATTCATCATCGACAACATGTTGCAGGCCGAATTTTTTACCGGCGCGACCAAACACACGGTGTTGATGGGGGCTGACTATCAACGGCGCAAAACCGTGGTGGACTGGAGCAGCGGTTCGCTGGCACCGATCAATGCGTTCAATCCGGTGTATGGCAACTCCGAGATCAGTTATTACAGCCCGACCAGCTACCTGCGTCGGCTTGAGCAGACCGGCGTTTACCTGCAAGACCTGATTGAAATGGACAAGTGGCGGTTCTCCCTCGGGCTACGTCAGGACTGGGTCGAGACCTCTGATGAGAATCGCATTGCTGAGGTTGGCCGGCCGTTAGGTACCGAGATCAGCGATAAACGTACCAAGCTAACCGGGCGTGCAGGAGCGCTTTATCTATTCGATAACGGTCTCGCGCCTTACGTCAGCTATTCGGAATCCTTCAACCCGAACTCCTACTCGGACAGCGCTGGTAATCCTTTGGCGCCTACCGACGGCACCCAGTGGGAGGTCGGCTTGAAATATCAGCCGCCGGGTACCGACAACCTGTTCACCGCTTCGCTGTTCCGCATCGATCAGGAAAACCTGGCGACCAAGCTGCCGCAGGAAAACTTCTATCGCGCGGTAGGTGCTGTGCGCTCCCAAGGCCTGGAGTTGGAGGCGCATATGCAATTGACCGACAACCTCAAGTTGTTGGGCAGCTACACCTTCACCGACATCGAGTATTCGAAGTCGATGGTCAGCACGTTGAGCACTGCGGACAACGTGATCGAGAACAAGGGTAATTCGCCGACCCAGGCGCCGCGCCATATGGCTTCAATGTGGGCAGACTACAAATTCGACAGCGGCGCCCTGGATGGCCTGCGCCTCGGTGGCGGTGTCCGTTATGTCGGCTACAGCTGGGCGGATGCGGAGAACACCATGAAGGTACCGGCCTACACGTTGTTTGATGCCTCGATGGGCTATGACTTGGGCAAGGTGGGGTTGAAGGGTGTGGATGTACGCCTGAATGCCAACAACCTGACGAACGAGTCCTACGTGGCGTCGTGCGCCAGTCTGAACTTCTGTTACCTGGGTGAAGAGCGCAACGTGAGTGCAACGGTGAGCTACCAGTTCTAATCCCACTCGATTCATACAAAGCCAGTTCCTGACTCCAGGCACTGGCTTTGTCGTCTCTGCAGGAAAATTTTATGCGCGCATTGATGGTTTTACTTCATCGCTACATCGGATTGGCGACGGCGTTGTTTTTGATGATGGCGGGGATCACGGGCAGCCTTTTGGCGTTTAACCATGAGCTGGATGAGTGGCTCAATCCAGGCTTCTATGAGGCGACGGCCAAGGGCTCGGCATTGCCACCAGGCGAACTGGTGGACACGCTGCAGGGGCAGCATCCCAAGCTGCAAGTCTGGTACATGGAGTATCCGCAGGAGGCCGGTCATACCGCCATGTTGGCGGCAGTTGCGAGAAACGATCCGGCGACCGGCAAACCCTTTGAGGAACCCAACCAGGTCTTCTATCTCGATCCGGTCAGCGGCGAAGAAATGGGCCGGCGTTTTTGGGGCGCATGCTGCTTTCAGCGTGAGAACTTAATACCGTTCATTTTAGAGTTTCACTACAACCTCACGCTGCCGGGCAATTGGGGGTTGTGGCTGATGGGGCTGGTGGCGATTGCGTGGGTGTTAGATTGTTTTATCGCGCTGTGGCTGACCCTCCCGAGGGGCAAACCGTTCTGGAAGAAATGGTCGACGGCGTGGAAGATCAAGGGCGGTCATGCTTATCGGTTGAACTTCGATCTTCATCGCGCTGGCGGGTTGTGGCTTTGGCTGTTGTTGCTACCGATAGCGGTCAGCAGCGTGGCGATGAACTTGCCGAGCCAGGTGTTCAAGCCAGTTGTCTCGCTGTTTTCACCGGTTGAGCCAAGCGTCTATGAGGCTCGTGGCAGGCTGCCAAGCGAGCAATTGGGCGTGACGCAACTGAGTTATCAACAGGCCTATGAACGGGCACTGGAGGAAGGAAAGCGTCTGGGACTTACGGCTGCGATCGGAGAGCTGTATTACAGCTTTGAGTACAACTTCTATGGCGCGGGTTTTGGGCAACACGATACCGAGGCCCATGGGAAATCCTGGTTGTTTTTCCACGGGACGGACGGGCGTCTATTAGGGCAGGAAATAGCAGGGCAAGGTACGTTGGGAGAGCGCTTTTATCGGCTGCAACTGCCGATCCATGGGGGCAGGATCATCGGGCTGACGGGGCAGGTGTTGATTGCACTGCTGGGCGTTGTGATCGCGATGCTATCTGCTACCGGGATCTATATCTGGTGGCGCAAGCTACTGGCCAGAAGAAGCGGTAAAGCACGCAGGGGTTGAGTCTGTTTTGCTTAGCCCTTAAACGACAAAACCCCTGTCTGCGCTAGCAGACAGGGGTTTCGGAATTCAATCTTGACGATGACCTACTCTC
>NZ_JACARE010000086.1:0-1464 GCF_013386765.1 Pseudomonas yamanorum
GCCGTTACCTAAATAATGGATATCCCCCCAATCCGCGACCGCGCCCGAAGCGCCTCCCCAGGCAACCCCAAGGCCTCATACACCACCCCCAAAGCCCGATTCGTCGGCACATCCAGCCCGTCATACCGCCGGCGCAATTCCAGCGCCTGCTGCGCCCCGAACCAATCCCCAACCCGCAACCGCGCATCCAGCTCCACCTGCGCAAACAAATCCCGCTGGGCATGACTGCCGCCAATCTCGTTCAACCGTGGCAACGCAATCCCCAACTGCTCCAGCGCCCGCTGAGCGTCCCCTCGGGCGTGCGCCAACAACCCCTCCGCCAGCGGTAAAGTCACTTCCCCCCACACCGGCCGCGCATCAAGGCTGTGGCGCCGCAAAGCCGCCAACAACTGATCCGCCTCTGGCTTTCCGGCCCGGGCCAGCCCATACAGATACTGCACACTCAAAAACGGCTGCACCGCATCCCCGACCCGGCGCTGCAGGTAAGGCGCCAACGCCTGCCAGCGTTCACCCACATCAATCCCCGCCAACTCCAGCCGTGCCAGCAATGACACCGCGCCCACCTGGTCCTGGGAGTACTCCGGCAAGATCCCCCACACATGCCGGTCATAAATCTCCAGCACCCGCTGATCCTCACCACGGCCCAGATAAAACAACGCCAGGTGCCACCAGTTATGGGTGTACATGAACGAGTTCAACCCATCCCAGTGATGCTTCACCCCCTCCAGAAACCCGATGCCTTCCTCGATGCGCCCCTGAGTCAGCATCACATGGGCCAGCGCGTGATGCGCCCAAGGCTCGGATGCCTGCAAGCGCAAGGCCTCCCGCGCACTGGCCTCGGCTTCCTCCAGCAAATGACACTGCTCATACGCAAACGCCAGCAACCCGTGACTGTGGGCGATATCCGGCGCACCCGCCGTGGCCTTCAACCCGATCCGCAGCAGCGCCGGCCAATTACCCCGGTTGAATTCCAGGTACTGGTTGAGCTTGGCGGCAAACAGGTCCCGGGGATAAAGATCCAGCAGGTGTTCACTCAGGCGCAGCACCTCGTCCAGCTCATCGTTGATCCAGGCCTGCAGCACCTCCAGGTACAACCGCGCCCGGGGATGCTCGGAGTTCACCGTCGCCGCGCGCTGGCGATATTTCTCGGCCAAGTCAGGGCCTTCGGGCGACTCGATAAACATCAGCAGCAAACCGGCAAATCCGTTGGCCAGGGCTGAGCCGGGGTCGGCATCGGCCACCGCCAGAATGCCCTCGGCACGGGGCTGATAGCCGAGAAAACCGCCGATGAAATCATCCAGGCCCTGGCGGGTGGCGGGGTTGAGGGTGTCGATGGGGTTGCCCAGGTAATCCAGTGACATGCGCTTCAAACTCAGTGGTTCAGATAGCGGTTAGAGGGGCAAACCTTGTGCCAGTGATGGGTTTCTCAAAAACCAGACCACCCCGTAGCAGCTGCCGAGCCTT
>NZ_JACARE010000086.1:1489-1897 GCF_013386765.1 Pseudomonas yamanorum
AAGGCTCGGCAGCTGCTACGCATAGCTGTTCTTCAAGAGGGCAGGGCTGTTGCTTTTTCCACACTCGTCCCGGCCACTGTGGTTTTTTCATCACTGCCATCGCCCATGACACCCGCAAACCCCGGGCCATTGCCCCATGGCACAGCCCTTGCTAAATCCCTGACAAAACCTTAGTCAAGGAGTCTCCATGCGCCCTTTATCTTTTCGCCGCGTCCTCTCATACCTGGGACTTGGCGCCGTGCTGCTGGCCGGCACCGCTCAGGCGCAACCCCATGACGGCGGCGTGCTGAACCTGGTGGCCCAACCCGAACCACCGTCGCTGATGCACGGCGTGGTCAGCCACGTGTCTACCCAGTACGTCAGCGGCAAGATCCTCCAGGGCCTGCTGACCTTCGATACCGACCTCAA
>NZ_JACARE010000087.1 GCF_013386765.1 Pseudomonas yamanorum
TGGTTGGCGCGCTGATCAAGCTCGCGGTACGTCAACTGCTGTTCGCCGAACTGCAACGCGATGGCTTGCGGCGTGCGAGCTACCTGGTCTGCAATCAGTTGGTGAACCGCGCGTTCAAGGGGGTAGACCGTGGCGGTAGTGTTCCAGCCCTGCGACAACTCTCGTTGCTCGTACGCATCCAGCAGCGGCAACTCACCCAGGCTTTGTGCCGGGTTGGCAACGATGGCGTGCAACAGATTGAGCCAATGTCGACTCAGGCGTTCCACGCTCGCAGCCTCAAACAGGTCTGTCGCGTAGGTGAAGGTAGCCGCCAGCCCCTGCGCCGGATCCACCGGTTCACTGACATCCAGGGTCAAGTCGAATTGGGACGAAACCTGAGGTCGCGGCACCGCCTGTACGTGCAGATCACCAACCTGCGCACCGGCGCCCGCCGTGCCCTGCTGGTGGTTGTACATCACCTGGAACAACGGACTGTGGCTCAGGCTACGCTCCGGGTGAAGTGCCTGCACCAGTTGCTCGAACGGCAGGTCCTGATGGTCCTGGGCCTCTTGCGCAATCCGCCGCACGTCCTGCAGGAAGCTGTCGAAACGACGAGTGCCATCGAGGTCTGCCTTGAACACCTGAGTGTTGACGAAGAAACCGATCAGCCGCTCAGTCTCCAGACGATTGCGATTGGCGACCGGGACGCCTACGCGGATATCCGTCTGCCCGCTGTAGCGGAACAGCAAGACTTGAAACGCTCCCAGCAGCAACATAAACAACGACACATCCTGATGCTGCGCCAATGCCCGCAAGCGCTCGGTCAGGGCCGGCGGCACGCTGAAGTCCAGGCTGGCGCCACCGTAGCTTTGTACCGCTGGCCGTACATGATCCAACGGCAACGCCAGCACCGATTGCTCGCCCGCCAACTGACGTTGCCAGTACGCAAGCTGGCGCTCGCGCTCGCCAGCTTCCAGCCATTGACGCTGCCACTGGGCGTAATCGAGGTACTGGATCGACAAGGCCGGCAAATCCGCCACCTCCCCTGCCAGGTCGGCACGGTAGTACTCAAGCAACTCCTGCACCATGATTCCCATGGACCAGCCATCCGTGATGATGTGATGCACAGTCACCACCAGCAAATGATCGTCGGGCCCCAGGTTCAACAGACGCACACGCATCAACGGCCCCTGTGTCAGGTCAAAGACCCAGGCGGCCTCTACAGCCAGGCACTGGTCGATGGCCTGCCCGGGGGTTGCCGCCCCCAACGCAGGGTTGTCGACAACGACGCGCGCCGAGTCGGCGGGCAACACCCGTTGCAGCGCCTGGCCATTGTCTTCAAAGAACACCGTGCGCAAGCTGGCATGCCGGGCAACCACGTGATCAACGCTACGCGCAAGCACGTGCGCGTCCAGCGGGCCTTGCAGGCGTATGGCCGAGCTTATGTTGTAAGCGCTGCTGCGAGGCTCAAGTTGCCAGAGAAACCATTGGCGCTGCTGGGCATAAGACATCGGCAAGGCGCCGGTCTCGCTGGCGGGAAGAATTGGCAAGCGGGCCACATTCACCCCGGACTGAGCCAGCTTGCTGAACAGTTGTTGGCGCTTGTGGCCCTCCAGCCCCTTGATTCGCTCAAGCATTTCCTGGGAGCGCAACGGGTCGGGCTTAAGCATCGTCTTTCTCCAATTGATCAAGGGCGTCGAAAATCAAATCGAATTCGAGCACCGATTCCGCCCCGGCGGCCGCTTGCAGATGGGCCGCCAGGTCTTCGAATTTGCGCAAGTCATAGAACGCCTTGAGCGCCAGCTCTACGCCAAAGGCATTACGTACACGGGACAACAGCATCACCAGGTGCAGGGAGTGGCCTCCCAACGCGAAGAAGTCATCATCGAGGCCCACCTGCTCGACGCTGAGCACGTCACTCCACAGGTCAGCCAGCAGGCATTCAAGCTCGCTGCGAGGCGCACGGTGGGCCGCCCGAGCATGGGCATCCGGAGCCGGCAAGGCCTTGCGCTCCAGCTTGCCGTTGGGGCTCAACGGCAGCGCGGCCAGCATCAGCAGGTGGCTGGGCACCATGTAGTCCGGCAGGGTGTGCGTCAGGTGCGCCTTGAGCGCATCACGCAACGCCGCCTGCACGTCGGGCCCGCCGTCCATCACGTCAGCAGAGGTGGGCACCACGTAGCCCACCAGTTGCAGGCCGGCCGCCGTTTCAACCGCCAGCACTGCCGCTTCACGCACGGCCTCCTGCTCCAGCAGTCGGGCTTCGATCTCTCCAAGCTCAATGCGCAACCCGCGCAATTTCACCTGATGGTCGATACGCCCGCGGTACTCGATAACCCCGTCTGCCCGCTGGCACACCAGGTCACCGCTGCGGTACAGCCGCTCACCCGGCACAAACGGGCTGGCGACAAAGCGCTCGGCCGTCAGGCCCGCACGACGGTGGTACCCACGCGCCAGGCCTTCGCCTCCCAGGTACAACTCACCGATCACGCCGGCCGGCACCAGTGTCAGGTCCGAGCTCAAGACGTAGGTCTGCAGGTTCGCGATCGGCTGGCCAATCGGCACGCTGTCGCGACCTTCTTCGCGGCAGGTCCAGTGGGTCACGTCGATGGCCGCCTCGGTAGGCCCGTACAGGTTGTACAGCCCGGCATTCGGCAGCTTGCTGAAGACTTGTTGTTGCGCGTCCACCTGCAACGCTTCGCCGCTGCACACGATGCGCGTCAGGCTGGTGCACTGGCTGACCTGAGCGTCCTGCAAGAACACCTGCAACATCGAAGGCACAAAGTGCAGCGTGGTGATCTGCCGGGCCGTGATCAACTGCACCAGTTTTGTGGGCTCGCGATGATCTCCAGGGGCCGCCACCACCAGCCGCGCACCGCTCATCAGCGGCCAGAAAAACTCCCACACCGAGACGTCGAAGCTGAATGGCGTCTTCTGCAACACCGCGTC
>NZ_JACARE010000088.1 GCF_013386765.1 Pseudomonas yamanorum
GCCTAGGCGAGGTGCCGACAGGCGGGGCAGAGCGTTTTGGTTACTTTGCCGCTTTTGCAAAGTGACTCGCTGTAAGAGCGAAACCATAGGCCGCCGTTACCTAAATAACGGATATGTACACAATCAATCAAACCACTCCCCCCTCTCCCGAAACGTATTCCGGATCATCTCCACCACCCACCCCACTTCCTGCGGATGCCGCACCTCAGCACTCACCCCCATCCACACCTGCCGCTGCATCCCCTCCAAAAACACCCCATCCAACGCCGTCAACCCACGGTCAAAACAACTCATATACCGCGGCAACAACCCAATGCACGCACTGCAACGAATCATCTCCAGCATCAGCGGATACGCCTGCACCTGCACCACCCCCGCCAAGCGCTGCTCCACCAGGTTGTTCCAGGGCCGCAACGCCTCCACCTGCCGGTCCGGCTGCCACTGCACCAACATGTAATCCGCGAGGTCTTCAATGCTGTCAGGCCGCACCGCCAACCGCGAATAACGCTTGGCAATATGCGGCGAATAATCCAGCCGCGCCAACACCTGCGGCGCATCGATGGCAAAACTCGGCCCAGCCCCCGGCGACTCCATCCCCGACAACCACACCACCACATCCGCATCCAGCGCCTGCAACGCCAACTCGCTGTCGATGGAAATGATCTCCAGCCGCACACTCGCATTACGTCGCAGCAACGCGATCAAATCACGCCCCAGAATGTCATGCAGGATCGACTCGGCAACCGCCAGCCGAATCAACGGTTGTTCCAGCACCGGCAGGCGCCGCTCATGGGCCAGGGCAATCAGTTGCGCCTGCAACTGCTGCCCCTCGCGGCTGAGCGCCAGGACATTGCCCTGGTAGCTGAACAGCGAGCGGCGCAGTTGCTCTTCCAGTTGCGCCAGGCGCTTGCGCAATTGCGTGGCCTTGATGTTGAGGCTACGCGCAGCCTGCATGAAACAGCCACAGCGCGCGCTGATCAGGAAATACTGCGCCACCTCGGGCTCGATGGCGGCGGCCAGGGCCAGCCAGGCCTCGCGGGACTCGGTCAGCCCGCGATAAGGCGTGGTGCCGTGGGGTACAGCCGGGTCAAGAAATACCATGGGAGACTCCCTGTCTTGTGGGTACTGTGCATCCGATGCGGTCAGGCGTTTTTTACTCCAGCACCTTGTTCAGCTCGGCGCCGTCGATACTCAAGGTGGCGGTGTTGAGCATGCCCTCAAGGTAGGCCTTGGCAATTTGCTCCTGGCGTTGGGCCCGCAGGGCCTCGGTCAGGCGCTCGCGCAGTTCGTCCAGCGTCGCGGTACGCGCCGGTTGTTGTCCGATGAGCTTGAGCACGTGAAACCCCGCCGCACTCTGCACCGGCTCCGAGACCGCGCCGGTCTTGAGCCGCGCCACCACACCGCGCATTTCAGGCACCAGTTGCTGCAATGGCTGCATGCCGGAATCGCCTCCGCGCCGGGCGCTGTCAGGGTCCTGGGAATATTGGCTGGCCAGGGCGGCAAACTCGCCTGGCGATGCCTGCGCCTTGCGGCTCAACTCCTGGGCCTGACGGCGCACGGTGTCGACGGCTTGCGGGTCTGTCACGGCGAGGAAAATCTGGCTGACCTGGTACAACGGCGGCGTCCCCCATTGTGACTTGCCGCTGTCATACGCCTGCTGTAACTCGACGGCGCTGGGGTAATCGGCCGGCACCTGGCTGACCGACAACATGTAGTCGCGAAACACGATCTGTTCGGTGGCGGCACGGGTCTGCTGCTCAACTTCCGGGCGCTGACGCCAGCCCTGGGCATCGGCCTGTTCCAGCACAGCCTTTTGCGCCAGGCGCGAACGCAGCCAGGTTTCCAGCGCACCACGGTTGCCGCGCAATTGCTCACGGGTTTCCACCGGCAGCGCCGCCAGCACCGACTTGAGTTCAAGCAGGTCGATCTGCTGGTTGCCCAGACGCGCCACTGCCGGCCCGTCCTTCACGGCCACCGGCGCCGGCTGCTGGGCTGCGACCGGGTCACTGCCCGGTCGCAGGCTCAACCCCACCGCGACCGCCAGCACCACCAGGGCGCCGGCGCCGACCACAAGGGTTGGTTTCTTCACAGGGCAGGCGCCTCTTCGCGCGCGTCGACAGCTGGCGCGGCTTCGGCCTGGGCCTGAAGCTGGGCGGCTTGCTGGCTGTATTCACGCAGGTAGACGATAAATTCCTGCAGCAGGCGGTCCCACAGTTCCAGCTGGTTGCGCAGGTATGGGGCACCCACGCCCGCCGCCACCACATCCATCTCCATCAGCAGGAACTCACCCTGCAACGACAGCCGCGCAAAGCGGCGGGAGGCGTTCCACACTTGCGCCAGGCCGTCCGGCAACTCGCCCTGTACTCGCAGCGCGCAGCTGTAGGTGAAATCCACATAGCTGCCCTGCTCCGCCGCCGGGTTGCCGAAGCGCACGGCAAAGCCAATGCCCTGGCTGGCGCTGAGCAATTGCACGATGCCGTTCTGCTCGGTCTGGTTGACCCGGTAGCCGGCTTCCTGCAGCAGCTCGGTCAAGGCTTGCGGGGTAACGCTGGTGATCAGTTGTACGTCGCTCATAGTGGTCTCTTCCTTGTTGATCAATGATTAGTGACGGTCTGTGGAGCATCGAACCGATTAAGGTATAGACCATCACCAAAACCCTGGGCGAGTTCCTCGAACTTGACCCGGGTGCTGCTGGCGAACGGTTGGCGGATGCTCATCACGTCGGCCACGTCGATTTTTTCGTAGGCCGTCAGCAACTGCTGGGCCACGCCGTACATCTGTTGATTCTTGACTGAACATTGCTGCACTTGTGTGTCACGTTCCGTGAGTTGCGCCTGCAAACGTGCGCGCTCGGTCTCTTTGCCACGGGCGATAACCAGCAAGTCTTCGTAGGCCTTCTTGAACTTGCCCACCTGCTCGTTGCTGGCAGCCACCTGGGCCTGGGCCTGGCTGTGCAGATTCTGTTGCTGGCCCACCAATTGGTCGGCCACGCCGCGGGTCTTTTCCAGCTCGGCAGTCAGTTGCTTGATCTGCGCCTGGGCCTGTTTGGCCTGGGTTTCGGCAGCGATGCGCGCGGCACTGGCCTGGGCCTGCTCGCTTTGCAGCGCCTGCAACTGCTGGGTGGTGCTGCGCAGTTGGGTGCGCAGGCGCTCTTCCATACCTTCAGCCGAAGCGCCGGTGGTAACGAGCAGTAGAAGCAGGCCGCAAATTCGCGTGTTCATGGGCGTTCTCCGGCGCGTCAAAAGCGCGTGTTGAGTTCCAGTTGCATGACATCCACTTCAAACGGCGCGCCGTACACTTCGGAGGCACTGAGCCAACGGGCGCTGGCGTAGATGTTCTTGTCGAGGCCGTAATTGGCGCCAATGAAATAGCCCTTGGCGTTGGTGCCGCCGAGGTGGAACGAGGAGTCGTTGAAGCCGTCCGGCAAGGCGTCTGGCTGGATGTACTTGTAGCCCGCCAGCACGTTCCAGTCGCCCTTCCTGCGCATCTCCAGCGCACTGCCGAGGGTGAACTGCACCAGCAACGCGTTGCCGCCACTTTCAAACTGGCCATCGCTGTTGATGTTGTTGACGATCTGGCCTTCGCTGCGCTTGAGCATCTCGCCCTTGTCGTAGGCCAGGTTGTGGATGAAGTTGGTCTGGCTGCGCAGCTTGAGGTCTTCCGGCAGCTCGCTGTCCCATGCCAGGTTGAGGTCCAGCACATTGAACTTGGAGGCCAGGCCGACGAATTGCGGTTGCGGGGTCAGGCCGGGCGTTGCCGGGTTGGGGGCGATGTCACGCAGCAGGAACACGCTGTTGCCCTTTTGCATAAACGCCAGGCGTGTGCCGTCGGTGTCACAGGCCGGCTGGCCGGACCACGGCGAGCAAGGGCTGGAGCGTTCGCCCTGGATGTCGCCAAAGTGGTAGTAGGCCATCGAGCCTTTCAGGCTGTTGCTGCGGTTGATCTTCCAGTCGGCGCCGATCTGCCCGCCGAACATCCATTTGTTTTCGCTCTCGTCCTTGTCGAAACCGTTGGTGGTGGCCGTGTCGGGGCTGTACTCCACCGGGAACGCGCCGAGGGTGCCGAACAGACCCCAGTCGCTGTTGAGCTTGTGGTTGAAGATCGCCGCCACACCGTCGAAGTTGAGGTCGCCGGAATACATCATGTCGGTGGAATAAAACGGGTTGGCGAAGCGCCCCGCCGTCAGGGTCATGTAGTCGGTGGTCTTCCAGGTGAGGTAGCCCTGGTCCAGCCAGATGTCTTTCTTGCCAAAGCCGCCCCCCAGGGTCTGGGTGGTGGACACCGGGTTGTTGTCGTTACCGGTGCCGAGGCGAATGCCGGCGGTCCAGTCGGGCGAGATCACGGCTTTCATGCCCAGGCGGGCGCGCAGGCGGAACAGGTTTTCGCGGTCCTCGCGGGTGTTGAGCAACGGCGGCAATTGGGTGTTGGTGTTCTTGTTGACGTCGTAGGGCCCGCTTTGGTTGAGCTTGGCGTAGTCGACGATTTCGTTGCTGTTGTTGCCCGAGAAGTAGCGCGACTCATCCCGCAGGCGAATGTCGCCGTCGAAGCTGATGCGCGAGACCCAGTCCGGGAAGGTGTTGGGCTGGGCCCAGTTTTCCTGCTTGGCGGTGGCCATGACCTCGGCCTTGACCTGGTCGCGAATCTGGTCGCGTACCGCCGCCGGCACGTACTGCACGCGCACATCGCCGGGAGCCGCTGCCGGGCCGGTCGCCGCCACCGCTGTGGCTGCATTGGCCTGGCGGGCTTGCTGGGCTTCTTTCTCGGCCTGGGCGATCAGCCCGTCGGCCTGCTCCTGCTTGAGCACACCTTGCTGCACCAGCAGGCGGATCAGGTTGACCGTGGCGTTTTCCGAAGGTGCGCCAGGGGCTGCCGTCGCCTGCCCGACCAGGGTCGCGATGACCATGCCGACCGCCAGGGTCAATCGATTCACGTGGGAAATCATCTGCACACAACTCCTGTAGAAAACTGCAAAAAAGGGTTCGATCAATCCGGGCGCCGGCCCTTGAGGGACAGGCGTACCGGCAGGGTCATTGAGGCGGGTGTGCGTTCCTTCAGGCGCGGGGTGGCACGCAAGGCCGCCAGCACCTGGGCGTCGGTCTCGGCGTCGCCGCTGGACTTGGCCAGCTCCACGCGGGTCACCTCGCCGTCGGCGCTAAGCCACAGGTCGGCCTGCACCGTGTAGGCCTTCTTGCGCAGCTGCGGGTCTTCCCGCAGCAGGCGCTGGAACACCCCGGCCAGGTACTGCTTGAACGTGCCGGTGCCAAGCCCGCCGCCACCGGAGCCGGCCATGCCGCCGCCCTTGCCGGCACCGATGTTGAAACCGTCGTTGCCGGACTGCGCATCGCCGTCGATCTGCATCGGGTTGGCCAGGTCGTCCGCCGGTGAAGGCGGCGCTTCTTCCTCGGGCTTGACCTCGTCCGGGGTCGGCGTGGGTTCCGGTTCCGGGATTTTTTCCTGCACCTCGGGCTCGGGCTCCTTGGGTTTTTCCGGTGGCGGTGGCGGCGGTGGCGGCAACGGAATAATCGTCGGCACCTTGGGTGCTTCGCGGCGCACGCCACTCATGTCATTGGCCCACTGCCAGAGAAACCAGGCGGCCACGGCCCCCAGCAGCAGGCCGACGCCCCACTTCAGCGGGCGCAACGGCGGCTTGTTCTTGGCCGGCATCGGCGCGATCGGCATCTGTGCGGTCATGGTTCAGCCCTGATTCGGTTTGCCGGTGACCAGCCCGACCTGGGACAGCTCCAACCGGCGCAGCAAGTCGAGGACCTCGATGACCTTCTGGTACTGCACCATGGCGTCGCCGCGCACGATCACCGGGAAGTCCGGGTTCAACGCTTTCTCGATGCGCAGGCGTTCTTCCAGTTCAGGCAAGGTCACCGGGTAAGCATCGAGAAACACCTGGCCGCCATCGTTTACCGAGATGGCCTTGGTCTTGGCCTCCGACAGCGACACCGAGGCGCTGGCCTTGGGCAGGTGAATCTGGATCCCCGAGACCTGGGCGGTGGCGGTCAGGATAAACATCACCAACACCACCATCAGCACGTCCACCAGGGGCGTGATGTTGATGCTGTCGACGGGTGCGTCATCGTCATCGTCGTGGGAGGCATTCACGGAAGCCATGCTGATTCTCCTCAGGCCGGAACGTTGGCGTGGTGGTCGCGACGGTGCGCCGCTTCACTGTGCTGGCTCTCGCCGTGCATCTCCGCCAGGCGAGTGATGAACTCGTCGACGAACACCCGCATGTCGGCGCTGACTTCCTTGTTGCGGGTAATCAGGCGGTTGTAGCCAAACAGCGCGGGGATCGCGACAAACAGGCCCATGGCCGTGGCCAGCAAGGCCGCCGCCATGCCCGGGGCGATGGCGTTGATGTTCACGTCACCGGCCATCGCGGTGCCGAGGAACACCACCATGATCCCCAGCACGGTGCCGAGCAGGCCGATGTACGGGCCGCCGGCGATGGCGTTGGACAAGGTTGAAAGCTTGGCGCCGAGCAACTGGTTTTCCCGGGTACGCACACCGTCCATGGAGCAGCGGATGGCCTCGATGGTGGCCGCCGAAACCGACGAGGTATCGGCGCCCTGGGCGCGGCGGGTACGGATCTCCTTGACCGCCACCAGGTACAGGCGCCACAGCGAGGAATGGGTCAGGCGTTCGGCCAGCAATGCGTCGTCGTAGTACATCTCCAGGCGTGTGCCGATCTGCGCGAATTGCTCGCGGAAGATCTCGTTGGCCGCACTCACGCGGCTCACCTGGCGGTTCTTGCGGACCATGATGAACCACGACTGGACCATCATCCCCACCAGCACCAGGATGATCACCCAGGCATCCACCGGCACGGCCTTGAGCAGGAAACCCAGGCTGCCGAAACCGAAGCCCGACTGTTCCTCATCCACGCCATAGGCCACCAGTTTCGACTCGGCACCCTGGGCCGTGGCATCGGCCAGCAACAGGGCGGCCGGGCGTGCGACTTTGGACAGACGCAGCTCGTCCATGGCCCCGGTAAACGGCAGGTGGCCACTGGCGGCTTCCGGCAGATCGGCACCGATGGCCAGCTGCGAATTGAACGCCGGCATCGCCACGGCGAGGCTCGCGGTTTCACGGCCATTGACGTACAGCGAAACCTTTTCGCCCTCGGCGGTGAACGCCAGGTGCTGCCACTGGCCCGGGTTCAGCGGTTGGGTCGAGACCGCGCGCTGGCCGTCGATTTCGATAAATGGCATGCCCTGGTTCATGCCCAGCAACAGGCTGTGGGCGCCCTCGCGACGGGCCATGACCACTTGCTCGCCGCTGGCCTGGTCGACCCGCAACCAGGCGCTGAAGGTAAACGCGCCGCCCGCTGCGTGTTGCAGTGATGGGCTGGCCGGTAACAGCAATGGCTGGCCACCGAATTGCAGCGCGCGGCCGATCACACCGTCGATGCTCGCACCGGTGGCGTTCACGGCGGTGTTGCCGTAGGCCGTGGTGTCCCGGGGCGGCGTGCCGTTGGCACCGTCAAAGTGATAGAGCGCGGTGTAGTTCGGGTCGAAGGTCAGTTGGCCGTTGGCGGTGGACGGAGCCTTCTGGTTGCCGTAGTACATCCACAGGTCCTGGCGCTGGCCGCCTTCCACCTTGGGCACGTCGACCCAGATCAGCGCCATGCCCATCAGCGGGTCGAAGCTTTCGATCTGGTGGTTGAACACGGTCTTGTCGTCGGCACTGACAAAGCGCAGGTCGGCGCCGTCGTCCTTGACCCCGTCAAAGGTGAAATTGCCGGTGTGCAGGCGCACCAGCAAGGCGGTGCGGCCCAGGGCCTGGTTGATGCCGGCGCCCTGGGAAGTGGTGTCCACCGTGATCTGTTTACGGTAGTGCCAATCGTCCTGCCACCAGGCATGGGCGGTGGCCGGGAGCGCGAAGCCCAGGCAGATCAACAGGCTCAGAAATAGGCGTTGCATGTAAGGAGTCTCCGAAAAAAGGGGTCAGAAAGTCGCCTGCACACTGAAGTGCAGTCGCGAGTCCTGTTTCTGGGTGTTTGGGCCATCGAGCAGCGGGTAGCCCCAATCCAGGCTGCCGGACAACCACTTGCTCAAACTGGCGCGGGTGCCCAGGCCGACACTGGCCAGGCTGTATTCGTCTTCCTGCTCGGGCAGCGGGTCATGCAGGCGCAGGCGCGCGCCTTCGGCAAACGCGTAGAAGCGCCACTCCTGCACGTAGCTGCCGAGGAACTTGGCCAGGGACGGCGTGCGCAGTTCCTGGGACAGCAGGTAGCCTTCGTCGCCGGTGCGCTCGGCGGCGAGATAACCGCGCACCGAGGTGGCGCCGCCGGCGGAATATTGCTCGTTGGACACCAGCGGCCCCGAGGCCAGCTGGAAGCCGGCCTTGGACGCCGACTGCCAGTCGTTGCCGAAGGTGTAGGTGTAATTCAGGTCGCCCTTGAGCACGGCGAAACTGGGGCTGGCCTGGTCGCGCTTGTACTGGAACTCTTCGGCGTCGCTGCCGTAGCCAAAAAACGCGCGGGTGCCGACTATCATGTTCAAGCCCAGGCCCAGTTGGGACTGCTCGGTGTAGCGGTAGCCGTTGTAGCCGAAGGTCAGGGGGGCGTACTTGAGCGGAATGTCGTCGGTGCTGCCGCCAAACTTCATCTCTTCCTTGAAGTCCTTGAAGTCCACACCGGCCGAGAACGAGTTGGCCCAGTTGCCGCTGGCCGGCAGGCTGTAGATCGCCGCCACGCCGTAGGAATGGCCTTTGCCCAACACGTTGCTGCCGCCGATGGTGGCGATGTTGCTGTCGGACTGGTAGCCCGAGAACTGCAGGCTCCAGCGATCACTCAGCGGCGCGGTGTAGGAGCCCGACCAGACCTTGGCGTTGTCGCTGTCCTGGGGCGCCGTAAAGTAGGTCAGGGAAATGCTGTGGCCCAGTTGCCAGAGGTTGTCGTAACCCAGGGTGGCGACACTGCGCAATTCCTTGGTGTCGGCGCTGTAGTCGTTGTTCAGGCCGAGGCTGGCGTGCCACGGGTTCTGGTCTTCCACCTGCAGGTCGACGTCCATGGTGCCGGGGCGCTGGCCTTCGCGAACCAGCGGCGTGACCTGGCGCCCGACGCCGCGATTGAGGCCGGCGAGTTGGGTTTGCACGCTGGCGAAATCCGGTACGGCGCCCTCCTTCAGGCCCGGCACTTCGTCGCGGATTTCCACCGGTGAATAATGTTTGGCGCCTACCACGCGGACGCGGCCGACCTTGGTCTCGCTGACTTGCAGGTAGACGATACCGTCGTCGACCTTCTGCTCCGGCAGTTCGACAAACACCGACTGATAGCCGCGTTCCTGATAGATTTTCTGCAAGGCATCCCGGGCGCCTTCGATATCGGCCAGGGTCTTTTGCGGGCCGAGAAACGGGTACACCGCTTCTTCGATCGCGCGGGCGTCGAGCACGGTATTGCCGCGCACGAAGTACTCGTTGACGTCCACCAGCCGTGCCGGAGCTTCGGGCTGGGCGCCCTGCTCTTCGGCCTGTACCGGTTGCGCCAATGCGCCCAGCGTCAGCCAGCACAGCGCCAGCGTTGATTTGAACAGATGCTCCACACCGCCCCCTGGTTTACTCAAGATGATTGCCGTCGCCGTTTGCCCGGCGTTTGGCCTGTTCAATTGCTGGATATCGAGGTGTTGCCGTGCCGTGCGAGCCAGGTGTGCAGCAGGGCGAAGTTCAGGGAGAACTCCGGCATGTGCAGCAAGGCGCCGCAGAACACTTCGCCGATGATTTTCTGGATCAGTTGCACCGCCCGTGGGTTGTCCAGGAACGTGGCGATGTCGCGTTGCAGGAGGTTGATGCCCCAGACTTTCTGGTTCAGGTCGAGGCCGACGAACCAGCGGAACAGCAGGTTGTAGTTGAGTTGTTCGTGCAGTTGCTGTTCGTTGGGGACCGAGTACAGGAGTTGCAGCAGCAAGATCTGCAAGACGGTCTGGGGGGCGATCTGGGTGCCCGGTTCGGCCTGGAGCAGGTCGCGGTGGTGGTCGAGGATGTCGTCGATCTGCGGGCGCAGCAGGACCAGTGAATGGCCTGCGGGGATGTAGCTGGAGACTTCCTTGAGCGCGCCTTGCCAGTCTTCCTGGGAGACGATCCATACCCACGGTGCGCCATAGCGGTAGACCGAGACCGGTTTTTTGCGCGCGGCTTCGACGATCTTTGACAGGCGCTGGTCGAGCTCCTGCATGCCGACTTTCGAATAACGTTCCATAGTTCCCATTCGCCCCACTCCTGGCATCCTGCTTACGGCTTTGGCATCGCCTGTTTTGGCGTTGTTGAGCGCGTTACATAGCCAAGACCGGGGGCACCGGGGACTACCGAACTTTTGTCATAAAAGCTTCTTTTTTTGGGTGGGGGTGGTGGTGTGGGCATATCCGTTATTCAGGTAACGGCCACTATGGGTTCCGCTCTTACAGCGGCTCACTTTTGAAAAGCGCAAAAGTAAGCAAAACGCTCTTGCCCCACCACTCGGCACCTCGCCTAGGCTCGGTGTGCCCGCACTCCGGTATTACTCCGC
>NZ_JACARE010000089.1:0-3972 GCF_013386765.1 Pseudomonas yamanorum
GGGGGCAAGAGCGTTTTGCTTACTTTTGCGCTTTTCAAAAGTGAGCCGCTGTAAGAGCGGAACCATAAGCGGCCATAACAAAAATAACGGATATACACACAGCCCGTCACAGCACCAGCCGAACCTCGGCACACAACCCACCGCCATCCCGATTGCTCAACGTCAGCTCCCCACCAATCGCCACAGCCAATTGCTGGGCAATCGCCAACCCCAACCCAGTGCCACCAGTGCCGCGATTGCGCGAACTTTCCACCCGGTAAAACGGCTGCATCACCTGCACCAGTTCATCCTCGGCAATCCCCGGCCCCCGATCCAGCACCTTGATCGACAGCTCCCCCGACGCCGTCGACCCCACCTCCATCTGCGCCGCCCCGGCAAATTTCAGCGCGTTATCCACCAGGTTCACCAGTACCCGGCGTAACGCATGGGGCCGGGTATCCAGCACCACCGCGCTTTTACCCGTCAGGCTCACCTGTTTGTTCATGTCCTGGTAATCAAACACCAGGCTGTCGAGAAACGCGTCCAGGTTGATCCGGTGACTGGCCTCGGTCGCGCCATGCACACTGCGGGCATAAGCCACACCCTCGCGCACCAGGTGCTCCATTTCCCCCAGGTCACTCCAGAGCTTTTCCCGGTCCACCGAGTCTTCCATGAACTCGGCGCGCAATTTCATGCGGGTGATCGGCGTCTGCAAGTCATGGGAGATCGCCGCCAGGATCTGCATGCGCTCCTTGAGGTACTCGGCAATCCGTTTTTGCATTTCGTTAAACGCCGCCGCCGCATGCGCCACCTCGGTAGGGCCGGTTTCGTCCAGCGGCGTAGGGTGCGCATTCGGGTCGAGGGTCTCCACCGCCCGTGCCAGGCGCGTCAGCGGGCGGATGGCGATGCGCACGGCGATCCAGGTGCACACCAGCAATACCAACAATTGCAGCACCAGCACCACCGGCAGCCAGAACGCAAACGGGATCGGCTTGGGGTAGACGTCAATGGTGATCGGGCTGCCATCGGCCAGGGTCAGGTGCGCCTGGAAGTGTTTTTGCAAACCCGGCATATCACGAAAGACCAGCGGGTAATGCTCGCCCAAGGCATCGGAGATCGACGTCGCGGCCATGGGCACGTCGTCACTGGCCATCGGCTCGCCGGGTTCACCGGCATTCAACAGGTAGCGGTAGGCGTTGCGGTCGAGCCGTGGCAGCCAGCTGGCGCGCTCGGCGGCGGGCAGGCGGTCGAGGATCGCGATCGAGGTCGAGACGTCATTCTCGAGGTTGCCCAGCATCACGCTGCGGGCGCTCATGTAGCGCTCATAGAACTGCGCGCTGAACGACAAGGCGTTGGCGCACAGCAGGCTCACGATAAAAATCACCGACAGTTGCGCCGCCAGCGTGCGCGGCCAGCGAAACGAAAGGGTCATGCCGAGTCCCCGAGGATTTCCACCGCCAGGGAGAACACATAGCCTTCGCTGCGCACGGTCTTGATGTAGGCCGGCTCGCGGGCGTCGTCCAGCAGGCGCTGGCGCAGGCGGCTGACCAGCAGGTCGATGGAGCGGTCGAACAGGTCCGCGTCCCGGCCCTGGGTCAGGTTCAGCAATTGGTCACGGTTGAGCACCCGTTGCGGGTGGTCGAGAAACACCCGCAGCAGCCGGTACTCGGCACCGCTCAAGGCCACCAGGGTGTTGTCTTCGTCCAGCAGGTGGCGGGCGGTGGTGTCCAGGCGCCAGCGGCCAAAGCGGATCAGCCGGCCGCTTTCCGTCACCACCAGGTTCGGCGGCAGCATCCGCGTGCGCCGCAGTACGGCGTTAATGCGGGCCAGCAGTTCACGGGCGGCGAAGGGCTTGACCAGGTAATCGTCGGCGCCCATTTCGAGGCCGATGATGCGGTCGGTTTCATCGTTGCGTGCGGTGAGCATCAGGATCGGCGTGGCCTTGTGCTTGCCCACCCGCAGTTCGCGGCACAGCTGCAAGCCATCGTCGCCGGGCATCATGATGTCCAGCACGATCAGGTCCACGGGCGTGGTGTCGAGGAAGCTGCGCATCTGCCGACCGTCAGCCACCACGGTGGTGCGCAGGCCGTTCTTTTTCAGGTAGTTGCCTACCAGTTCGCGGATCTCCCGATCGTCATCGACAATCAGAATGTGATCGACGTGATCCATGCTGCCTTCCTCGTTGAATAGTCATTGATGCGCAGTCTAGCCACTGCCGGCGGCCTTGCCTTGTGCCCTTTGTATTGCAGTGTATCTGGCGGTGACGAGATACACGTCGACGCAAAAATCCGGGCCTGGCCGACACAATCCGGATACCTCCCAGGGTTCAAATGAACCCATCGAGGCGATCCGCCCCGGTTATTCCCGAGGAACCGTGCATGACCCCACTCAACAGTCTTCTCAGTGCCCTGGCGTTTTCCATGGCAGGTGTGGCGGCGGATGTGAATGCCGCCACCGCAAAAAAACTCACCGGCAGCGAAACCTGCTTCCAGAATACCCCGCTGGCGCAAAACGGCGCGGGTCGCAAACGCGACGAAACACCCCCGGCCACGAGGTGACACCCATGAACTTCATCCGATACCTGCGCCGCTCAAAAGGCCTGCTCCTGTTGCCATTGGTCGTAGCCCTGGTCGGCGTACCCAAGGCGGTCAACTACCTGATCAACAACGTCGACGCCGAAAGCTTCAGCCAGTCCGAAGAGCGCATGCCGTCCCTGGATGGTGCGGTGGCCTGGCTCAACTCAGCGCCGCTGACGGCCGAGGGCCTGAAGGGCAAGGTGGTACTGGTGGATTTCTGGACTTACGACTGTGTCAACTGCCAGCGCAGCCTGCCGTACGTCAATCAATGGGCGAAGAAGTACGCCAAGGACGGACTGGTGGTGATCGGTGTGCATACGCCGGAAAACGCCTACGAGAAAGTCCTGGATAACGTGCGCAGCCAGGTCACGAAACTGGGCATCAATTACCCGGTAGCGGTCGACAACGATTACCGGATCTGGCACGCCTTCGATAACCAGTACTGGCCGGCCCATTACTTCTTCGACGCTACCGGCAAAGTGCGCTACAGCCATTTTGGCGAGGGCCGCTACGACAATCAGGAGAAGGTCATCCAGGTCTTGCTGGAAGAAGCCCGGGCGGCTAACGCCCCCACCTAAGCTAATGCCAAAAAGGTATTTATTGTCGGGTTTTTAGATCGTTTAGCTTCGCCACTCCACCACTATGTTCATGGAGTGAGCTACCGATGTCGCACCCGCTGGCAATCAATACCTTGCCCTTGCTGGACCTGGCGCTGCTCGACGGCAGCCCGGCCCAGCGCGGGCAGTTTCTCGATGACCTGCGCCACGCGGCGCGGCATATCGGTTTTTTCTACCTCACCGGTCACGGCATCGACGCCGACTTGCTCACTCGGGTGCAGCAGCAGGCGCGGCAGTTCTTCGCCTTGCCACAGGCTGACAAACTCGCCGTGGGCATGATCAANNCGCGGCTATAACCGCGCCGCCTCGGAGATCACCCGTGGGCAGCCGGACCTGCGTGAACAGTTCGACCTCGGCGCCGAGCGCGAGCCGTTGCAGCAAGGCCCGAACTCACCGGCCTGGTCGCGCCTGCAAGGCCCCAACCAATGGCCCGCTGCGCTGCCCGAACTCAAGCCCTTGTTGCTGGCCTGGCAGCAGGCGATGACGCAAATGTCGTTGCGCCTGCTGCGGGCCTTTGCCCAGGCCTTGTCGCTGCCGGAAAACGCCTTCGACCCGCTGTACGGCGACAAGCCCAACGAACACATCAAGCTGATCCGCTACCCCGGCCGCCATGCCCGGCAGAGTCGCCAAGGCGTGGGCGCGCACAAGGATTCCGGTTTTCTCAGCTTCCTGCTGCAAGACCAGCAGGCCGGCCTGCAAGTGGAAGTGGAGGAGGGCCGCTGGATCGACGCCTCGCCGCGCCCCGACACCCTGGTGGTGAACATCGGCGAATTGCTGGAGCTGGCCACCAACGGCTACCT
>NZ_JACARE010000089.1:4043-5504 GCF_013386765.1 Pseudomonas yamanorum
CGATGCCCACGGCCCCACCAGCGACCCGCGTAACCCGCTGCTGCGGGACGTCGGCTGGAACTACCTCAAGGGTCGCCTGCGTTCCCACCCGGATGTCGCCCAGCGTTTTTACGCCGACGCCACGATTCCCCAAGCCCTGTCCGCCTGATAAGGAACATCACCATGCTCAAGAAAACAGCCCTGGCCCTGGCCGTCCTGATTGCCTCTTTCGACGCCCAGGCCGCCGAGGCCCTGCGGGTGGCGGCCGACCCGATTCCCCATGCGCAAATCCTCGAATACGTGCAGAAGCTCGACCCGCAGTTGCAGCTGAAAATCATCGAAATCCCCAACGGCGTGAACTCCAACGAGCTGTTGGCCCACGGTGATGTAGACGCCAACTACTTCCAGCACCTGCCTTACCTGCACTCTCAGGAACAGGCCCTCGGCCAGAAATTCGCGGTCGCGGCCACGGTGCATATCGAGCCTTTGGGCATCTATTCCCATCGCCACACCAGCTTCGCCCAGGTGCCGGACAAAGGCACGGTGGCCGTGCCCAACAACGTCACCAACCTCAGCCGAGCGCTGTACCTGCTGCAAGCCAACGGGCTGATCACGCTCAAGCCCGGCTTCAACGACCCGGCCAAGGACCAGGCAACGCCCAAGGACATCGCCGAGAACCCCAAGCACCTGAAGATTCTCGAAATCGAGTCACCGCAGATTCCCCGCGCCCTGGATGACGTCGACCTCGCCGTGATCAACGGCAACTACGCGCTGGAAGCCGGTTTGTCGCCGGCTAAAGATGCCCTCGGCCTGGAAAAAGCCCAGGGCAATCCCTACGCCAATATCCTCGTGACCACCCCGAAATTGCAGGATGACCCTCGGATCAAACAACTGGCCAAGGACCTGAATTCGCCGGAGGTGGCCAAGTTCATCACCGAGAAATACTCAGGCTCGGTGATTCCGGTAGCTGTCGAATGATCGTCGTCGAGCAGGTCAGCAAAACCTACGCCGACGGGCAGCCGCCGGCGCTGGACAAGGTGTCGTTGCAGATTGCCGACGGTTCGATCTTCGGGATCGTGGGGCGTAGCGGGGCGGGCAAGAGTACCTTGCTGCGCTGCCTGAACCTGCTGGAGCGCCCGACCTCCGGGCGCATTCTCATGGACGGCCAGGACCTGACGCTGCTCAGCGACAAGCAACTGCGCCAGCAACGCCAGCGCATCGGCATGATCTTCCAGGGCTTCAACCTGCTGCATTCGCGCAACGTTGCCGACAACGTGGCGGTGCCCCTGGAAATCGCCGGCCAGCCCAAGGCCGAGCGCGTTGCCCGGGTCAAGGAATTGCTGGAGTTGGTAGGCCTGAGTGACAAGGCGCTGGCGTTTCCTTCGCAGCTGTCTGGTGGGCAGAAGCAGCGCGTGGGCATCGCCCGGGCACTGGCGGCGCGCCCGGCTTATTTGCTGTCGGACGAAGCCACCAGCGCCCTCG
>NZ_JACARE010000089.1:5520-5867 GCF_013386765.1 Pseudomonas yamanorum
CCATCGTGTTGATCACCCACGAGCTGGACGTGGTCAAGGCCATCTGCGACAGCGCGGTGTCCCTGGCCAACGGGCGCGTGGTGGAAAGCGGCAGCCTGATTCAATTGCAGGCCGATCCTGCGTCGAGCCTGGGCCGTTCACTGGCCCCCAGCCTGCCAGCGGTGAGGGCGGTATGAAGACGGACTGGAACGACATCCTGCAGTTGCTGCTCACGGCCACTGGCGAAACCCTCTACATGGTGCTGCTGGCCGCTGTGTTCACCTTGCTGATCGGCCTGCCACTTGGGGTGCTGTTGTTTATCAGCCGTCGCGGTGGGCTGTTCCCGCTGCCGCGTCTGAATCGTGTGT
>NZ_JACARE010000089.1:5936-6466 GCF_013386765.1 Pseudomonas yamanorum
CACCGCCGCCGTGGTGCCGATCACTATTGGCGCCTTTCCGTTCTTTGCACGCATTGTCGAAAACGCGCTGGATGAAGTGGACAAGGGGCGCATCGAAGCCATCGTCGCCATGGGCGGGGATATTCGGCATGTGATCCTAAAGGTGCTGTTGCCGGAAGCGCTGCCCGCGTTGCTCGCCGGGTTGACCCTGACCCTGGTGATGCTGATCGGCTTTTCCTCCATGGCCGGCGTGATTGGTGGTGGTGGCCTGGGCGACCTGGCGATTCGTTATGGGTACCAGCGTTTCAATAACCAGATCATGGTGGTGACGGTGGTTGTGTTGGTGGTGCTGGTTCAGGGGGTGCAAAGCCTGGGGGATCGTTGTGTGAGGTCGCTGGCGCATCGACGCTAAACGGTTATGTACTAATGAATTTTTAATATTTCTAGTTATATGCGTGACTGAGTAAAGTTCCCCTTCGTACCTTCACCTCGTCGCCGGGAAATACTCTTCATGAACCGTCCCCACGGGCATCCCACGCCGATCCTGACTT
>NZ_JACARE010000089.1:6493-6744 GCF_013386765.1 Pseudomonas yamanorum
TGGTCTTTGCCGACCCGCGTTCGTTGCAGCTGCTTGAGTATTTGCAGCGTGTGGGCCCGAGCGAAGCGCCGGTGTTGATCAATGGCGAGACGGGCACTGGCAAGGAATTGGTCGCTCGTTACATCCATAGCGCCAGCGGTCGCACGGGTGCGTTTGTGCCGGTGAACTGCGGGGCGATCAGTGAGAACCTCGCCGAGAGCGAGTTTTTCGGGCATGAGGCCGGTTCGTTTTCCGGTGCTTCGGGGCGGCGG
>NZ_JACARE010000089.1:6866-7488 GCF_013386765.1 Pseudomonas yamanorum
ACATTGACTTGGAGCAGGCGGTGGAGGCGGGGAATTTTCGTCTCGATCTGTTTTATCGCATCAACGTTGCGCAGGTGCAGGTGTTGCCGTTGCGTGAGCGGCCGCTGGATATTCTGCCGCTGGTTGAGCATTTTCGGCGGATCTACAGTGCCAGGTTGAAAATCGCTGAGCCGATGTTGTCGGAGTCGGCGACCCAGGCGTTGCTGGATTATCCGTGGCCGGGGAATATTCGTGAGCTGGAGAATGTGGTGCACCTGGCGCTTTTGGTGGCGGGGGATAAGCCGATCATGCCGTCGCACTTGAAGTTTTCGGCGGGGTTGAGTGCGATGCATGCCAGCGTTAACAGCGGGGCGCCGCGGATTCCACAGGAGGTGGTGCGGGAGCAGCTGTTAAGGTTGTTCGAGGTGCCTGGGGATTCGCTGTTGCACGATATTGAGGATTTGATCGTGCGGGAGGCGTTTGGGTTTTGTGGGTTTAATCAGTTGCGTACGGCGGAGTTGCTGGGGGTTACGCGCAATGCCATGCGCACGCTTTTGGTGAATCATGGGATGCTCAAGGGGCGGGGGAAGTCCTGATTTTTTTGGTGTACATATCCGTTATTTAGGTAACGGCCACCTATGGT
>NZ_JACARE010000090.1 GCF_013386765.1 Pseudomonas yamanorum
AACCGGCAGGACGCCGGTTTAGCCGCGACGGGGCAGGGACGCCCCGGCAGGACGCCGGTTTAGCCGCGACGGGGCAGGGACGCCCCGTCGCGGCGGCCCGCGGAGCAATCCCGGAGTGAGGGAACACCGAGCCTAGGCGAGGTGCCGACAGGCGGGGCAGAGCCCTTTGCTTACTTTGGGGCTTTTCCAAAGTGAGTCGCTGTAAGAGCGAAACCATAAGCGGCCGTTACCGAAGTAACGGATATGCTCCCAGCCCCAGAAGATGCCACCTCCCACCCCCCACCCAACGCCGTATACAAATTCACCTCCGCCACCAACTGCGCCAACCGATCAACAATCAATGCCTGCTGCGAATTGAACAACGACCGCTGCGCATCCAAAAACACCAGATTACTGTCCACCCCACTGCGATACCGATGCTGCGCCAGGTCGTAATACTTCTGGTTGGCCCGAACAAAATCCCGCTGCGCCGCCAACTGATCGTTATACGTCTGCCGCGCCGCCAACCCATTGGAGACCTCCTGAAACGCGGTCTGAATCGATTTCTCATACTGCGCGACATAGATGTTCTTCTGAATCTTCGCGTAATCCAGACTGGCCCGCAGACTGCCCGCATTGAAGATCGGCAGATTGATCTGCGGCTGGAACACCCAGCTCCCCGAACCACCCTGGAACAATCCCGAGAGGTCCTTGCTGCTGGTCCCCGCATTGGCCGTCAGCGTAACCGAAGGAAAAAACGCCGCCCGCGCCGCGCCAATATTCGCGTTGGCCGCCTGGAGCTGATACTCCGCCTGGACAATATCCGGCCGCCGTTGCAGCAGGTCCGACGGCAACCCGGCCGGCACCCGGGCCACCAGGTCGGCGGACAGCGGCTGTGCCGGCAGCGAATCCGGCACCGGCCCGCCCACCAGCAATGCCAGGTTGTTGAGGTCCTGGGCAACCTGGCGCTGGTAGCGGGCGATGCTGGCGCGAGTGCTTTCAACGCTGGTCTGGGCCTGGATCACATCGATCGACGTCGCCTTGCCCGCCGTTTTGCTGCGGGAGGTCAGGCGCAGGCTGTGCTCGTCCGACGCCAGCGTCTGCTGGGCCAGGGCCAGCAGTTCCTGGTCGGCGCGCCAGGTCAGGTAGGCGTTCGCGACGTTGGCCACCAGGCTCAGTTGCGCACTGCGCCGGGCCTCTTCGGTGGCCAGGTATTGCAGCATCGCCTGTTCACTGAGGCTGCGCACACGGCCGAAAAAGTCCAGCTCGTAGGCACTCACGCCCAACGTCGCTGAATAGGTAGAGGTGATCGCAGATTTGCCGGTGCCAGTGGCGCGGCGCGGGACTTTCTGGCGGCTTTCGGCAGCCGTGGCCGACACCGCCGGGAACAGGTCCGCGCGCTGGATGCGGTATTGCGCCTGGAACGCTTCCACGTTCAGCGCCGCCACCCGCAGGTCGCGGTTATTCTCCAGCGCCTGGCCAATCAACTGCCGCATCACCGGGTCACGGAACAACTGCTGCCAGTCAGGCCCTGTAGCCGATGGACCGACAATGCCGCCGTTATACAGCGGGTATTGCGCCGGTGTCGGCGCCTCGGGCCGTTGATAATCCGGGATCAGCGAACACCCGCCAAGCACACACACCACACCGAGCATCAGTTTTTTCATTACGCGCCAACCATCCATTTGGCCAGGCCATGGCGGCCACTGACCCCCAGTTTGGCCGCCGCACGCTTGAGGTAAGTCTCGATGGAGCTGTTTTTCACGCTGAGTTTCTCGGCCATCTGCGGCACGGTGCCGCCGGTCAACAACCCCAGGCAAACCTCCTGCTCCCGCGCCGACAGGGTGATGTCACTGAGTGACAGGCGTTTGTAGAATTCGCGCTGCAATTGCGACTGCTCCAGCGGGGTTTTAGAGGGCTCGGGCGCTACCAGCGGCACCTGGCGATTGATCTGCGCGTGGCGCTCCATCAACGGCAGCAGGGTTTCCGAGAGGCTCTTGAGAAACGACAGTTCGGCCAGGGAAAAGGCCCGCTGGGTGTGGGGCCGATAGAACGAAATCACGCACCGCCGATTGGCCTGGCGCGACACCAGGTTGCACTGGTGGGAGGTGCCGCGAGCGTGGGTGCTGTTGGCCTTGGCGTTCATCTGGATCAACAGCGGGTCGTTCATGCCGAGCATTTTTTTCAGCAGCGGGTGATCGTCGCGGTGATGCAGGGTGCGCGGTGGCGGCAGGTCCTGCTTCAACCCGTCACTGCCGAGCAGCTTGATATCGAGCACACTGGCCTGGTGCTCGTCGAGGGTCCATTCACTGAGGTCCACCAGGTGCACCGGTACCAGTTTGTTCACCAGTTGCAGCATGTTTGCGGCAAAGGGGTCGGTGCCTGCGCTGGAAATCAATTCCCCCAACTCGAAATAAAACTGCGGACTTTCCATATTCCGAATACTGCTGGTCAGACTCATAGCCATCTCATCCTTGATGTCGAAAACCGTCAACGGTTGCCCCTTCGTGTGCAGGCCTCCCGTTCTCCTTGAACCTGGGTCGGTGCTCGAGGCTTTATTTAGCCACGCGGAATTGTCCTACGTATGTAGCGGAAACGAGGGACACAACCTGCCATAAAAATCGCGCCATTATTTCGTCATTTCTGACAGTTAAATAAGGCGTGGATGCGCCGTTCGTGGGTTTTAGAGTTTGTTAACTACTTGATATTAAGTGTTTTTATTGAGTTTTTTGAAAAGGCATGGCGATCCGGCATCGGCCAGATATAGCCAATCTCCTACATTCATTTAATCGTTTCAGCACTGAACCATCAGCCAACCTCGGCGCGGTACCCGGCTGTCCGGGTTTCGGGTGACATACGCGCCTTGGGGGCGGTGCTTAAATCCCGTCGATTTCGCCTCAATGGGGCGTTGTGCGCCTTATCGACACCTCACATGAGAAGGATCTTATGAAGTTTTTTCCCCTGACCGCCGCCCAGCGGGATATCTGGCTGGACCAACTGCGCCTCGGCGCCTCGCCGCTGTACAACATCGGCGGCTATGTCGACCTCGCCGGCCCGGTGAACCCCGCATTGATCCAGCGCGCTATCGAGCAACTGGTGGCCAAGCATGACGGGTTGCGCACGGTGTTGCAGGTGGCGGAAGACGGCTTGCCCCGGCAGGGTTTTGCCGAGGTGATGGCGGTATCGGTGCCGCAGCATGACTACTCCCGTCTGCCCGATCCCGAGGCTGCCGCCCAGGCCTTGCTGCAGGACGAAATGGCCCGCGCCTACCGGCTGGTCGAGGAACCGCTGTTCCGGTTCTTCCTGGTCAAGCTCGACGACCTGCATTACCGCCTCGGCACTCAGGCCCACCACCTGATTCTCGACGGCTGGGGCTTCGGCCAGATGCTGCAATCCCTGGCCGGCCTCTACAGCGCCCTGGAGCAGGGCCGGCAACCGGAGCTGTCGGCACCGTCCTATATCGACTTCATCGACAGCGACGAACGCTATCGTGAGTCGGCCCGTTTCGCCCGGGACCGCAGCTACTGGCTGGATAAATACCGGGTGTTGCCCGAGCCGCTGCTGACCCCCCGTTACCAGGCCCGGGACCAGGCGCCGAGCAACACCCTGGTGGCGCCATTTCCGGCGGCGCTGCTCAACCGCATGGCCCGTGTAGCGAGTCGTTACCAGGCGTCGGCGTTCCATGTGTTGTTGGCTGCGATGTATGTGTATTTCAGCCGCACCGGCCAGCGCCAGGAATGGGTGGTGGGGCTGCCGATTCTCAACCGTTCCAATGCGCGCTTTCGTTCGACCCTGGGGCTGTTCACCCAGGTCAGTGCCGTGCGTTTGCAGTTCAGCGAAGACGGGTCTTTCAGCGCGTTGGTACGCGGTGTACGGGACCAGCTCAAGCAGGATTTCCGGCACCAGCGCTTCCCGCTGAGCGAGATGAATCGCGAGCTGGGCCTGCTGCGTGCCGACCGTGGCCAGCTGTTCGACCTGTCGGTGTCCTATGAACAGGACGACCATGAGTTTCGTTACGGCCAGGCATCGGCCCGGGCGATCAAGGTCTCTAACCACTACGAGCCCTTGCCCCTGGCGATTCACCTGCGCAGCAACCGCTACCACGACACGGCGTGCCTGCACTGCGTCTACAACGAGGCGTATTTCCAGGCGCATGAAGTGCAAGCCCTGGCCGAGCGTCTGGTGTATCTGCTGGAGCAGGGGCTGAAAGATACAGACCGGACACTGGCGGATTTCTCCCTGGTGACGCCTGAAGAAACCGCGCAGTTGCAACGCTGGAACGCCACCGCCCAAGCGTATCCAGCGGCGCAAACCCTGCATGGACGTATCGAGACCCAGGCCGCGCTGGCGCCGCATGCAGTCGCCGCGGTGTATCGGGGCCAGCGGCTGACGTATGCCGAGTTGAATCAACGGGCCAATGCCCTGGCGCATCAACTGCTGGTGCAGGGAGTCAAGCCTGACGACCGTGTGGCAATCGTCGCCCGACGCGGTCTGGAAACGCTGGTGGGGTTGCTGGGGGTTCTCAAGTCCGGCGCCTGCTATGTGCCGGTGGACCCGGCCCATCCCGCCGAGCGCCTGAATTACCTGCTCCATGACAGCGCACCCGTAGCGGTGCTGACCCAGACGGACTTGCTCGAACGCTTGCCGGTACTGAGCGTGCCGGTGATCAACCTGGACCAGGCCACCGCACACTTGGCGAGCAACCCTCAGGTTGCAATGACCCCCGCCAATCTCGCCTACGTGATCTACACGTCGGGCTCCACCGGCCTGCCCAAAGGCGTGATGGTGGAACACCACACCGTGGCCAACCTGGTGGACTGGCACTGCCAGGCCTTCGACCTGCACGCGGGCAGCCACACTGCCAGCGTGGCCGGTTTCGGCTTTGATGCGATGGCCTGGGAAGTCTGGCCGGCCTTGTGCGTGGGCGCGACCTTGCACCTGCCACCGGCCCACGACGGCGCCGAAGACATCGACGCGCTGCTGGACTGGTGGCGCGCGCAACCGCTGGACGTGTGCTTCCTGCCCACGCCGGTGGCCGAATATGCGTTCAGCCAGAACATCGAACACCCGACCCTGCGCACCTTGCTGATTGGCGGCGACCGCCTGCGCCAGTTCAACCAGGCCCGCCGTTTTGCGGTGATCAACAACTACGGCCCGACTGAAGCCACCGTCGTTGCCACCTCGGGCCTCGTTGAGGTCGGGCAGCCGCTGCACATCGGCAAGCCTGTCGCCAATGCCACGGTCTACCTGCTGGATGAGCAGCAGCGACCGGTGCCTATCGGCATTGCCGGCGAGTTGTACGTCGGCGGCGCAGGCGTGGCGCGGGGTTACTTGAACCGCCCGCAAATGACCGCTGAACGCTTCCTCGATGACCCGTTCAACCCGGGCCGGATGTACCGCACCGGCGACCTGGCGCGCTGGCTGCCGGACGGCAATCTCGAATACCTGGGGCGCAACGATGACCAGGTAAAAATCCGTGGCATGCGTATCGAACTGGGTGAAATCGAATCCGCCCTGGCCGCGTGTGAAGGCGTCACTGAAGCCGTGGTGCAGGTGCGGGACGGTCAACTGCTGGCCTGGTTCACCGAACAAGCCCCGGTGCAGATCGACCAGCTTCGCGCCGACCTGCAAGCGCGCTTGCCGGATTACATGGTGCCGCAGGCGTTCGTAAAACTCGATGCATTGCCCCTGACCGCCAACGGCAAGCTCGACCGCAAGGCCTTGCCGGCGCCTGGCAGCGATGCGTTTGTCAGCCGAATCTACGAAGCCCCCCAAGGCCCCACGGAGATCATCCTGGCGCAGCTCTGGAGCGAGCTGCTGCACGTCGGGCAGGTAGGGCGGCATGATCATTTCTTCGAGCTGGGCGGCCATTCGTTGTTGGCCGTTCAACTGGTACAGCGCATGCGCCAGGCCGGATTGCAGGCCGATGTGCAGGTACTGTTCGGCCAGCCGACATTGGCCGCGTTGGCGGCTGCGGTCGGCGAAGGCCGCGAGCCTGATGTGCCGGCCAACCTTGTTCCTTTGGGCTGCACCTCCATTACGCCAGGCCTGTTGGTGCTGGCCGAACTGGATCAGCCAAGCATTGAGCGCATCAATGCCGCCATTCCCGGTGGCGCCGCCAATGTGCAGGAAATCTATCCGCTGGCGCCGTTGCAGGAAGGCCTGCTCTATCACCACATCACTGACGAGCGCGATCCGTACCAGCAACACGCGATGTTCAGCTTCGCCCGCCGTGATCAACTGGACGCCTTCGCCCAGGCGCTGCAACAGGTGATCGACCGTCACGACATCCTGCGCACCAGCCTGGCATGGGATGCCCTTGAACAACCGATGCAGGTGGTATGGCGCGAGGCGCGGCTGGACGTGGAAGCGGTAAGCGTTGCAGGTGACTCAATCGTCGAGCAACTGCGCGAGCGCCAGCGCCCGCTGGATTTGCGCAAGGCGCCGCTGATGGCCCTGGATTACGCCGAAGACCCGCTGAACCGACGTTGGGTGGGCATGCTGCGTTTCCATCACCTGGTCAACGACGCCACATCGACCCAAGTGCTGATGGCGGAAATCCGCGCCCATCTTCAAGGCGAGCAACAGCAACTGCCGGCACCGGTGCCCTACCGCAACGTGGTCGCCCAGACTCGTTCGCCGGCACGCCAGGCCGGGCATGAAGCGTTCTTCCGCGAGCGGCTGGCAGATGTCGACGAGCCGACCCTGGCCTTCGGTTTGCAGGAGCGCCAGGCGGATCGCCGCGAGACTGAGGAAGCCGATGTACTGCTTCCCGACGCCCTTGGCCAGTTGCTGCGTGAGCAGGCGCGAAGCCTGGGCGTCAGTGCGGCGAGCCTGTTTCATCTGGCGTGGGCCCAGGTGCTGGGGCGCGTCTCGGGCCGTGATGATGTGGTGTTCGGTACGGTTCTGCTGGGACGTTTGCAGGCCGGCGAGGGCGCGGACCGGGCCTTGGGCATGTTCATCAACACCTTGCCGCTGCGGGTGCGCCTGGCCGGGTTGACAGTGCGCGAGGCGATCAAGGAGACCCAGCAGCAACTCAGCGCCTTGCTCGCCCATGAGCAGGCCTCGCTGGCGTTGGCCCAGCGTTGCAGCGGCGTCACGCCGCTGTTCAACAGCCTGCTGAATTACCGGCATGCCTCGGCCGAGGAGCTCCAGGAACTGCTGCCCGGCATCGAATTGTTGAGCAGTGAAGACATCCTCAGCTACCCGCTGATGCTGACGGTGGATGACCTGGCCAGCGGTTTCCGGCTCAAGGCCAAGGCTCCGCGCAAGGTCGGCGCCCAGCGATTGCTGGATTACCTCGGCACCGTGCTGAAGGGATTGGTGGAGACGCCAGAAGCCCCGCTGTTCGAGGTGCAGGTGCTGCCTGCGACCGAACTGCAACAGCAACTGGTGGCCTTCAACGCCAGTGAAACCGATTACCCCGTGGACCTGACCGTCCACGCCCTGTTCGAAGCCCATGCCCGGCACACCCCTCACGCGGTGGCGGTGCAGGCCGGGGAGCAACAGTTGACCTATCGCCAGCTCAACGAACGCGCCAATCGCCTGGCCTATCACCTGCGCGAACGCGGGGTGCAGCCGGACTCGCGGGTGGCGCTGTGTGTCGAGCGCGGGTTGGACCTGGTGGTGGGCTTGCTGGCCATTCTCAAGGCCGGCGGCGCCTATGTGCCCCTGGACCCGGGCTATCCCCGTGAGCGTCTGGCCTACATGCTGCAAGACAGCGCCCCGGTGGCGTTGCTGGTACATGGCGCGACCCGCGACCTGCCGGGGCCGGTGTCGATACCGGTGATCGACTTCGACCATTGCGCCTGGCACCAGGCACCCGAAGGCAATCCGCTGGTGCCGGGGTTGAGCGTCGGCAACCTGGCCTACGTGATGTACACCTCCGGCTCCACCGGCACGCCCAAGGGCGTGATGATCGAGCATCGCGGCCTGGGCAACCTGATGCACTGGGGTTCGCAACTGTGCCCGAATGCCGAGGGCGGCGCGTTGTTGCAGCGGGCGCCGTTCAGTTTTGACGGCTCGGTGTGGGAGCTGTTCTGGCCGCTGACCAATGGCATGCGCCTGGTGCTTGCGCGGCCCGATGGCCACCGTGAACCGGCGTACCTGGCGCAGGTGATCCGTGAGCAACAGATCAGCGTGATCAAGTTTGTGCCGGCGATGCTGCAGCAGTTTCTGGAGCTGGAGGAGTCTGCGCAGTGCACCAGCCTTACTGACGTTTTATGTGGCGGCGGCGAGTTGACCGAGGCGCTGGCCCGTGGGGTTCAAGCGCGGTTGCCCGGGGTGCGCTTGCACAATGTCTATGGGCCTACCGAGGCTACGGTGGACAGCAGCGCCTGGACCCTGGAGCCGGGTGCGCCGGTGCCTGCGGTGCAGTTGCCGATTGGGCGGGCTATCAGTAATACCCGGCTGTATGTGTTGGATGAGCATGATCGGCCGGTGCCGCTGGGGTGCAGTGGGCAGTTGCATATCGGCGGGGTGGGTGTGGCTCGCGGGTATTTGGGGTTGGCGCAGATGACGGCGGAGCGGTTTATCGACAGCCCGTTTGTGGCGGGGGATCGGTTGTATCGCACGGGGGATCTGGTGCGTTATCTGCCGGACGGGAATCTGGAGTTTCTGGGGCGCAATGACTTTCAGGTGAAGCTGCGTGGGGTGCGGCTGGAGCTGGGGGAGGTTGAGGCGCGGTTGGCGGCGCATCCCGGGTTGCTGGAGGTGGCGGTGTTGATTCGGGATGAGCGGTTGGTGGCGTATTTCACGGTGCGTGATGGGGTGCCGGGGCTTGAGGCGTTGCGTAGCTTCATGGTGGAGGGGTTGCCGGAGTACATGGTGCCTTCGGCGTTTGTGCGCATGGAGGCGTGGCCGCTTAATCCGGCGGGGAAGCTGGACCGCAAAGGGTTGCCGGAGCCTGGGGTGGAGGCGGTGTTGAGCCGGGATTATGAGCCGCCTTTGGGGGAGGTGGAGACGGTGATTGCTGGGGTTTGGGCTGAGGTGCTGAAGTTGGATCGGGTGGGGCGCCGGGATCATTTCTTTGAGCTGGGGGGGCATTCGTTGTTGGCCGTGGGGGTGGTGGCGCGGATGCGCAAGGCGGGGTTGGAGGTGGATGCCCGGTCGTTGTTCAGTCAGCCGACGGTGGTGGGGTTGGCGGGGGTTGTGGGGAGGAGGGTGGAGCGGGTGGAGGTGGTGCCTGCTTTGGGGATTCCGCAGTTGGGGCGGAGGCGCAGGATTTGAGGGTTGGTGTGGTGTACATATCCATTCCTGCGGTAACGGCTGCTTATGGTTCCGCTCTTACAGCGGGTCACTTTTGAAAAGCGCAAAAGTAACCAAAACGCTCTGCCCCGCCTGTCGGCACCTCGCCTAGGCTCGGTGTTCCCTCACTCCGGGATTGCTCCGCGGGCCGCCGCGACGGGGCGTCCCTGCCCCGTCGCGGCTAAACCGGCG
>NZ_JACARE010000091.1 GCF_013386765.1 Pseudomonas yamanorum
CTTTTGATCTTGATCTTAGGCGCCCCGTTAAACCACGCTGGCCGAACGCAGGTAGTACGGAGCGGGTAAACCGGCAGGACGCCGGTTTAGCCGCGACGGGGCAGGGACGCCCCGTCGCGGCGGCCCGCGGAGTAATACCGGAGTTGAGGGCACACCGAGCCTAGGCGAGGTGCCGAGTGGTGGGGCAAGAGCGTTTTGCTTACTTTTGCGCTGTTCAAAAGTGAGCCGCTGTAAGAGCGGAACCCATATCAGCCATCCCCTAAATAACGGATATGTACCCCACCCAAACGAGCAAAAAAAAGCCCCACAAATGCGGGGCCAAAAAGGTGCAGCAGTCATGCTTTAGGGCGCTTGTCCATCACGTGGCAAGCCTTGCCCTCAGACCGCTTGATCGAATGCAGCGGCTGCAAAACGATACGCGAGCTGATCCCGATATACGTCTTGATGTGCTTGCTCAACTCACTGGCCACAGCTCTCTGCTGCTCATCATTGAGATGCTGATGCTCAGCCTTAAGCTCCACATGCACATCAACGCTGTCCAGGTTCCCATTACGATACAGATGTATCTCATAACACTCTGAAAGCTGTTTTATTTTGAGCACCTGCTCCTCAATCTGCGTGGGAAACACATTCACCCCACGAATAATCAGCATGTCATCACTACGCCCGGTGATCTTGTCGATACGCCGCATCGGCCGCGCAGTCCCCGGCAGCAACCGCGTCAGGTCCCGGGTGCGATAGCGGATCATCGGCAGCGCCTCCTTGCTCAAGGAGGTGAACACCAGTTCACCCATCTGCCCATCCGGCAGCACTTCACCCGTCACCGGGTCGATGATTTCCGGGTAGAAGTGATCCTCCCAGATCGTCGGCCCGTCCTTGGTCTCCGCACACTCCATGGCCACACCCGGCCCCATGATTTCCGACAATCCGTAGATATCCAGCGCAGTGATCCCCAGCCGCGCCTCGATGGCACTGCGCAACTCAGCAGTCCACGGCTCGGCCCCAAAGATCCCCAAACGCAACGCCAACTTGTGCGGATCAATCCCCTGGCGCTCGATTTCATCGGCAATGTTCAGCATGTACGAGGGCGTGACCATGATGATGTCCGGCTGGAAATCCTTGATCAGTTGCACCTGCTTTTCAGTCTGCCCGCCGGACATCGGAATCACCGTGCAACCCAGGCGCTCAGCGCCGTAGTGAGCACCGAGGCCGCCGGTGAACAGCCCGTAGCCATAGGAAATATGCACCTTGTCGCCACGCCGGCCACCGGCAGCGCGGATCGAGCGCGCTACCACATTGGCCCAGGTGTCGATGTCGTTCTGGGTGTAACCCACCACCGTCGGCTTGCCGGTGGTGCCGCTGGAGGCGTGCAGGCGCACCACCTCGTTCATCGGCACGGCAAACATGCCGTAGGGGTAGCTGTCCCGCAGGTCGCTCTTGGTGGTGAACGGGAATCTGGCCAGGTCGTCGAGGGACTTGATGTCATCGGGGTGCACCCCCAGCGCGTCGAAACGCTGACGGTACAGCGGCACATTCTGGTAGGCGTGGCGCAGGCTCCAGCGCAGGCGCTCCAGTTGATGGGCGCGCAGTTGGTCGACGCTGGCGGTTTCCAGCGGGTCCAGCACAGGGTTAAGCACGGCGTTTGGAATAGGCATGTTCATGAGTTCACTCGAATTATTTTTGTGTATCAGCCCACCGCACACCGTGGGCTTTGAGTGCATGCCCCAAGGATACCGCTAGGTTCCTCGGGAATCGCGAATCTTTAGTCGGACAACCGCTCGATGATCAGTGCGATGCCCTGGCCCACGCCGATGCACATGGTGCACAGGGCGTAGCGGCCGCCTCGTTCTTCCAGCTCATGCAGGGCGGTGGTCACCAGCCGTGCGCCGCTCATCCCCAGCGGATGGCCGAGGGCGATGGCGCCGCCGTTGGGGTTCACCCGCGGGTCGTTGTCCCCCAGGCCCAGTTCGCGCAGCACCGCCAGGCCCTGGGCGGCGAAGGCTTCGTTGAGCTCGATCACGTCCATATCCGCCAGGCTCAGGTTGGCCAGTTCCAGCACCTTGCGGGTCGCCGGCACCGGGCCGATGCCCATGATCCGTGGCTCTACGCCGGCGGTAGCCATCGCGACCACCCTGCCGCGGGCAACCAGGCCGTGACGCTTGGCAACTTCGGCGCTGGCCAGCAGCAGGGCGCAGGCGCCGTCGTTGACCCCGGACGCGTTGCCGGCGGTGATGCTGCCGCCTTCGCGGAACGGCGTGCCGAGTTTCTGCAGTTGCTCAAGGGTGGTGTCGCCGCGTGGGTGTTCGTCGTGTTCCACCACCTTGGCCGGGCCTTTGCGCTGGGGGATTTCCACCGCGACGATTTCCTTGGCCAGGCGCCCGCTGGCCTGGGCCGCCGCTGCCCGTTGCTGGCTGCGCAGGGCAAAGGCGTCCTGGTCGGCACGGGAGATGTTGAACTGCTCGGCGACGTTTTCGGCGGTCTCCGGCATCGAGTCGATCCCGTAGGTTTTTTTCATCAGCGGATTGACGAAACGCCAGCCGATAGTGGTGTCGTACAGCTGCGCATCGCGGGCAAACGCCTGCTCGGCCTTGCCCATCACCAGCGGCGCCCGGGACATTGATTCCACACCGCCCACCAGCATCAACCCGGCCTCGCCGCAGCGAATCGCCCGGGCCGCGCTGCCGATGGCGTCCAGCCCCGAGCCGCACAAACGGTTGAGGGTGGTGCCCGGCACGCTCACCGGCAGCCCGGCCAGCAGCGCCGACATGCGGGCCACGTTGCGGTTGTCTTCGCCGGCCTGGTTGGCGCAGCCGTAGATCACATCGTCGACGCGGCTCCAGTCCACTTGCGGGTGGCGGCGCAACAGTTCGCGCAGCGGCACCGCACCGAGGTCGTCGGCGCGCACGCTGCTCAAGGCGCCTGCGTAGCGGCCAATCGGGGTGCGTACCGCGTCGATGATCAAGGCGTCATTCATTCGGATTCTCCTGCGCCAGCACCGTGCCGCGCACTTTGTAGGATTTGCCATGGAACAGCGCAATCAGCTGGCCCAGTTGGTTTTCGATACGGACGTCGTAGTTGCCGGTGCGGCCCGAGCGGCTTTGCTCGCGACAGTCGGCACTCAAGGTGTCGCCCAGGTGTGCCGGGGCGATGTAGTCGATGCTGCAACCCAGCGCCACGGTGGCGTCGTTGTAGCTGTTGCAGGCGAGGGCGAAGGCCGAGTCCGCCAGGGCGAACAGGTAGCCGCCGTGGCAGGTGCCGTGGCCCTGGATCATGTCGGCGCGCACGCTCATTCCCAGGCGTGCGCAGCCCGGCGCCACCGAGAGCAGGCGCATGCCCATGCCCTGGCTCGCGGCGTCGCGGCTGAACATGGCCTGGGTGCATTGGTTGGCCAGGTTCATGGCTTCATGGTTGGTCATGCAGTGCGCTCCTTTCAGCGGCCCTTGAAGCTTGGGCTGCGTTTTTCCATGAAGGCGGCGACGCCTTCGCGGTAATCCTCGCTGCGCCCGGCCAGGCGTTGCAGGTCGCGCTCCAGCTCCAGCTGTTCATCAAAGGTGTTGCTCAGGCTGGCGTTCAGGCTGCGCTTGATCAGCGCCAGGCCGTAGGTCGGTTGGGTGGCCAGGTGGCGGGCCAGGGTCAGGGCTTCGTTGCGCAGTTCGGCGTCGTCCACGCAGCGGTAGATCAGGCCCCATTGCTCGGCTTGTTCGGCGCTCAGGCGATTGCCCAGCAGGGCCAGGGCCTTGGCGCGGGCCATGCCCACCAGGCGCGGCAGGGTCCAGGTGCCGCCGGAGTCGGGGATCAGGCCGATCTTGCAGAACGCCTGGATAAAACTCGCCGAGCGGGCGGCCAATACGAGGTCGCAGGCCAGGGGTATGTTCGCGCCGGCCCCGGCGGCTACGCCGTTCACCGCGCAGATCACCGGCAGGGGCAGGTCGCGCAGTTGGCGGATAAGCGGGTTGTAGAACTTCTCGATGGATTCACCCAGGTCCGGCACCGCGCTGCCGGGTGCCACATTGCGGTCGCTGAGGTCTTGCCCGGCGCAGAAGCCACGACCTTCGCCGGTCAGCAGCAGCACGCGCACGTCGGGGTTTTCCTGAACCAGCTTCAGTGCCTGCTGGACCTCGCCATGCATCTGCGCATTGAAGCTGTTGAGCTGGTCGGGGCGATTGAGGCTGAGCAGGGCGACGCCGGCCTCGATGGAAAACAGGATGTGTTCGAAGTTCATGGTCGTGAGGCCCTCACGGTGCACGCTCGGCGGTCAGCCGGCTCATTATTGGATCGGCAAGGTCTGCCGGTTTTGCAGGAGTATAGCTTTAACGTGATACATAAATGCAATGATAAAATTGATTTGGTGTGTCTTGTTTTGGAAGGTTTGAAAATGGATTGGTCAGGTTGTTGGCCGGTAAACACCTGATAAATCCCATATTTTATTGGCTTTAAATCGAATATATAGGGCGTTTTAGCCTGCTTGGCCGATAGGTGATCCAAGCGATACGCTTTTTCAGCTTTGTGCTTATAAAATGATGTGATACAAAATAAGCCAAGATCGGCATCGCTTTGCGAATACGCCATAAAAGGAATCCTCCATGACCTGCTACAGCCTCGACGGCCTCACCCCGGTGGTCGACCCCACGGCCTACGTTCATCCCTCGGCGGTATTGATCGGCGATGTGATCATCGGCCCTCATTGCTATGTGGGGCCGCTGGCGAGTCTGCGCGGCGACTTCGGGCGTATCGTCCTCGAAGAAGGGGCCAACCTGCAGGACACCTGCGTGATGCACGGCTTCCCGGACAGCGACACGGTAGTGGAGCGCAACGGCCATATTGGCCACGGCGCGGTGCTGCACGGTTGCCGGATCGGCACCGATGCGCTGGTGGGCATGAATGCCGTAGTAATGGACAACGCGCGCATTGGCGCTCGCTCCTTTGTCTCGGCGGCGGCCTTTGTCAAAGCCGGTTTCGAGTGCCCCGAGCAGTCGTTGGTGATGGGCACGCCGGCCAGCGTCAAGCGCAGCCTCAGCGACGAAGAGGTGCACTGGAAGCAAACCGGTACCCGCGAATACCAGCGCCTGGCCCAGCGCTGCCTGGAGCAGATGCAGGAATGCGCCCCCCTGAGCGAGCCTGAAGCCGACCGGCCACGGATCAGCGACAGCGGCCTGCGGCCCAAGGGCACATGAATCGCCTGCATCCCGACGCCGCTAAAAACGGTATATTTTCTCTTTTTGCCTCGGTACGCCCATGTCGTCACTGACACCCCTGAACCAACTGATCACCCGCTTCCAGGAGCAGACGCCGATTCGCGCCAGTTCCTTGATCATTACCTTGTACGGGGACGCCATCGAGCCCCACGGCGGGACGGTGTGGCTGGGCAGTCTGATCCAGTTGCTCGAGCCCATCGGCATCAACGAACGGCTGATCCGCACCTCGATCTTCCGCCTGACCAAGGAAGGCTGGCTGACCGCCGAGAAAGTCGGGCGCCGCAGCTACTACAGCCTGACCGGTGCCGGGCGCCGGCGTTTCGACAAGGCCTTCAAGCGGGTCTACAGCTCCAGCGTGCCGGCGTGGGATGGTTCGTGGTGCCTGGTGATGCTCACACAGCTGACCCAGGACAAGCGCAAACAGGTGCGTGAAGAACTGGAATGGCAAGGTTTTGGTGCGATAGCCCCGACCGTGCTGGCCTGCCCGCGCAGCGACCGCGCCGATGTCAACGCCACCTTGCTCGACCTCGGCGCCCAGGAAGACACCATCGTCTTCGAGACCACGGCACAAGATGTACTGGCCTCCAAAGCCCTGCGAGTGCAGGTGCGCGAGAGCTGGAACATCGAGGAACTGGCGGCCCATTACAGCGAGTTCATCCAACTGTTCCGACCGCTCTGGCAAGCGCTTCGCGAGCAGGAACAGCTTGCGCCTGCGGATTGTTTCCTGGCACGGGTCCTGCTTATTCATGAATACCGCAAACTGCTGCTGCGCGACCCGCAATTGCCCGACGAATTGCTCCCCGGCGATTGGGAAGGCCGCGCCGCCCGCCAGTTGTGCCGCAATATTTACCGGTTGATCTACGCCAAGGCCGAGGAATGGCTGAACAGCGCGCTGGAAACTGCCGACGGCCCGTTGCCGGACGTGGGCGAAAGTTTTTACCGGCGGTTCGGAGGCCTGAAATAAGGAGCGACGCTGTTCAGGAGAACGGGTGGAGTGATGTGGCGTAGAGAATAAAAATAAGCCTGCGTGAGGCCTGAACATGATGTCTTCAATTGCACAGCGCTGTGATGGGTTCGACCAATGGATCCATCAGATCAATCAGATCTGCGGCGCGTTTGATGCACAAGTCCTGGGGGATGGTTTTTCCGGGCAGATCCGCGAATACCAGAGCGGCGCGCTGAAGCTCAGCTTTGTCGACGCCTGCCAGGCGCGGCTGTTTCGCACCCCCACGCAAATCGCGGCGGGCGAGGGCGGCAAGTACTTTGCCGTGTTCCAGCTCGACGGCACGGCGGGCATGGCCCAGGGCGACAGCAAGGCGCTGTTGCGTGCCGGCGACATCACCCTGATCGATGCGGCGCACCCCAGCGACTTCACCTACAGCGAGAACTCGCGGCAGTTGTCGTTGATCCTGCCGGCCTACCTGGTGGAGCAGACCTTGCGCTTCAACCCGGTCAAATGCGGGCACCGCATCGAGGCCACGTCGCCGATGGCGATGCTGTCCCGGCAACTGATTTTGCAAGCGACCCAGCAAGACAACCTGACCTTGCAGGAAAGCGAGGCGACGCTGGAAGCGATCATCAACCTGCTGCGCCCGGCCATCAGCCAGGCGGGTGAAGTCGGTGATGCTCACGAGCGGGTGTTTCGCAAGACCCTGGAGTGCATTGACCAACACATTCGCTCCGAAGAGCTGTGCCCTGAATGGCTGGCGCGGGAGGTGGGAATGTCGGTGCGCGGGCTGTACCGGATCTTTGCACGCAAGGGTTTGGTGGTGGCGCGGTACATCAAGAACCGGCGGCTGGATTTGTGTGCCGAGTCGCTGCGCCAATCCAGGGTGGAGGAGAAGCTTTCGGTGTTGGGGTACTCGTGGGGGTTTTCGGATTCGAGTTACTTTTCGACGGCGTTCAAATCGCGGTTTGGCATTGCACCGGGTGAGTATCGCAAGCAACACGCCTGAACTGTAGGAGCTGGCTTGCCTGCGATAGCGGAGTGTCAGCTACCCATTCCTGGCTGACCCACCGCTATCGCAGGCAAGCCAGCTCCCACAGGGTTCAGTTGGGCATTCCGTCTTCGATCGCAATCCCTTGCGCGCGCATCTCCTTGATCAACCCCGCCCGCGTCCCCGGCAGGTTGAGCATTGCCTTGTGCCGCAACTCAGTCACTTCCGTAGCGCTATAAGGCTGGTAATCCACCGGCGTACTCTTGCCCGCCATCCCGTCCGGGCGCATCAGCCAGTTCAGCAGATCCGCCAGTTGCCCATCGTTCAGCGCCGACTGCGACATCCCCGGCACCCGCACCAAAAACTCCCGGCCACCCGGCACCTTCAGAAAGTTGCCGACAAACCCGGTCATCCTCGGCGTGTCGTTCGCCGCCGAGCCCATGCCGCTGCCCAGATGGCAGCCGGCACACTGCAGCTGATAGTTGGTCGCCACGCTGTACCCGGCCTGGGCGATGGGCGTTTGCGGCGACTCATTACCCGGTGCGTGCTTCTGGTTCGGATTGGGAATCGCCCGGGCCTGGGCGAGCGGGGCGGCGAAGACACACATCAAGCTCAGCAAAAACAACGTACGCATGACAAGCCTCTTTGCACTGACCTGTGGCGAGGGTGCTTGCTCCCGTTGGGCTGCGCAGCAGCCCCAAGATCTTTGGGAGCGCTTCGCACTCCAGCGGGAGCAAGCTCCCTCGCCACAAGGGTGAGTTAAACCGCGACGCCGCGAATGATCGAGACCGTGCAGTGGTAGATGTGGGATTTGGCCGCCAGGCACCAGTTCACATCGTTGTTGTTGAACGGCCGGTACGCCGGTTCTTCACTGTCGTTACGCGTGCACGCGCATTGGGCGCAGCTTTGCTTACCGCAGCAGTCGTTATAGGAAATGATGTAGTCCTTGCCATCCGCCGGGTTGCGGCAGGTGCCGATCCAGGTCACCTGGGACGCCTCGGTGCCCGGTGGGCAGGACGTCACCGACCCGCCGCAGCAACTGCACAGGAAGCCGTCGATGGAGCAGTAGCGCCAGTAGTCGCAGCTGTTCGGATCGCCTGGGTCACCGGCTTTCGGGTTGTCGGCGGCCAGCGCCTTGCTGGTGCGGTCCAGGGGCAGCAGCAGGGGCAACGCGGCGCCTGCGACCATCAGCGAACCCATGCGGGCCAACAGTTTGCGCCGTGACGTAGTGTCGGCCAGGCGACGGGTCGAGCGCTCGAATAACAGATCCAGCAATTTCATGAGAGTCTCCCTGCCTTAATCAGTGGCTATGGCCGTGGCTGTGGTCGTGGGGCTGCGGCTGGCTGTTGAGGTATTGCTGCAGCGTGGCGCTTTTCAGGTGTTCGACTTCGAACAGGCTGTCCAGGTGTTCGCGGGAATTGACCAGGCCCTTGGCGCGCAAGGTGCCGCTCTTGTCGATCAGTGCAGCGTACGGCAGCTTGCCGATCTGGTAGGTCATGCCGACTTCCGGGCCGACCACGTAGGTGACGTCGTCCAGCTTGTGCTCGGTGATCAGTGCTTGCTGGGCTTCCATGTCACCGTCGCTGATAAACACCACATCGAGACGGTCGGCCTGTTCCTTGGCGATGGATTTGATCGCTGGCAACAGGGATTTGCAGATCGGGCAGGTCGGCGAGAGGAAGAACAGCAACTGGTTCTTCTCACCGGCATAGCCGAAGTTCACCGGGCGACCCTTGCGGTCGGAAGCAGTGACTTGCGGCGCCGGCTCATTCACCGCCACGCCCTTGTCCACCATCAGCGCGCCAGCCGGGGCGATGCGCCCGTGCAGCACGCCAATCTGGCGCACCAGGCCCATCACGGCGAACGCCAGCGCCAGCAGCAGGACCCACAGCAGTACGTTAGAAACAATCAGGCCTTCCATTGATCACCTACCAATCAGTTTGAGCAGAAGAGGGGAGTTCGCCAGCAAGCCATCGGCGGCGGCGTAAATCAGCAGCGCGACGGCGCTGGCGGCGACGGTGACGAAACCGTCGAAAAAACCCAGGTCACGGGCAATCGGCGACACGCAGGCCAGCAAGGCCACGGCCACCAGTGCGCCGTTGCGCAGCAGCAGGATCGGTCGCAACGGCTGCGCCTGGTCGGGGCCTGCGCAACCGCAGTCGATGTCCCGGCGACCGCGCCACAGGTTGATGCCGATGGCGGCGGCGTACAGCGCAATCAGGCCGGCGGCACTGAGGGCTGCCCAGGAACGGGTGGCCGGCACCAGCAGGGCAAAGGCAATCACCAACTCCAGCACCGGAATCACCCGGGCGCCGGGACGGGTCAATGCCTCGGGCAGCAACTGGTAGTCCGCCAGTTGCCGGGCGAAACGTGCCGGTGCGCGCAACTTGTGGGTTGCGGCACTGGCCAGCAACACCGCAATGGCGAGGGCGCTGGCAATGATGAAGATCGGGTCGATATGCATGGCCGAACCTCTTTAGTAGCTCATGATCTGGGTGGCGGTCTTCGCCACCTTGGCCATGCTACCGGTGAGTTTGTTGGTCTTCAGGTCGAAGATCTGCAAGCCGCCTTCGACGTCGGCGCCCAGCAACAGGGGCTTGTCGTCGCCGGTGGCCTGCATGCTCCAGACCGGCGTCGGGGCTTCCAGGGTGGCTATCTTTTTCTGGGTCTTGAGGTCGTAGGCCCAAATGATGGTGCTTGGGTCTTCCCACTTCATGGGTTCGTGGTTGTCATGCATCAGCACGTACATACGGTTGAGCTTTGGTGCCACGGCCATCAGTTGCCAGCCACCCGGGGCCCAGCCGGTTTTCTTTTCTGCATCGGTGGTGAGTGACCACGATGGCAGGATTTTCGGGGCATCGCCGGAGAAGTCGACGGGGCGTATGGTGCCGGTGGTGGTGGTGAAGTAGTAGGTGTCGCCTACGTTCACGGCGCGCTCGTTGAGCTTCTCGGCGTTGGGGTCGAAGAAGTGGGTGCGGTTGCGCGAGGTTTCCTGGCCTTGGTCATTCAGGGTGACCACTTGCAGACTGCCGTCGCCGCACAGGGAGGCGAAACGGCGGGTGCCGACCGGGTAGTTGAGCACGCAGCCGGGGATCGCGATTTCGGCGGTGACGGCGCGGGACTGGGTGTCGACCACGGTGACCGAGGTGGACGGGGTGAAGTTGTAGACGTAGACGAAACGGTCGTCGCCGCTGGTTTTCAGGCCGTAGCGTTGGGTCAGGGATTCGGCGCGTTTGTTCGGTATAAGTACTTCCCACGAAGGCGACAGGCTGGAGCTGTCCCAGGCGGTGAGCACGTCGGTGCGATCGCCACGGGTGCCGCGGGAATAGTAGATATCGGCGCTGTACAGGGTCTTTTGATCGTGGCTCAGGGCCGAGGGGGCGGCGAAGCCTGTGGGGACCATGCCGAGGACGCGTTTTTTATCCGGGTCGACGACGGTGACGCGGCCTACGACGAAGCTTTCGAATTCGACGTCTACTACGAAGGCGCGGTGGGCTTCCGGCGGGAAGGCCAGGGTGGTCTGGCCGATGGTGTCTGGCGGTAGGTCCGCTTGGGCGCTGTTCAAGCCGAGTACAAGCAGGCCCAGACCCAGCGCTGACTGTACGTTGATCCTGTTGCTTCGCATTAGGGGCACTCCCTGAATTATTGTGTTTTGCTAATCGCGGGTGCTTTGGCAGATTCTTGCAAGTGGATTCTGCCTTGTGGGGGGATTGCAAGAATTGTTGTGGCTGCCAAGTGGTTGTGTGTCTGTGCCAATGGTTTGGGGTGGGGTGTATATCCGTTATTTTTGTTATGGCCGCTTATGGTTCCGCTCTTACAGCGGCTCACTTTTGAAGAGCGCAAAAGTAAGCAAAACGCTCTTGCCCCACCACTCGGCACCTCGCTAGGGCTCGGTGTGCCCGCACTCCGGCTTTGGACCGTGGGCCGCCGCGATGGGCCATCCTTGGCCCAGCGCGGCTAACCCGGCGTCCTGCCGGGTTACCCACGCTCCAAAGCCTGCGTTCGGCCAGCGTGGTTTAACGGGGCGCCTAAGATCAAAATCAAGATCAAAAGCCAGAGCACAGCGGCCTACAGGCCGGCTTGAGTGTGGTGAAGCAAAGGCAACATCAAAATCTAAAGCGC
>NZ_JACARE010000092.1 GCF_013386765.1 Pseudomonas yamanorum
GGGCTCGACAGCTCCCACATTCAATCTTCATGCACTCAGCGAGTGCGGTGTTGGTATGACGATGGAGAGAAAGAACCGATGAAGACTGAACAACTACGCACCCTGCAAACCCTGCGGGTGCTGCGTGAACAACGGGCGGCCAGCCAGTTGGCGGCGCAACAGCAACGCTGCGCGCAAACCCACGGCGCCCTGAGCGACGCCAAGGAACAATTGCGCCTGCACCGTGAAGCCGTCGCCCGTGAAGCCGGTGAGATCTACGCCTCGCTGACCGAAGGCCTGTCGGTGGCCAGTTGGCAGGCGGCCCAGGATCGCCTGCGGGGCTTGTCCGACGCTGAGCAACTGCTTGAGGGCGACATCAGCCAGGTGTCCAGCACCCTGCAAACCCAGGAGCGTGAGCGCGACCTGTTCCGCCAGGAACGCCTGAACCGACAGCGCCAGTCCGACGCCTGGCGAAGCCTGCTGGACGGGCGCGAAAACAGTGAGCGTGTCGCCGGCGAGCTGCGCGAAGAACAAGGGCTCGGCACATGATCGTGGCCCTTGCCGACCCGTTGGCGCCCTGGCTTGAACACTATGACCCGGCGCTGCTCCCGCTGCATAACCAACTGCACCGCCGGCGCCATGCATGGCAGGGCCGTTGTGCCGGGCAGGACTTGAGCGTCGCCTGGGCCGCCGATCCCCAGCCGCTGAAAACACCCCGGGACGTGTTGCTGCTGCTCGGGCAATCTCCGGCGCGCCTGCGCCTCTCGGCCGACGCGGTGCAGCAGGTGCTGGTGCCGCTGGCGTTGCAGTTCGACGCGCAAGTGCTGCCGTCATTGCCGCGCTCGCTGCTGCTGGAACTGGCCGTGCTGGATCTGATCGAGCGCCTCGAACCCTTGCTCGGCCACCCCGTGCAGTTACTCGAAACCCATGAAGAACAACGGCCTTACGCCGTGCACCTGGCGTTGACCCTGACCTTCGGCAACACCCCGCCCATGGCCGCCCAGCTGGACTTGAGCGAAAGCGCCGCGCTGCTGGTGGCGCAGTTGCTGGAGCAGCACGGCCAGATCGAGGCCGACCCGTTGCCCGCGCTGCGCCAGACCCTGTCGGTGGTGGCCGGGCGGCAATGGCTGAGTCTCGGCGAGTTGCGCAGCTTGCAGCCCGGCGATGTGCTGATGCTCGAACCCGGCAGCGGCTGGCTGCTGGACCTCGAGGGCCGCTTGCAAGCCCGCTGCCAGTGTGACGGCGCGTCGCTGCAGCTACAGGAAGCTTTGAAAACGCCCCTTTTGGACATGGAGAACACAATGACTGATGTCGATGCCGCCGCCGCCCTGGACGATTTGCCCCTCAAGCTGGTGTGCCAGGTCGGCAGCCTGGAACTGACCCTTGCGCAGTTGCGGGAACTGGGCGCGGGCAGCCTGCTGCAACTCAATACCCCGACCGTGGATGGCGTCGACCTGATGGTCAACGGCCGCCGCGTCGGCCAGGGCCAACTGGTGAAAATCGGTGACGGCCTGGGCGTGCGCCTGCTGAGTTTCGCCACCCCATGACCGGTTATCAGCCGAACCTGATCGAGATCATCCTGGTGGTTGCCACCATCGGGTTGATCCCGTTGGCGGTGGTGACCCTCACCGGCTTCATGAAAATATCGGTGGTGCTGTTCCTGATCCGCAACGCCCTGGGCGTGCAGCAGACCCCGCCGAACCTTGTGCTGTACGGCATCGCGCTGATTCTGTCGGTGTATGTCACCACGCCGTTGATTGGCGACATGTACCGCCAGGTGGAGGGGCGCGACCTGAACATCGAGCACGTCGAGCAACTCAAGGACCTCGGCGATGCCTTGCGCCCGCCGTTGCAGGCGCACCTGGCGCGTTTCGCCAACGAGTCCGAGCGCGGGTTTTTCGTGCAGGCCACCGAGACCATCTGGTCGCCGGAAGCCCGTGCCGACCTGCGCGATGACGACCTGGTGGTGCTGATCCCGGCGTTCGTCAGCTCGGAGCTGACCCGGGCCTTCGAGATCGGGTTTTTGCTGTACATCCCGTTCCTGGTGGTGGATTTGCTGGTGTCCAACGTGTTGATGGCGATGGGCATGTCGATGGTCTCGCCGAACCTGATTTCGATCCCGCTGAAAATCTTCCTGTTCGTGTCATTGAGCGGCTGGTCGCGCCTGATGCACGGTTTGATTCTGAGTTACGGCTGAGGCACGACCCATGGGCCAGGACGTTTTCCTGTCACTGATGAAACAGGCACTGATGACCGTGCTGATGCTCTCTGCGCCGGCGCTGGGGGTGGCGATTATCGTCGGCTTGAGCGTGGGCCTGTTCCAGGCGCTGACCCAGATCCAGGACCAGACCTTGCCCCAGGTGGTGAAGCTGGTGGCGGTGTTGTTGACCATCGTGTTCCTGGGCCCGGTGCTGGCCGGGCAAGTGGCGGAACTCGGCGGCCAGGTGCTGGACAATTTCCCCTTGTGGACGCGCTGACCGCCCATGGATGCCAGCCTTACCGCACAGTTTCTGGAAGTCGCCTACCCGGTGATCAGCTCGGCGTCGCTGGCTGCCTGCCGGGCCATGGGCGTAGTGGTGATCACCCCGGCGTTCAACCGCCTCGGGCTCACCGGGATGATTCGCGGCTGCGTGGCCGTGGCGATTTCGATCCCGATGTTCATGCCGGTGTTCGACGCCATGACCTCGATGCCCAACCACGGCAGCCTGTTTATCGCCGGGTTGCTGATCAAGGAATTCCTGATCGGCATCCTGATCGGCCTGTTGTTCGGCATACCGTTCTGGGCGGCGGAAGTGGCGGGGGAGTTGATCGACCTGCAGCGCGGCTCGACCATGGCGCAACTGGTGGACCCGCTGTCCACCGGGGAGTCGAGTGTGATGTCCACCTTACTGACGGTGATGCTGATCACGCTGTTCTTCATGTCCGGCGGTTTTATCCTGATGGTCGACGGCTATTACCACAGCTACCAACTGTGGCCGGTGACCGCGTTTACCCCGGTGTTCGCCAGCTCGGCGTTGCTGGCGGTGCTGTCGATTCTCGACCAGATCATGCGCGTCGGGGTGCTCATGGTGTCGCCGCTGATCATCTCGCTGCTGGTCACCGATTTGATGCTGGCTTACCTGTCACGCATGGCGCCGAACCTGCATATTTTCGACCTGTCGCTGCCGGTGAAAAACCTGTTTTTCTCGATCCTGATGGTGATCTACATCGGCTTCCTGATTCCATTGATGCTGGACCAGTTGGCGGAATTTCGCGGCACGGTGGAACTGCTGAAAACCCTGGCGGGCATGGAGTAGCGTATGGGCGATACCAGCGAAGAAAAATCCCAGCCGGCCACGGACAAAAAGCTCAAGGACGCGCGCAAGAAGGGCCAGGTCGCCAAGAGCCAGGACCTGGTCTCGGGCATGGTCATCCTGTTTTGCACCCTGTGCATTTCCATCCTTGCGCCCCGGGCCCAGGCCCAGGTCACGGCGCTGATCGACCTCACCGCGCAGATCTACATCGAACCGTTCGCCACGGTGTGGCCACGGGTGCTGGACCATGCCGAGCAACTGGTGATCGGCATCACCTTGCCGGTGATGGCGGTGACTACGGGTGTGGTGATCCTGACCAATATCATCACCATGCGTGGCTTTGTGTTTTCCGTGGAGCCGATCAAGCCGGAGTTCAAGCGCATCAACCCCGCGGAAGGCTTCAAGAAGCTGTTTGCCCTGCGCAACTTTGTGGAGTTCATCAAGGGCCTGATCAAGGTGCATGTGCTGGCGGTGGCGTTCTACGTGGTGGGGCGACATGCGTTGCAGGCGTTGATGGAGTCTTCGCGGTGTGGCGCCGGGTGTATCGAATCGACGTTTTTCCTGGTGCTCAAGCCGCTGGTGTTCACCGTGCTCGCGGCGTTCATCCTGGTGGGCGGGGTGGACGTGTTGATGCAGCGCTGGCTGTTCGGCCGCGACATGAAAATGACCCGCAGCGAGACCAAGCGCGAACGTAAGGACATTGATGGCGACCCGCTGATCAAGAGCGAGCGGCGGCGCCAGCGCCAGGAAATGCAGGCGTTGGCCACCAAGCTGGGGTTGGGCCGCGCGTCGATGATGATTGGTACCACCGATGGCTGGGTGATTGGCGTGCGTTATGTGCGTGGCGAGACCCCGGTGCCGGTGGTGGTGTGCCGGGCTTCGCCGGAGGAGGCGTTGGGGATGTTGCAGGAGGCGTTTGACTTAGGGATACCGCAGGCGCCGGACAGGGTTTTGGCGGAGGCGATTGCCAGGAAAACCGTGCCGGGAGATCCGGTGCCGGATGCTTCGTTCCAGGCGGTGGCGGATTGGCTGGTGGCGGCGCGGTTGATCTGACGATCCCGAGCCGAACACCGAACAAAATGTGGGAGCTGGCTTGCCTGCGATAGCGGTGGGTCAGGCACTGAAGTGGGTGCCTGATACATTGCCATCGCAGGCAAGCCAGCTCCCACATTGGATTTAGGGTGTGCCAGTTGGCT
>NZ_JACARE010000093.1 GCF_013386765.1 Pseudomonas yamanorum
GCCATTACGTCGAGGAGTCGCAAACCTTGTGGCGAGGGAGCTTGCTCCCGCTGGGGTGCGAAGCGCCCCTGAAAAGGTCAGCGCATTCTTTCAGGAGAACGTGGGTGGATGGTTTTGGGGCTGCTGCGCAGCCCAACGGGAGCAAGCTCCCTCGCCACACGTTAGCGGTGCTGTTATTACAAGGTTCCGCTTAGGCCAAAGCGTTTTTTCAGGATGGTCTCCAGCAACCCCTTGGGCAACAACGCCGCCATCCACGGCAGTGCCTGGCAGCCATTACGTCGAGGAGTCGCAAACCTTGTGGCGAGGGAGCTTGCTCCCGCTGGGGTGCGAAGCGCCCCTGAAAAGGTCAGCGCATTCTTTCAGGAGAACGTGGGTGGAGGG